>NZ_CP113949.1:3894375-5192500 GCF_026810445.1 Pseudomonas sp. BSw22131 | reverse complement strand
ACTAGTCGAGTCGGCCTGCGCGGAAGATGTAACGGGGCTCAAACCATGCACCGAAGCTACGGGTATCATCTTATGATGATGCGGTAGAGGAGCGTTCTGTAAGCCTGTGAAGGTGAGTTGAGAAGCTTGCTGGAGGTATCAGAAGTGCGAATGCTGACATGAGTAACGACAATGGGTGTGAAAAACACCCACGCCGAAAGACCAAGGTTTCCTGCGCAACGTTAATCGACGCAGGGTTAGTCGGTCCCTAAGGCGAGGCTGAAAAGCGTAGTCGATGGAAAACAGGTTAATATTCCTGTACTTCTGGTTATTGCGATGGAGGGACGGAGAAGGCTAGGCCAGCCTGGCGTTGGTTGTCCAGGTTTAAGGTGGTAGGCTGGAATCTTAGGTAAATCCGGGATTCTAAGGCCGAGAGCTGATGACGAGTGTCCCTAGGACACGAAGTGGTTGATGCCATGCTTCCAAGAAAAGCTTCTAAGCTTCAGGTAACCAGGAACCGTACCCCAAACCGACACAGGTGGTTGGGTAGAGAATACCAAGGCGCTTGAGAGAACTCGGGTGAAGGAACTAGGCAAAATGGCACCGTAACTTCGGGAGAAGGTGCGCCGGTGAGGGTGAAGGACTTGCTCCGTAAGCTCATGCCGGTCGAAGATACCAGGCCGCTGCGACTGTTTATTAAAAACACAGCACTCTGCAAACACGAAAGTGGACGTATAGGGTGTGACGCCTGCCCGGTGCCGGAAGGTTAATTGATGGGGTTAGCTAACGCGAAGCTCTTGATCGAAGCCCCGGTAAACGGCGGCCGTAACTATAACGGTCCTAAGGTAGCGAAATTCCTTGTCGGGTAAGTTCCGACCTGCACGAATGGCGTAACGATGGCGGCGCTGTCTCCACCCGAGACTCAGTGAAATTGAAATCGCTGTGAAGATGCAGTGTATCCGCGGCTAGACGGAAAGACCCCGTGAACCTTTACTATAGCTTTGCACTGGACTTTGAATTTGCTTGTGTAGGATAGGTGGGAGGCTTTGAAGCGTGGACGCCAGTTCGCGTGGAGCCAACCTTGAAATACCACCCTGGCAACTTTGAGGTTCTAACTCAGGTCCGTTATCCGGATCGAGGACAGTGTATGGTGGGTAGTTTGACTGGGGCGGTCTCCTCCTAAAGAGTAACGGAGGAGTACGAAGGTGCGCTCAGACCGGTCGGAAATCGGTCGTAGAGTATAAAGGCAAAAGCGCGCTTGACTGCGAGACAGACACGTCGAGCAGGTACGAAAGTAGGTCTTAGTGATCCGGTGGTTCTGTATGGAAGGGCCATCGCTCAACGGATAAAAGGTACTCCGGGGATAACAGGCTGATACCGCCCAAGAGTTCATATCGACGGCGGTGTTTGGCACCTCGATGTCGGCTCATCACATCCTGGGGCTGAAGCCGGTCCCAAGGGTATGGCTGTTCGCCATTTAAAGTGGTACGCGAGCTGGGTTTAGAACGTCGTGAGACAGTTCGGTCCCTATCTGCCGTGGACGTTTGAGATTTGAGAGGGGCTGCTCCTAGTACGAGAGGACCGGAGTGGACGAACCTCTGGTGTTCCGGTTGTCACGCCAGTGGCATTGCGGGTAGCTATGTTCGGAAAAGATAACCGCTGAAAGCATCTAAGCGGGAAACTTGCCTCAAGATGAGATCTCACTGGAACCTTGAGTTCCTGAAGGGCCGTCGAAGACTACGACGTTGATAGGTTGGGTGTGTAAGCGCTGTGAGGCGTTGAGCTAACCAATACTAATTGCCCGTGAGGCTTGACCATATAACACCCAAGCAATCTAGCGACCCGAGAGGGCACAGATTGCGGTGACTGTGAAGATGACAGACGCTGAAAGTTTGCAGTACACGAACCAAACTACCTGATCACATACCCGATTTGCCGAAGCGAGGCCCTGGCGACAGGTGCAGCGATTTGGTACCCGAATTTCTTGACGACCATAGAGCATTGGAACCACCTGATCCCATCCCGAACTCAGCAGTGAAACGATGCATCGCCGATGGTAGTGTGGGGTTTCCCCATGTGAGAGTAGGTCATCGTCAAGATTAAATTCCGAAACCCCATCTGCTTACGCAGATGGGGTTTTGTTTATGCGCGCGAAAACTACGTACAGCTCCTGACGCCGCCGTTCCACTTGCGGTCATACTCTGACTTCTATGCATCATTAACATGCCTAGCTATGATGCGTTGCTGATCGTTAGGGCGTAATTACATGCGAACGTTGTTAAGGCTTCTTGAAGATGGTGAGTTTCACTCTGGCGAGGCTTTGGGAGTAGCGCTAGGTGTAAGCAGGGCAGCTGTGTGGAAGAAGCTCCAGCAGTTGGAGGCCGAGCTTGGCATCGAGCTTCACAGGGTGCGTGGTAAAGGGTATCGCTTAGCTGGTCCTATTTGCTTATTGGATACTGTGCAGATATCCGACCTATTACGACCTTTGCTCTGGTCAGTTCATGTGCATCAGAGTCTCGATTCAACTAATGCCGAGGCGATACGGCTGATCAATGAAAGAGCGGCTCTGCCATTGGTGGTTCTGGCTGAACAGCAGACGGCGGGTAGGGGGCGGAGGGGTAGGACCTGGATAAGTCCGTTTGGAGAAAACCTTTACTACAGTCTGGGCCTGAGGATTGACGGCGGGATGCGGCAGCTTGAGGGCTTGAGCCTGCTTGTAGGTCTAGCTGTCATCAAAACTTTGAGAAATGCCGGGATTTCCGAGGCAGGACTTAAATGGCCAAACGATATCCTGGTGGGTCGTCAGAAGCTTGCAGGCATATTGCTTGAGATAACTGGTGATCCTGCTGATGTTTGCCATGTGATAATTGGTATTGGCATCAATATCAATATGCGTACTTCTTCCAGCGTTGATCAATCATGGACCTCGATGAGGCTTGAGAAGGGCCATTTGTTTGATCGTAATCTCATAGTGACGAGCCTCAGTAAGCATCTGGCTGAGTATTTGGCTGAACATCGCAAGGATGGGTTCGCACGTTTTCGGAAGGAGTGGGAAGCGAATCATCTATGGCAGGGTTGTGAGGTGGCTTTGCTGGCAGGCTCAAGTGCGGTTCAAGGCATAGTCCTTGGAGTTGACGCAGCTGGGGGGCTGCGCTTGAGCGTTGGTGATGTCGAGCAAGTGTTTAGCGGTGGAGAACTAAGCCTCCGCCTGTTTGAGGATGTGCCCAGTTGAAGAGCTCGGTCGCTGTATGTCCTTGTTCTACTCGATCAATCTCTGGGTGTCCATTTGCGTTGAATAGGTCTACTACGTTGGGGTTCCTATGCGTTGGCTTTTTATGACCTTACTGATGTTGAACGGTCTCTACTACGTTTGGTATCAGCAGGAGGCGCCGCTTCGCGCAAAGGAAATACTGGTCCCTAATGGACCTCCAGCACATCAGCGCGGTATCCAGCTAATCCATGAGTTAAATGCGGGTATTGCGAGTGTCGGATCTGATCGTTTTGGTAGCGACAAATGCGGTTACCTGAGTGGGCCTATATCTCAAGCAAATGCGCAGATCATTGCTCAGCGTCTAATAAGCCTGGATATCCAAAGTCAGATTGGGAGTTACCCTGAGAGCGTAGAAGCCTACTGGTTGAAGATATCCTCAGAAAGTACTCGCCTGCTTAACGATAATCTGATGAATGGACTGTCCCGAGATTTCCCCGGGCTAAAAATACAAATAATGTACTGCTAAGCCATTGCAACTCATGAATAGTTTGCATAGAATGGCGCCCGCTTCGACGTGCGAGGCAATCTTGGATCGCACGCTCAGCGATAGTCAACGTTTGTAACCTCAGGTTTTTTATGAGAAAACGGTTGACAGAAGGGTGGCATGAGTTGAAAATGCTGCCTCGCTTAGGAGGGGTTCCCGAGCGGCCAAAGGGATCAGACTGTAAATCTGACGTCTACGACTTCGAAGGTTCGAATCCTTCCCCCTCCACCAAATTTCGAGTGTAAGCAGTGAGCTCTGCGGGTGTAGTTTAGTGGTAGAACCTCAGCCTTCCAAGCTGATGATGCGGGTTCGATTCCCGCCACCCGCTCCATGTTCGCTGGTTGTGCTGATTGTTTTGCTCTTGTAGCTCAGTTGGTAGAGCACACCCTTGGTAAGGGTGAGGTCAGCGGTTCGAATCCGCTCAAGAGCTCCATTGCCAAGGCAGATATAAAAGTATCTGCCTTTGTTTTGAGCGAGTGATTTTTCGATCTGTGGCATCAGTGCGGGCCGATTTTCACCGCTTTCAGCTCCTGCTTGGCTATGTATTTCAACATAGATCGATTAGCTGTTGAAAACTTCTTGTTGGGTCACCATAATGGTCGGCCTGATTTTGCTTTTAGGTCAGTAGCTCAATTGGCAGAGCGACGGTCTCCAAAACCGTAGGTTGGGGGTTCGATTCCCTCCTGACCTGCCAGATTCGCAAAATGTATCTGGCTTTCTTTTCACAGGATTTTAGTAGATGAATCCAAAGGCTGAAGCTCTAGACTCCCGCTTTGATTTGCTGAAATGGCTCGTAGTAGTCGTTTTGGTGGTGGTTGGCGTCGTTGGAAATCAATACTACTCGGCGCAGCCAATCCTGTATCGCGTACTCGCACTTCTTGCAATTGCTGTCGTTGCTGCCTTCATAGGTCTGCAGACTGGTAAGGGTAAGGCTTTTTTTGTGTTGGCCAAGGAAGCTCGTGCAGAGATTCGAAAAGTCGTATGGCCTACCCGCCAAGAAACTACACAGACCACTTTGATTGTGGTGGCTGTGGTTCTCGTAATGGCGCTGCTGTTGTGGGGGTTAGATTCCCTGCTCGGCTGGCTTGTTTCCTTGATTGTTGGCTAAGGGTGTCCCGTGGCTAAGCGTTGGTACGTTGTTCATGCTTATTCGGGTTACGAAAAGCATGTTATGCGCTCGTTGGTAGATCGCGTAAAGTCGGCAGGCATGGAAGATGGCTTCGGCGAAATTCTGGTCCCCACTGAAGAAGTTGTGGAGATGCGTAACGGCCAGAAGCGCAAAAGCGAGCGTAAGTTCTTCCCAGGTTACGTGCTTGTGCAGATGGATATGAACGAAGGTACTTGGCATTTGGTCAAGGATACTCCTCGTGTCATGGGCTTTATTGGTGGCACTGCGGATAAGCCGGCCCCCATTACTGACAAGGAAGCTGAAGCGATTTTGCGTCGCGTTGCTGATGGCAGCGATAAGCCCAAGCCTAAAACGTTGTTTGAGCCGGGTGAGGTCGTGCGTGTAACAGACGGCCCTTTCGCGGATTTCAATGGCACGGTTGAAGAAGTTAACTACGAAAAAAGCCGGATTCAAGTGGCTGTGCTTATTTTCGGACGCTCCACTCCGGTGGAGCTTGAGTTCAGCCAGGTCGAAAAGGCGTAGCTGAGCCAGCATCCCATACCCCGCAGCCTTGTGCTGTGGGGTTTTGTCGTCACTGGGATAAACGCGCAAGTAACCGGGGAGCCTTTGAAGGCGTTCGAACCCGTAATTGGAGTGCCTCATGGCCAAGAAGATTACCGCTTACATCAAGCTTCAAGTGAAAGCTGCTCAGGCTAACCCTAGCCCACCTGTTGGTCCTGCACTGGGTCAGCACGGCGTGAACATTATGGAATTCTGTAAGGCATTCAACGCCCGTACTCAGGGTATTGAGCCAGGCTTGCCGACTCCTGTGATCATCACTGTTTACAGTGATCGTAGCTTCACCTTCGAAACTAAAAGCACCCCTGCTTCGGTTCTGCTGAAAAAAGCTGCTGGCTTGACCAGCGGTTCGGCACGTCCGAATACCGTTAAGGTTGGCACTGTTACTCGTGCTCAGCTCGAAGATATCGCAAAGGCAAAAAATGCCGACCTGACCGCTGCTGATATGGACGCCGCTGTGCGTACGATTGCCGGTTCTGCTCGTAGCATGGGCCTCAACGTGGAGGGTGTGTAATGGCTAAGCTGACTAAGCGCCAGAAGGCAATTGCTGCCAAGATCCAACCAGGTAAATCGTACAGCTTCGTTGATGCGGCTGCTTTGCTGACCGAGCTGTCGACCGTCAAATTCAGCGAATCTGTTGACGTTGCTGTAAACCTTGGTGTTGACCCGCGTAAATCTGACCAAGTCGTTCGTAGCGCTACAGTGCTGCCGCACGGTACTGGCAAGACAGTTCGCGTTGCCGTCTTCACGCAGGGCCCCGCAGCAGAAGCAGCTTTGGCTGCCGGTGCTGATCGCGTAGGTATGGACGATCTGGCTGCCGAAATGAAAGCTGGCGACCTCAACTACGATGTAGTCATTGCTTCTCCAGACGCAATGCGCGTAGTGGGTCAATTGGGTCAGATCCTCGGTCCTCGCGGCCTGATGCCTAACCCGAAAGTCGGTACCGTAACCCCTGACGTTGCTACCGCTGTCAAAAACGCGAAAGCTGGTCAGGTGCGTTATCGCACTGACAAAAACGGCATCATCCACACCTCCGTTGGCAAGGTAGGCTTTGACGCCGACAAGCTGAAGGAAAACGTTGAAGCTCTGATCGCTGATCTTAAGCGCATCAAGCCCGCTTCTTCGAAAGGCATTTATGTCAAGCGCGTTACCCTGAGCACTACCATGGGCCCGGGCTTGGTCATCGACCAGGGTTCGCTGGACGCGTGAGACCGACTTGGCAAGGGCGACCTTGTCAGTCAAAAATTGGGGTCCCTGCTTTGCGGGGGCTATCCAAGACCGTAGGCGGCGAAAGTCTTAAAACCCAAGCCTACGCAGATGGTGCTCCCGGTTCCTTACCGAATCAGACACCAAAACGACATCAGGCTTCGGCCGGATGAAACGGTAATAAGCAGGAGTTAAACCCGTGGCAATTAAACTCGATGACAAGAAGGCCATCGTCGCTGAAGTCAACGAGGCTGCCAAAGTCGCTCTTTCCGCTGTTGTGGCTGACGCCCGCGGTGTGACAGTAGGCGCAATGACCGGACTCCGTAAAGAGGCCCGTGAAGCTGGTGTTTACGTACGTGTTGTACGTAACACACTGCTCAAGCGCGCCGTTGCAGACACTCAATACAGTGTTCTCAACGATGTGTTCACTGGCCCGACCTTGATCGCATTCTCCAATGAACACCCAGGTGCTGCTGCCAGACTGTTCAAAGAATTCGCTAAAGGTCAGGACAAGTTCGAGATCAAGGCAGCTGCGTTCGAGGGCAAGTACCTCGCAGCAAATCAGATCGACGTACTGGCAACTCTGCCGACCCGTGACGAAGCAATTTCTCAGCTGATGAGCGTGATCCAAGGCGCTACCAGCAAGTTGGCTCGTACTCTGGCGGCTATTCGCGACCAGAAAGAAGCTGCAGCAGCTTAAGGCTCCGCGCTCCTTTTCGCGTATTTTTGTTTATTTCGATGGTCGCGTAGGCCGTCCCCAATTCAGGAATTAGATTCATGTCTATCTCTCAAGACGATATCCTCAACGCAGTAAGCGAGATGTCCGTTCTGCAAGTCGTTGAGCTGATCAAAGCTTTCGAAGAGAAGTTCGGTGTTACTGCTGCTGCCGCTTCTGCTGGCCCGGCTGCTGCTGCTGCTGTTGTTGAAGAGCAAACTGAATTCAACGTCATGCTGCTGGAAGCTGGCGAGAAGAAAGTTAACGTGATCAAGGCAGTGCGTGAGCTGACCGGTCTGGGTCTGAAAGAAGCCAAGGCTGTAGTTGATGGCGCTCCAGGCATCGTGCTGGAAGCCGTAGCTAAAGACGCTGCTGACAAAGCCAAGGCTACCTTGGAAGAAGCAGGCGCTAAAGTCGAGCTGAAGTAAGTATCGACCTTGCGTTCCAGCCCGCGCGTCTAGCGTAAGGCTGATGGCTGGTGGCTTCTGCCACCGGCCTTTTTCCGTTATAGGCTGCCGGCTAGGTCGGGGCCTTTAACGAGCTGTAACCACCCGTGAGGTGGTGCAAACCATGGGGTTTGCAAGATTTTCTGGCTGCTCCCGTCGGGAGGGGCCAAACAAGCAGGTGACCAAGCTGGGGAACGCTGATGGCTTACTCATATACTGAGAAAAAACGTATCCGCAAGGACTTTAGCAAGTTGCCGGACGTCATGGATGTGCCGTACCTCCTGGCCATCCAGCTGGATTCGTATCGTGAATTCTTGCAAGCGGGAGCGACTAAAGATCAGTTCCGCGACGTGGGCCTGCATGCGGCCTTCAAATCCGTTTTCCCGATCATCAGCTACTCCGGCAACGCTGCGTTGGAGTACGTCGGATATCGTCTGGGCGAACCGGCTTTTGATGTCAAGGAATGTGTGCTACGCGGTGTAACGTACGCCGTACCTTTGCGGGTAAAAGTGCGCCTGATCATTTTCGACAAAGAATCGTCGAACAAAGCGATCAAGGACATCAAAGAGCAAGAAGTCTACATGGGTGAAATTCCCTTGATGACTGAGAACGGTACCTTCGTAATCAACGGTACCGAACGCGTAATCGTTTCCCAGCTGCACCGCTCTCCAGGTGTGTTCTTCGACCACGATCGTGGCAAGACCCACAGTTCTGGCAAGCTGCTGTACTCGGCTCGCATCATTCCTTACCGCGGCTCCTGGCTGGACTTCGAGTTTGATCCAAAGGACTGTGTATTCGTCCGTATCGACCGTCGTCGCAAGCTGCCTGCATCTGTGTTGCTGCGCGCACTGGGCTACACGACCGAACAGGTCTTGGATGCTTTCTACACCACTAACGTTTTTCACGTGCAGGGCGAGAACCTGAACCTGGAATTGGTGCCTCAGCGCCTGCGCGGTGAAATCGCAGTCCTGGATATTCTTGACGATAAAGGCAAGGTTATTGTCGAGCAGGGTCGTCGTATTACTGCTCGCCACATCAATCAGCTTGAAAAAGCTGGTATCAAACAGTTAGAAGTTCCGCTGGATTACGTCTTGGGTCGTACAAGCGCCAAGGCTATCGTCCATCCGGCAACCGGCGAAATCATTGCCGAGTGCAACACCGAACTGAACGCCGAGATCCTGGCTAAGATCGCCAAGGCTCAAGTCGTCCGCATCGAAACGCTCTACACCAACGATATCGACTGTGGTCCGTTCATCTCCGACACGTTGAAGATCGATTCTACCGGCAACCAATTGGAAGCCTTGGTGGAGATCTATCGGATGATGCGTCCTGGCGAGCCACCTACCAAGGATGCAGCTGAAACCCTGTTCAATAACCTGTTCTTCAGCCCTGAGCGTTATGACCTGTCTGCGGTCGGTCGGATGAAGTTCAACCGTCGTATCGGTCGTACCGAGATCGAAGGTTCGGGTGTGTTGTGCAAGGAAGACATCGTCGCGGTATTGAAGACCTTGGTCGATATCCGCAACGGTAAAGGCATTGTCGACGACATCGACCACTTGGGTAACCGTCGCGTTCGCTGTGTAGGCGAGATGGCAGAGAACCAGTTCCGTGTAGGTCTGGTGCGTGTTGAGCGGGCAGTTAAAGAACGTTTGTCGATGGCGGAAAGTGAAGGCCTGATGCCTCAGGATCTGATCAACGCCAAGCCTGTCGCGGCTGCGGTTAAAGAGTTTTTCGGTTCGAGCCAGCTTTCTCAGTTCATGGACCAGAACAACCCGCTGTCGGAGATTACGCACAAGCGTCGTGTATCTGCACTCGGCCCTGGTGGTCTGACTCGTGAGCGCGCAGGCTTTGAAGTTCGTGACGTCCACCCGACGCACTACGGTCGTGTTTGCCCGATCGAAACGCCGGAAGGTCCGAACATCGGTCTGATCAACTCATTGGCTGCTTATGCTCGTACCAACCAGTACGGCTTCCTGGAAAGCCCGTACCGCGTAGTTAAAGATGCGCTGGTAACTGACGAGATTGTGTTCCTTTCTGCTATTGAAGAAGCGGACCACGTTATCGCTCAGGCTTCTGCAGCAATGAACGACAAGAAGCAACTGATCGACGAACTCGTTGCTGTACGTCACTTGAACGAATTTACGGTCAAAGCACCGGAAGACGTCACGCTGATGGACGTTTCGCCGAAGCAAGTGGTTTCCGTTGCTGCATCGCTCATTCCGTTCCTTGAGCACGACGACGCCAACCGCGCGTTGATGGGTTCGAACATGCAGCGTCAAGCTGTGCCAACACTGCGAGCTGACAAGCCGTTGGTAGGTACCGGCATGGAACGTAACGTTGCACGTGACTCGGGCGTTTGTGTCGTCGCTCGTCGCGGCGGTGTGATCGATTCCGTTGATGCAAGCCGTATCGTGGTTCGTGTTGCAGATGACGAAGTTGAAACCGGTGAAGCTGGTGTCGACATCTACAACCTTACCAAGTACACCCGCTCGAACCAGAACACCTGCATTAACCAGCGTCCGCTGGTGAGCAAGGGCGATCGTGTTCAGCGTAGCGACATCATGGCTGACGGCCCGTCCACTGATATGGGTGAGCTGGCTCTGGGTCAGAACATGCGTATCGCGTTCATGGCGTGGAACGGCTTCAACTTCGAAGACTCCATTTGCCTGTCCGAGCGTGTCGTTCAAGAAGATCGCTTTACTACGATCCACATTCAGGAACTGACCTGTGTGGCGCGTGACACCAAGCTTGGGCCAGAGGAAATCACTGCAGACATCCCGAACGTGGGTGAGGCTGCGCTGAACAAGCTGGACGAGGCAGGTATCGTTTACGTAGGTGCAGAAGTTGGCGCTGGCGATATTCTGGTCGGTAAGGTCACCCCTAAAGGTGAAACCCAACTGACGCCAGAAGAGAAGCTGCTGCGTGCGATTTTTGGTGAGAAGGCGAGCGACGTTAAAGACACCTCCCTGCGTGTACCTACTGGTACCAAAGGGACTGTCATCGACGTGCAGGTCTTTACGCGCGACGGCGTTGAGCGTGATGCTCGCGCACTGTCCATCGAAAAGACACAGCTGGACGAAATCCGCAAAGACCTCAACGAGGAGTTCCGCATCGTTGAAGGTGCTACCTTTGAGCGTCTGCGTTCGGCGTTAGTCGGTCGTGTTGCTGAAGGCGGTGCAGGTCTTAAGAAGGGCCAGGAAATCACTGATGAAGTGCTCGATGGGCTTGAGCATGGTCAATGGTTCAAGCTGCGCATGGTCGAGGATGCTCTGAACGAGCAGCTCGAAAAGGCGCAGGCTTACATCGTTGATCGTCGTCGCCTTCTGGATGACAAGTTCGAAGACAAGAAACGCAAGCTGCAGCAGGGCGATGACCTCGCACCAGGCGTTTTGAAGATCGTTAAGGTCTACCTCGCTATCCGCCGCCGCATCCAGCCTGGCGACAAGATGGCCGGACGTCACGGTAACAAGGGTGTGGTCTCCGTGATCATGCCGGTTGAAGACATGCCGCACGATGCCAATGGCACGCCAGTCGATATCGTCCTCAACCCGTTGGGTGTACCTTCGCGTATGAACGTTGGGCAGATCCTCGAGACTCACCTTGGTCTAGCGGCTAAGGGTCTGGGTGAGAAGATCAACCGTATGCTTGAAGAGCAGCGTAAGGTTGCTGATCTGCGCAAGTTCATGAACGAGATCTACAACGAGATCGGCGGTCGTCAAGAAAGCCTGGAAGATCTGTCTGACCAGGAAATCCTGGATCTTGCGAAGAATCTTCGTGGCGGCGTTCCAATGGCGACTCCTGTGTTCGACGGCGCCAAGGAAAGCGAAATCAAGGCCATGCTGAAGTTGGCTGACATGCCAGAAAGCGGCCAGATGCAGCTGTTCGACGGGCGTACTGGTAACAAGTTTGAGCGTCCGGTCACTGTTGGCTACATGTACATGCTGAAGCTGAACCACTTGGTGGACGACAAGATGCACGCGCGTTCCACTGGTTCGTACAGCCTGGTTACCCAGCAGCCGCTGGGTGGTAAGGCTCAGTTCGGTGGTCAGCGTTTCGGGGAGATGGAGGTCTGGGCGCTGGAAGCATATGGCGCGGCTTACACTCTGCAAGAAATGCTCACAGTGAAGTCAGACGATGTAAACGGTCGTACCAAGATGTACAAAAACATCGTGGACGGCGATCACCGTATGGAGCCGGGCATGCCCGAGTCTTTCAACGTGTTGATCAAAGAGATCCGTTCACTCGGTATCGATATCGATCTGGAAACCGAATAACACGTGACGCGAATCGAGGGTGGGTCGTTTTGACCGCCCTCTGCTCCGCCAGGAGGAAAGGCCTTGAAAGACCTACTGAATTTGCTGAAAAACCAGGGTCAAGTCGAAGAGTTCGACGCCATCCGTATCGGGTTGGCATCGCCTGAGATGATCCGTTCGTGGTCGTTCGGTGAAGTTAAAAAGCCGGAAACCATCAACTACCGTACGTTCAAACCTGAGCGTGACGGCCTGTTCTGCGCCAAGATTTTTGGCCCGGTAAAGGATTACGAGTGCCTGTGCGGTAAGTACAAGCGCTTGAAGCATCGTGGTGTTATCTGCGAAAAGTGTGGTGTTGAAGTTGCACTCGCCAAGGTCCGTCGTGAGCGCATGGCTCACATCGAACTGGCATCGCCGGTAGCTCACATCTGGTTCCTGAAATCGCTGCCTTCGCGTATCGGTTTGCTGATGGACATGACGCTGCGTGATATCGAACGTGTTCTCTATTTCGAGAGCTACGTCGTTATCGACCCGGGCATGACCACGCTGGAAAAAGGTCAGCTGCTGAACGACGAACAATACTTCGAGGCGCTTGAAGAGTTTGGCGATGATTTTGACGCTCGCATGGGCGCTGAAGCCGTTCGCGAATTGCTGCATGCAATCGATCTGGAGCACGAGATTGGTCGTCTGCGTGAAGAGATTCCGCAAACCAACTCCGAAACCAAAATCAAGAAGCTGTCCAAGCGGTTGAAGTTGATGGAGGCCTTCCAGGGCTCCGGCAACCTTCCTGAGTGGATGGTGCTGACCGTTTTGCCGGTTCTGCCGCCAGATCTGCGTCCGCTTGTTCCTTTGGACGGTGGTCGTTTTGCGACGTCCGATCTCAACGATCTGTATCGTCGAGTGATCAACCGTAACAACCGTTTGAAGCGTCTGCTGGATCTGTCGGCTCCTGACATTATCGTGCGTAACGAAAAGCGCATGCTGCAGGAAGCTGTGGATGCGCTGCTCGACAACGGTCGTCGTGGTCGCGCGATCACTGGTTCAAACAAGCGCCCTCTGAAGTCCCTGGCTGACATGATCAAGGGTAAGCAGGGTCGTTTCCGTCAGAACTTGCTCGGCAAGCGTGTTGATTACTCGGGTCGTTCGGTAATTACCGTAGGTCCGACACTGCGTCTGCATCAGTGCGGTCTGCCCAAGAAAATGGCTCTCGAGCTGTTCAAGCCGTTCATTTTTGGCAAGTTGGAAATGCGCGGTCTCGCGACCACCATCAAAGCCGCCAAGAAAATGGTTGAGCGTGAGCTGCCAGAGGTCTGGGACGTTCTCGCTGAAGTGATTCGCGAACACCCGGTGCTGCTGAACCGTGCGCCAACGCTTCACCGGCTAGGCATCCAGGCGTTTGAGCCGGTTCTGATCGAAGGTAAAGCTATCCAGCTTCACCCACTGGTCTGTGCTGCTTACAACGCCGACTTCGACGGCGACCAAATGGCCGTCCACGTACCGTTGACGCTGGAAGCTCAGCTCGAAGCGCGTGCGTTGATGATGTCGACCAACAACATCTTGTCGCCAGCCAACGGTGAGCCAATCATCGTTCCTTCGCAGGACGTTGTATTGGGTCTTTACTACATGACTCGTGAAGCGATCAACGCCAAAGGTGAAGGTCGAGTCTTTGCGGATCTGCAGGAAGTTGACCGCGTATTCCGTGCCGGCGAAGCTGCTCTGCATGCCAAGGTCAAGGTTCGCATCCACGAGACTGTCAACGACCGTGATGGCGGCAGTGTCAAGAACACCCGTATTGTCGACACGACTGTTGGCCGTGCGTTGTTGTTCCAGGTTGTTCCGGCCGGCCTGTCGTACGACGTGGTCAACCAGCCTATGAAAAAGAAGGCGATCTCCAAGCTCATCAACCAGTGCTACCGCGTGGTCGGTTTGAAAGAGACCGTTATCTTCGCTGACCAGTTGATGTACACCGGCTTTGCCTATTCGACTATCTCGGGTGTTTCAATTGGCGTTAACGACTTCGTTATCCCGGATGAGAAGGCTCGGATCATCGATGCCGCTACCGAAGAAGTTAAAGAGATCGAAAGTCAGTACGCCTCGGGCCTGGTAACTCAGGGCGAGAAGTACAACAAGGTAATCGACCTTTGGTCCAAGGCGAACGACGAAGTCTCGAAAGCGATGATGTCGAACCTGTCCAAAGAGCGCGTAATTGACCGTCATGGCGTCGAGGTTGATCAGGAATCTTTCAACTCCATGTACATGATGGCTGACTCAGGCGCACGGGGTTCTGCTGCTCAGATTCGTCAGCTGGCGGGGATGCGTGGTTTGATGGCCAAGCCAGACGGCTCGATCATTGAAACGCCTATCACTGCGAACTTCCGTGAAGGTTTGAGCGTACTTCAGTACTTCATCTCTACTCACGGTGCTCGTAAAGGTTTGGCGGATACTGCGTTGAAGACAGCTAACTCCGGTTATCTGACTCGTCGTCTGGTAGACGTGGCGCAGGATCTGGTCGTTACCGAAGTCGACTGCGGTACTGAACACGGTCTTCTGATGACGCCGCACATTGAAGGTGGCGATGTTGTTGAGCCGCTGGGCGAGCGCGTACTGGGTCGTGTAATTGCTCGTGACGTTTTCAAGCCGGGTACTGACGAAGTCATCGTGCCGGCGGGTTCGCTGATCGACGAGAAGTGGGTTGAGTTCATTGAGCTGAACAGCATCGATGAGGTGATCGTGCGTTCGCCGATCAGCTGTGAGACTCGATACGGTATCTGCGCCAAATGCTACGGCCGCGATCTTGCGCGTGGTCACCAGGTGAACATTGGTGAAGCTGTCGGCGTTATAGCTGCTCAGTCAATCGGTGAGCCGGGTACCCAGCTGACGATGCGTACGTTCCACATTGGTGGTGCCGCAAGCCGGACTTCTGCTGCTGACAGCGTTCAAGTCAAGAACGGCGGCATTGTTCGTCTGCATAACCTGAAACATGTCGAGCGTCTTGACGGTCATCTGGTTGCGGTATCGCGTTCTGGTGAGCTCGCAATCGCCGACGAGTTCGGTCGTGAGCGCGAGCGCTACAAGCTCCCATATGGCGCGGTGATTCTGGTTAAGGAAGGCGACAAGGTCGATGCTGGGTCCATAGTGGCCAAGTGGGATCCGCACACTCACCCGATCGTTACCGAAATGAAAGGTACCGTGACCTACGTGGGCATGGAAGAAGGCATAACGATCAAGCGTCAGACTGACGAATTGACCGGATTGACCAACATTGAAGTTCTGGACGCTAAAGACCGTCCTGCAGCAGGCAAAGATATTCGTCCTGCGGTCAAGATGGTCGGAGTCGATGGTAAGGATCTGCTGCTGCCGGGTACGGATGTACCGGCTCAGTACTTCTTGCCAGCTAACGCATTGGTTGGTGTCGCGGATGGTGTGCAAGTGGGTGTGGGTGACGTTATCGCCCGTATCCCGCAAGAAACCTCTAAGACTCGAGATATCACGGGTGGTCTGCCACGCGTTGCGGACTTGTTCGAAGCGCGTCGTCCGAAAGAAGCGTCGATTCTGGCTGAAGTCAGCGGCACCATTGCTTTCGGTAAAGAGACCAAAGGCAAGCGTCGCTTGGTGATTACACCTAACGATGGCACCGATCCGTACGAAGAGCTGATTCCGAAGTGGCGTCACCTGAACGTCTTCGAGGGCGAGCAAGTGAGTCGCGGTGAGGTTATCTCCGACGGTCCGAGCGATCCGCACGATATTCTGCGTTTGTTGGGCGTCAGCGCGCTGGCGAAATACATCGTCAACGAGATTCAAGACGTTTATCGCCTGCAGGGTGTGAAGATCAACGATAAGCACATCGAGACGATCCTTCGTCAGATGCTGCGTAAGGTAGAGATCGCCGAGTCTGGTGATTCAACTTTCATCAAGGGCGACCAGATGGAATTGACTCACGTACTGGTGGAAAACGAGCGCCTGGCTGGGGACGAGAAGTTCGTGTCCAAATTCACTCGCGTTCTACTGGGTATCACCAAAGCGTCGTTGTCTACCGAATCGTTCATCTCTGCGGCCTCGTTCCAAGAGACAACCCGCGTTCTGACCGAAGCGGCGGTAACTGGTAAGCGCGATTACCTGCGTGGCCTGAAGGAGAACGTGGTTGTGGGTCGTTTGATCCCGGCCGGTACTGGTTTGGCTTACCACAGCGAGCGCAAGCGTCGTCGTGAAGTTGACAAGCCGCTGCGTGTAAGTGCGAGCGAAGTTGAAGCTGCTCTGACTGAAGCGCTGAACTCCAGCAGTAACTGAGAGTAGGGCCCCGATTTTCTTAGTCGTTAATACTGACAGGCATTTTGCTGTCGGAGGCGGCTTTGAAGGTCGGGGCTTTGCCTTGACTGGGGGCGGGATCCTCTTTAGACTCCTGTACCCCTAAATCTGGCGGGACTTATGTCCTGCCATTTTGCTTTTCTTGTAAGACAATAGCGTCGCAAGACAACAGTGGAGCTAGTAGATGGCAACTATCAACCAGCTGGTACGTCAGCCGCGTAAGCGTATCGTCGAGAAATCCGACGTGCCTGCGCTGCAGAACTGCCCGCAACGTCGTGGCGTATGCACTCGCGTGTATACTACTACGCCGAAAAAACCTAACTCGGCACTGCGTAAAGTATGCCGTGTGCGTCTGACCAACGGTTTCGAGGTTTCCTCGTACATCGGCGGTGAAGGCCACAACCTGCAAGAACACAGCGTGGTACTGATCCGTGGCGGTCGCGTAAAAGACTTGCCAGGTGTTCGTTACCACACCGTTCGCGGCTCCTTGGATACTTCCGGCGTTAAGGGTCGTAACCAGGGTCGTTCGAAATACGGTACCAAGAAGCCTAAGTAGTCTTTGGCTTCTGTTTGAAATTGCAGATTTCTATTTTTCTGAGTCGATAAGAGTAAGGTCGGGCGCATCCTTAACCGGGTGGTGGTCCCGAGCTAACCTGAAGACCGTTTGAGGGCTTATCCATGCCAAGAAGACGCGTAGCAGCCAAGCGCGATGTGCTTGACGATCCAAAATACGGCAGCCAGATTCTGGCCAAGTTCATGAACCACGTGATGGAAAGCGGCAAGAAAGCCGTTGCCGAGCGTATCGTTTATGGCGCGCTGGAAAAGGTTAAAGAACGTAAGAACAGCGATCCCCTGGAAATCTTCGAGAAAGCTCTCGACGCCATCGCTCCGCTGGTCGAAGTGAAGTCGCGCCGTGTAGGCGGTGCTACTTACCAGGTTCCGGTCGAAGTTCGTCCGTCCCGTCGTAACGCTCTGGCAATGCGCTGGCTGGTAGACTTCGCGCGCAAGCGCGGTGAGAAGTCTATGGCTCTGCGTTTGGCTGGCGAACTGATGGACGCCGCCGAAGGTAAAGGTGCTGCAGTCAAGAAGCGTGAAGACGTGCACCGTATGGCTGAGGCCAACAAGGCTTTCTCGCACTACCGCTTCTAATTTCAGCGTCACTAATTTTGCGAGGGCTTTATGGCTCGTACTACACCGATCAACCGTTACCGTAATATTGGTATCGTTGCTCACGTGGATGCTGGTAAAACCACCACCACCGAGCGCGTCCTTTTTTACACCGGCAAAAGCCACAAGATGGGCGAGGTGCATGATGGCGCCGCGACCACCGACTGGATGGTTCAGGAGCAGGAGCGTGGTATTACCATTACCTCAGCTGCTATTACTGCCTTTTGGCAGGGTTCCGAGAAACAGCACAAAGACCAGTATCGCTTCAACGTAATTGACACCCCGGGCCACGTAGACTTCACGATTGAAGTTGAGCGTTCCCTGCGTGTACTCGACGGCGCGGTCGTGGTTTTCTGTGGTACTTCGGGCGTAGAGCCGCAGTCGGAAACCGTATGGCGTCAGGCCAACAAGTACGGTGTTCCGCGTCTTGTGTACGTAAACAAGATGGACCGTGCCGGTGCAGACTTCCTGCGCGTAATCGGTCAGATCAAACAGCGTCTGGGTCATACTCCGGTCCCTATCCAACTGGCTATCGGTTCCGAAGACAACTTCCAGGGTCAGATTGATCTGATGTCCATGGAGGCGGTCTACTGGAACGATTCCGACAAGGGTATGGTCCCTGTTCGCAAGCCGATCCCTGCTGAGCTGCAGGAACTGGCTGACGAGTGGCGCGGCAACATGGTTGAGGCTGCGGCCGAAGCCAACGAAGAGCTGATGAACAAGTACCTCGAAGGTGAAGAACTCACCAACGCGGAAATCAAGGCTGCTCTGCGTCGGCGTACTATCGCTGGCGAAATCGTCTTGGCTGTTTGCGGTTCTTCCTTCAAGAACAAGGGCGTTCCCCTGGTTCTAGACGCCGTGATCGACTATCTGCCGGCACCAGTGGATATTCCTGCCATCAAGGGTACAGACCCTGATGACGAGACTAACAATCTGGAGCGTCATGCAGACGACAACGAGCCGTTCTCGGCTCTGGCGTTCAAGATCGCTACCGACCCATTCGTGGGTACCTTGACGTTCGTCCGTGTGTACTCGGGCGTGTTGGCGTCCGGCGACGGCGTGATCAACTCGGTCAAGGGCAAGAAAGAGCGCGTGGGTCGTATGGTGCAGATGCACGCAAACGCTCGCGAAGAGATCAAGGAAGTGCGCGCTGGTGACATCGCGGCCCTGATCGGCATGAAGGACGTCACCACTGGTGAAACTTTGTGCAACGCTGACAAACCAATCATCCTGGTTCGTATGGACTTCCCGGAACCGGTTATTTCGGTTGCCGTAGAGCCCAAGACTAAGGATGACCAGGAAAAAATGGGTATCGCTCTGGGTAAACTTGCTCAGGAAGACCCGTCTTTCCGCGTCAAAACTGATGAAGAGACCGGTCAGACGATCATCTCTGGCATGGGTGAGCTTCACCTCGACATCCTGGTTGACAGGATGCGTCGTGAGTTCAACGTCGAAGCTAACATCGGCAAGCCTCAGGTTTCCTATCGTGAGCGAATCACGAAGAATTGTGAAATCGAAGGCAAATTCGTTCGCCAGTCCGGCGGTCGTGGTCAGTTTGGCCACTGCTGGATTCGTTTTGCCCCTGCTGACGAAGGTCAGGAAGGTCTGCAATTCGTGAACGAAGTAGTGGGTGGTGTGGTTCCTAAGGAATACATCCCGGCTATCCAGAAGGGTATCGAAGAGCAGATGAAGAACGGTGTTGTTGCCGGCTATCCGCTGATCGGCCTGAAGGCTACCGTGTTTGATGGTTCTTACCACGACGTTGACTCGAACGAGATGGCGTTTAAAGTGGCTGCTTCCATGGCGACCAAGCAACTGGCCCAGAAGGGTGGTGGTGAGTTGCTCGAGCCGATCATGGCGGTAGAGGTTGTTACGCCTGAAGACTATATGGGTGACGTGATGGGCGACCTTAATCGCCGTCGCGGCATGATTCTGGGTATGGAAGATACGGTCTCCGGTAAAGTAATTCGTGCCGAAGTTCCGTTGGGTGAGATGTTCGGTTACGCGACCGACGTTCGCTCCATGTCTCAGGGTCGCGCAAGCTACTCTATGGAATTCAAAAAATACAATACAGCGCCGTCGCACATCGTCGAAACTGTAACCAAAAAACAAGGCTGATTCAGCGCCTTTAGGCTAGGAGTTATTTGTCGTGGCTAAAGAAAAATTTGATCGTACCCTTCCGCACGTCAACGTTGGCACCATTGGTCACGTTGACCACGGTAAAACCACGCTGACCGCTGCTCTGACTCGCGTCTGCTCCGAAGTTTTCGGTTCGGCCGTTGTTGCTTTCGACAAGATCGACAGCGCTCCGGAAGAAAAGGCTCGTGGCATTACCATTAACACTGCGCACGTTGAGTACAACTCGAAGATCCGTCACTACGCTCACGTTGACTGCCCGGGTCACGCTGACTATGTGAAGAACATGATCACTGGTGCTGCTCAGATGGACGGCGCTATTCTGGTTTGTTCGGCCGCTGACGGTCCGATGCCGCAAACCCGCGAGCACATCCTGCTGTCCCGTCAGGTTGGCGTTCCGTACATCGTTGTCTTCCTGAACAAGGCTGACATGGTTGACGACGCTGAGCTGCTGGAGCTGGTTGAGATGGAAGTGCGCGATCTGCTGAGCACTTATGACTTCCCGGGTGACGACACTCCGATCATCATCGGTTCTGCTCTGATGGCTCTGAACGGCCAAGATGACAACGAAATGGGCACCACTGCCGTTCGTAAACTGGTTGAGACTCTGGACAGCTACATCCCAGATCCAGTTCGTGTTATCGACAAGCCGTTCCTCATGCCAATCGAAGACGTATTCTCGATCTCTGGTCGCGGTACTGTCGTAACTGGCCGTATCGAGCGCGGTATCGTCAAGGTTCAGGATTCGCTGGAAATCGTTGGCCTGCGTGACACCGTTGTTACCACCTGCACCGGTGTTGAAATGTTCCGTAAGCTGCTCGATGAAGGTCGTGCTGGCGAGAACTGCGGCGTGCTGCTTCGCGGCACCAAGCGTGACGACGTAGAGCGTGGCCAGGTTCTGGTCAAGCCAGGTTCTGTTAAGCCGCACACTACCTTCGAAGCAGAAGTTTACGTGTTGAGTAAAGAAGAAGGCGGTCGTCACACTCCGTTCTTCAAAGGCTACCGTCCACAGTTCTACTTCCGGACCACTGACGTGACCGGTAACTGCGAGCTGCCGGAAGGCGTTGAAATGGTAATGCCAGGCGACAACGTTAAAATGGTTGTCACCCTGATCAAAACCATCGCAATGGAAGATGGTCTGCGTTTCGCTATCCGTGAGGGCGGTCGTACCGTCGGCGCTGGCGTCGTAGCCAAAATCATCACTTAATAAGCGATGACTTGAAAAAGCCCCCGCCTAGCGGGGGCTTTTTTATTGGGTTGACACTGTAGAAGGTCGTCTATAGAATTGCGCCTCCTTTTAACGGGCGTATTGCGCTCGCTGGGAATAGCAGCCGGAGTCTGAAATCCAATGCAAAATCAGCAAATCCGTATCAGGTTGAAGGCTTTTGACCATCGCCTGATCGACCAATCCACCCAGGAAATCGTGGAAACCGCGAAACGTACTGGCGCTCAAGTGCGTGGTCCAATTCCACTGCCTACCCGTAAAGAGCGGTTCACCGTTCTGGTTTCTCCGCACGTCAACAAAGACGCGCGCGACCAGTACGAAATCCGCACTCACAAGCGCGTTCTGGACATCGTCCAGCCGACGGATAAAACCGTTGATGCGCTTATGAAGCTTGATCTTGCGGCCGGTGTGGAAGTGCAGATCAGCCTCGGCTAAGACTTGGGTCTTAGTCGTGTAACGCTCTGAAATGGGCGGCCATAGCGGGTGAAAGCCCCGTACACTCATGAGGTTTACAACATGACTATTGGTGTAGTCGGTCGTAAATGCGGTATGACCCGTATTTTCACCGAAGAAGGTGTCTCCATTCCGGTTACGGTCATTGAGATCGAGCCGAATCGCGTCACTCAGTTCAAAACCGAAGAAACCGATGGCTATCGCGCAGTGCAAGTCACTGTGGGTGAGCGTCGTGCTTCGCGTGTCACTGCTGCTCAGGCGGGCCATTTCGCCAAGGCGAACGTTGCTGCTGGTCGTGGTGTTTGGGAGTTCCGTCTCGAAGAAGGCGACTACCAGGCTGGCGATCTGATCAACGCCGAAATCTTCGCTGCTGGGCAGATGGTCGATGTGACCGGTCAGTCCAAAGGTAAGGGTTTCCAAGGTACTATCAAGCGCCACAATTTCCGTGGTCAAGATAATACTCACGGTAACTCCGTCTCCCACCGCGTCCCGGGCTCTATCGGCCAGTGCCAGACTCCTGGTCGTGTATTCAAGGGCAAAAAGATGTCCGGTCACATGGGCGCTGAGCGCGTGACTGTGCAGTCCTTGGAAGTGGTGCGCGTGGACGCTGAACGCAATCTGTTGTTGGTCAAGGGCGCCGTTCCTGGTGCTACTGGCGGCAATCTGGTTGTACGTCCAGCAGCCAAGGCTCGCGGTTAAGGGGAAGCTGACATGCAATTAAATGTAAATGACGCTCAAGCAATCGAAGTTTCCGAACTGACATTTGGCGGCGAATTCAACGAGACGCTGGTTCACCAAGCGGTTGTCGCCTATATGGCTGGCGGCCGTCAAGGTAGCAAGCAGCAAAAGACCCGTTCCGACGTATCCGGTGGTGGTAAGCGCCCATGGCGTCAGAAGGGTACTGGCCGCGCTCGTGCCGGTACTATCCGTAGCCCAATTTGGCGTGGCGGCGGTACTACTTTTGCAGCCCGTCCTCAGGATCACTCTCAGAAGCTCAACAAGAAGATGTATCGCGCAGCAATGCGTTCCATCCTTGCTGAACTGGTCCGTACTGATCGGCTGGTCGTGGTTCAGGATTTCGCTGTTGAAGCGCCGAAAACCAAAGACTTGCTGAATAAGCTGAATGACATGGGCCTGACTGATGTCTTGATCGTGTCTGACGCTGTTGACCAGAATCTGTACCTGGCTGCTCGCAACCTGCCACACGTTGATGTACGTGATGTTCAGGGTTCCGATCCAGTTAGTCTGATCGCATACGACAAAGTGTTGATCACTGTGTCGGCCGTGAAGAAATTCGAGGAGCTGCTGGGATGAACCAGGAACGCGTATTTAAAGTTCTACTTGGCCCGCACGTTTCCGAAAAGGCCACGGTTCTGGCTGACAAGAAAGGCCAGTTCGTTTTCAAGGTCGCTACCGATGCGACCAAGCTGGAAATCAAGAAGGCCGTCGAAAGCCTGTTCAGCGTGAAAGTTGAGCGAGTTACTACCCTGAATGTTCTGGGTAAGAGCAAGCGCACTGCTCGCGGTCTGGGCAAGCGTAATGACTGGAAGAAGGCAGTTATCTCCCTTCAGCCAGGCCAAGATCTCGATTTCAGCAGCAGTGCTGAGTAAGGAAGGGGTGCATCATGGCAATCGTTAAATGCAAACCGACTTCCCCTGGCCGCCGTTTTGTGGTCAAGGTGGTCAATCAGGAGCTGCATAAAGGCGCTCCTCACGCACCGCTGCTCGAGAAAAAATCGAAGTCTGGTGGTCGTAACAACAATGGCCGTATTACCACGCGTCACATCGGTGGTGGTCACAAGCAGCATTATCGTATGGTCGACTTCCGTCGCAACGACAAAGATGGCATCGCAGCCACTGTTGAGCGTATCGAATACGATCCAAACCGTACTGCTCACATTGCGTTGCTGCTTTACGCAGACGGCGAGCGTCGCTACATCATCGCACCTAAAGGTGTGAGCGCTGGCGACCAGCTGATCGCGGGTGCATTGGCTCCAATCAAGCCGGGTAACGCTCTTCAACTGCGTAATATTCCAGTTGGTAGCACTATCCACGGTATTGAGCTGAAGCCAGGCAAAGGTGCTCAGATCGCACGCTCCGCTGGTGCTTCGGCTCAGCTGATCGCTCGTGAAGGTGTCTACGTGACTTTGCGTCTTCGCTCCGGCGAGATGCGTAAAGTGCTCGCTGAATGCCGTGCAACGTTGGGCGAAGTCTCGAACTCCGAGCATAGCCTTCGTTCCCTGGGTAAGGCTGGTGCAAAGCGCTGGCGTGGCGTTCGCCCAACCGTTCGTGGTGTTGCCATGAACCCGGTTGACCACCCACATGGTGGTGGTGAAGGTCGTACCTCTGGTGGTCGTCATCCGGTATCGCCGTGGGGCTTCCCGACTAAGGGCGCGAAGACTCGTGGTAATAAGCGTACCGACAAAATGATCGTCCGTCGTCGCAAGTAAATAGAGGGATACGACAGTGCCACGTTCTCTGAAAAAAGGTCCTTTTATTGATCTTCACCTACTGAAGAAGATCGAAGTGGCGGCGGAAAAGAACGATCGCAAACCAGTTAAAACCTGGTCGCGCCGTTCAATGATCCTGCCACAAATGGTCGGTTTGACCATTGCTGTGCATAACGGTCGTCAACATGTTCCAGTTCTCGTGAACGAAGACATGGTCGGCCACAAACTAGGCGAGTTTGCCGGTACCCGCACATACCGTGGGCACGTGGCAGACAAGAAAGCCAAGCGTTAAGGGGTAAGGAACGATGGAAGTAGCCGCTAAGTTGTCGGGCGCTCGAATCTCCGCCCAGAAAGCCCGCTTGGTCGCCGACCAGATCCGCGGGAAGAAGGTGGGCGAAGCGCTCAACCTGTTGGCTTTCAGCAGTAAGAAAGCCGCCGAGATCCTGAAAAAAGTGCTGGAGTCGGCTGTAGCCAACGCCGAGCACAACGAAGGCGCAGACGTTGATGACCTTAAGGTCTCCACCGTTTTCGTCAACGAAGGGCGTTCGCTGAAGCGAATCATGCCACGTGCCAAAGGCCGTGCTGATCGCATCGTCAAGCGGTCTTGCCATATCACTGTCAAGGTTGCTGACAAGTAACGGAGTCGAAGAGATGGGTCAGAAAGTACATCCCATTGGCATTCGCCTGGGAATCGTCAAGGAGCACACCTCCGTCTGGTACGCAGACGGTCGGACTTATGCGGACTATTTGTTCGCTGATCTGAAGGTGCGCGAGTATCTCCAAGACAAACTAAAAAGCGCGTCCGTAAGCCGTATCGATATCCATCGTCCGGCTCAGACTGCACGCATCACCATCCACACCGCTCGTCCCGGCATCGTGATCGGCAAGAAAGGTGAAGATGTTGAGAAGCTGCGTCAGGACCTGACCAAGCAAATGGGTGTGCCTGTGCACATCAATATCGAAGAGATCCGTAAACCGGAGCTGGACGGTATGCTGGTTGCGCAGAGCGTAGCTCAGCAGCTGGAGCGTCGCGTAATGTTCCGTCGCGCTATGAAGCGCGCTGTACAGAACGCAATGCGCATTGGTGCCAAAGGCATCAAAATCCAAGTGAGCGGTCGTCTCGGCGGTGCTGAAATTGCACGTACTGAATGGTATCGCGAAGGTCGTGTGCCACTGCACACCCTCCGTGCCGACATCGACTATGCCAACTACGAAGCTCACACCACTTATGGTGTGATCGGTGTAAAGGTTTGGATCTTCAAAGGCGAAGTAATTGGTGGTCGCCAAGAAGAGCTGAAACCACAAGCACCAGCGCCTCGTAAAAAAGCTGCTAAGTAAGGGGTACGCCAAATGTTGCAACCAAAGCGTACGAAGTTCCGCAAGCAGATGACTGGCCACAACCGTGGCTTGGCACTGCGCGGTAGCAAAGTCAGCTTCGGCGAATATGCGCTGAAGTCTGTAGCTCGTGGTCGTCTCACCGCTCGTCAGATCGAGTCAGCGCGTCGTGCTCTGACCCGTCACGTTAAACGTGGCGGCAAGATCTGGATCCGTGTATTCCCGGACAAGCCTGTTACCAAGAAGCCACTCGAAGTTCGTATGGGTAAAGGTAAGGGTAACGTGGAGTACTGGGTTGCCCAGATTCAGCCAGGTAAAGTCCTGTATGAAATCGAGGGTGTGTCTGAAGAGTTGGCGCGTGAGGCTTTCGCCCTGGCTGCTGCAAAGCTGCCGCTCGCCACCTCCTTTGTTAAGCGGACGGTGATGTGATGAAAGCGAATGAACTTCGTGAAAAATCAGCACAGCAGCTGAACGAGCAACTGCTCGGCCTGCTGCGCGACCAGTTCAATCTGCGTATGCAGAAAGCAACTGGCCAGTTGGGGCAGTCTCACCTGCTCTCGCAAGTTAAGCGTGACATCGCTCGCGTGAAGACTGTGCTCAACCAGCAGGCAGGTAAGTAATCATGGCTGAAGCCGAAAAAACCGTCCGTACGCTGACTGGCCGTGTTGTCAGCGACAAGATGGACAAGACCATCACCGTTTTGATTGAGCGTCGCGTCAAGCACCCTATCTACGGTAAATACGTTAAGCGTTCGACTAAGCTGCACGCGCACGACGAAACCAATCAGTGCCACATCGGCGACAAGGTCACTATTTGTGAGACTCGTCCGATGGCCAAGACTAAATCTTGGGCGCTTGTTGATGTTCTCGAACGCGCTGTGGAAGTCTAAGGGCTAGGGGTCGGAGAAATTATATGATTCAGACTCAATCCATGCTCGATGTGGCCGATAACAGCGGCGCTCGCCGCGTTATGTGCATCAAGGTGCTTGGTGGCTCTCATCGTCGTTACGCTGGTATCGGTGACATCATCAAGGTAACCGTGAAGGAAGCAATTCCGCGCGGTAAGGTGAAGAAAGGTCAAGTGATGACTGCTGTTGTAGTCCGCACTCGCCACGGTGTTCGTCGCGCAGACGGCTCCATCATTCGCTTTGATGGCAACGCTGCTGTTCTTTTGAACAACAAGCAAGAGCCGATCGGCACCCGTATCTTTGGGCCAGTGACCCGTGAACTTCGTACTGAGAAGTTCATGAAGATCGTCTCGCTCGCCCCAGAAGTGCTGTAAGGAGATCCGACATGCAAAAGATTCGTCGTGACGACGAGATCATCGTGATCGCCGGCAAAGACAAAGGTAAGCGCGGTAAGGTGCTCAAGGTTCTCGCTGATGACCGTCTGGTCGTTGGTGGGATCAACCTGGTTAAGCGTCATACCAAGCCAAACCCCGCGTCGGGCGTACAAGGCGGTATCGTCGAAAAGGAAGCGCCATTGCACGCTTCTAACGTCGCCATTTTCAACGGCGCAACCAACAAGGCTGACCGCGTTGGTTTCAAAGTCGAAGAAGGCAAAAAAATTCGTGTCTTCAAGTCGACCCAAAAAGCGGTTGATGCTTGAACACTGCTAGGTAGAAGACCATGGCACGACTAAAAGAGATTTATCGGAAGGAAATCGCTCCGAAGCTTAAGGAAGAACTTAAGCTTTCGAACGTGATGGAAGTTCCGCGCGTTACCAAGATCACCCTGAACATGGGTCTGGGCGAGGCGATCGGCGACAAAAAAGTCATCGAACACGCTGTAGCTGACTTGGAAAAGATCACCGGTCAAAAAGTCGTTGTGACTTACGCTCGGAAATCCATTGCTGGCTTTAAAGTCCGCGAAGGTTGGCCAATTGGCGTTAAAGTTACCCTGCGCCGCGACCGTATGTACGAATTCCTGGATCGTCTGCTGTCGATCTCCCTGCCTCGGGTCCGTGACTTTCGCGGCCTGAATGCCAAGTCCTTCGATGGTCGTGGCAATTACAGCATGGGCGTTAAAGAGCAGATTATTTTCCCGGAAATCGATTACGACAAGATCGATGCTCTGCGCGGTCTGGACATTACCCTGACCACCACTGCACGTACGGACGAAGAAGGTCGCGCATTGCTGCGCGCTTTCAAGTTCCCGTTCCGCAACTGATTGGAGTAGTACCATGGCCAAGACGAGCATGAAAAACCGCGAGCTGAAGCGTCAGCTCACGGTCAAGAAGTACGCCAAAAAGCGTGCAGAGCTGAAGGCAATCATCGTAGATCTGAACGCAAGTCCAGAAGCGCGCTGGGAAGCCCAGGTAGCCCTGCAGAAGCAACCGCGTGATGCAAGCGCTTCGCGCATGCGCAACCGTTGCCGCTTGACTGGTCGTCCGCACGGCGTTTACCGCAAGTTCGGCCTTGGCCGTAACATGCTGCGCCAAGCAGCAATGCGTGGCGACGTACCAGGTCTGGTTAAGGCCAGCTGGTGATGTGACATTCTTGGCTCGCGGCCTTCAAATTCTTAGGAATATAAAGGCCGCAGTCCTTGAATCTGAATCAAGCCCCTTTTGGGGCTTGATTCATTTCTAGGTAGCGCCTAGAATTGCCGGCTCGCCAGAGCCCGTGTCTTCACGTGGCCAGTATTATTCGGCGTAAAGCAGTAGCCGCAAGGCTAATTATTTTTGTATCAGGAGCGTCTAGCCCATGAGTATGCAGGACCCGTTAGCGGACATGCTAACTCGTATCCGTAATGCCCAGATGGCTGAAAAGCCCGTCGTAAGCATGCCATCTTCTACGTTGAAGGTAGCTGTAGCCAAAGTTCTGAAGGACGAAGGTTACATTGCGGGTTATCAGATCAGCAGCGAAATCAAGCCGTTGCTGTCCATCGAGCTGAAGTACTTCGAAGGCCGTCCGGTCATCGAGGAAGTTAAGCGCGTTAGCCGTCCAGGCCTGCGTCAGTACAAGTCCGTCGATGAGTTGCCAAAAGTTCGTGGCGGCCTCGGTGTGTCTATCGTCTCCACCAACAAAGGTGTGATGACGGATCGTGCTGCGCGCGCCGCCGGTGTCGGCGGCGAAGTTCTTTGCACAGTGTTCTAAGGGGGGATAAGCATGTCACGCGTAGCTAAGAACCCCGTTAAGCTGCCATCAGGCGTCGAAGTCAAACTCGTCGGCCAGCAGCTTTCGGTGAAGGGTGCCAAGGGCACTCTAGACCTGAACATTCATTCGTCTGTTGAGATTGTTGAAGAAGCTGGTGAGTTGCGTTTTGCCGCTCGCAATGGCGATCAACAAACCCGCGCGATGGCCGGTACCACTCGTGCGTTGGTAAACAACATGGTCCAGGGCGTAAGCCAAGGCTTTGAGCGTAAGCTCCAGCTGGTCGGTGTTGGTTACAAAGCGCAAGCAAAAGGCACGGTGCTGAACCTGGCTCTTGGCTTCTCGCACCCAGTGGATTATGAACTGCCGGAAGGCATCACCGCTGAGACGCCCAGCCAGACTGATATCCTTATTCGGGGTATAGACAAGCAGTTGGTTGGTCAAGTGGCCGCTGAGATCCGCGACTTCCGCCGTCCTGAGCCATATAAAGGCAAAGGCGTGCGTTACGCAGACGAAGTCGTCCGTCGTAAAGAAGCCAAGAAGAAGTAGGGCATAGCAAATGACCGTCAAAAAAGTTACCCGACTGCGTCGCGCTCGCAAAGCACGCTTGAAAATGCACGAACTCGAAGTCGTGCGTCTCTGCGTGTACCGCTCTTCGCAGCACATTTATGCCCAGGTCATCTCGGCCGACGGCAGCAAAGTCTTGGCAAACGCCTCGACTTTGGACAAAGAACTGCGTGATGGTGCCACCGGCAACATTGACGCGGCCACTAAGGTTGGCCAGCTGATCGCTGAGCGTGCGAAAGCCGCCGGTGTATCGCAAGTGGCTTTCGACCGTTCTGGCTTCAAGTACCACGGCCGCGTCAAGGCGCTGGCTGATGCTGCTCGTGAAGGCGGGCTGGAGTTCTAAGTTATGTCAAATAACGACCAAAAACGCGACGAAGGTTACATCGAGAAACTGGTTCAGGTTAATCGTGTAGCTAAAACCGTCAAAGGCGGCCGTATTTTCACTTTCACCGCGTTGACCGTGGTGGGTGATGGTAAGGGCCGTGTTGGCTTCGGCCGTGGCAAGTCACGTGAAGTGCCTGCTGCGATCCAGAAGGCAATGGAAGCTGCTCGCCGCAACATGATCCAGGTTGATCTGAACGGCACCACGCTTCAGTACGCTATGAAGTCTGCACATGGCGCCTCCAAGGTGTACATGCAGCCTGCTTCGGAAGGTACTGGCATCATCGCTGGCGGCGCTATGCGCGCAGTGCTTGAAGTAGCTGGTGTGCAGAACGTATTGGCCAAGTGCTACGGTTCGACTAACCCTGTAAACGTGGTTCACGCTACGTTCAAAGGTTTGAAGGCTATGCAGTCTCCTGAGTCCATCGCTGCGAAGCGTGGCTTGAACGTCAAGGAGATCTTCTGATCATGGCTACCGTTAAAGTCACGCTGGTCAAAAGCATGACCGGCCGCATCCCTAACCACAAATTGTGCGTTAAGGGATTGGGTCTGCGTCGCATCGGTCACACTGTAGAAGTTATTGATACTCCTGAGAATCGCGGGATGATCAACAAGGCTTATTACATGCTGCGAGTCGAGGGTTAATCGATGAAACTCAATGATCTGAGTCCTGCGCCGGGTTCCCGTCGCGAGAAGCATCGTCCGGGCCGTGGTATTGGTAGCGGTTTGGGTAAGACCGGTGGCCGTGGCCACAAAGGTCAGACCTCCCGTTCCGGCGGTACCATTGCTCCGGGCTTCGAAGGCGGCCAACAGCCGTTGCATCGTCGTCTGCCTAAGTTTGGTTTCGTCTCTTTGAAGGCAATGGATCGTGCTGAAGTTCGCACCTCCGAGCTGGCTAAAGTAGAAGGCGTAATCACTGTGCAGTCTCTGAAGGATGCCAACGTGATCAACCAAAACGTACAGCGTGTGAAAATCATGCTGTCCGGTGAGGTTACTCGCGCAGTCACCCTAAAAGGTATCGCAGCCACCAAAGGTGCGCGTGCGGCTATCGAAGCAGCTGGCGGCAAGTTCGAGGAATAAATGGCTAAGCAAGGTGCTCTCTCAGCGCTCAGCAAAGGCGGGTTGTCCGAACTCTGGGCCCGGCTGCGTTTCCTGTTCCTGGCGATTATCGTCTATCGGATAGGCGCGCACATCCCAGTACCAGGTATCAATCCGGACCGGCTGGCGGAACTGTTTCGACAGAATGAGGGGACCATTCTTAGCTTGTTCAACATGTTTTCCGGCGGTGCGCTGGAGCGTATGAGCATTTTTGCACTGGGAATCATGCCGTATATTTCGGCATCGATCATCATGCAGCTCATGACCGCTGTCAGTCCGCAGCTGGAGCAGTTGAAGAAGGAAGGTGAGGCTGGCCGTCGCAAGATTAGCCAGTACACCCGCTATGGCACTGTCGTCCTGGCTCTGGTTCAAGCTATTGGCATGTCCATTGGTTTGGCCGGTCAGGGCGTAGCGTTCTCTGCAGACCTGGGCTTTCATTTCGTTGCAGTGACCACTTTTGTGGCTGGTGCGATGTTTATGATGTGGCTTGGTGAGCAGATCACTGAGCGCGGTGTTGGTAACGGTATCTCGATGTTGATTTTTTCGGGTATCGTGGCCGGTCTTCCGAGAGCGATTGGGCAGTCGTTTGAGTCTGCCCGCCAAGGTGATATCAATATTTTCGCTTTGGTTGCAATCGGTTTGCTGGCAGTGGCGATTATCGGTTTCGTGGTGTTCATTGAGCGTGGTCAGCGTCGTATTGCTGTTCACTACGCCAAGCGTCAGCAAGGCCGCAAGGTTTTCGCTGCGCAGACGAGCCACCTGCCGTTGAAGGTGAATATGGCTGGTGTAATCCCGGCTATTTTCGCGAGCAGCATTTTGCTGTTCCCTGCTTCGTTGGGTGCCTGGTTTGGTCAGTCTGAAGGTATGGGCTGGTTGCAAGACATCTCGCAATCGATCGCTCCTGGTCAGCCGTTGAATATTCTGCTGTTTAGTGCAGGGATTATTTTCTTCTGCTTCTTCTATACGGCGTTGATGTTCAATCCGAAAGACGTAGCGGAAAACCTGAAGAAGTCCGGTGCCTTTATTCCGGGTATCCGTCCTGGTGAGCAATCGGCGCGCTACATTGATGGCGTGTTGACTCGGTTGACCATGTTCGGTGCTCTCTATATGACGGCCGTGTGCTTGCTTCCCCAGTTCCTTGTGGTCGCAGCAAACGTACCGTTCTACCTTGGCGGGACCTCGTTGCTGATCGTGGTCGTGGTTGTGATGGACTTTATGTCTCAAGTGCAATCTCACCTCGTTTCGCACCAGTACGAATCCCTGATGAAGAAAGCCAACCTGAAGGGCTACGGCAGCGGCATGCTGCGCTGAAGCACCCATAAGGTTCGAGGAGTTGGTGATGAAAGTTCGTGCATCGGTGAAAAAGCTGTGCCGTAACTGCAAGATTATTCGCCGCGAAGGTGTTGTTCGAGTAATTTGCAGCGCGGAACCACGTCACAAACAGCGCCAAGGCTGAGTGTGATCTGTGCTTAAGCCCAGCAGCTAGTGCGCTGCTGGGTTGATTATTTGTTATTACAGCGATATTATCTCGCGCCCTATTTCTTGGCTTCCGGGGCGTAGGTAGCTGTCAATTGGAGTCCCACTGAATGGCCCGTATTGCAGGCGTTAACATTCCAGATAACAAGCATACTGTTATCTCGTTGACCTACATCTATGGTGTTGGTCGCACCACTGCACATAAAATCTGTGCAACCACTGGGGTTAACCCAGCGGCTAAGATTAAAGATCTGAGCGACGAGCAGATTGAACAGCTGCGTGGCGAAGTGGCTAAGTTCACCACTGAAGGTGACCTGCGTCGCGAAATCAACATGAAAATCAAGCGCTTGATGGATTTGGGCTGCTACCGCGGTCTGCGCCATCGTCGTGGTCTTCCAGTGCGCGGTCAGCGTACCAAGACCAACGCGCGTACTCGCAAAGGTCCGCGTAAGCCGATCCGCAAGTAATCGCACCAGCGCAACGACAGGAATTTAGTCATGGCAAAACCTGCTGCTCGTCCTCGTAAAAAAGTTAAAAAGACGGTGGTTGATGGCATCGCCCACATCCACGCGTCGTTTAACAACACAATCGTCACCATCACCGATCGTCAAGGTAACGCGCTTTCTTGGGCTACCTCCGGCGGTTCGGGTTTCCGCGGTTCACGCAAGTCCACCCCATTCGCTGCTCAAGTAGCTGCTGAACGTGCTGGTCAAGCTGCGCTGGAATACGGTCTGAAGAACCTCGACGTTAATGTCAAAGGTCCAGGCCCAGGTCGTGAGTCCGCCGTCCGTGCTTTGAACGGCTGTGGCTATAAGATCGCCAGCATCACCGACGTGACGCCAATCCCGCACAACGGGTGCCGTCCGCCGAAGAAGCGCCGCGTGTAATCCAGGAGACTGTAAGAAATGGCTCGTTACATTGGTCCAAAATGCAAACTTGCTCGTCGTGAAGGCACCGATCTCTTTTTGAAGAGCGGCGTTCGCGCTATCGAATCCAAGTGCAACATCGAAGCAGCTCCAGGTATCCACGGCCAACGCCGCGGTCGCCAGTCCGATTACGGTACTCAGCTGCGTGAAAAACAGAAGGTTCGTCGTATCTACGGCGTTCTCGAGCGTCAATTCAGCGGTTATTACAAAGAAGCTGCCGGTAAGAAGGGCGCTACTGGTGAAAACCTGCTGCAACTGCTCGAATGCCGTCTGGACAACGTCGTATACCGTATGGGTTTTGGCTCTACTCGTGCTGAATCCCGTCAGCTGGTATCGCACAAGTCGGTTAGCGTGAACGGTAAAACCGTAAACGTCCCGTCTTACCAGGTACGTGCTGGTGACGTAGTCGCTATTCGTGAAAAAGCGAAGAACCAACTGCGCATTGTGCAGGCTCTCGATCTGTGTGCCCAACGTGGCCGCGTAGAATGGGTAGAAGTAGACACTGAGAAAAAATCTGGCGTCTTCAAAAACGTTCCAGCTCGCAGTGATCTGTCCGCCGACATCAACGAAAGCCTGATTGTCGAGCTCTACTCCAAGTAAGGGCTAGAAAATAGGTGCATCCATGCAGATTTCGGTAAATGAGTTCCTGACACCCCGCCACATTGATGTGCAGGTTGTCAGTCCAACCCGCGCCAAAATCACACTCGAGCCTCTCGAGCGTGGTTTTGGCCATACCCTGGGCAACGCGCTGCGCCGCATCCTGTTGTCCTCCATGCCCGGCTGTGCAGTAGTCGAGGCCGAGATTGACGGTGTGCTCCATGAGTACAGCGCCATCGAAGGTGTACAGGAAGATGTCATTGAAATCCTGTTGAACCTTAAAGGTCTGGCTATCAAGCTGCACGGTCGAGACGAAGTTACGCTGACCTTGTCGAAGAAGGGTTCGGGGGTGGTTACCGCTGCCGATATTCAGCTGGATCATGATGTCGAGATCGTTAACCCCGATCACGTAATCGCTAACCTGGCGTCTAACGGCGCCCTGAACATGAAGCTCGTTGTAGCTCGTGGTCGCGGTTATGAACCAGCAGACTCGCGTCAGAGCGATGAAGACGAAAGCCGCAGCATTGGTCGCTTGCAGCTTGACTCTTCGTTCAGCCCGGTTCGCCGTATCGCATACGTGGTGGAAAACGCCCGTGTCGAGCAGCGCACCAACCTGGACAAACTGGTTATTGATCTGGAAACCAACGGTACTCTGGATCCTGAAGAGGCAATCCGTCGTGCAGCAACCATTCTGCAACAGCAGTTGGCTGCGTTCGTCGACCTCAAAGGTGACAGTGAACCAGTGGTAGTCGAACAGGAAGACGAGATCGATCCGATCCTGCTTCGTCCGGTTGACGATTTGGAACTGACCGTACGTTCGGCCAACTGCCTTAAGGCGGAGAACATCTACTACATCGGCGACCTGATTCAGCGTACCGAAGTAGAACTGTTGAAGACTCCGAACCTGGGCAAGAAATCCTTGACCGAGATCAAGGACGTTCTGGCTTCTCGTGGTCTCTCCCTCGGCATGCGCCTGGATAACTGGCCGCCGGCAAGTCTTAAGAAGGACGACAAGGCTACGGCCTGATCGTCGTAATCACCGAACGTGAGTTTGGTAAGGAATGAACCATGCGTCATCGTAAAAGTGGACGTCACCTGAGCCGTACCAGCTCGCACCGCAAGGCCATGTTTCAAAACATGGCGGTGTCGCTGTTCGAGCACGAGCTGATCAAGACTACCCTGCCGAAAGCCAAAGAACTGCGCCGCGTTGCCGAGCCGCTGATCACTCTGGCCAAGGAAGACAGCGTAGCTAACCGCCGTTTGGCTTTCGACCGTACTCGTTCGAAAGAAATCGTCGGCAAGCTGTTCAATGATCTGGGCAAACGCTATGCAACCCGTCAGGGTGGCTATCTGCGTATCCTCAAGTGCGGTTTCCGCACTGGCGATAACGCGCCTATGGCGTACGTCGAGCTTGTTGATCGTCCTGTCGGTGGTTCTGTAGAAGCCGCTGAATAAGACATCAGTCTTTACAAGAAACCGGGCCTAGTGCCCGGTTTTTTGTTTTTAGTTTCCGTACGTGAAAGCGAAACGTAGCGCGAGTGATCCATTTATTGCGCTAACTCATAGTGATAAACGGAAACGTCCTCATTTACAGCGCATTTCGACACCAAATATCAGATTATCGCGACATTTGTCGTTTTTTCTCCTGTTCAAGAAGTGACCTTGCCAGCGTGTTGGTTCAAACTACGCCTTTCACGAGGAGAAGTACGGCGATGCTAGGCCACCCGGATGTCATTGATTATCTCAACACGTTGCTGACCGGCGAGCTGGCCGCACGTGACCAATATTTCGTGCACTCTCGGATGTATGAGGATTGGGGTTTCAGCAAGCTCTATGAGCGTATCAACCATGAGATGGAAGAAGAGGCACAACATGCTGATGCCTTGATGCGCCGCATCCTGATGCTCGAAGGCACGCCGCGTATGCGCCCCGATGACCTGGACGTGGGAACGACTGTTCCTGAGATGTTCGCCAGCGATTTGCGTCTCGAGTACAAAGTTCGTGGTGCACTCTGCAAGGGTATTGAGCTATGCGAGCTGCATAAAGACTACGTTAGCCGCGAAATCCTCCGCGTCCAGCTTGCGGACACTGAAGAGGATCACACCTACTGGCTGGAAAAACAGCTTGGCCTGATCAAATCCATCGGCCTGCAAAATTATCTTCAGTCGCAGTTCTGATTTACAGATTACAGATCTACAAAAAGGCCCCTGGCGCTTACACAGCGACAGGGGCCTTTTCATTGCGTCATAGCCAAAGCATCAGGCCCTGTCGCGCTCCAGTAGGGGCTTGAGGTAGTGCCCCGTGTAAGACTGCTTCATCTCGGCAACCTGCTCAGGCGTACCAGTCGCAATGATCTGGCCGCCTTTCGAGCCGCCTTCCGGGCCTAAGTCCACAAGCCAGTCAGCCGTCTTGATTACGTCAAGATTGTGCTCGATCACCACAACCGTATTCCCGTGGTCGCGCAACCGGTGCAGTACGTCCAGCAACTGCTGAATGTCCGCAAAGTGCAGTCCTGTGGTTGGCTCATCGAGAATGTAGAGGGTCTTACCGGTATCGCGCTTGGACAGTTCGCGCGACAACTTCACCCTCTGCGCCTCGCCACCCGACAGCGTCGTCGCCGACTGACCGAGCTTGATGTAGGAAAGTCCCACATCCATCAAAGTCTGCAGCTTGCGCGCCAGTGCGGGGACGGCATCGAAAAACGCTCGCGCTTCCTCGATCGTCATTTCCAGCACTTCGTGAATGTTTTTACCCTTGTATTTGATTTCAAGGGTTTCACGGTTGTAGCGCTTGCTCCTGCACACGTCGCAAGGGACGTAGATGTCCGGCAGGAAGTGCATCTCCACCTTGATAAGCCCGTCACCCTGGCAAGCCTCGCAACGCCCACCTTTGACGTTGAACGAGAAACGACCTGGCCCGTAACCACGTGAGCGAGACTCGGGTACGCCCGAAAACAGCTCCCGGATCGGAGTGAACAGACCCGTGTAAGTGGCAGGGTTGGAGCGCGGTGTCCGGCCAATCGGGCTCTGGTCAATGTCGACGACCTTGTCTAGGTGCTGCAGCCCGTCGATGCTGTCGTGCGCCGAGGCCTCCAGCGTCGTGGCGCCATTCAGCGCGGTGGCGCTCAACGGGAACAACGTGTTGTTGATCAGTGTCGACTTACCCGATCCAGAGACGCCCGTGACGCATGTGAGCAACCCGATCGGAATCTCCAGATCAACGTTACGCAGATTGTTGCCGCGCGCACCCTTGAGTTTCAGTGAAAGCTTCTTGTTGCGCGGCGTGCGCTTGGCAGGGACGGCAATTTTCACGCGCCCGGAAAGGTATTTACCAGTGAGAGAGTCAGGGTGCGCCATGACTTCAGCTGCCGTGCCCTGTGCGACGATATGACCGCCGTGGATCCCGGCGCCAGGACCGATGTCGACAACGTAGTCGGCCATGCGAATAGCGTCCTCGTCGTGCTCAACCACAATCACCGTGTTGCCGATATCCCGCAAATGGCGGAGGGTATCGAGCAGTCGATCGTTGTCACGCTGGTGCAGGCCGATGGACGGCTCATCAAGGATGTACATGACCCCCACAAGGCCCGCGCCGATCTGACTGGCGAGGCGAATACGTTGCGCTTCGCCGCCAGAGAGCGTGTCAGCGCTGCGATCAAGGGTTAGGTAATCAAGCCCGACGTTCACCAGAAACTGCAGGCGCTCACGGATCTCCTTGAGAATTTTGTCAGCAATTTCACCGCGGCGACCGGTCAGTTTCAGCGAGCTGAAGTACTCTGTGGCATCACCGATTGGAAGGTTAGTGACGGCTGGCAGTGTTTTCTCGCCAACCCATACGTGGCGTGCTTCACGTCGCAAGCGGGTGCCACGGCAGTCCGGGCAGGGCTGGGTGCTGAGAAACTTGGCCAGCTCCTCTCGCACGGTTGCCGATTCAGTCTCGCGATAGCGACGTTCGAGGTTCGGCACGATCCCCTCAAAAGGGTGCGCGCGCTTGACGATGTCGCCGCGGTCATTCAGGTAGCGGAAATCGACGTTTTGCGAGCCGCTGCCATTCAGCAGGGTTTTCTGCTGATCAGCGGGAAGCTCCTTGAAAGGCATTTCCAGACTAAATCCATAGTGTTTGGATAAAGAGCCCAGCATCTGGAAGTAATAGACATTACGTCTGTCCCAGCCCCGAATCGCGCCCTCGGCGAGCGTCAATTCGCCGTTGACCAGTCGCTTGATATCGAAAAACTGTTTAACGCCCAAGCCGTCGCATGTCGGACATGCACCCGCAGGGTTGTTGAAGGAAAACAGTTTTGGCTCTAGTTCGCTGATGGCGTGACCACAGATGGGGCAAGCAAAGCGCGCCGAGAAGATCATCTCCTCACCGGGCTCGTCGTCCATGGGTGCAACCAAGGCGATACCGTCAGCCAGTTTCAATGCGGTCTCGAACGACTCGGCCAGACGTTGTTGCAGATCAGCGCGGACCTTGAATCGGTCAACGACAACATCGATGGAGTGCTTCTTCTGCTTATCCAGCTTCGGCAATTCATCGAGTTCACAGAGCCTGCCATTGACCCGGGCACGCACGAAACCCTGAGCACGCAGTTCTTCGAACACAGCCAGATGCTCGCCTTTGCGCTCACGCACAACAGGGGCTAGCAGCATCAACTTGCTGCCTTCAGGTTGCGCGATGACCAGGTCGACCATCTGACTGACGGTCTGTGCCTCAAGCGGAATGTCGTGATCCGGGCAGCGTGGCTGACCGACGCGTGCATAGAGCAGGCGCAAGTAGTCGTAGATTTCGGTGATCGTTCCCACGGTTGAGCGGGGGTTGTGGGACGTGGACTTCTGCTCGATGGAAATGGCTGGCGACAGACCTTCAATGGTGTCGACGTCAGGCTTTTCCATCATTGACAGGAACTGACGAGCGTACGCGGATAAGGATTCCACATAGCGTCGCTGCCCTTCGGCGTAGAGCGTGTCGAATGCCAGCGATGACTTGCCGGAGCCGGAAAGCCCGGTAATGACGATCAGCTTATCGCGTGGCAGGGTGAGGTCGATGTTCTTCAGGTTGTGGGTTCGGGCCCCACGAATCAGGATCTTGTCCAAAATGGCCTCGCGCGGCGGGCGTCGTAAAACGAAGGAGTATACGGTCAAATACTGGATGGATGCACACTATCAGATCACGCGTCGCACGCTCACATGAAGACTGCTTCATCTAAGCGCGGCAAAGCGTCGCGTGTGTGCTGTACATCGATGGGACTGGTAGAATTGCCGCCGGTTCACACGAGGTTATTCCATGCACGATTCACACAGCGAGCGCATGAGTGGCAGCGAGACCCGCGCAGCAGGCGGTCTGGCGCTGGTGTTCGCATTCCGTATGCTTGGCATGTTCATGGTTTTGCCGGTCCTCGCGACTTATGGCATGGACCTGGCGGGAGCGAGCCCCGCTCTTATTGGCCTGGCGATTGGCGCTTATGGACTGACGCAAGCCGTGCTGCAGATTCCGTTCGGAATCATCTCCGATCGCATCGGGCGTCGTCCGGTTATCTATTTCGGCCTAATCATTTTTGCGATAGGCAGTGTGCTTGCCGCTGATGCGACGTCCATATGGGGTGTGATCGCAGGCCGCGTGCTGCAGGGCGCCGGGGCGATTTCAGCAGCAGTCATGGCTCTTTTGTCAGACCTGACTCGCGAACAACACCGCACCAAGGCCATGGCGATGATCGGTATGACCATCGGTGTTTCGTTCGCAGTCGCCATGGTCGTCGGCCCGATTCTGACCGGTGCTTTCGGGCTGTCTGGTCTGTTTCTGGCAACCGGCGCTATGGCACTGGTAGGCATCCTCATCACCGCCTTCGTTGTTCCCAAATCTACCGTTACCTTGCAGCATCGCGAGTCCGGTCTGGCCAAGCAGGCATTGGGCGCGACCTTGCGTCATCCCGATTTGCTAAGGCTTGATTTAGGTATCTTCGCGTTACACGCGATGCTCATGTCCAGCTTCGTCGCGCTGCCTCTCGCGCTGGTCGAAAAAGCCGGTTTGCCCAAAGAGCAGCACTGGTGGGTCTATCTGACCGCGCTGGTGATTTCTTTCTTTGCCATGATCCCGTTCATCATCTATGGCGAGAAGAAGCGTCAAATGAAACGGGTTTTGCTGGGCGCAGTCGCTGTGCTCATGCTCACTGAACTATTCTTCTGGGAGTACGGCAACACGCTTCGAGCGCTGGTTATCGGCACAGTGGTGTTCTTTACCGCCTTTAACCTGCTTGAGGCATCGCTTCCATCGTTGATCAGCAAAGTCTCCCCGGCGGGCGGTAAGGGCACGGCGATGGGGATTTATTCCACCAGCCAGTTCCTCGGTTCGGCGGTGGGCGGCATCCTTGGCGGCTGGCTTTTTCAGCACGGCGGGCTGAGTGTTGTGTTTCTTGGGGGAGCGGGGCTGGCAGCACTCTGGCTCTGTTTTGCTGTTACCATGCGCGAACCTCCCTATGTCACAAGTCTGCGCTTGCCGCTGTCGCCCGAAGCTCAACGAGATTCCGGTCTGGCCGAGCGTTTGCTGGCAGTGCGTGGAGTAACAGACGCAGTAGTGGTGCCCGACGAGGGCGCCATCTATATCAAATTTGACAAAGAACAGTTGGATCGGGCGTCTTTCGACGATTTGGTCAATCCTGCGTCGCGAACGTGTGAAACCTAGTGGCCAAGGATAATTTAAATTGTCCAAAATATAGCAGTCAGGGGGAAACTGTTTTGTCCACCTGACGCTTGGGACGATTTATTTTGTCCGTCTTGTCTCTTTGTAATGGCTTGTTTTTTATGCCTTTCTGATATTCCCCGATTTAGCCGTCACAGTCCGCCCTTAAGTCGACGCGTGGGGCGTCCACGCCTTCATCCGTCGCGTATTGCAGGCGGTGCATCTGAGTGGCAGGGACGTCACACCACCGATTGTGCTCTGCGATTCTGGAACTCGGCCTTCATACGTCTGACCTGTGGCATAAGAGCGGATGGTCCGCCATGCCTGTCTGCGCTCGGTCACTAAGCTGGGAATAAAACGCTGATGTTGGCTGTTTGGGCCATTTTCGTGATGGCCATGACGATTATCGGCCTGCGCTATTGTGTGGGCACTGATACGATTTTGACCCAGGCTGCTGATTTTGACTGACCTGGATGCGGCCTCTCAAATACCGCGCAAAGACCTCGTTCGCTGAGTGTTTGGGTAGGTCAATGACTTCCGGCAGCCTGAGTCAATATCGCATCAGCGGCGACAGGTTATGAAAGTACTCGGCACCAGCAGCTTAGTGAAGGCGTTGAACCAAGCACCAGAGATGATGCGGATGTCAATCGCTGCCGACGTTCAGAGACCTTCCAGAGGTGCGAGGTTTGGCTCGACTTTGGCCTTGAGACACCATTGAAAATGATCGTGCCACGAGCCAAGCTCCGATTGGTCGGTTTTCAATGATTTAGCCGCTTTGGCGGTCAGCGGCGATAGCTCTGGGAATGCTTCTGTCAGATATCGCGTTCGCTTCACCAGTATTCTCAACTCGTGCCGATCAAACTGATCGTCATCAAGCGCGATATCAAGCGTGTCGACATTTTTAACCAGCGGTTTGACGATCAACTTGTTCAATACCGCCGAACTGCTGCCGACCTGTGAGGATCTGAACGCAATTGGCCACTGGTCCAAGGCTACAAAGAGTTGCTCCAGTGCGGGATGCTTCAGGATCGCCAAATGATCTTGTTTGAGTCCTGCGCGACGTGACGCAGCGGATTCAGGATGCCCTCTACTTTCGAGTGCACACGCCATCACTTCCAGGTCGCGCGCTGGGGTTGTTAGCCGACCTACTTCCGCCGCTGCTGTTCTCAAGCTATCCATGCCATCAAGCGCGCGCAGGGATCAACAGGCTGCGAATGCGTCTGACGGCTATCCGTAAATCGTGGAGTGCTTCTGGGCCTGTCTCGAATTCAAGTCGAGCGCGCGCGTGAAAAAGCGCGACTTCCATTGCAAGAATCTCTTTTACGTACGTATCAGCAAAGGCCATCAGATTCCCCTGACGGTGGTTGAGGTATATGAGGCTATCAGAGCATCAGACTAGGATGCTGACGACTGATCTTGCAAGCTATTGCGATGCATTCCCTATTACGAAATCCAGTTGGTTGGCGATCATTGTCGGGGTGCCTGGTTGCTTGCTGAACAGCGATAAAGTGGCGACCATCAATCAATCAATCAATCAATCAATCAATCAATCAACGCACGATCGCCCGCGCGGAAACTACTACTTTGCTCGACAGCTTGCTTCAGCCCCCGTCATTCGTCGCTCCACTAGCTCACAGCTCAGGGGCATCTTAGAGGTACACACCTTTTGGACTTCGGTATTAAGGTCGATTTTGTCCGCCTATTTTTTAGCGGACGCGATCGTCCTTAATTCCCGAGGGGCCGATGCTGGCGGTCTACATTCGCCTCGATCTGCAGCTGGCCAGCTAGGTGATGCTGCAGGTCGACGACGCCTTTGCCCCCAGCTAGGCGCAACCCAAACATATAAGCCCCGCACATGGACGAACCGCTGCGGGCCTCGCTGCTGCGCTTTCTGCAAGCCATGGCCGACCGTCGAAGCGCAGATCCTGGGGCCCGCACTGGTGCGGGAAATCTACTACCGCAGCCTCACGGGCGAGGAGATCGGCACTTTGCGTGCCGCGCCGATGGACCGCCAGGGCCACTTCGGCAAAGTCAGCCGGGCCATTCGCAAGATCCATAGCAGCTACCAGCAACGCCTGAACGTCGAGGCTCTGGCCCAGGGGGCGAGCATGAGCGTGCCGAGCTTGCACCTGCATTTTCCCGGCGTCACCGACTCCCCTCTCATGCAGAACCTGAAATCGACGCGTCTGCTGATGCTGCGCAACGACATCAGCGCCGCCTTCGAGGTGGGGTGTGAAAGTGCTTCGCAGTTCAGCCGCGAGTTCAATCGTTTCTTCGGCCGCACGTCGCTGGCGGAAATCCGGTGGATGAAAGCCACCCATGCCTTGCCGGCACCGGCGATATACTCGTTGTACGCGTAGTCGCACTATCCGGCTTGGCTCAAGGCGCGGGGCGTTGTGGCGTTACCCCTACACCCCACTGGGTGCCCATGCGAATGCGGCTGGCAGACTGGTTGTAAAGGCCCAGGGCGTTGGGTGCCTTGTAGCTTGCAGCGCTACCCAGCGCTTCGCGGTTGTAGCGCTGCGCGGGGGGTTCGCTGGCGGCCATGCGCTCGCCTAGGCAGTCGAAGGCGGGCGCACGTGCATCGCCCACCTTGACCCCCACGCAGGCGGCTGGCTCGGCATGGCCCACGGTGGGTATCGCGTAGCAGAACCACAAGGCAAGGGCAGTAAATTTAAGCATGATCGTTCCCCGCAGGGCTGGGTGGCAATGGAGCTTTACCTTAGCCCGTCGTGCCGCTGGCGCTGTTAAATTATTTTTTCCATGGTTGTAACAGAGCTGACATCGATTGCGCTCAGTATCACGGTTTTATGTTTGGGGTAGCAGTGGGCCATTACTGGTTGACCTCACTGGGTGTTGCCTGTGTCCCCTAGCTGCTTGGTTCGCTGGCTGGCGCTGTGGGTAACGCTTTGCACGGTCCCGGCGGTTTTCGCCGAGGCTCGGCCGCCCTTGGGGCAGGCGGTCAAACTGGATATCCCCAGCCAGGACCTGTTGACCGCTTTGGCCCGTTTCAGCGAACTGACTGGCATGGCGGTGCTGGCAGACCGGCAGTTGACCCAGGGCCGCCGCTCTGGAGCGATACATGCCAGCCTGCCGCCACGCCAGGCGTTGTCGCTGTTGCTGGCGGGCAGTGGCCTGATGGCCGTGTATGCCGGTACCGAAGGTTTTACCGTGCAGCCCGCGCAAGTATTGACGCTGGATGAACGGCCAAAAGGCTCAGCAAGTGCGTTTGAGGGCCAGAGTTTTGCCGCCACCCTGCAGCAGGACATCACCCGGGTGCTGTGCCGTAACCCGCAACTGCGCCCGGGGACCTACCGCGCGGTGTTGCAATTATGGATCGGTGGCCTGGGTGATGTGCAGTACAGCCATCTGCTCGCGAGCACGGGTGACTATGACCGTGACGACCTATTGATAAACGAATTGCGGGAAGTGGTCATTGATCGCCCGCCGCCATCGTCGATGCGCCAGCCGTTGACGATACTTCTGGAGCCGGCAGTGTTAGGGAAAAGCATGGATTGCAACGACGCAAAAGGAGGCGCACATCGATGACGAAAGAGCTGCGCCCCATGGTCCGGCTGTTTCTGGCTTCCTATGAAGACATCAAGGGGCGCCTGCGCCGACGCTTGGGGTCCGAGGACTTGGCCAACGACGTGCTGCAGGAAACCTTCCTGCGCGTTGACCGCATGGACGATGCCGCCGAAGTCGAACGCCCGGACGCCTATCTGTATCGCATGGCGCTCAACGTCGCTGCTGACCGCAGGCAGGCCGATGCCCGCTTACTGACGGGTGAAGAGCTCGAGGAATTGCTGCAGCCGCTTGACGAGTATCACGATCCCTCACGGATCGTCGGCGGCCAAAACGAGGTTTCAGCGTTGATCAAGGCGCTTTACGAACTGCCTTCAAGGCGCCGGCAGATTTTCCTCGCCGCGCGCCTCGAAGAGGTACCGCACGTGGAGATTTCCCGGCGCTTTGGTGTATCCACGCGCACGGTCGAGAAGGAGTTAAAGGCCGCCTTAGGGCATTGCGCGGATCGTCTCGAAAGAAAGTCGATCCAGCGCTTCGGTCCCGGCGCGGGAAAACCGTCTAAACGTTGAGCATCCTTTTTTTGAAGAGAAACCGCGCGCTTGAACATCTTTCCGCTACGGGCGGCTGACAAGGCCGCTGGCGATGGCGCCCAGCCTACTCAGGCGCAATCCCCCCACGACCCGCTGCGAGAGCAGGCGCATGAATGGCTCGTGCTCCTGACCAGTGGCCGAGCCACGGCTGCCGACGCCGACGCCCTACGCGCTTGGCGCGCGCACAGCACCGCACACGCCCAGGCCTTCGCCCAGGCCAAGGCCCTGTGGCGCAACCTCGGCACGGCGGCCATCCAGGTGCCGGCCGCGCGCATCAGCCGCCGGGCCTTGCTAGGTGGGGCGGTAGCGGCGTCGGTGGCAGTATGGATAGCGGGGCAGGCGTTGCCAAGTGGCTTGAGTGGCCTGGACGCTGATTTCCGGACCCGGGTCGGTGAGCAACGCGAAGTACAACTGGCAACCGGCGTGACACTCGAGCTGAACACCGAGACCCGCCTCAACCAGCAGGTCACCGCTGCTGGCCAGCAGGATATCGAATTGCTGCAAGGCGAGATCCAGGTGCTGGTGTCGGCCCCGACCAACGTCAGGGTGCAGGCGGGCGGTACCTGGATGGCTGCCCAAAACGCGCGCTTCATGGTGCGCTTGCTAGACGGCGCAGCGTGCGTGTCTTGCCTGGAAGGCGCGGTTCAGGTGCAACTGGGCGGCGGCCAGCACAGCGTGCGACCAGGCCAAACCCTGACCTACCGGGGCGATGAGGTACTCACCAGCGGCACCTTCGACCCCGTCGTGACCGCTGCCTGGACCCACAGTATGCTGGTGTTCAACGACATGCCACTGGCCGAGGTGGTTGCCGAAATCAACCGCTATCGGCCTGGCCGGTTGGTGCTGATCAACAGTCGCCTGGGCCAGCGCAAGGTGCAGGCGCGGCTGAGGCTCGATCAACTTGACAGCTTTGCGGCGTTGATTCGCCAGTCGTACGGCGCCACCTGTACCGAGCTGCCGGGTGGCGTGATCATCATCAGTTGAAAATCGCTCAGGGTACGGGGTCGCCCAAGGGGCCGAACACCCGCCGATAGGGCTCCTGGCCCTGTTCGCCGTTGCGCACAAGTACTACTTCCAGCCCCCGCGGGTTGATGGCCGTTTTCGGGCTCCAGCGCACCCAACCCTTGCCGTCGCGCCATACTCGCAGGCGCAGCGCCGTCACCCGGTCCAGCACCGCGATGGCCGTGGCGGGCTCGCCCAGCGGCAGGCGCGCATCGCCAGCGGAGGCGGCCCGATACAGCACGCCATCCTGCAACCACCATTGCACCTGCTGCAGGGTCCCATCCAGTGCCGGCGCGCTACGTACCAGCCGCAGCCGGCCGTTTTCCGGTGTGCCTTGCAGGCGCAGTACTTGCGCCAGTGGCTTGGGCACCGGTGGCTCGGCGGGCAGGGCAGGTGAATCCAGTTCGGTGGTCACCCGCATGGCGATATCGCGGTCCAACTGGTTGAGCACGCGCCACAGCTGCGCATTGTCCTGCTCGATGGCCTGCAGGTGTTGATCGGTGCGGGTGATGCTGTCCAGGCCGCGCCACGCGATGATGCTCATCAGCGCCATCAGCAGCAGAGCGACCATCACTTCGATCAACGTGAAGCCCCGCTGTGGGCAGTTCATTGCACCGTCACCGCGCCGTTGGCATGGCGCACCACCGAGACTCGGTTGGCGCCATCGGACAGTTCGATCCTAAGTGGTGTGCTGATCCATTCGGCGTCCAGCAGCACCACTTGCTGCGGGCTGACCTGCACCTGCAACGCTGCGTTTTCCCAATGTTGGGGTTTGAGCAGCGGGTCGCGGATGAAGTTGTCGTTGCGCTCGCGAATGAACTGGTAGCCGCGGCCGTCGAAGTACCAGCGTATTGGCCGGCCGTCGGCGTGCACCACACTCTGTGCGGCCTGCAATGCGAGGGCTAGGCGCCAGGCCTCTTCGCGCAAGGGCCGGTCGCCTGCTGCGCCGAGGCTAAGGGTGATAGCCGCGGTGGCGATGCCGATGATCACCAGAACCACCATCACTTCGATCAAGGTAAAGGCTGCCTGTCGGGCTTTGCTCATGCTCTGGTTTCTCTGACACAAAAACGTGAAATTGCCCGAGTACGATGTCAATTCGTCCAACCGGGAGTGCTGGCCATGCTGTCTTTGATGCGTTTCGCCGATCCTCGCGCATTGCAGGTCGTGGGGCTGCTCGCCGTGGTTGCCGGGGTCTGGACCTGGGCGCAGCTGCTGGGCGATCCGCCCTCGCTGGCGGTCGCTGCGGCGGCGCCGCTGCCCGCCGCCAGCAGCCTGGCCGGGCAGTGGTTCGACGAACGTGCCGCACCGCTGGACATCAAGGTGTCCGGCTTGCTGGCCACCCAGCGCGGTGCTGTCGCCATCCTCAGCGTCAATGACAAGCCCGCGCGGCCGTTCATGGTCGGTGAGAGCCTGGCTCCGCAGGTCAAGCTGGTGCAGGTGGAGGCTACGCAGATTACCGTCGACCGCGCTGGCGAGCGGCAGCACATCGCCATTCGCCGAGTCCTTCCCGCGCTCCAACTGCCCACCCTAAGCGCCCCGCCGCGCTGAAGCTTCAATGGCCCGCGACCGCGCTGGCCGACGCTAACGGACGTTGCTCGACCAGCGTCTCCAATTGCGCCAGCGGCCAGTCCGGCTGCAGCGCCGCGCTCACTACCACCTGCACGCGCAGCACGCCTGGCAGCGGCGACGGGCTGACCAACTGATGGCAGCGCAGTCGCAAGCGCCCCTCGTCACACGCGACCTGCGCCTGCCCACTGGCCAGGCTGCCCTGCAAGCGCAGTTCCCCCAGGCGACTCTGTGCTGCCAGCAGCGCCAGCGCACGGTCGTGCAGCATGCCGCTGTTCTGAGTCATCACCGCGCTGGCGCGAGCCACCGCCGCTAGGGCGATAGCGACAATGGCCAGGGCCACCAATACCTCTATCAGGGTAAAGCCCGCTTGCGCGCGGGCGACGACAGGGAGTTTGCGCATGACGACCGACCGCTTCGCGAAGAGTGCCCAGCCTAGCCCGCGCTTCTGAAGGTTTGGCGACCAAAGCTCCCGAGCATTTTCAATACCGGTGACACACCAAGTTGCCACACTGCGCGGCGATTCGGACTTGCCAAGGATATCGATCATGGACGTTTTGCCAGCTGTTCCTCGCTCCCACCACCAGTCGGGTTTTACCCTGATAGAAATCATGGTGGTTGTGGTGATTCTCGGCGTGCTCGCCGCCATCGTCGTGCCGAAAGTGCTCGACCGCCCGGATCAGGCCCGCGCCACCGCCGCGCGCCAGGACATCTCCGGCCTGATGCAGGCGCTCAAGCTCTATCGGCTGGACCACGGCAGCTATCCCACTAGCGCCCAGGGCCTGAAAGTCCTGGCCGCCGCCCCTGGCAAGGCCGGTGGTCGTGCCTACCTTGAGCGCCTGCCTAACGATCCCTGGGGCCACCCGTACCACTACCTGAACCCGGGCACCAATGGCGAAGTCGACGTGTTTTCCCTGGGCGGCGATGGCCAGCCGGACGGCGAGGGCGCCAATGCCGACATCGGCTCCTGGCAGCTCTAGACTATGCGCCAGCCAATTTCATCCCGGGCCGCCATGAGCGGCACAGCCATTATCGCTGCACTGGTCATCGCCACCGCCGTGGCGGTGATCGCCGGCGCCATGATCGCCCGCCAGAGCGTCGCCACCCGCAGCCTTGAAACCGCCCAGCAGCGTGCCCAGAGCAGTGCCGACCTGCAAGCCCTAGTCGCCTGGGGGCGCCAAGTGCTGGACGACGACCGTCAGCGTGACGTGCTCACCCGGCTCGACCAGCCCTGGGCGAAGCCGCTGCACGCCGTATCGGCGCAAACCCTGAGCGGCACCGTCAGCGGCTGGATCGACGACGAGCAGGGCAAGTACAACCTGGCGAACCTGGTCAGCAATGGCCGCCCCGACGCCGACGAGATCGCCTCCTTCCGCCGCCTTTGCTCCAGCTTGGGCGTACGTGTGCGGGCCGCCGATTCAATCATCGCGCGGGTCATTGGCAGCCATGACCTGCTGCCGACCCCCACCCGTGCTACCGCCCCAGTCAACAGCTTCGAAAGTGGCCGGGCCACCTCCGCCGCCTCGGCCCCTGCGCCGATCCGCGCCACGCTGCCGATGCTGCACGGCCTAGAAGACCTACGCAGTGTCAAGGATGTAGATGCGCGCAGCCTGGACGCGCTGCGCGACTACATTACCTTCCTGCCCGCCACCACTTGGGTCAACGGCAATACCGCCAGCGCCGAGGTCTTGGCCGCACAGGTTCCGGGCCTGTCGCCAGGCCACGTGCAAGCCTTGATCGCCGAGCGCGACCACGGTCGCTGGTTCATCAACCGTGGCGACTTCACCAACCGTCTGGGCGTGGCGACCCTGGATGAACAGCAGGTGCGGGTTGGTATCACCAGCGACTGGTTCCGGGTCAACGGCCTGGTGCGCCGCGGCGGTCAGGTACTGCGCCTGCAGGCGCTGTTGCACCGCGACGAGCTGAAGCCGACTCGTCTGATCTGGGAGCGCATAGGCTCATGATCATCCAAGGCTTGCGGGTCGCCTTGCCGCCATTGGCCAGCCTGCATCGGGATAGCTCGGTACAGGTCTTCGAAGCCAGCCGTGGCGGGGGCGGGGTACTGCTGATGACGCTCAGCCTGGCCACTTTGGCCGCCCATTTGCAGCGCACGAAGAGGGCCGGGGCGCGCAAAGCCGCCGTGCATTGCCTGCTACACCCCGATGACAGCCTGCTCGCCAGCCTGACGCTGCCGCCATTGTCGGCGCCACGCCTGGAGGCGGCCGTGCGCTATGCCGCGCAGGCGTTCATTCTCGGGCCGGTAGAGCAGTTTCATATCGCCCATGGCCCGCGCGAGGCCGACGGCCAGGTGATGCTGGCCTGGCTGGAGCGCATCCGCTTGCAGCGCTTGCTGGCGCTATTGCACGACTGCCAGTTGCGGCTGGCTGGCGTGTACCCGGCGCCCTATGGGTTGCCCCTGCCCGCCGACGGTACCTGCGAGGTGGCGCAGCGTGACTATTACCTGTTGGAGCGCAGCGGTGCCCATCAGGCCCGGGTCGAGCCGCGGCTGCCCGCCGATACGCTGCTTTGTGCGGCTAGCCTCGACGGCCCGCTGCCCACTTGGAGCCTGCACGGGCGTCTGGCCCATGGTACAGCCACTGAAGGCTGGGGCCGCGCGCTGGCTTGCTGTGCGCTGGCCGCGGTGGTGTGGCTGGTAGGCGTTAACCTCTACGCCCGGCAGCTGACCCACCAGGGCATTGCGCTGCGCCAGCAAATGAATGCCCAGGTGCGCCAGGCGTTTCCCGGCCTCGACGTCGTACTCAACCCACTGCAACAGGCCCGCCAGCAAATACAGGCGGGCAGCGGCACGGCGCTGCAGGACCCGGGCCGACGCTTCGCCGCGTTGCTGGAACAGAGCGCCGACGCCATGCCGTTTCTGGCTGGGGCGGTGCAGACCCTGGCCTTCAGCGACGGCGAGCTGCACATCACCCTGGCCGAAGGCTACCGCACGCCTACTGACGGCCCCTGGCAGGCGCAACTGGTCAAGCAGGGGGTCGAAGCGTTGCCGACCAATGAGGGCTGGACGCTGCGCGCGCTGGCGCTGGCCAGCGGCGATGGCGCCCCGGGCGATGCGGCGGACGATCCCCCGCCACCCCGCATCGACCCCAGCGGAGCCACGCCATGAGCGCCAAGGCCCACTTGCGCCAACTTGGCCAACTCGGCCAACGCCGCGCCAAGGCCAAGGCTGCCTGGCGCAGCCTGTCGCACCGCGACCAACGCCTGATGTTGGCCATGGGCGCCTTTCTGTTGGCCATGCTGGTGTGGCTTGGCGGCGTGAAACCGGCGCTGCGCAGCATTGACCACTGGGAGCGGGAACTGCCACGCCTGCGCTCCCAGGCGGCGGCCCTGCAAAGCCTGCTGGCCGGCGTGCAGGTCCCCCCGGCCGGCGCCGATGTCGCCGAGGCGCTGCGCGAAAGCCTCGACAACCAAGGCCTGCGAGGGCACTACCAACTCGGTGGCGACGCCCGCACTTGGCGCCTGCAATTCGACGAAGCTCCCGCCAGCGCCACCCTGGCCTGGCTGCGGCAATGCGGCCAGCGTTTCAACCTGAATATCAGCGAGGCGCAACTGCTGCGCGCCAGCAGCGACACCCGCAGTACCGATGCAGGCCCGCAAGGTTCGATCGAAGGTCGGCTCTCAGGCTTTGTCCGCATGGAACAGGCGCCAGGCGCTAAGGAAGCTTCATGACGTATTCAGGATCGTTCCCCCGGCTGCGACGCTTGCCGGCCGTGGCACCCTTCGCCTTGTTGGCGCTGCTGGCCGCCTGCAGCAGCGAACCGCCGCGGCAAGGTCTGCAGGTGACTACTTCCAGCGACCTTGGCCGGCCACTGCTGCCGCCCGGCGCAGTCGATACCCAGCGCGACCGCCAGCGCCTGCAAGCTGAGGCCATCCAGCAACAACGCCAGCCACCGCAGTTGCATGCCATTCGTACGCCGGCGCGGGCCAACGCCGGCACCCAGGCCGCCGCCAGCAACCCGCTGGGTAACCAGCCGGTCAAGCTCAACTTCGTGGATGCCGACATCCAGGCCGTGGTGCGCGGCTTGTCTCGCGCCACCGGCCATGAGTTCCTGGTCGACCCGCGGGTCAAGGGCCAGCTGACCTTGGTGGCCGAAACCGAAGTGCCAGCGGCGCGCGCCTACGACATGCTACTGGCCGCCTTGCGCATGCAGGGCTTCACCGTGGTCGACGTCGGCGGCGTCAGCCAGGTGGTGCCCGAGGCTGATGCCAAGCTGCTGGCCGGCCCGGTATACGGCGCCGACAAGCCCGCCACCGGTGGCATGATCACCCGCACCTTTCGCCTGCAGTACGAAAACGCCGTGAACCTGATTCCGGTGCTGCGGCCCATGGTCGCCAGCAACAATCCGATCAACGCCTACCCCGGCAACAACACCATCGTCGTCACCGACTATTCCGACAACCTGGACCGCGTCGCCACCGTCATCGCCGGCATCGACACCCCGGGCGCCCTCGACACCGACGTGGTGCAGGTGCGCAACGGTATCGCCAGCGACATCGCCACCCTGGTCACCCAGCTTCTGGAGAGCCAGGGCGCCGCCGACCCCACTCAGAAAATTTCCGTGGTCGGCGACCCCCGCTCCAACACGGTGATCATTCGCGCGGGCAGCCCCGAGCGCACCGACATCGCCCGCCAGTTGATCTACAAACTCGACAACGCCCAGGCCGGCGCCGGCAACTTCCACGTGGTGTACCTGCGCAACGCCCAGGCCGGCAAACTGGCGGCTACCCTGCGCGGCATGCTCACTGGCGAGCGTGACAGCGAAAACGGGGGCGACAACGCTCGCTCGATCCTCAACGGCAGCAACAACGCCGCAAGTACCCAGGGCGGCACTGGCACCAGCAGCAGTAACTCCAGCACGGGCACCTCCAGCGGCCTCAGCACCAGTGGTTCCAAAAGCTACGGCCTGGGCGCCAGCCAGGCCGGGCAGGGCGCCAATGGCCAAGGTAGCACCGAAAACTTGGCGTTCTCGGCCAACGGCGTGACCGTGCAGGCCGACGCCACCACCAACACCCTCCTGATCTCGGCCCCGGACCCGATGTACCGGAGCCTGCGCGAAGTCATCGACCTGCTCGACCAGCGCCGTGCCCAAGTGGTGATCGAAAGCCTGATCGTCGAAGTGGGGGAAGACCAGGCCAACGAATTCGGTGTGCAATGGCAAGCCGGCAACCTCGCCGGCAGCGGCGGTTTCGGCGGCGCCAAACTGGGCGGCTCAGGTCTGGCCACCAGCGCCAGCAGCACCCTCGACGCCTTGCCGGCGGGCCTCAGCCTGGGCGTGGTGCGCGGTACCGTGACCTTGCCGGGCATCGGCGCGGTCACCGACCTCAAGGTGCTGGCCCGCGCGCTGGAAAGCAAAAGCGGCACCAACGTACTGTCCACGCCCAACCTGCTGACGCTTGATAACGAACTGGCGAGCATTTTCGTCGGCCAGACCATCCCCTTCGTCAGCGGCTCCTACGTGACCACCGGCAGCAGCGGCAGCAGCAACCCGTTCCAGACGATCACCCGCGAAGAAGTCGGCCTCAAACTCAACGTGCGCCCGCAGATTTCCGAAGGAGGGACGGTCAAGCTGGATATCTACCAGGAAGTCAGCAGCGTCGACAGCACTGCCAACAATACCGCCGGTACCGTCACCAACAAACGCGCCATCGACACCAGCATCCTCCTCGACGACGGCCAGATCATGGTGCTCGGCGGCCTGCTGCAAGACAGCTTCACCCAGACTGCCGACGCCATTCCCGGTCTCTCGCGCATTCCCGTGCTCGGCGCGCTGTTCCGCCACGACCGCCGCGCCACCGCTAAGACCAACCTCATGGTATTTCTGCGCCCCTATATCATTCGGGACCCGGACATGGGCCGCAACATCACCCTCAACCGCTACAACTTCATCCGCAACGCCCAGGGCGCCGTGCAGCCGAGCCACAACTGGGCCTTGCCCGACGACATCAACGCCGCGCAACTGCCCGACGACCGCCAGGCCATGCCGGGCGCACTGCCGTCCGGCGCCGGGTTACCCGCCAACGTCACGCCGCGTGCCGCGATTCGCGCGGTGCCGCAATGAGTGCACTGCCTTATGCCTGGGCCAAGGCCCAGCGCATCGTCCTCAGCCAGGGCGAGGCGGGCGCTCGACTCAGCGTATGTCCTTCCACCCCTGGCTGGGCGATCGGCGAAGTGCGTCGCCAGTTCGGCGCGTTGGCCTTCGAGCAACTCAGCGAGCAGGCGCTAGACGAGCGCCTGTCCAGCGCCTACGCCAATACCGGTAGCGCGGCGGCGGTGGTGGGGGAGGCCGAGAACGACGTCGACCTCGACCGCCTGATGCAGGAAATGCCGGAGATCACCGACCTGCTCGATACCCAGGACGACGCCCCGGTAATTCGCATGATCAACGCCTTGTTGACCCAGGCCGCCCAGGACCAGGCCAGCGACATTCACATCGAGGCTTACGAGACCCATTCGGTCGTGCGCTACCGGGTCGATGGCACCTTGCGTGACGTGGTGGCGCCGCGCAAGGCGCTGCACGCCGCGCTTGTGTCGCGGATCAAGATCATGGCCCAGCTCGACATCGCTGAAAAACGCCTGCCCCAGGACGGCCGTATTGCCCTGCGCGTGGCCGGCCGGCCCATCGACGTGCGGGTTTCCAGCGTGCCCACCGGCCATGGCGAACGTATTGTTATGCGCCTGCTGGACAAACAGGCCGGACGCCTGCAGCTGGAGAGCCTGGGCATGGCGCCCGTATTGCTGGCCCAGCTTGACCAGTTGATTCGCCAGCCCCACGGTATCGTGCTGGTCACCGGCCCCACCGGCAGCGGCAAGACCACCAGCCTCTACGCTGCCCTGGCACGGCTGGACGCCAGCACCAGCAATATTCTCACCGTCGAAGACCCGGTCGAATACGACCTGCCCGGCATCAGCCAGATTCAGGTCAATGCCAAGATCGACATGAGCTTCGCCACCGCCCTGCGCGCCATCCTGCGCCAAGACCCGGACATCATCATGATCGGCGAAATCCGCGACCTGGAAACCGCACAGATCGCCGTGCAGGCCTCGCTCACCGGCCACCTGGTGCTGGCCACCCTGCACACCAACGACGCGGTGTCGGCGGTCACCCGGCTCACCGACATGGGGGTCGAGCCCTTTCTGTTGGCCTCGTCGATGCTCGGCGTGCTGGCCCAGCGTCTGGTGCGGCGCCTGTGCCCGCACTGCCGCGTGCCCGACCCGAGCGTGCCAGGCCACTGGCGCCCCACGGGCTGCCCCGTGTGCAACCAGAGCGGTTACAGCGGCCGCACCGGCATTCATGAACTGTTCGTGATCGACGACGCCTTGCGCGGCCTGATCCACCAGGGCGTTGGCGAGCAGGCGCTGCGCCAGGCAGCCCGCGCCGCCGGCATGCGCACGATGCGTGAAGACGGCGACCGCTGGATAGACAGCGGCGCCACTGCCCTCGAAGAGATAGTGCGTGTGACCCGGGACAACTGATGAACCATTACCTGTTCGAAGCCGCCGACGCCCAGGGCCGAATTGAAACCGGCCGCCTCGAGGCCGACAGCGAGCGTGGCGCCATGGGCCAACTGCGCAGCCGTGGCCTTACGCCGCTGCGGGTCGACCTGCAACACGACGCCCGCTCTGGTGGCGGCCGTTTTGCCAGGAAACTCTCTGACGCCGACCTGGACTGGGCCACCCGCCAACTGGCCAGCCTGCTCGGCGCCAGCCTGCCGCTGGAGGCCGCCCTCAGCGCCACGGTCGAGCAGGCCGAGCGCAAGCACATCGCCGACACCCTCAGCGCCGTGCGCAACGACGTGCGCAGCGGTCTGCGGCTGGCCGATGCGCTGGCGGCGCGGCCACGGGACTTTCCCGAGATATACCGAGCGTTGATCGCGGCCGGTGAAGAGTCTGGCGACCTGGCCCAAGTGATGGAGCGCCTGGCCGACTACATCGAAGAGCGTAACGGCCTGAGGGGCAAGATTCTCACAGCCTTCATCTACCCCGGTGTGGTCGGCCTGGTGTCCATTGGCATCGTTATCTTCCTGCTCAGCTATGTCGTGCCCCAGGTGGTCAGCGCTTTTTCCCAGGCGCGCCAGGACCTGCCCGGTCTCACCGTGGCGATGCTGATGGCCAGCGACTTCATCCGCACTTGGGGCTGGCTGTGTTTTATCGCCCTGGTCGGTAGCCTTTGGGGTTGGCGCCTGTATCTGCGCCAGCCGGCCGCGCGGTTGGCCTGGCACAGCCGGATATTGCGCCTGCCGCTGTTCGGTCGTTTCGTGCTGGGCCTCAATACCGCGCGTTTCGCCTCCACCCTGGCGATTCTCGGCGCCGCAGGGGTGCCGATGCTGCGCGCCCTCGAAGCGGCGCGCCAGACGGTTTCCAACCAGCGCCTGAGCCTGGCGGTCAGCGAGGCCACGGCCAAGGTCAAGGAAGGGGTATCGCTGGCGGCGGCGTTGCGCGTGGAGAAGGTCTTTCCGCCGGTGTTGATCCATCTCATCTCCAGCGGCGAAAAGACCGGCTCGCTGCCGCCGATGCTGGAGCGCGCGGCTAACACCCTGTCCAAGGATATCGAGCGGCGGGCCATGGGCATGACCGCATTGCTCGAGCCGTTGATGATCGTGGTCATGGGCGGGGTGGTATTGACCATCGTGCTGGCGGTGCTGCTGCCGATCATCGAGATCAATCAGTTGGTCAAGTGACCACGCGCCTGGTGAGTGAATTCTGCTTCAGCTGTTTCGCCTTGCCGGAAAGGACTCCCGGATGGCTTTGTGCCCAAGCTCGGGATCATGCGTCTGTCATCTTTGCCTGCCGCTTCGACGCCAGCCCTTGGGGGGCAAGGGCTGGCAAAATGGGCTATTGAAAGGCTGTCGTGCAGGGGCTGCCGGGACGCTCGGGAAGCAGCCCGAACACCCGAGGAATTCTCTTGTAAATCAAGTAGATCCTCCCGATGTTTTTTCCTTGGATTGTCACCGTGAATTGCGATCTTTGAGGGGTGGACTCACCCCGCAGACGCCAAAGGGCACATGGGGACGGGCCGCGGCACCATGCAAGAAAGACTTCCTCAATCACGATGACAAAGGAGCAATCTTCATGTTCAAACGTACTCTGATCGCAGCCTCGATGGCTGTGGCGGCACTGGCTTCGGCTCAATCGATGGCAGCGGTAACCGGCGGTGGCGCAACTCTGCCGCTGCCTCTGTACACCACGGCTGGCGTACTGTCCTCTGGCTTCGACACCTACACCGGTGGTGGTAGTGGCGCAGGCAAGACGGCCTTCCTGACCAACACCCCGTCGGCGATCGGCAAGACCGCCAACGTCGACTTCGCCGGTAGCGACTCGGTGCTGACCGCCGCGGAGCTGTCGACCTATGCCTCCGCCCACAACGCTGCCTGGGGGCCGCTGATCCAGGTGCCATCGGTGGGTACTTCGGTTGCCGTGCCGTTCAACAAGGCCGGTGCCACTGCGGTCAACCTGACCACTGCACAACTGTGCGGTGTGTTTGCCGGTACCATCACCAACTGGAGCCAGATCGCCAACTCGGGTTCGGCCGCCCCGATCACTGTGGTCTACCGTGCTGAGAGCAGCGGTACTACCGAGCTGTTCACCCGCTACCTGAACTCCCGGTGCGGCAGCAGTGTTCCTGGTACTTTCGCGGTAACCACCACCTTCTCCGGCAGCTACTCGGGCGGCCTGCCGTCCAACTTCACGCCGGCAACCGGCAGCGACGGTGTATCGGCTGCCTTGAAAGTCGCCGACGGCCGTATCACCTACCTCAGCCCTGACTGGGCCGCCACCAGCGAAGCTGGCCTGGCCGACACGGCTAAGGTCGCTCAGATCAACGGCGCTTCGCCTTCCACGGCTAACGTCAGCGCTGCGGTAGCAACCGTCAGCGCTCCGGCTACCGCCGCTGAACGCGCAGTTCCAGCCAACTGGGCACGTACTTTCGGCACGGGCGGTATCGCCTACCCGACTTCTGGCTACCCGATCATCGGTTTCACCAACCTGATCTTCAGCCAGTGCTACGCCGACAGCACCGACACCTCGCAGGTCCTGGACTTCCTCAACCGTCACTACGGCGTTTCAACCGGCACCAACAACGACGCTTCCATCAAGGCCAACCGTTTCGTGCCGATGTCGGACACCTTCAAGGCTGCCGTACGTAGCTCGTTCACCAGCTCGCTGAGCTCGCTGAGCGTCGGCAGGTCGAACGTTTGCAACGGCATTGGCCGTCCTATGTAAGCCTCTGAGCTTACCCGCGACACCGATCAGCAACGGCCCGCGCCGTTGCTGATTTCCTTCATTCAGGACCTGAACGATGACGGCTTCGGCCCTCGTCGATTTTGCGCTTGTACTGCGTTCTCGTCGCGCTGGAGAGGCCTCGATGAACCTTTGATGACAGCCGTTCGGTCGCGCGCTGCGCCAACTGACTAACTACCAACAGCACTGCGTGCAGCCCAGGCGGCTGTCCGTCAAACGACCAAGGACCCATCGTGATGCCTGCTCGCCAGCCCCTTTCCGTGCACCGTGATCGCCATGCCCGCTCAGCCATGCCCAGTTACTCGCAACCGGGCCTGTGGCGGCTCAAGCCGCTGGTGCAGGCCATGGCACTGTTGCTGGTGGCCGGTACGGCACAGGCGGCACAGCCGTTCAGTGGCGCCTGGTTCACAGCCAAGGGCGCGAACACCGCTAATGCCGGCCGGGCCGGGGCGGCGGGCGGTACGGCAAGCGGCTATGTGCCGCCGCTAGCGCAGCAGCAACGCGCCGATGCCCAGTTGCAGCGCTCGCTGCTCAACCTCAACAACACCGTGGCCGCCATCGCTGCCCAGCAGGCCGCGCAGGCTGCGGGCCGCCAAGCGGCGCTGGCCACGGTGCAAGCGGTGCCCGATGGCCTGGGCGAGGGCGGCCTCAAGGTTGATACCCGCCTGACCCAGGGCTGGCTCAATGCCCAGGCGCCCACGCAAAGCACTGCTGATGGCAAGACCACCGTCAGCGTCAAGCAGACCGCCGACAAGGCGATCCTCAACTGGGAGACTTTCAACGTCGGCCGCAATACCACCGTGGCTTTCGACCAGGGCAGCGACTGGGCGGTGCTCAACCGCATCAACGACCCCACTGCCAGGCCCTCGCAGATCCAGGGCCAGATCACCGGTAACGGCACGGTGATGCTGGTCAACCGCAACGGCATCGTGTTCAGCGGCAGCAGCCAGGTCAACGTGCGCAACCTGGTGGCCGCCGCAGCGACCATCACCGACGGGCAATTCACGAGTGGCGGGCTGTACGTCAACAGTAATGGCACCTTGCCGACCTTCACCGATGCCGCCGGGGCGGTCCTGGTGCAGCAGGGCGCGCAACTGGATACGCTGGCACCCGGCACGTCCACCGGTGGTGGCGGCTACGTCTTGCTGCTGGGCTCGCAGGTCGATAACGCCGGCAGCATCAGCACCCCCAAGGGCCAGGCTACGCTGGCGGCCGGCGACGACTTCTACATTCGCCGCGGCGTCAGCACCAACGGCAACGCCAGTTCGACCACGCGCGGCAACGAGGTGTCGGCCCGCCGCAGCGCGGCCAGCGCCGCCGGGACGGTGACCAACAGCGGCACGATCATGGCCAGCACCGGCGACATCACCCTGACCGGGCACCAGGTCACCCAGGCCGGCGTGGCGGTGGCCAGCACCTCGACCGATATCCGCGGCACCGTCCACCTTCTCAACGCCGCCAGCGACAGCACCGGGAGCGTCACCCTGGGCTCAAACGCCACCACGGCGGTACTGCTCGACAGCGCCTCGGGCAGCGCCCTGGATTCCCAGCGGCTGGCCGGCTACAGCGGCCTGACAGGCGTCAACAACCTGTTGGCCAGCGGCCAGTTCAATAACCTCAGCACGGTGGCTGACCGCACTGATCTCTCCCGGGTCGAGATCGTCAGCGGCGGCACCGTGGACTTTCAAGGCGGCTCGACCACCCTCGCGACGGGTGGGCAGATCGCGGTAAGCGCCGGCCAGCGCAGCCTGGTGCGCGATGGCGCGACCCTGGATGTCTCCGGCGCGATCGGCGTGCAACTGGCAATGTCGTCCAACAGCATACTGGTGAACATCCAGGGCAACGAGCTGCGCGATGCCAGCGGCAACCGCGACGCCGGCAAGTTGTCCAGCAACGACGTGTGGGTCGATACCCGCGACCTGGTGTACGTGCCCGCCGGTACCAACGGCTACGCCACCGACCGCTGGTACACAGCAGGTGGACTGCTGGAGGTCAGCGGCTACCTCGGTACCCAGACCCACAGCGTGGGCGAGTGGATGGCCCAGGGCGGCACCCTGACCTTTACCGGCAACGACGTAGTGACCCAGGCCGGCTCGGTGCTCAACCTTGCGGGCGGCACTCTTGATGTGGAAGGCGGCTACATCCAGCAGACGTGGCTGACCACCGCCAGTGGCCGCTTGTATGAGGTTTCCTCAGCACCCGGCGATATCCTCTACACTGGCATCTACAAGGGCTTCGAAGATGCCAGCGCGCGCTGGGGCCAGGTCGAGTACTTCTACAACCCGCTGATCGCCCCGCGCCAGCGTTACGAGCAGGGCTATACCGTGGGCAGGGACGCCGGCAGCCTGGTGATCGGTACCCGCAACGCGGTGCTGGAAGGCCAGGTGATTGCCGATGTCTACCAAGGCGTGCAGCAGACCACCAGCGCCAATGCCGCGCTGGACGGCTACCAGCAGGCGCAGACTGCCGTGGCCCGTCGCGGGCAGCTGTTGGTGGGCAACTACACCCCGATCTTCAGCAATGGTGTGTTGAAAAGAGTGCTCAGCCCGATGTTGGATCAGGTAGTGATCGGCAACGGCAGCAGCTTTGCAGAGAGTATCGACCTGCTGATGCCGGTCAGCAGCGATCGCACAGGCAGCCTGATGTTGAACGCGCAGGCCCTGAGCGACGCGCAACTGGGCGGCTTGCAGGTCGCTGCGGGAAAAAACATCACGGTGCAATCGGCCTTGAGCCTAGGCGATGGCGGCAGCCTGACGCTATACGCCCCGCAGGTGGACGTGCTCGGCAACCTGGTCGCCCATGGCGGGCAGCTGCGCTTGGGCAACGTCCTCAGCCAGTACGTACTTGACCGCAGTGCCGTGGAAGATGTGCCGCTACTGGCCGCCCGCGGTACGGCCGCGCGAGTGAGCATTGGCGAGGGGGTGCAGGTGGAGGCGACGGGGCGTTGGAGCAATCTGGCGCTGGACTCTGCTGGCAGTTACCTGTTGGCCTCTCGCGACGGTGGTTCGGTGTCGATGCGCAGCAGCGGCGATGTGCGCCTGGGCGCGGGCAGCCTGGTGGACGTGTCCTCCGGTGCGACGCTGCTGGCCAATGGCACGCTCCGGGGCGGTAAAGGGGGGGATCTGCAACTGAGTGCTGCTACTCAGACGGGCCTCAATGCCGCTGTGGGAGACTTGACCTTGGGCGGTGAGTTGCGCGGCGTCGGCGTGAGCGGTGGCGGCACCCTGAGCCTTGCCAGCCGCGAAGTCAGTATCGGTGCGGCGAACATTACCCCCGGCGTGCTGAACCTGGCCAGCGGCTTTTTCGCCAAGGGTTTTGGCGCCTACGCCATTACCGGGGCGCTGGGCCTGGAGGTCGCCGACGGCGCCCAGGTCAGCGTGACCCGGCCGGTGTATCAGCTCAAGGACACGGGTTCGACGCTGGTCACCGGCAATGCCCCTACCGATGCCTTGCAAGTGTGGCTGCCAGACCTGTATCAAACCGATCCCGTCAACGCCGTGTTGAGCCAACGTGGCGGTGCCAGCCTGGCGTTGAGCGCCGGCAATATCAACTCGTTGACCAGCGAAATTGCCGGTACCGCGTTGCAGGTGGGGGCTGGCGCCGTAGTGTCCGTAGACCCGGGCGCTTCCATCGAACTGCGCAGCACCGGCCAGTTGACACTGGACGGCGCGCTCAATGCCTGGGGTGGTAGTGTCACCCTGGGGGCCGTGACGCAACGTACGGCGATCACGCAGAACGTCGTGGCCGCTGGCTCGGGTCGTTCGATCTGGCTGGGCGATCAGGCAGTGATCGACGTCAGTGCTCGCGCTGCCACCGCCATCGACAATCTGGGCCGTACCTATGGCCAGGTCGGCGGCGGCGGCAGCATCGTGATCGGCGGCGTGCTGGATACCGCTGCCGGAACCGCCAGCGCCGCGGATGTGTTCGTGGTCCTGCGCGAAGGTGCGCAGCTCAAGGCTGATGGCGCCCAAGCCAGCCTGTACGTAACAGGTCAGGGCCAGACACTGGTGGCAAGCGATGGCGGCAGCCTCTCGCTGGCATCCAACAATGGCTTGTATCTGGATGGCAATTTCAGCGCCAGGTCGGGCGGTGCCGGGGCGCCGGGAGGGAAGCTGGATATTGCGCTCTGGACCGCCGAGTACTACAAGGCCGATGGCAAGGCAACGGACCGGCCATTGATGCTTCGCGACCTGGTCGTCAGTCAACGCAAGGACAGCGTCGCGCTGGCGGAAAGCCCCGAAGCCGCCGCCGATACCTTGCAGTACGGGCATGCTGCGCTGAGTGCCGCCAGCGTCGCCTCTGGCGGCTTCGATAACCTGAATCTGATGAGCTCGGGGATCATCAGTTTTACCGATGATCTGAGTCTGCAGCTTGGGCAAAGCCTGTCGCTCAGTGCCGCTGCGTTCACCCTCGCCGATTCGGCGTCCGCGCGCAGCCAGGTCAAGCTGTCCGCACCCTATGTATTGTTGTCTAGTGTATTGCCGTCGAAACTATTATTGGACGGGCTGGCGTTCCACACGGATCTTTACGACGCCACCACCAGTTTCAGGGGCAGTGAAGCGACCTTCTCTGTGCAGGCCAATCTCCTCGACATCGCCAAAAAGGTACTCTTTTCTGCGGCTGGCAGCCTTAAGAACCTGGAAGGGACCGTAGCGTTCGATCGCGCGGGTTTCGAACAGGTCAGCTTGACCAGCCAGGGTGACCTACGCTTTCTGGGCGGCGCTTCACTGACGGGAGAATCGATCGGTACAACCACGGTACTCCGCACCCCGCAGGCGTTGGCACTGAACGGCGCGCAGATTTACCCCGGGACCGGCGCCCAAGCCCGCATCGACGTTGGATATATCAGGGGCACGTCGGACTATGATCCGCTGTATGGGCTGACCATTAGCCGTACCACTCCCGATATTCCAGCCATGCCGTACGCGGCACTGGGGGGGCTGACGTTCTATGCCGGTTCCATAGAGCAGGGCGGCGTCGTGCGTGCACCGCTCGGCCAGATCACACTGGGTACGAGTGGTACACAAAGGCTGCAGCTTTTAGCCGGCAGCATTACGTCAGTCAGTGGCGCGGGGCTGCTGATGCCCTATGGCGGAACCGCAGACGGTCAGACCTACCTGTATGACGGTACCGATATCACCGGCGCCGCGTATAGCCAGGCAGCGGTGCGGAATCCAGGTATCACCCTGGCCGGAACTTCGGTGGACGTGGCGTCTGGCGCAACCTTGGACTTGTCCGGCGGTGGCGAGCTGACGGGCGCGAGTTTCATTTCCGGCCGAGGCGGCTCCACCGATGCGCGCCTCGCGCCGCTGATGCAGGTCAACGTCGACGGTTCGTTCACCTTGCCCAGCCTCACCAGCCATCCGGTCTATGCCTTGGTACCCGGTGTGCAGGCGGGGTACGCGCCAGTGGCGGCGGATGCCGGCGCAGGTGACCCGCTGATCGGCCAGCAGATCACCCTGGCGGCCGGCGTGCCTGGCTTGCCAGCAGGTACCTACACGCTGTTGCCCTCCACCTACGCGTTGTTGTCGGGGGCGTTCCGGGTGGAGCTGAGCAGCAATACCTTGGCCGCCAGCACTGGCGCACAGCCATTGCGCAATGGTTCCTGGAGCGCGGCGGGGCAAGTGTCGGTCGCCAATACCGCGCTGCGCGACAGCCTCGCGCAGCGGGTCACGCTAACGCCTGCGGCGACCCTGCGAACCTACTCGCAATACAACGAGACAGGTTACTCGAACTTTCTGGCCGCCAACGCCGCCAAGCTGGGGACCACGCTGGGTGTGATGCCGGCGGATGCCAAGAACCTCACACTGGAATTGAACGTCGGCTCGTCCGGCACCACGCCGATCGGTTTCCATTTCGCCGGTACCGGCTTGTTCGCGGCGGCAAGCGGGGGCAGCGCGGGGACGGCCACGGTGACGGGAGGGGCGGCTATTCAGGTACTGGCGAACACGCAGTCCGAGGTGGGTAACTTCAATGGCGTCAGTGTTGAAGCCGACAGTTTGAACGCGCTGAACGCTGGGGCTTTGATCATTGGCGACAGCGGCGCACTTTACGATGTCATCCTGCGCTCCGGTGCGACCTTGCGGGCACCCGCAGTGGTGTTGCGTACCGGGACAGGGAATATCACCGTGGAGCAGGGCGCGGCCATCAATACCCTGGGGCAAGGGACGGCACCCACCGGTTCGCAGTTCATCAATCTGGCAGGCACCGGTAACGTATTGGCCCTTTCCAACGGTAGCTTGAATCTCGTCTCACCGGGCTCGTCGACTGGTGGCGGCATCTATGTCGGCCTGTGCCCGGCTAGCTCGGGGTGCAGCGGCGACACCAGGTTGTATTCCGAAGGCTCGCTGGTGGCCAGTACCGGCAATACGTTCGAGCTGGACAGCAGTGCCCGCTACGGCACTCGGCATCTCACCCTGGCCCTGAGCAATATCAATATCGGCAGCACCGCCGCGTTGGACGCCGGTGGCAACCAGAATACCGTGCCCAGCGGCCTGACCCTCGACCCGGCCATGCTGCAACGCTTGCTGCGTGGCGACGTCAGCGCTGGCGCACCGGCCTTGGAATCGCTGCAATTCTCCGCCGGCCAGGCGCTGAATTTCTACGGTAGTGCGCAACTGGACACCTACGATTCGGTAACGGGCGCTTCGCTGCTCAGCCAGCTGGTTCTGACCGCGCCTGCCATTTATGGCAGTGGGTCGGCCACCGACCAGGCTTCCATCCATACCGCCGAGCTGGTGTGGAACGGTTCTGCTACGGCGGCGCCAGCTGTCATCAGCGGTGGTGCTGGCACCGGCAGCGGGCAACTGAACGTCAGTGCCGAGCGTATCGTCTTCGGTGCCGCCGATGCACCCTCGAGCAACACCTCTCTGGGCCGCTCGGTGCTCGGCTTCGCCACGGTCAACCTGGCCGCCAGCCAAGTGATCACCAGCAACGCTGCAGGCAGCCTCAGCGTGCACCAGAGCCAGGGCGGATACGTCACGGGCAGTGGCTTCAGCTACAGCGGTGGCGACCTTAACATCAGCACGCCGCTGCTCACTGCGGCGGCGGGATCGGTCAACCGTATAAGCGCCGGTGGCCAGTTGCGGGTCATCGGCTTGCCGGCCAAGGAGGCCAGCGTGGCTGGCGAGGGCGGCAACCTTACGCTGCAGGCCGACAGCATTAGCCTAGACACCACCGTGGTCCTGCCCAGCGGTCGCTTGACCTTGAACGCACGCGGCGACCTGACCCTGGGCGACGGCGCGCAAATTGATCTCTCTGGGCGCCGCCTCGTCTTCAACGACCTGACCAAATACAGCTGGGGCGGTGACGTGGTGCTCAGTAGCCGCGAAGGCAACATCCGCCAGAGCGCTGGTTCGACCCTCAACGTCTCGGCAGTCAACAACCAGGCCGGGAGCATCAGTGCCACCGCGCTGGGGGCTGGCGCCGGGATCGTCGACTTGCAAGGCAGCCTGCTGGGCAGCAGCAGCGGTACTTACGATGCCGGCGGCACTTTGGTGCCTTATGCCAGCGGCGTCCTGACGCTGCGGGCGCAGCAACTGGGCATCGGCGACTTGAGCCAGGCCTTCGACGCCCTCAACCAGCGCCTCAATGCCGGTCAGGTGCTAGGTTCGCGCAGCTTCCAGATCAAGCAGGGCGACCTGGTCATCGCCAACGACCTCAAGGCCAGCGATATCAGCGTGTCGCTGGATGGCGGCAGCCTGCGGGTCAGCGGCACCATAGATGCCAGCGGCGCCGAAGTCGGCAGCATTGCCCTGTCGGCGGCCAATGGCCTGACTATTGACGGCAGCGCGGTGCTGGACGCCCATGGGCGCCTGGTGCGGGTCGACAGCCGCGGGCAGATCATCGCGTCACCCAACCGAGCGATGATCGAACTCAATGCCGGCGCCGGGTTGCTCACCCTCGGCAGTGGCACACGCATGGACCTGCGCTACGGCACCGATACCAGCGCTGCGCCGGCCATGGCCTTGGGCACCGTCGAGCTGTATGCGCCGCGGCTGGGCAGTGCCACCTCCGGTGACATGGCCATCGACGCCAGCGGCGCGCTGACCATCCAGGGTGCGCGTTCGATTGCGGTCAACGGCACCTGGCGTTATACCGATGCGCCGTATGCCCCGGACTTGAGCGCTGACGGCCGCGCTTACCAGTGGATCGACCAGGCCTACCTCAATGGCAAGCACCTCGACAGCCAGGCATTCATCAACGCCGCGCTCGGCAACGGCAACCTGCTCGGCACCCAGCTCGCCGGGCTCTACAACCCGACCTATGCAAGCGTTCTGCACCTGCGCCCGGCGGTGGAAATCGCCAGTGCCACGGCGGACGGCGACTTGGTGGTGCGCGGCGATGTCGACCTGTCTGGCTATCGCTACGCGAGCCTCAACCCGGCCTCGGCGCAGACCAGCGTCTACGGCTCCGGCGAGGCCGGGCAACTGACCCTGCGTGCGGGCGGCAACCTGAGTGTTTACGGCAGCATCAGCGACGGTTTCGCCCCGCCCCCCGCGACCCAGGATGACAATGGTTGGGTCCTGCTGGCTGGCCTGGATTACAACGGCGGAGATACCGTGGTGCCCGCCGCCGGGGTGACCCTGGCGGATGGCACGACCATCCCCGGTGGCCGAACGCTGAATTATGACTTGCCGATCAAGGCGATCACCCTCAGCAGTGGAACCCGGTTGCCTGTCGCCGCGACCCTGTCGGCGGACCTGCTGGTTCCCGCCGGCACAGTGTTGTCGGCGGCCGTGCGCGACAGCGCAGGGGGCCTGCTGTATGCAACTGGCACCTTGCTGAGCACGGCAACGACCTTGCCGGCAGGCACGCAACTGGATGCCGGTAGCGTGCTGAGCGGCAACGCGGCATTGAACGCGTTGGTATGGCCCAAGGGGGTGATCCTGCCCACCGTCGCCGATGCTGTTTCGGCTTCGCAGAATCTGCTGACCCTCAACGGTGACCTGCCACTGGCCAGCGGGTCGATGATTCTTTCCGGCACCAACGTCATATTGCCGGGCGCCGCGGCGTCAGTGGCCTTACGTCCGGAAGTGTCGGGGCGCCAGGGCGCCCTCTGGGCGGCGGCACCGATGCTTGCGCAGGGTTCACAGTCCTGGTCGCTGCGCCTGGTGGCGGGGGCGGACCTGACGGCAGCCGATAGTCGCCTGGTGAGCCCGACGGCCACGCACGGCACGCTGAACCTTGCCGATAGCCACTATGGAACTTTCGGGGTCATCACGACGGCTTATATCCTCAACCAGTTTGGTGCCGACAACGGGCTGGGTGCGGTGGGGGACACCGTCACGCAAAGCGTCTCAGACAGTTTCGGCTACTCGTCGATCGCCCAATTCTGCGCGGATCTGGGCGCCTGCGAGGTATCTGGAAGCTACACAGTCAACCAGTTTGGCGCCGACAACGGGCTGGGCGCAGTGGGCGATACCGTCACCGAAAGTATCGCGGCGGATTTCGGCTATGCGTCCATTTCCCAGTTTTGCGCCGATCTGGGTGCGTGTGATTTTTCGGGCACGATCAGCTATGCCTATGAACCGGGCGGAACTCGCCCCAGCGTAGTGCGCACCGGCACGGGCGATCTGGAGCTGATGAGTGCCGCCGATTTGCGCATGGACTCCCTCTTCGGCGTCTATACGGCGGGCACTTCAGTGGTGCCCACTACAGCCACCGATGCGTACAACTTGCCACGGGCTTTGGCCTCGGGCGGGCTGGTACTTAGTGGTAACAACCAAAGCTACGAGAGCCTGGTGGACGGCGGTAGCGCTAGCGTCTACCGCGCCTGGTACCCGGATTACGGTGGCAATCTCACGCTAGGTGTAGGCGGTGATCTGAGTGGTGCGACGATGAATGTGGGGATCGCCGGCGGCAACCGGCCGGATTCGAACGATGCAGGATACGACTCGACGAACGTTGGCAACTGGCTTTGGCGGCAGGGCAGTGGCGAGGTGCTTGGCGGCAGCGCGGCGCAGGCCGGCGCCTGGTGGATCAACTACGGTACCTACGTTCCGGGTATCACGGGAACGCCTACGAAAAGCGACACCTTTGTAGGGTTCACCGGTTTTGGCACGCTCGGTGGGGGAGATCTGCACGTGTCGGTTGCGGGGGACGCCGGTACGCTCGCGCAAATGGCCGGCAACGCGGTGTCTCCCTATATCAATCCACGCTCGCAGGCACTGGTATTGGCCGTCGGCTCGACGGGCCGTGTTGCCGCCGACGGCAGCGTCACGGTTACGGGCGGCGGCGACCTCACGCTGAGCGTTGCGGGTAGCATCAACCCCTTCAGCACCACCGTTGGCACCGATCAGACCTTGCTGGCGACTGAAAGCGGAGTCGTGACCGACCTGCGTGGCCACCTTCAGGTCGATGCCCAGCAGATCGGCAGCATGGCCGCGCTGACGCCAAGTATTTTCAATACAGCCACCAAACTCACGGTGTACTTGCCTCAGAACAATCCCAGGGTATCGGCCACAGGCGGCTTGACCCTGGTGCCTGGCGACTCTACCGCGGGCGTCAATACCCTTGGCGACCTGGTATTAAGTACGGTCGGCGATGCGGGACGCGCTACCCCCGTCGCCGGGTCGCCTACGACGCTGGGAGACGGCACCAGTGGCTATAGCTGGTTCAGCCTGTGGACGGCCCGTACCGCTGTCGACCTGTTCTCCGCTGGCGGCAACTTGAGCCCGGTCAATGACCAGAGTCCTACCGATCTCGCCGTGGTCTACCCGACGACCTTGCGCGCTATAGCTGCCAACGGAAGTATTTTCTATGGCTACTCGGCCCAGGCGAATCCACAGCCGGCCACAGCCTTGTATCCCTTGGAGTTGGCGCCGTCCGCTACTGGCGAACTGCAATTGCTGGCAGGTGACTCTATCTATGGGCTGGGCATGGGTATCACCCAATCCGGCGCAGCGGCCAGCAGCTTGGCGACGCCGCAGAATCCTGCGTATCTGGCCGGCTCGGTTGACTCCGGCAGCTTCCCGCTTGGCAATGTCTCCAGCGACGCCAGCACCGTTTACATCGGGCGTGGCGCCCTGCCTCTGATCGCCTTCGGCGCCGACGGCGCCTCCAATGATTGGGGCACCAAGCTTGCGCCTTCACGTTTCTATGCACGCTCTGGCGACTTGTTTGGGGTCTCCAGTGGCAGCACCTTGAACTATACGGGCAATGACCTGCGTACAGGCGAGGTGGTCTATATCGCCGGCCGCCCAGTGTGGATGATGGCCGGCCGCGACATCCTGCGCAGTGGCTCGCTGCTGGCCAGCTCGGATGTCAACCCAGGCAATGAGTTTGGGCTTTACAGCCGCACCAACAACCTCTTCGTCAACAGCAGCCCCACCGACGTTTCCATCGTCACCGCCGGTCGCGACATCATCTACAGCTCGTTCAACATCGCCGGCCCCGGCACCCTGGAGATCACCGCCGGGCGCAACTTGCTGATGGAAGACCAGGCGTCGATCACCAGCATCGGCCCGGTGGCGACCGGCGACAGCCGCCCTGGCGCTAGCATTGCGCTGCTGGCCGGTGTTGGCAGCCCGGGTGCGAACTACGGCACCTTGCTCAGCGACTACCTTACGCCCGCCAACCTGGCGGTCAGCGGTACGCCATTGGCTTCGCAGCCCGGCAAGGTCGCCAAGACCTACTACGCCGAGTTGCAAGCCTGGCTGCTGCAGCGCTACGGCTTCAGGGGCAGCGAGTCGGGGGCGTTGAGCTACTTCGCGCAACTGCCGGCCGAACAGCAGCGCATTTTCGCCCGCACGATCTACTTCGCCGAACTCACCGCCGCTGGCCGCGAATACAACCAGGTCGGTGGCGTGCGCCAAGGCAGCTACTTGCGGGGTCGCAACGCCATCGCCGCGTTGTTCCCGACCAAAGACGTAGCGGGCAATACCCTGATGTACAACGGTGATATCTCCCTGTACGGCGCGGCGGGCGTGCACACCAACCTGGGTGGCGGGATCCAGATGCTCACGCCGGGTGGCGGCCAGGTGTTTGGTATCGAAGGCAGCACGCCGCCGGCCAGCGCGGGCATCATCACCCAGGGCGAGGGCGATATTCAGTTGTACTCGCAAGACAGCATCCTGCTGGGCCAGAGCCGCATCATGACCACCTTCGGGGGTTCGATCCTGGCGTGGTCGGCCGAGGGCGACATCAACGCCGGGCGCGGTTCTAAGACCACCGTGGTGTACACGCCGCCACGGCGCATCTATGACAACTTCGGCAACGTTACCCTGTCGCCGACTGTGCCCACCACCGGTGCCGGGATCGCCACGCTCAACCCGATTCCCGAGGTGCCAGCCGGCGATATCGACCTGATCGCGCCGTTGGGTACCGTGGATGCCGGCGAGGCGGGGATTCGGGTATCGGGCAACGTCAACATCGCCGCCCTGCAGGTCGTCAACGCCGCCAACATCCAGGTGCAGGGCGCCTCCCAGGGCGTACCGGTGGTGGCCGCCGTCAACACCAACGCCATTAGCGCCGCCAGCGCGGCGGCGGCCTCGGCCACCGACGCCGCCGAGAATCTCACCCGCCAGCAGCAGAACGCCGCGCGCAAGAACGAGCCTTCGGTGTTCGCGGTCAAGGTCCTGAGCTTTGGCAGCGAGCCGCTGGTGCCCGGCCAGGACGGCGCCAGCCTCATTCCGGCGCAACGCGGCTACGACAGCAGCAGCCCGGTGCAGGTGCTGGGCGCCGGCCAGTTGGACGAACGCGCGCGCCAGCGCCTGACACCACAGGAGCGTGACCAACTGACACTGTAACGGCTGAGAAAGCGGGCCCGAGGGCGACGACTGGCAACGGTCGTCGCCCTTTTTCATGGCGTTATGTGGGCGCTTTGTACCGGGCCTGAAATTTCTCGTGAAGCTTTGGTGACAAAAGTTCGGTGCCTTTGTCCGACCCCCGCCTTGGGTATGTAACGCCAAGCAGAAGGCGCCGGAATGTGACCAAGGATAAGGGAGAGGAGGGGATGGGCAGTATGGAACGCTACGCAAAAGTCGGCATGCAGGAACTCGATCAGCGTTTGTCGAAGGTCGTGGAGGCCGCGCGCAAGCGTCCTGTGTCGGTGTACCGCTACGGCGCGCCCTTGGTGTGGATCGTGTCCCAGGAGGATTGGCAATGCGCGCTCAAGGAAGTCAGCAGCTTTATCCCGCCCAACCATTCCCTGGTGCTGGCGCGCCCGCAGATCGACAGCCTGTTGAGTGCCCAAAGCGACTACCTGGCGGCCTTCAAGGAGCGCGCCGGGCTGCTGATCGAGCCTGCCACGCTGATTCACGTTTTGCTGTTGCAGGTTTTGTATTCGGTCCCCAGCGAGCGCCAGGTGAGTGAGCAGTTGAGCTACAACCTGCTGTTTCGCTGGTTCGTGGGGCTGGACCTGAAGCACAAGGTTTGGACCTACGGGCAGCTCTCCCGCGACACCTCCAAGGTACTGGCCGACGCCACTTGCATGGGCCTGCTGCATCGCATCGTGGGTGAAGTGTTCTGCAATGCCTTGCTGCACATGCCGGAGTTCTCGGTGAACTTCACCCTGTTGCAGACCTGGTCGGCGCGCCATGCCGGCGGTTCGACCCTAACCCTTTGAAGTGACGCCAGCGCTGCGCCTTGTGCGCAGCGGCCTGGCTGTGCGCGAAACCCTTGTAAACCTGGGAGGCTGTGTGGAGCATTCGTTGGCAAGACCCGTTCGGCGGTGGGGACCTTCGAACGCCCCTTGGAGCCGCCATGCGCTGGCCCTGGCGCTGCTGGCGCCGTTGGCCGGCCAGGCGCAGGACGCCGTTGCGCCCAAGGTCAACATCAACGAGTACGTGGTGCGCGGCAACACCGTGCTGGATGCCCCGACCATCGAGGCTGCGGTGTATCCCTTCATGGGCCCGGACCGCAGCATGGCCGACATCGAGGGCGCCAAGGACGCGCTGCAGAAGGTTTACCAGCAGCGCGGCTACCAGTCTGTGTTCGTCGACCTTCCGCAGCAGGAGGTGGAAGGTGGCGTGGTGTACCTGCAGGTAAGCGAGACCAAGGTCGGCCGCGTGCGGGTGGTGGGCGCCAAGTACTCCTCGCCGCTTGAAGTGCGTGACCAGGTGCCGGCGCTGGAGGAGGGCAAGGTGCCGGACTTCAACCAGGTGCAGGGCGAAATGGCCGCGCTCAACCATGGCGGCCGCCAGGTTGTACCGCTGGTACGTGAAGGCCAGCGCAGCGGCACCATGGACGTCGACCTGCAAGTGGAAGACAAGAAGCCCTGGAGCGCCTCCCTCGGCGTGAACAACGACTCCAGCGCCGACACCAAGCCCCTGCGTACGGTGGCGACGGTGGGCTACAACAACCTCTGGCAGTTGGGCCACAGCCTATCGTTGACCTGGTTCACCGCGCCCCAGGACCGCAACAACGCCGAGGTCTGGTCGGGCAGCTATACCGCGCCCCTCGACGACCGCTGGACCCTGCAATTCAGCGGCTACAAATCCGACAGCGACGTGGCCACTGTCGGCGGCAGTAATGTGCTCGGCAAGGGCCACTCATATGGCGTGTCGGCCATCTACAACCTGCCGGCCACGGGCGCCTGGTCCAACGCCTTTTCGCTCGGGGTCGACATCAAGGACTTCCAAGAGCGCCTCAACCAGGGGAACAGCAGCGACAGCGCGCCGATCAAGTACGCGCCGTTCACTTTCGGCTACAACGGCTACCACTACACCGACACCTCGCAACTGGGGCTGAACCTCAGCCTGGTGCTGGGCACCCGAGGTGCCTTCGGTTATGGCAGCAGCGACGACGCCTTCGACTACAAGCGATACAAGGCCAGCTCCAGTTTCGCCGCGCTCAAGGCCGACGCCAGCTTCACCTACGCCTTCATCGGTGATTGGCAGTCGGCGAGCAAGTTTGGGTTCCAGAAGGCCTCCGGGCCACTCATTTCCAACGAACAGTTCTCGGCTGGCGGCGCCACCTCGGTGCGCGGTTATCTGGCAGCCGAGCGCACTGGTGACGACGGCCTGCTGCTGTCCGAAGAATTGCGCACGCCGTCGCTGGGCAAGTACATCAGCAGCCTGGTCGGCGACTGGCGCTTCTATGTGTTCGCCGAGGGCGCACGGTTGGCCCTGCAGGACGGCCTGCCCGAGCAGGAGAGCCGCTACAGCCTCGCCAGCGTCGGCGTGGGCACCCGCGCCACGCTCAGCGACTGGCTGAGCGGCAGCATCGATTGGGGCCTGCCGCTAGTAGACGGCCCCAATACCGAAAAACACGACTCCCGCGTGCACTTCAGCGTGCAGGCAAACTTTTGACCCAACCGGCATAGACCTCGGAGCGCTTTCCCATGCAACGCATCTTCATGACCCTGTTTGTCTGCCTGGGCCTGGCTTTGCCGGCCGTGGCCAACGCCTGGTGGCAGGACGACTGGCAATACCGTAAGCAGATCACTGTCGATACCACCCCTCAAGGCGCTGCCATCAACGACGCCTTGGGGCGCAGCGCCCTGCTGGTACGCCTGCACACCGGCAACTTCACTTTCGACGGCGTCAGCGAGAACGGCGCGGACATTCGCTTCGTCACCGCCGATGACAAAACCGTGCTGCACCACCAGGTCGAAAGCTTCGACCCTTTGATGGGCATGGCGCTGATCTGGGTCGACATCCCACGCATCGAAGGCGGCCAGCGCCAGGACGTGTGGATGTACTACGGCAATACCAAGGCCCCGGCGGTGAGCAGCGGCCAGGCCACTTTCGACAGCGACTACAGTGCCGTGCTGCACTTCGACGACGTAACCGGCAGCCCAGCGCGCGACAGCAGTGCCTACGCCAACAACGCCCAGGCCATGGTTGGCAGTTCGGTGGACGGTGTCATCGGCCACGCCCTGCAACTCAACGGCCAACCGCTGCTGCTGGCGCCCAGCGCCTCGCTGCAACATGCGCAAGGCGCGCCGTTCAGCTTCAGCCTGTGGGTGCATCAGGACCAGGCCAATGGTGACCAAGTCTTGCTGGCCCGCCGCGAGGGTAACAACGCCTTGCTGGTCGGCCTCAGCCAAGGCGCGCCGTTCTTCGAAATCAATGGCCAGCGCAGTGCCCTCGGCCAGCCCTTGGCAGCCGGGCAATGGAGCCACGTGGCCCTGACCGCCGACGCCAGCCAGGCGCGCCTGTTCGTTAATGGCCGCCAGGCGGTGAGCCTGGCGCAGCCCCTGCCAGCCTTCAACTCGCCGTTGGCCCTGGGCGGCGACGCGCCGCCAGTGGCAGCCCCGGCGAGCGCCTGGCTGCCGTTTGCCGGTGCCATCGATGAAGTGCGGCTGTCGCGCGTGGCCCGCACCCCGGCGGCGCTGCTGGCCGATGCCACGGCTCAGGGCGCCGAATCGCGCCTGGTCGTCTACGGCGTAGATGAAAAGCAGTCGGGCTTCGGCTTCGGCAGCCTCGGCTTTCTGCTCAACGCGGTACCGGTGGATGCCTGGGTGATCATCGCCGTACTGGTAATGATGATGCTGCAATCCTGGGTCGTGATGATTAGCAAGAGCCGCAGCCTCGGCCGCGTGACCCGCGCCAACCAGGCCTTTCGCGAGCGCTTCGATACCATCGGCACCCGCCTGGAAATGCTCGCCGACGACCACGACCTGCCAGGGCGCCTGAAAGACTCGTCGTTATGGCGTCTGTACCAGGTGGCGGTGCGCGAGATCCGCACCCGCCGGGAACAGGGCGCCGACGTCTCCGCTGTGTCCGCCGCCACCATCGAGGCCATCCGCGCGTCGATGGACGGCGTACGCACCCGCGAGAATCAGAAGCTGAGCGCTAAGCTGTCGAGCCTGTCCAACGCCATCGCCGGCGGCCCATACATCGGCCTGCTGGGTACTGTGCTGGGGATCATGGTGGTGTTCCTCGGCACCGCCATGGCCGGCGATGTCAACATCAACGCCATCGCCCCCGGCATGGCTGCAGCCTTGCTGGCCACCGCCATGGGCCTGTTCGTCGCCATCCCGGCGCTGTTTGGCTACAACAAGCTGATCACGCGCAACCGTGAGGTCAGCGCCGACATGCGAGTGTTCGTCGACGAATTCATTACCCGCCTGGCCGAACTGTATGGCGAAAGCCAGTACACCGAAGCTATGCACCGCCGTGGTCTGCCAGCCGGCAGCCCGTCGGCGCTGGTGTGAGGAGCTGACCATGGCCTCAGTCAATGCCTCACACGACGACGATGAAGACGGCGCAGTGGACAGCATCAACATCACCCCATTGGTGGACGTGCTCATGGTGGTGCTGGTGATGTTCATCCTCACCGCCACCGCCCAGGTGTCCGGGATCCAGATCAAGCTGCCGAAGGCCAGTGCCTCGGTGTCGCTCTCGCAGCCCAAGACCAAGGCGATTTCCGTCAACGATGGCGGCCAGGTGTTTCTCGATGCCTACCCGGTAACCCTGGCGGAACTGGAAGACCGGCTACGCAGCGAAAAAGCGCTCAACCCGGACTTTCCGGTGATCGTGCGCGGCGACGCCACGGTGCAGTACCAGAAGGTGGTCGAGGTCCTGGACCTGCTCCGTCGCCTCGAGCTGGCCCAGGTCGGGCTGGTGACCGGCAAGCCGAACCAGGGTTGATCATGAACACTGAAACTTCGCAACCCAACGGCTCGCCACTGCGTTTCCTCAAATGGGGCGTCGCCGTGCTGGTGCTGGCCGGCGCTACCTGGGTGCTGTGGCAGTGGGCGCACGACATGAGTGGCGTTCGCCGGGAAGCGCCGAAGATCCCGGCGATCATCCCGCTGCCGCCACCGCCACCGCCCAAGGACCCGGAGCCGCCGGTGGAAGAAAAGATCGTGACACCGGCGCCGCAGCCCGAGCCGGAGCCAGTCAAGCCCCAGGAGGCACCACCGTCGCCTGCGGCCGACCTGGCCAACCCGATGCAGATGGACGGCGACCCGCAGAGCGGTGGCGACAGCTTCAACATCGGCGCTGGCAAAGGCGGCGGCATGGGCGGGGGCGGTGGGGGCGGCAACGGTACCTATAACCAGTACCTGGCCTTCGCCTTCCAGCGTGCGCTGCGCGACAACCCCGACGTGCGCAACCTGGCGTTTCGCCTGCAGGCGGACATCTGGTTGAGTGCCGGTGGCGAAATCACCCGGGTCGAGCTGGCGAAAACCAGCGGCGACGCGAAAACCGACGAACTGGTGCTGAACGCATTGCGCACCACTGCGCGCCTGCAGGAACGCCCACCGTCGACCATTACCTTGCCGTTGCGCATCGACCTCTCAGGTCGCCGGCCCGGCTGATTCGTCTATCGAGCTTTAGTTATCAAGGAGTGGTGTGCTGATGAACCTTTTCAAGAATCGGCTGAGCTGCGCGGCCAGCCTGGTGCTCGCCAGCCTGGCGTTGCCTAATGGCGCCGCCGCCGCCGCAACGCCTTCGGAGAGTGCCACCGTGAACCTGATTCGCCTGTTGGTGGAGCAGGGGGTGCTCAAGGAAGACAAGGCCCAGGCGCTGATTCGCCAGGCCGAGACCGAGGCGGTGCAGGCGCGCCAGGCGGCCGCCAACACCGCCATCGCCACCAGCGCACCTGCGGCCAATGGGGAGGTGCGCGTGCAGTATGTACCGGCCATCGTTCGTGACCAGATTCGCGACCAGGTCAAGGCTGAAGTCATGGCCACCGCACGCCAGGAAAACTGGGCCGCGCCCAACACCTTTCCCGACTGGGCCTCGCGCATCACCTTCGATGGCGATGTGCGCCTGCGTGACGAGTCGCGCTATTTCGGCGGCGGCAACAGCAACCAGATCACCGACTTCGGCCGCCTCAATACCAGCGGCCCGTTCGACGTGAACCCCAACACCAGCAGCGCCTTGCCGCCGCTTTACAATACCACCGAGGACCGCAGTAACCTGATGCGCCTGCGCGCTCGCTTCGGCCTCAAGTCGCAGTTGGCCGACAGCTGGGTGGCCGGGGTGCGCCTGGGCACCGGCGCCGATAACAGCCCGGTATCCACCACCCAGACTCTGGGCGGCGGCTTTGCCAAGAAGGACATCTGGCTCGACCAGGGCTACGTCACTTACTCGCCTTCGCAACGCCTGAGCCTGACCGGCGGGCGCTTCAGCAACCCGTTCTTTGCCACCGACATGCTGTATTCACGCGACCTCAATTTCGACGGTGTGGCGGCGGTGTTCAACCAGAGCCTGAACAACCAGTTCAACCTGTTCGGCACGGTCGGGGCCTTCCCGGTGGAGTACACCAACGACAGCGCTTCCGAATCCAACGGCCTGGACAAGACCAGCAGCAACGACAAATGGTTGTACGGCGCGCAAGTGGGCGTGGACTGGAAAATCAACACCCGCAACAGCCTCAAGGGCGCCATGGCCTACTACCGCTTCGACGATATCGAGGGCCAGCGCTCGGCGCCGTGCCAGCCGTGGAACGGCGATGTCTCGTGCAGCACCGACGGTAGCCGTTCGGCGTTCATGCAGAAGGGCAACACCCTGTTCCTGCTGCGTGACATCACCCCTGATCCGGCCAATCCGACCACCACGCCCAATCCCCAGTACGTGGGCCTGGCATCGAAGTTCGACCTGCTTGACCTGAACCTGCGCTGGGACACAGAGCTGCCGGCCGACATGAAGCTGCGCACCCAGGGCAATTACATCCGCAACCTGAGTTACGACAGTGGCGAGATCACTCGCCGTGCCGCCGGCCAGTTGGCCAACAACGTCGACAGCAACGGCAGCCTGCTGAGCGGCGGCAACGCTTGGATGATGCAGTTCACCCTCGGCAGCGCCCTGGAGATGGGCCGCAACGGCGACTGGAATGTGTTTGCCGGCTACAAGCGCATCGAGCCCGATGCCATGCCCGATGGCTTCAACGACTCGACTTTCCACTTGGGCGGTACCAACGCCAAGGGCTACTACCTGGGTGCCAACTACGGTTTCGCCAAGAACGTCTTCGCCACCACCAGTTGGATGAGTACCAAGGCCGTTTACGGCGCGCCGTTCGACGTCGACATTCTGCAACTCGACCTCAACACGCGCTTCTGACCGAGGAGGTCGTAGATGAATTATCGAACACGAATGACCGTACTGGCGCTGCTGACCGGCCTGCTGACAACCGGCCAGAGTTCGGCCGAGACCCTGGAAGAGCGCCTGCGCGCGCAGCTGCGCAGCACGACCCAGCAGTTGCAGACCCTGCAAAGCGAGCAGGCGCGCGCCACGGCGGCGCGCCAGGCCACCGAGGGACAATTGGCAGCCGCCCAAGCCCAGATCGGGCAACTGAACGCACAGTTGGTCCAGGCCAGCGGCCAGAACACGCAATTGGCCGCCCAGCAGAGCGCCCTCCAACAGCACGCCCAGACGCAGGTACAGGCCAGTGCCGAGCAGGTTGGCAAGTTCAAGCAGGCCTATCAAGAGCTGCTGGTGCTGGCCAAGGCCAAGGAGGCCGAGCGCGCCAAGCTGGCCGGGCAGCTGGCCGAACGCGATACCCAGGTACAGAGCTGCGTGGCGCACAACCAGAAAATGTACGGGGTGGCCAAGCAGATTCTCGACGCCTATGAGCGCGTCGACATGGCCGACGTGCTGAAGATGCGCCAACCCTTCGCCAGCAGTGCCCGGGTGAAGTTCGAGGAGTTGGCCCAGGGCATGGGCGACGACCTTTACAAGACTCAATTCGACGGCAGCATGAAAGCACCTGCTGCAAGCCAATGAAGTTGAACCATACAGCGACCCTAACCGAGGAAAGCACGACCATGTCCGACACCACACTCGTTCGCACCATCACCGCCGGGCAGCTCGCCGAACTGCTGCAAAGTGCCGGCTACCGCGTCAACCCCAGCGAGCAGAACGGCATCGTGCAACTGCTCAGCGCCAGCCAGGGTATTGGCTACGCGGTGCGTTTCGGCAACGCCGGCGAGCAGCCTGGAAGTTTTGTCGACTTCACTTTCAGCTGCGCCCTGCGCATTCAGGGTGAACTGCCGCCCGGGCTAGTGCAGCAGTGGAACATCAGCCGCCGTTTCTCTCGGCTGTCGGAGCAGGGCGGCTTCCTGCTGATGGAAATGGATGTGGTCATCGCGGCAGGGGTCGGCAACGACTACCTGCGTAACCACCTGGAACTGTGGGACCGCCTGCTGCAGGAGTTCGTCACCTACCTGCGCGACTATCGATCCGAGCCCCCTGCGCCGGCGCCGGCCTTGGCTCCTGTGCCCGCCGAGAGCGAGGCATGACGCCATGAATCGATCTTCTATGCTGTTTGGCGGGTTGACGGTACTGGCGCTGGCGGTTGGCGGCGCGGCGTTGTGCCTGCAGCCTGCCAGCGACAGTGTGGCCGCGAATCAGGCCGTGCCTGCGGCCAAGGCCGACAACGGCGATGGCCCCGCCGTAGCGCGCCTGGGCGACCTGGCGGTGACACCGGCCGAGGTCAAGGCCCTGCTGGCCAGCCTGCCGGGCGCCAGCCGCGAGCAGTTGCTCAATAACCGCGCCGCGCTGGAAAACCTCATTCGCACGCGCCTCGCGGAAAAGGCCGTGTTGCTGCAGGCCAACGCCCAGGGTTGGCCTGAGCACCCTGACATCCAGCAACAGACCCGCGCCGCCACCGAGCAGATCGTGTTCCGCAGCTATTTAGCGTCGGTCAGCCAGGTGCCCGACGACTATCCCAGCGCCGATGAGTTGAAGCAGGCCTACCAGACCAACCAGCAAGCGTTGCAACTGCCGGCGCGCTACCGCCTGAGCCAGATATACCTGGCGGTCAAGGACCCGGGCGACGAAGACGCGGTACGCAAGCAAGCCCAGGACCTGAGCAAGAAGGCCCAGGCCGCCAACGCGGACTTCGCGGCCCTCGCGCGCCAGTACTCGCAAGACTCGCAAAGCGCGGCCCGCGGTGGTGATATCGGCCTGCTGCCGCTGGCGCAATTGCAGCCGGAGGTACGCGGCGCCTTGGGCAAACTCAAGGAGGGAAGCGTCAGCGAGCCCATCAAGGGGCCGGCGGGCTATCACATCCTCAAGCTAGTGGAGCAGCAGCCGGCCAGAGTCGCGACCCTCGACGAGGCCAAGGAAACCCTCGCAACCTCCTTGCGCAACCAGCGTCAGGAGCAGATCGCCCAGGCCTACCTCAATGGCATGTTCACCACTGCCACCTTGAGCATCGATGGTTCGTCGCTCAATCAGGTGATCAAGGACAACCAATAGCCGCATGACTGGCCATGGAGCTGATCGGTATGGATACCTGCTTACCGTTGGCGTTGTTGAGTGAAGAGCAACGCCAGTACTTTCTGCTGACAGCCCGCTGCGGCTGTTTCCGCCAGGCCGCGCGGCGCCTGAACATTCGCCCGGTGGCCCTTCGCCGGGCGCTGCAGCAACTGGAGCAGACGCTCGGTCATACACTGTTTGAAAACGGCCGCAACCCTTTGGTGCTCAGCCCCGCTGCCAGGCTGCTGCAAGCCCAATGGCTGGGCCCACTGGGTCTGCCGCGGTTGGCGTTGGCAGAGGACGGTCAGCCACCCTTGCGCCTGGCGATCGCCGAGCCGCTTCTACATGACCTGCTGAGCCGGCCACTGGTGGACTTTCTGCGCAAGAACGGCGGTCTGCGCGTGCAGGTGCAGGCATTGCCCACCGAGTTGCGGGAGCCCCTGGCACCCGCCGACCTTTTGCTGTGGCTAGGTACAGACGCCGCTGTGCGGGGGGCGTCGGCCTTCACGCCGCCCGTGCGCTTGACCACCCTGCGATACCTGCCCCATGTCGCTCAACGCTACGTGCGTGAACTCGCACGCCCAGCGTCTGTGCCGGAGCTGCAGGCGTTCATGCTGGTGCAGTGGGTGGAACATCAGGATATTGCGGCACTGTCGCCCTGGAACGAGGTGGTAGCCGCCCGTAGCGGGGCGGTAACTCAGGTGCACAGCCATGTACTGAACTGCATTGTGATCAGAAGTGGCGCGGGTATCGGAGTGCTGCCTGACTATGCCCGTACGCTGGATCGCAACTTCGTGCCTTTGCCGCATTTGTTCACCGAGCCGATGCAGCGCCCAGTCTGGCTGGCCTTGGCCTGCGAAAAAGCTGACGATCCGCATTTGCAGGCCATTGCCGAGTTGTTCAAGAACGCCTGCCGTGAGCGAAACAAGCCTTAAACCTGGCTTTTGCCGGGGTTGCCGAACCAGTCCTGCGGACTAGACAGGTTCGATTTGACAAGAAATTCCGCGCCTCTCAGGCCCTCGCCAATCGCATCGAACACGGCAAGCCGGGCTCTGGCGAGCGCCTGCCCGGCGATCACCCTGCTTTGGACCATAGTCGATGTGCCCTCTGATGGCACATCTGTAAAGTACATGAGTGGCTTGTAGTTGGAGGATTGACCTTGACCGAAACCCGCTTCAATGCGCGCCTCAACCGTAGCTATTGAGGGGGTTCGTGACTTCACTCCTGCCATTTTCTTTCCAGGTAACCGGAGGCACAGGAATGCAAGCACCCAGCTTCCCTCGCTAATAGATATGCATTATGAGATGTCTTCACCTTGGGCACGCATGGCGCTCCCCAGGAAATTCCCGCTTTGCATCCCTTCGTGCGGTAAACTCGCTCCAGCACATGGTCATGTAGGGACGAGCCCGCCACTAGTCCCTTGCTTGACTGTAGGACAAAATTTGAATTGATGAGATTTTGGACATTTATTTTGCCTCCGGACAAAATTAATTGCCCTCAGACACTAGGAGAACGTTATGGCCCGTGGGGTTAACAAAGTCATATTGGTCGGTACTTGTGGCCAGGATCCCGAAGTTCGCTACATGCCTAACGGTAATGCCGTGACCAATCTGAGTCTGGCAACAAGCGAGCAGTGGACTGACAAGCAGACCGGTCAGAAAGTCGAAAAGACCGAATGGCACCGTGTGTCGATGTTTGGCAAGGTCGCCGAGATCGCCGGTGAATACCTGCGTAAAGGCTCGCAGGTCTACATCGAAGGCAAGCTGCAAACCCGCGAGTGGGAAAAAGACGGCATCAAGCGTTACACCACTGAAATCGTGGTAGACATGCAAGGCACCATGCAGCTGCTGGGCGGACGTCCTCAGGGCGAAGGCGCTCCACAGGGCCAGGGCGGGGGTGGCTACCAGAATTCCGCACCTCGTCCGCAGCAGTCGCGTCCGCAGCAATCGGCGCCGCAGCAGTCGAACGCCCAGCCACAGCGTGAATCACGCCCGGCTCCGCAACAGGCGCCGCAACCGGCTCCTGATTTCGACAGCTTTGATGACGACATTCCGTTCTAGCGTCCGACTGGACCCCTACGAACCGAATTGAAAAAGCCCCCGGACAGTTCACGCTGCCGGGGGCTTTTTGTATGAGGATCGGACGTACGTTATTGATCAACGGTGACTAAAGCCCCAGCTCTGACAACCCCGGATGATCGTCCGGGCGACGTCCCTGCGGCCAATGGAATTTGCGTTCCGATTCCTTGATCGGGAGGTCGTTGATGCACGCGAAACGGTTGGCCATCAGGCCGTCTTCTGCGAACTCCCAATTTTCGTTGCCGTACGAGCGGAACCAGTTTCCCGACTCGTCGTGCCATTCATACGCATAGCGAACGGCAATGCGGTTATCCGTGAACGCCCACAGCTCTTTGATAAGCCGGTAATCCAGTTCCTTGTCCCACTTGCGAGTCAGAAAGGCCTGGGCCTCGTCGCGGTTGTTGACGAATTCCGAGCGATTACGCCATCGGGTGTCGACGGTGTAGGCCAGGGAGACCTTCTGCGCATCCCGACTGTTCCAGCCGTCTTCGGCCAAACGAACTTTTTGGATGGCCGACTCTCGGCTGAAAGGCGGAAGCGGCGGGCGAGTTTGAGCAGTGGACGACATTACGGAGCCTCCAGGCAGATTGAGCAACGATAAGGTGATGCTTTTTCTATTCGGTGGGTGTCAGCGACAAAACCCGTTCGAGCAGGAGTTTTGCAACGTCCTTTGCGCTGTCGGCGGCGCTGAAATCGCCCATGACGCGGGCGACTGTGATCGCGCCATCCATCAGAATCAGCAGTTGTTTAGCCAGCGCTGCGGGTTTTTCGATCAACAGCTGTTCGCACAGGGCAAGTGTGTAATCGAACAGCTTCTGTTTATGCAGTTTCGCGATCAGGCGAATCGGATCGTTGGCATCGCCAATTTCGCCAGCGGTGTTGATGAACGCACAGCCGCGAAATCCCTCGGATTCAAACCAGCCTTTGAGCACATCAAACATCTTGAGGATGCGTGCTTCAGGCGTCTCGGATTTGTTGGACTCGCTGCTAAACCAAGCCATCCAGCGTAGATCGCGCGCATTTAGGGCGGCCGCTGCCACTTCGTCTTTTGTGGCGAAATAGCGGTAGATACTCTTGCGTGCCACGCCTGACGTTTTGACCAAAAGGTCCATGCCTGTGGCATGGATGCCGTGTTGATAGATCAACTGCTCGGCGGTTGCGAGAATTTTATTGCGGGTGTCTGTAGTGGCTGTAGTCATGGGTCGAGAAGGTAGAACGGTCGTTCTCCTCGGTCAAGCGAATTCTATATATCAACCACTGCCGGTTGACGTGTTGGAGCGCGGCTTGCTCACGAATATGCCGGAGCAGGCTTGCGAATATGCAGACTTCCTCGCGCACAAGCCTGGTCCAACGTGATTCATCGCACCTGATCGGCTTCGGGCAATGCGCGTTTCATTTTTAGTGCACCGGGAGCAGCCCGACTCAGTACCACCGGCACCGACTTGGAGGCGGGCACTTTGCTGCGTTCGGCGTGATGCCAGAGCGGTACCAAGGCGTTGCATTCCGGGTAGTACGCCGCACTGCAGCCTTCTGGAATGTCGTACGCGATGATTTGCAGTGCGCTGACTTCACGGACGGTTTGCGGGTCGATGGCGGTCGTAACCCTGACCCAGTCGCCCGGCTGGAAACCCAGCCTGATCACATCGTTGCGGTTCATGAAAATCACATCGCGCGTCCCGCTCACACCGCGAAACCGGTCTTCATAACCGTAAATCGTCGTATTGAACTGGTCGTTACTGCGGATCGTCATCAGTTGCAGCACATCACGGCGATCGTGGTTGGGGAAAACGTCCTCGTCTTCGTCCACATGTTCTGGGGTGATGAACTGGGCTTTGCCGCTCTCGGTCTTCCACTCTCGCTTGGCGGCGGGAAGAGGGCGATGGAAGCCACCGGTCTCCCACATGCGGGTTTCCATGTCGTGAAAAATCTCCGGGTACACCTGGGAGATTCCTTTGCGAATCAGCGCGTAATCACTGCGCCATGCATCCCAGTCGATGCGCTCTGAGCCTGAGAGCGTGGCCTCTGCCAGTCCTGCGATAATTGCGGTTTCCGAACGTGTTTCTGTGCTGCACGGCTCACTCTGCCCGCGCCAACCGTGAACACAGCCGGTGCTGTCTTCGGTGCTGTAAACCTGCTCGACGCCGTTCTGCCGGTCCAGTTCGATCTTGCCGAGACAAGGCAGCAACCAGGCATTTTTGCCGGTGATCAGATGCGTGCGATTGAGTTTCGTAGCGATCTGCACGTTCAGTTGCAGATTCGCCCAGGCCGGCTCCATCCGCGACGTATCCGGCACAGCACGCAGAAAATTCCCACCCAGGCCAACGAAGCCTCGTACGCTGCCGTCGAGGATGCCCTCACAGACTTCCACCGTGTTGAGGCCTTTCTTCTCGGGGACGTGGAAACCGAACAGCTCATGAATTTTGTCGCCGGGCACCTTTTTCGGGTCTTCGGTGATGCCGACCGTGCGCTGGCCTTGAACATTGGAATGCCCGCGCACCGGACAAATGCCCGCGCCACGTTTGCCAATGTTGCCGCGCAGCAGTAACAGGTTCACCAGCATCTGCACGCTTTGCACGCCCTTGCGATGCTGGGTGATGCCCATGCCGTAGACCAGCATCACGCGTTCATGCCGGGCATAAACAGTAGCCACCGCCTCAAGCGCACTGCGGCTGAGTCCTGCCGTGCGTTCGATACTTTCCCACGACGTCTCGCTCACAGCTGTCAGGAATTCAGAAAAGCCTTCGGTATGTTCAGTGATAAATGCTTGATCGATGATCGGCGGTCTGCCGTTGACCAACGCCGCCCGGTCCATCTCAAACAGCGCTTTGGCGATACCCATGACCGCGGCCGTATCACCACCGATAGCCAGTTGATGATATTGGGTGCTGATGATCGTGGAGTCCGGGCCGAGCATTTCTACCGGCGATTGCGGATTGACGAAACGCTCCAGCCCTCGCTCGCGGATGGGATTGAAGGTGATGATCGGCACGTTGCGTTTACGGGCTTCCTGCAACGGATGCAGCATGCGCGGACTGTTGCTGCCTACGTTCTGACCAAAAAACAGGATGCAGTCCGTGTGCTCGAAATCGTCCAGCGTGACGGTCCCGACTGGCACGCCGATACTTTCCTGCAGGCCGACAGAGGTGCTTTCGTGGCACATGTTCGAGCTGTCCGGCAGATTGTTCGTGCCATAGGCCCGCGCGAACAGTTGGTACATGAACGAGGTTTCCAGCGACGCGCGGCCAGACGCGTAAAACGCCACGCTGTCTGGTTCAAGTCCCCGCAACTGCGCGCCGATGTCACGCCAGGCTTCGGCCCACGAGGTTTCACGGTAGTGATCAGTGACCGGGTCGTAGCGCAACGGATGGGTCAGGCGACCGTGTTGTTCCAGGTCGTAATCGGACCATTGCAACAACTCGCTCACAGAATGACTGGCGAAAAAGGCTGGGCTGGTCTTGAGCGAGGTCAGTTCCCACGCCGTCGCCTTCGCGCCGTTTTCGCAGAACTCCAGATGATTAGGTTTGCCAGGCTTGGCCCAGGCGCAACTGACACACGCGAAACCACCATGCTTGTTTTGCTTGATCAGCGGTAGGGTGGAGCGGATCAGCGTTTGCTCGCGCCACAGAATCTCCATCACCGATTTGGCAGACCCCCAGCCGCCCGACGCAGACGTGTAAGGACGAAAGTGGGCTTTGGGATGGATAAGTGTCATGAGCATCTTGCCTCGAAGCGCGGGCGCGCCCGTAACAGGCCCCCTCATAAAGCTGTGACGAGGGGCCACGGTAAAGGTTCGTTACGTTTTATGAAGCTTAAAGCAAACAACGAAGGGAACCATTCCGGGCCAGAGGGGAAGCAAAAACCGAACTTGCAGGGCTAAATCCGATCAGTTCCTGTAGGGATCAAGTTAGCCGTCCATCATCCGCGAACGAGGAGTAATCAGCGTTTTGTCGAACTTCAAAACCGTCATGTTGCTGTGCATTGTATTTTTTGCCGGCAGTTTCAACGTTCAAGCCGCTGATGCACCCGCCGCCGCAGCGCCTGCCTCCTCATCGACACCTTCCGCAGAGCCTGCTGATCCCTCAACTCCCGCCGAACCTGACAAACCGGAAATACTCGTCCAGGGCGGTTTGCTGGGCGCGATCAGCTCCAGCATCGACGACGTGCAATCCAAACTTGACATTGACGAGCACCTTTTTGATTCCTGGCGGCTGCGCGCAGACCGTGCTGCAGATGAACTCGACAAGCTGGTCAACAAACCGTCGTCGAGATCCAAATGGAGCGTTGCGGGCGACTTTCTGATGCTGTCGGCGGTGTGGATGGGCGCCTTTGCTCTGCTGTACATGCTGGGCAAGCTGATCGTCGGACGTCTCAATAGGCATCGCTACCTGCTCAAGCGCGAGCGGGTGCGAGGCGTATTGGGTTATCTGATTCCTTTCACCATTCCTGCTGTTATCTGCCTGCCGCTGACGCTTTACGTCAGCCACTTCCTGCCGCTGTCAGCCGGCCGGGCGCTGGCGTTATGCCTGGCGTATTCAACCAGCAGCGGTATTTTTTCGACCTCCATCATTTTGTGCGTGATCGTGTTGTTCAACAGCGGTCACAAGCGCGCGGCCGTGGCCTTGATTCGGCGATTGAGCCCCCGACCTCTGTTTGTCGTGGGTTTTCTTGCGGCGCTCAGCGATGCGCTAACCAGCCCACAGATCGCCAGACAAATCGGCAGCAACGTCACCACCAGCGTCGCGGTCTTTACCGGGCTGTTCGCGTCCGCAGTGTTCTGCATGCTGGTGCTTCGTGTCCGGCGACCGGTCGCGCATCTGATCCGCAATCGACCGCTGGCAAGCCGGATCTCACGCCCCGCGTTGCAGGAAACCCTGAAGATATTTTCCAGCCTCTGGCACTGGCCGATTCTGCTGATGATTCTGGTGTCGGCGGTGAACCTGATCGGTGCCGGCGAAGACAGTCAGAAGGCATTGCGTTGCGCGCTGCTGACAACCGTATTGCTGATCTCGACAGTGTTCCTGAGTACGTTGTTTCAGCACATGTTCAAACCGAACGAAGCGCGCGTCGAACATGCTTACAAGCAGCGGCTGTTGAGCCTGGTGCATGCGTTGATGCGCATTGGCCTGGCGGTGGGATTCATCGAGCTGCTGGGGCGGATCTGGGGGTTTTCGCTGTTTGAATTCGCACAGCGCAACGCCCTGGGCAAGGTCATCAGCGATTCTCTGAGCAGCATCGGCCTGATTTTCCTGGTGACGTGGCTGCTGTGGGTCGTCATGGACACGGCGATTCAGGAAGCGCTGAAGCCGCCGATCAACAGTCGCTCGGGCCGTCAGCCCAGCACGCGGGTCAAAACCATCCTGCCGCTGCTGCGCAATGCCATCAAGATCGTGCTGGTGGTGATTTGCGCGATCACGACCATGGCCAATCTGGGGATCAACGTCGCGCCATTGCTGGCGGGTGCGGGTGTGGTGGGTCTGGCTATCGGCTTCGGTTCGCAGCAGTTGGTGCAGGATGTGATCACCGGTCTGTTCATCATCATCGAAGACACCATTTCGATTGGCGACTGGGTGGTGCTGGATTCCGGGCACGCGGGCACGGTCGAGAGCCTGACCATCCGCACGCTGCGCTTGCGTGATGGCAAAGGGTTTGTGCATTCGGTGCCGTTTGGTCAGATCAAGGCGGTCACCAACCAGTCCCGTCAGTTTGCGTATGCGTTCTTTTCGTTCCAGTTCACCTACGATTCCGACGTCGATTCGGCGACCTCGTTGATTCGTGAGGCAGGACAAGCGATCAGCGACGACCTGCTGCTCAAGGGCAAGCTGCAAGGACCGCTGGAAGTTTTCGGTCTGGATCGGATGGACATGAACGGGATCGTGATTACGGCGCAGTTCCGTACTTCGTCCGGCGGGCAGTACGCCGTTAGCCGTGCATTCAACGATCGCCTCAAACGGCTTGTGGATAAGTCCAGCGACGTTCGTTTTGCGCAAACTTATCCACAGCTGGTGATGAGCCCGCACAACGGCAACACGCCGCCGGTTGAAGAGGGCGCCGAACAGCAACCGCTAACGGGCAAAGCCACGCTGATCAATAAAGATGGCTCTGAAACCCCGGTATGAAAAGATTCTGCAGAAGCGGATCGAAAAATTGCTCTACCGCAACAATCGGTCTCTGACCTGCGCCATCGCCAATTGATCAAGCTCCAGCCAGTACTGGGGCTTGCCGGCAATAATTGCCGCCGCTGGAATGCCATCCCGATACACCAACCGATTGCCCACCAGCGCTGGCACCTTGGCGCCGGGCAGCAGCGTGCCCGCCAGATTCAAAGGGTCCGCGCCGCTGATGCTGACAAGGCTGCCGTCCGGTGCTGTCTTGCGTATTTCACGCAGCACAGGAATGGCTTCAGGCAGCGCAAATTGCTCGCCCGCCAGACCACTGACAAAACGCCCGCCACGAATCACCCCTCGGGCTTCCAGGCGATGAAACGTCCTCAGCAGCTCCCGCCAGCTGGGCAGCCAATCGGGCTCGCGCTCCAATACCCGCCAGAACACCACGCCGTAGCGACGCAGCAAGGTCATGGCAATGTGTTCCAGCGTTGCCGGGTCTGTCGGCGGCGCGCGTTTTGAGTCGATCACCTGCGGCGTGGCGGACCGACGCAACAGCGCCCAGCGTCCGGCGTCGTCCATCCCGCCAATGAAGGCGCCCCGATTGCGGCGGCTGGTATGGGCCGAACGCTTGCTCGCAGGCGTAATCAGCGCACGCAAACCGGCGAAGCTGTCAGCGTTCACCAGGCCCGCACCGACCAGTTCCTGAAGGGCATTTTCCAGCTCTGTTCGCAGCAAACGGGCTTCGGCGGTCAGTTCGTCAAAAAACATTGCGCCGTGTTCAGTCAACGTGTCGTGGACCTTCTGCGCACGCAACGACAGTTCGGTTGGCGCGGGTTGGTCGGTCAATCCACTCCAGAGGCTCACCTGGGTGCGCGGCAACAACACAATCGGTGTGCTGCGCAACGCCGCGGCGCCGACTTTGCTGCGTGCCGTCAAACGCATCCACACCCATTTGCCCGAGCGGCACGCATCGTCCAGCCAGCTTTGCGAATAGTCCTTCAAGCGCGCAGGCAAGATGTCGCTGTCCCACGAGCCCGCTGCCGCTGAAAACCCTTCCAGTTGATCAAGCACCTCTGGCAGCGCCGCCCGGCCTTGGCTTTGCGTACTGCTCGACACGTGCTGCCACTCGAACAGAAACCGCATGAAGTCCTGCAACGACACCGGCTCGATTTCCCGGCGCAGTCGCTTGACTGTGTAGCGATGGATGCGTGACAGCAAATGCCGCTCGCACCACTGATCGTCGACGGTGCCGGGGCTGAAACGGCCACGCAGCACGTAGCCTTCAGACTCCAGACTTGCCAGCGCCTGAGCCACAAGGTTGTCAGGCATCGCCAGGGGATCGCCGATGGCTGGCAACGTCAACGGGCCGAATCCACTCAGCCGCGCGCGAACGATTTCGACGGCAGCTTCGTCCGGCGTCCATTGATCATCAAAGCCTGCAAGCGCGGCCAGCGGCGGATGCATCTCGGCGCTGGGGTAAAGCGCTTGAAGGCAGCTCAGGCGCTCAAGCGCGATCCACAGTGCATGCTCAGGCGTCACCTGCAAACGGGTTGCGCGACCTGACTTCGCCAAGGCCTCAAGCCATTTCATCCAGCCCTGTTGCGCCCGCGCCTCGGTCCCGCTGATACAGCCGAGGGTCATCAGCGCTTCGTGCATCTCGTCCGGGTTTTGCGGCTGTGGCCACGCTTCCTGCTCAACAGCGGTGATCGCCTCGGCATCCAGAGCGCCCAGGTCGTCCGAGGATTGCTGATCGCTCCAGCGCCGATTGAGCACCGCTTGCGTACGGCGCTCCTCCAGCGGCGCGTCGTCGAGAAATGCGTAAGGGCGGGCGCTGAGAATCTCTGCGGCCAGCGGCGAGGGAGCAGGCAAATCCCGACTGACCAGCCGCACATCACCGCTCTCCATGCGCCGCAGCAACGTCAGCCAACCTTCGGCGTCCATCGCCTCGTGCAGGCAATCGTCGAGGGTTTGCTGGACCAGAGGGTGATCGGGAACCTCGCGTTCACCCACGAGGTTCTCCAGGCATGCGATCTGCTCCGGAAACACCGTGGCGATCAGGTCTTCGCTTTTCATGCGTTGCAACTGCGGAGCGACTTTGCGCCCCCCGGTATAGCGCGGCAGGGCAAGGGCAACACCGGCATTCCAGCGCCAGCGCACACCGAACAACGGCGCATCGAGCACCGCCTGAATCAGCAAATGTTCGGCGGTGTTGGCGTTTAAATAGCGCCAGACCTCTTCCAGCGCAAAGCTGTGGCTGGTGGACAGCGACAGCACAATCGCGTCCTCACTGGCAGCGGCTTGCAGCTCGAAATTGAACGTTCGGCAAAACCGCTTGCGCAAGGCCAGGCCCCACGCACGGTTGATCCGGCTGCCAAACGGCGTGTGAATCACCAGTTGCGTGCCGCCCGACTCGTCGAAAAAGCGCTCCATCACCAACGTGTTCTGTGAGGGCAGGGCGCCCAGCACGGCGTGCGCTCGTGCCAGGTACTCGACGATCTGATCGGCGCTGGCGTAATCCAGGCCCAGGGTGTCCATCAGCCACTCCGTACACCGTGACAGCTCGCCGGGATGCTCGGTCATCAGCGCGCCCAGATGTTCTTGAAGACGTGCGACGGCGAATGACAATTCGGCGCTGCGTCCGGGCGCTTCCCCCATCCAGAACGGTATGTTCGGCGGCATTCCTTGCGCGTCCTCAACCCGCACGCGACCCGACTCGATACGCAGAATGCGGTAGGAGTTATTGCCGAGCTGAAAGACGTCTCCCGCGAGGCTCTCCACCGCGAAATCTTCATTGACCGTGCCGATGTTCAGCGCCTGGGGTTCGAGGATCACGCTGTAGTCGGCGTTGTCCGGGATCGTGCCGCCGCTGGTCACTGCCGTCAGCTTGCTGCCGCGCCGTCCGCGCAAGGTGCGGGTGATCGCGTCGCGGTGCAGGTACGCGCCGCGCACACCCTGGCGGCCGGTATAACCTTCGGCCAGCATGCGCAGCAGCGCCTGATAGTGGTCTTCGTTGACGTGGGCATAAGGCGAGGCCCGGCGAAACATCTCCAGCAACGCGTCCTCATGCCATTCCTGGCAACTGACCTCGGCAATGATCTGCTGAGCAAGGACATCCAGCGGCGCCTCGGGAATCAACAGCGTGTCCAGTTCGCCGCGCCTCACGCAATCGAGTAGCGCCGTGCATTCGATGAGGTCATCCCGGGACGTTGCAAACAAACGTCCCTTGGGCGTGCCACCGACCTGATGGCCCGAGCGCCCGACACGTTGCAAAAACGAGGCGATCGAGCGGGGCGAGCCGATCTGACAGACCAGGTCGACATCGCCGATATCAATCCCCAACTCCAGCGATGCGGTGGCAATCAGCACTTGCAGATCGCCCCGCTTGAGCCGTTGCTCGGCGTCCAGCCGTTGTTCCTTGGCGAGGCTGCCGTGGTGCGCGGCCACCGCCAGCTTGCCAAGGCGTTCGCTCAGGTGCCGCGCCATGCGTTCAGCCATACGCCGGGTGTTGACGAAGATCAGCGTGGTGCGGTGGTTGCGAGCGAGATCGGCAAGACGGTCGTAAACCAATTCCCAGACGTCATTGGCCATGATCGCCGTCAGCGCGACGGGCGGGACTTCAATCGCAAGATCCCGAGGGCGTGCGTGACCGATGTCGACAATGGCGCATGGGCGTTCGACCGGGTCGCTGCCGACCAGAAACCGCGACACACGCTCGATGGGCTTTTGCGTCGCCGACAACCCGATGCGCAACAGCGATGCGCTGCAAAGCGCCTGCAAACGCTCAAGGCTCAAGGCCAGGTGACTGCCGCGCTTGCTGGCGGCGATGGCATGGATTTCGTCGACGATCACGGTGCTGGTAGTCGACAACATGCGTCGGCCCGAGTCGGAGCCGAGCAACACATACAGAGACTCGGGGGTTGTCACCAGAATGTGCGGCGCAGTTTTACGCATCGCCGTGCGGTCTTTCTGAATCGTGTCGCCGGTGCGCACGGCGGTGCTGATGCGCAGTTCCGGCAGGCCCATTGATTTCAGTTGTCGGGTGATTCCGGCAAGCGGATTTTGCAGGTTGATCTGGATGTCATTGGACAGTGCCTTGAGCGGCGAGACGTACACCACGAACGTCTGGTCAGGCAACGCGCCACCTTGTTCAAGGCCTTGATGAACGAGGTCGTCGATCACCGCCAGAAACGCCGTCAAGGTTTTCCCCGAGCCGGTCGGCGCTGCAATCAGCGTGGACATGCGCTGTTTGATCAGCGGCCAGGCTTGCGCTTGCGCGGGTGTGACGGCGGGGAAGGATTCCCGAAACCAGGCGCTGACAGCAGGGTGAAAATCACTGAGCGCCGGGTCCGGCTGGTGGGGTAGGTTCATGTCCGGATTTATGAGGGCGTCAGGTTGCAGATGCAAGCGCCGGTGATCGGCGAGCCCTCACCAATAGACATCTCCCACCCTGTTGGGGCGAGGCTTGCCCGCCAAGCTATTAATGCCATGTGTCAGGCGAATCGAGGTGGCGACTTCGCGGCCAAGCCTCGCTCCAATAAGTGCTCAGCCCCTTGTTGGGGGAAAACACGCGACGTGTTATGTTTGCGAGCGTTTTTGATCTATTTTTTCAACCGAATTCTGAGACTGAGCCAACTGACTTTATGCGAATGCGCCTTATGCTGTTGGGCGGCGGGAATGCCCTTGGGCAGGCGTTGATTCGTCTGGGTGCCGAGGAGGGCATTGGCTTCCTTGCACCGCGTCCACCGCAAGACGGTTGGGATGCGGCAAGCCTGACGCAACTGCTCGATGACACCCGTCCGGACGCCCTGATAAACCTTGCCTACTACTTCGACTGGTTCCAGGCGCAGAGCGTGAGCGCGGATCGGCTGGACAGTCAGGAGCGCTCGGTCGAGCGCCTGTCCGAACTCTGCCAGCATCACAATATTGTCCTCGTGCAACCTTCCAGCTATCGCGTCTTCGATGGTTCGCGAGCGACTGCCTACAGCGAAAAAGACGAGCCCGTGCCGCTGGGTTCCAGAGGCCAGGCGTTGTGGCGAATGGAGCAAAGCGTGCGCGCGACCTGTCCGCAACATGTGCTTTTGCGTTTCGGCTGGTTGCTAGACGACAGTGTCGATGGCGTGCTGGGTCGTTTCCTGACCCTTGCGCGATCACCCGAGCCTTTGCTGATGGCCGATGATCGTCGCGGCAATCCGACTCCCGTAGACGACGCGGCCCGGGTCATCATTTCGGTGCTCAAGCAACTCGATTGCGCGGCTCCGCTGTGGGGCACTTATCACTACGCCGGGCATGAGGCGACAACGCCACTGGCGCTGGGGCAAGCGGTCCTCACCGAAGCCCGCCTGATGCACCCACTGGCCATCGAAGCGCCGACAGCTCAAGCGCATGCGGCTCAGGCCGACGCCGCCCAAGAGCCACAAAACGCCGTACTGGCCTGCAAGAAAATCCTTCATACCTTTGGCATCAAGCCGCGCGCCTGGCGTGCCGGTCTGCCGAACTTATTGGACCGCTATTACCGCCATGTCTGATGCACCTGTCTTAATCACCGGCGGCGCCGGTTTCATTGGTTCTCATCTGGTCGATGCGTTGCTCGCCAAGGGCTATGCGGTCAGGATTCTGGACGACCTGTCTTCCGGCAAGCGCAGCAACCTGCCGCTGGATAATCCGCGCGTTGAACTGATTGAAGGCGATGTGGCTGATGCGGCTCTTGTCGCGCGCGCCGCCATGGGGTGTCAGGCGGTGACGCACCTGGCTGCCGTGGCCTCGGTGCAGGCTTCTGTCGACGATCCGGTCAAAACCCACCAAAGCAACTTCATCGGCACGTTGAACGTCTGTGAAGCCATGCGCCAGGCTGGCATCAAGCGGGTTGTTTTCGCGTCGAGCGCAGCCGTGTACGGCAATAACGGCGAAGGTGAGTCGATCACCGAAGACACCCCGAAAGCGCCGCTCACGCCTTATGCGTCGGACAAACTGGCCAGCGAGTACTACCTGGACTTTTACCGCCGTCAGCACGGACTGGAGCCGGTGTCGTTTCGATTCTTCAATATTTTCGGTCCCCGCCAGGATCCTTCGTCACCCTATTCAGGTGTGATCAGCATTTTCGCCGAGCGCGCTGAACGTGGACTGCCGATCAATATTTTCGGGGACGGCGAGCAAACGCGGGACTTCTTTTATGTCGGCGATCTGGCCGGGCTGCTGGTGCAAGCGCTCGAGCGGCCGGTGGTAGAAGAGGGCGCGATCAATGTCGGGCTGAACGCGACGACTTCGCTCAATCAGTTGCTGGCAGCGCTTTCTGAGGTGGTAGGTGATTTGCCAGCAGTGACGTATCTGCCTGCACGCTCGGGTGATATTCGCCACTCCCGTGCCGACAATCAGCGCTTGGTCGAGCGCTTCGAGATGCCAGTCCCGACCCCGTTGAATGTCGGGCTGGCAAAGTTGTTGGGGCGCTAACACGGTAATTACAGGAGCGCGCTTGCCCGCGATTGCGGTATGTCAGGTATTCATGAGTTAACTGACACGCCGTATCCCGGGCAAGCGCCCTTCTAAAGAATTCATCGCCTTCAGAACTTGTAACCGATCCCCACCATGTACACCCATGGGTCGACCTCAACGTTCACTTTTGTGCGCCCTACGCTCAGCGCCGACGGGCCGTCCATGGTCGCTTCAGTGTTGATGTCCACGTACCAGACCGAGGCGTTGACCATCATGCGGTCGGTCAGCATGTAGTCCATGCCTGCCTGCCCGGCCCATCCCCACGAGTTTTTCAGATCGAGATTGCTGAAGCCTTCGTTCTTGCGGGTGCTGCTCAAGTCTTCGTCGTAGAACCAGGTGTAGTTCACGCCGACGCCGACATAGGGCTGAAACTTCGATGCGGTGTCCATCGGGTAGTACTGCAGCGACAGGGTTGGCGGCAGTTGCTTGATGTCCGCCAATTTGCCGTCCAGCCCCGCACCTAGCCCTTTGACTGCAACGGTGTGCTGAAACGGCGTCGCAGCCAGCAATTCAAGACCGATGTGATCGGTGAGCATGTAAGCAAACGCCAGACCCAACTGCGTATCGCTGTCCAGTGTTGCCTTGGTGCCTGGGACTTTCGCGCCATCGAGCTTCACGTTTCCGCTTTCTTCGTTTGGTGCCGTGGTGGCCGCGCCGGCGCGCACGATGATGTCTCCGGCCTGATGGGCGTTTGCAACGAGTGGGCTAAGCGCTATTGCGAGTAAAGAGGCGCCAAGCAGTGGCTTGATCATGGGGGCTCCGTAAAGGCATCGAAAATGGGGAATGCCTGATGGTACGGAGCGTTGAGAGCACGGGTTTTGACCTGGGACAATAAAAGCGGATCTCGGGCTGTTATTGATCCTGCAGCTCGTAGATCAGAATCTTGTCCGCTTCCATCTGGTACCCCGCGTCCGCCAGATCGGTGGTGGAGGATTTGACCTGCATCGGGCCCTCGATCCAGTACGGCTGGTACAGCTCGTCGACTTTCACGCCAAGCTCGCTGGTGACGTGAACGATCTGATTCGGTGGCGGCGGCGGAACGTGAATGCAGGCGCCGAAATAAGGCACCAGCAGGAAATCCGTCACACGGCCTTCCTCGCTGACCTCAAGCGGCACGATATAGCCCGGCAGGCGCACGGTCTGACCGTTGAGGGATTTGACCACCGGCGCATGCGGGGCGAGCTGATGCGCAGCCGGTGCGGACTCCATCGACAGCGTGTCCGCCATCTTCGACAGGTCGTGCATCGGCGCTGTGATCAGCTTTACCGGCGGCGCGTCGGCGGGGATCATTTCCTGCCAGGTCAGCACCCGGATCGGCTCAGCCCAAGCAGGCGCGACGACCAGTAACGACACCATCAACCACAGCCAGCGCATCATCCACGTCCTCACAAACGAATCGATAAACCATCGGCCAGTGACTGCCGATAGGCGCGCCAGGCGGGCACGATGCCCATCACCAGGGCTGCGCCGAGAATACCGCCGAGCAGCGTCCATTCATACTCGCTGGGCAGCGACAGCGGCAGGAACAGACCGTAATTGGCTTGCACATACCCTTGCGCGGCGGCGATACATATATAGAGCAAAGCGGTCCCGGCAATGACGCCCGCCAGCGCCAGGGCGAACGCTTCCAGGATCAACAGGCTTGCGATATGCCAGGGCCGCGCCCCCACCGAACGCAAAATCGCCATCTCCCGACGGCGCTCGTTGAGGCTGGTGAGAATCGCCGTGAGCATGCCGATCAAGCCGGTCAGCACCACGAACAGCGAGATCACGAACAGGGCTTTTTCTGCTGTGCCCATCATGCTCCACAGCTCTTGCAGCGCCACGCCCGGCAAAATCGCCAGCATCGGCTCGCCCCGGTACTCATTGATTTCGCGTTGCACCGCAAAGGTCGCGATCTTGCTGTTCAGCCCCAGCATAAACGCGGTGATAGCCGTCGGTGTAAGGTCCATATTGCGTGCCTGATCGGCACTGATCCGGCCTGCGCCCTGAGCCGGTACACCGTTGTGCCAGTCGATATGAATTGCCTCCATGCCGCCGAGGCTGATGTGCAATGTGCGGTCCACAGGCGTGCCGGTGCGCTTGAGAATGCCCACCACGGTGAACGGCTTATCGTCGTGCTTGACCAGGCTGATGGCCGCGACGCCGTGGGCCAGCACCAGTTTGTCACCGAGTTTGTAATTGAGCGCGTCCGCGACTTCTGCGCCGAGCACCACTTCAAACGGATCGGTGGCGAACGGGCGCCCCTGGGCCAATTCCAAGTGTTGCTGACGCCCGAACTGGTAATGCTCGAAATACGATTCGTTGGTCCCCATCACGCGATAGCCGCGATGAGAGTCGCCCAGTGAAATGGGGATCGCCCACTTCACCTGCTTGCTCTGCGCGAAGTGCTCGAAGCTGTCCCAGCGGATGTTGTTGGTGGCATTGCCGATTCGAAACACCGAGTACAGCAGCAGATTCACCGAACCGGAACGCGCACCCACGATCAGGTCCGTGCCGCTGATGGTGCTGGCGAAACTGGCACGCGCTTCGGTGCGAACCCTTTCTACGGCCAGCAGCAGGCAGACCGACAGGGCAATGGCGAACGCAGTGAGGAATGCCGTAAAGCGGCGGTTGGCGAGACTGGCCATGGCCAAACGGAAAAGATACATCTCAAACCTCGGGGGCGACGGCGGCGCGGTTGAGTTCGGACAGCGACAAATTGCGGTCGAACAACGGCGCCAGGCTTTGATCGTGGCTGACGAACAACAGGCTGGCACCCGCTTCGCGGCATTCATTGAACAGCAGACGGATGAACGCCTCGCGCGCATCGGCGTCGAGCGCGGAGGTGGGTTCGTCGGCGATTACAAGCTCTGGCTGACCGATCAACGCACGTGCTGCGGCGACACGCTGCTGCTGGCCGATGGACAGCGCGTCTGCACGCCGGGTTAGCAGCTGCGGGTCGTTGAGCCCCAAGTGCGCGAGCAACGCGGCAGCGGCTTTGTCCACGCTGCCGTGGCGCTGAGTCGCCCGCTGCGCACGCAGTCTGGAAAAGTGGCAGGGCAGCTCAACGTTTTCGCGCACTGACAGAAACGGCAGCAAATTGAATTGCTGGAAAATGTAGCCGGTGTGGTCAACGCGGAAACGGTCGCGCGCCCCGGCAGACAACTGGGTGAGCTCTTGGCCCAACAAGCGAATGCTGCCGCGATTGGGCATCTGTACGCCGCCCAGCAGCCCAAGCAGTGTGGTTTTGCCACTGCCGCTCGGGCCTTTGAGGAAGAGGGTTTCGCCGGGCTCCAGACGGAACGCCGGAATATCCAGCAACTGTGCATGCCCTGGCCAGGTAAAACCCAGGTCGGACAGTTCAATGAGTGCTTGAGTCATGGCCTGCGTCATGTCGAGAAATGAAACGACCGGGATGTCCCGGTCGAGGGTCAGCCCGCGTGCTTAGAACTTCAGCACCGGGTTGCCGGGTCGCACTTCTGCACCCAGTTGACGCTTGGAGGTGATCAATTGCACCTGAATTTTTTGCGTCGCGGGGAAGGTTGTGAACAGTTGCGACAGGTCCAGTTTGGTCAGTACTGCCGGCACGTTGCAGGTGAACTGGTAGTGGGCGTGGATTTCGCTGTGCTCGTGCTCATCTGCGTCGCCGTCGTCATCTTCGTCTTTGTCACCGAACAATGGGCTGGTCAGCTTTTGCGATGTCACCGAACACTGCGCCGCCTCCGGCACGTTGAACAGGCCGTGAGGTTTGAGGAGCGCTTCGCGGGCGGCTGCAAGTTTGGCTTTGTCGGCCTCGGTGGTGGCGGCGTGCTCGAAGCCCACGATGTTCATGGCGGGCGTATTGAGGTCCAGTTCCAGCGTCGTGCCTTCTTGCGCTACGTCCAGGCGTGCTACGCCGTGTTCATGAGCGCCAAGGCTGCCATGCTCGTGATCGTGATCGTGGTCATGTTCATCGGCGGCGTGAGCGATGGCGAGGGGAAGAAAGGCGAAGGGCAGGGCGAGTAGCAGGCGACGCATGGGCAGGGCTCCGGACTGAGGCTATAAGCTGTTATGTGATCCTATAACAATACGTTGCGGCGGTTCTTAACTTTTTTGCGCAGATTCTTTAGGCGCCGACGTGTTGGCTAAGCGATCTGACTGTGTGAAACCGTTCGGACGTCTCGCGAATGAATTCGCTTCTCTAGAGGGCTCGCGTGCAGCCTGGCAATAGCTGTGGGACCATCCACTCAAGCGAATCAGAGGAATCGGACCATGCTACGTATACGTGGAACCATCGGCGAGCTGCCGGTGGACTTGACCCTTGAACTGGATGAGGTGGACTGGGCGCAACTGGGTGCGCAGCTTCAGGCGGGAAAACCTGTAGCTGACGAACCAAAAGCAGCCCCCATGCGTCAGGACGATAAAATCTGGGAGATTGCCCAAGAGCTGTTGCAAAAGGCAGGTCAGATCAACGGCCCGGATTTGCTGGAGCAACTCGAAGGCCTTACCGGCAGTTCAGCCGCGGGCAAGCGGCTGCTGGTGCGGCTACGACATAACCCGAAGGTCAAGGTTGAAAGCGGCGCGGACACACCGGTCTATTGCTGGGTGGATTGAGCGCAGCAGCGCGATGCTTCCCTGTAGGACCGCGCTTGCCCGCGATAGCGGTGTGTCAGCCAATGACTCGTTGACCGGCATACCGTATTCGCGGGCAAGCGCGCTCCTACAGGGCGTGGCGATCAGTACAACGCAGCAAACAGCTTGCGACGATAGGTGGTGACCAGCGGGTGATCATTGCCCAGCAAGTCGAACACCTGCAGAAGGGTCTTGTGCGGCAAGCCTTCGTTGTAGCTGCGGTTGCGGATGAACAGCTTGAGTAGCCCATCCAGCGCCGCCTCGTACTGCTGACGTGACAACTGGTGCAACGCCAGTTGATGCGCCGCCTCGTCGTCCTGCGGGTTCTGCGCCAGTCGGGTTTTCAGATCGGCAGCGTCGGGGAGGGCGGCAGCCTCTGCCAGAAAGGTCAGTTGCGCCTTCGCTCCGGCCAACGCCGCTTTGTGGTCATCGCCCTTGACCGCATCAAGCACTGCCCGCGCTTCGGTCAGTTCGCCACGCTCCGCCAGGCAGCGCGCGTACAGGATCAACGCTGCAGCATTGGTGTTGTCTTCCGCCAACGAGGCTTTCAAAACGGCTTCGGCATCGGCAAAACGGCGTTCGGCAAACAACGATTGAGCGGTTTCCAGCGGATCGGCTTCGGTATCGATGGGCTCGGGCATCTGTACGTGCGGCTCAAGCATGGCGAGAATCTGCGGTTCCGACTGGGCACCGGCAAAACCGTCCACCGGTTGACCGTCCTTGAACAGCACCACCGTCGGCAGGCTGCGGATACCGAAGCGCGCAACGACATCCTGCTGCGCATCGCAATCGACTTTGGCCAGCAGCAGTTCGCCTTGATAGTCCTCGGCAACCTTCTGCAGCAACGGCATCAGCACCTTGCAGGGCGCGCACCACTCGGCCCAGAAGTCCACGAGTACCGGCTTGTGAAACGAATTCTCGATGACCAATTGATCGAAATCAGCAGTGGTCGCATCGAAGATGTACGGGGTGTCCTGGCTCATCGCTAGTCTCGGGAAATCGTGAATGGGGCAACTATAAAGCGCTGGGGGGATTGTCGGAAGCCGTATAAGTCAGCAAGGCGTCGCGTTGCTCGTACCCCGTTTCTATAGCCAACTTGTTGGCGAGGCGGCCTGGCAGGTTGAATCAATTTGCGCGCTTGGCGAATTGATTCGCGCCTAAAGGGTTTTGCGATTCTCCCCGGAGCGCGCCGCGTGATACAGACTCACCTTGCGAAACTCCCAGGGTTCGGCCAGATCCGGCAGCGTCATCGCGTCTAGAATTCCAAGCCTTTGATACGCCGGGTGCTTGAAATCCTTCACGCGGGAATCGGCGACCAGCGCTTCGCGGCCCCGGCTCAGGAACGCGTCCAGCAGCGGCAGGTTGGCGCGGTCGTACAGCACATCAGCCACCAGGATGAGGTCAAAGCGGTCAGCCTGCGAAAAGAAATCCGTCGAATAACCGAGCGACACGCCATTGAGTTCAGCGTTTGCGCGGCAGGCCTCGATTGCCAACGGATCCAGATCGCATGCCACCACCTCCAGGGCGCCGGCTTTCATCGCCGCAATCCCCGCCACCCCGGAGCCGGCACCGAAATCCAGCACGCGCTTGCCTTCGACCCAATGCGGTTGCCCGGCCAGAAACCGCGCCAAGGCAAGGCCGCTGGCCCAGCAGAATGCCCAATAGGGCGGGTCTTCGAGAATGCAGCGGGTTTCGTCAGGGCTGAACGCGCGGTTCATGTTCTGTGCATCGATCAGCCATAATTTCAGGTCGGTATCCGGCAAAGAAGCAGGGACCAACCGGGCATCGCCGAGCAGCTTGCTCAGCGGAGCCTGTAGTTGATGCGGTGCAATCACGGTGCCGTAACGAACTGCAATTGACCGAGCGATTGCGTCTCCGGCGACGCAATGAGGACCGATGGCAGGTGCAGGATCAACTGCCCGGACTGGCTGGCGCGACCGCGCAACTCGACACGGGCACCCACCGGGAAGGCCTCAGGATTGAAGCGCAACTGGAAGGGCAGCGATTTGTTGTTGCCGACCAGCTTGGTACTCGACAACAGCTTTTGCGGGCGGTTGCGATCGTCGATCACCAACAGCGCCATTTCGACCTCGGCGCCAGCCGGTACGCCCAGCAATTGACCGCTCAGCTCGCGCTGGTAAGGCTGCAGCGGGCCGGGCCCTTCCGGCAATTTGATCGGCGCGGTTTTGGTCGCGGTGGCAGCCGGTGCAGGAGTCGGGGGTTCAGTGCTGCTGCATGCGGCCAGCAGGCCGGCAAAGCTGAGTACAGCAAGCAATCGTAGCGTCATGAACAACTCCAGCAGAAACCGAGACAAAAGGGGGGATGGGCGTAATGCCCGACAGTATCGTCGATGACGCCCTCTTTCGCAGCGCCTGATGCGCGTCTGTATACCGCAAACCCCGAGACTTGTCTTGCCGCCGAGATGCGCTACCATGGCCCTCCCTTTTATTGTTGCCTGCCACCATGCACTGTCCCTTTTGCGGTGCCAACGACACCAAAGTCATTGACTCGCGTCTGGTCGCCGAGGGCGATCAAGTCCGCCGCCGTCGCGAATGCGTGGCCTGCGGCGAACGCTTCACCACGTTCGAGACGGCCGAGCTCGTTCTCCCGAGGCTGATCAAGCAAGACGGCAGCCGCCAACCGTTTGATGAAGACAAACTGCGTGCCGGCATGCAACGAGCGCTGGAAAAGCGCCCGGTCAGTGTCGAACGGCTCGAAGCCGCCATCGCCCACATCAAGAGCAAGCTGCGCGCCACTGGCGAACGCGAGGTCAAGTCATTGATCGTCGGCGAACTGGTGATGGGCGAGCTGCAAAAACTCGACGAGGTCGCCTACATCCGCTTTGCTTCTGTTTACAGGCGGTTTCAGGACCTCAACGAATTCCGCGAAGAAATCGACCGACTGGCACGCGAGCCGGTTAAAGAGTGAGCATGTCTTCGACCGAGCAGGCAGCGCTGGACGCTTTCTACATGGCCCGTGCGCTGGAACTGGCGCGTAAGGGCGTTTATTCGACGCACCCCAATCCAAGGGTGGGTTGCGTGATAGTGCGCGACGGCGCCATCGTTGGCGAAGGCTGGCACGTTCGTGCTGGCGAGCCTCACGCTGAAGTCCATGCGTTGCGTCATGCCGGCGACAAGGCCCGTGGCGCAACTGCCTACGTCACCCTCGAACCCTGCAGTCACCATGGCCGGACACCGCCTTGCGCCGATGCGTTGCTTGAAGCCGGCATCGCCCGCGTGGTTGCCGCCATGCAAGACCCCAACCCCGACGTCGGCGGGCGTGGCCTGTTGCGCCTTATGAATTCAGGTATCAGCGTCCAAAGTGGTGTGCTGCAAGCCGAAGCGCGCGCGATCAATAAAGGCTTTCTCAAGCGCATGGAACACGGCTTGCCGTACGTGCGGGTAAAAATGGCAATGAGCCTCGATGGCCGAACTGCAATGGCCAGCGGCGAAAGCAAATGGATTACGGGCCCTGAAGCTCGCTCTGCGGTGCAGCGCCTGCGCGCGCAATCAAGCGCGGTGTTGACCGGTGCCGACACGGTACTCGCCGACGATGCCCGTTTGACCGTTCGCCCCGATGAGCTTGGCCTCAATGCCGAGCTGACCGCGCTGGCGCTGAGCCGTCCGCCGCTGCGGGTGCTGATCGACGGCCGCTTGCGTGTGCCGCTCGATGCTCCGTTTTTTCAGGCGGGGAGTGCGCTGGTGGTGACGTGCGCTGCCGCTTCTGCCCGCGAGCGCTATCACGCCCAAGGCCACGATATGCTGGCGCTGCCCAGCAGTGGCGGGCATGTTGATCTGCGCAAACTGCTGGTTGAACTGGCGGCACGCGGTATCAACGACGTGCTGGTCGAAGCCGGCCCGAAACTGGCCGGTGCGTTCACCCGTCTGGGACTGGTGGATGAGTTTCAGATTTTTGTCGCCGGCAAGTTCATGGGGTCAAGCGCACGTCCGCTGCTTGATCTTCCGCTGGCGCAGATGAGTGAAGCACTGGAACTGAACATCGTCGAAATGCGCGCTGTCGGAAATGATTGGCGCGTCATCGCAATACCCACGCCGACGCCCGGCGTATAATTCCGGCTTTCGCTCTCCGCGCTGGCCCTGTTCTCCTGGAGGACCCATGTTTACCGGCATTATCGAATCCATCGGCAGCATCCGCGCCCTGACCCCCAAAGGCGGCGATGTCCGCGTTTATGTGGAAACCGGCAAACTTGATCTCAGTGACGTAAAACTGGGCGATAGCATCGCAGTCAATGGCGTTTGCCTGACTGCCGTCGAGTTGCCAGGTGATGGTTTCTGGGCTGACGTCAGCCGCGAAACACTTCACGTCACCGCGTTCGTCGATTTAAAGGCTGGCAGCCGTGTTAACCTGGAAAAAGCCCTGACGCCCACTACCCGCTTGGGCGGCCACTTGGTCAGCGGCCATGTGGACGGCGTCGGCGAAGTCATCTCGCGTGAAGAGAACGCCCGGGCGATCCAGTTCCGCATGCGCGCACCCCGCGAGCTCGCCAAGTACATTTCCCATAAAGGCTCGATCACCGTCGACGGCACCAGTCTGACGGTCAATGCCGTCAATGGCGCCGAGTTCGAGCTGACCATCGTCCCGCACACGCTGGCCGAAACCATCATGGGCGACTACCGTGCGGGCCATAAGATCAATCTGGAAGTCGACCTGCTGGCGCGTTATCTCGAGCGTCTGCTGCTGGGCGACAAAGCCGCAGACCCGACACCTGCTCAGGGCGGCAGCATTACTGAAGGCTTTCTCGCCGACAACGGCTACCTCAAATCCTGATTAAGGGGGTGCCGCGTGGCGCTCAATAGCATCGAAGAACTGGTTGAAGATATCCGCCAAGGCAAGATGGTCATCCTCATGGATGACGAAGACCGCGAGAACGAAGGCGATCTGATCATCGCCTCCGAGTGTGTCAGGCCTGAGGACATCAACTTCATGGCGCGCTATGCCCGTGGCCTGATTTGCATGCCCATGACCCGCGAGCGCTGCGAAACCCTAAAGTTGCCGCTTATGGCGCCGCGCAACGGTTCCGGTTTCGGTACCAAGTTCACCGTCTCCATCGAAGCCGCCGAAGGCGTGAGCACTGGCATATCTGCCGCTGACCGCGCACGCACAGTGCAGGCAGCCGCCGCCAAAAATGCCCGCGCAGAAGACATCGTCAGCCCTGGTCACATCTTCCCGCTGATGGCGCAGGCGGGTGGCACGCTGTCTCGCGCCGGCCATACCGAAGCTGCCTGTGACCTGGCGCGCATGGCCGGTTTCGAGCCGACAGGTGTGATCTGCGAAGTCATGAACGACGACGGCACCATGTCCCGTCGTACAGAACTTGAAGCATTCGCCGCCGAACACAACATCAAGATCGGCACCATTGCGGATCTGATTCACTACCGGATGATCCACGAACGTACCGTTCAGCGGATTGCCGAGCAGCCAATGGACAGCGAGCTGGGCCATTTCAACCTGGTGACCTACCGCGATTCGGTGGAAGGCGATGTGCATCTGGCATTGACCCTCGGCAAGATCTGCGCAGAAGAGCCAACCCTTGTTCGCGTCCATAACATGGACCCGCTGCGTGATCTGCTGATGGTCAGGCAGCCGGGCCGCTGGAGCCTGCGTGCCGCGATGAAAGCGGTTTCGGACGCAGGAAGCGGCGTCGTTTTGCTGCTCGGTCATCCACTCGATGGCGACGTGCTGCTGGCGCAAATCCGCGATACCGCCGAGAAAAACATCATCAAGTCGCCCACCACCTACAGCACCGTGGGCGCGGGTTCGCAGATCCTTCGCGACCTGGGCGTGCGCAAAATGCGCCTGATGAGTTCGCCAATGAAGTTCAATGCGATATCCGGTTTCGATCTGGAAGTTGTAGAATACGTGCCCTCCGAATAAAGACCGGTGGACGACTGCGCATGAAACCCCTCGGGATTTCACACCTGTCGCCCGCGCCGATCCTGTTTCGTGACCTAAAATCCCTGGAAGCGCGTGCGTGATGCGCGCTTGCTTGCTCTTTAATACGAGAATACGAGACTCAGCCGAATGCCCCTGAAGACCATCGAAGGTACCTTCATCGCCCCACAAGGCCGCTACGCCCTCGTGGTTGGCCGCTTCAACAGCTTCGTCGTGGAAAGCCTGGTGAGCGGTGCCGTTGATGCCCTGGTTCGCCATGGCGTGAGCGAAAACGACATCACCATCATCCGCGCGCCGGGTGCTTTCGAAATCCCGCTGGTCGTGCAGAAGGTCGCTCAACGTAGCGAATTCGCAGCCATCATCGCCCTTGGCGCTGTGATTCGTGGCGGCACCCCGCATTTTGAATACGTTGCGGGCGAATGCACCAAGGGCTTGTCCCAAGTGTCCATGGAGTTCGGCGTACCGGTCGCCTTTGGCGTGCTGACAGTTGATTCCATCGAACAAGCCATCGAACGTTCCGGCACCAAGGCTGGTAACAAGGGCGCTGAAGCTGCGCTTTCTGCCATTGAAATGGTCAGCCTGCTGGCACAGTTGGAGGCCAAGTGATTAACGACGAAAGCGACCAGTTCAATCCGCGCGATGCCAAGTCGCCTGAAGCTGCGAAAAACCGCAGTGCCAAGCGCCGCGAAGCGCGTCAGCTTGCGATGCAGGCGTTGTATCAGTGGCACATGGCAGGTCATTCGCTGAATGAAATCGAAGCGCAGTTCCGCGTTGATAACGATTTCAAAGACGTCGACGGTGTGTACTTCCACGAGCTGTTGCATGGCGTGGCGACCAACAAGACCGAGATCGATACTGCGCTCGCGCCTTGCCTGGATATCACCATCGAAGAACTCGATCCGGTGGAACTGGCTGTTTTGCGTCTCTCTACTTACGAGCTGCTCAAACGCATTGACGTACCGTACCGCGTGGTCATCAACGAAGGCATTGAGCTGGCGAAAGTCTACGGTTCGACCGACGGCCACAAGTTCGTCAACGGCGTGCTCGACAAGCTGGCTCCGCGTCTGCGCGAAGTCGAAGTGAAGGCCCACAAGCGCTAAGGGCCTCCGGGCCTGCGCCCGGGACCTGAGTGTTTGACGCCATGGGCGAATTCGAGCTGATCCGCAACTTCTTTGCTGATGCGCCCTGTGCGCAGCCGGGTGAAGGTGTCGTGTTGGGGATCGGCGATGATTGCGCCCTGTTGTCGGTGCCGTCGGGCGAACAGCTGGCGATCTCCACTGACACGCTGGTTGCCGGGGTGCATTTTCCCGACGCCTGCGACCCTTTCCTGCTGGGCCAGCGTGCCCTCGGTGTGTCCGCCAGCGATCTCGCTGCCATGGGCGCCACCCCTCTTGCTTTTACCCTCGCTCTGACCTTGCCGGACGTTTCTGCTGACTGGCTGCAAGCGTTCGCCCAAGGTTTGAACCTCATGGCGCAAGGCTGTGCGATGCGCCTGATTGGTGGCGACACTACACGTGGGCCTTTGAGTTTGACGGTTACGGTGTTCGGCCGGGTGCCCGTAGGTCAGGCCTTGACCCGCAGTGGTGCCCAACCCGGCGACTTGCTCTGCGTGGGCGGGCCGCTTGGCGATGGCGCAGGCGCTTTGCCGTTGGTGTTGAACCAGCGCAGTACCGAGACGTCTACCTCAAAGGCCTTGCTGGCGCGTTACTGGTCGCCGCAGCCGCAGCTGGCGTTGGGGCAGGCACTGCGCGGTCGGGCGACATCCGCTCTGGATATCTCGGACGGACTGCTCGCTGATTGCGGACACATCGCATTGGCGTCAGGCGTTCGATTGCTAATCGAGCGTGACAAGGTGCCAATGTCTGCCCCGCTGCTGTCTTTTTTTGGACAGGAGGCGGCGTTGCATGCAGCACTTAGCGGCGGCGACGACTACATACTCGCCTTCACCCTGGCGCCATCTTCGCTGGCTGATCTGGTTGACGAGGGTTGGCCTGTAGCAGTTATCGGCCAAGTGGTCGAAGGGCAGGGCGTAATGCTCGTCGATGGCCAAGGCCAGGACGTCACTCCGATCACTCGGGGCTATCAACATTTTCGGGAGACACGGTGACAGATCATCCTAATCAGGTCCCGGCGGAAAACGTTCCGCCCTCGGTGTGGACCAATCCGTGGCATTTTCTGGCGTTCGGTTTCGGCTCCGGCACTTTGCCCAAAGCGCCGGGTACCTGGGGCTCGATGGTCGCGGTACCCTTCATTCCGCTTTGGCAGATGCTGCCGGACTGGGGCTACTGGCTGATGCTGGGGATCACTATGCTGTTCGGCTTCTGGCTGTGCGGCAAGGTTGCGGATGATCTGCGGGTCCACGATCACGAAGGCATCGTCTGGGATGAGATGGTCGGAATGTGGATCACCCTGTGGCTGGTGCCCGAAGGTTGGCAGTGGTTGCTGGTGGGTTTTCTGGTGTTCCGCTTTTTCGACATCCTCAAACCCTGGCCCATCCACTGGATCGACAAGCACGTCCACGGCGGCGTGGGCATCATGCTCGACGATGTGCTGGCTGGCGTGTTTGCCTGGCTGGCGATGCAAGGGCTGGTATGGGGCTGGGCGAAGATGTGGGCTTTGGGCTTCTTCTGAGGCGCACAGCCCTTCGGTAGGAGCGAATTCATTCGCGATGCGACAGGGCGACCGATGAAATCTCATCTCCTGATCCGACCCTTCGCGAATGAATTCGCTCCTACAGGCACTGCGTCATCGGGAGTTTTCATCAAACTTCCCGATCTGTTTACTCCACAATTCAGCCTAAGCTTCTGCTGAAAGCTGCTGTTACAATGCGCGCTTGCGAATTTCCAGCCCCCATACTGATCAGGAGCACACGGTGCCCGTCGTATTTGTCGCCGCTTCCAAGCTGCCCACTCCCTTTGCCCAATTCACCATGAACGGTTTCCTTGAAGAGGAGAACGGTCGTGAGCATGTGGTCCTTACGCTGGGCGATGTATCCGACGGCGCCCCCGTACTGGGGCGTGTGCACTCGGAGTGCCTGACAGGCGACGCCCTGTTCAGTCAGCGTTGCGATTGTGGTTCACAGCTTGACGCCGCCATGCGCGCCATCGCCGCAGAGGGCCGTGGCGTGCTCTTGTATCTGCGTCAGGAAGGCCGAGGTATCGGCTTGATGAACAAGATCCGTGCGTATGAATTGCAGGATGGTGGGGCGGACACCGTTGAGGCCAACGAGCGTCTGGGCTTTGCGGCCGATCAGCGTGATTACGGAATCTGCCTGCCAATGCTTGAGTACTTGGGCATTAAGTCGCTGCGTTTGATGACCAACAATCCGCGTAAGGTCAAAGCGCTGACGGAGATGGGCATCACGGTTGCCGAGCGCGTGCCGCTGCACACCGGTCATAACCCGCATAACAAGCTTTATCTGGCGACGAAGGCCGGGAAATTGGGCCACATGATGGGCAACGAGCATCAGAGTGAGGTCGACCCCGCGTGACACAGGGCGACCGGGGACAGATTTATTGACGGTGAAGCGTTGTACATAAATCAGTCCCCTAGCATCCGCCCGCGCGTCCGTCCCTGTTGGAGGCTCGCCCGCGAAGCTTTGGATCCTGGCTGGAGGGCGTGACGTCAAGCGGACTGCATCTTCAGCAGTCGCTGAGTGATCGACGTTTCAATCCCTGCCGCATCCAGACCGCACTCTGCGAGCATCTGCACAGGCTTGGCATGCTCGACATAGACATCTGGCAAGCCAAGATGCAGCACTGATTTAAGAATGTCCTCGCGCGCCAGGAACTCACTGACTGCCGCACCAGCGCCGCCCATGATGGCGTTTTCTTCGAGGGTCACCAGCAGGTCGTGGCTGGCGGCCATTTCCCTGACCAGTCCCTCATCCAGCGGTTTGACGAAGCGCATGTCCACAACCGTGGCGTCCAGCTTTTCGGCCACGCTCAACGCTTCGGTCAACTGCACGCCAAACACCAGCATGGCCACCTTGCTACCTGTGCGGCGCACGATACCCTTACCTATTTCCAGCGGCTCCAGGTTGTTTTCAATCACAGCATTCGGACCGGTGCCACGCGGATAGCGCACCGCAGCCGGGCCGTTGAACAGGTGGCCGGTGCTGAGCATCTTGCGCAGCTCGTTCTCGTCGCTTGGCGTCATCACCAGCATGCCGGGTATACAGCGCAGGAAGGACAGGTCGTAGCTGCCAGCGTGCGTCGGGCCGTCTTCCCCAACCAGACCTGCCCGGTCGATGGCAAACAGTACGTCGAGATTCTGGACGGCGACGTCATGAATCAACTGGTCATAGCCGCGCTGCAAAAAGGTCGAGTAAATAGCTACAACCGGCTTGGATCCTTCACAGGCCATGCCTGCGGCCAGCGTCACTGCGTGCTGCTCGGCAATTGCCACGTCGAAGTAGCGGTCCGGGAAGCGCTCACTGAACGCCACCAGATCCGAGCCTTCCTTCATGGCTGGCGTAATGCCGACCAGACGCGAGTCTGCGTCGGCCATGTCGCACAACCATTGGCCGAAAACGCCGGAATATTTAGGCCCGCCCGGCTGTTTAGGCGCGGCAGCAGGGGCATCGATCGGGTCGAGTTTGGTGATCGCGTGGTAACCAATCGGGTCGACTTCAGCGGGGCCGAATCCTTTACCTTTTTTAGTCACTACGTGCAGAAACTGCGGTCCCTTGAGATCACGCATGTTACGCAGGGTCGCAATCAGCGTTGGGAGGTCGTGGCCGTCGATGGGGCCGATGTAGTTCCAGCCCAGCTCTTCGAAGAGCGTGCCGGGGACCAGCATGCCCTTGGCGTATTCCTCGGTGCGGCGGGCAATTTCCCACGCGCCGGGCAAGCGTGACAGCACTTTTTTGCTGCCTTCGCGCATGCTCGTGTAAGTGCGGCTCGAGAGGATTTTGGCCAGATAATTTGACAGCCCGCCCACGTTTCGCGAGATCGACATGTCGTTGTCGTTGAGGATCACCAACATGTCGGCGGCGACTTCAGGCGCGTGGTTCAGCGCCTCGAAAGCCATACCGGCGGTCAGCGCACCATCGCCAATCACCGCGATGGCTTTGCGGTCGCTGCCTTGCAGACGCGAGGCGATTGCCATGCCCAGGGCGGCGCTGATGGAGGTGCTCGAGTGACCGACGCCAAAAGTGTCGTACTCGCTTTCGCTGCGGCGCGGGAAGGCAGCAACGCCGCCTTTCTGGCGCAGCGTGGACATCTGCTGGCGACGCCCGGTTAGGATTTTATGCGGATACGCTTGATGACCGACGTCCCAGACCAGCCGGTCGTCGGGGGTATCGAAAACGTAGTGCAAGGCGATGGTGAGTTCGATGACGCCAAGACCGGCGCCAAAGTGGCCGCCCGTCTGGCCAACGGTGTAAAGCAGCTCCAGGCGCAGTTCGTCAGCCAGTGCTTCCAGCTCTGCTTCACCTAGTCGGCGCAGGCCATCCGGCGTCGCTGCACTGTCGAGCAGAGGCGTGGACGGGCGCTCGCGGGGGATCTCTTTGAACGTCGTGGGCATCAGGCGAATCGTTATAGGTAAAAGAGGCAGCAGTTTACCTGATGCATCGCTAGCTGCACATGAAGTGCGGCAGATGGATGCTCAGAGTGGAACAGCAGGCGCTGAATTTCGATCTGGTCGGTACAGCAGGATTCACTGATATTGAGCGATGCCGTCACCGGCGCTCCGTCGGGATCAATTACGGCGCTCGACAATGTAGCGCGCCAGCGACCGCAACGGTTCCGCCGCTGCGTTGAAGGGTTGCAAGGCCTCAAGCGCCTGATCACGTAGTTCAAGCGCGTAATGTTTTGCCTCTTCCAGCCCCAGCAGCGCAGGGTAGGTCGGCTTGTCGCGCGCGATGTCGGCGCCCTGGCGTTTGCCCAGGGTTGCGGTATCGCTTTCTACGTCGAGGATGTCGTCCTGCACTTGAAACGCCAGGCCGATGGCGCGTGCGTAGGTCTGCAGTGCATCGAGTTGCGCTTGGCTGGCACTGCCACTGGCGAGTGCGCCGAGTTTGACGCTGGCCTCGATCAAGGCACCGGTTTTATGTCGATGCATGAAGGCCAGCGCAGTCTGATCGAGCTTGAGCCCGACCGAACCCAGGTCGATGGCCTGGCCGCCGACCATGCCGGCCGGGCCTGCCGCGACGGCCAGCGTGCTGACCATCTTCAGGCGCGTATCACTGGTCTGCGGCGTCAGCTGCGCGTCGCTCAACACAGTGAAGGCCAGAGTTTGCAGGCCATCGCCGGCCAGAATCGCGCAGGCCTCGTCAAACGCTTTGTGAGTAGTGGGCTGGCCACGACGCAAGTCATCGTCATCCATGGCTGGCAGATCGTCATGCACCAGAGAGTAGGCGTGGATCAATTCGACGGCGCAGGCTACGCCGTTGGCTTGTTCGGCAGCACCGCCCAAGGCTTCGCACGCTGCGTAAACCAATAGCGGGCGAACGCGCTTGCCGCCATTCATCACGCTGTAGCGCATGGCGTCATACAGACGGGTCAGTTCTGGAGCGGGGGGGACAAACAGACGCTCCAGTGCCGCGTTGACGCGTCGCTGACTGAGGGCCTGATAATCGGAAATCATTCTGGCTGTTCCGCGTCGAAGGGTTCCTCGGCCAGTTCGCCATCGCGCTCCAGCAACACCTGAACCTTCTGTTCAGCCTGCGCCAATGCGCTTTGGCAATCGCGTGTCAGGCGGATGCCTTGTTCGAATGCGGTGAGTGAGTCTTCCAGCGACAGCTCGCCGTTCTCCAGGCGCTCAACCAGCGTCTGCAAATCGGTGAGTGACTGTTCGAAATCCAGTGCAGCTTTCTTGCGGGCCATGGCGGCTATCCCGGTAGACGTTAAACGGGCGCGACACTAGCAGAGCGGCGGCCACGGGGCAAATGAGAGGTGCTGGCCGGGGCACAGCGTACCCCGGACTGTAGCTCCCCGACATTAACTGCCGCAGGCGACAGTGTGGTTCGCCTGCGCAGAATCAGAAGCCTTCGAGAACAATCTTGCCTTTGGCTTTGCCGCTTTCAATCACTGCGTGTGCGCGGCGCAGATTGGCTGCGTTGATCGTGCCGAAATGCTCGCCCACCGTAGTCTTGAGCACGCCTTCGTCGATCAGATCGGCGACGCGGTTCAGCAGTTCGTGCTGTTTGATCATGTCCGGCGTTTCGAACAACGAGCGGGTGAACATCAATTCCCAATGCAGCGACAGTGCCTTGCGTTTCATCGGCATGACGTCGAGCGTCTTTGGGTCATCGATCAGCGCCAGCTTGCCTTGGGGGCGAAGGGCTTCGATCAATTGCGCGAAGTGAGCATCGGTGTGGGTGAGGCTGGCGACGTGACTCACCTGGCCAACGCCGATCTGTTCCAGCTGTTCGGCCAGGGGTTTGCTGTGATCGATCACATGATGGGCGCCGAGCTGTTTGATCCACTCGCGGGTTTCAGGGCGAGACGCTGTGCCGATGACGGTCATTTTGGTCAGCTGACGCGCCAGTTGAACCAGGATCGAACCGACACCACCGGCCGCGCCGACGATCAGCAGGCTGTCGCCTTCACCGCCGCCTTCGGGAACGCCGAGGCGGTCGAACAGTAATTCCCAGGCGGTGATCGACGTCAGCGGTAAAGCAGCGGCGTGTCCGGCATCGAGGGATTTCGGCTTATGGCCGACGATGCGCTCGTCCACCAGATGAAACTCGCTGTAGCTGCCAGGGCGAGCGATCGATCCTGCGTAAAACACTTCATCACCCGGCTGAAACAGAGTGACCTCGCTGCCCACTTCACGCACCGTGCCGACGGCGTCCCAACCCACCACTTTCGGCTCGGTGGCGGCAGAGCCTGCACGAATCTTGGTATCGACCGGATTCACTGACACAGCGCGCACTTCCACGAGCAAGTCACGCGGGCCTGGAGCCGGCTTGGGCAAGTCCATGTCGATCAGCGCATTAGGGTCTTCGATGGGCAGACCGTGTTGGGTGAAGGCAATGGCTTTCATGGGTGCTTCCTCTTCAAGGCGTAGATGGGTTCGAGCGTTCGATGCGAACATTCATTCCGTCAAAATCGTGCGGGCATCTTCACCTTCGCCGCTGCAAAGAAAAACCGGCAGAATGCGTCAACACTTTCACAGCTGGAGTGAAAATGATCCGCATTGATGACCTCAATTTGTTCGTCCGCACGGCGGCACTGGGCAGCTTCTCGAACGCTGCGCGCGAGGCTGACTTATTGCCGGGACAAGTGGCTGCGGCCATCAAGCGCCTTGAGCGTGAGCTGGATATTCGATTGTTCGCCCGCTCCACACGCAGCTTGAGGCTGACGATTGAGGGTGAGCAGTATTTGCCCACTGCGCGAACCGTGCTCGATGCGCTGAAGGACGGCCGTGAAAAACTGCGGCGTGAGAACGAGCAGTTGCAAGGCGTGCTGCAAGTGGCAGCCCCGTCAGATCTGGGTCGCAATATGCTGCTGCCATGGCTGTCTGGATTTCGCCGACAGCACCCGGCGTTGACCTTGCGTCTGTTTTTGTCTGATCAGGTGACGGATTTGTTTCGCGATCCGGTCGATGTGGCGATTCGGTACGGGGTGATCGAAGACGCCAGCTACATCGCGTTGCCACTGGCTCCGTGGAATCGACGGGTGCTGGTGGCGTCGCCCGATTATCTGGCGCGTCGCGGAAACCCGCTGACCCCCGACGATCTGCTGCGTCACGACTGCGTGCTGTACACGCTCAGTGGGAGAATCTACGACAAATGGCGGATTGGTTCTCGCGTGCTGACAGTGACGGGGCCGCTGTTTAGCGACGACGCAGATGTCGCCCGGCGCTGGGCGATTGCCGGGGAGGGCATCACCTACAAGTCATGGCTGGATGTCAGTGAAGACGTGAAGGCTGGACGGCTGAGGCTGTTGATGCAGGATTACCCCGGCGAACCGACACCGCTGAACCTGGTCTGTCCGCACCGCAAACAGTTCTCCCCGGCGATTCAGCAACTGCATTCCCTGCTGCGTGGCCGCTTCGCGGAACTCGAAAGCGGCCTGCCGAAGCTGATTTGAGTCATGGCGGCTCTGGAGCGTGCCGAATCTTTCAGAGGTTCTTCTGCCATCGCCTTACGCGATGGCAACCTCGCCAATGCCTGATATACGCCTCGATTCCTCACTTCTAGTATCGGTATCAGACCATTCGCCCGCCGAGCTTTGTTCTTTGTCGGATGAGTTTCCAAAAATAATAAGTTACGTCCCACGAGGTTTCCTTTATGAAAACTCTTGCCGCAGGACCTGTTGCAGGTGCCGCCTCAGCAATAGACGGCAGCGCTCAATTGACCGCGAGCCAGCGTTACATGACGTTAGGCGGTTCCTGGGCCGCCTGGTTGTTCGATGCCCTGGACGCCACAGTATTCGGATTTGTTCTGCTGGCTATCGCCAAAACTTTCTCGGTGGGTTTGGGCGATGTCGTTTCTACGGTGGCCTGGTTTCTGCTGGCAACCGGCATCGGAGGGTTCTTCCTCGGTAACCTGTCCGACAAGATTGGCCGCAAGAAAACCATGATGATTTCGGTGTTCGTCTATGGCACCGGCACATTGCTCTGTGGTTTTGCAGACAGCCTGTGGCAGCTCAATCTGTTGCGCTTCTGCGTGGGTCTCGCCGTTGGTGGCTTATGGTCGGCCGCTGCCGCGCTGGTCTCGGAGATCTGGCCACCGGCAGGCCGTGCCAAAGCCTTCGCCGTCATGCAGACCGGCTGGTCGGGCGGTGGTCTGCTGGCGGCGATCTTCGCCTGGACATTGCTCGATAGCAGCAACCCCGAATCCTGGCGCCACTTGTTCATCTATGCCTCGATCCCTGCGTACTTCACGCTCGTGTTTATCTGGCTGTTCGTCAAGGAGTCGCCGGTCTGGCTGGCCAACCGCGAATACATGAGCCAAAACGCCGATAAAGGGCGGCTGATGGAAATCTTCAGCCCGCAATACCTGAAAATGACCCTGCTCGGCCTGAGTATTTCGGTGCTGGGTATGTATGGCTACTGGATCATCACCACCTTCATGCCGGCGTACCTGCAGAACATTCTGAACGTGCGTATCGACCAGGCGCCGGTTTTTGTCATCTGGATCGGCATCGGCGCCACCATCGGTTATCTGGCTTACGGCTATCTGGCTGAAGCGGTGGGCCGTCGTTTGTCTTTCGCGATTTTCTTTGGCGGCATGGCGATCATGGTGCCGGTATTTGCCTACTCGGCGACGCTCATGCCACTGACAGACGGCAAACTGCTGTTCAACACCCAGAACATCGTGATCCTGGGTTCGCTGGCTGCCCTGTTGGGTTTCTTCACGGGATATTTCAGTGGATTCGGCGCGTGGTACTCGGAACTGTTTCCTACCAGCATCCGCTCCACAGCGTCAGGTTTTTGCTTCAACTTCGGGCGGGTCGGCGCCATCGCCGGCATCAAACTGGTGCCCATCCTGATTCCTTTGATCGGCTTTACAGCCACGATCTCGCTCGCGTCTGTCTCCTACGCAATTGCCGCCGTCATGGTGTTCACGCTGCAGGAAACCAAAGGCGTTCAACTCACCAGCGGCAACTGATCTTTAACCCCTTTTTGAGGACTGACTCATGAAAAACTTTCGAATCGGCCAAATCGTTCCCAGCTCCAACACCACCATGGAAACCGAAATCCCGGCGATGCTGACCTCGCGTTACTCGCTGTTCCCGGAAGAACACTTCACCTTCCACTCTTCGCGCATGCGCATGATGAAAGTCAGCCCCGAAGAGCTTAAGAAAATGGACATCGACAGTGACCGTTGCGCGCTGGAGTTGAGCGATGCGCGGGTGGATGTCATGGCCTACGCCTGTCTGGTGGCGATCATGTGCCAGGGCGCGGGTTACCACAAAGTTTCCCAGGACCGCTTGAGCAAAACCGTGCACGACAACCAGGCGCCGACACCGGTGCTGAGCTCGGCAGGCGCGCTGATCGACAGCCTGAACCTGATGAATTACAAAAAAGTTTCGATCATCACCCCGTACATGAAGCCGCTGACGCAACAGGTTATCGACTACATCGAAGCGGCAGGGATCGAGGTGGTCGATTCGATCAGCCTGGAAGTGTCTGACAACCTTGCGGTCGGTCGTCTGGACCCGATGGACCTGGTGGCCCACGCCGATCGGTTGAACATCGGACAGGCCGACGGCGTTGTGTTGTCGTGCTGTGTGCAAATGCCGTCTTTGCCTGCGATTCAGGTCGTACAGGATCGTCTCGACAAGCCGGTGTTGTCGGCGTCGGTCGCGACCGTTTACCAAATCCTCAAAACCTTGGGCCTTGAAGCCAGAGTACCGAATGCCGGGCATCTGCTTTCGGGGCAGTACTGAGCTGAAGTGCTCCCCTGCAGGCGCTGACGAGCAACGCCAGGCTGCGATGCGGTGTGTCAGACATACCGAAATCGCAGCCTTCGGCAGCTCCTGCAGGATGGTGTGTCCGAATACGGATTCAAGTCATGGCGAGAATCCATTGCAGGAGCGCGCTTGCCCGCGATAGCGGTGTATCAGACAACACATTCATCGCAGACCTCTCGCAGTCGCGGGCAAGCGCGCTCTTACATAAGCCGAGGTAAGATGGCAGCCATTCAGGCCAGCACGCCCGGTAGGTCATATGAAGCTCGATCCCGTCTCACTGCGCTTGTTCGTCAGCGTCATCGAAGAGGGCACCATCGCGGCTGCCGCCAAGCGCGAGCACATTGCGGCAGCGGCGGTCAGCAAGCGGCTCAGTGAACTCGAAGACCTGCTCGACGCCCCACTGCTGAACCGAACCAACAAAGGCATCACCGCCACCGACGCCGGCCTTTCGTTGCTGTTCATGGCCCGCAGCGCGCTGAACAACCTCAATGAAATCGTTGTGCAGATGCGCGATTACTCCCATGGCCGTCGCGGCTCGGTGCAGGTGCTGGCGAACATTTCCGCCGTCACGCAATTCATGCCCGCGCTGATCAAGTCGTTCATGGACCAATACCCGCTGATCAACATCGTGCTCCAAGAGCAGAAAAGCCTGGGCATCACCAAAGCCGTCGCTGAAAACCGTGCGGACGTCGGTATCTTTACCCGGTTGCCTCACGGCGCTGACATTGAAGTGTTCCCGTTTCGCACTGACCGTCTGGTATTGCTCGTACCCAATGAACATCTGTTGGCTGACCGGCAGGGCGTCAGATTCGCTGACACTCTGGACCATGACTTCGTCGCGCTCCGAAGCGGCACGCACCTGAATTTCCAACTGATCAAAGCCGCCAACGATCTGGGTCGCTCGCTGAAAATCCGCATGGAAGTTTCAAGCTACGACGCACTGTGTCTGATGGTCCAGGCGGGGGTGGGCATCGGCATCATGCCCCAGGGCAGCGCCGACATATACAAGATGCACGGCGCGCGGGTTGTTGCGCTGGAAGAGGATTGGGCGAACCGCGAGTTGACGCTGTGCGTGCGCTCGCGTGAAGGTCTATCGACAGCAGCGCGCCTGTTCGTCGACCACCTGTTGGCCACCCCCACGCTGTGTCAGGATTGACGCCACGCGAATGAATTCGCAGCTACAGGGCCGCTGCTTTGCGCATCCGGCCTGCATTGCGCGCTATAAAAAATCCCCGCGTAGCGCCTGCATCAAACTCTCGGCGGTCGAAAATTCTCGATCCACGACCGGCAATTCAGGTCGCTTCAGCACCAGCACGGGCACCCCGCGTTCGCGTGCGACTTCAAGTTTGGGGTCGGTTGCGCCGCTGCCGCTGTTCTTGCTGATCAGCACGTCGATGTTTCGTTGCGAGAACAACTCACGCTCGTCTTCCAGCAGGAAAGGTCCACGCGCGCCGATCACCTCGCAGCGTTCATTGCCGGGGTAGTTGTCCAGCGCGCGCAGGGTCCAGAACTGGTGGCCGGGAATCTCATTCAGGTGCTGCAACGGCTCGCGACCCAGCGTAAACAGCGGTCGTTTGAACGGGGCAAGCGCGACGATCAATTCATCCCAGTCGGCCACCTCACGCCAGTCATCCAGAGAACTTGCCTGCCAGGCGGCGCGGCGCAAGGCCCAACACGGTATTGCGGCCTGCTGCGCGGCAGTCGCTGCGTTCTGGCTCATTTGCGCGGCATAAGGGTGCGTTGCGTCCACCAGCAAATCGATCCCGTGATCGCCAATGAACTGCGCCAGTCCATCAGCACCGCCGTAGCCGCCCACGCGTACCTGACAAACCAGATCAGTGGGCACCCGACCCACACCGGCCAGGCTGTAAATATGGTTCGGCCCCAATTGCCGGGCCATCGCAAGCGCCTCGGTCACGCCACCCAATAGCAACAAACGTTTCATTCGCAAACCCCCGCACGGCCGACAATGCCACCCTGTCTATCAATGGCGAAAACCTCCACCTGCACCTGTATAGGCACAATGCTTCGGGCAAAATTCAGCGCGTGCTGGCAAACGGCGTCGCCCAATCCAATCCCTTGCGCAGCGGCCATTGCCAGTGCCTGCTGGCTGGTGTTGGCCTCGCAGATGGCCTGTTGCAGGGCGGCATCGGCCCCAGCATCAGCAGCCCATTTCGCCAATTGCGGCAGATCGATGCTGGAGTGACGGCTGTGCAAATCCATGTGCCCGGCGGCCAGCTTGCTGATCTTGCCGAAACCACCGCACAGGCTGAGTTTATCGACCGGTACTTTGCGCAAATGCTTGAGCACGGCGCCGACAAAGTCGCCCATTTCGATCAGGGCAATGTCCGGTATGCCGTATAAATTGCGCATGGTGTCTTCGCTGGCGTTGCCGGTGCAGGCGGCGATGTGCACATAACCGTTGGTTCTGGCGACGTCGATGCCTTGGTGAATCGAGGCGATATATGCTGCGCAAGAGAAGGGCCGGACAATGCCGCTGGTGCCGAGGATCGACAGCCCGCCGAGGATGCCCAGTCGCGGGTTCATGGTCTTGAGCGCAAGTTCGCCGCCGTTTTCAACGCAAGCGGTCACTTCAAAGCCGCCTTGATAGTTGAACTCCTCCGCCAGACGACTCAGGTGTTCGATGATCATTTTTCGCGGTACAGGGTTTATGGCTGGCTCCCCAACGGCCAATACCAAGCCCGGTCGGGTAACGGTTCCTACACCGGGGCCCGCGAAAAACTTCACCCCTGTTTCCGCCATCAGCCTGACTTGACTGAACACCAGCGCGCCATGGGTGACATCCGGGTCATCGCCCGCATCCTTGATCGTACCGGCCTCTGCACCCTCGGCCAGCAAGCGGCAAAACTCCAGCCGCATTGGCACCTGCTTGCCCTTGGGCAGCACGATCTGCACAGCATCGCTGGCCTCGCCACCGAGCAACAGACGTGCGGCCGCAAGGCTGGTTGCCGTGACGCAACTGCCTGTCGTCAATCCGCTGCGCAGTGGCGCAGGTTGTTCGGCGGTTTCTTCGCGCATCAGGGTTTGATCGCCTCCAGCAACGTGATTGGCAATGCCTGCCGCCAGGTATCGAAGTCACCCAGCGGTTTGGCGTGGGCGAGGTGGATACGTGTCAGTTCGCCGCCGTGTTGTTCGCGCCAATTGACCAGTGTCGCCTCGCTTTGCAGCGTCACGGCATTGGCAATCAGGCGGCCGCCCGGGCGCAGGTGCTGCCAGCAGGTTTCCAGCACGCCGGGTCGGGTAACGCCGCCTCCGATGAAAATCGCGTCCGGTTGCTCAAGACCCGTCAATGCCTGCGGCGCGCTCCCACGCACAAGTTGCAGGCCCGGCACGCCCAACGCATCACGATTGACTTCGATCAATTGCTGGCGCCCTGCATCAGCTTCTACCGCCAACGCGCGGCAGGTGGGATGGGCGCGCATCCATTCAATGCCGATCGAGCCGCAGCCGGCGCCGACATCCCACAGCAATTCGCCGGGCCTGGGTGCCAGACGCGCGAGGGTGATGGCGCGCACATCGCGTTTGGTCAGTTGCCCGTCATGCATGAAAGCTTCGTCCGGCAGACCGGCAAGGGTCGAAAGACGCAGCGCATCGGGGGCCGCACGGCAGTCAATCGCGACAAGGTTCAGCGCGGCAATGTCGGCGTCCGGCCACTCATTGGCGATGCCATCGACGCGCCGTTCGGCGTCTGCGCCCAGATGCTCCAGCACGGTCATGCGGCTCGGGCCAAAACCACGCTCACGCAGCAAACCGGCGATGGCAGCCGGGCTGCTGCCGTCATTGCTCAACACCAGCAGTCGCAGGCCATGATGGAACTGGGCATTCAGCGCAGCCAGCGGGCGGGCGACGACAGACAACGTGACCACGTCTTGCAACGCCCAGCCCATGCGCGCAGCCGCCAGCGAAAACGAAGAAGGCGCAGGATGCACGAGCATTTCTTCAAGCGGCACGTGCCGCGTCAGGCTGACGCCGACACCAAACAGCATCGGGTCGCCACTGGCCAGGACGCACGTCGGTAAGCCGCGCTGCTCAAGCACCGGGCTCAATGAAAACGGACTCGGCCACTGAAGACGCTGGGCCTGAATGCATGGGGGCAGCAAGGCCAACTGACGTGAACTGCCGAACACCTGCTGCGCCTTGAGCAGCGCGTGACGTGCGTTCTTACCCAGCCCCTTGTAGCCGTCTTCACCGATTCCCACGACTGTCAGCCACGGCGACATGCACTTTCCTCAAATCGAACTTCCGACAGACCGGCTTTCCCCCGTCTGCGAAAAATACGCATGATACCCCGTCGCCCGGCAGTAAGTGTCCGTTGGCGTTATTGCCGGCAAGCCCGGTCGCCGTAAGGAAATTTGACGTTTTCCATTACCAAGAGCCGTAGGGAATGCCGAACTTGTCGATGTAGGCTTTGGACTCCGGTTCCAGCGGCAATGCGTAGCGGCCGTTATTTTTCCCGAGTGATGGCCCTTCTTTCACCACCTTTCCCTGGACCCGGCTGACCTCAATGGCGTGCAGGCAACTTCCCTTTATCCAGGTTTTGACGACGCCGCCCGGAGCGAGACCCATTGCGAGGTTATCCCGGTAGTCGGTTATCCATTTGCCAGTGCCCCGGCAATAGGTCTTTTCGCCCTTGATCATCGCTGCCCGGGTCGCCTCGGGGATTTCGACATAAGCGAAATAGGTTTGAGGTTCGGCCAGTGATTGCCAGCGCACATAGACAAAGCGCGGCAGGTCTGCGCCTGTCACCTGTTTGCCTGCTCCTGCACCTGGCTTTTTGGGCCAGCCTCGTGGGTTACCTTTGAGGTTTGGCGGGGTCTGGAGTGATACGACCCCACTTCCGGCCCTCTTGAACCAGCGGTCATTGATGTCCACCACGTCCGCTGTTTCAATCCACACTTCCATGTAGTTGGGAGCGAAGAAACCCAGTCGCCATGAATCGTAAGGCAGCTCGGATCCGTATCCGCTACCGACACCACCAAGCAGCAGTATCAGGGCAGCCTTGAATAGCCTTGGAAATTTACTCATTGGGGTGCATCACTCGCTGGTAGTTGTCAGCAGGTCGATTGATGAACATGATGCCCAAATCGCTGTTCTTCCAGGTTTTTACGGCGTTCCAGCTGGCGGACAGATGGATATAGCGCTGGAACAGAAGGGCTCCTTCCGACTTGGTCAGGTTTAGCGTGCTGGATTCACCCAAGGCATATGCCTGGATTTTTTCTGCGATCGGCTCCAGATCTTTCGGTAAAGCAAGTGTGGGCACGTCAGCAATTTTTTTGAATGGCACTTGATTTCGAAGTCCTAACTCTCGCATAACCCTGAGATAGACTTTGGACAGGTCCCCGTCTACTTGTCGATCCACGCTTGCGGCCACATACACGCGCTTTTCCTTCTGCAAGTCAGAGCGAAGGTGAGGCTGATCAACCGACCAGACTTCCAGTGTCGTCTCGACTCCATGCGCTGTTAGCAACCGAAGGTATGCCTCAGGGTTTCGCCGCATCTGAATGACGGAGTTCGCACGCTCATTGGCAAGATCAATTCGCTCAAGACTGTTCAACGGTTTGCTGAGCAGCAATCGCTCGCGAGACCGAGGCAGGTAGCCACCTCCGATATCAGAATGCGCCCCCGGCAGCACGATGTCGTTTCCAGTGCGGGTCAGTGAGTAATTCAAGCGATGTTCATCTCGAGCCACCAGTTGCACGATTTTACGTGCAGCGCTGGCGGGCAATGGCAGGTCAATTCCAGAAGTGCGGGCGTCACCCGCGCTGAAGTCACCTACCAATGGCGACACAATTCCCGCCACCGTATCGAACAAACCAATGAAGTTGATGATTACGTCGCGCTGAACCTGCCAGTTGAATCCGTCATGCATCATTGGCGAGTTAGCAGGCAATGCTTTCGCCAACAGGCTGTTTGCGCCTTTGCGTAGGTCATTCGCAAAGTGCCGGGCAGCCGCTGCACCCCGACTGAATCCGAAAACGTCGACTTCGATGTTTTTGATTTTCACTCCGGCGTTATTGTCGATGAACGAATTCAGCCGGTTCACGATCAACCCCGGGCTTTGTTCAACCCGCGCTAGTACTCCGGTGGCCCAGCGCCCTGTGGCTTGTCCATACAACACATCCTTGCCACCACTTACAGTGCCAACGCCCTCCAGATAAACCTTCATCGATGCTTTACCAGCGTCAGCCGATAGAATGTCTTCCGCCTGATCTATGTACAGGTCATACAGCCGAGCGATATTGCTGGCGTCATTGCCATAACTGTCGTCCGGTGTACTGCCTTCACTGTCGTAGCCATGGGCCTCACAGTATTTGCGAACTTCCTCGGCCACATCCTGCAAATTCACGTCGCGAGCCATACAGCCAGCGACGCTCTCGCTGTTCGCCTGGTTATTGCCTGTGCCATCAAAGAACACCCCGATCCGCAGGGTAATCAACTGCTCCTGTTCGACCTCTTCCTCCTCCTCTTCTACCTCGGTGTCTGCAAACATGTTCTTGGCGACGCGTGTCTGGTCGGTCGCTGGCTGAGGTGTCGGGACCAGGCTTGGTGCCATCGCCAAGATGATCTGCCTGCTTTCCACTCTATGTTCATAGGTAGCGGTTTTGATGGAAGGTGTGAATTCGGCTCGGCAAGAGCAGGCGCTTGTACTATCGAGCGTTCCAGCAACCCGCTTCCCAAAGCTTTTGATGTAGAAAATGCCGCCCTGAATCCAGTAGGTTTTGCCATCTACGCCGCAGGTCACCGGATCACCTTCGCAGGCACGGGCGTTACCCATCAGCGTGTTGCGTTTATCCGCGTGCAAGACGACCCCGCCACACGTGGTCCGGTCGCCTATGCGAATGAAATATCCTTTGGCCATTGAGCTCAATCCTTGTTTACCGTTTACGTCCGTGTCGTTGCCGAATGTTGAGCAAGTGTGAGCGGCACCGTCCTATTAACGGTGCGCCAGTGAGGCCGTTGCTCAAGCTTCTGCGCAAAGCAGAAAGTCAGCGGCCGTATGGACGCCTTGTGATTTCCATAACAGTGGCTACTTGAGCGGAGCGACGCTAAAACACGGGTGTGCAGCGAGCAGAGAAGTCGCTGCGGGTAGGGTGCATGAATGCAAGACACATCAATGACGCAGAGGGCATCCGAGGTTGTAGGAGAAGTCCGGAAAGCGCCGTCTCCGGTTCCTACCTTTGGCAGGTGGCGCGCTCGGTCCAACAGGATGCCCACGGAAAACGATGGGCCCTGTTCTTAAGCCCGCAGCGTTGCTTTCCGGGATCGGTGGTTTTCATGCCCGCTCACAAAGCAGGCATAATACCCGCCCCGCAAGGCGCAAAGGCCTTGCCCTTTACCCGACCCCCTCTAATCAGGTGATCCATTGTCCGAGCCGCTTTCCGCTCGCCCGCGTTCAACGCCTTTACGCCCCTCGGCCTGTCCGGGGTTGTTGCGTATCGTCCCGGCGATGGATGGCGGGATCTGCCGGATCAAACTGCCGGGCGGGGTGATCACGGCTGCCCAGGCACATGCGGTGGCCGATGCGGCCGCGCTTTACGCAGGCGGAGTGATCGAGGCGACCAATCGCTGCAATCTGCAGATTCGCGGGATCGGGGCTGATCACCAGGGTTTGATTGCGATGCTGCTCGACGCAGGCCTCGGGCCGAGCAATCCGGCCAGCGATGACGTGCGCAATCTGATGCTCAGCCCGACCGCTGGCGTTGACCCGCAGCAGTTATGCGACACACGACCGCTGGCGCGAAGCATTCTGGACTCTCTGGAGAATCACCCCGGCTTTCATGAGCTGTCGCCCAAATTTGCGCTATCGCTGGACGGTGGCGAAGGGCTGGCGATGCTCGAACATCCCCATGATTTGTGGCTATCGGCAATGCGCTGTGAAGGCGAAACGCTGATGGCGTTTGGACTGGCCGGCTGTCCGGCGGATGACTCGCCAATTGCGGCGGTGCCAATGGATCAGGCGCACGCACTGGTGATTTCAGTGCTTGAGGTTTTCCTGGTATCAGCGCCGCCTGAACAGACCCGTATGCGCCATCTGCTGGCTGAAATGTCGATACAGACATTTCTTCAAAAGCTGCCAGCCAAATTGAAAGCCACGCTTCGAGCCGATTCAGCCATTACCACGCGTCGTCGTCGATCAAACCCGTCCAACCGGCACGTCGGCATTTATCAACAGGCCGAACCGGGGCGTGTGGCAGTCGGCGCGGCAGTGCCTTTGGGCCGTCTCGATCCGTCCATGTTGGCGAAGGCGGCAAATCTCGCCGTGCAGTTTGGCGACGGCACGTTGTCGATGACGCCATGGCAAAGCCTGATGCTGCGCAACGTTGCTCTCGATCACGCCACGCACGTGCTTGATGGCTTGCGGGACGCGGGCTTGATCACGACGGTTGAGCAACCGTTGTCGCAATTGATTGCCTGCACGGGTTCTGCCGCGTGTGTAAAAGGCCTGGCCGACACCAAGGCCGATGCACGAAAGCTGGCCGACCTGCTGACGCAAAGCCGCCCGGTTCACTTATCGGGCTGCATCCGCTCGTGTGCTGCTGCGCATACCGCGCCGGTGACGTTGCTGGCCGTTGGAAGCGGCTGTTACAACCTCTATTTTCGCGACGCAGACCAGCCGGGTTTCGGCGAGCTGCGTGGGCGTGACCTCACTATTGAAGCAGTCGGCGCGCAGTTGAACGCCGACTCACGGAGCAACACCGATGATTGATTACATTCGCGATGGGCAGGAGATTTATCGCAACTCCTTCGCGATCATTCGTGCTGAAGCCAGACTCGACACGATCCCGGCGGACCTGGAAAAACTCGCGGTCCGGGTGATTCATGCCTGCGGCATGGTCGACGCTATTGAGGGCCTGCGTTTCTCGCCCGGCGCCGGAAAAGCCGGACGCGATGCGCTGGCGGCCGGTGCGCCAATCCTGTGTGACGCGCGCATGGTCTCCGAGGGCGTGACCCGCACGCGTCTGCTGGCCAACAATCAAGTGATCTGCACGTTAAGAGACAGCAGCGTTCCGGACCTGGCCCGCGAGCTGGGCAATACGCGTTCCGCGGCCGCGCTGGAGTTGTGGCGCCCGCACCTGGAAGGCAGCGTGGTGGTGATCGGTAATGCGCCGACGGCCCTGTTCTATCTGTTGGAGATGCTCGACGCAGGCGCGCCAAAACCCGCGTTGATTCTCGGGTTCCCGGTGGGCTTCGTCGGTGCTGCAGAGTCCAAGGACATGCTCGCCGCCGACAGCCGTGGCGTGCCGTACGTGATCATGCAGGGTCGTCTGGGCGGCAGCGCCATGGCAGCGGCCGCCGTCAATGCACTGGCAACGGAGGTCGAATGATGCAGGCTCGCGGTCGCTTGATCGGCCTGGGCGTCGGCCCCGGCGATCCGGAACTGATCACCGTCAAGGCGCTGCGCTTGCTGCGTGAGTCGCCCGTGGTGGCGTACTTCGTCGCCAAGGGCAAGAAGGGCAATGCCTTCGGCATCATCGAGGGGCACTTGCAGACTGCGCAGACGCTGTTGCCAATGGTGTATCCGGTGACCACTGAGGCGCTGCCGGCACCAATGTCCTATGAGCAGGTGATCAGCGAGTTCTACGACAGGTGCAGCGCCGATGTCGCCGCGCATCTGGATGCCGGGCGTGATGTGGCGGTGATCTGCGAAGGCGATCCGATGTTCTACGGCTCTTATATGTACCTGCACGACCGGCTCGCCGAGCAGTACGAAGCGCAAGTGATACCCGGCGTGTGCTCCATGCTGGGTGGCGCGTCGGTATTGGGTGCGCCGCTGGTGTACCGCAATCAGAGCCTGTCAGTGCTGTCTGGCGTGCTGTCAGCCGAAGAGCTCAAGCGCAAGCTGGTGGATGCGGATGCTGCCGTCATCATGAAACTGGGCCGTAATTTGCCGAAGGTGCGTCAGGTGCTTGTCGAAACCGGGCTTGCCGAGCGCGCGCTGTACGTCGAGCGCGCGACTATGTCCAACCAGAAGATCGTGCCGTTGGCTGAGGTCGACCCGATGTCGTCACCTTATTTCTCGCTGATCATCGTACCCGGCGAACGGTGGCAGGGCTGATGAGCGTGTCTCCCGACAAAGCGCCTGCCATCGTCATTCTGGGCAATGGGGCGCTGGCCACGGCGCAGCGAATTCAAGTGCTGTACCCCGACGCATCGATCCATGGACTCGCCGGACGTGTCGAAGGCGCAGACCACAGCTATGACGAATTTGGCGCGACGATGCGCCAGCTGTATCAACAGGACACTCCGATCATTGCGCTGTGCGCGGCCGGTATTGTGATTCGTACCCTGGCCCCGCTGTTGCTCGAAAAGGGTGCCGACCCCCCCGTGCTCGCCGTTGCTGAAGACGGCAGCGCGGTGGTTCCGTTGCTCGGTGGTCTGGGTGGTGTCAACGTCATGGCCCGCGACATTGCCGCGTGCCTTGAGGTCTCAGCCGCCATCACCACCAGCGGCGAGCTGCGTTTCGGCACCTGCCTGCTTAATCCACCGGCAGGTTATGCATTGGGCGACCTGGCGCTGGGCAAACGCTTTGTGTCGGATTTACTGTCCGGCCAAAGCGTTCGTATCGAAGGAGAGGCGCCTTGGCTTGATCAGGCACAACTGCCTGAGGACGAGCATGCGCACCTGGCGATTCATGTCGGTAGCGCTTCGCGCGAGCCTTCGCCGCATGAACTGCTGATCTACCCGCGCAATGTGCTGGTGGCCGTGAACCCGGCAGTGCCCGAGCTGGCGAGCGCAGTGCGTTCGGCCTTGCACGATGCGCGAATTGCCGTGCAGTCGCTGGCGTGCCTGATCGCGGTCGACAGCGAAATGGCCAATCCGGCGTTGCAGGCGGCCGCCGCCCAACTGGGCGTGCCGTTACGGTTTGTCGACGGGGCGTCTGATGTGAGCGAAATGGCTCAGCGAGTTCTGCCCCAACTGCTGCCGCCAATCTGTATCGCTGAAGGCATTGCGATTGCCGTGGCGTCTGCACCGCTCGATGTCCAGCAGATGGGACGTGGGCGAGGGCGGCTTGCGGTTGTGGGCATGGGGCCGGGAGCTACAGACTTCATGATCCCAGCGGTCAAGGCCGAATTGGCTCGGGCCAACGATGTACTCGGATACGAAACCTACGTGCGGATGGCCGGGCCGTTTCGCGGCGATCAGGTGCTGCATTGCACGGATAACCGTGAAGAGATGCTGCGCGCCCGCCATGCCTTTGAGTTGGCGGCGCAAGGGCGCTCGGTGGTGGTGGTGTCATCCGGCGACCCCGGCGTATTTGCCATGGCAGCTGCGGTGCTGGAAGCGCTGCATGATTCGGACAATCCCGACTGGCATCAGGTGGAACTGGAAATCCTGCCCGGGGTTTCCGCCTCGCTGGCCACTGCGGCTCAGGCCGGTGCGCCCTTGGGGCACGATTTCTGCGTGATGTCGCTGTCAGACAACCTCAAACCGTGGGATATCATCGAAAAGCGTCTGGACCTTGCGTGTCAGGCAGACCTGGCGCTGGCGTTCTACAACCCGATTTCCCGTTCACGCCCTTGGCAACTGGGGCGGGCGCTGGAGATTGTGCGTCAGCATCGCCGTCCTGAAACCGTTGTGACGCTTGGGCGCGACATCGGGCGGCCAGGCCAGACGCTTCGGGTTATTACACTGGGCGACTTGGCCCCGGAGCAAGTGGACATGCGCACCATGGTCCTGATTGGTTCGTCCTTGACTGCCGCTTTTGATCGCGCAGATGGCAGTCAGTGGGTGTACACGCCCAGGTGGTATGGCGTGAAACCTACAGGCTGAGCCTTAAGGCATGTCGGATATATCTGCGGGCTAACCGAGAAACACCTGAAAGCGCAACGCTTTCAGGTCTCGGTGATGCGGGAATAACTTCCCGGCTCTGGATGAAGCCTGGTCTTTGCATCCACGGACTTTGTAGTACGTATTCAGTCACCCGAACCGAATATTCCCAAGCGCTTACTTTTACGGGATGCGCAGCGAACTTCGAGCTTCCTGGATTTTTACTCAATCAAATATCGCCGGCTGCTTTTGCGTGAGTAGCTTGATATCCCGCTTATGAGTGCGCTCGGCAGCAGTCCGCAGGGTTCGTTAGTCTCTGGATTGTCCAAGACGGACATCTAATTAAGGGATTAAAAAATGAATCACGCAGTAGATATGAATCACGAAGAACGCCTGCGCTTCATTGAGTCACATGAACTGGCCGACGAGCAGTTTGACGATGTTGATGCTCCATCGGTGCGTGTAAGACGCTCGACGCTTGCACGGGCGGCGCTCGATCCATCCGAAGATGAACTCCGGGCGGCAGGGGCGGTGGTCGAGGGCAACATCGTTGCCTTCACTGAAGGCATGGCTCGCGAGAGCAAAGAAGACATCATGGACAGTTTGCTGTTCGCATCGCTGGTGGCGAACAAAGCATTCAATCAAAAAAACCACAGGGTGCAGTGGTACGCCAAGTACATCGAAGTGCTGACGGTGCTCGGCTGGATTTCTACCAACTGGAACTATGAACAAGTTGTCTCCAGCAGTACCCGCTTCACCATGGAGCAGGCCGGTCTGGACATCATCAGCTCGGTGCTCTCTGCCGCCACACTGCCGTTAACAACTGCCGGTGCCATGATCAAAGTGGCTACGGATACTGTCAGCGCGCTCAAAACCAGTGAAAAACCGCTGCGCCTGTTTGAGCGTCACGCCAGGCAGAATCGCGGTGGCAGCGTGCGCATCGTGACCTGCAACGAAAGTCAGGACGGTACCGTCACAGTGGTAGTAGGTGCTGTCAGCTTCGAGACGCGTTCCGATGTGACCAATGTTTTGTTTTGGGAGTGGAACAAGTCTGACGTCGAAACCTATAAGGAGGGCAATGGAGTTGTCCTCAATTCGCGTCAATACGGGACGCTCAGGGATGCCGTTCAAAAGAAACTGAGTGATCGCGGTATAGAGGCTATTGAAGAATTCGAGATTTAAAAGTGGTCGGGGGCCTCGCGCCCCCGCCACTTCATGCATCCCAAGGAAGAATTTTATGCATCAAGGAAAAGATGAAGCGCTGGTATGCGCAGGTTGTCTGTTATTCGTCCCCGCCGTCTGTACGCTGCTCCATAAAGACGACGTCGTAAATTCCATGTTGTACATGCAACTTGCCGCCTCGAAAAAACACTCACGGTTCACTGAGTTTGATGGTTGGGACGACACGTTCGTAAGAGCGATCGTGGCGTTCGGCTGGAAGCTGAATAGCGATACGAGCACGCTGCAGACACCTGCCAGCCCTGAAGCCGTTACTTTGTGGGACTGGATCCTGGCAGACCTGCCGGCGTTCATGCCTGCCGGTGCAATCACTTGCGCGCAAGCCTTGTCGGCAGCTTGTTACATGAGCGCGCCCGATCAGCCAGCGGTCCGGCTTTACGCCGATCAGGTGCTGCAATCTGTACCTGCTTTGACCAAGGCGTGCTCACTACCGAACCCAGACGATGGATGCGATGCACCTAGCAGTACTCACGTTTCCATGCAGTTGGGTTTTGTCGGCCCTGATTCGTCGCTGTTTCTCGCGGGTGTCAACTTCACCAGTCAGTTGCCGCTGCCCCCGGACTTCCTGTTCCAGCCGGCTGCGTCGCTTCAGGTTTCAGGGAGCGTCCAGCTGACATTTTATGCGCTGCAGTTGCAGGAGAAACCGTTCAGCCGTAACCGTGCCCAGGTTACCAGGGCGCTGGCGGGCCGGCGTCAGGCTTTGACCCGTGCCTTGTGGGAGGCTGCCTATGGCCAGTAACGACACATTTTTGATCGGCGACGGTGTGCTGTCATTCAGTGACGACGTTCCACGGGCACTGCGCGATGACATCCTGGATTGCCTGATGTATGCACAGCTTTCAGCCGACAAGAAGCACGAAAAACGCGCCCAATGGCGGCTGTGGATCGAGCAGTATCAGCGAATAATCCTTCAGAAAGGCGGCGTGCTGACCGGCGCTATCGATCCCATCCGGCTTGTGATCAAGCGCCTGCGTGATTTGCAGAGCGTTCCCCAACAGATCTCGGGACGCGCTACATCGCCTGAGCTTCGGGCGTTGATGCGCACTTCGCTGGACATACTGCTGGCAAGTGACCATGCAAAAATATTTTTTGATTCATGGTTCAGCGCAGGGCGGTCCGAGAGTTTTCAGGTCGTACCGTGTCAGATGGACGACCGGGGTGGGGTCACGATAATGGTGTGCGGGCTGCACATGACCACCACTGCCGTCAGCGATGCGTTTTTCTTTTGGCATGCCCTCACCGGAGAGATGACGATACGGCCGAACGGCGCGTCCTTCAGGTTTACGGCGCAGGGATATGCGCCTTACCGGGACAAAATCCGCAGTTACCTCTCCGAAAATTCCTTGAAAACCATCGAGATCATTCAGTTGTGAAGCGTCTTGGCCGCTCACGGCACCAGATAGCCCTTGATCCCGGTGAAAATTATCTGCGCAGCAAGCGCACATACGAATAATCCCATCAGGCGGCTGACGATCTGCAGTCCCTGGTCGCCCAGAATGCGCTCGATGCTGTTGGACAGGTAGAGCACCACGCCGACAGTCAGGCTGGCGAGCGCAATGCTCACTATCGCGGTGAGCTTGTCGTCCCAATGGGGTTGGCTGACGCCCATCACCAATAGCGCACCGATGGTTCCGGGGCCGACGGTCAGCGGGATGGTCAGCGGCACGATGGTCACGTCCTGCTGGACGTTATCGGTTTGTATGCCGGACTTGCCTTGGGCCATTCCCAACGCAGAGATGAACAGCACGCTGCCGGCGCCGATTCGAAAGGCGTCGGCAGTAATGCCGAACACACTGAAAATCACCCGGCCGAACAGATACAGCAAAACACTGGAGATCAGTGTGGCGAGCGCCACCTTCCAGGCCAGGTGACGGCGTTCTTTGCGTGAGTAACCACGCGTCAGGCTGATGAAGCACGACAGCACGAAAAACGGGCTATACAGCACCAGCATCTTCAAATAAACGCTGAACAACACGTGGAGCATGGTTTGAGCCTGCGCGGCAATTAAGGACGTCGCGGAGTCTATCAGGCGATGCCAGCCGTTGACCTGTCAGTTTTGCTGGTAACGATCCCGATCAGCCGCTTCGGCGTTGGCCTGACTGATCGCTCGCTGCTCAACCCAGTGTTCGACCAGCTCACGCAGCTGAGAAAGTTCGACAGGTTTGGCCATGTGACCGTCCATGCCCGATTGACGGGCGCGGTCCTTGTGCTCGGTCAGAATGTGCGCGGTCAATGCCACCACCGGCGTTCGCACCCGCTGGTTACCAACCTCCCATGCGCGCAGTTGCTGGGTAGCCGAGAACCCGTCGAGAATCGGCATTTCGCAATCCATCAGCACCAGATCGTAACGTTGCGCTTTCATGGCCCGCAGCGCTTCCTCGCCGTTGCTGGCGGTGTCTGGCTGAAGATTGAGTTTGCCCAGCATCCCGCGAATCACCTTGGTGGAGATGCTGTTGTCTTCTGCTACCAGAATGCGGAAATCGCTGGGTACATCGATTTCCGAATTAATGAGCGGCATAGGCAGGTAGGGCGCCTGCCCCTTGTTGCGCTGATTCAGTTCGTCTGCGAGCGTTGTCTTGAGTGTGTAGCCGGCCACTGGCTTGGCGAGGATGCGCTTGATGCCGGCGTTGCGTGCAATGACTTTGCTCGGCGCATTGCTGATCCCGGTCAGCATGATCAGGAGGATGTCGTGATTGAGGCTCGGGTCTTCCTTGATCTTCGCTGCGAGCTGCATGCCGGTCATGCCGGGCATGTTCTGGTCGAGCAGGACGATGTCGAAATAATCGCGCAGATGCGCTTTGGTCCGCAGCAATGCCAGCGCTTCTTTGCCGGACGGCACGGCACTGACATTTAAACCCCAGGCGCTGCATTGCTGCACCAGCACTTTGCGGCATGTGTCGTTGTCATCGACCACCAGCACCCGTGCGCCCTGGAGCGGCCCGTCAAGGTCTGCGGTTGGTTGCTCAAGGCGGTCCGGGTCCAGCGGCAGGCTCAGCCACAACGTGCTGCCCTGATTACTGCCGTTCTGAATACCGAATTCCCCGTTCATCAACAGGATCAGTTGCCGCGCGATCACCAGCCCAAGGTGGCCGCCGACTTTACTCGCTGCCAGGAAGTTCTTGCTGTGCAGTTCAGCGTGCAGTAAGGCATCACGTTCTTTGCCGGTCAGGGGCGTGCCGCTGTCTTGCACGGCGATGCGCAGGCGCGGTTTGCCGCCGCGGGAGTCCAGCGCAACCACTAGCAGGATCTCGCCTTCGTCGGTCTTCCTGAGAGCGTTTTCCAACAGGCTCAGCAGCGTCTGGCGCAAGCGAGTGGGGTCACCGCTGATGACTCGCGGCACCTGCGGCTGGATGAAGCTGATCAGTTCCACGCTCTGCTGTTCGGCCTTGGCGCGGAAAATACTGAGGCAGTCTTCGATCATTGCGTTCAAGTCGAACTGCACATCGTCGAGTTCGATCTGCCCGGACTCCAGCTTGGAGATGTCGAGAATTTCGTTGATCAGCGTCAGTAGCTCATTGCCGGCGCTGTGGATGGTCTGCACGTAGTCGCGCTGTTTGACCGACAGGGGCGTTCCCAGCAGCAACTCGGTCATGCCCAGTACGCCGTTCATGGGGGTACGGATTTCATGACTGATTTTTGCCAGGAACTCGGCCTTCGCGTTGATCTCGGCAGTGCTCGCTGCAAGTTCACGACTGATGCTGAAATTGTCTTCGGTGATGCTGCGATGACGTTCGCTCAGGGCGACGCTCATCAGCAGCCCGCACATACAGAAGATCCCCAGCAGACCGATAATCAGCGGTTGCGCGGGGATGCTCGTCAGCCAAAGCAGCGCAGGGAGGACCACCAGACAACCGAGGTTGAAAACGATCATCGAGATCACGAACGGGCGTGCCGGCGCGTAGCCTTTTTGCAGGTGGTAGATGGACACCAGCGTGATGGTCAGCACGGTGCTGGCGACCAGCAAAAAGGTCAGGACGTTGAGCGGCAGCGTGTCGACGAACAACACCAGCAATCCGCCGAACCCTACGATCAGTAGCACGGCCATGAGCAAGCGGTTCAGCGTTTCGACGCCGCGCTGCACGAAGAAGCAATGAGCGAACAGCAGCCCTGTTGCCGCCGCTATCAACAGTGCGATGTGCGCGCTCGGTGTTTGTGCCAGGTGCCAGCGGATAAGCCAGGGTGCCTGGAGGTTGAGCAACAGCATCGCGCTCAAGCCCAGAAACGCCTCACAGGCGGCGAGCCACAGGCTGCTGATCGAACGAACTTGTGCAAAACGGATGAGGTTTTGCAGGATCAACATCGCCAGCGCACCGAAGAACAGGCCGAGCACCAGCGGCTGACGTTCGTCGGCTGCGGCTGAAATGGCGGATTGCAGCGTGATGTTGGGGCGCAGTTCCTGCTCGGATTTGAGCCTTAGAAAAATATCGAGCGGGCGTTCGCTTTGCGGTATCGGCAGCAGGAAATCAACCGAGGGCAAGGGTTGATCAGTGCGAGGGATATCGTTGCCGGTGCGCGAGTGATCGATGAGGTTTTGGCCGTCGAGCACATACATGTCAACGGTGGCCAGGTCCGGCGCAAAGATACGCAACAGCTGTTCGTGGCCGGCAGGCTGTAGCTGATAGTGCAGCCACAGCGCCGCATCGCGGCCAGCCGCTCGCACCTTATCGAGTTCGACGGGGCTGAACTGGGTTTCATAATGGGATGAGCGAACGTCACTGAGCTGAAGGTTTGCCTGATCGTCGACGAGCGTCGACCATCCTGCACTGACTTCGGCGCTCGCCATGGGCGTGCAGAGCAAAGTCAGCAGTGTGACGATCAATCCTGTGGCAATCCTGAGCCAGCGCACGGCGAAATCCCTTCATGAATGAGGCTATTTAACTCTGGGCGGCACTGGATGTTCAGGCTGGTCTGGACCGCAAAAACCAGCCTGACTCAGGTTTACCCCAGGTTTTCGCCGGTTTCACGGGCAATGGCGCGATAGCCAATGTCGGTGCGGTAGAAACAACCTTCCCATTCAATCTTCGAAGCCAGTGCATACGCCTGTTTTTGCGCATCGCTGACGCTGTCGCCCAATGCGGTGGCGCACAACACGCGACCACCCGAGGTCACGACCTGACCGTCCTTGAGAGAGGTGCCTGCGTGGAACACTTTACCGGGCAAGGCGGCCGCTGCATCCAGCCCGCCAATCACCGCGCCCTTGGCGTAATCCCCAGGGTAGCCGCCCGCTGCAAGCACGATGCCCAGGCTCGGACGCGGGTCCCATTGTGCCTCCACTTTGTCCAGCGCCTGCGCGAGCGCAGCTTCGATCAACAAAACCAGGCTCGACTGCAGACGCAGCATGACTGGCTGGGTTTCAGGATCGCCAAAGCGGCAGTTGAATTCAATAACCTTCGGGTTCCCGGCCTTGTCGATCATGAGACCAGCATAGAGGAAGCCGGTATAAATGTTGCCTTCCTCAGCCATACCCCGGACGGTCGGCCATATCACCAGATCCATGACCCGCTGATGGACTTCGGCAGTCACCACCGGAGCCGGGGAGTAAGCCCCCATGCCGCCAGTATTCGGGCCGCTGTCGCCGTCGCCAACGCGCTTGTGGTCCTGGCTGGTCGCCATTGGCAGCACATTCTTGCCGTCGACCATGACGATGAAACTGGCTTCTTCGCCGTCGAGAAATTCCTCGATCACTACGCGAGAACCGGCATCACCGAATGCATTGCCCGCGAGCATGTCGCGGACCGCGTCTTCGGCCTCAGACAATGTCATGGCGACGATCACGCCTTTGCCCGCTGCCAGACCGTCAGCCTTGATCACGATCGGTGCGCCTTTGTCGCGCAGGTAAGCCAGTGCAGGCTCGATCTCGGTGAAGTTCTGGTAATCGGCAGTCGGAATCTTGTGCCGGGCGAGGAAATCCTTGGTGAAGGCTTTGGAACCTTCGAGCTGCGCGGCGGCGGCGGTTGGACCGAAGCAGTCCAGGCCACGAGCGCGGAACAGATCAACCACGCCAGCCACCAACGGCACTTCCGGGCCAACGATAGTGAGGGAAACGTTCTTTTCGGCGAAGTCAGCCAGTTGCTCCAGTGCCAGCACGTCGATATCAACGTTTTCACACTTCGCTTCCGTGGCCGAGCCAGCGTTGCCGGGCGCAACAAACACCTTCTGTACGCGTGGGTCCTGTGCAACCTTCCACGCCAGAGCGTGTTCACGGCCGCCGCTGCCAATGATCAATACGTTCAAATCAGACTCCTTCGGAGAAGCTGTAAGCTACAAGCAGCAAGTAAAAGCGGATCGTGCGGCTTTCAACTGCGGCTCACGGCTTTGAATTTTTAAAGCTGCAGTGGCAAGAAAGTGCGACACCCGTCTGCTTTTTCTTGCCGCTTACAGCTTGAGACTTATAGCTGCATTCAGTGCCGGAAATGGCGCATACCTGTGAACACCATCGCGATGCCGGCTTCATCTGCCGCTGCAATCACTTCGCTGTCACGCATCGAGCCGCCTGGCTGGATGACTGCGGTAATCCCTACCTTGGCAGCGTTGTCGATGCCGTCACGGAACGGGAAGAAAGCGTCTGACGCCATAACCGCGCCCTGCACCTGCAAACCTGCGTGCTCTGCCTTGATTGCTGCTATGCGCGCCGAGTTGACCCGGCTCATCTGGCCTGCGCCGACACCGATGGTCTGACGATTCCTGGCGTAGACGATGGCGTTGGATTTGACGTATTTGGCGACTTTCCAGGCGAAGATCAGGTCGTGAATTTCCTGCTCGCTGGGTGCGCGCTGAGTCACGACTTTCAAGTCATCGGCGGTGATCATGCCGATATCGCGGCTCTGTACCAACAGTCCGCCGTTGACGCGTTTGTAGTCCCACGCCGCACCACGTTCTGCAGCCCATTGGCCGGTAATCAACAGGCGCACGTTTGCTTTGCTGGCGATGACAGCCTGAGCGTCGGCGCTCACGCTCGGCGCAATGATGACTTCAACGAACTGACGCTCGACGATGGCTTTGGCCGTCTCAACGTCCAGTTCACGGTTGAAGGCAATGATCCCGCCAAAGGCCGACTCACTGTCGGTGGCGTAAGCCAGTTCGTAAGCCTGACGAATGCCGCCTTCGGCATCCAGGGCAACGGCCACGCCGCAAGGGTTGGCGTGCTTGACAATGACGCAGGCTGGCTTGACGAAGCTTTTTACGCATTCAAGGGCGGCGTCGGTATCGGCCACGTTGTTGAATGACAGCTCTTTGCCCTGCAACTGAGTGGCGGTGGCGATACCGATTTCCGCTGGCTTGGCTTCAACGTAGAACGCCGCGCTCTGGTGCGGGTTCTCGCCGTAGCGCATTTCCTGCGTCTTGATGAACTGGCTGTTGAAGGTGCGCGGAAACTCGCTGCGGCCTTCGGTGCTCAGGGTGTCGACGGTTTGGTCAACGCTGCCCAGATAGTTGGCGATCATGCCGTCGTAGGCTGCGGTGTGCTCGAACGCCTTGAGCATCAGGTCGAAACGCTGAGCGTAGGTCAGGCCGCCTGCCTTTAGGCTTTCCAACACTTTGGTGTAGTCGCCAGCGTTGACCACGATGGCCACATCTTTGTGGTTTTTCGCGGCGGAGCGGACCATGGTCGGCCCGCCAATGTCGATGTTTTCAATGGCGGTCGGCAGGTCGCAACCGGGCTTGGAAACGGTGGCTTCGAAAGGGTAGAGATTGACCGCAACCAGATCAATCGGCTTGATGCCGTGCTCGCTCATGATGGCGTCGTCGATGCCACGACGGCCAAGGATTCCGCCGTGGATCTTGGGGTGCAGGGTCTTGACCCGGCCGTCCATCATTTCCGCAAAACCGGTGTAATCCGCCACTTCTACCGCAGCAACGCCGTTGTCCTTGAGCAGTTTGAACGTGCCACCCGTAGAGAGGATTTCGACGCCCATGGCTTCGAGTTCGCGTGCAAATTCAAGGATCCCGGTCTTGTCGGAAACGCTGATCAACGCGCGGCGGATCGGCAGGCGGGTAGTCTGGTCGGTCATCTCAACTTCCATCAAAAGCAAAAGGGTCAGCAAAAAAAACGACCGCAATGAAGTGAGGTCGCTTTTCTGTTTTAAATGCTTACAGCAGGTCGTACTGCTTGAGTTTCTTGCGCAGGGTGCCGCGGTTCAGCCCGAGCAGCTCGGAGGCCTTGGTCTGGTTGCCCTTGACGTAGTTCATCACGCACTCGAGCAGCGGGGCTTCGACTTCCGACAGCACCAGGTTGTAGACGTCAGTGACGGCGGCACCTTCAAGGTGAGCGAAATAATTATGCAGCGCCTTCTCAACGCTGCCGCGCAAGGTTTGACCCTCTTCGCTCGGCGTATTGAGGTGCTGTTTCAAATTGACGTTGTCGCTCACAGGTGTCGTTCCACTCACTAAAGTCTCTGTCATCATCGTCATGCGGCCACCTCTTGTTCGTGCCCTGCATCAGGGCTTTTTTCTCGTTCAAGAAAGAATTCCCGAACGTTGGCGCACTGTGCTTCCGTCTCTTCCAAACGATTGAACTGGGCACGAAACTCCTTGGCGCCCGGCAAGGTTGCGAGATACCAGCCGACATGCTTGCGCGCAATGCGCACGCCCAGCACGTCACCATAGAAAGTATGAAGCGCGGCCAGATGCTCTAGCAGAATGCGTTCCACTTCACTGAGCTGCGGCGCAGGGAGTTTTTCCCCGGTGCGCAGGTAGTGTTCTATCTCACGAAAAATCCACGGTCGCCCTTGGGCGGCCCGACCAATCAACAGTCCATCGGCACCGGTTGCCTGCAGCACGTACCGCGCCTTTTCGGGTGAATCGATATCGCCATTGGCAAATACAGGAATCGACACTGCCTGTTTGATGGCAGCAATCGTGTCGTACTCCGCTTCACCGGTGTAGAGATCTGCACGTGTCCGGCCATGGACCGCCAGCGCCGTGATTCCGGCTTGCTCGGCGATTTTCGCGACCGTGAGACCGTTTTTGTTCGCCCTGTCCCAGCCGGTGCGAATCTTCAGCGTGACCGGCACATCGACTGCGCCAACGACGGCCTGCAGGATTTCGGTCACTAACTGTTCATCCTTCAACAACGCAGAGCCCGCGGCCTTGTTGCAGACCTTCTTTGCCGGGCAGCCCATGTTGATGTCGATAATCTGTGCGCCAAACTCAACGTTTGCGCGTGCCGCGTCTGCGAGCATTTGCGGATCCCCACCGGCGATCTGCACCGAGCGCGGCTCGGGATCACCTTCGTGGATCATGCGCAGCCGCGACTTGCGGCTGTTCCACAGGCTCATGTCACTGGTGACCATTTCCGAAACCACCAGGCCTGCGCCGAGTCGGCGGCAAAGCTGGCGGAATGGCTGGTCTGTGACTCCTGCCATCGGGGCGAGGATCAAGCCGTTTTGCAATGTATATGGGCCGATGCGTACCGCCGACATAGGGTGTGCCTGTTGTGGGGCCGAATCACGGGGCCTGGTCCAAAATATGCTTCAACAGCAATTCAGACGGGACCCAGAGTATGAAAAAGGGTGGGCATGATACCCGCTCTCGATGACTGGATAAAGGCTGAATTGGATAAAATCTGAACAGTTGACGGCTTATCACAAACAGTTTGGTTGTGCCGCGCATTGTCATGAACCTGCCGCCGCGTTTTCGTCAATGGCGTGCTGCATTGCAGTGCGCGCCACTGTGCCTTTTCAGGTTTTACCGTCACTCTGGCGAGCGAAAACTCAAGCTGTAATTCACCGCTTTCGTACCTGGATCGAGGATGTCGAGCGCGATATGAATAGGCGTTTGCGGCGGCATTTCTTCCTTGCCGGCCAGTTCACCGCTCAGGTACTCGGCCGGTTTGAAGCTACGGCTGGCGATGAGCTGACCGCCCGTGTCAGCGAAACGCAATTCCAGCAACGGGAACGGTTGAGAAAACGAGGCGCGGTTGTAAATAATCGCATCCACCACCAGCGCGCCCTGAAACTCAGGATGACTGCGCACCACCAGATTGCTGCTTTTGAGCAGCTTGATGTCGACCTTGGACGGCACCTTGCAACCCAGTTGAGGGCAGAGTTCCTGGAGGATAGGGCGGTACTGATCCTGGCGGGCAAGTTCCTCGAAGTGATACCAGACGTACTGGCCGGCGAGGGCGCCCAAGGCAACCAGCACCAACAGTAACCACAGCATTCGACGGCCCCAGCGCGGCTTGGGCTTTTGCCAGTCCAGTTGCAGGGGATCGTCCATCAGGTCGAGCAGGGCCTCGTCACGCAGGCCGGGCTCATTGCGGTTGCGACTGCGACTGCGCTTGGTCCGCCGGGCGAGATCATCATCGTCCTGATGCTCACGATGCGCATCGTCACCTTCCAGCGCGGAGAAGCGTTCGCGGCGTTCCCCCTTGCGCTCGAATGCCTCGTCGGTGTCGCGGGCGTGACCAAAACTGTGGCCGGGGTTGATGTTGTGTTCATCGTCCAGCTCTCGGTCCAAGAACGGACGCGGGTTCGCGGGCTCGTCGTCCAGGTCGTCTAGCCTGGAGGAGAAGGAAGGTTCAGTGCGGTGATCATCACGCGTATGCAGGTCAGCGTCGTCGGATTCGAACGGTGTGTCGAGTCGTGCATCGTCTTCGCGCGGGTCGATAACTTTGGCATGCAACTGCGGGAGATGATCGACGTCATCGTTGGCCAGGTCTTCGTTCCAGTCCTCGTGCGCGGGATCGCCGCGATGTGCACTCATGGACTCGACGTGATCGACGTCGCGCCGGTTGCCCGCCCGCCCAAACGATTCAGGCAACTGGATCTCTCGCTGCTCCAGTCGCGCCAGCTCGACATCCAGATCATCCAGGTCAAGGCTATCGACGTCCAGTTGCCGTGGCGCGGGTTGAGTAACCAGCGCGGTGGGCGGCACGATGACGTCTGGAAGTGCGGGTGCCTGGGTCGGGTGCGCGGGCTGTGCTTCTGCCAGCACTGGAAGTGTTGCGGGCAGTGCGGCAGGCGGTGCGGTTTCAACAGTGGGTGTCGAAGGTGCAGGTGTTTGAGTATCGGATGCCCGTTGTTCCAATAGTTGTTTCGCCGCGTTGAACACCTGGAGGCATGAGCCGCAACGCACCACGCCGCGAGCCACGCTCAATTGGGCGTGGCTGACACGAAAACTGGTCTGGCAGTGCGGACACTGGGTAACGAAACTGTCGGTCATGCGGGTATCCGGGGGTTCACGCTAGCGCCTTATGGTTATTGACTACGCTGTGGGCCATTAACGGCGACGCCCTGTAATGCGGACCCAGCCGTCGCGATTGGCGATCGGATCGAGCACGAAGGTCTCGGCATAGGCGGCGGCTACCTCATCACCCTGTTCTGAGAGAATGCCTGACAGCGCCAGACGACCGCCCTGTTTCACCAGGCTTGCAAGTTGCGGTGCAAGCGACACCAGAGGGCCGGCCAAAATGTTCGCCACCAGCACATCGGCTGGCTGGTTCGGCAAGTCTTGAGGAAGGTACAGCGGAAAACTCTCGGCCGCGATGTTGTTGCGACCGGCGTTATCGCGCGAAGCTTCCAGGGCCTGGACATCGATGTCGGTACCGACGGCCTCTTTGGCGCCGAGCAACAGGGCGGCAATCGCCAGAATCCCTGAGCCGCAACCGAAATCCAGCACGTTGCAGTCCTTGAGATCCTGTCCGTCCAGCCACTCCAGGCACAGCGCTGTAGTCGGGTGCGTGCCAGTGCCAAATGCCAGGCCCGGATCAAGCAGCAGGTTGACCGCGTCCGGCTCCGGCGCTGCGTGCCAGCTCGGCACAATCCACAGGCGCTGACCGAAGCGCATCGGCTGGAAGCCATCCATCCAGCTGCGCTCCCAGTCCTGATCTTCGATCACTTCATGCATGTGTTCAGGCAGCTCTGCGCCGGTCAGCAGCTTCAGGTGAGCGAGCACCTGGTCGGCGTCGGCGTCCGCTTCGAACAGGGCGAGCAAGTGTGTGTGCGACCACAGCGGCGTGGTGTTGAGTTCGGGTTCGAAGATGGGTTGATCTTCAGCGTCCATGAAGGTCACGGACACGGCGCCAACTTCAAGAAATGCGTCTTCGTAGGTTTCGGCTTGTTCTGGGCTGATGGCGAGACGGACTTGCAGCCAAGGCATGGCGGATTACCTTCGAATTGAAAATGGATTGGCGGCGCAAGGCCGCGAAAGACCGGCAAGTTTACGGGTTTCGTGAAGAACAACAAAGCGCCCGCTTGACCTGTAGGTGCGCGCTTGCCCGCGATCCAGTGCGCAGCGCTGGCAAAAATGGGGAGTCCGATATTTCTACGACTGCTTTGCAGCCGATCGCGGCCTCGCGTTGCTCGTACGCTCCTACAGTTCGACGGGGGAGGCCCACAAACGACAAAGCCGCTCGAAAGCGGCTTTGTCGTTCTGCAACATCAACGGCTGAATCAGTGTTTCTCGTCAGCCAGTTTATGTTCCAGGTAGTGGATGTTGACGCCGCCTTTGCAGAATTCTGCATCGCGAGTCAGATCACGGTGCAGCGGGATATTGGTCTTGATCCCGTCTACCACGATTTCATCCAGTGCATTGCGCATACGGGCCATGGCTTCGTCGCGATCCTTGCCCCAGGTGATCAGTTTGCCGATCAACGAATCGTAGTTCGGCGGAACTGAATAACCGCTGTACAGGTGCGAATCGACGCGAACGCCGTTGCCGCCTGGTGCGTGGAAATGCTTGACCTTGCCCGGGCTCGGCATGAAGGTTTTCGGGTCTTCAGCGTTGATCCGACATTCCAGCGAGTGACCGTGAATGACCACGTCATCCTGAGTGAACGACAGCTTGTTGCCAGCGGCGATGCTCAGCATCTCCTTGACGATGTCGATGCCGGTGACCATTTCCGAAACCGGATGCTCAACCTGAACGCGGGTGTTCATCTCAATGAAGTAGAAGCGGCCATTCTCGTACAGGAACTCGAAAGTGCCAGCACCGCGATAGCCGATATCCACGCATGCTTTGACGCACGCTGCGAACACATCCTTGCGGGCTTGTTCGTCGATGAACGGTGCCGGTGCTTCTTCCAGAACCTTCTGATGACGACGTTGCAGCGAGCAATCGCGGTCGCCCAGATGAATCGCCTGACCCTGGCCATCAGAAATAACCTGAACTTCCACGTGACGCGGGTCGGTCAGGTATTTTTCCAGATAGACCATCGGGTTGCTGAACCAGGCAGCCGCTTCAGCGCGGGTCTGCTTGGCCGCTTCGATCAGGTCTTCTTCCTTGTGCACGACGCGCATGCCGCGACCACCACCGCCACCAGCGGCCTTGATGATCACCGGATAGCCGACTTCACGGCCGATGCGCAACGCGGTTTCTTCGTCTTCCGGCAGTGGGCCGTCAGAACCCGGAACGGTCGGCACGTTGGCGCGTTTCATCGCGTCCTTGGCAGACACCTTGTCGCCCATGAGGCGGATGGTGTCAGCTTTCGGGCCGATGAAAGCAAAACCGGATTTCTCGACCTGCTCGGCGAAGTCGGCGTTTTCAGCCAGGAAACCATAGCCTGGGTGAATAGCCGTGGCACCGGTCAACTCGGCAGCCGAGATGATCGCCGGAATGTTCAGGTAGGACAGATTGGCAGGTGCCGGGCCGATACAGACGGTTTCATCTGCCAGACCCAGGTGCATCAACTCGCGGTCAGCCGTGGAATGGACCGCGACGGTCTTGATGCCCAGTTCTTTACAGGCACGCAGGATGCGCAACGCAATCTCGCCGCGGTTGGCGATCAGGACTTTTTCCAACATCGCAGGCTCTCCCCGGTTCAAACGATGGTGAACAGCGGCTGGTCATACTCAACCGGCTGACCGTTTTCTACCAGGATGGATTCGATCACGCCGCTGACCTCCGCTTCGATGTGGTTCATCATTTTCATCGCTTCAACGATGCAAATGGTGTCGCCTTTCTTGACGGTCTGGCCAACTTCAACGAATGCAGGCGAAGTCGGAGCCGGGGTGCGGTAGAACGTACCGACCATCGGCGACTTGACGACAGTGCCGTTGAGTTTCGGAGCGGACGGTGCTTCAGCGGCGGCAGCAACCGGTGCAGGGGCGGCAACCGGAGCGGCCATCGGGGCAGGTGCGTAATACTGTTGTGCGGGGGTTTTGCTGTGACGGCTGATCCGAACGGACTCTTCGCCTTCACGGATTTCCAGTTCATCGATGCCGGACTCTTCCAGCAGTTCGATCAGTTTTTTGACTTTACGGATATCCATCAATCATCAACTCCCAGGGGTCGGTCAGGGGTATTTGGCAGCCGGTTCGGGCTGTGCGGTTCAGCGTCGGGCTTTACCGGTCATGCCTTCGAACTTATGGCCAATTGTTCCAGGGCGGCCTCCAGGGCCAGTCGGTATCCGCTGGCGCCAAGGCCGCAGATCACGCCTACAGCAACATCTGAAAAGTAGGAGTGATGGCGGAAAGGTTCGCGTTTGTGCACGTTGGACAGGTGCACTTCGATGAATGGGATGCTCACTCCCAGCAGCGCGTCACGTATTGCAACGCTGGTGTGCGTAAAAGCCGCCGGATTGATCAGAATGAAATCCACGCCTTCATCGCGTGCTGCGTGGATACGGTCGATCAACTCGTACTCGGCGTTGCTTTGCAGGTACATCAGATGGTGGCCCGCATCCCGCGCGCGCTGCTCCAGGTCCTGATTGATCTGGGCCAACGTGATCGCGCCGTAGATCCCGGGTTCCCGGGTGCCCAGCAGGTTCAGGTTAGGTCCATGAAGAACCAGAAAAGTCGCCATCGTTTGTTCCTTGTTTTGAGCCTATCGCGTGCCCGGATGTCAGCCTCTGGCATTCAGTGCGCTGCGACTATGCCGGAAACTGCAATCGGCTGTCCAGTTGCACGCAATAGCCAGCACGATGACCGATGTTCGCGAAAAATTTGTGACTAGGGTGCTAAATTTGGTCATTAGCTCTATTTAGCCGCTCTGCGAACCCTTCCACGTCGATTTCGCCGACGACACGCACATTTGTCAGCTCGTTCCCGTCTTTTCCGAAGAACAGCAGTGCAGGAGGGCCAAACAGCTTGTAGTGATCAAGCTTTGCCCGTTGTTCGTCGTTGCTGTCGGTCATATCGAAGCGAATGAGCCGGTAGCCCTTAAGCTGAGCGACGATCTGCGGATCGGGCAGCACTTCATGCTCGATGACTTTGCAGCTGATGCACCAGTCCGCGTAAAAGTCGAGCAACAGGGGCTGGCCCGCGTTCTTTGCATCGTTGAGTGCGTTATCGAGTTGCGCCGCCGTGCTGACGGTTTGCCACTGCGAAGGTGTGGCAACGGCGGAGGTGTTTGCAGTCAACGTTGCTTGAGCGCGACCTAGCGGTTGCAACGGGTCGCCTTGTCCGCTGAGCGCGCCGTACCAGCAGGCCAGCGCGTAAACCATTAAAAACAGGCCGGACAGTTGCGCCAGGCGCTGGCGTGGGGTTTTTGCCGTGAACTCCAGCGAGCCGAGGAAAATCGCCACGCCAGCCGACAGTAGCCCGATCAATAGCAGCGTGACAGGGCCTGGAATCACCCGGCTGAGCAGGCCGATCGCCAACCCCAGCAGCAACACGCCGATGGCGTTTTTGACGGTTACCAGCCAAGGGCCGCTTTTCGGAAGCCAGGCCGCGCCGCCGGTTGCAACCAGAACCAGCGGGGCGCCCATACCCAATCCGAGTGCGAACAGTTTGAGTGAGCCACCGATGGCGTCGCCGCTTGCGCTGATGTACAGCAAAGCCCCCGCCAGCGGTGCCGACACGCAAGGCGAAACCAGCAGGCTGGAGACTACGCCCAATACCGCCGCACCCCATAACGATCCGCCTTGGGCGTTGCCGGCGATGCGGTCCAGACGATTGCTGATTGCTTGTGGCAGGCGCAGCTCGAACAACCCGAACATGGCGACTGCGAACACCACAAAGAACAGCGCAAACGGCACCAATACCCAGGCTGATTGCAGGCGCGCCTGCAAATTGAGGCTAGCGCCGAACATACCCATCAAAGCGCCGAGCACCGCGAAACAGACTGCCATCGGCAGCACATAGGCGAGTGACAAGGAGAAGCCGCGAAGGCCGCCAACCTGACCACGCAGCACCACGCCGGAGAGGATTGGCAGCATGGGCAACACACAAGGGGTGAATGTCAGGCCGATGCCCGCGAGAAAAAACAACGCCAGCTCTTTCCAGGTGAAAGACGCAGGCGCCGGGGCTGGCGAGGTTGTGGGTGTAACGGAAGATGCAGCGCCTTCTATATTCAGGCGCTCGGTTTCGGGCGGGTAGCACAAACCTTTGTCGGCGCAGCCCTGATACGTCACGACCAGCGTGAATGCGCGGTTGTCGCCCGGTTTGCGCGGCAGATCAATATCGAGAATGCCGTGGTAGACCTCGACGTCCCCGAAATACTCGTCGTGCTTCTTCTCACCCTCAGGTAACTGCGCAGCTCCCAGGCCGATGTCCGCTGGCTCGGTACGAAATTGAAAGCGGTGGCGATAGAGGTAATAGCCTTCGGTGGCAACGAATCGCAGCTTGATCGACTCAGGCGTGGTGTCGATCAGGTTCAACTGAAAGGCCTGACGGACCGGCAAGAACTCCTTGCTGTTGTCGACCGTCGATCCGCCCAGCGTTGCGTTGGGGCGACTGTCCAGCAGGCTGGCCCCCGTCGCGGGCAAGGCAAGGATCAACAACAGCAAACAAAGCAGGCGGCGCATGGCGGTCTCGCATCTCGAAAGTTCGCGCATGATAGCGGAGTGTTTCCGAGCATGCAGGAGGCACGGTTGTCAGCGGTTGTTTCGGATCGGGGCCCATTTCGACACTTCGCCTGAAAACCGGCGTTACAACACCGTATGAGCCCTGAGTGATTTCGCCGGGGCGCACGCTTCATCGCGTTGCGCATGCACCTGATTGCGGCCGGCATGCTTGGCGCGGTACAGCGCATTATCGGCGTGAGAGGCGAGCATCAAGGCATCGTCGTTCGGGCCAAGCTCAACCACGCCCGCACTAAACGTACAGAACAGATCTACAGGTTGCGCCGGGTAATGAATCTCGGCAAAGCGGCGACGGATTTCGTCCAGCACAGTAAAGGCCGCCTCGATATCTGTGTCCGGCATGACTACTGCAAACTCCTCGCCACCGTAACGCCCTATGTAGTCGCTTTTTCGCAGGCGTTGCTTGAGAAACAACGACAGGCTTTTGATCACCCGGTCGCCCATGGGATGGCCGTGGCTATCGTTGACCCTTTTGAAGTGATCGATGTCCAGCATGGCAAAGCTGACTGGCTTGTTTTCGCGGCGTGCTCGAAAGCTGCAATCTTCGAGCAGTTGAAGAATGTGCGTGTGGTTGTAAAGCCCCGTCAGGCTGTCGCGAACCATCCGCGCCTTGAGATTACGTGCCCTGGCGGCTCGATTGCGCACGGTAGTGATCAAGTGACGAGGCTTTATCGGCTTGGTCAGAAAATCATCGCCACCTTCGCTCATCGCATCCAGTTGCTTGTCCAGATCGTCCTCTGCCGACAGATAAATGATCGGCACACTGACGTAGCGATCGTTGTGGCGGATCACTTTTGCAAGCTCGGTGCCCGTGCAACCCGGCATATACATGTCGAGGATGATCAGATCCGGCTGAAAATCCGCCAGCTCCGCCATGGTTTGAATCGGGTCGAACAAGGTACGCGTGACGATGCCTGCGCTGTTTAGCAAACGCTCGGTGTGCGTGGCTTGCGCGCGCGAGTCGTCGATGATCAGCACTTTATAGGGCTCGTATTGCGCGACACGTGTCAGGACTTCGATTTTCTCCAGCAGGCTGGACGCTTCCAGCGTACCGGTCAAAAACTCCTCGCCCCCCGCACGCACGGCAGCGAGGCGAGTGGGCGTGTCAGTTTCCTGATGGCTGAAAAAAAGCAGCGGCAGTTTTTGCTCAAGGCCTTCCTGCATTTGCATGGCCAGCTTGAGGCCATGCCCCGGGCCTTCGAAATCCACATCCATGACAACGGCGGCAGGAAGGCGCTGGGCAAGTTGCGAATGAAACGCCTGGGTGTTGCCGAGCGATTGTGCCCCCAGACCGAAAAACTCCAGTTGCTTGGCCAGGCGCTCGCTACGCTCGTTATCCTGAAGCATCACGTAGATGGGCTTTCTCAGCGGCGGCAGGGCAATCTGTTCAAGACGATCACCATGACGCAGGCCTGTGCGTGACAGCCGTTGCATCAACCGATTGAGGTCAGTGATAAGTGCGCTGCTCAGACGGCCGCGATTGGCCTCAACCTCTTCAAGCGAGTGCTGAATGCTGCGCGCCAGTTGTGCATGCTCGGCCTGTTCGAACCGCTCGGCAAAACGCAAAAGACGCGTATTGGCCTCAGTGAGCTCGACCATGTCCGCCGCTGACCACTCGCTTTGCTGCAAGCGCTGCCATACCTCAAGTATCTGGCGGGCTTGATGAATGACACGCTGCGCGAAGTGGTGCTTCAGGCGGTCGCGGCTCGGATCTTCTTGCTCGGTCATGTCCTGGCTACTTATAGGGGAAACCCCGATATAAATGATGGCGCTATGCTAGCACTACTTCCCATGCACTTGTGCACCGCAGGGGACTTATTCATCATTTTTTAGCGGTTTTTCGCTTCCAGTTTCCAACAAGTCCAGCAAGGCGCGCGCCATGTTTGCCAAAAAATTGATGTCGATGATGCGAAGGTGCATCGGGGCCAGCCCTAAGCCCGGTTATCGGCACGGATACCGCTTCGGCGTCATGGCGTCGGTTGAATTGCCGGTTACGTAAATGGACCCGTTGTCGCGTTCCTGCGAAACGCACCTTGCTGTAAGGTTGCGGTCAGAAGCACTGAATTCTGCGATTGAAAGGACAAGGCCATGCTGGATTGGAAGAAACGCGCGGGCAGCGCGGATGCACGTGTTGACACCTCGTCGACATCGACGGCGAGGAGCCGCGGTTACCTGGGTGGCCTGCTGTTCAGCAAGGCGCTTGGGGTTCTGGTCGGTATTTATCTGATCGTGACCATTGTCCTCGGTTGGTGGTGGAGCAGCGAGCCGCCATTGTTCCCGGTTCAGCAGCAGGCCCAGGCTGCCGCCGAGCGCGAAGGCAAGCAGATGGTGATTGGTTACACCACCGTCGAAACCCTCAAGACCGTGGCCGGTACGTTGCTCGACAAACGCGGCGGCTATCTCTCCAACGACCGTTTCCCGCCTGGCCTGTGGCTGGACAACATTCCGAGCTGGGAATACGGCGTGTTGGTGCAAGTGCGTGACCTAAGCCGTGCACTGCGCAAGGATTTTGCCCGTTCGCAGTCACAATCCGCTGAGGATGGCGATCTGGCCCGTGCCGAGCCGCTGTTCAACTTCGATAACAAAAGCTGGATTCTGCCATCGAGCGAATCGCAGTATCGCGACGGCATTACGGCACTGAGCCGCTATCAGGCACGGTTGTCGGATCCGAACCAGAAGGGCGCGCTGTTCTACACCCGCGCCGACAACCTGAACAACTGGCTGGGCGACGTCGGTACCCGTCTGGGTTCATTGTCTCAGCGTCTGTCTGCCAGCGTAGGCCGGGTCAAACTCAACAGCACCCTGAAGACCGAGGCGCAGTCCACCGTGACCGTCAGACCGGGTGAAGTGCCGCAGGTCGACGAAGAGATCGTTGAAACACCGTGGATGCAGATCGACAACGTCTTCTACGAAGCGCGTGGTCAGGCATGGGCGCTGTCCCATTTGCTGCGAGCCATCGAGGTCGATTTTGCTGACGTGCTGGCGAAGAAGAACGCGACCGTGAGCGTGCGTCAGATCATTCGCGAGCTTGAAGCGTCGCAAGAGCCGATGTGGAGCCCGATGATTCTCAACGGCAGCCCGTTTGGTGTGTTGGCTAACCACTCGCTGGTCATGGCTAATTACCTGTCGCGCGCCAACGCAGCGGTCATCGATCTGCGTCAACTGTTGTCGCAAGGCTGACAGATGGCCGTTTCCAAGCAGGAGGCCGCGCACCGCGCCGCCTCCGATGCCGAGCAGATCGCATGGGTCGATCGCAACGATCAACTGCTGGGCTCGATGCCCCGAGCCGAGCTACGCGAGCGCGGCCTTATCGGGCGTGGCACTTATATCCTGCTGTTCAATTCCGCTGGCGAGTTGTGCGTTCATCGCCGCACGCTTAGCAAGGCGATTTATCCGGGCTACTGGGATGTTGCCGCAGGCGGGATGGTGCAGGCAGACGAGAACTACGCCGAGTCCGCCGCGCGCGAGCTTGAAGAGGAACTGGGTGTGGGCGGTGTTGAGCTGACCGGACACGAGCAATTCTTCTTTGACCTGCCCGATAACAGGCTGTGGTGTGCTGTCTTCTCGGCCGTCTGGGATGGGCCATTGAAGCTGCAGCCCGAAGAGGTGCTGGAAGCGCGCTTTATCGCGGTTGATGAAGTGCTGCGCGAAACCCTTGAAAAGCCTTATTGCCCGGACTCCCTCGCCGCGTTGAAGCGCTACCTCGGACACGTCGCGAATGAGGCGTAAATTGGCGCATATTGACCCTTAGCAGCAACGGTTTTTGCCGTTACACTGCGCGACCTTTCAGGCTGGTCCGTTTACAAGGACCAGTTGCGCTGCCCCTGCCTGAGTGGGGCTTCGCGGTCGACGCCCGTCGGCCAATCTTTGGTCCTCAAGAAGAGGATTGCCCTTGGCCAAAAAAGCCGCTTCCTTCGCCGCCCTTGGTGGCCTGGTATTTTCAACCGACGCGGGACGTCACTGTCCTGAATGCCGTCAGCCCGTCGACGCCTGCACCTGCAAAAGCACCTTGATCCCCGCCGGAGATGGCATCGCCCGAGTGCGCCGCGAAAGCAAAGGCCGTGGCGGCAAGACCGTGACCACTGTAACCGGTGTGCCGCTGGCCGAAGAGGCTCTCAAAGAGCTGGCCACCACGCTCAAGCGGCGATGTGGCACCGGTGGCGCGCTCAAGGAGGGTGTGATCGAGATTCAGGGCGATCATGTCGAGACCTTGCTGGCCGAACTGGTGAAACTGGGTTTCAAGGCGAAAAAATCGGGCGGATGAGATCTCATTCCTCTGACCGCACTTTGGGTTTCAATGATCGGTTTCACATGCCTTTTTCAAACCGTCGGTTTTAATGGGTGGTTTCAAACTCTGGCTCGCACAGCGGGTCTACCACTCACAGTGAGCCGGCGCCAAACCGTCATTTCCGCTCTATACACTGCGCGCAGCCGTCTGAGGCTCGTGCTTTATGACTTTATATAGGGGACTTCGATGTCCGTACGACGCACACGCAAAGACGATGGCAGCCAATGGACCGTGGCGGACAGCCGCAGTGTCTATGGGATTCGCCACTGGGGAGCCGGGTATTTTGCAATCAACGAAGCCGGCCGCGTTGAAGTCCGCCCTAACGGGCCGTCAAGTTCACCCATCGATCTTTATGAACAGGTCGATCAGCTGCGTAAAAGTGGTTTGTCTCTGCCGCTGCTCGTGCGTTTTCCAGACATTCTGCAGGACCGTGTTCGCCAACTGACTGGCGCCTTCGACGAAAACATTGCGCGCCTGGATTACAAGAGCCAGTACACCGCGCTCTACCCGATCAAGGTCAACCAGCAAGAGGCCGTGGTCGAGAACATCATTGCCACGCAAAACGTTTCCATCGGTCTGGAGGCGGGTTCCAAACCTGAGCTGATGGCCGTGCTGGCGCTCGCTCCAAAGGGCGGAACCATCGTCTGCAACGGCTACAAGGACCGTGAGTTCATCCGGCTGGCGCTGATGGGGCAGAAGCTGGGTCACAACGTCTTCATCGTGATCGAGAAAGAATCCGAAGTTGAGCTGGTGATCGAAGAAGCCGCCGAGCTCAAGGTCGCGCCGCAAATCGGTCTGCGCGTACGCTTGTCATCGCTTGCGTCCAGCAAGTGGGCGGATACCGGGGGCGAGAAGTCAAAGTTCGGCCTGTCCGCGGCTCAGCTGCTGTCGGTGGTCGAGCGTTTCCGCAAGGCAGGGCTCGATCAGGGCATCCGTCTGCTGCACTTTCACATGGGCTCGCAGATCGCCAACCTGGCCGACTACCAGCACGGCTTCAAGGAAGCGATTCGTTACTACGGCGAGCTGCGCAACCTTGGCTTACCGGTTGATCACATCGACGTCGGTGGCGGTCTGGGCGTTGACTACGACGGTACGCACTCGCGCAACGCCAGCTCGATCAACTACGACATGGACGATTACGCCGGTGTCGTGGTCGGCATGCTCAAAGAGTTCTGCGATGCTCAAGGTTTGCCGCACCCGCACATCTTCTCTGAAAGCGGCCGCTCGCTGACCGCGCACCACGCCATGCTGGTGATCCAGGTGACAGACGTCGAGCGTCACAACGACGAAGTTCCGGAAATTACCGACAAGGAAAGCCTGCCTGAAACCCTGCAGTGGCTAATTGACCTGCTGGGCCCGACCGACATCGAAATGGTCACCGAAACCTACTGGCGCGCCACGCACTACATGAGCGACATCGCCACGCAGTACTCGGACGGCAAGCTGACCCTGGCCGAGAAAGCCTTGGGCGAGCAGTGCTATTTCGCCGTTTGCCGTCGCCTGCACAATTCGCTGAAGGCGCGTCAACGCTCCCATCGCCAAGTGCTCGACGAGCTCAACGACAAACTGGCCGACAAGTACATCTGCAACTTCTCTGTGTTCCAGAGCCTGCCGGATACCTGGGCCATCGATCAGGTGTTGCCGATCATTCCGCTGCATCGTCTGGATGAGGAGCCGTTGCGTCGCGCCGTGCTGCAAGACCTGACTTGTGACTCCGACGGCAAGATCAATCAATACGTCGACGAGCAGAGCATCGAAACCAGTCTGCCGGTGCACGCACTGAACGAGGGCGAGGACTACCTGCTGGGCGTGTTCCTGGTCGGCGCGTATCAAGAAATCCTGGGCGACATGCACAACCTGTTCGGTGATACCGACTCGGTGAACATCTACCAGAACCCGGATGGCAGCGTTTACTCCGCCGGCATCGAAACCCACGACACAATTGAAGACATGCTGCGTTACGTGCATTTGTCGCCGGAAGAACTGATGACCCATTACCGGGACAAGGTCGCCAGCGCCAAGATCAGCCCGCGTGAGCGCACCCAGTTCCTCGACGCTTTGCGTCTGGGGCTGACGCGGTCTTCTTACCTGTCGTCGTGACCGTGTAGGTCGTCTTGAAAACGGGTCCCTGTGACCCGTTTTTTTATGCCCTGATGCACCGTTTCAGCGATGTAGGTTTACCTGCTCACTGTGGTTTGTGTGCCTAATCCTTTTGTCCTGTAGGCAACGTCCTATTCCTCTTTCGCGCCGCTTTGCGGTGGCACTTGTGCGGCAGAATCGCCGGCCATTTCGCGCTTAACCGCCAAGGCCGTCTTATTCATGTCCATCACCGAGCATCACTGCCACTTTCGTCTGGATTCAATTGCCTTTCCCCGTTCCCTGGACGTGATGACTTTCAAAGGCCAAGAGGCTCTCAGCCGTCCGTTTCTGTTCGAGGTGCAGGCCGTGAGTCTGCATCAGGAGCTGAACGTGCAGCAGTGTCTGTTCAGTGACGTGTACCTGAGTTCGAAAGTGCCGGGGGTTGGTTTTCACGCGCAGATCCAGAACATAGGTCGCAGCAATACCGGGCCGGGGCCTGCGCACTACCAGATCACGCTCGGCCCGCGAATGGGCTCCCTTGCGCACCGCTCCAATCAGCGGATTTTCCAGAACATGCCGGCTGCTTCGATCATTCGCAAAGTGTTGCGTGAGCACGGTATTCATGAGGTTGACTACGCTTTTGACCTGAACCGTCAGTATGAGGAACTGGCGTTCTGCGCCCAGCATGGAGAAACCGATCTGCAGCTGCTTGAGCGGCTGTGCAGGCAAGAGGGCATCGTTTATTACTTCGAGCATTCCACTGCCAACCATTTGCTGGTCTTTAGTGACGAGATGAGGCACACCCGCCGGACCGCCGCTGCACATTTCGAAAGCCAGGCGGCGCGCGGGGAAATCACTCGCTTCGAGGTCATTCCTTCCAGCCCCGAGAATGCCGGTGAGCAGCGTCCTGCATTGCGAATCAGGGGCGCCAGCGCGTTGCCATTTGTGCGCGCGGGCATGCAATTGCCGATGACCGGACACCCCGACCTTCAGTGCAATCAAGCCTGGCTGCTGACCGATGTTCGGCACTGGGGTCTCCAGCCGGTGTTCAAGATGGGAGCTTTTGCGCCGGCCTACCTGAACGCCTTTTCGGGTCAGCAGGCCTCCTGCGGACTGAAGCCGGCAAAGCCGCTCTCCGAGCCGCGCAAGATTGGCCTGCACCGAGCCCGCGTGGTGGGCGCCTCGTTCGACGAAGTGCCGCGCGATCATGAGGGTCGCATCAAGGTGCGTTTCGAGTGGGGGGATCAAGGCGACGGGTCGCGCTACAACGATTGCTGGATACCGGTGGACAGCAAGCTGGATCAGCCGGACAGGCTATGGGAAGGCGGGATGGAAGTTGTGGTGAGCTTTGTCGAGGGCGATCCCGACCGTCCCGAAATCATGGCGGTTGTCTGTGACGCCGACACCTCGACAATGGCCCACACGCAGGCGTTTGTTACAGCGCAAAACGGCGTCACCACCCGGCTTGATCGCCAGGATGTGCTGGGCGATACCGGGCATATTCATCTCGACGGATTCACGCTGCAACTCGGCAGCTCCAATGAGCTGAGCCTCAGCGTTGGCGGCAGTCACGTCAGGATCAGCGGTGACGACGTGACACTGACCAGTCCCACTATCGTGCTGACGGCGCATGGCCCTGTTAATGATCAGGCGCCAGACAGCCCAACCCTGGGTGGTCAGAATGACGGAAAAACCTCGTAACTATTGGTCGTGGTGGCAGTCGTAATCGTAAGCGGGCTTGGCGTTGAGCGCCGCTTTGACGAGACTGGACGATGATTAAAGTGGCGCTCAAAACCCTGGTGACCGGCTGGCTGATGACACTGTTAATGGGCTGCTCGCCCCTGAAGATGCTCAATGCATTTACGCCGCAGAGCACGTTCACCCAAGTATCCGGTGTGGCATATGGTCCGGACCCACGCAACAAGCTTGATGTGTATACGCCCAGACACGTCGCACCGGATGCCCCTGTGGTGGTGTTTTTCTATGGTGGCAGCTGGAACAGCGGAGACCGGGGCGACTATGCCTTCGTCGGAGAGGCGCTCGCGTCTCGAGGAATCGTTGCCGTGCTGGCTGACTACCGTCTTTATCCGCAGGTGCATTATCAAGGGTTGCTCGAAGACAGCGCGCAGGCCGTGGGCTGGACGCGTAAGCACATCGCTCAATATGGCGGTGACCCGTCGAAGCTTTATGTGATGGGTCACAGCGCCGGGGCTTACAACGCGGCGATGCTGGCGCTTGATCCTGAATGGCTGGCGGCTGCGGGCATGCAGCCTTCCTCGTTCAAGGGCTGGATCGGTCTTGCCGGCCCCTACGACTTTCTGCCCATCGAGAACCCTGACGTGAAGCCGGTGTTCTACTTTCCCAACTCGCCGCCCGATTCACAGCCGATCAATCACGTCAGTGCGGCCTCTCCCCCCGCGCTGTTGATAGCTTCGACGGACGACACGCTGGTCAACCCCGCACGCAACACGGGTGGTATGGCGACGCGCCTGCGCGATCAAGGCGTGTCGGTGCGGGAGCTGTACTTTTCGCGCACCAACCACGGCACGCTGGTCGGCGCATTCGCACGACCGCTGCGTTTCCTGGCGCCGGTGCTGGATGAGGTCGCAGCGTTTATCCATGCGCAGGATCAGGTGCAGGTCTCGTCGGTGTCTGGCAACCGCTGATCCCTTGCCCGTTGAAGGCTGCTAAATGCGGGTTATGGCTTGAACCACTCACCGCTGCGATTGAGTTGCCAGGCGACATAACCCAGCGTCGCGCCGCGCAGGGCCATGAACAGCAGAAAGGTCAGCCACAGGCCGTGATTGCCGAAACCCATGCTCAGCCAGGCAAACGGTGCGATCAGCACCACGTTTAGCAGCATGGTGTTGCGCATGTCCTTCGCCCGCGTGGCGCCGATGAACAGACCGTCCAGCAAGTAGCTCCAGACTGCCACCAACGGTAGCGCTGCCAGATATGGGAGGTACGCGAACGCGATTTGGCGCACCTCCTTGATGTTGGTTTGCATCGATATGAACAGGTGGCCGAAGCACAGGAAAAATCCGGCGAACACGAGGCTGCAGATCAACGACCAGCCGCCCGCGACGTTCATGGAGCGCCGGAGTGCCTCGCGGTCGTGGCTGCCAATCGCATGTCCGCACAGCGCCTCAACGGCATGGGCGAGTCCGTCCAGCGCGTGTGCGGTCAGCAGCAGCCCGTTAAGCAACAGCGCATTGGCTGCCACCGTGGCATCGCCCAGTCGGGCGCCTTGTACGGTGATGAGGAAAAACACTGATTGCAGCACCAGACTGCGAATGAAAATGTCGCGATTGACCGCCAGCAAAGGGCGCCAGCTCTGCCAGCGTTGCAGTGCGGCCCACGCGACCTGACCGGGGAAGGCCCTGAGTGCTTTTTGGGTCAGCGCCAGACCCAGTAGCGCTCCCAGCCATTCTGCAGTCACCGAGGCGCGCGCCGAACCGACCACACCCCAGTCCAGGCCCAGCACGAACCAGAGATTCAGGACGATGTTGACGAGGTTAGTGGTCAGCAAGATCGCCAGGGAGGCACGTGCGTTTTGAGTGCCGAGGAACCAGCCCACCAGCGCATAAGTGGCGAGCGCTGCGGGCAGACCGAACAGCCGGGTGTGGAAGAAGGTTTGGGTCAGCGTGTTGAGGTCTTCGGAGGGCTGCATCATCTGGATAGCCAGATGCAGAAACGGCAATCCGATCAGCCCCAGCAACAGTGAAAAGCCCAGTGCCAGCAGCAGGCTTTGCAGCAGTATCTGGCGCAACATGGCGCCGTCGCTGCGTCCCGCCGCCTGCGCAGCAAAGCCGGTGGTGCCCATACGCAAAAAGCCCATGGCCCAGGCCAGAAAACTGTAAAGCGTCCCACCTACCGCCACAGCGCCCAGCTGATGCGCGTGAGGAAGATGACCAATCACGGCGCTGTCCACCAGCGTCACGAGCGGCACGGAAACGCTCGACAAAATCATCGGCGCCGCCAGCCCCCATACGCGTTTGTGCGTAGGACGGTGACGCCAGTCGTTGGCAAAATCAGACATGCAAGCTCCCGGGAAGGCCGGCATTGTAGCGGGATGATACAGGTGGTGCTGTCGCAGATTGCGCTTGAGATACAACCCGACCCTTCGCGATTGCGGCTTGCCCGCGAAGGCCCTGACTGTCAATCCTGAGAACAAAGCCACAAACCCAGGGTCTATCCGCTCGCCGAGCGCCAAAAAGCGTATTCAGGTGCTATAACTTCCTCCTTCTGAACTGCCGCCGATGAGTGCCTCATGCTTTACAAAGGATTGTTCCTGGCTTGTGCGCTGGTACTGCTGAGTGCCTGCGATTCATCCACCTCAGACAAAGCGGCCGTGCCTGTTTCCGCTGCTACCCCGCAAGCGCCTGCGGTCGAGACCAACAAGCCCAAGCCGGCTGTTGATCTTGCCGCGTTGAGCCAGCGCTACGCCGGGCGTGAGTTGACGGTCGTCGACGTCTCGGAAGTGCAGCTCGATGGCGCCAGCACGCTGTCATTGAGTTTCTCCGTGCCATTGGATCCCGAGCAGAAATTCGCTGAAAAAGTGCACCTCGTCGACAGCACCAACGGCAAGGTCGATGGCGCCTGGGAGCTGTCCGACAACCTCATGGAGCTGCGCCTGCGTCACCTTGAGCCCAAGCGCAAACTGGTGCTGACGGTCGACGCTGGCCTTATCGCAATCAACAAAAACACGCTGGCCGCTGAATACTCCACGCGCCTCGAAACGGCCGATCTACAGGCAACCGTTGGTTTTGCCAGCCGTGGCAGCCTGCTTCCGACGCGCCTCGCTGAGGGCCTGCCAGTCATCGCGCTGAACGTCGACAAAGTCGATGTCGAGTTTTTCCGCATCAAACCGGAGTCGCTTCCAGCCTTCCTCAGTTCCTGGGAAGGTTCATCCAGCCTGCAAAGCTACGAATCCCAAGAGCTGCTGCCAATGGCCGATCTGGTCTACGGCGGCCGCTTCGATCTGAATCCGGCGCGCAACACGCGGGAAACCGTGCTGCTGCCGATTGCCGGCCTCAAGCCCTTGCAACAGCCGGGCGTGTATCTGGCCGTAATGCGTGCTTCGGGGACCTACAATTACTCGCAGCCAGCGACGCTGTTCACCCTCAGTGACATTGGCGTGTCTGTGCACCGTTACGCTAATCGTCTGGACGTGTTCACTCAGGCACTCGAAGGCGGCAAAGCCCTGAGCGCCATCGATCTCGCCTTGTACGACGACAAGGGCCGAGTGGTTGGCCAGGGCAAGACCGACAACGCAGGCCATGCCGAACTGCCACTGCCCGCTAACGCCCAAGTGCTGCTGGCGCACCAGGGCGAGCAAACCAGTTTGCTGCGTATGAACGGTTCTGCGCTCGATCTGGCCGAGTTCGACATCACAGGTCCGAAAGACCATTTTCTGCAGTTCTTCATCTTCGGTCCGCGCGACCTGTATCGCCCAGGCGAAGTGGTGCTGCTCAACGGCCTGCTGCGCGACCGCGATGGCAAAACCGTCAAGCCACAACCGATCACGGTGGAAGTGCGTCGCCCGGACGAACAGGTCAGTCGTAAATTCGTGTGGGAAGCCGACGACACCGCGCTCTACCAATATCAATTGCAGCTGTCAGACGAAGCGCCGACCGGGCGCTGGCAATTGGTGTTCGACCTGGGCGACGGCAAGCCGCAGATGTACGAGTTTCAGGTTGAGGACTTTCTGCCCGAACGCATGGCCCTTGAACTCAAAGGCAGCGATGCGCCGCTTGCTCCCGATGCCCCGTTCGACGTTGCGATTAACGGCCGCTACCTCTATGGCGCGCCAGCTTCGGGCAATCGCCTGACCGGTCAACTGTACGTGCGACCGTTGCGTGATGCAGTGCCAGGGCTGCCGGGTTACCAGTTTGGCTCGATCACCGAAGAAGAGCTGAGCCAGGATCTGGAGATCGAAGAAAGCACCCTCGATGCAAACGGCGAGCTGGCGCTGAGCATCGACAGCCAGTGGGCGAAGGCGCTTTCGCCGCTGCAACTGATCCTGCAGGCCAGTCTGCAAGAGTCAGGCGGTCGGCCGATCACCCGGCGTTTGATTCAGCCGGTGTGGCCAGCCGAGCAAATGCCAGGGTTGCGCGGGCTGTTCGACGGCGAAGCCACCGATGGCGATGGTCCGGTCGAGTTCGAACTGCTGATGGCTGACAGAGAAGGCCACAAGCTCGCTGCCGAAAATCTCAAAGTGCGGCTGATCCGCGAGCGCCGTGACTACTACTGGAGTTATTCGGACAGCGATGGCTGGAGCAATCACTACAACGAGAAGTTCCTCAATCTGAGCGAGGAAACGGTCAGCGTCAAAAAGGACTCGACCGCCAAAATCAGCTTTCCGGTGGAGTGGGGCCCATATCGTGTAGAGGTCGAAGACCCGGCTACAGGGCTGATCAGCAGTGTGCGGTTCTGGGCAGGCTATCGGTGGCAGGACAACGCCGAGGGCGGTGCGGTCCGTCCGGACCAGGTCAAGCTGGCGCTGGACAAAGCGGCGTATTCCGAAGGCGACACAGTGAAAGTGACGGTCACGCCGCCTTCGCCCGGCAAGGGCTACCTATTGGTTGAGTCCAGCGAAGGTCCGCTGTGGTGGCAGGAAGTCGACGTGCCTGCCGAGGGCAAGGCGTTCGATATCCCGCTGGACAAAGCGTGGGCGCGGCACGATCTGTACATCAGCGCGTTGGTGATTCGGCCAGGCGAGCGCAAGGCCAATGTCACGCCCAAACGCGCGGTGGGTGTATTGCATGTGCCGCTGGACCGCTCGCAGCGCAAGCTGGCGCTGACGGTCACGGCACCTGAGAAAATGCGTCCACAGCAACCGCTTACCCTCAAGATCAACGCCAGGAACGCCGACGGTTCAGTGCCGGCCAACGCCCGCGTGCTGGTGTCCGCCGTGGACGTTGGCATCCTCAATATCACCGAATACAAAACCCCTGATCCGTTCGCCAGCCTGTTTGGGCGCAAGGCATACGGCGCCGATCAACTGGACATTTACGGGCAGTTGATCGAAGCCGGAGGGCATCGTCTGGCGAGCCTGGCGTTTGGTGGCGATGCCGCGCTGGCCAAAGGCGGCAAACGTCCGCAGACCAGCGTGAACATCGTCGCGCTGCAAAGCGTGCCGGTGAAGCTCGATGGCGAAGGCAACGGAGAAGTCCGTGTCGATATTCCGGATTTCAATGGCGAACTGCGGATCATGGCCCAGGTCTGGACGGATGACCGGTACGGCATGGCCGAAGCCAAAACCGTTGTGGCTGCGCCGTTGATTGCCGAGCTGTCAGCGCCGCGCTTCATGGCCGGTGGCGACCAGACCCGGGTGGCGCTGGATGTGTCGAACCTGTCCGGCAAGGCGCAAAAGCTGAGTGTTCAGGTCAGCGCTGAAGGGCAACTTAGCCTGACCAATGGCGACAACATCAAGACCCTCCAACTGGCTCAAGGGCAGCGCACCACCTTGCAGATACCTGTGCGGGCGCAAGGTGGCTTCGGTCAGGGGCGAATCAAAGTGACAGTGCAGGGCCTGGAACTGCCGGGTGAAACGTTGCCGCCGTTCAGTCGTGAATGGACGTTGGGCGTGCGCCCTGCGTACCCGGCAATGCTCAGGCAATACCGGGCCGTGCTCAAGGATCAGGCGTGGACGTTGCCCGAGGGCGCGCTGCAAGCGTTTGAACCTGCGGGGCGTGAAGCGCTGTTGTCTATTTCAAGCCGACCGCCGCTAAACCTTGGCGAGCAGATCCGGGCGCTCAAGGCTTACCCTTATGGCTGTCTTGAGCAAACCGCGAGCGGGCTGTATCCGTCGTTGTACGCCGATGCGTCCGTGCTCAAGCGACTGGGTCTGGACGGCGAACCCGACGCGGTGCGCAAGCGCAAGATCGAATTGGGCATCGAGCGTTTGATCGGGATGCAGCGCTACAACGGCAGCTTCGGTTTGTGGGGTGCCGATGGGGAGGAAGAGTATTGGCTGACGGCCTACGTCACTGATTTCCTGCTGCGCGCGCGCGAGCAAGGCTTTGCGGTGCCGCCGGATGCGCTGAAGAAGGCCAACGAGCGGCTGCTGCGTTACTTGCAGGAGCGCAATCAGATTGAGGTCAACTACAGCGAAAACGCCGAACATACGCGTTTCGCCGTTCAGGCTTATGCGGGGCTGGTGTTGTCACGCAGCCAGCAAGCGCCGCTGGGCGCGCTGCGAAGTCTGTTTGATCGCCGCACGGATGCACGCTCAGGGCTGCCCTTGATCCAGCTGTCCATTGCGCTGGAAAAAATGGGCGACAAACCCCGCGCCGATCAAGCGCTCATGGCCGGGCTGGCCGCCAAACGGCAGGCCAACGACTGGCTGGCCGATTACGGAAGCCCGCTGCGCGACCAGGCACTGATTCTGTCGCTGCTCGAAGAAAACAAGCTGGCGCAGAACAAGGTCGAGGAGCGTCTGTTTGCGCTGTCCGATCAGGTCGCGGCAGCGGGTTATCTGTCCACGCAGGAGCGCAACGCGTTGTTCATGGCGGGCCGCGATCTGCTGGGCAAGCCCGAAGCGAAGTGGACGGCGACCTTGACCAGCGGTGTCCAGAACCGCGAGCTGAGCAACGATCAACCGGGGGTTAAGCTCGACAGCTCTGTGCTGGCGTCGCCATTGACCGTGCAGAACGCCGGTGCCGACACCTTGTACCAACAGATGACGATTTCGGGGTATCCCGTGCAGGCCCCTGCACCGGGTGGCGAGAACCTGAGTATTCAGCGGGATTATCTGGGCATGGACGGCGAGCCGCTGAACCTCAACGCGCTCAAGAGCGGTCAGTTGGTGCTGGTGCACCTGCAAGTGAAATCCAAAGAGCGGGTGCCGGATGCGCTGGTCGTTGATCTGCTGCCAGCCGGTCTTGAGATCGAGAACCAGAACCTGGCACAGAGCGCGGCGAGCCTTGAGGACGCCAGCGAGTCAGTTAAACAGTGGCGTCAGTCCATGGAGAACGCGGGGCTCAAACACCAGGAGTTTCGTGATGACCGCTACGTGGCGGCGATTGATCTGCAGGGCTACAACACGGTTGATCTGCTGTACCTGGCCCGCGCTGTGACACCCGGTATCTACCGTGTGCCGCCGCCGCAGGTGGAGTCGATGTATCGCCCCAACTGGCAGGCTTTGGGTGAAGCGCCTGCGCAATTAGTGGTGAAGGGCAAATAACCCATTTGAGCTGCAACGATTCTGTAGGAGCCAACTTGTCGGCGAGGGCTTGATCCGGTGTGTCAGGCACGCCGCCTCGCGAACAAGTTCGCTCCTGCAGGGGCCGCGGATGAAGGGGACTGATTTATTTACAACGCTCCACCGTAAATTAATCTGTCCCCGGTTCCCGGTTCATGGGCGTATCAGTGAATAACCCAACTCAGCAACCACAGCCCCAGAAACAGCCAGATGATGCCCATGATGATCGAGGCGCGCATGAAGGCGCGAACCGCCGAATACAGCAACATCAGGCCGATGATCAACGCCACGATGCTGATCAGTGAAGTGTCCATACCCAAGGTTCGCGACATGCCTTCGACAAAGTTGCCACCTGCATGAGTGAACCCGTTGAACAACCAGCTAAGCCCGTCAACGATGAAACGGATCACGGCCCCAAGCGCCTGGCCAAGCCATTCGAAAAAGCTTTCTACCTGCATATCTGTTTCCTGATGAGAGTCGTGGAACACGCCAACTGCTGGCTTTGGCTATCGCTCGTGATGCCGAGTTCCGTGAAGCATAAAGGCTCTTTGGCATGAAACGCGGATTTCTTCTTCGCGGGCTGTCTGGCGGCCTGTTGGCTGTGCTCATTATTCTGTGGGCCGCCGACCGAATCTGGCCGTTGCCGCTGCCCAAGGACGATCTGGCGCGTGTGGTGCTCGCCGAGGACGGTACGCCGTTGTGGCGTTTTGCCGATGCCAATGGCGTGTGGCGTTATCCGGTCGCGGTCAATCAGGTGTCGCCTTATTACCTTGAAGCGCTGCTGACATACGAAGATCGCTGGTTTTACCAGCATCCCGGCGTGAACCCGATGGCGTTAGTGCGCGCTACTTGGCAAAACCTCAGCGGTGGCCATGTGGTGTCGGGCGGTAGCACGCTGTCGATGCAGGTGGCACGGCTGCTGGACCCGCATGCGCGAACGCTGCCCGGCAAATTGCGTCAGTTGTGGCGCACGGCGCAACTGGAATGGCACCTGTCGAAAGACGAGATCCTGGGGCTTTATCTCAATCGCGCACCGTTCGGCGGCACGTTACAGGGCGTCGCCGCCGCCAGTTGGGCTTACCTGGGTAAATCGCCACAACAGTTGACTCGCGCCGACGCTGCGTTGCTGGCGGTGCTGCCGCAAGCCCCCAGTCGATTGCGTCCGGACCGCCATCCGCAGCGTGCGCAGGTGGCTCGCGACAAAGTGCTGCGACGTCTGGCGCAATTCGGTATCTGGCCGCAAAAGTCGGTCGATGAAGCGCTGGAAGAGCCGCTGCTGCTGGCGCCTCGACAGGAACCAAGCCTGGCGCCATTGCTTGCCCGGCGCCTTAATCGGCCTGGCAGCCCGCCGCTGATTCGCACCACGCTGGATGCCGGTCTGCAACGTCGTCTGGAAGACCTGCTGCTGAGTTGGCGCGCCCGCCTGCCCGAGCGGACATCGGCTGCGATTCTGGTGGTCGAAGCGCAGAACATGGCGACCCGCGCCTATGTCGGCTCAGTAGACATCGGCGACGTGAAACGCTTCGGGCATGTGGACATGGTCAGCGCGCTACGCTCTCCAGGGTCGACCCTCAAACCGTTTCTGTACGGCAAAGCCATTGACGCCGGGCTGATTCACTCCGAGTCGCTGCTGCAAGACGTGCCGCGTCGTTATGGTGATTACCGACCGGGTAATTTTTCATCTGGATTCAACGGAGCTGTGTCGGCCAGTTCAGCGCTGTCGATGTCGCTCAATCTGCCGGCGGTGCAGTTGCTCGAAGCCTATGGTCCCAAGCGCTTTGCTGCCGAGTTACGCAACGGTGGTGTGCCGTTGACCCTGCCGCCTCTGGCAGAGCCCAATCTCGCGCTGATTCTCGGCGGGGCTGGCAGTCGGCTTGAGGATCTGGTGGGCGGCTATGCAGCGTTCGCACGGGCAGGCAGAAGTGCCAAGATCCGTTTACAGCCGCAAGATCGTTTGCGTGACCACGCGATGATGTCGCCTGGTGCTGCGTGGATCATCTGGCGAATTCTCAGCGGCCAGTCGCGGCCTGATCTGGACCCTCATGCCGAGCTGGTGCAGCGCCCGCAACTGGCGTGGAAAACCGGCACCAGTTATGGCTTTCGTGATGCGTGGTCGATCGGTGTGGGGCCGAGGTTTTTGATCGGCGTGTGGATCGGCCGCCCGGACGGTACGCCAGTGCCGGGGCAGTTTGGTCTGGCATCGGCGGCACCGCTGATGCTGCAAGTGCACGATCTGCTGGTCAATCGTGATGCGCAGCGCAATGTCGTCGCGCCCGTGCAGCCGGCTCCTCTCAATGTCGGCGTCGCGGCGATTTGCTGGCCGCTGGGGCAGCCCATGAGCAAAAGTGATCCCAACTGTCGACGTCAGCGCTTTGCCTGGACGCTGGACGGCACCACGCCGCCGACCTTGCAAGCGACTGATCAACCGCTGGGGCTGGGGTTGCAGGAGAGAGTCTGGGTTAACGCGCAGGGTTTGCGTGTCGGCGGCAATTGCCCCGGCGCGCAGGCTCGTGACATTGCGCTGTGGCCCGCTCCGCTGGAACCGTGGCTACCGCGGGCTGAGCGGCGTGACGCGCGCTTGCCTGAAGCCGACGCTGCCTGCCCGCCGCAAAGCCTGGGCTTGGCGGCGCCATTGTCGATTGTCGGCGTACGCGAAGGTGATCAACTGCGCTTGCCTGCGGGCAGTCAGCAACTGCTACGGCTTAAATTGTCGGCGCTGGGCGGAAACGGCCGACGCTGGTGGTTCATCGATGGCGCGCCGGTGGGCGACACCGCCAATCAGGACGGCTACACCCATACGTTCACCCGGCTTGGCCGTTACCAGCTCAGCGTGCTGGACGAAAGCGGACAGACCGCGAGGGTTGAGTTCAGCGTGGTGGACTGATGGCGGCGGTTCATCGCCTGTACCGGCGTCTCGCGAATGAATTCGCGGCTGCAGATTATTGCTGCACGCCGCCTCTGTAGGAGCCCAACTTGTTGGCGAAGGAGCCTCAAGCGTTAAACCGGATCCAACGCCACGCGAATGAATTCGCGTCTACAGAGAGCGTTGGTCAACGTGGCGGGTAGTGCTGGAGGATCTGGGCGACGGTCTGTCGCAGTGCGAGTTCTCGGGCGGCGGGGTTGGCGGCGCTGTCGTTCATGATTTGCTCGGTGCTGCCGCGCCAGACCAGCTTGCCGTCTTTGCCGTCGATCATGTCGATCTGCAAGGTCGACACCTTGTAATCGACGCTGCGGGTTTCGGTGCCGATCGGGCCGCCCCAATAACCGCCCCATGGGTTGCCCCAGTAACCCCCTCCACCGTAGTTGGTGCTAACCAGCTGTTGGCGGTCCTCAACGATCAGCCACGCTTGCACCTGCACATCGGCTTTGGCGCCAGACGCTGCCTGACGCAAGCCACGTTGATCGAGCTGTTCGCCCACCGATTGGCGGATGCGCTGCTCGGTCAGGTCACTTTTAATGCGTGGGTCATCGGGTTGATATTGCAACGCGGGCTCTTTCCAGGACCAGGTTCTGTAGCCACCGAAATCCCGCTGTGCATCGAAATCACGGCTGACGCGGTCTGTCTGGCAGGCGCTCAGCAACAGGGTGAAGCTTAAAAGGACAAGGCAGCGCAACATGATGAGTCTCCGGCCGAAACGTTAAGAAGGGGGATAGGCGGTCAGGGCGCTTTGGACCGCCTGGCGCAACGCTTTTGCGCGTTCTGACTGATCACCGCCGCTGCCGGTTTCGGCGCTCGCGCTCCACACGGGCTGACCGCTTCGGCCATCGAACATGCTGATTTGTACCACCATTACCTGCACCTGATAGGTCCGCACGATGGGGGCACTGGCGTACCCGCCGTAACCGGGACGATAGCCGCCATATCCCATACCGGTACCGCCGTAGTACGGGTCGTAATAATCGTCGCGCTCCTGACGGGTTCGGGTTTCCATTCGGGTGCTGGCGGTCACGCGCAGGTCGGCGGTTTGAGGGTTGGACGACGGACGCAAACCGCGTTGGTCCAGGCCATTGCTGACTGCCTCGGCGACCTGCGCGGAATCTGCCCACGTCGTCCCGGGTGGCAACTGGCCGTTGGCCCAGGTCCAGTTTCGATAGCGGCCGTAGTCACGCGGCGGTGCGGGGTACGCCGTCATGTCCACCCCATTGTGGGCAGATGGCGGCGCAGCAGGCAGGGGCGCCGACTGGGCGACATAAGGGTTGTTGCTCTGGCAGGCAGTGATGCTCAGACAGAGCGCAAGCAAGGCGAGGCGGCGTTTCATGAGGGTCTCCGCGAGTAACAGTCTCAAACGGGTCGGCACATCCAGTGCAGATAACGTCCCAGTCCTGCAAATGCCGGGTGGCGGCGGTGCGACAACTCCATTTCCAGCAGGTCAGCCAGTTCAACCTTGCTCTGAAACTCGACCGGCATGTAATCGTGAAAAACCCGGACACCGCTTTGGGTTTCGACTCGCCACAACGGCTCAAGTTGCGCCGCCAATTCGCGCGGATCAAGCGGTTCTTGCGGGGTCAGGCTCTGTTTCTCGCCAGCCATCCTGTTACGGCGCATTTTTTTGAAATGGCCTTTGAGCAAGTTGCGATAGATCAGCGCGTCTCGGTTGTAGAACGCCAGGGACAACCAGCCATCGTCCACCGTCAATTGACGCAGCACCGGCAATATCGTGAAGGGCTCTGCGAGCCATTCAAGCACCGCATGGCAGATCACCACGTCGTAACGCTCGGTCAGAATATCCGGCAGCGCCTGCCATGGCGCCTGTATGAACGTCGCAGTCTGTCCCGCATCGACGAAGCGCTGGCGAGCGCCTTCTAGCATCGGGCCGGCGGGTTCAGCCAGCGTGACCTCATGTCCGCGCTCGGCCAGCCAGAGCGACATATGACCCAGCCCTGCGCCAATGTCCAGAACGCGCAGGGGACGATCCGGCAAGCTTTCGCTCAGGTCGGCCTGCAACACGGCAAGGCGAATCGCACCTTTGGCACCGCCGTAGATTTTTTCTGCAAAACGCGTCGCCAGAAGATCGAAATGCCGGTCACTCATTTGCTGAACCTGCGTTCGCTGTCAGCCAGTTTGGCGTTGACCACTTCGTTCATGTCCAGCCCCAGTTCGCTGCACATCAGCAGAAGGTACAAAACGATATCCCCCACTTCCTGGCCAGCGTGAGCCAACTCATGGTCAGGCAGTTGGCGGGACTGGTCTTCAGTTTTCCACTGGAATATCTCCACCAGCTCAGCCATTTCCACGCTGGCGGCCATGGCCAGGTTTTTCGGGCTGTGGAATTGCCGCCAGTCATTGTTATCGCGGATGCGATGCAGGCGTTGGGTGAGGTCGTCGAGGTTCATGGGCGTCTCCTGAAGGCGCATAGCTTCAGGGGGATGAAGGCGGGAAGCAAGTGCTTGCCGCGAGTCTTGTTGGAGCGAGTGGGCGGCACTCGGGCTATCTGGCGCGGAGCGGCAGTGAATGCTGTGAATGCGGTGTTTCAGGTGCAACCGAGGCGTCCGGTTTTAGGGCCGCTGCGCGCCCCATCGCGGCCTCGCGCTGCTCGTGCGCTCCTACAGGGGATTGCGGCGTTTTCGGGATTTTAATTTTGCCCGAAGGGCGTAGGAGCGTGGCTCAAGATTTTTATTCTGCCGAAGGCGTGGGAGCCCGGCTTGCCAGCGATTGGCTGCGCAGCAGCCCTGAAGTCAAACGCCCGAGTCATTCCTGATACACAAAGTTGTCAGGATTTACTGCCGCTGACGACAGCGCAACATCTGGACGGTGGGGGATCTCCGACAGGTCCGTGTTACTCACTGGAAGGCTGCCAACTCCCGACCATATGCACAATCCCGCCCTTGCCCTCAAGTTTCAGCTGACCGTGCGAACCCGCTGCACTGGCCGATAGCGTGACCTCACCGGGCAATCGTACGGGCTTCTGAAACGTCACGCTGATGTCGACGTTCGAGTCCGGCAGATGGTCATCCAGTGCGGCCAGCGTGCGACTTTCTGTCCAAAGCCCGTGGGCCATCGCTGTGGGAAATCCGAACAGCCTGGCGCTGGCACCACTCAGGTGAATCGGGTTGTAGTCACCGCTCACCTTCGCGTACTGACGACCGATGTCCGACGGCGCATACCAGGTCGCCAACTCACTCATCGCCAAGGGCTCTGGCTCGGCAATGCTGCCGATCTCACCGCCCGGTTGCACGCCGCGACAGAGCATCGTGCTGTCCTCTTCCCATAGCAGCCCCAGCGCGTCCTCGATCTGAGTAATGAGGCTGAACGTCGCGCCCTTGGCGTGGGGCTTGAGATGATCGACACGCACGCTCACCTGGGCCTTCATCACGCCACCCAGCGGACGACGAATCCGGATGCGGTTCTGCAGATGCACCAGCCCTAGTAGCGGGAACGGGAAGTCCTTGTCTGTCAGCAGTTTCATTTGCAGCGCAAAGGCCAGCACATGTGGATAAGTAGGAGGCAGGAGACTGCTTGGGACGAAGCCACACACTTTACGAAAGGCCGAGACTTTTTCAGGGTCCACCGATATCCAGCAGCGCAGGCCTTGCTCGGGCAGATGGGAGCCAGTGACTTTGTGCCGCAACGCTGCCTGCATGAATAGCCCCGGCAGCGCGGGTGGAGTGTCCAGATAACGCCAATGTGTGGTCATTGCGACTCTCCGTTTGTTTGCTGTGTCCCGTGGGTGAGGGGGGCCGCTTCGCAGCCTGACGTTGCTCGTCAGCTCCCATCAAACACCAGCGTGATCACCATTCTGGTGAGAGGGAGCTTGCTCGCGATTCGATGGTGGGCACACAGATATTCGGCAAATGTACCGGCCTCATCGCGAGCAAGCTCCCTCCCACAGACTCGAATCTGCTCCGGGTGCTATCACGCGCCAATGATGCTTTGCCCGCACACCCGCAAGACTTGCCCGCTCACTGCACCGCTGCCCGGTTGACTCAGCCATGCCACAGCTTCGGCGACGTCCTGAGGTAATCCGCCTTGGCCCAGGGAACTGAGGCGACGGCCCGCTTCGCGTACGGCGAACGGCATTTCGGCTGTCATCCGTGTTTCGATAAAGCCCGGTGCAACCGCGTTGATGCTGATGCCGCGCTCTTTGAGAGAAGGCGCCATTGCCCGGGCCAGACCGATCAGCCCGGCCTTGCTGGTCGTGTAGTTAGTCTGCCCGCGATTACCGGCCAACCCGCTGATCGAAGCCAGCAAAATGATGCGGCCGTGATCGTGAAGCAGACCGTTGTCCAGCAGCGCCTGAGTCAATACTTGCGGCGCGTTGAGGTTGACACCCAGCACTGAGTCCCAGAAGTCCGCGGTCATATTGGCCAGCGTTTTGTCACGCGTGATGCCAGCGTTGTGCACCACGATGTCGAGTCCGCCCGACACGTGTTCGCTCAACTGTGCAGCCGCGTCGGATGCGCAAATGTCCATTACCAAGGCTTGTCCGCCAAGGCGTGCGGCCAGTGCTTCGAGGTCTGATTTGGCCTGCGGCACGTCCAGCAGCACCACCTGAGCGCCGTCGCGGGCGAGGGTCTCGGCGATGGAAGCGCCAATCCCCCGTGCAGCTCCGGTGACCAATGCCTTGCGCCCTGCCAAGGGGCGAATCCAGTCCTGTACTGTTTCCGTGTAGGCAGTCAAATGAACGACCTGGCCAGAGATGTAAGCGCTTTTGGGTGACAGGAAAAACCGCAGCGCGCCTTCGAGCTGATTCTCTGCGCCATCGTCCACCTGCAGCAATTGCGCGGTGGCGCCATTGCGCAGCTCTTTGGCGAGGGATCGCGTGAAGCCCTCAATGGCTTGCTGGGTGCTGGCAGCGAGCGGATCGCTCAGCGTGCCTGGCGTTTTACCGAGAATCACGATGCGCGCGCTGGCATCCAGGCTGCGCAGTATTGGCTGAAAGAACGACCTGAGCGCGGCGAGCTGATCGGTATAAGTGAACGTGCTGGCGTCAAACACCACTGCTTTGAGTTTGGGGCCCTGGCCTTCGATCCATGGGTTATCGCCCGGAACATCGCCGGCAAAGCTGAACAGCAGATCAGTCATGCGCGCTGCGAACCCGCGCACTTGTTCAGCCAGCGGACCGGAGCTGATCAACAACGAACCTTCGACCGGGCGAAGACGTCCGGCCTGCCAACGCTCCAGCCTCGCCGGCGCCGGAAGCCCGACCGCCCCGACAAGTCGGCGACCGATGTCCGAGTTGGCGAAGTCAATGTAGCGATCAGATGCCATGGAACACTCTCCTCGAGTCGGGGTTCAAATCAGTGGACCACATGCAGTTGCAATAAGTCCTACGCTGTCAGCTGCCAAAGCTTCGTAGGCCAATCCTGAAGACGAAAGGGAGATTTCGATGAATCAGCCATGCCGCGTCGCCATCATTGGTGGTAATCGCATTCCGTTTGCGCGCTCCAACGGGCCTTATGCCACGGCCAGTAATCAGGAAATGCTGACCGCAGCGCTCGAAGGTTTGATCGAGCGGTTCAATCTGCATGGGCTGCGCATGGGCGAAGTCGCGGCTGGCGCGGTGCTCAAGCATTCGCGGGATTTCAACCTCACGCGCGAGTGCGTACTTGGTTCAAGGTTGTCGCCGCAAACACCCGCGTATGACATTCAGCAAGCGTGCGGCACCGGGCTTGAAGCGGCGCTCTTGGTCGCCAACAAAATTGCGTTGAGGCAGATCGAGTGTGGCATCGCGGGCGGCGTTGACACGACGTCTGACGCGCCAATTGGGGTCAACGAAGATCTGCGGCACATCCTGCTTCAGGTCAATCGCAGCAAAACCGTCGCTGAAAAGATGAAAGCGCTGCTGCAACTGCGCCCGCACAATCTCAAGCCTGAACTGCCGCGAAATGGTGAACCGCGCACAGGTTTGTCCATGGGCCAGCACTGCGAACTGATGGCGCAAACATGGCAGATCCCGCGTGAAGCCCAGGATGAGCTGGCGCTGCAGAGTCATCAAAAAATGGTGGCAGCGTATGCCGAAGGGTGGCACGACGACCTGTTAACGCCTTATCGCGGCCTGAACCGCGACAACAACCTGCGCCCCGATGCCAGCCTGAAGAAGCTCGCATCGCTTAAGCCCGCCTACGAGCGTAGCGCCAAAGGCACGCTGACAGCGGGTAACTCGACGCCGCTGACGGACGGTGCATCTGTGGTGCTGTTGGCGAGTGAGGAATGGGCGCAGGCGCGTGGATTGCCGGTGCTGGCCTATTTGCGCGATGGCGAGGCAGCGGCTGTGGATTTCGTGCACGGCGCCGAAGGCTTGTTGATGGCGCCGGTCTACGCCGTTCCGCGCTTGTTGGCACGTAACGGTTTGACGCTACAGGACTTCGATTATTACGAGATTCACGAGGCCTTCGCGGCGCAGGTGCTGTGCACGTTGAAGGCGTGGGAAGATCCTGAGTACTGCAAAACAAGGCTTGGACTGGATGCGCCGCTGGGTTCGATTGATCGCAGCAAACTTAATGTGAAGGGCAGCTCGCTGGCAGCAGGACACCCGTTTGCCGCCACGGGTGGGCGCATTGTCGCCAATCTTGCGAAGCTGCTGAGCATGGCGGGGCAGGGGCGCGGATTGATCTCGATCTGCGCGGCGGGTGGACAGGGCGTGACGGCTATTATTGAGCGTTGAAGGGCAATGCTCTTCCCTGTAGGAGCGAACTTGTTCGCGAAGCGTCATTCCTGAAAATCCGTGTCAGTCATTTCGCCAACAGGTTGGCTACAGGGGTGCGTTGTCTCGGGTTCCGGCTACGCGGCCTGCGCATCCTCAATCGCTTCTTTGGACAACTGCTGCTTATGGCGGTTTGCATAGGCCTCAGCCATCACCGAGCAGACGATCAGCTGCAGGGGGTGATAAATCATGATGGGCAGCAGAATCAGTCCCAACCCCGGGTTGTCGCCGAAGATCAGCGCGGCCATCGGTGCGCCTGCCGCCAATGACTTCTTGCTGGCGCAAAACACCGCAGCCACTTTGTCTGCGTGATTGAATTTCAGCAGCTTCGCCGTGCCGGTGGTCATCAACAGGACGACCATCAGCAACACCGCGCTGCCCGCGAACGCCATCAGAATTACGGTATGGCCTTGGGTTTGCCACATCCCCGAGACCATAGAATTGCAAAACGCTGCGTACACCAATAGCAGGATGACGATCTTGTCGATCAGGTTGGTGTACTTCTTGTGGCGCGCGAAAAACTTGCCAAGCAGGGGTCTGAGCAACTGACCCAGCACCAGCGGCAGGAGCAACATCAGGCACAGGTCCAGCAAAGTCGACCCGAGGTCTATGCCGCCAGAGCCTGTGCCGACCACCAGGCTGACCAGCCACGGCGTCATGAAAATACCGAACACACTGGACATGCTGGCGTTGAGAATGGCCGCTGGCACGTTACCGCCTGCGCTGCCGGTCAACGCAACCGATGACGAAATCGTCGACGGCAGCGCACACAGATACAAAAAGCCCAGCATTAACAGCGCGGGCACATACGAGCCGAGCAACTTGCTGCTGATGAGCCACAGTATCGGGAACACCAGAAACGTGAACAGCTGCACCATGGTGTGCAGTTTCCAGTTTTTCAGCCCATGCTTGATCTGCTCGCTGGACAGGTTGACTCCATGCAGGAAAAACACCACAAACACGCCGACCTTGATCACGATCTCCGCGTGCATGCTGCCCCCGGATGCACCGAACGAAGGGATGAAATACGCCAGCAGCGTCGCGCCCAGCATCCCCAGCAGGAACCAGTCGGTGACGACGCGCTTGAGGTGTTTGAATACGTGCATAGGAACGCTCTCGCTCGTGTGAGACGGATTTGTAAAAAGTAATGTCCCGCAGACTAGCTCAATCGTAGACTGCCGTCTTGCGACACAAGGTCAACCTATGCCGACTAACGGACACTCTTCAAATCGCCGGTCAGAAACTGAACGGCAAATCCCGACACTGACGGACTTGCCGCGTCCGCTCTATGCCCGGGCCGAAAGCCTGAGCGCCGGTTCTTGGACGCCGACCCATCGTCACGACTGGGTGCAGTTTTCCTACGCGATCAGCGGCGTTCTCGGCGTGAATACCCCGCACGGCAGCTTCTTCGCGCCGCCACAGTGGGGTGTGTGGATTCCGGCGGGGCTTGATCATGAAGTGGTGACTTCGACGCGCGCGGAGATGCGCAGCCTTTATGTGCGTACGGAAGATTCGGGTTGGGCGCCGGATCGCTGTCGGGTGCTGGAGGTTACGCCGCTGGCGCGCGAGTTGATCAAGACCTTCTGCCAACTGCCGGCCGAGTATCAACAGACTGACAGCAGCGAAGCGCGTCTGGTCCAGGTACTGCTCGATCAACTTCGTCACCTGCCGGAAGTCGGGTTTTCACTGCCATCGCCTCGGCATCCACGGCTGTTAGCGCTGTGCAGTGAACTCGTCGAACAGCCGGGCCAAAGCGTCACCCTCACCGACTGGGCCGCGCGCCTGAACATGTCCGAGAAAACCCTGATGCGTTTGTTTCAGCGCGAAACCGGCCTGAGCTTTCGCGGCTGGCGGCAGAGAGCGCGGTTGTTGTCCTCGCTCAATGCACTGGAGGAGGGCGCGAGCGTCACGAGCACGGCGCTCGCCTGCGGCTATGACTCGACCTCGGCGTTTATTGCAGCGTTCAAGGGGTTGTTTGGGTTTACGCCGGGTGAGTTGTTTCGGGGATGAGGGATGTAAGGCGGGCAGATGAGCTAACAGAGTGTCCGACCTATCCGGAAGTCGTGGGGAAATCGGAGCGGGCATCGCTCAGTTGTCGGATGTCTTGCAGTTGCACGCGGATGTCGAGTACAGCATGGCAAAAACATCGAGCAGCCTTGGGGCGTCAACGTTGGCGTGCGATACAACTGGTAACGGCGAAGCTTTTCATGATCGCGTAAAAAGAGGGCTCCGGACGGGGCCCTTCTGGAGTGAATAGAAGTACCAGCAGTATTTCTACCCCCGCCGAGGCGACTGAGTCCAACATCTATCAGGACATTTCGGATATCCAGACCCGTTGGAAAGTGCCTCCGACGACTCTATCAAAGCTGTTTCACTGCTCTTAAATTCATCCGGGTTCATTACAGTCAAGGTGTCGTCTCCGGCAATGGTTATACAGGATTGCACCCCGCTTCAACAGTAAGTGCATAACCTACATCTGGCCTAAAGGGATCCAGGTTCCACTCCAGCTTTGCGTCAGCGATAGCGAAGTCGCATATAAGTTAATGGCGCATGCCATGCGTATTGCTCCAATAGCGACTTGATGAATAAACGCGGATGAGTTCATCGACGGCATAGGGCGTGTTTTCCGCGGTTGTATTTCTCCCACACTCTGTTGGCGTAAGCGAAAGTGTCCATTCGTTAAATCGGTAGACCCAAACGCCCTTTTCAAAATAGGTTGGGCATGATGCAGCCGTTGGAAACGGGCTCTGTAGTGGTCCGTGGCCATGGCGATGGAGCCTTTGCAGGCTCGGTACTGTGGCCCATCTGGCTATAAAGAAAAAACAGCCCGCCTGTTAAAGTCAGCATCCTTGTCAGGTTCTTCATGTGTTGCTCCGTTTTTAGTGGGCTTTGGATAAACTTAAGTATTTTTCAAGGCCGCAAGTGCTGTCTTGACGTGCGTTGCTAATCGATTTTAATCAGTTCGAGTGCGCTTTATTCTCAGGCAATGTCCTGAGCGGAGCGAAAGTTTTAATGGCTGTTTTTACTGTTTGCATGCTTGTGATACGAAGTGATCTCATTGTCGGTCTGTAAAATTTTAGCGCCAAGAATTAAAGAGAGGGTAAAACAGTAGTTCTGAAGTTCTTCCAAAGGGCGTGCCGCTCTCTTGGTTTCATTCTGGCAGGCGTAAGACTATTTGGCGTTTTTTGCTGATATTGTTTCGCAATAAAAACTCGTTTTTGATCGCGAATGTCTAGCGTTGATACGAAGTGTGGAATCTATGTTGTATATCCTCAGGTAAATATCTAAAACATTAAGTGTCGGTGGGGCGTACCTACCACCGCGCTCAACGGTGGGGCCGTTAAAGAATGTGAAAAGGAGATATGTCGATGCGTCCCTTTCTCTACGGGCCATCCTTTGCTCCGTCAACAGGGTAGGCTTTCTGTCGATTAATTGTTCAGTCGCAGCTGGATCATGCAACGGCCTGTCTGTCAGTCTCTCTTACGGCACAAATTCTGCTTAAACAACCCAGGAGCGACAGCCGTGCGGCACTCAATCGGCCTACCCCCCTACTCGCTGGCAGAGGATTGCCGTATAACGAGCAACATTCGCGTGTTTGGCAACGAAGGACCCCCAATAAAAGCTGATGAAGACTCCTAAACGCATTGAACCCCTGATCGAAGACGGTCTGGTCGACGAGGTGCTGCGCCCGCTCATGAGTGGTAAAGAGGCAGCTGTTTATGTGGTGCGCTGTGGCAATGAGCTGCGGTGTGCCAAGGTTTACAAGGAGGCGAATAAACGTAGTTTCCGCCAGGCAGCGGAGTACCAGGAAGGCCGAAAGGTGCGCAACAGCCGTCAGGCCCGCGCCATGGCCAAGGGTTCGAAGTTCGGACGCAAGGAAACCGAAGACGCGTGGCAGAACGCCGAAGTGGCGGCGCTGTTTCGTCTAGCCGGCGCTGGCGTGCGGGTGCCCAAGCCGTATGACTTCCTCGAAGGCGTGTTGCTGATGGAGTTGGTGGCCGATGAGTACGGTGATGCTGCGCCGCGTCTGAACGACGTGACACTGGAGCCGGATCAGGCGCGCGAGTATCACGCGTTCCTGATTCAGCAAATCGTGCTGATGTTGTGTACCGGTCTGGTGCACGGAGACCTCTCCGAGTTCAACGTGCTGCTGACGCCGACAGGCCCGGTCATCATCGACTTGCCGCAGGCGGTGGACGCCGCAGGCAATAACCATGCATTCAGCATGCTGGAGCGGGACGTGGGCAACATGGCGTCGTACTTCGGCCGCTTTGCGCCTGAGCTCAAGGCAACGCGTTACGCGAAAGAAATGTGGTCGTTCTACGAGGCCGGTACTTTGTCCCCCGCGACAGTGCTGACCGGAGAGTTCGACGAGCCGGAAGACCTCGCCGATGTTGGTGGCGTACTGCGAGAAATCGAAGCTGCGCGGCTGGACGAAGATCGCCGTCAGGCCGTGCGTGCGGCGGATGAGGCACCACCGAACAAAACCGAAGAGCCGCCTCCGCCGTGGATGCAGTGAATCGGTGAGTCAAAACCCGGCTTCGGTCGGGTTTTTTCATGGGAGCAAGGTTGCGGCTGATTGCCTCACTTGCAACACCCACCGGACGCCAGGTCCTTCAAAATCGGGCAGTCCGGCCTGTCATTTCCCTGACAATGCTCCATCAGGTCCTGCAACGTATCGCGCAGTGCGGTCATTTCAAGAATCTTCTGGTTCAGCCCGTCGATGTGATGGCGGGCAAGGGCTTTGACGTCCGCACTGGCACGGCCTCGGTCTTGCCACAACGTCAGCAGCCTGCCGACTTCTTCCAGCGAAAATCCCAAATCCCTAGAGCGCTTGATGAAGGCCAGGGTGTGCAAGTCATCTTGTCCGTAAAGCCTGTATCCGGCTTCGGTGCGATGGGCAGCCTGCAACAATCCGATGGATTCGTAATAGCGAATCATCTTCGCACTCAGACCACTGCTTCTGGCGGCTTGGCCAATGTTCATTGCGCGTCTCCTTGGTCGTCGGGCTTCCAGGTTTTGAGCAGCAGGGCGTTACTGACGACGCTCACGCTAGACAGCGCCATCGCCGCGCCAGCCAACACCGGATTGAGTACGCCGAACGCTGCCAGAGGAATACCAATCAGGTTGTAGACGAACGCCCAGAACAGGTTTTGCCTAATCTTTGCGTACGTGCGGCGACTGATGTCCAACGCAGCGGGGATCAAGCGTGGGTCGCCGCGCATCAGCGTGATGTCTGACGCATGCATAGCGACGTCCGTGCCGCCGCCCATGGCAATGCCGATATCAGCTGCTGCCAGCGCTGGCGCATCGTTGATGCCATCGCCCACCATGGCGACGACGTGCGTCTGTTTCAACGCGATCACTGCTGCCGCTTTCTCTGCGGGCAAGACCTGTGCATGGACGTCTGCGATCCCCAGTGCATCGGCAACTGCCCTGGCGCTGCCTTGATTATCACCGGTCAATAAATGGCTGCTGATCCGACGCGCCGTCAGCTGCTCGACGGCCTGCAGCGCGCCCGGTTTAAGCGTGTCACCAAAGGCGTACAGCCCCAGCACTTTCGGTTCGGCCGAGCATTCAATCAACCAGGACAAGGTGCGGCCTTCGGCTTCCCAGGCTTGGGCGGTCTCTGCCAGCGCGCCGGGACGTAGGCCGTTTTCCTCCAGCAAACGGCTGTTGCCCAGCGCCAGCGGCTGACCGTTCAGCGTGCCGGCGATGCCGCGACCCGCCAGTGCGTGGCTGTGCTGGACGTTTGCCAGCACAAGCCCTCGCGCCTTGCATTCATCCAGCACAGCCTTTGCCAGGGGGTGCTCACTGCCGCGTTGCAAGGCGCCGGCTTTGTGCAACAGCGCAGTTTCGTCCTCATCAACAGCAATCAGATGCACGATGCGCGGCGTGCCGGAGGTCAGCGTGCCAGTCTTATCGAACACCACGGCGGTCACGGCATGGGCACGCTCCAGCGCTTCTGCGTTTTTGATCAGAATCCCGTAGCGTGCCGCAACGCCTGTGCCGGCCATGATTGCGGTGGGCGTCGCCAGACCCAGTGCGCAGGGGCAGGCGATGACCAGCACCGCGACCGCATTGATCAGAGCGGTTTCCAGCGGCGCCCCGGCCAGCCACCAGCCAGATAACGTGATCACAGCGATGATCAACACCACCGGCACGAACACCTGACTGACTTTGTCCACCAACCTCTGAATCGGCGCTTTAGCCGCTTGCGCGTCTTCGACCAGACGGATAATCCGCGCCAGGACCGTTTCGGCACCCAGTGCCCGGGTTTCGATCAGCAGGCGGCCTTCTCCGTTGATCGCGCCGCCGGTGACGCGGTCGCCGGGCTGTTTGGATACCGGCAGGCTTTCGCCGCTGATCAGCGCTTCATCGGCATGGCTTTGGCCTTCTATTACTTCACCATCCACCGGGAAGCGCTCGCCGGGTTTAACCAACACCCGGTCGTTCAACGCCAACGTGCTGATGGCAACGTCTTGCTCCTGGCCGTCCACAACCTTTATGGCACGTTCAGGACGCAGGGCTTCGAGTGCACGAATCGCGCTGGCGGTCTGCCGTTTGGCGCCGCTCTCCAGGTATTTGCCCAGCAGCACCAGGGTGATGACCACAGCCGATGCTTCGAAATACAAATGCGGCATCGTCCCCGACGGCGCAATCGCCCATTGGTAAATACTCAGCCCATAACCGGCACTGGTGCCCAGTGCCACAAGCAAATCCATGTTGCCTGCGCCCGCACGCACGGCTTTCCACGCGGCGACGTAAAAACGTGCACCCAGGATGAATTGCACCGGTGTTGCCAACAAAAACTGCACCCAGGTTGGCAGCATCCAGTGGATGCCGAGCGGGGAGAGCAGCATCGGCACTACCAGCGGTAGAGCCAGCGCGACAGCCGCCAGCAGCGCCCGGCGTTCTGCGAGATGACGTTGCTGCTGGTTGGCTGCCTGCTGGATTGTGTCTTGCTGAAGACTTGCGCCATAACCGGCCTTGTCGACGGCAGCGATCAGGGTGTTGGGGTTAATGGGCTCGCTCACTTCAACGTGGGCGCGCTCGTTGGCGAGATTGACGCTCACGCTGCTGACGCCAGGGACTTTGCGCAGCGCCCGTTCCACACGGCCGGCGCAACTGGCGCAGGTCATGCCGGTGATGGGCAGGTCGAACGTGGTGGGGCGGGTCATCTCACGTTGCTCCTTGAGGACTGATGCCTGCAAGGATCAACCTTGCCATATGGGCAAGGTCAAGTCAGGGTTCAGATCAATAGTTCAGATCGGCCCTTTTCAAATACATGCCGTTGGGGCCAGAGGCGATGCGGTACTTGAGCACGTCGCCTGCGTTGATGTGCAGGCGCGAATTATTCTGAGCTTCCATTCCCGGTGAGCAGCCAGCTCTCTGGCCTGGCAAGACACGCAAACGCAAGGAGATATCGCCCGCAGGCAGATTGAAGGAGGTCGATTGTTCCTGAAACAGGCGGCCAACCAGTTGGTCGTCCATGAAGATGCCGATTTCGCAAGGCGTCACGACTTCCAGTCGCTCGCGCGAAATAATCAGCACGCCGTAATCCTGATCGGCCTGAGCCAGGGATGCGGAAGCCAACAGGCCGATAAAACTGAAAAGGCGAAGGGCTGACCAGCGCATGGCTGATTCTCCTGATGTGTCGGTGGTGGACGCACTTTGGCTCACTGATAAAACGATTACCAGCCCGGCAGCTCAACCACAAACTTGACCTTGCCGTGGTGGCAAGGTTGAAGCTTGCCGGGAATCAATGTGTTCAATCAGCGTAAGGAGCCATCAAATGCAACTATTCAACGTTCAAGGGATGACGTGCGGGCATTGCGTCAAAGCGGTGACCAACGCGATCAAAACCGAAGACCCGAGTGCTGATGTTCAAATCGATCGGGCGAAAGGCGAGGTTGGCGTGCAAAGCGTATTGGCAACGGAGCAGGTGATCGGCTTGATCAAGGAAGAGGGCTACAGCGCGAAGCTCGCGTGAGCAGCAATCTGTAGAAGCGCGGCTTGCCCGCGAATGCTTTCTTCCGGCGATGAATCCGTCGAATGTCACACTGCTTTCGCGGGCAAGCGCGCTTCTACACGGTTACGCAATGGCCTAGTAGTGATACCACTTCAACTCAAGCATCACTTCGTTCACCGGCGAGGTGAGTTGGCTGAACTCTCGCTGTGCGCTGAGGCGCAGGCCGAGGTTGCGCGATAACTCCCACTGCTGGTTGAGGCTGATGTTGCGGCGGATTTCGCCGTTGGTGAAGTAGTCGCCTTGGGTTTCCAGGCTGAAATTCCCCAGCGGGTTGCGCCACAGCACCCCGGTATTGAACCCCGCCGCAGGTGATACCAGCGCCGAAAAATCGTTGTTGTGTTCAATGCGCACAGTGCCCATCGCGAAGCCCAGCACGTCGTCGCCCAACTTCCAGGTACCGCCCGCGCCGCCGTTCACATGGCTCACCAGGTTCTCGTCGCCATGTTTGCCCAGCACGCGCTCAAGACCGCCACGCACTTGCCATGACCAGGGTTGCAGCAGCTCGTTGCGCGGCGTCAGCGAGCGAATGGTTGCCAGATCCAGTTGTTGCACCTGCCAATGGCTGTCTTCGTACTGACGCAGTTTGAGCTGAAGAATCTCGATCTGCGCGCCCAGCGGGAACCCATACGCGTTGTCGTTCAGGTCGTGATACGCCATGCGCAGGCCGTATTCGCCGAAGGCCTTGCCGTCGCGACTGCCAGCACCGAGCTGCCATGTCCGCGATTCGTGGCCGTCTTCCGGCAAACCGGGGCGCTCGATATTCAGCGGCGGTGGCGGGTTTTTGCTGATAGACCGCAGCAGGTCAAAGCTTCGCTGCGAAGCCACCGGATCACGCTCCTGACCATTGGCTCGGTAGCGCTCCAGGCGATAAGCAGCGTCCTGAATCAGCGCCTGACGTTGTTTCGGTAGCGCCCTGTATTCAGGCGTCTGCAATTGCTTTTGATCGGCACTGACTTTCAGCACCCATTCTTGTTCATCGGCGCTCAGGGGTTCCGCCCGGCTGAGCAGTTCACGTTCGCGAGAAGGGCGATAGTCGATCTTCTCCACAAGCCCGGCGTCCTTCACGGCGCGCACGGTGTCCGTCGGGATCGCCGTCAGCTGAAATTTGCTGGTCAGGTCCAGACCGGGGCGGGCCACTTGTAGCAGCTCCAGCAGCCGGTAAGAGCAGTTTTCATCGAAGAAGAAGTAGCCGAAGCGTATTTGTTTCAATTCCCACACGTGCTCGACCATGCGCTGGGTTTCGACCGGCGTCAGGTTCAGGCGGTATTCCCAAAGATCACGGTTTTCGAGGCTGCGGTATTCCGACAATTTGTCCTGATACGGCACCAGTGCAAACAGGCCTGGATAACCCCCCATCAGGCCTTTCCATGCGTACAGAATGCTGTTGTCTGAGCCTTCAATGTAGGCGCCAAAGTTGATCGCGTAACTGAGCAGCGCGGTCTTGTTGGCCTGCACACCTGCCTGATCGATGCGCAGCAACGTGTGGCCGAACATTGATGAAGGGCTGTTCAAATACGCTGCGGGGAAGATCAATACGGTGCTGTCCGGCGCCACATCCTTGAACCACTGCTTGAACTCCTTGCAGTCCACGACGGGCAAATCGGTGAGTTTGAGCTGATCTCGCAGCCAACGGGTGCGTGAGGGATAGACGCATTGTGCGTGGGCATTTTCCTGGCCGGCGATCACAGGCTTATAGATAGCCTCGACCGTCGCGCCCAATTCTGCCGTCGGGTCACGCTCGCCGTTTTCTGCGAGAAAGAATTTTTGATCAGTGACATAGCTGCGCCAGCCACCCAGCTTGCCGGCTTCATAGTGGCCCAGAGATATCCAGAACGGCGCTTTGGCCAATTGCTGCAAACGATCATTGTCGACAGGGGGCGCGGCATACAGCGGGGCGCACACACAGAGCGCCAGCCAGGCAAGGCGTTTGAGCATAGATAGGCAACTAATCAGGGATAGACACAATGCAGTTTAAAGCCTGCCTTCCGGGCGGAAGGCAGGCACGGCCGTTCAAATTTAAGCTTGAGTGGCGTATTTGGCCAGAGCCGGATCGTTCTTCAGTACGTTGATGGTGTTGCTGTGTACATCTTCTGCAGTGGTGTCGGCTTTAGAGAAGATTTGCTGATAGTGCTCGTGGGTGACTGCGGCGAAATGCGCACGGTCTTCCGGTGCAACGCCCAGCACGACCGCGTAAGTGGTCAGTGCTTCACCTTGGCCCATTGCCATGTCTTTGGACAGCTCGTCCATCATGCCGTTGGTGGCCAGCCAGGATTTACCGCCGTAGGTCAGCGCGCTGTTGGTGGAGCAGCCGTTGGTGCCGGAGGTCATGCCGAAAGTGGCGTTGCCCGATGTACCGTTGGTGGTGGAAGCCAGGAAGTGAGCGGGAGTACCGCGTTGACCTTCAAACAGCATGTTGCCCCAGCCACAGTCCGGGCCGCCTGGCGCTTGGGCCATGGCGTTGATGGACACAGCGGCGAAGAGAGTACCAAGAAGAATCCGTTTCATAGCTTTGTTCTCTTTTGTATTCAACCAAGGGTCGGATCCTGGCCGACAACAGCACCAGGGCGGGGCAGCTACGTGTTTGCTGTCCGCGCAAGTTGGAGTTTAGGCACGAACTGAACGTTCCGTCAGTTAATACATAAAGTTGCACGTAGGACGCTTCCCTCACGCGGAAAGGCAACATCACTCAAGAAACAGGATTCAGGCTTTTCGTGCCTTGCCAGTGTGGTGCGACGGGCGCCAGAATGCGCCCATCTGCCCCGCCTGATGTAAGGATGTCCGATGCCCGATCCTGTTGCTGCCAGCTTGCGACTTGCGCCTGAGGCGCTGACCCGTCCCTTTTCCGCTGAACAGTTCAGCTTCACGACAACTAACGAGCTCGAACCCTTTCGCGGTGTGCTCGGCCAGGAACGAGCGGTTGAGGCTTTGCAATTCGGCGTGGCCATGCCCCGCCCTGGTTACAACGTTTTCGTCATGGGCGAACCCGGCACTGGCCGCTTCTCCTTCGTCAAGCGCTACCTCAAAGCCGAGGGCAAGCGCATGCAGACCCCTTGCGACTGGGTCTACGTCAACAACTTCGATGAGCCGCGCGAGCCCAAGGCGCTGGAGTTGCCGCCGGGTAGCGCCAGTGCGTTCGTCATCGATATCAACGGTCTGGTCGATAACTTGCTGTCGACGTTTCCGGCCGTTTTCGAGCACCCGTCCTACCAGCAGAAAAAGAGCAGCATCGACCGTGCGTTCAATCAGCGCTATGACCGCGCTCTGGACGTGATCGAGCGTCTGGCGCTGGAAAAAGGCATCGCGCTTTATCGAGACAGCACCAATATTGCGTTCACGCCCATGGCGGACGGCAAGGCGCTGGACGAAGCGGAATTTTCGCAACTCCCGGAAGCCGAGCGCGAGCGATTCCACGAGGATATTTCTGCGCTGGAAGAGCGCCTGAACGAGGAACTCGCCAGCCTGCCGCAGTGGAAGCGTGAATCCAGCAACCAATTGCGTCAGCTCAATGAGGAGACCATCACCCTGGCTTTGCAGCCATTGCTGGCGCCGTTGTCCGAGCAATATGCCGAGAACGCAGCCGTTTGCGCGTACCTGCAGGCCATGCAAGTCAACCTGCTGAAGACCGTGGTCGAGCAACTGGTTGACGACAGCAAGCCCGATGCCCAGGCGCGCAAGCTGCTTGAGGAGCAATACCTGCCGAGTCTGGTGGTGGGCCATTCATCCAGCGGCGGCGCGCCAGTGGTGTTCGAGCCGCACCCTACTTACGACAATCTGTTTGGCCGTATCGAATACAGCACCGATCAAGGCGCGCTGTACACCACGTATCGTCAGCTGCGACCGGGTGCACTCCATCGCGCCAACGGCGGTTTTCTGGTGCTTGAAGCGGAAAAAATGCTCAGCGAGCCGTTCGTGTGGGACGCACTCAAGCGCGCCTTGCAGTCGCGCAAGCTGAAGATGGAATCGCCGCTGGGCGAGTTGGGTCGTCTGGCGACCGTGACGCTGACCCCGCAAGTGATTCCGCTGGCGGTCAAAGTCATCATCATCGGTGCGCGCTCGCTGTATTACACGCTTCAGGACCTTGATCCGGACTTCCAGGAGATGTTTCGGGTGCTCGTGGATTTCGACGAAGACATCCCGATGGTCGATGAAAGCCTGGAGCAGTTTGCCCAGTTGCTGAAAACCCGAACGTCTGAAGAAGGCATGGCGCCGCTGACCGCGGACGCTGTAGCGCGGCTGGCAACCTATAGCGCGCGTCTGGCGGAACACCAGGGGCGTCTGTCGGCGCGCATTGGCGACCTGTTCCAGCTGGTCAGCGAGGCGGATTTCATTCGTAGTCTGGCCAACGACGAGCGTACTGACGCAGGCCATATCGAGCGAGCTCTTAAAGCCAAGGCCACGCGCACCGGTCGTGTATCGGCGCGAATTCTCGACGACATGCTCGCCGGAATCATTCTGATTGACACCACGGGCGCAGCAGTCGGCAAGTGCAATGGGCTGACGGTGCTTGAGGTGGGCGACTCCGCCTTTGGCGTGCCGGCGCGTATTTCAGCGACGGTATATCCAGGTGGCAGCGGGATTGTCGACATCGAGCGCGAGGTTAACCTCGGCCAGCCGATTCACTCCAAGGGCGTGATGATCCTCACCGGCTACCTGGGTAGCCGTTACGCGCAGGAATTCCCGTTGGCGATTTCGGCGAGCATTGCGCTGGAGCAATCCTACGGTTATGTGGACGGCGACAGTGCGTCGCTGGGCGAGGTCTGCACGCTGATTTCTGCCTTGTCGAAAACCCCGCTCAAGCAATGTTTCGCCATCACTGGCTCGATCAACCAGTTTGGTGAAGTGCAGGCAGTGGGTGGTGTCAACGAAAAGATCGAAGGCTTCTTCCGACTCTGTGAAGCGCGCGGTCTGACGGGCGAGCAGGGCGCAATCATTCCGCAGGCCAATGTCGCCACGCTCATGCTCGATGAAAAGGTCTTGCAGGCGGTTCGCGACGGCAAGTTCCACGTCTATGCGGTGCGTCAGGTGGACGAGGCGTTGAGTTTGTTGGTTGGGCAGCCGGTGGGAGAGGCCGACGATGATGGCCAATTCCCAGACGATTCGGTCAATGGAAGGGTGGTCGAACGCCTTCGTGACATCGCCGAGATGCTCAGCGAAGAGGACTTGAAAGAGCTGGAAAAAGAGCCGCCACAATTACAGCCAGAACTGAAAAGTTAAGGGTTTGACGTCAACAAAATGGTCGCTTGATGGCTAAATGACCATTCGGCGCCCATTTTTTTTCGGGCTTTTCTAAGGGGGCATTTTTTCTATATTGTCTCGTTACCACAGTGGTCAGAAGGACTGACGCACCTCTTCTGCGGTGAGGTGAATACTGTAGCTGGTAAAAGGAGCTCGCCATGTCGCGTAGCCTCTGTCTGACTCGCCAATGCCTGGGTCTGGTGACCCGAATCGAATGTGTTATTCGCCCGCTGTCCGGTGATAAAGGTATGTGGACACTGCTGTTCGCTGCCGGAATGTCCGGAGAGCAACCCTCCGCCCTCAAGGCCCAGGGACCGTTTCATGGCCCCGTTGCTGCTGAAACGGTGCTGGATGCAATTGCTGAAAGCCTGACGCTGCACGGCTATCAAACAGCAGAAGAAATCCCGATCTGGAGTGTTCATCTGCAAGGTGAACTGCGAAGGATGAACGGGGATGCTGCCCTCTGTCAGCGATCGTCCCCTGTGTACTGAGAATGCTGCATCGATTGTCGTCATAACGGCTCGACGCGGGCTTTCATGCCTAACCGCAAAGCCATGCGTTGTTCGTCGAGCCTTGATTATCCTTGCGCTCCCGTCTTTTGTTTCAAATTTTGTCCTGGCTTGTTGCCTGTCATTGCCTACGCCCTATACTCGCGGGCTTTGTTAATCACGTGTGAGTTTCAATGGAACGCTTTTTCGAAAACGCTATGTACGCGTCGCGCTGGTTGCTGGCGCCTATCTATTTCGGCCTGTCTCTTGGACTTCTGGCGCTGGCGCTGAAGTTTTTCCAAGAGATATTCCACGTCATCCCCAACGTGTTCGCGCTGGCAGAATCGGACCTGATTCTGGTCTTGTTGTCTTTGATCGACATGTCGCTGGTGGGTGGCTTGCTGGTCATGGTGATGATTTCCGGGTACGAGAACTTCGTTTCTCAGCTGGACATCGACGACAGCAAAGAGAAGCTAAGCTGGCTGGGCAAGATGGACTCCACCTCGCTGAAGATGAAAGTCGCAGCGTCCATCGTCGCCATTTCCTCGATCCACTTGCTGCGCGTGTTTATGGACGCCAAGAACATCGAACCGCAATACCTGATGTGGTACGTGATCATCCACATGACGTTTGTGGTGTCGGCGTTTGCGATGGGTTACCTGGACAAGCTGACCAAGCATTGACGGCTCAGCCTCAGGCCGATGCCCGTCTAGGGGTGCTTGACCATCTGTGCTAGGCTGCTCGGCCTTTTGGTTCGGGGCGCCTGCTGGCGTCCTCTAAGCGGAGCATTGTGATGTCCGAAGTCAATCTGTCCACCGACGAAACTCGCGTCAGCTACGGCATTGGCCGTCAGTTGGGCGACCAGCTGCGCGACAACCCGCCGCCTGGCGTTAGCCTGGACGCCATTCTGGCAGGCCTGACCGACGCGTTCGCCGGCAAGCCAAGCCGCGTTAGCCAGGAAGAAATGGCTGCAAGCTTCAAAGTGATCCGCGAGATCATGCAGGCTGAAGCGGCTTCCAAGGCTGAAGCGGCTGCGGGTGAAGGCACGGCTTACCTGGCTGATAACGGCAAGCGCGAAGGCATTACCACCTTGCCGTCGGGTCTGCAGTTTGAAGTGCTGACCGCAGGCGAGGGCGCCAAGCCTTCGCGCGAAAGCAATGTGCGTGTTCACTACAGCGGCACCCTGATCGATGGCACCAAGTTCGACAGCTCGTATGATCGTGGCGAGCCGGCTGAATTCCCGGTTGGCGGCGTGATCGCAGGCTGGACCGAGGCTCTGCAACTGATGAACGCCGGTAGCAAATGGCGTCTGCACGTTCCAAGCGAACTGGCATATGGCGCTCAGGGCGTTGGCAGCATCCCGCCGCACAGCGTGCTGGTGTTTGATGTCGAGTTGCTGGACGTTCTGTAAGGCTTTGCAGCGGTAAGCTTCAAGCTCAAGCTCAAGCTCCAGGCTGTTAGCTTGCAGCTTGCAGCTTGCAGCTTGCAGTCAATGCAGTTCCAGCCCGGGGCGCAATGCCCGGGCGTAACAGAACAGGAACAGGCTGCGCACCATCTCTTTTTGAACACCGGGCTCCGTTGAGCTCAGGCTGTTGACGTCCAGATCCCCTTGATCCATCAATTCGTCGAGCGCTTCCTCGTGCAGCACTGCGCAGACTTCCCCTGTCTCGCGGTGCAGGATGCGCAAGTAAGGGTGTGGCCGATCCAGCCATGCGTCGATCAGATAAGTCATTTTCGTTCTCCTTGAGGTATTAAATGAGAATAATTCCTATCTGATAAATAGCAAGGATGTATTTGAGATTTGTTCGCATTTGAGTTGCGTTGTTGATCTGTGTCAGGTTTGCATCGGCCAACAAAAAGCCCGTCACAGGGACGGGCTTCGGTAAGGCAGGGCAGTGATCAGTGGGTGCGAGCCACTGCAAACTCACTCAGTTCGATCAGTGCATCCTTGTACTCGCTGGCTGGCAACGCTTCCAGGCACGCAATTGCGCGTGCGGCGTAGTCACGGGCCAGTTGTGCGGTGTACTCGAGAGCGCCTGCGTTTTCGACGGCTTCACGAATGCTTTCGAGATCGTCAAGACCGCCTTTCTGTATGGCCTGACGCACCAGAGCAGCTTGCTCAGGCGTGCCTTCACGCATGGCGTAGATGAGCGGCAGCGTCGGCTTGCCTTCAGCGAGATCGTCGCCAACGTTTTTGCCGAGGGTTTCGGCGTCGCCACGATAATCGAGCAGGTCGTCGACCAGTTGGAAGGCAATCCCCAGATTGTCGCCGAACATACGCAGCGCTTCGGTCTGCTCATGGGGAGCTTGCGCCAACGACGCTGCACTGTGAGTCGAGGCTTCAAACAGCATGGCTGTTTTGCCGCGAATCACTTCCATGTAGGTTTCTTCTGTGGTGCTGGCGTCGCGAATCTTCGAAAGCTGCAAAACCTCGCCCTCGGCGATGATTCGCGTGGCTTTGGACAGGATCTGCATCACTGGCATCGATCCAAGCTCGACCATCATTTCGAAGGAGCGTGAATAGAGGAAGTCGCCGACCAGCACGCTGGGTGCATTGCCCCACATGGCGTTGGCGGTCGAGCGGCCACGGCGCATGCCGGACATGTCGACGACATCGTCATGCAGCAGGGTGGCAGTGTGCAGAAACTCGATTGTCGCTGCGAGCAGCCTCAGATCGTCGCCGTCTTTGCCGAGGGCCTTGCCACACAGCAGAACCAGCAACGGACGCAGACGTTTACCGCCAGCGGAGGTGATGTAATCGCCGATTTTCGAGACCAGCGGCACGCGCGATGTCAGCTGCTTCTTGATAATGTGGTCGACGGCAATAAAGTCGTCCGCCACAGCGCGGTAGAAGGCTTGGGGTTGCATCAGCGAGACGTGCTCCGGAAGGGTTGCGCGGCATGCTAGGTTGCAGGCCCCACCCTGTCAAGGTATGACATTACGCCGCTTGCAAGGCGTAGGCTGCTTGCGTACAATCGCGCACCCTAACTTTCCTGGGCAGCACCTGCCTTACGCAATTGCATGTGAGCCGTTCCAGCCTCATGCAGCCATGCCAGCCGATACTCTTACTTATAAAGAGCTGGGTGAGCAGGATTTTCGGAGAAATACCCATGTACGCAGTAATTGTTACCGGTGGCAAGCAGTACAAAGTCGCCCCAGGTGAATACCTGAAAATCGAAAAACTGGAAATCGCCACTGGCGAATCCGTGACTTTTGACCGCGTATTGCTGGTCGCCGATGGCGAAACCGTCAATATCGGTGCTCCAGTTGTAGTCGGTGCTACCGTTGTGGCTGAAGTGATTGCCCAAGGCCGTCACGATAAAATCCGCATCATCAAGTTCCGTCGTCGTAAGCACCACATGAAGCGTATGGGCCACCGCCAGTGGTTCACCGAGATCAAAATCACCGCTATTCAGGCCTGAATTTCAGCCTGCTAGCCCAATAGGAGTATTGAACTCATGGCACACAAAAAAGCTGGTGGTAGTACCCGTAACGGTCGCGACTCAGAAGCCAAACGTCTTGGCGTGAAGATGTACGGCGGCCAGGCCATCATCCCAGGTAACATCATCGTGCGTCAGCGCGGTACCCAGTTCCACGCCGGTTACGGCGTTGGCATGGGCAAAGATCACACCCTGTTCGCGAAAGTGGAAGGCGTGATCAAGTTCCAGGTTAAAGGCGCTTTCAACCGCCGTTATGTGAGCATCGTGCCAAAGACTGAAGTCGCGGCATAATCTCTCAGCAGCTTGGTCTGCGTGGAGGTGTAACAGGCTCCACGCTGCCTGAGCTCGAAAGGCCCTGTCTCGCGACAGGGCCTTTTTGTTTGTAAGTGAGTCGGTTTGTAGATAAGTCGGTTTTCAGATGGATCTGTTTTGGTGAGTCTCTTGCAAAGCTGTTTGTGTGAGCCGTTGTGATGTGGACCTTTGAGGTCGCTGGTTTTTGATCGGTATCGCAACGCTCATCTTTGCAAGAGCCTTATGAATTTATGTTGTTCTGCTCGTCTTTGTGACGGGAGGCGTGCGTTATGAAATTTGTTGATGAAGTATCCATTCGAGTAAAGGCCGGTGACGGCGGCAACGGTTGCATGAGCTTCCGTCGCGAAAAGTTCATTGAGAACGGTGGCCCTAACGGTGGTGATGGTGGCGATGGCGGCTCGATCTACATGATCGCCGACGAGAACCTCAATACCCTGGTCGATTACCGCTACACCCGTCACTTCGATGCTGAGCGTGGCTCCAACGGTGGCAGTGCTGACTGCACGGGCAAGAAGGGTGAGGAGCTTGTGTTGCGTGTGCCGGTGGGTACAACCGTCATTGATGCGGGCACTCAGGAAATCATCGGTGACCTGACCAAGGCTGGCCAACGCCTGCTGGTGGTTCAAGGCGGCTGGCACGGTCTTGGCAACACCCGCTTCAAATCCAGTACAAACCGCGCGCCGCGCCAGACCACTCCCGGTAAGCCTGGCGAGCAGCGCGATTTGAAGCTGGAGCTCAAGGTGTTGGCGGACGTGGGTCTTCTGGGCTTGCCGAATGCCGGCAAGAGCACCTTCATTCGCTCGGTGTCTGCTGCCAAGCCTAAGGTCGCTGACTACCCGTTCACCACCTTGGTGCCGAACCTTGGTGTCGTCAGTGTTGATCGCTGGAAAAGCTTCGTCATCGCCGATATTCCTGGTTTGATTGAAGGTGCTTCGCACGGTGCGGGCCTTGGGATTCGCTTCCTCAAGCACTTGGCGCGTACGCGTTTGCTGTTGCACCTCGTCGACATGGCGCCGCTTGACGAAGCCAGCGCCCCGGATGCAGCCGAGGTCATTGTCAGCGAACTTGAAAAATTCAGTCCTTCCCTGGCCGAGCGTGATCGCTGGTTGGTGTTGAACAAGTGCGACCAGATCCTCGAAGAGGAGCATGAAGCCCGTAAGCAGGAAATCATTGATCGCCTGGAGTGGACCGGTCCGGTTTACGTTATCTCGGCCATCGCCAAAGAAGGCACTGAGCAGCTCAGCCGCGACATCATGCGTTATCTGGAAGATCGCGCTGATCGTCTGGCGAATGATCCTGCCTACGCAGGGGCACTGGCTGAGCTTGACCAGAATATCGAAGATGAGGCGCGTGCGCAGTTGCAGGCCCTTGATGACCAGCGTGCGCTGCGTCGAAGCGGCGTGAAAAGCGTCCACGATATCGGCGACGATGACTGGGACGAGGAAGATGTTGATGACGAAGATGGTCCGGAAATCATTTACGTCCGGGACTGATTCAGTGAAGTAAACTACAGCGCCGCTTAATAGCGGCGTTTTAGTATGTCGAATTTGTACTCTCTGGCTTAAGGTTGAAGAACATGCGGAGCAAGGTGACGGGTGCCCAGCGTTGGGTGATAAAGATCGGTAGTGCGCTGTTGACGGCGGATGGCAAGGGTCTTGATCGCGATGCGATGGGTGTTTGGGTTGAGCAGATGGTGGCGCTGCATGAGGCGGGCGTCGAGCTGGTTCTGGTTTCATCTGGTGCAGTTGCGGCCGGTATGAGTCGCCTTGGCTGGACTGCGCGACCGAGTGCCATGCATGAGCTTCAGGCAGCGGCCGCGATTGGGCAGATGGGCCTGGTGCAGGCGTGGGAGTCGAGCTTTGCCGAGCATGGTCGCCATACTGCGCAGATCCTGCTGACCCATGACGACCTGTCTGATCGCAAGCGCTATCTGAATGCACGCAGCACCTTGCGTACGCTGGTCGATCTGGGCGTGGTGCCGGTCATCAATGAGAACGACACCGTGGTCACCGACGAAATCCGATTCGGTGACAACGACACCCTCGCCGCGTTGGTAGCTAACCTGGTCGAGGCTGATCTTCTGGTCATTCTCACTGATCGTGATGGCATGTTCGACGCCGACCCCCGCAATAACCCTGAAGCCCGGTTGATCTACGAAGCGCGTGCTGATGATCCTGCGCTGGATGCGGTGGCGGGTGGTACTGGTGGGGCGTTGGGTCGTGGCGGTATGCAGACCAAGCTGCGCGCTGCTCGGCTGGCTGCTCGGTCCGGCGCGCACACGGTCATCGTGGGTGGACGCATCGAGCGTGTTCTGGCGCGGCTCAAGGCGGGTGAGCGTCTGGGTACTTTACTTTCGCCCGAGCGTGAAATGCTCGCGGCGCGCAAGCAGTGGCTTGCTGGGCATCTGCAAACCCGTGGCACGCTTGTGCTGGATGATGGTGCGGTGAAGGCGTTGGCTCAAGGGCACAAAAGTCTGTTGCCGGTAGGGGTGAGGCTGGTTCAGGGCAGCTTCAGGCGAGGCGAGATGGTCGTGTGCGTCGGTCCTGATGGTCGCGAGGTTGCTCGCGGGCTAAGTAATTACAGCGCGCTGGAGGCCCAGAAAATAATAGGTCAGCCTTCTGATGCGATTGTCAAAGTGCTGGGCTATATGGCCGAGCCTGAACTGGTGCATCGCGACAATCTGATTCTGGTCTGAATGCTGGTCTTTATTTGAGGAAGTGTGCGATGCGAGTGGTGAAAGGGTTTTTAGGGGCGCTGCTAATGCTGCCCTTGCTGGCTTCCGCAGAGCAGATCGGCGAAGTCTCTACGGTCTTCAAATTTGTGGGTCCGAACGACCGCATTGTCGTAGAAGCTTTTGATGATCCCAAAGTTGACGGCGTGACGTGCTACCTGTCTCGCGCCAAGACGGGTGGCGTGAAAGGTGGTCTGGGGTTGGCTGAGGATCGGGCTGAGGCGTCCATCGCTTGTCGCCAGGTCGGGCCGATCCACTTCAAAGAGCAACTCAAGGATGGCGATGAGGTGTTCAAAGAGCGCACTTCGCTGGTATTCAAAACCATGCAGGTGGTGCGTTTCTTTGATAAGAAGCGCAACGCTCTGGTGTATCTGGTCTACAGCGACCGGGTCGTTGAAGGCAGTCCGCAAAATGCTGTGACGGCAATTCCTATTCTGCCGTGGTCGCCTGCCCCTGCGCCTTGATGTTACGGCTCTCCTGGAAAGTCTCGCTTCTATGGGGTGAGGCTGGTGTGTGCAACTTTATTTCAGTTAATAAAAAACCGACCCTGAGGTCGGTTTTTAACAAGCGTATCGCTTAGGCTGCAGCAGCAAGGTTCAGGGCCTTGATGTGGCCATTCAGACGACCTTTATGGCGAGCAGCTTTGTTCTTGTGGATGATGCCTTTATCGGCCATACGGTCGATAACTGGCACGGCCAGAATATAAGCAGCTTGCGCTTTTTCGGCGTCTTTAGCGTCGATGGCTTTCACTACGTTCTTGATGTAGGTACGAACCATGGAACGCATGCTGGCGTTGTGGCTGCGACGCTTCTCAGCCTGTTTTGCACGTTTTTTGGCGGAAGGTGTGTTGGCCACCGTCGAGCTCCTCGAAAGACTTGGGAAATAGCTAACAAAATAGGCCGCGAATCATGCCGATGAGTTGAAGTCTTGTCAAGGGCAGTTGATGCGTTCCGCTGAGTGGTCGCCGTGGACTGCCGTGGATATTTCTTTCCGGCGTGCGACCTGTAAACTCGCGGGCTTTGGCTCTGAGCTGTTTTGCGGCGCGGAGTATCGCATAAATGGATCGCGTTATCTCGCATCCTTTGGTCTGGGCGCAAAACCTCTCGATGAATCTACTCAAATCGCTTGCCGCCGTAAGCTCTATCACAATGCTTTCAAGGGTGCTGGGTTTCGTTCGCGATACCATCATCGCTCGCGCATTCGGCGCGGGGATGGCCACCGACGCCTTCTTTATCGCCTTCAAACTGCCGAACCTGTTGCGCCGGATATTTGCCGAAGGCGCGTTCTCTCAGGCGTTCGTGCCGATCCTTGCAGAATATAAAAGCCAGCAGGGCGAAGAGGCGACCCGCACATTTGTCGCGTATGTCACCGGATTGCTGACATTGGCGCTGGCGCTTGTGACGTTGCTGGGGGTCATCTTTGCCCCGTGGGTGATCTGGGCTACGGCACCAGGCTTTGCCGACACCCCGGAAAAGTTCGAGCTGACGTCCGACCTGTTGCGAGTGACCTTTCCTTATATATTGCTGATTTCACTGTCATCGCTCGCTGGGGCGATCCTCAACACCTGGAACAGATTCTCGGTGCCCGCGTTTGTGCCGACATTGCTGAATCTGGCGATGATCTTTTTCGCACTGTTCCTGACGCCTTACTTCCATCCGCCCGTCATGGCGTTAGGCTGGGCGGTGCTGGCAGGTGGACTTTTGCAGTTGCTCTACCAACTGCCGCACCTCAAAAAGATCGGGATGCTGGTACTGCCGCGACTGAATCTGCGTGATCGCGGGGTATGGCGGGTAATGAAGCAGATGCTTCCTGCCATCCTTGGCGTCTCCGTCAGTCAGATTTCTCTGATAATCAACACCATTTTTGCCTCGTTCCTCGTCGCCGGGTCGGTCTCGTGGATGTACTACGCCGACCGTTTGATGGAGTTGCCTTCCGGTGTTTTAGGTGTTGCGCTGGGTACGATTTTGCTGCCGATCCTGTCTAAAACCTACGCCAGCAAGGACCGCCATGAGTACTCGCGCATTCTGGACTGGGGGCTGAGGCTGTGCTTCATGCTGGTGTTGCCTTGCACGCTGGCGCTTGGATTGCTGGCTGAGCCGCTGACGGTTTCTCTGTTTCAATACGGCAAGTTCGACGCTGAGGACGCCGCCATGACTCAGCGAGCCCTGGTGGCTTATTCGGTGGGTCTTCTTGGGATCATCGTGATCAAGGTTCTCGCGCCGGGTTTTTATGCGCAGCAAAATATTCGCACCCCGGTGAAAATCGCAATCTTCACCCTCATTGTTACGCAGTTGCTGAACCTGGCTTTCATCGGTCCGCTGCAGCACGCGGGTCTGGCGTTGGCGATAAGCGTCGGCGCCTGCATCAATGCCTGTCTATTGTTCTGGCAATTGCGTAAGCAGGACCTGTTTACGCCGCAGCCTGGCTGGGCGGTTTTTTTATTCAAGTTGCTCGTCGCTGTTGCGGTGATGTCTGCCGTATTGCTGGGCCTGATGCATGTCATGCCGGCCTGGAGTGATGGTCAAATGCTCGGGCGAATGATTCGCCTGGGTGGTCTGGTGGCCGCTGGCATTGCGGCCTATTTCGGTATGTTGCTGGTGCTGGGGTTTCGCCTGAGGGATTTCGCCCGTAGCGCCATCCTGTGAGAACAGTCGGCGGTTTTTGGCTGTTAACGCCGATTGTTGTGTTTTGCCTGAATGTGTCGCCTGTCGTTGACGGCGGTGTGTGGTTATAATCGGCTACTTTATGAGCAAGAAGCGCGTTATGCAGCTGGTCCGAGGCCTCCACAATCTGCGCCCCCAGCATCGGGGCTGTGTCGCCACTATTGGCAACTTCGACGGTGTCCACCGTGGTCACCAGGCTATCCTGGCGCGTCTGCGTGAGCGGGCCTTCGAGTTGGGTTTGCCCAGCTGTGTGGTCATATTCGAACCCCAGCCGCGGGAGTTTTTTGCCCCACTCACGGCTCCGGCCCGTTTGGCCCGCCTGCGCGACAAGCTCGCATTGCTGGCCGATGAGGGCGTGGATCAAGTGCTGTGTCTGGCCTTCAATCAACGCCTTTGCGAGCTGAGCGCCACTGAGTTTGTCGACACCGTCTTGATCGACGGGCTGGACGTGAAGCACCTGGAGGTCGGAGACGATTTCCGTTTCGGCTGCGACCGGATCGGTGATTTCGATTTCCTTCAGCAAGCCGGGCTCTCCAAAGATTTTACGGTGGAAGCCGCGCAAACCGTCGAGATTGATGGTGCGCGTGTCAGCAGCACCAAGGTACGTTCCGCTCTGGCCACCGCAGACTTTGCCCTGGCCGAGCAATTGCTGGGCCGACCGTTCGAGATATCCGGTCGCATCCTGCATGGCCAGAAGCTGGCACGGCAGTTGGGTGCGCCCACTGCGAATGTGCAGCTCAAGCGTCGTCGGGTTCCGTTGACCGGCGTGTATCTGGTGAGTGCCGAGCTCGACGGCAAGACATGGCCCGGGGTCGCCAACATCGGCGTGCGCCCGACCGTGTCAGGTGATGGCAGTGCACACCTGGAAGTGCATCTTCTGGATTTTACCGGCGATATTTATGGCCGGCGCATGACCGTGGTGTTCCACCACAAGCTGCGTGATGAGCAGCGTTTCGCCTCTCTGGAGGCGTTGAAGACAGCGATCGATGCGGATATCGCCGCCGCCCGTGCCCACTGGCATGGCCAACCGCTAACCAAGAGCCTGAAATGACCGATTACAAAGCCACGTTAAATCTTCCGGACACCGCCTTCCCGATGAAGGCCGGCCTGCCCCAGCGCGAGCCGCAAACTCTGCAGCGCTGGGACAGCATTGGCCTGTACCAGAAGCTGCGCGAAATTGGCAAGGATCGTCCAAAGTTCGTCCTGCACGACGGGCCTCCTTACGCCAACGGCAATATTCACATCGGTCACGCGGTCAACAAGATCCTCAAGGACATGATCGTCCGGTCCAAGACGCTGTCCGGATTCGACGCGCCTTACGTACCCGGTTGGGACTGCCACGGCCTGCCAATCGAGCACAAGGTCGAAGTCACCCACGGCAAGAACCTGCCTGCCGACAAGACGCGTGAGCTATGCCGCGCTTATGCTGCCGAACAGATCGAAGGGCAGAAGGCGGAGTTCATCCGTCTTGGTGTTCTGGGCGATTGGGCCAACCCGTATCGCACCATGGATTTTGCTAACGAAGCCGGTGAAATCCGCGCGCTGGCCGAGATGGTCAAGGGCGGTTTCGTGTTCAAGGGCCTCAAGCCCGTGAACTGGTGTTTCGATTGCGGCTCAGCGCTGGCGGAAGCGGAGGTCGAATACCAGGACAAGAAGTCGTCCACCATCGACGTTGCCTTTCCGATTGCCGATGAAGACAAACTCGCAGCGGCGTTCGGCGTATCTGCGCTGAGCAAGCCCACCGCCGTCGTGATCTGGACCACCACCCCGTGGACCATCCCGGCTAACCAGGCGCTGAACGTTCATCCTGAGTTCGCCTACGCTCTGGTCGATGTCGGTGATCGTTTGCTCGTCCTCGCCGAAGAGCTGGTTGAGTCCTGCCTCAAGCGCTACAAACTGGAAGGTTCTGTCATCGCCACGGCTCAAGGCTCGGCCCTGGAACTGATCAACTTCCGTCATCCGTTCTACGACCGCCTGTCCCCGGTTTATCTGGCGGACTACGTGGAGTTGGGCGCAGGGACCGGTGTTGTTCACTGCTCGCCCGCTTATGGCGTTGACGATTTCGTGATCAGCAAAAGCTATGGCCTGACCAACGACGACATCATCAGCCCCGTGCAAAGCAACGGCGTGTACGTCGAGTCGCTGGAGTTGTTCGGCGGACAGTTCATCTTCAAGGCCAACCAGAACATCATCGACAAGCTGGCTGAAGTCGGCGCGTTGATGGACACCGAAGTCATCACCCACAGCTACATGCACTGCTGGCGCCACAAGACGCCGCTGATCTACCGGGCCACCGCACAGTGGTTCGTAGGCATGGATAAGCAGCCGACGTCAGGCGCTACCCTGCGTGAACGCGCGGTCAAAGCTATCGAAGACACCCATTTCGTGCCGGCATGGGGTCAGGCGCGCCTTCACTCGATGATCGCCAATCGTCCGGACTGGTGTATCTCGCGTCAGCGCAACTGGGGCGTGCCGATCCCTTTCTTCCTGCACAAGGAAAGTGGTGATCTGCATCCGCGTACCGTCGAGCTGATGGAAGAAGTCGCGCTGCGCGTTGAGCAGCAAGGCATTGAAGCCTGGTTCAAGATGGACGCCGCCGAGCTGCTGGGCGATGAAGCGCCGCAGTACGACAAGATATCGGACACGCTGGACGTGTGGTTCGATTCCGGCACTACCCACTGGCATGTGCTGCGCGGTTCGCACCCAATGGGCCATGAAAGTGGTCCACGTGCCGATCTGTATCTGGAAGGCTCGGATCAGCATCGCGGCTGGTTCCACTCATCCTTGCTGACCGGCTGCATGCTGGACGATCACGCACCGTACCGTGAACTGTTGACCCATGGTTTTACGGTCGACGAGAACGGTCGCAAGATGTCCAAATCGCTGGGCAACGTGATTGCGCCGCAGAAAGTCAATGACACCCTCGGCGCCGACATCATGCGGCTGTGGGTCTCGGCGACGGATTACTCTGGCGAGATGGCCGTTTCCGACACCATCCTTCAGCGCAGCGCCGATGCGTACCGTCGTATCCGTAACACTGCGCGCTTCCTGCTTTCAAACCTGACCGGATTCAACCCGGCCACCGATATCCTGCCCGCCGAAGAAATGCTGGCGCTGGATCGTTGGGCGGTTGACCGTGCGTTGCTGCTTCAGCGCGAGCTTGAAGAGCACTACGGCGAATATCGTTTCTGGAATGTCTATTCCAAGGTGCACAACTTCTGTGTGCAGGAGTTGGGCGGCTTCTACCTCGACATCATCAAGGACCGCCAGTACACCACCGGCGCCGACAGCAAGGCGAGGCGCTCTTGCCAGACCGCGCTGTTCCAAATCTCCGAAGCGTTGGTGCGCTGGATCGCGCCGATCCTGGCGTTCACTGCCGATGAGCTGTGGCAATACCTGCCGGGCGAGCGTAATGAGTCAGTCATGCTTAACACCTGGTACGAAGGTCTGAGCGAGTTGCCGCAAGACTTCGAGCTAGACCGTGCCTACTGGGAGCGCGTCATGGCGGTCAAGGTTGCCGTGAACAAGGAAATGGAAAACCTGCGGGCGGCGAAAGCCATCGGCGGCAACCTCCAGGCCGAAGTGACGCTGTACGCCGAAGATGCGCTTGTCGCGGATCTGGCGAAGCTCGGCAACGAGCTGCGCTTTGTGTTGATCACCTCAACCGCCAGCGTTGCCCCGTTCGTCAGCGCGCCTGCCGATGCGGTAGTCACCGAAGTCAGCGGCTTGAAGCTGAAAGTGGTCAAGTCAGGTCACGCCAAGTGCGCCCGCTGCTGGCATCACCGCGAAGACGTTGGGGTTAACCCTGAGCATCCGGAAATCTGCGGCCGTTGCGTAGATAACATCTATGGCGCTGGCGAGGTTCGTCACTATGCCTAATGCAAGCCGATTCGGGCGCCTGAGCTGGTTGTGGCTGAGTGTGCTGGTTCTGATTATTGATCAGGCCACCAAGTATTACTTCGAGAACCGGTTGGAGTTGTACGAGCAGATAGTCATCATTCCTGACTATTTCAGCTGGATGCTGGCATACAACACAGGTGCGGCTTTCAGCTTCCTGGCCGGCAGTTCGGGCTGGCAGCGCTGGTTTTTTGCCCTGATCGCCCTCGTGGTGAGCGTTGTACTGGTCATCTGGCTCAAGCGGCTGGGCCGTGACGACACCTGGCTGGCGATTGCACTGGCGTTGGTGCTCGGTGGCGCGCTGGGAAATCTGTACGATCGCGTCGCCATCGGGCACGTGATCGACTTCATCTTCGTGCACTGGAAAGAACACGGATTTCCGGCGTTCAACATTGCCGATAGCTCCATCACCTTAGGCGCGATCATGCTTGCTCTGGACATGTTCAAGAGCAAGAAAACCGGAGAGCCAGCTCATGACTGATCAGTTATTGACCGAAGCCGCTGCACAGGAACAACGCATCGGTCAGAACACGGAAGTCACGTTGCACTTTGCGCTGCGTCTGGAGAACGGCGATACCGTCGACAGCACGTTCGATAAGGCTCCAGCCACCTTCAAAGTCGGCGATGGCAACCTGATGCCTGGCTTTGAAGCGCTGTTGTTCGGTTTCAAGGCAGGCGACAAACGTATCCTTGAAGTACTGCCTGAAAACGCATTCGGCCAGCCAAACCCACAAAATGTGCAGGTCATCGCGCGTTCTCAGTTCCAGAACATGGAACTGTCGGAAGGGCTGCTGGTGATTTTCAACGACGCGGCCAACACCGAGCTGCCCGGCGTGGTGAAGGCGTTTGACGATGATCAAGTGACCATCGACTTCAACCATCCGTTGTCGGGCAAAACATTGACCTTCGAAGTTGAAATCTTCGAGGTCAAAGCGCTCTGACGAGTCGCGGCGCACTTGGCCTCGGCTTCGGTCGGGGCCTTTTCGTTTATATGTTTCACTGCGCGTAGATACGAGGCACATCATGCAAATCAAGCTCGCCAACCCACGTGGCTTCTGCGCCGGGGTGGACCGCGCGATCGAAATCGTCAATCGCGCACTGGAAGTGTTTGGCCCGCCGATCTATGTGCGCCACGAAGTGGTTCATAACAAATTCGTCGTTGAAGACCTGCGTACTCGCGGCGCGATCTTCGTCGAGGAGCTCGATCAGGTGCCGGACGACGTCATCGTGATTTTCAGTGCTCACGGCGTGTCCCAGGCCGTGCGTACAGAAGCAGCTGGCCGTGGCCTCAAGGTATTCGACGCCACCTGCCCGCTGGTGACCAAGGTACACATCGAGGTGGCGCGCTACAGCCGCGATGGCCATGAGTGCATCTTGATAGGCCACGCAGGGCATCCCGAAGTCGAAGGCACCATGGGCCAGTACGACGCCAGCAGTGGTGGCGCCATCTATCTGGTTGAGGACGAAAAAGACGTCGCTAATCTGCAAGTGGTCAATCCTGAAAAGCTGGCATTCGTGACCCAGACCACGCTTTCGATGGACGACACCAGTCGAGTGATTGACGCCTTGCGTGTGCGTTTTCCGAGCATTGGCGGGCCGCGCAAGGACGACATTTGCTACGCCACGCAAAACCGCCAGGACGCGGTCAAGCAACTGGCTGATGAGTGCGACGTGGTGTTGGTGGTGGGCAGCCCGAACAGCTCCAACTCAAACCGTCTGCGCGAGCTTGCTGAGCGCATGGAAACGCCTGCGTATTTGATCGATGGCGCCGAAGACATGCAGCGCAGCTGGTTCGACGGTGTCGAGCGCATTGGCATCACGGCCGGCGCATCGGCCCCGGAAGTATTGGTGCGTGGCGTGATTCAACAACTGCAGGCGTGGGGCGCGGTCGGCGCTGATGAGCTGGCTGGCCGTGAAGAGAACATCACGTTCTCGATGCCTAAAGAACTGCGGGTCAAGTCGTTGCTGTGAGGCCTTAGCCGCACAACGCGGTTATAACCTCATCGTTCGCAATCCGGGTTCGCCCGGACGGCGCCAATATCACGCGATGCTGGCTGGCCGCTCGGCCTTTCTCGCAGATGAACAACGTGCCGTTACCCGTACCACTGTTGGTGGAACCGCCTGTGCTGTCGAAGGCAATCGAGTGTTTCACCTTGCTGTTGGCGGCTACCTTGACGTTTCGGTAACCCGAACGTTCTGCCAGTGAGGGTTCATCGTCATCCATCAATCCGTTGCGATTGGTGTCAACGAAGGTCGTCCAGCCAAGGCTCCATTCTCCTTTGATCGGCGCGATGACCACCACCTGATTGCGCGCGATGGCCTCTGCCCGGGCCATGCGAATTCCACTGACCAACTGTTGAGCGGCATCCTGGCGGCGTTGCGATTCAATCAGACTGTTGAACGCTGGCAGCGCAATCCCTGCGATGATCGCGATCAGTACCAACACCACCAATAACTCCACCAACGTGAACCCTGACTGTCTCAACGGCGCGGCCTCCCTGTGGGCGTTTTACACCTGCGCCACTCCTTGCGCAGGGCGCCAAGCAAACCCGCAATTCGCTGTGCGGGCAAGCGGTTTGAGTCGCTGTGTTGTGAGCCGTTGTGTCGGCAAATAGCGGTTACACACTCGACTGCTTTAACGCGGGCAGTCTTGCGATAACCGGCTTCAATGAGTCCTGCAAATGGACTTTGGAGACGTCGTTGATGACGCTAAAACAGGGAAGTGATCAGTCAGGGATGACGCTGATTGAGGTCATGGTTGCGTTGCTGATTCTGTCCGTCGGCGTGCTGGGCGCGGCTGCGGTGCAGATCAATGCCCTCAAATATACCGACAGCGCGTTACGCCGCACCCAAGCGGGTTTCATCGCTCAGGACATGCTTGAGCGCATGCGGGCGAACCCGGATGCCAGCTATGCACTTGCCGGGTTGAGCCAGGCGCCAACCTCGGCGGACCTCGACAATCCTCGACATCAAGACCTGTTCGATTTCGCCATGAATGTCCGGCAGATGGCAGGCGACACTGCTGATGGCCGAATCTCGGTTGCCGGCGACGCGGTGACAGTCGCAATCGACTGGAGCGACGCCCGCGGCTCCGGGCAAAACGGTCAGCTGGAAACGTACACGCTCAGCAGCGTTGTATCGGTCGGCGCGGGAGGCACGCCGTGAGTCGTCGCTCGAGAGGCTTTGGCTTGATTGAGCTGATGGTGGCGTTGACGCTGAGTCTGGTGATGGCAGTGGCGCTCACGCAGATGTTCATCAGCTCGAAGGACACGTATCTGAGCCAGATGGCGTCCGCGAACCTGCAAGAGGATGCGCGGTTTGTGCTCAACAAGCTGGCGCAGGACATTCGCATGGTGGGCACGTTTGGGTGTCTGGCGTCGGTGAGGGATGCCAGTGATAAAGGCGACTTCGCCGGTGCATTCCAAAACCCGATTCACTGGCAGGCGAGCGCTCAGAGCCTGACGCTGGTCACGGCCAGCGTTGACGGGCAACAAGGCGAGCCGGTCTGGACCGTCCGCACCGATTGCGCCATGGCGGCAACTGCCTATTCCCAAGGCGCTGGGGTGGGAGAACTGAGCTTTCCGGTTCAGCGGCACGTTTATGCGTTCAATGCACGGGCGGCTGACTTGAGGCTGAACGGGGCAGCGCTTATCAGCAATGTCAGCGCCTTCAGTGTGCTTTTTGGTGTCGCAGACTCGCCTGCTCAAAGACTCGTTTCGCGCTACGTCGAAGCCCCGGACAACCCTGCGCTGATACGCAGCGTACGCATCACATTGACGTTGTCTGACCCTGCGCAACGGGTCAAAGAACAGACGTTCAGTATGGTCGCCGCTTTACGCAATCGGCTCGGTTGAGGTGCCTTTCATGACTGCTCATTTCGCCACCGATCAACGCGGCACTGCGCTGATCGTCAGCCTGGTTTTTTTGTTGTTGCTGACGATGCTCGGCCTGTCTTCTCTGCAAAACGCAACGCTCCAGGAAAAAATGGCCGGCAGCCTCAACCGTCGGCAAGCATCTTTCCAGTTGGCCGAACGTGTGCTGAGGGCTGGAGAGGCCAAGGTGAAAACAGCGGGGGTCGCGCTGCCGCGCTGCGGCTCGGTTGCCACTTGTGGCCCGCCACCTGAGGCGTTGACGCTGGAACATGCAGGTGCGGGGGGTGAGGTCGTGAAGTGGATCGCTGCCGAAGGAGGCTTCTACGCACTGCAAAACTTCGCCACCACCCGCGATCCGGTCAACGCCGGTCCTGCGGGCGAGGACGAGGCATGGGTGCTTTATCGCGTCACAGCGGTCGCGATTCAGGGCGATGCCCGTACAGTGCTGGAAAGCGTGCATACCGATCAACGCCGCATTATGTGGCGTCAACGGCAGTGAAAGTGGCCGCCAGCAGCGGGCGCAATGCAGGCTTTTCCTTGATCGAGCTCATGGTAGTGATCGGTGTGATCGCCATCCTGGCCGCCGTCGGCTATCCCATCTACACCGAGTACGTCAAAAAAGCCCGCCGCGCCGAGATCGCCGCCCTGTTGACTGAAGAAGCGCAGAAGCTGGAGCGGTTCTACTCAAAAACCGCGCAATACACCGACTTCGCCGGACCGCCTGCGCGTGAGCATCAGGTCTCGGAAGGCAACGCGTTTTATACCGTTGCGTCGCAGCGAACCGAGCAAACCTTTGTACTCACTGCCGCACCAAAAGGCTCGCTGATGCGCGGGGATACGTGCGGAAGTTTCGTGCTTGAAAACACGGGCAGACGAGATAACTCAGGACTGTCGGGGGATGCCAGCGTTTTGGGGTGTTGGGGGCGGTGACTTTCACTCTCGTTCAACTGGAAGCCTGATCTCACGCGATACTCCCTGCGCCCAAGGCGCTTGGTTATGCTCTAATCCACCGCCTTAATACCCGCAAAAAATACCACCTGCTTATAAGCCTTGGATTTCTCCATTTAAGGTACTCTGCGATCCTGTAGTCGCCGCCCCGGCCCAGACCGTGGCGCTCATCCAGACAAATTAACCGCACATCCCTTTGCTCATGATCCAGCAGCGGCGCTGACCTATAGTTGCGCCGTTCAGGAGACTCTCAATGTCCAAGCGTTTTGAAGGTTTTACGCTGGTTGAATTATTAGTGACGATAACGTTGATAGGGATCCTGGCGGCTATCGCAATCCCAAGCTTCACGACGTCTATTCTCAACACCAAAGCCGACACAGAAATCAGCGACTTCCAGCGCGTGTTGAACTACGCACGGCAGGAAGCAATAAATAGCGGGACAACTATTCGCGTCACACCGACTGTCGCGGGTGCTGCCTGGAATACCGCTCTGAAAGTTATCGATCCCGCAGTCACACCGGAAAAAATCCTCCGTAACCTGGCGGCGATGGACACGGGTTCAGCGTTGGTGCTGAGCGGGACGCCCACGGCTCTGGACTTCAATAATCTCGGGGGCCTGACCACGGCCAGCGCTGTGACGGCCAACTACACGCGCAGCACCGCGATCCGCTTTATCAATATCTGCTTGACCGGTCGTATTGTGCTGGGTGGAGGTTGCTGATGCGCAACGGATTATGTGCCAGGCAAACAGGGATGACCCTGATCGAAATACTGGTCTCTGTGCTGATCCTTGCGATTGGGTTGTTGGGAGCGGCCGCGCTTCAGTTGAATGCGCTTAAATACACCGACAGCTCCACACTGAGCAGCCAGGCCAGCTTTGTCGCCTACGACATGATGGACCGTATACGCGCCAACCCCGATGCTGATTACCGTCTGGCTTCCCTGGCTTCGGCACCTTCGGCCGGCAATTTGAACACCCCGAAGATTCAGGATCTTTTCGACTTTTCCAACAACATAAAAACGTTCGCGGGCCCTTCGGGCGACGGCAGCATTGCCGTCACCAACAGGCAGGTCACTGTTTCTGTCATCTGGAATGACTCTCGTGCAACTAATAAAGCGGGCACGATGCAAACCTTTACCGTTACCAGCCGGGTTGCCATCGACGCCAAGGTGGTGACGCCATGAAGCGCAGTGCCCAAGGGTTTGGCCTGATCGAGATCATGATCTCTCTGGTGTTGGGGCTGATTGTCGTTGCTGGCATTCTTCAGATATTTATCAGCGCAAAGAACACATACGCTTCGCAGAACGCAGCAGCGGTCATGCAAGAGGATGCTCGTTTCATTCTGACCAAGATGACTCAGGAAATACGTATGGTGGGCATGTTTGGTTGTCTGGATACCGTGAAGGACTCAAGCACTAACGCGGATTTTGCAGCTGCCGAGCGCACGCCTATCCGCTGGGACAGCTCGACAAAAACACTCACGCTGGTAACGGCGGATGTCGGAAGCAACGGCGGCATCCCGACCTGGACAGTCCTGTCCGACTGCAAGTCTTCGGCCACCGCCGTCTCCGGGGTTGGTAGTCCCACAGCCAGTCAGTTGGCTTTTCCGGTGCGCCAGCTTGTTTACCAGTTTGCAAACGGTCAGATAACGCTGGGAGGCGCTGTCATCGTCAATAACGTCAACAGTTTTTCTGTGCTGTTCGGTTTGGCGAATACGACTTCGGACACCGTCGTTACCAAGTATGCGACGAGCCTTGCCGCTACCGATGCAGTCCGCAGCGTGCGACTCACCATTGAATTGAAAGATGCGACCGGGAAAGTTGAAAACCAGACGTTCAGTGTGCTGGCTGCTTTGCGCAATCTGATTAATTAGGTGAAGTCCGAATGAGCTTATCCGGGAACAAACCGAGGGCGCCGATCAAGGGCGCCGAAAAAGGGATGGCGCTGATTGTCAGCCTGATATTTCTTTTGCTGCTCACATTGATTGGCATTTCATCAATGCAGAACGCAAACCTGCAGGAAAAAATGTCGGGCAGCGTAAAACTGCGAAATGAGTCCTTTCAGTATGCGGAGGCGGCGGTGCGCGCTGGCGAGTCAGTTGTTCAATTGAGCAGCTACAAATTGCTTGTCTGCAGCAAATGCGCGCCACCACCGGATGCGAGCAGTGTGGTTGCAGCGGGAACCAGCGGCGTCTCTGGCGTTACGTGGGTGGCAAGTAGTATTACGGTTGCAGGGGCATCTCGGATCACTGGCTATTATGCCGTTCAAAAATTTGCGACAACCAGGGACCCCGTCAACATCAATCTGGTGGGTACGGATGAAAGTAAATCCTGGACGCTTTATCGAATAACCGGCGTTGGCTTGCAGGGCAACTCGCGAACCGTGGTGGAAAGTATTTATGCCAAGCGTTAAGTCATATCGCAATGAGTGGCTATGGTTTGCCAAACTGTGGGCCGGGGTGTTCTTCGGGCTATACGGAGCAGCCACGGCCTATGCGGCGTTCGTCCCTTCAGACTCGCCGCTGTTGACGGCCGGTTCTGTGACACCGAACGTGATGCTGTTGGTCGACGACTCCGGGAGTATGAACAGCATTATCTGGGCCGCCGGGTTTAATCCTAATGCGACTCCGGTGCAGGTTTACAACTGCAGTTCTGACAATGACTGCGACTTCATCAATGCACTGGACATGGATAACACTAACTACTTTGTCGGCAATTTGAGGCGGGGCGGATGTTCCTCGGGGTACGACGGCTTTTACAAGGTCTCGACCAATAGTATTGTCTGTCTCCGGCTCCCGGACCCGGTTGGGAATGGCAATACCCGCTACACCACCGCTTACATCAGTTACCTGATTTCAGCGACGAACTTGTCGAAAAAGGATTACACCAACGACAGCACGATTCCCAATGATTACCGAATCAACGTAGCGCGTAACGTGTCTTCGGCGCTCGTGACCAGCAATCGAAATCTGCGTATCGGACTTGCAACCTTCAACGCACCGACCAACAGTAACCCGGGCCCGGGCGGCAACATTGCGCGCGCCATCACTGACCTTACCCAGACGACCACCACGACCTCTGATCAGGCGACAAAGAACTACAACGATTTGATCTCATCGATCTCGGGTCTGGCAGCCATTGCCAACACCCCGCTGGCGGAAACCTACTACGAGATCACCCGTTACTTTCGCGGTATGGCCCCTTACTACAACACAGTGCCGACTACGTACACCAGCCCCATCCAGTACCGCTGCCAGAAGAATTATGGTGTGGTCATCACCGACGGCTTGCCAACCTATGACCGGACGTTCCCGGCCAATGATCCATTGGGTGGCACAAACATACCTAACTGGGATCCGAACGATGATGATGGCGATAATCTGAATGGTGACGGTGAGGGCGATACGCTCTATCTCGACGACATCGCAAAGTTCGCTTACGACATTGATATGCGCATTGGAGGCACCGACGCTGCCAGCAAGAGTTGGGACGCCGCCGATTTCACCAAACAGAATCTGTTCACCTACACGGTAGGTTTCACCGCCGCCAATAAAATGCTCTTGAACGCGGCTAATAATGGTAAGGGCATTTACTATCAGGCCACCGACAGCGCTGGCTTGAACACCGCTCTATCGGCGGCACTCAATGACATTACTTCCAGGGCGGGCACCGGCGGTGGCGCGGCTTCGGACTCATCTTCGTTGTCCAGCAGCAGCGTGTTCTATCAAACCCAATATGATCCGACCGACTGGCGGGGCACGATCAAATCACTGGCGATTGGAGCAGACGGAACGGTCAACACGGCTTCCCCGAACTGGACGACAGATAGACAAATCGTCCCCGGCACCGTTGCTGCGAGCGCGACGTATGAGTCCTGGAACGCTGCCACCAGTAGCGTCATCCCCCTTTCCTACAACAGTTTTTCACTTGCGCAGAAGACCGTCCTCAACTCGAACCTCCCTTCAGGGATAACTGGCTCTGACCTGGTGGAGTGGAGCAAGGGCACAAACAAGACCGGCCTTAAAACTCGTACTGTTTTACTGGGCGATGTGATCAACTCCCCATTGGCTTTCGCCTCTCCATCGGACATCCTGGCTTCGGACCCGGCAGCCGATAACAGTTACACCACCTATCTGGACGTCAAAGCGGCGTCGATGGATCAAAACATAGTCGTCAACGCCAATGATGGTTTGGTCAATGTGATCAATCCATCAAATGGTAATAGACGGTATGCCTACATGCCATCCACTGTTCTGCCTAACCTCCACTATGTAGCGGATACCGCCTACGTGAATGGGGTGTCCCACAAGTTCCTGGCTGACGGGCAGGTGTCCATCGTCGATGTTCAGTTCTCCTCTTCCTGGAAGACCTTGGCGCTGGGTGGTGTGGGTGCGGGTGGCAAGGGTTTCTATGCTTTGCAGCTGTTTAATGCTTCTGGTTCAAACGCAGTAAATGCGCTTTGGGATATCAGCAGCACTACCACGGGCTACGCAAACATGGGGTATGCGTATGCCAAACCGGAAGTCGCCCAATTACCTGATGGTCGCTGGGCTGCATTTATCGCCAACGGCTACGGAAGCACCAATGGCGTCGCGTCGCTGTTTGTTGTCGATGTCAGTAACGGGTCGCTAATCAAGGAGATTCCCGTCGACATTACCGGTAACAATGGCCTGTCTTCGGTGAGGCTGCGGGTTAATGCGCAAAGCGTCGTCCAGTACGCTTATGGCGGAGATCTGAAAGGGCAGATGTGGAAGTTCGATTTCACTACGACCGCTGCGCCTACCGGGAAAGTTGGCTTGGGCGGCAGCCCGCTGTTCGTGGCATCAGGTGGTGCTAACCAGCCCATCACTGCGCAACCGATTGTGGGTAATAACCCAAATGGCGGCAAGATGGTGTACTTCGGTACTGGGAAATTGCTGGAAGTCGCTGACAAAACAACGAAGACGACTCAGGCTTTCTACGCTATTTGGGACAATGACGGCACGACTGCCAACTACCGTGAAAGCGATCTGGTAGCACAGGCAATCAACGGGGTTTATAGCGGCTCGGCGGGCCAGTTCTTCACTACAACCCAGAACGACGTCAACTATGCCGCCAAGAAGGGTTTCTATCTCCCGTTGATCTACAACAACGTGGCAACGGGTGAACGGGTCATCTACGCCGCAGATCTCGCCTTTGGCCGGGTGCGCTTTACCACCGCCATCGTTGATACGGCTGACCTGTGTTCCAGTTCGGGGTCTGGCCGATTTGTAGATCTGGATGCATTGAGCGGCAAAATGCTCAGTTATCCTGTTCTCGATAGTAACGGTGACAATGTAATCAACAGTGCTGATGGTACCGCCAGCGGCTTGCTGGTCAGTGGCGGCGTGCCGTATCTGGCGGCAACGCTGAATAAAGAAAACGGAAATCAGAGTCTTATTTTGAGCGGTGATCCTACCAAGCCCCTGCAACTGCTTGAGTTAGGCGGCTTGTTGAACCGACGCATCATGTGGCGCCAAATCAAGTAAGGAATGTGAATCATGCGTCGTAAATTTTCAGGCTTCACCCTCATCGAGCTGATGATTGTGGTGGCTATCATCGGTATCCTCGCGGCGATTGCCTACCCCAGCTACACCGAATACGTCAGGCGCACCCACCGTTCGGAAATCGCCGGACTGTTGTCCGAAGTCACTCAAAGCCTTGAGCGGTTTTATTCGCGAAACGGGACCTATGCGGATGTCGCTGCTGCGGGATCGGTACCTGCAGTGACGCTCGCTATTCCTGCGGGTAATGGTTTCTACACGATTGCTGCCAATCGTACGAATCCCCAAGCATTCACCCTTACCGCCACGCCGACTGGCACGATGGTGGGAGATAGGTGCGGCAGTTTCGTGATCGACAATACGGGAGCCCGCAGCAATACCGGTATGACGGGAAACGCAACGACGGCCACATGCTGGAGCCGGTGAGTCTTCAATTTCTGTATTGAGCATCTTATGTCCAAGCAACAGGTGGTCATCATCGGCGGCGGCGTCATTGGCCTGCTGACCGCTTTCAACCTTGCTTCAACCGGTATCCAGGTCGTTTTGCTTGATCGCTCAGCCGTCGGGCAAGAGTCTTCATGGGCGGGCGGTGGCATTGTTTCGCCGCTTTACCCGTGGCGCTACAGCCCGGCAGTCACGGCCCTGGCGCACTGGTCTCAGGATTTTTATCCACAACTGGCCCAGCGTTTATTTGCTGCCACCGGCATCGATCCAGAAGTGCACACCACGGGTTTGTACTGGCTGGACCTGGATGACGAACCGCAGGCGCTGGCGTGGGCTGCTCAGCAAGATCGTCCGCTTAATGCGGTGGATATCTCGTCGGTGTACGACGCAGTGCCTGTGCTGGGCGGCGGATATCGTCGCGCGATCCACATGGCCGACATCGCCAATGTGCGAAATCCTCGCTTGGTCAAATCGTTGAAAGCCGCGCTGCTGGCGCTGCCGAACGTGACGCTTCTTGAGCAGTCCGCGGTCACCGGGTTTGTGCGTGATGGCGACCGCATCCTCGGCGTCAGCACCGCTGCTGGAGAGGTATTGGGTGATCGTGTGGTTCTGGCGGCCGGTGCCTGGAGCGGGGAGTTGTTGCAGTCGCTGGGCATCAATCTGCCCATTGAGCCGGTCAAGGGGCAGATGATTCTGTACAAATGCACGTCGGACTTTTTACCGAGCATGATCCTCGCCAAAGGTCGCTACGCCATCCCGCGCCGTGACGGTCACATTCTTATCGGCAGTACGCTGGAACACGAAGGCTTTGACAAAACGCCTACCGGGAACGCGTCGGACAGTCTGAAAGCGTCCGCTGTGGAGCTGATTCCTGCGCTGGCGAACGCCGAAGTCGTGGGGCATTGGGCAGGTTTGCGGCCTGGCTCGCCGGAAGGCATTCCGTTCATCGGGCAAGTACCGGGTTTTGAAGGTTTGTGGCTCAACTGCGGTCATTACCGCAACGGCCTGGTCTTGGCGCCAGCGTCATGTCAGTTGCTGACGGATTTGCTGACAGGCCACACACCGATTATCGACCCCGCACCGTATGCGCCCGAGGGACGCCTTCAGGGCTGACGTTTTAACGCCTGCTCGACGCGGTGACACAATTGGCCTGTTTTGGAAAGCAGCTCTAAAAGCGCGTTACTCGGCAGCAGCATGTCGAGATTCACTGAACGCCTCAGCCTGGCCTGACTCCAAATCTTGCCCAGGCGCTTAGAAACAGCGTGTCGCGTCGATGGGTGTTGAATAATCTGCCCAATCAAGGATTCCCCATGACTGACCCACGTAACGTCGCCCACGACAAAAAAGTCCAGCAAGAGAAAAAGAACCACGGCGAAGAAATCGCGCCCAATGCCGAGCACGCGCCCCAGCCAGGCATGAAACCAGCGCTCAAGCACGACGATGACAAGCAAGACGAACAAGACGAGCAGGCTTGAACCAGGCACAGACCTGACTTAAAGACTGCTGTTTGGCGGCGCTGGCTGAAGTCAGCCGCCGCTATATCGCCCCGCCTCCACAAGCCTCGCCCCGCATTCGAAACGCTCTCAGTCCAGCCCCAGTTTCTTCAACCGATACCGCATGGACCGAAACGACAGGTTCAGGCGCTGTGCCGCCGCCGTTCTGTTCCAGCGCGTTTCTTCGAGGGCTTGCAGGATAAGCTTGCGCTCGATGCTCTCCAGGTAGTCTTCCAGATTGTCGATGTCTGCCAGGTTTGGATCGCTTTGCTCGCGGGCATTGCCGGGCTCGGCGAGGCGTAAGTCTTCGGCATTGATCTGATCGTCTTCGCACAGCGTGTACGCCCGTTCAAGCATGTTTTCCAGCTCGCGCACATTACCGGGGAAGCGATAGTTTTTCAGCGCATCCAATGCTTTGGGTTGCAGGCGGGCAGGGGGTTGAGCGCTATCAATAGAAAGCCGTTTCAGCACAGCGTTGGCCAGGTCCTCAATGTCTTCCCGACGCTCGCGCAACGAGGGCACGCGCAGTTCGATGACATTCAGACGGTAATACAGATCTTGCCGGAAGCGTCCGGCCGCGACCTCTTCGCTCAGATCCTTATGCGTAGCGCAGAGTATGCGCACATCCACCACCAGCTCTTGCTGGCCGCCTACTGCGCGGATGGATTTCTCCTGGATGGCGCGTAGCAGTTTCACCTGCATGGCCAGCGGTAAATCCGCCACCTCATCGAGAAACAGCGTTCCTCCGTTCGCGGCCTGAAACAGGCCTGGTTTGTCTTCATGGGCGCCTGTGAAGCTGCCTTTTCGGTGGCCGAAAAACTCGCTTTCCATCAGGTCCGACGGAATTGCGCCACAGTTGACCGGCACAAACGGCTGATCCACGCGCGGTCCTTGTTCGTGAATCAGCCTGGCGACGAGTTCTTTGCCACTGCCCGACTCGCCGCTGACATAGATCGGCGCCTGACTTCTGGCGAGTTTGCTGATCTGCTTGCGCAACGCCTGCATGGGCGGAGACTCGCCCAGAAGCCGCTTTTCAAGTCGACTCTCACTTGGCGTTGCAAGGCGCAGTCGCAGCGCGCTGCTGACCAGCTCACGCAGGCGACCGAGGTCTACCGGTTTGGTCAGAAAGTCGAAAGCACCCGCCTTGAGCGCGTGGATCGCTGTGTCCACGCTGCCGTGTGCGGTAATCATCGCCACCGGCACTTGCGCGTGCCGCTGCTGGATGTGCTGCACCAGTTCAAGGCCGTTGCCATCTGGTAGGCGCATGTCAGTGAGGCACAAATCGAACGGCTCACGGGCCAGCCATTCATGCGCCTCTTTGACATTGCGCGCACTGCGCGTGTCGAGCTTCATGCGCCCTAGAGTGATTTCCAGCAGTTCGCGGATGTCGGGCTCGTCGTCGACGATCAGGATTTTTTGCCGTGGGCTCATGTTCAACTCAATTTGAACGGATGGGCGAAGGTAATTCGCATGCAACTGCCGCCACCTTCCCGTGGTGAGTAATCCAGATTGGCCTGATTGCTCTCGCACAGCTCGCGCGAGAGGTACAGACCCAGGCCGGTGCCTTTGCTTTCGGTGGTAAAAAACGGTTCGAAGATATTGGTCAGGTGTTCCTGCGCAACACCAGGGCCGTCATCCAGCACTTCCAGAGTAGGCAGTTCGCTCATGGGGTTGTGATAAAGCTTGAGCCATACCTGACCAATCTCATTGTTTTGCGCACTGTAGCGCAGGCCGTTTTGCACCAGATTGCTCATCACCTGCTGCAGTTGCTCAGCATCCATGCGCGTAGTGAGGGTGCCCGGTCCTGCCTCAAGATGCACTTGCCGACCGTCGGTAACGGCGCTGTGATGTTCCGCGACAAATTGCTGGAGCCATTGCTTGAGGTCGAGCAATTGGGGCTCGGTTTGGCGCCTGCGAGAAAGCTGCAACACGTTTTCGATCACCAGATTCATCCGTCGCGACTGATCCTGGATGATCTGACTGAGACGCCGGTCTGCCGCGTCCAGTTCCTCCGACTCGCCCAGCAACTGCGCGGCATGACTGATGGCGCCCAGCGGATTACGGACTTCATGGGCAATGCCTGCGGTCAGCCGGCCCAGCGCAGCCAGTTTCAACTGCTGCGCCTGTTGCGAGATTTGCGACAGGTCTTCAAGAAAAATCAGCGTGTGATGATGGCTGTGCCGGGTCAGGGCAATAAATCCTGCGCGCAGTACCGGGCCTATCGCCGATGTGGGAATGCTGCGCGGCGCAAGCATTGGATTGATCTGCCATTGGCGCAAGCGATCCAACAGTGCTGGCGAATAATCATCAATGGTCTTGCCGAGCAGTTCTTCATGGCCGAGCAGCGTCAATGCGCTCTGATTGGCCAGCAACACCTGGCGGCGGGCGTCGAGCACGAGGATGCCGGTGCGCATGCGTTGCAGGATCAGTACGTTGAGTTCTTCGAGATTGTTGACGTGCGCTGCGCGTTGCTCGGCGATACCCTCGCTGACCTGTTGGCGTCGAACCAGGGCCTGGACGAGCAATGCCGCAGCGAAACACAAGGCGCCCAGCGAGCCTGCCTGCACATAGTGACTGGCGGCGGAGGGTTTGTTGTAGCTGATATAAAACGTCAGGTAGATGATGCCGATCGCCGAAATGGCTGCGATCAACAAACCGGTACGCTTGCGCAGCAGCACATTGCTGATCGCCACCGAGGCAATGATCAGATTGCCAATACCGCTCGGGGCGCCACCGCCTGCGTAAAACAGTGCTGACAGCATGAGCGCGTCGCTCAATGCCATAAACACCAATGGGCCTTGGGTGCTGGGGCGTTCCAGCAGTACCACGACCAGAATGTTGAGGACCAGATACACCCAGCAGCCGGTTCGAAACAGTTCGATATCGGCCAGCTCGAGCAGCTCTGCGTCCAGGCTGCTGGAGATGAGCAGTACCAGCATCACGCCAATGGTCAGCCGATAAAGGTGATACAGCCGAAGAATCCGCTGAGCCTGCGGGGTAGCCAGAGAAAGCGTTTCAGCGCTCACGTGTCGCGGGGCCCTGAAGCCGGTGCGGCTCGCTGCAATACCATTGCTGCCCTGAACTGAGCGCGCGATCCTGCGGAACATGCACGCCGCATTGAGCGCAGCGCACCATTGGCGCGGCTGCGAGTTCCGGCGGCTGTGATTTTGCGCGCGAAACAGTGCCACGGACAAGGCGTTTGAAAAACCAGATGGTCGCCATGATCAAGGCGATCCACATAATCAAGCGAATCATGTTTACCAGCTTAATGAGTGAAGATTTCGCAGTGTAGCCAAGGCGCTGCCAGCCGCACAGTGATGCACGTGCTTATAAAGTGTCCGGGCATGAAAAAAGGCCCCGAAGGGCCTTTTTCAGTGACCGAATGATCAGTCAAACACACCGAACGTCGCGTAGCTGAACCACGAGCGATCGGTGTTGCCTTCGGATTCGTGTTCCTGCTCGTCGAGTTCTGCCTGGTTTTCCGGCAGCAGATCTGCAGGAATCGCTTCCTTGGCGTCTTCATACTGCTTGATGACGTCCTGGTTGGCGCGGGTCTGACCTGGCGGCAGCGGAGGGCGGCTCTCGATCAGGCCCAGTGTCGCTTTCGACAGCCAAGAGCGGTTGTCGGCCTCTTGCTCTCTTGGTTCGAACTTGCCGTCCGCCAGTTGCGGGTGGTCAGGGTAGTTGGCTTTCAGGACTTCAAGGCTGGTGTTGGCCAGATCGTCCAGGTGCATGCGCTGATACGCTTCGACCATCACGGCGAGGCCATCGCCTACCGCTGGCGTTTCCTGGAAGTTCTCGACGACGTAGCGGCCACGGTTAGCGGCGGCCACATAGGCCTGACGGGTCAGGTAGTAGTCGGCAACGTGGATTTCATAAGCGGCCAACAGGTTGCGCAGGTAAATCATGCGCTGCTTGGCGTCGGGCGCGTAGCGGCTGTTTGGATAGCGGCTGGTGAGCTGGGCGAATTCGTTGTAGGAGTCACGCGCAGCGCCAGGGTCACGCTTGGTCTGGTCCAGCGGCAGGAAGCGCGCCAGCAGGCCGACGTCCTGGTCGAACGAAGTCAGGCCCTTCAGGTAATAGGCGTAATCGACGTTCGGGTGCTGAGGGTGCAGGCGGATGAAACGCTCTGCAGCCGATTTTGCAGCTTCAGGCTCGCCATTCTTGTAGTTGGCGTAGATCAGCTCCAGCTGGGCCTGATCGGCGTATCGACCGAACGGATAGCGTGATTCCAGCGCCTTGAGTTTTTCAGTGGCGCTGTTGTAGCTGTTGTTGTCCAGATCGGCCTGCGCCTGCTGGTACAGCTCGACTTCGCTGAGGTTTTCATCGACGACTTCTTTCTTCGAAGAACAGGCAGCGGTGAGTGCGAGGATGGCGATCAGCAGCAGGTGTTTCACTTGCATGGCGGCTTGCGTCCCTATAACGGCCTGCTGTCTTGCGCAGGACCGTCCTGTTATGATGAGCGCCCCGTGGAACCCCCGGGACAAAAGACGCCGTATTTAACCACAAGCGCGCAGCCGAAACCAAAGGCCAGTGCCACCTCCTAGTTTGAGCATGTCTGAGATCATAGAACTCCGCGCAGAGGTGCCGTCCGAATTGGGCGGTCAACGCCTCGACCAAGTCGCCGCCCAACTCTTCGCTGAGCACTCACGCTCGCGCCTTTCCGCCTGGATCAAAGACGGCCGCCTGACTGTGGACGGGGGCGTTTTGCGCCCGCGTGACATCGTGCATGGTGGTGCCGTACTGGCTTTGGTCGCCGAACAGGAAGCCCAGGGCGAATGGATCGCTCAGGACATCGAACTCGACATCGTCTATGAAGACGACCAGATCCTGGTCATCAACAAACCGGCAGGTCTGGTGGTTCACCCGGCAGCGGGTCACGCCGACGGTACGTTGCTGAATGCATTGCTGCACCACATTCCGGACATCGTCAATGTTCCGCGTGCAGGTATCGTGCACCGTCTGGACAAGGACACCACCGGTCTGATGGTGGTGGCCAAGACCATTCAGGCGCAGACGCAACTGGTCACCCAATTGCAGAACCGCAGCGTCAGCCGCATCTACGAATGCATCGTGATCGGTGTGGTAACAGCGGGCGGCAAGATCAACGCCCCGATTGGTCGCCATGGGCAGCAGCGTCAACGCATGGCCGTGATGGAAGGCGGCAAGCCAGCTGTCAGTCACTACCGTGTGCTGGAGCGTTTCCGCTCCCACACCCATGTACGCGTCAAGCTTGAAACAGGCCGTACGCACCAGATTCGCGTGCACATGTCACACATCAACTTCCCGCTTGTCGGTGATCCTGCGTACGGCGGCCGTTTCCGGATTCCGCCTGCGGCCAGTGTCACGATGGTGGAATCACTCAAGCATTTCCCGCGTCAGGCGCTTCACGCTCGCTTCCTGGAGCTGGATCATCCGACTACCGGTCAGCGCATGAGCTGGGAATCGCCTCTTCCGGATGACTTTGTCTGGTTACTGTCGCTGCTCAAGCAGGACCGCGAGGCGTTCATCGGATGAGCGAAGGTGTGACGGACTTTTTGATCCCGGACTGGCCTGCGCCGGTCGGCGTCAGATCGTGTGTCACGACGCGGGCGGGGGGTGTCAGCATCGCCCCGTTCGACAGTTTCAATCTGGGTGATCACGTCGACGACGATCCTGCTGCCGTTGCCAGCAATCGCACAGCACTGACGTCACAGCTCAATGTTCAGCCAACTTGGTTGCGTCAGGTGCATGGCATCGACGTTGTCGCTGCCAACTCAACCGCGGTGATGGAAGCTGATGCCAGCTGGACCGCCACCCCCGGTGTCGCTTGCACCATCATGACTGCCGACTGTTTGCCCGCGCTGTTCTGCAATCGCTCAGGCAGTCAGGTCGCTGCGGCTCATGCGGGCTGGCGGGGGCTGGCGGCGGGTGTGCTTGAGGCGGCTGTGGGAAGTTTTTCCGATGATCCGTCCGAGATCCTCGTCTGGCTCGGGCCTGCCATCGGGCCAGATGCCTTTGAAGTGGGTCCCGAGGTGCGCGAAGCCTTCATCAGTACGCACCCCGAAACCGCTCAGGCATTTGTGCCGAGTGTGAATGCAGGCAAGTTCATGGCCGACATCTATGCACTGGCGCGCCTGCGTCTGGCGGCGCATGGGGTGACGGCCGTTTACGGTGGCGGCCTGTCGACCTACAACGATTCACGTTTCTATTCCTACCGCCGAAGCGCTCGTACGGGCCGCTTCGCTTCCCTTATCTGGATCGAACTCGCCTGAGCCGTTTCTGCCCGAAGGGCTCAGGATTCCGGCTTGCCGACGAAGCTGAGACCTCGATTTGTCCTGACACTGCGCGTCGTTAGCTTCGCGGGCAATCCTCGCTCCAACAATGATCGGGTTCCGCCGGACGTAACGCATGCGCAGGTTTCATTGCCGCTTCGCGCTCGGCATTCTCGCTCCAGACAAAATCAAAATCAGATGTCCCATCATCCGTGTATCAAACTGACTGGCGACAGCTATCGTTGATCCACATCAATCAATCTTTGCTTGAATCCTGCGTAATTGCCCGCATCTAAAGGACCATCTGCCAGGTTCTCTTTATCAGGTGTGTTCATTGCTCCGGCCTGGCTATTAGGAAGGTGACTAATGCGTATCGATCGTTTAACCAGCAAATTACAGTTAGCCCTGTCTGACGCCCAGTCACTGGCGGTGGGCATGGATCATCCTGCCATCGAGCCTGCCCACTTGATGCAGGCGTTGCTTGAACAACAGGGCGGGTCGATCAAGCCATTGCTGCTGCAAGTAGGATTCGACGTCAACAGCCTGCGAAAAGAACTGAGCAAAGAACTCGACCAACTGCCGAAAATTCAGAACCCGACCGGTGACGTGAACATGTCGCAGGATCTGGCGCGCCTGCTCAATCAGGCTGACCGTCTGGCGCAGCAAAAAACCGATCAGTTCATCTCCAGCGAGCTGGTGCTGTTGGCGGCCATGGACGAAAACAGCAAGCTCGGCAAATTGTTGCTCGGGCAGGGTGTCAGCAAAAAGGCGCTCGAAAACGCAATTCTCAACCTGCGGGGCGGCGGAGCGGTCAACGACGCCAATGTCGAGGAATCGCGTCAGGCTCTGGACAAATACACCGTCGATCTGACCAAGCGTGCTGAAGAAGGCAAGCTGGACCCGGTGATTGGTCGCGACGACGAAATTCGCCGCACCATCCAGGTTTTGCAACGCCGGACCAAAAACAACCCGGTGTTGATTGGTGAGCCCGGCGTGGGTAAAACGGCGATTGCTGAAGGCCTGGCTCAGCGCATCATCAATGGCGAAGTGCCGGATGGCTTGAAGGGCAAGCGATTGCTGTCCCTGGACATGGGTGCGTTGATTGCCGGCGCCAAGTTTCGCGGCGAGTTTGAAGAGCGCCTAAAAAGCTTGCTGAACGAGCTGTCCAAGCAGGAAGGCCAGATCATTCTGTTTATCGATGAGCTGCACACCATGGTCGGCGCCGGTAAGGCGGAAGGCTCGATGGACGCTGGGAATATGCTCAAGCCCGCCCTGGCCCGAGGCGAGTTGCATTGCGTCGGTGCGACCACGCTCAACGAATACCGACAATATATAGAGAAGGACGCAGCGCTCGAGCGACGGTTCCAGAAAGTCCTTGTAGAGGAGCCGAGCGAAGAGGACACCATTGCCATTCTCCGCGGCCTTAAAGAGCGCTACGAGGTCCACCACAAAGTTGCGATCACCGATGGGGCGATTATCGCTGCGGCCAAGCTCAGCCATCGCTACATCACGGATCGTCAGTTGCCGGACAAGGCCATTGATCTGATCGACGAAGCGGCCAGCCGCATTCGCATGGAAATCGATTCCAAGCCTGAAGTCCTCGACCGTCTTGAGCGTCGCCTGATTCAACTGAAGGTAGAAGCCCAGGCGCTCAAGAAGGAAGACGACGAAGCGGCGATCAAGCGGCTGGAAAAACTTAAGGAAGAAATCGTACGGCTGGAACGCGAATACGCGGACCTGGAAGAAATCTGGACGTCGGAAAAGGCTGAGGTCACGGGGTCTGCGCAGATCCAGCAAAAGATCGAGCAGTCGCGCCAGGAGCTGGAAGCGGCACGTCGCAAGGGCGACCTCAATCGCATGGCTGAATTGCAGTACGGGATCATTCCTGACCTGGAACGCAGCCTGCAAATGGTCGATCAGCACGGCAAGCCGGAGAACCAGTTGCTGCGCAGCAAAGTGACCGAGGAGGAGATCGCCGAAGTCGTGTCCAAGTGGACCGGCATCCCTGTGTCGAAAATGCTCGAAGGCGAGCGCGACAAGCTGATGAAGATGGAAAGCCTGCTGCACCAGCGCGTGATTGGTCAGAACGAGGCGGTGGTGGCTGTGGCGAACGCGGTGCGTCGTTCACGCGCCGGGTTGTCCGACCCGAATCGTCCGAGCGGCTCGTTCATGTTCCTCGGCCCGACCGGTGTCGGTAAAACCGAGCTGTGCAAGGCGCTGGCGGAGTTTCTGTTCGACACCGAAGAGGCGATGGTGCGGATCGACATGTCCGAGTTCATGGAGAAGCATTCTGTGGCGCGGCTAATCGGCGCGCCTCCGGGCTACGTCGGTTATGAAGAGGGCGGTTACCTGACGGAGGCTGTGCGTCGCAAACCCTACTCGGTTATCTTGCTGGACGAGGTGGAGAAGGCGCACCCGGATGTATTTAACGTGCTGCTGCAAGTGCTTGAAGATGGACGCCTGACCGACAGTCATGGGCGCACCGTGGACTTTCGCAATACTGTGATCGTCATGACTTCCAATCTTGGGTCAGCGCGGATTCAGGAGCTTGAGGGTGATCGCGAAGCCCAGCGTGCAGCGGTGATGGATGCGGTCAGCTCGCATTTCCGTCCTGAGTTCGTCAACCGCATCGACGAGGTGGTGGTGTTCGAGCCTTTGGCCCGCAACCAGATTGCCGGCATTGCCGACATCCAGTTGGGACGCCTGCGTAAACGCCTGGCTGAACGCGACCTGGCATTGGAACTGAGCCCGGAATCGATGGACAAGCTGATCGCCGTCGGCTACGACCCGGTGTATGGCGCGCGGCCTCTCAAGCGTGCGATTCAGCGCTGGATCGAAAACCCGCTGGCGACGCTGATTCTGTCCGGTGGCTTCATGCCAGGCACGAGCATCACCGGCCGGCTCGAAGGCGAAGAGATCGTTTTCGGCTGATTCGGGGTCTGGTTTCATAGAGTGGCGAAAAGGGGCTTCCTGCGTGGAGGCCCTTTTTCTGAGCGGCGCTTTTGAAGGCGCACTTGGAATGACAGGGCTGAAGGGGTCTTCTTTGAAAAAGTCGCAAATCATTGTCTTAAAAGCAATTTAGAGGGTTGACAGCTGTTTCTGGAAATGTAGAATAGCGCGCCTCGGAGACGTGAACGCAGCGATGCAGACAGGCCGAAGAGACTGAAAATGCAGGAGATTCAGGGTAGTAAATGCAAGACATTGTTTTGCATGGATGTACTGAGTTTTTTGTGCTGAAAGTGCTGTAACGTTGCATCTGAAATTGAATAGTTCCGTGATAGCTCAGTCGGTAGAGCAAATGACTGTTAATCATTGGGTCCCAGGTTCGAGTCCTGGTCACGGAGCCAATTTTCAGAATGTAGCTTTGTCGGGGTATAGCGCAGTCCGGTAGCGCGCCTGCTTTGGGAGCAGGATGTCAGGAGTTCGAATCCCCTTACCCCGACCACTATTTTGGGTCGTTAGCTCAGTTGGTAGAGCAGTTGGCTTTTAACCAATTGGTCGTAGGTTCGAATCCCACACGACCCACCATTTTCTGCCCAGCTTCATCGGGTTGAATCTTAGGGAGTGACGCCAGTTGCGTCACCCGCTTAGAATGCACCCAAGAGGTGTGTTCTCGTTTCATCGGGGTATAGCGCAGTCCGGTAGCGCGCCTGCTTTGGGAGCAGGATGTCAGGAGTTCGAATCCCCTTACCCCGACCATTTTCTGCCCAGCTGTATCCGGGTTGAAGACTGGCCCCAACGCCAACCGCGTTGAGGCAATTAAAAAAGGCGTCCTTCGGGACGCCTTTTTTATTGCCTGTTTTTAGCTTAATTCGCCTTCGGCGCATCGCCCCACGAAGCTTCGATCTGATTCTTCAGATCCATAGGGATTGGTGCGAAATCCAGAGATCGCGCTTGTTCCTGTCCGTTGTCCAATGTCCAGCGGAAAAAGTCATTCACGGCTTTCTGGCGATCCGCGTCCTTGGGTTGTCGGTGCATGATGATGAACGTGGCGGCCGTAATCGGATACGCCTTCTCGCCCGGGGCATTCAGCATCGAGATATCAAAATCCTTGGCGTTTTTCCAGTCTGCGGTTGCCGCAGCGGCCTGGAAGCTTTCCGTGCTCGGCGCGACGAATTCCCCAGCCGCATTGCGCAGCAGTGCGTAATTGAGCTTTTGCTGCTTGATGTAGGCGTATTCCACATAGCCGATGGCGTTGGGCATTTGCTTGACGTAAGACGCCACACCTTCACTGCCTTTGCTGCCCAATCCTACGGGCCATTTCACCGACGTTCCCTCGCCCAATCGGGTTTTCCACTCAGGGCTGACTTGCGATAAGTAACCTGTGAAGTTAAATGTGGTGCCCGAATCTTCCGAGCGGTAAACCACTTGAATGGCCGCATCGGGCAACTTCTGGCCGGGGTTCAGCGCAACGATTGCCTGATCGTTCCACTTGCGGATATTGCCCAGGAAAATGTCGGCCAGTACCGGCCCGGTCAGCTTCAGGCTGCCAGGCTGGACGGACGCGATGTTGATGACGGGGACGACCCCGCCGATCACTGAGGGGAATTGCTGAAGACCTGACGATTGCAACTGCGCAGACTTCATCGGCATGTCGCTCGCGCCGAAGTCCACCGCAGCCTCTTTGATCTGAGCGATGCCAGCGCCGGAGCCAATGGACTGGTAATTAACGCGGATGCCGGTTTTCTGGTTGTAATCAGTGGCCCACTTGAACAGCACCGGGTAGATGAACGTCGAGCCCGCGCCCGTCACTTCGGTGGTGGCAGCCTGGGCGCTGATGCAAAAGGACAGATTAAGCGCGATGCCCAGACCGGCGCTGAGCATCATTCGGGAAAGCTGAAGCATGGAGTGACTTCCTGTGATCGAACGACATCGAGTGAGATGCTCTTATGGGATCACAGTAATCAGCATGTTTTTGTGACAGGAACTGAACATAGGCAGCTAGCACTATCTGCAGGAGCGAATTCATTCGCGAAGCAATCTGTCAGGCGATGAAAGCGGGTCGTCTGAACCGTTTTCTCGCGAATAAATTCGCTCCTACAGGTCACACGCTCCATCAGCTCTGTATGTAAACCGCATGCGTATGCGTGTACTCATACAACCCATGCTTACCATCCGCGCCGCCGATCCCGGATTTGCGAACACCGGCATGGAACCCTTGCATCGCTTCGAAGTTCTCCCGATTGACGTAGGTCTCGCCGAAGTCGATTTCGCGAATCGCGTGCATCGCCTTGCTCAGATCCCGTGTGTAGATCGAGGACGTCAGGCCGTATTCGCAGTCGTTGGCCAGTGTGATGGCTTCGTCCAGATCGTCGATGATCTGAATGGGTAGCACCGGGCCGAAGATCTCCTTGCGCATGATCTCCATGTCGGCGCGGCAGCCGGTCAGCACGGTCGGCTGGTAGTGGAAACCCTGTGGCAGATCGGCTACTGAACCGCCCGTCATGATCTCTGCGCCTTGGGCCAGAGCTGTCCTGACCTTGGCGGCAACGCTGTCCAGACCCTGGCGGTTGATCAACGGCCCCATCTCCACGTCACCTTGCGCCAGCGGGTCGCCGTAGCGAGTTGCGGCCATCGCGGCGGTGATCTTGCCGATGAATTCGTCGGCCACACGCCGCTCAACGTAAACGCGCTCGGCGCAGTTGCAGACTTGCCCGGTGTTGATGATGCGTGAGTCCCGGATGGCCTTGACCGCCAGATCGATATCCGCGTCCCCAAGCACAATGGCGGGCGCCTTGCCGCCCAACTCCAGATTGAGTTTGGTGATGTTGCTGGCGGCGGCGGCCATAATGCGTGAACCCGTTTCGACGCTCCCGGTGAAGCTGATCATGTTCACTTGCTTGTGCGCACTCAAGGCTGCGCCCACACGCCCGTCGCCACTGACCACGTTGAACACACCTGGCGGCAAATCGATCTCTGCCACCAGTTTGGCGAACTCAAAACAGTTGTTCGGGGTTTCTTCGCTCGGCTTGATCACGATGGTGTTGCCGGTGATCAGCGCGGGCGCCATTTTGCGGGCGATCAAAAAGAACGGGAAATTCCACGGCAGAATCCCTGCGACCACACCCAGCGGCTTGCGGAACAGAAAAATATTTTCGCCAGGGCGGTCGCTGGTGATGATTTCGCCTTCAATTCGTCGCGCCCACTCGGCCATGTAATCCAGGTAATCAGCGGTGAAGTTCACTTCGACTTCGGCCAGGCCGCTGATCTTGCCCTGCTCCAGGGTAATGGTGCGGGCCAGATGCGCGACGTTTTCACGCAACTTGCTGGCGATCTTGCGCAGATAGCCTGCGCGTTCGATGGCGGGTTTGCGCGCCCAGTCTTGCTGAGCGGCGCGGGCGGACCCCAGTGCGCGGTCGACTTCGTTGCTGTCACTTGCGGGGACTTTTGAGAGCACCGCGCCGGTGGCCGGGTTGGTCACTTCAAAATGCTCTGCACTGCTGCTGAACTGGCCGTTGATGTAGTTCTGATAAACCGGGATGGAGGACATTGGGCAGACTCCTTCTTTCAGTTAATAAGTGCGCGACGGCGCAGGTGCATTCGGGGTGTCGCGATAGCGCGCAAGATTGGCCTGCGCGGCCTGGCGCAGCAGACTGATGTCGATCCCGACTGCGACAAACTGGCAGCCCCAGCTCAGATAGCGTCGAGCGTCGTCTTCGGCGGGCGCGAGGATGCCGCAGATTTTGCCGGCGGCCAGCGTGGCCTCTACGGCGTGGCGAATCTTTTCCTGCACTTGAGGGTGTGACGGATTGTTGATGTGGCCCAGCCCTGTGGATAAGTCAGCCGGGCCTATAAACACTGCGTGCACGCCCTCGACCGCCGCAATGGCTTCGACGTTTTCCACGCCTTTGCGCGATTCCACTTGCACGATCAGGCACAGCTCCTCATGTGCGGTGTTGAGGTAGTCGGGCACGGCGTCCCAGCGGGTGGCGCGGGTCAAACCGCCGCCGACGCCGCGTATGCCGTGAGGCGGGTAGCGCATGGCATGCACCAGCGCGCGGGCCTGCTCGGCGGATTCAACCATTGGTACCATCAACGTCTGTACGCCGACGTCGAGCAGTTGCTTGATCAGCACCGCGTCGCCGGTCACTGCGCGCACAACCGGCGCGGTGGAGTAGGGAGCCACTGCCTGCAACTGAGCCAAAATACTCGGCACGGTATTGGGCGCGTGCTCGCCGTCGATCAGCATCCAGTCGTAACCCAGCCCGGCGACGATTTCTGACGCGTAGCCGGTGGCAAAACCTGCCCAGATTCCGTACTGCGGCTCGTTTTGAGTCAGCGCCGCCTTGAACGCGTTGTGAGGCATTTTCATGAACGGCTCCTGTCAGTGAGTGTACGGACGGTGCAGCTGGCATTCGGGGTTGAGCGTCACGCCAAAGCCCGGTTGATCGAGTTTCGACAAGCGCATCCGGCCGTTCTCGGGCACCGGTTCGCCGAGCAGTTGCGGGTGGAACATCGGCACCACCTCGTCGGCCTTGGGCGCCATCATCAAAAATTCTGCGAACGGGCTGTTGGTGCGCGTGGCGACGAAGTGATAGCTGTAGACCGACGATCCATGGGGCACGACCATGGCGTTGTGGGCGTCCGCCAGCGCTGAAATCTTGATCAGCTCGGTGATCCCGCCGCACCAGCCGACGTCCGGCTGAATGATGTCGCAGCAGCCCATTTCCAGCAGCATGCGAAAACCCCAGCGCGTGGCTTCGTGCTCGCCAGTGGTCACGAGCATGCCTTTTGGCACGTTCTTGCGCAGCTGCGCGTAACCCCAGTAATCGTCGGGGGACAGCGCTTCTTCGATCCACTTCAGCCCGAACTCATGAGCGCCGTGTGCCAGTTTGGTCGCGTAGTTAAGGTCCAGGCTCATCCAGCAGTCGAGCATCAGCCAGAAGTCCTTGCCCACACGCTCACGCATCACCGCCAGTTCTTCGAGGTTCTTGCGCAAGCCTTCTTCACCTTCGGAGGGGCTGTGATGCAGCGGCAACTTGCCACCGATGAAGCCCATTTTCTGCGCGAGATCCGGCCGCGCACCGGTTGCATAAAACTGCAATTCATCGCGCACCGCGCCACCGAGCAGTTGATGAACAGGCTCTTGGCGCACCTTGCCGAGCAAGTCCCATAGCGCCAGGTCGATGCCGGAAATGGTGTTGATCACCAGCCCTTTGCGCCCGTAATACTGGGACGATAAATACATCTGGTCCCAGATTTTCTCGATGTCAGTCACCTTGGCGCCTTCCAGAAAGCGCGCCAGATGTTTTTCGACGATATAGGCCGCCGGCTCGCCGCCTGTTGTGACTGAGAAGCCCACGTTGCCTGCCGAATCCTCGATCTCAACCACGAGGGTGCCCAACACGTTGATGCCGAAGCTGCGACGGCTTTGGCGGTACTCCGGGTATTTGCTCATGGGCGTGGAGATGTGATCGTCGATCCAGTGGCCGTCGCCCTGGTCGTGGTAATCGGCGCCGCCGCCCCGCAGGACGAACGCGCGGACGTGTTTGATGGTGGGCGTGCTCATTGAGGACTCCTTGCGTCGTAAAAATCGAAATCAGTGCTGAAAGGTCGGCTGCTTGTGAGGTGTTGCCTGCTTCGGCGGTCGGATGCCCATCACCAATGCGGCGGCGATCAGCGTTGTGCACGCCAGCAGATACAGACCGGCGGTGGGAGATTGAAACGCGCCCTCGGCCCAGTTCTTGAGAATCGGAGCGATGAAGCCGCCCAGTGCGCCGAATGAGTTGATCAGCGCGATTGCAGCGGCTGCGGCGCTGCCAGCCAGAAAGCTGCCAGGGAAAGTCCAGAAAACAGGTTGCACGGCGATGAAGCCCGAGGCAGCAAAGCACAGCGCCAGAATCCCCAGCAGTGGATTGGAAAAAGTAACGGAAGCGGCGATGCCAATGCTCGACACCACCAGCGTCAGCGCGGCGACCAGACGGCGTTGCCCTGTGCGATCGGCAATGGCCGGGACGCGCCAGGCGGCGATCAGCGCGCAGATCCACGGAATAGCGCTGACTAGCCCGACCATGAAGCCGACCTTGCTGCCCATCAGTCCGGCGACTTGGGTCGGGAGGTAAAACACGACGCCGTAGACGCTGGCCTGGATCAGCAGATAAATCATGCACAGGTACAACACCGCCGGTTGGCACATCGCTTTGATCAGGCTGCCGTGGCCCTGTTTGCTGGCGTTTTCTGCGTCGAGTACCGCCTGAAGTTGTTGACGCTCATCGGCGCTCAGCCATTTGGCATCGGCGGGGCGATTGTCGAGATAAAAGTACGCCCAGACGCCGACCACCGTCGCCATCAGACCTTCAACAGCGAATAGCCACTGCCAACCGTGGCTGCCGAGCACGCCATCCAGTTCCAGCAGCAGGCCGGACAACGGGCTGCCAAAAATGAACGCCAGCGGTGCGCCAAAGTAAAAGAAGCCCATGGCTTTGCCGCGCGCAGCCTGAGGAAACCAATAGGTGAGATAGAGGATGACGCCGGGGAAGAAGCCCGCTTCGGCCACGCCCAGCAGAAAACGCAGCACGTAGAAGGTCGTTTCGGTATGGGCGAACACCATCGCAGCCGACACCAGCCCCCACGTCACCATGATCCGGCACATCCAGAGGCGGGCGCCTATCTTGTGCATGATCAGGTTGCTCGGCACTTCGAGCAGCGCGTAGCCGACGAAAAATACGCCAGCGCCAAACGCGAAGGCGGCGTCACCGATGCCGGTGTCTGCCTGAAAAGCCTGTTTGGCGAAGCCGACATTGGCGCGGTCGAGAAACGCCATGATGTACATCAGCAGCAAGAAGGGGAGAAGCCGCCAGGAAACCTTGGCGAGCAGGGACGCGGGGAGAGTATTCACGGCAGTTTCCTTTTTGGAATTATTGACTGCGTCAGCCAGCGTCAAGCTGGAGTGGATGCGAATGTACTGCCGCCATGCGATGCATGACCAATCGTTTTTAGCTTAAGATCGATACCCTCACGGTATCGTTGGCAGGAAGCAATTCATGTCCGAAAACAGCTCCCCTCATCACCTTTTCAGCCGTCTGCGTTACAAGCATCTGCAGATGCTGGTCGTGCTTGGCTCCAGCATGAACCTGCACCGGGCCTCGATGAACATGCACATGTCGCAACCTGCGGCGACGCGGATGCTGCATGAGATCGAAGACATGTTTGGCTGCGAACTGTTTGAGCGGCTGCCGCGCGGCATGCGGCCGACGGCCCTGGGCAAGGAGCTGCTGCGCTTTGCCGAATCGGCGCTGAGTGGCCTGGACCGCTGCGCTGCAGATATGCAGGCGCGTAAGCACGGAGGTTATGGTTATCTGGCCATCGGCACGATCATGGGCGCAGCGCCCGATCTGGTGATGAACGCAGTGGCCGAGATCAAGGCGCTCAACCCGCAGTTGCGCATCCGGATCATGGGCGATACCAGCGATCAGGTGATTCAGTTGCTTGAGCAGGGGCGCATCGACCTGGCCATCGCCCGGCGCAATGCGGCCACCGATCGGGAGCATTACACCTTTGAGCCGCTGGGCAACGAGCGCTTGATGGTGGTCGTGCACCAGGGTCATCCTCTGGCCAAACGGCGCAAGCTGGACTGGGCCGAACTGGTGAGCGACTGGCCGTGGATTCTGCAACCGGACAGCAGCCCGGCGCGCATCGCATTCGATCAAGCGCTCGAACGGTTGGCCCTGCCATTGCCTGCGGACATCATTGAATGCAGCTCGGTCTACTCGATGCAGCAACTGGTGCAGTTGACCGACGCGATCATGGTGCTGTCCGAATCGGCGCTGCGTGATTACCTGAAGATGGGGCTGGTCAAAGCGTTGCCGGTCAAGATCGAGGAGCGCATGGCGCCGTTTGGTCTGCTGACGCGCAACGGCGAGTCGATGAGTCGTGAGTTGGCGCAGTTCACTGAGCTACTGCGGGCCCGCAGTGCTCAGGCAATCGACTAACCCTGTTTGGAGGCTTGCCCACGAAGTGAGTGGCCCGGTTTCACCTGACTCTCTGCGTCCTCAGCTTCGCGCGCCAGCAGGATTGCATCAAGCAGGTGGGTGGCGTCTGTGGGCACGCGGTATAAACTCCCAAGTGTATTGTCAGTCCGGTCGGTCCTATGAAAGCCCCCATTGCGCTGTACGAAACTGAACGACTTCAAGCGCTCCGGGCGCTGGAGATTCTCGACACCCCTGCTGAAGCATCGCTGGACCGCATCACCCGGCTCGTCGCCACGGTGTTGCACGTACCCGTTGCTTTGGTGACGCTGGTCGATGAGCAGCGCCAGTGGTTCAAATCCCGCGTGGGGCTTGAGGCCCAAGAGATGTCCAGAGACGATTCCTTCTGCGCGCACGCTATCCTGGAAAACGAGCCGATGGTGGTGCCTGACGCCCTGCAGGATACGCGCTTCAGCGACAATCGACTGGTCACCGGAGGCCCCCATATCCGTTTTTATGCGGGTGTCCCGATCCGCACCAGCAAGGGGTTCGCTGTCGGTACGCTGTGCGCCATCGATCAGCAGCCACGGATCCTGACCCAGGAAGAAATCAACACGTTGAGTGATCTGGCCGAGATCGTCAGCCGGGAGATCCAGCTGCGTGAAAACCTGAGAATGGTCCATACCCAGGCCAAGAAGTCCGACGATTTGTTCGAGGCGAGCGAGGCGGCCTACCGCTCGATGTTCGAACTGGCTTCAGTGGGTATTGCGTTGGTGGCGCCCGATGGCTGCTGGATCAGTGTCAATCAGGCACTGTGTGATCTGGTGGGCTATAGCGCGCATGAGCTTCAGCACCTGACGTTTCAGGACATCACCTTTCCCGATGACCTCTATGCCGACATGGGCCTGTTGGGCAGTCTGGTTGCTGGCGACATAAATCATTACCAGCTTGAAAAGCGCTTCCTGCATAAAGATGGAAAGCCGGTCTGGGTTGACCTGAGCGTTACGAAAAAGCATTCGGCCACAGGCGAACTCGAATACTTCATCTCTATCATCCAAAACATTCAGGGCCGCAAGGAGCTGGAGCAAGAGGCCAAGCATGACTCGCTGACCGGCTTGCTGAATCGGCGGGCTCTGGACGCGTTGCTGCCGATTGCTCAAGCCCGTTCTGATCGTTCCGAGACGCTGCTGGCATTGCTGTTTCTCGATCTCGATGGCTTCAAAGGCATCAACGATACTTACGGTCACGATGCAGGCGATGAATTGCTGCGCACGATAGCTGAACGCTTGAAGGTCAACGTACGGCGCACCGACAGCCTGATCCGGTTGGCGGGAGATGAATTTATCGTGATTCTGGAAGGCATCGTTCCCGGCGCCGATGAAGCCCGTGAAGTTGCCAAAAAGCTGCTGGTGGCGATTGCCGAGCCGATGACCATCAAGGGTCATTCAATCGCGACCCGAGCGAGCATCGGCTTTTCGATTTACGAGCCCAATTCCGGCAAAGCGCCTGATGAACTGATCCGTGAAGCGGACCGCTGGATGTACAAGGCCAAGCACTCAGGCAAGGGCCAGGTTTTACCCTAGAGGGGCACACGGCATGCGCAGTCGTTGTAGGAGCGCGGGCGTCTGGCCGAAGGCCGCGGGAGTCTGGCTTGCCGACGATCTGCTGCGAAGCAGCAGTGAGCCGGATAAATGCGGTGCGTCAGAATGACCCTTTTCTCAGGTTTTGCGACCGGTTTCCGGCCGATCGCTGGCAAGCCAAGCTCCTACGCCCTCCGGGCAGAAACGGAGCAAATGCGGTCTGGTTGCATCAGTGCAGTTTCATTCTCGGCTCTGTCCCGCGGCCAATGCGGCTGCCGAGCATCAGCATGGCGGTGCGGAATACGCCGTACAGCGCCATCTGGTGCATGCGGTACAGCGAGACGTAAAACATCCGCGCCAGCCAGCCCTCCAGCATCACGCTGCCGGTCAGGTTGCCCATCAAATTGCCCACCGCCGAGAATTTCGACAGGGAAATCAGCGAGCCGTAATCCTTATAGCTGTACTCCGGCAGGTTCTGGCCCTCGATACGCAGCTTCAGCGATTTGACCAGCAACGACGCTTGCTGATGCGCCGCCTGAGCGCGTGGCGGTACGTTGCGGTCGGTGCCCTTCATCGGGCAAGACGCGCAATCGCCGAACGCAAAAATGTTGTCATCACGCGTGGTTTGCAGCGTCGGACGCACTTGCAACTGATTGATCCGGTTGGTCTCAAGCCCCGCTATGTCCTGCAGAAAAGCCGGCGCGCGTATCCCCGCCGCCCAGACTTTCAACGTCGCGGGAATCACCTGGCCTGACGCTGTGATCAGCGCATCGGCTGTCACTTCGCTCACTGCCGAGTTGGTGAGCACGGTCACGCCGAGCTTTTCCAGCGTTTTGTGTACCGGCCCGCCGATGCGTTCCGGCAGTGCTGGCAACACGCGCGGACCGGCTTCGATCACGGTGATGCGCAGGTTCTCCGGCTTGATGTGGCCAAGGCCGTAAGCGGCCAGCTCGTGCGCGGCATTGTGCAGTTCTGCTGCCAGTTCGACGCCTGTGGCACCGGCACCGACGATGGCAACGTTGATCTCTTCAATGACATCCGTCTGGCTCGCGTGAGCACGCAGGTAGCGATTGAGCAATTGCTGGTGAAAGCGCTCGGCCTGTTTTCGCGTGTCCAGAAACAGACAGTGCTCCGCTGCGCCTTTGGTGCCGAAATCGTTGGTGGTGCTGCCGACCGCGATCACCAGCGAGTCGTAGTCCAGGCTGCGTTCCGGCACCAGTTCGTTGCCGTTTTCGTCCAGCGTAGCCGACAGGTGAATCTGCTTTTTCTCACGGTCCAGGCCCATCATGCGGCCCAGTTGAAACGTGAAGTTGTTCCACTTGGCCTGCGCCACGTAGTTCAACTCGTCTTCATAGGAATTGAGCGACCCGGCAGCCACTTCGTGCAGCAGCGGTTTCCAGATGTGCGTCAGATTGGCGTCAACCAGCACTACGCTGGCGGTGCCTTTCTTGCCAAGGGTTTTACCAAGACGGGTGGCCAGCTCCAGACCGCCAGCGCCTCCGCCGACAATCACAATACGATGGGTCATGGGGATATCTCATAAGGCTTAAGGAATTCGGTTTGAGCGCGCCCGTTGTTCTCCGGGCCGACGCGAGCGCAAGGCAGCTCATAGCGTCAGATAGCTCGGTAATTGGCTAAACAGGCCCGGGCCGATCACGACCACAAACCCCGCCACAAGGAGCAGCCCTGGCTCAATGGCCCGGCGCTCGACTGATGTTGGGGGGGGTGAAGGCAGTCTTCGACACGTCTTTGGTCGTCAGGGTTCAGGCGGCTGTTCAGGTGAGCCTCTTCATGGACGTCGGTCTGTGTCAGGAAGCTACGTGACTGGGTGAATTTAATGCGCTATCGAGGGTGTCCAGCGGTTCGATGCAGAGTTCGTCATCGAGCCGGATGATTCCGCTTTGTAGCACCCGCACGGTGATTCCGCCACGCCCGCGCACGGCCTGAAAAGTCCCGTGTCCGAGACGTTGCTCAAGTCGTGCGCAGGGCTGGCACCAACCGGTGGTTTCGAAGATCGCCTGCCCGATGCGAAAGCGCCGGTTTTTCAGGCTGAACAGATTGATCCCGCTGATCACGATATTGCGGCGCAAGTCTTGGGGCATGACAGGGTTGTCTGCGGCGCGACCCATCAGCGAGCTGACGACCGCCAGGTGCTCCCACTGAATCAGCGTGACCTGCCGCGCATTGCGAGGGCCAGGGCGTGCGTGATCGCCGGTCAGTCCGGCTTCACGGCGTGCCTCGACCGCGTCCAGTTCAATCATCTCGCCACGCGATTCCGGGCGCACGCCAATCCAGCGTACGCGGCCTGTCTGCGGCACATCGGCGATCAATTCCTGCAAGGGACTCATAGACTGATTCCTACGTCGAACACCACGCTGCGGCCCAGGTTGGTCCTGAGAAAATCCGGCGCGTCGGGATGGGCAAAAAGCACGCGTGCGAAGGTGGGGCCGACCAGTGACAACGAGCGCCAGCCTTGGCGCAGGTATTCGGTGGGCGGCGGAAAGTGGCTGTTGAGGTCAAGCACTTCGCGTTTGAGGCTGGCGAAGGCGATGATGTCCAGTTCGCCGAGGTCCAGCCCGCGTTCTTTGTAGTTATGGGCCTTCTTTTTCAGGGTAGGCGCCAGGCGGTGCAGCAGTTCAGACGCTGGAATGCGCTTGGGCTTGGCCTCGCGGCGCACCAGTTGGCTGAGCGAAAACGCGCTGCGCCGGCGCTGCAATTCTTCACGCCATTCATCATTCAACCGACGGCCTTCATCCAGCACAAAAAAAACCTCGAAACAGGCATCGCGAAACAGCACGTCCGGCGGCTCTTGTCCTGCCGGCAGAAAGTCTTCATTGCGATGCGGGATGTTCAAACCCTGTAGCAAGCGCTGGCAAACCCAACGCTCACGCTCCCACTTGCGCGCATTGGAAAGGAACGCGTTGGCTTGTTCGGCTTGAGTCGTCAAAAGACGCAGGTAGTCAGAGTCATCCATGCGCCCAAGCTTAGCGTTCTACGGCGCAGAAAAAACCTGTCTGGCTGGATTAAAGTTAATGGCGAGCGCGGAGTCGACTGCGACTTGGCGCTAGAATCGCTGGCAACTGCGCTCAGCGCCTTTTCTGCCACAGGATGATCGGATTGAAAATCTTCCCTGCATTGCTGTTAGCACTTGTGCCCCTGACTGCGTCGGCGCTTGAGGTGGGCGATCCCGTTGCGCCCTGGACATTGCTGGACCAGTACGATCAGCCGTACACCCTGAGCCGGGACGCGCAGACCTTATTAGTGGCGCGCAGCATGGATGCGGCCAAACTGGTCAACGCTGCCTTACAAGACAGCCCGAAGGGTTACCTTGAACAGCACCACGCGGTGTTCGTGGCGGATATTCAAAAGATGCCGGCCATCATCGCCAAGATGTTTGCCGTGCCTGCCATGCGTGCTTACTCGTACCGGGTCATGCTGGATCGGGATGCGCGCGTGGTACCGCGTTACCCCGGTGATGCCGAGAAAGTCTTGCTGCTGCGTTTGCAGGACGGAAAGGTGTTCAGCCAGGAGCAGTTTTCCCAGGCTCACGATTTGCGCCAAGCGCTTGATAAGCGCTGATGAACCTTCGTGGCGTCTGCAAGGACGCCACTTCAATGAGTGACAGGGCGTGATCAATGGTGGCGGGGGTCGAAGTCACCTGAAAACAGCTCGTCTTCGGCATCCGGCGCTACCGGTATTGAGTGCTCATCTGACGCCCAGGCGCCCAGGTCAATCAGTTTGCAGCGGTCAGAACAGAACGGCCGGAAGGTGCTCTCGGGCTTCCATTCCACCGGCGCTCCACAGGTTGGGCAATCGACGGTCATTGGTTGGCTCATGATTGGCCTCCACACAAAGTTAAATAAAAGTGATGCAAGCGCTCGACCTCGCTTTTCAGCCAGGCGGGATCGCGGTCATTGACGATCACGTCATCGGCGCGGCTCAAGCGTTGCTCCCGCGTGGCCTGCGCCTTGAGGATCGCCCGGACTTGTTCTTCGTTGCTGCCATCGCGTGCGACCGTGCGCTGAATCTGAATCGCCTCTGGCACATCGATCACCAGCACGCGTTTCACCATCGCGTGCTGAGTGGTTTCGAGCAGCAGCGGTGACACCAGAATGGCGTAGGGCGATTGGGCTTTGGCGAGGTAAGCAGCGATTTCCTCACGTATCAGCGGGTGCAGCAAAGCTTCTAGCCAGACGCGCTGCGCCGGGTCTTTGAAGATCAACTCGCGTAACGCTGCACGATCCAGCGTGCCGTCTGCCTGCAACACGCCTTCACCGAAGTGGCCGGCAATGGCGGCGAGAGCAGGGCGGCCCGGTTCGACCACCCAGCGTGCAGCCTGATCGGCGTCCACCAGATGCACGCCGAGATCGACAAACACTTGCGCGGCTGCGCTTTTGCCGCTGCCGATGCCGCCAGTCAGGCCAAGAATCCAGGGTTGAGCAACAGCGTGGGTCATCTGAAACCGGCAATTTGCAGATACGAAGCGGTTATTTGATCACCCCAGAGCAAAGCGATCCACCCCGCGATGGCCAGATAAGGACCAAACGGGATTGGCGTGCTGGTTTCGACGTTGCGCAAGCGCAGCATGATCAAGCCCAAAACCGCGCCCACCAGCGACGACAGTAGAATCGTCAGCGGCAATATCTGCCATCCACCCCATGCGCCGAGCATGGCCAGCAGCTTGAAATCCCCATAACCCATGCCTTCTTTGCCGGTGACCAGCTTGAACAGCCAGAACACCAGCCACAGCACCAGATACCCGGCCACCGCGCCCCAGAGTGCGTCGGTCAGCGAGGTGAACAGGCCAAACGTATTGACGATCAGGCCCAGCCACAGCAGGGGTAGAACGATTGAATCGGGCAGCAGTTGGTGATCGGCGTCGATCAGGCTCATCGCTAACAACCCCCAACTCAAGACCAGCATCGCCCCGGCCTGCCATCCAAACCCGAAATGCCAGGCGATAAACGCCGACAGCAATCCGCAGGTCAGCTCCACCAGCGGATAACGCTTGCTGATCGGCGCTTTGCAGCTTGAGCATTTGCCGCCCAGAAACAGGTAGCTGATGACCGGCAGGTTTTCCCACGCACGGATCTGGTGTGAACAATGCGGGCAGCGTGAGTGCGGGAGGATCAGATTGAACGTTGGCGTCGTTGGCTCTGCTGGCAACTCGAGCATCTCGCGCGCCTGGGTTTTCCAGTCGCGGATCATCATGATCGGCAAGCGGTAAACGACCACGTTGAGAAAGCTGCCAACCAGCAGGCCTAAAACAAGCGTGCACAGGATAAAGGCCAGGGGAGAGCTGGCCAGGAGATCGAGGAGGGACATGGGTTAGACGACGTTTCCGAGTTGGAAGATGGGGAGGTACATGGCGATGACGAGGCCGCCGACGACAACGCCGAGGAAGGCCATGATCATCGGCTCCATCAGGCTTGTAAGGCTGTCGACCAGGTTATCGACTTCGTCCTCGTAATAGGTCGCGACCTTGTCGAGCATATTGTCCAGTGCGCCGGACTCTTCGCCGATAGCCGTCATTTGCACGGCCAGCATCGGGAAAACACCGGTGCTGCGCATGGAGAAGTTGAGTTGCATGCCGGTTGAGACGTCTTGCTTGACCTTGTTGACCGCGTTTTTAAAGACGACGTTACCGGTTGCGCCTGCTACCGAATCAAGCGCTTCAACTAACGGGACACCCGCAGCGAAGGTGGTCGACAGCGTGCGGGCGTAACGGGCGACCGCAGACTTGTAGAGCAAAGGGCCGATGATGGGAAACTTGAGAAGCGCACGATCTACACCGTTGCGAAACTTTTCGGATGTTTTGTGTGCCCGTTTGAACGACCAAAAGGCGAGAAACATCGCGCCCAAAAACATGTACCAATACTCCTGTACGGCTTCCGACAAGCCAATCACCATCAGCGTAAATGCTGGAAGTTTGGCGCCGAAGCCTGCAAACACCGATTGAAACTGCGGCACCACTTTAATCAGCAAAATGCCGGTCACGATGAAGGCGACCACGACAACCGCAATCGGATACGTCATGGCTTTTTTGATTTTTGCTTTCAACGACTCGGTTTTTTCCTTGTAAGTCGCAACCCTGTCGAGCAGCGCTTCCAGCGCACCGGCTTGCTCGCCTGCGTCCACCAGGTTGCAGAACAGGTCATCAAAATATTGAGGCTTCTGACGTAGCGCCGTGGCAAAGCTGTGGCCGGATGCGACTTGCTGTTTTACGTCATCAACCAGTGTGCGCATGTTCGGGTTGTCTGTGCCCTCAATGATGATGTCGAACGACTGCAACAGCGGTACGCCCGCCTTCATCATGGTTGCCATCTGGCGGCTGAAAAAAGCGATGTCCAGCGGCTTGATTTTCTTGCCTTTGCTGAAGATCGAAACGGACTTTTTGCGGACTTTTGTGGGGTTGATACCTTGTTTGCGCAGCTGCGCCTTGACCAGGGCCGGGTTGTGGCCGTTGATTTCACCTGTGACTTTCGTGCCCTTCTTGTCCAGACCTTCCCAGGTAAAGGCGCTGACTTTTACTGCTTTGGTCGCCATGCTTAATCCTTGGTCACCCGGTTGATTTCCTCAAGGCTGGTCACGCCCTGCATGGCCTTCATCAGGCCGGAGGTGCGCAGGTCGTTGAAACCGTCCTTGCGCATCTGCTCGGAAATCTCGATGGAGTTGCCTTCTTCCATAATGATGCGTTCCAGCGCCGGCGTGCTTTTAACCACTTCGTAAATCCCGACGCGGCCTTTGTAGCCGCCGTTGCACTGGTCGCAGCCCACTGGGGAGTAAAGCTTAAAACTGCCGATTTTTGCCTCGGGGAAACCTTCCGCAATCAAAGTCTCGCGGGGGATATCCACTTCCTTCTTGCAGTAGGGGCACAATTTGCGTGCCAGCCGCTGGGCGATGATCAGGTTGATCGCGGTCGCGATGTTGAACGCTGCGACGCCCATGTGGTGCAGGCGGGTCAGGGTTTCTGCAGCACTGTTGGTGTGCAGCGTCGACAGCACCATGTGACCGGTTTGTGAGGCCTTGATCGCGATCTCGGCCGTCTCCAGGTCACGAATCTCCCCGACCATGATCACGTCCGGGTCTTGCCGCAGAAACGCGCGCAGCGCCTGCGAGAAGTCCATGCCCTGACGCGGGTTGACGTTGACCTGATTGATGCCTTCCAGGTTGATTTCAACCGGGTCTTCGGCGGTGGAGATGTTGATGTCTACCGTGTTGAGAATGTTGAGGCCGGTATAAAGCGAAACGGTCTTGCCGGAACCGGTTGGGCCTGTCACCAGGATCATGCCCTGCGGCTGGCGCAAGGCTTCCAGATAAAGTGCCTTTTGCTCCGGCTCATAACCCAGCGCATCGATGCCCATCTGCGCCGTGGTCGGGTCGAGAATCCGCATCACGATTTTCTCGCCCCACAGTGTCGGCAGCGTGTTAACCCGGAAATCGATCGCACGGTTTTTTGAGATGCGCAGCTTGATGCGGCCGTCTTGCGGTTTGCGTCGTTCTGAAATGTCCAGACTCGCCATCACCTTCAAGCGTGCAGCAATTCGACCGGCCAGATGAATGGGCGGCCTCGCCACCTCGTGCAAGATCCCGTCGGTACGCAGACGCACGCGGAACATCTTTTCATAAGGTTCGAAATGAAGGTCGGAGGAGCCCAGGCGGATGGCGTCCATCAGCATCTTGTTAACGAAACGCACGACCGGCGCGTCGTCCGCATCCTGACCGCCAATCGAGCTCTCTTTGCTCTCGTCGACAGTTTCGATTTCAAGGCCGAGATCGACGTCGGCCAGATCGCCCATTCCGCCATTGCTGTCAAAAAATTTATCGATGGCGATGGTGAGCTTGTCGTCTTCGACGAGAATTGCTTCGGTTGTCAGGCCGGTGCTGAACTGGATGTCGGTAATGGCTTGGTGATTTGTCGGGTCCGAAATACCCACGAACAACTTATTGCCACGCCGCCACAGAGGGAGCGCGCAATGCTGACGAACCAGCTTTTCGCTGACCAACCCTTTGGGCTGGCTTTCCTTGTCCAGCATATTCAGATCAAGAAAAGGAATGCCGAACTGGTCAGATGCCACTTCAGCCAGCGTCAGGCTTTTGACCAGCTTGCTTTGTACCAGGTGATGAACCAGCGACACCTTGTCACGGCGAGCCTGTTGGTAAGCCTGCTGCGCAGCTTTTTCATTGAGCAGTTCGGCAACAACGAGTTGCTTCGCCAAACCGGTTAAGACGACATCAGTCATTGCGGGCACCAGACACAGACAATGAATGGTTTATAACCCAGTCGGGCTGGACTGCCAAATCGGCACAGCAAGGGTGACCAAATTTGTCAGTTAGTGTCGGAGGTGGGGTGCGCTGTGCAGGCTTGGCAGGGGATATAGCGCGTTAATAGGTGCATGTGCAGGGTTGGCACGGCGTGTGCTTTTACTCATACAAGGCACACATTATTGACGCCTGGAGAAGTAAAAATGAATCTACAGAAAGGCTTCACCCTTATTGAATTGATGATCGTTGTTGCGATTATCGGTATTTTGGCTGCGGTTGCTATTCCGGCTTACACCACCTACACGCTCAAAGCCAAAGTTTCTGAGGCGGCAGCCGTTTCGGCGCCTTCACAACAGGCTCTGGCTCTTGCGTTTAACGAAGGTTCGCTCTCCTCCACTACGACTAACGCCACACTCGGCCTGCCTGCTGCAACGGCTATTACTAGCAGATATGTGACGTCGGTTACGACAGCGGGTACTTCGGCCACAGCAGGTACGGTTACTGTAGTAATGCAGGGTACTAACTCAGCTGATATCGACACCAAGACGATTATTTACACGATGGGTTGCGTTGCTGGCGCTCAATGCACCTGGACTGTGGGCGGTACGGTTACTGGAACTTATTTGCCTAAGTTCTAATAGGCCAACGATCGGGTTGTACTCTTAAGTAATTTAGAAGTCTCTTGGAGTCTGCTTATTCCGCCTCCTAGCCGAAATAGCTCAGTCGGTAGAGCAGCGCACTCGTAACGCGAAGGTCGTAGGTTCGATTCCTATTTTCGGCACCAGAAACACGAAAAGCCCGGTCCAAGAGACCGGGCTTTTTCGTTTTGCTGCGTTTGTGTCTGACCGACTCGAACTCTGTAGGGACCAGCTTGTTGGCCAGGCGGGCAATGCTGCGTTTCCTCCGAATCGCCCCGCGAATAAATTCGCGTCTACAGGCTGGCGTCGGGGCGCGGTGAATCACCTGCGTCCGTCAATGCATTCGCCCGCCAACTTGCGCGGTCGTTCGGACTGTTTTAAATGCTCAACCGCATCGACAAATCCACGGCCTTTACATCTTTCGTCAGCGTTCCGATGGAGATGTAATCCACGCCGGTTTCGGCGATGGTGCGCAGGGTGGTTTCGTTGATCCCGCCGCTGGCTTCGAGCTTGGCGCGGCCTGCGGTCAAGCGGACGGCTTCGCGCATGTCGTCCAGGCTTAATTCGTCGAGCATGATGATGTCGGCGCCAGCGTCCAGGGCTTGCTTGAGTTCGCTCAGGCTTTCGACTTCAACCTCCACCGGTTTGCCGGGCGCAATTTTGTGTGCAGCGTTGATTGCTTCGGCGATGCCCCCGCACGCGGCGATGTGGTTTTCCTTTATAAGGAAGGCGTCGTGCAAACCGATGCGATGGTTGTGGCAGCCACCGCAGGTGACGGCGTATTTCTGTGCCAGGCGCAAGCCCGGGAGGGTTTTGCGGGTGTCGAGCAGGTGGACCTGAGTGTCGGCAACCATGTCGGCGTAATGTTGAGCGCGGGTGGCAACGCCTGACAGCAACTGCAGAAAGTTCAGCGCGCTGCGTTCGCCGGTGAGCAACGAGCGTGCAGGGCCTTCGAGGTGAAACAGCGACTGATTGGGCTTGACCCGGTTGCCATCACTGACTTGCCAATGCACGGCAACCCGCGGGTCGAGTTGTCGAAACACGGCATCCACCCAAGAGGTGCCAGCAATAACCGCCTCGTCGCGGGAAATCACCGTCGCGGTGGCCAGACGCTCGGCTGGAATAAGTTGAGCGGTGATGTCGCCAGTGCCGACATCCTCAAGCAATGCGCGGCGCACGTTGGCTTCGATTTCTGCTGTCAGCGCGGCAAGACGAAGATTAGGCATATCGGGCTCCACTTACTAAGTGCCGCGATTATAGGGCAGGCGCTGCTACCAACCCACCTGCTCCGGGGCCTTCATATGATTGGATTGACGACTGTTGGTCGGTTTTTTCACCGTTCATGCGATGGAACGCATTTTTTGCGGTCTATCGCAGGATATGTAGCTTCGTCCATCCTATAGTCCATGAGGGGCGAAGTGTGCGCTGGCGAGCGGGCACGTTTTAAAAGATACTTGCCTTGCATTTGACGTCATAGCTTTGACGTGTTGCCTGTTTATCCTAAGGAACTTCGAGATCACCTCACAACTGGCGCCGCGAGCGCGTTTTGTGTCTGGGTGGTAGTTGTTGCGTGTGCAGTTGTAGAGCGGAGGCCTTGATGCAGAATGACGTTAAAGTAGTGTCCATGAACAAAGCGGTCCCCGATCAGACCGGTGCGTCGCCTGTGGCACGGCTGCCTGTTGTTCTCCTTCAAGTACGTGATAAAGCGGCTCAACAGCTTAAAGAGAGCCTGCAGACGCTATTCGATAACGCGGACGACACGCTGTTTGAGATGGCCGACCGCGCTCACAACAACGCCGAACAAAATATCTTCTTCGAAGCCATGCGTGACCTGCGCTTGAAGCGAAAGAGCATCGAGCGCAATTTCCTCGATAGATTCTTCGAATCCTTTTTGCGTCTTGGCCAATACCATATTGTCGAACCTACGCTCGCCGACCCCGTTTCCTTCGACAAATTAGCCTTGGTCCACAACGACGATCTCGAGAGAACCGTCGCAGTGGATGCAATGGTCACGAAAGTCATCAGTCGTGACGGCGTTGCCTTGAGCCAGGTAACGACTCGTCTGAATGAACTGATCCCCCAGCCGTTGACCGATGAATCCAATCCTTTGGGGCCAGCTCGCCTTTGTGATTGTTTTTTGCAGGCGGGCCGCAGCCTTGGCGTTGAGATCAAGGTCAAGCTGATCATCCTCAAGCTGTTCGAAAAGTATGCGTTGAGTAACGCCGACCAGCTTTACGAAGAAGCCAACCAGCTGTTGATTGCAGCCGGTGTGTTGCCTGAATTGAAGGTGTTGCCGTCGCGCCGGTCCACGGATCGTTCGACCTCATCTTCATCGCGCTACACCGACGCCCACCGCGCCGAAAGCGCTGCGCTGGTCCAGGCCACCGAAAGCCTGGACCGAAGCGTGCAAGAAGTGTTCGGCGCTCTGCAGGACCTGTTGGTTCATGTGCGCGGCAGCCTGACCCCGCGCAAAGAGGGCAGCGGCGAAGCGCGGCCTATCTCGAGTTCCGACCTGCTGCGACTGCTGTCGCACCTGCAGCAATATGTACCCAATACCGATGCACCGGACGACTCCGATCTGCGCACTCAGCTTGAGCACTTGATCAATCGCGTCAGCGTCAAAAGCGGCAAATTCCGCGTCGTGGGTGCGATGGATGAGGACGTGATCAACCTGATCACCATGCTGTTCGAATTCATCCTCGACGACCGTAATCTGCCGAGCTCGCTGAGGGCGCTGATTGGTCGCCTCCAAATCCCGATGCTGAAAATTGCCGTTATCGATAAAAGCTTTTTCAGCCGTGGCAGCCATCCGGCGCGCCGTCTGCTCAATGAGATTGCCTCGGCAGCGTTGGGCTGGGGCGGGCGTGACGACACGCAGCGTGACTCGCTCTACTCGCGTATCGATCAGATCGTTCAGCGTCTGTTGCACGACTTTGTCGATGACCCGCAGATATTTACCGAACTGCTGGTGGATTTTCTTGCGTTCACCGGCGACGAGCGCCGTCGAAGCGAGCTGCTGGAACAGCGCACGCGTGATGCCGAAGAAGGACGCGCGCTGGCAGAGATGGCGCGCCAATGCGTGCAGCAAGCGTTGAACGAACGCCTGCTGGGCAGGACATTGCCGGAAGTGGTGGTGCGTCTGCTTCAGGAAGCCTGGAGCAAAGTGCTGTTGCTGACCTGCCTCAAGCACGGTTACGAGTCTAGCGAGTGGCAGGCTGGCCTGATGGCGATGGACGACCTCATCTGGAGCGTCGAGCCACATGATGATGCCGACGCGCGGCAGCGGCTGCTGGATCTGGTGCCGGGCCTGTTGAAGTCCTTGCGTGACGGGCTGAGCAGCGCGGCATTCGATCCATTCGCGACCGGCGATTTCTTCAGTCAGCTGGAAGCGCTGCACGTCCAGGCGTTCCATCACGTAACCCGGGCCGCTGATGAAGGCGCTGTGCCGTCAGCCCCTGACGCGCTGGACAGCACGTCTATGATGGCGGTGGTCGAAGAGATTGTGTTGATAGCGCCAGGGGAGCAAATCCTCAGCGAGCCTACCTTGCAGTTGCCGGCCGATGACCCGGGATTGCTGCAGGTCGACACACTGCGTCTGGGTTGTTGGGTTGAGATTCAGGAAGACGAAGAACACAAGCTGCGCTGCAAGCTGGCGGCAATCGTCGAGCCGAGCGGGCGTTACGTGTTCGTTAACCGCACCGGTATGAAGGTCCTGGAGAAAACCCGAATGGGGCTCGCGGTCGAGTTTCGTCGTGGATCGATCCGGGTGCTGGACGACGCCTTGCTGTTTGATCGCGCCCTGGATTCGGTGCTGGGGAATTTGCGCAAGCTCAAGGGGCCGTGAGTTGATTACTTGCGCCACTGCCGATCCAGCGCGAACCTTCTAACGCGCTCGATCCATTTATCAAACGGATGATTCCCGTCCCACAATCCCTCCTATCGCGGGCATACTGGCCGCTGTCGATTTACCCGTTCAAGGAACATTCATGCGATTGGACTCCGCCACGGGCTGGTGCCACGGCGCGCATCATTGCCCCTCGCCCAATTTCAACAGTCGGCCCGACGCCGAAATTTCGTTGCTGGTGATCCACAACATTAGCCTTCCGCCGGCACAATTCAAAACCGGCAAGGTCCAGGCGTTCTTTCAGAACACGCTGGATGTCACAGAGCATCCCTACTTTGAAAGCATCGCCGAGCTGCGGGTGTCAGCGCATTTTCTGATTGAGCGCGATGGCGACATTACCCAGTTTGTCTCCTGCCTCGACCGCGCCTGGCATGCCGGTGTTTCGATTTTCGAGGGGCGCGAGACCTGCAACGATTTTTCCGTCGGGATCGAGCTGGAAGGCACCGACGACCAGCCCTTTACCGATGCTCAATATGCCGCGCTGATTGAGCTGACAACCCAACTTCTGAACGCTTACCCGATGATCACCTCGCACCGTATTTGCGGTCACAGTGACATTGCGCCGGGACGCAAGACCGATCCGGGTCCATGCTTTGACTGGGCGCGGTTTCGGTCAGCTTTGAAGGTTGAAATGAGGAGTGAGCAATGAGTTTTCTGGTGTTGCTGTTGGCCGTGTGGATCGAGAAGTTTTCGGCACTGCGCCAGCGTGTCCAGCGCGACGGGCCTTGGTTGCGGCAGTTAGGCAGGCTTGAGTCCAACCCGCGTACGGCCAGGCGGCCCTGGATGATATTGGCAGGGATGGTGTTGCTGCCGGTGCTGGTCCTCGCGCTGGTACTGCTGGTTTTGGGCTCGGTGGCCTATGGCTGGCTCGCGCTGCCGATCCATTTGCTGGTGCTGATTTACAGCTTGGGCCGAGGTGATGTTAAGGCCGACCTTGGGCCTTTTCGCGATGCATGCCGTCGAGGTGATCAAGAGGCTGCCGTGCTGGTTGCAGAACGTGATCTCGGGGTAGAGGCGGACAACAGCGAGCAACTGTTGCAGGGCGTGCAGAGCTATTTGCTGTGGCAGATATACCAGAGCTTTTTTGCGGTGATCTTCTGGTATTTCTTGCTGGGGCCGGTTGCAGCGCTCAGCTATCGCCTGCTGGCATTGGCGGCCGAACATGGCAAGACGCCTGCGCTGATGGAGCGTGCTGCCCAACTGCGCCACGCGTTCGACTGGATCCCTGTGCGCCTCTTGGCTGCCAGCTTTGCATTGGTCGGCAACTTCGTGGCCGTCAGCCGGGTGATGCTGCATGAGCTGCTCAACTGGAACATCAGCGCAGCAAGGCTCATTACCAATGTTGGCTGCGTAGCGGGCGAAGTACCGGCGCCAGCCATGGGCGTCGAGGGCGTCAGCAGCCTTGATGTGCTGTGGGAATTACTGATCCGCGCAGCCATTGTCTGGTACGCAAGTTTCGCGCTGTGGACGTTATTGGTGTGAAGCACCTGAGTGCCTAAAGCGATCAAACGTAAAGTGCACGAAATCGCTGGACTATTCGCACTGCCATTGATCCTGGTCAATGGCAGTAGTTTTTTCAGCGATAAACTGATGCGATGAAAAACTCTTGCTGTAATTTCCCCGCTGCTACGAATCCCTCCGAATGGGTGATTGCATCACTCTTCAAGTTATTCCTTCTCCGAAGGTGGCGTTTGGCTGGTTATTAGTTAACCGGCCATTTCGCGCTAAAACTCGGTCTTTTGCTATAGCTCACACTCTCTCACGTCATTGAACGGGGCAACCGAATGTCAGCTGTAAAGAAAATGAGCGTGGGGCAACTGACAATGTTGACGGCCGTCAACATGTTGGGCTCAGGCATTGTGTTATTGCCGTCCAAACTCGCCGAAGTTGGCGCTATTTCAATTCTTTCCTGGATCATCACGGCCACTGGCTCACTGGCGCTGGCCTACGCATTTGCGCGCTGCGGGATGCTCAGTCGAAAGACCGGCGGCATGGGGGGTTATGCCGAATATACGTTCGGCAAGGGCGGTAACTACATCACCAACTACACCTACGGCGTGTCTTTATTAATCGCCAATGTGGCGATCAGTATTACCGCGGTGGGTTATATCCAGGTGCTGCTTAACGTGCAGTTGGGCTCCATTCAAGTGGGGATGGCAACCATCGCCTTGTTGTGGCTGACCACGTTCGCCAACTTTGGCGGGGCAAGCATCACCGGCAAGATCGGCGCGATTACCGTGTGGGGCGTGATCGCGCCGGTATTGGTGGTCTCGACGATTGGCTGGTTCTGGTTCGACAGCAGCGTGTACGCAGCCGGCTGGAATCCCCACGGCAAAGGCTGGTTTGAGGCTGCCGGGGCGTCCGTTGCCATTACGCTTTGGGCATTTTTGGGCCTTGAGTCGGCCTGCGCCAACACCGATGCCGTGGAAAATCCGGAGAAGAACGTGCCCATCGCCGTGCTCGGCGGCACGTTGGGTGCGGCGGTGATTTACATCGTGTCGACCAACGTCATTGCGGGCATCGTCAGCAACCCGGAACTGGTCGCGTCCACCGCACCATTCGGGCTGGTCTTCGCCAAAATGTTCAACCCGATGGTTGGCAGCGTGGTCATGGCGTTAATGGTGCTGGCCTGTGTGGGTTCGTTGCTGGGCTGGCAGTTCACCATTGCGCAGGTATTCAAAAGCTCTGCCGATACGGGGTATTTCCTGCCGATCTTTGCCAAAGCCAACAAGGCCGGTACGCCGATTATCGGCATGTTGATCCTGTTGGCGGGGCAAACGCTGCTGGGGGTTCTGACCATCAGCCCCGACTTGAGCAAGCAGTTCGACATGCTGGTGAACCTGGCGGTGGTGACTAATCTGGTGCCGTACATCCTGTCCATGGCGGCTGTCATGACGATGCAAAAAGTCTCCAATGTGCCGGCCGGCAAGGCGCTGGCGACCAACATCATTGCCTGGATCGCGGCAGCCTACAGCTACCTGGCGCTTTACAGTTCCGGTGAGCAGGCGCTGATGCTAGGCGGCGTCGCGACCATTTTTGGCTACACGCTATTTGGCTTCGTCAACAATCGGCTGATTCGTCTCGAAGCTCTCAACAACAGCGTGCCTGTGCAAACGGTCAGCGCGCGGCATATCGAAGGCGAGCCGGTGCCGGTCAACAGCCTCAATCTGACCACTCTGGAGTCTCGACCATGACGGAAAACAGACATTCACTCGGCATGCTGGCGTTGTTGGTCAGCAGCCCGCCGGACAAGCGCACGGTGTTCGGGCGTGCATTGAATCAATTGATCAGCGATGTGGAAGAGCGCTCCATCAGCGTGCTGGTGTCCGAAAGCCTGAGCGATGCGACGTCGATCCTGCATTCCGATCCGGCCATTCAATGTGTGCTGTTGAGTTGGGAAATAGACAAGAGCGAGGGGCACGAGCAGTGCATCAAGCTGCTGACCAATCTTCGCGAGCGCAATACACGCGTGCCGGTGTTTTTGATCAGTGACCGCAGCACCGCGTCGACCATTCCGCTGGTGGTCATGCAGCACGCCGATGACTTCATCTGGCTGCCTGAAGACACCAGTCGCTTCCTCAGCGGGCGCATCATGGCGGCCATCGAGCGCTATCGTCAGGCCGTTCTGCCGCCGATGTTCGGCGCGTTGCTCAAGTTTGCGCGCTCGTACGAATACTCCTGGCACACGCCGGGTCATGCGGGCGGCACGGCGTTTCTGAAAAGCACGGCGGGCAGGGCGTTCTACGAGTTTTTCGGGGAAAACCTGCTGCGTTCGGACCTGTCGATTTCGGTAAGTGAGCTGGGATCGCTGCTTGATCACAGCGGCCCCATTGGTCAGGGCGAACGCTACGCGGCTAAAGTGTTTGGCGCGCATCGCACCTATTACGTCACCAATGGCTCATCCACGTCCAATCGCGTCATCCTGATGGCCAGCGTCACGCGCAATCAGATCGCTCTGTGCGACCGTAATTGCCACAAGTCCGCCGAGCATGCGATGACGCTGTCGGGCGCGATTCCCACGTATCTGGTCCCGACCCGCAATCGGTTCGGCATCATCGGCCCGATCCTGCCGCAAACTCTGAGCGCAGAGGCCGTTAAAGCTGCCATCGCCAGCAACCCGCTGGTGACAGCAGACATTGATCCGACGCCGATTCACGCCATCGTCACTAACTCGACCTATGACGGCCTGACCTACAACGTCACGCGGGTGGAGGAGTTGCTTGGGCAGAGCGTGGACCGGCTGCATTTCGACGAAGCCTGGTATGGCTACGCGCGGTTCAATCCGCTGTACAAGGATCGCTTTGCAATGCACGGCAGCCCGGATGATCACGACGAGTCGCGGCCCACTGTGTTCGCCACGCAATCGACTCACAAGCTGCTGGCAGCGCTGTCTCAGGCGTCGATGATCCATGTGCGAAACGGGCGTAATCCGATCCCCCACGGGCGCTTTAATGAGTCGTTCATGATGCACGCATCGACGTCGCCCAATTACGCGATTATGGCCTCGTGTGATGTCAGCTCGGCGATGATGGAGGCGCCCAGCGGGCAGATTCTGACCACTGAATCCATCGAGGAGGCCGTCGCGTTTCGGCAAGTCATCTCGCGCATGCAGAGCGAAATGCTCAACCACGACGACTGGTTTTTCTCGTGCTGGCAGCCGCCGTCGGTGCAGATCGACGGGCTCGCGGTGCCGTTCCATCACGTTGACCCGGTGACGCTCAAGACCGACCCCAATTGCTGGGTCTTGCACCCGAACGAGGTGTGGCACGGCTTTGGGAATATCGAAGAGGGCTACTGCATGCTCGACCCGATCAAGGTGTCGGTGCTGAGCCCCGGTATGGGCGACGATGGCAACCTGCTCGACTTCGGTATTCCGGCGTGTGTGGTGAGTGCGTACCTGGCGCGGCAGGGAATCGTGGTCGAGAAAACGACGGACTTCACGATCCTGTTCCTGTTCTCGATCGGCATCACCAAAGGCAAATGGGGCACGCTGGTCAACGCGTTGCTCGATTTCAAACGCGATTACGACAATAACCTCGAGCTTGAGCTGTGCCTGCCGGATCTGTTGACGGCCAACCAGCAACGCTACAGCGGCATGGGGTTGAAAGACCTCGCACAAGACATCTTTGCGGCAATGAAGAAAAACAAGACGACGTCGACCATGGCCAAGGCGTTCGGCACGTTGCCCAAGGCTGAGTTCAGCCCGGTGGAGGCTTACGAGAAACTGGTTAAAAACGAGGTGGAGCAGGTCACGCTCGAACAGGCTGCCGGGCGTATTGTCGCAACCGGTATCGTGCCGTATCCGCCCGGGATTCCGTTGCTGATGCCTGGGGAAAACGCCGGCCCCGCCGATGGGCCATTGCTCGCGTACCTGAGTGCGCTGGAGAACTTCGACAAAGCATTCCCCGGCTTCACCCACGACACCCATGGCATCGAAAGCGAGGCGGGGGTTTATCGGCTGTTGGTATTGAAGTGAATGCCCTGCTCGACGTCTGTAAGCATGAATTCATTGGCGTGGCGGCGGGGCTGGCTCAACCCTGACGACCTCTCGCCAACAAGTTGGCTCCTACAGAATTGGCGTGCGACCTGTAGACGCGAATTCATTCGCGTGGCGGCGGTTCTGTTTCAACCGGGACGACGTCTCGCCAACAAGTTGGCTCCTACAGAATTGGCCTGCTGCCTGTAGACGCGAATTCATTCGCGTGGCGGCGGGGCTGGCTCAACCCTGACGACGTCTCGCCAACAAGTTGGCTCCTACAGAATTGGCGTGCGATCTGTAGACGCGAATTCATTCGCGTGGCGTTGGGCTGATTCCACGCTGAGACCCATTTGCCAATAACTTGGGTCCTGCAAAAGTGGCGATCGCTTAGGGGGGCTAATTGCTCTGGATTTTTTGCAGCGCTTGCTGCGTCAGTGACACGCACTCTCGGGCGCCGTCGTCGTTGTGGCGGGCGCGGGCCGATTCGGCTCGATGGACAGTGGTGTCGACGTCGCTTTTAACCGCCTCACTCAACCCGGGGTTGGCAACTTTGGCGTCTCGGACTTTGCTCAGGTTCATCTGGCACTGAGTGTCGTCGTCATTGGCGAAGGCGGACGGTGGCAGTAGCGCGGCGGTCAGGAGAAGGCCAGCGAGCAGGGCATGTTTCATTGTTGTTTTCCGAATGAAAGAGTGACGGATCGCCGGTGTGGGCCGACGTGCAATCAAACAGCGGATTCAACAATTTCGCCAGCCAAATATCTGAATTTATCTGCTGTCGCTCGCTTGCGTGAAACGCATTGGTTGCCGAGCAGGCATTTCGTTTTCAACGTCCAGCCTGTGCGAGATCAAAACGTCATTCAGAAACCGAAACGGGTCCGTCAGCCCAACGACTTCATTGCTGAAGTGACGGGTGGCGGCGGACATCAGGAGAGAATCAAAACGATCATCGCTGATCAACGACTGCGTTTTGCGGGCGACGACATGTTGTGAGTAGTAGTTATTGCCAAACGCAGGGAATCTCACGTGCAACGTCACTTCTCGGGTCATGTCGGGCGCTCCGCAACGCAGTGAATGCTGATAACAAGGTGCTGATGAGTGTCAGCTACTTGGCCGTTAACTGGCCGGTGCCATTACACGATTTTCATTTTCGCTGGCGGCTACAGGAGCCACTGCCAGATCGAAAAACCTGAGGGCAACGACGTAAGTGGTAAACGCCGTCAGTGCCAGGCAAGTCAGCAGATGAATCAACATGTTCCAGCCCTCAGTTCGTACTTGGGTGTGGGGCGATGGTACGCCCATGGATTTTCAGCGGAAGCCATCAACTCCAATGGTGAATATCAACAGGATTAATGGTGGCCGCGATGATGAGGTCTGTTGAATGCCGGACACAAAAAAGGCGCTGAGCATGAGCTGGCAGCGCCTTTTTCGGGGATTGCTTCAATCAATCAGGCGCGCAGCGTCTCGCCAAAACGGTAAGTCGCCAGGCAGCACAGCAACAGTCCACCGACTGCCAGCAGCCCGCCGACCAGGCCGATATTGGCGATGCCCAACTGGCTGATCACCAGGCTGCCCAGCAATGCGCCGCCGCCGATGCCGATGTTGTAGATGCCCGAGTGCAACGCCATCGCCACGTCGGTTGCATCGGGCGCCAACGCCAGAACCTTGGACTGCATCACCAGCCCGAAGCACATGATGGCGATCCCCCAGACGATGCTCAACGTGCCGAGCCAGGACGCTTTGCCAGCCAGTGGCAGCAACAGCAGCAGGCTCAGTGACAGCGCCGCTATAGACGTAATCAACAGCCCTTTGGGGAAGCGGTTGTTGTAACGGCTGAACACGAAAGAACCGAGGATGCCGGCGCCGCCGAACAGCAAGAGCAGCACGGTGGTCATTTCGCCGTTCATGTGAGCGACGGACTGTGCGAACGGTTCGATGTAGCTGTAGGCCGTGAACTGAGCCGTGACTACCAGCGCCGTCAGCAGGTACAGCGTCATCAATGCCGGGCGCTTGAACAGAATCGGCAAGCTGCGCAGCGATCCTGAGTTCTGGCTCGGCAGCAGCGGCAGCGACTTCAGCAAGCACAGTACGGTGAAGCCCGCAGCGCCGGCGATTGCCAGGAACGTCATGCGCCAGCCCAACGCTTCGCCCAGGATTCGTCCCAGTGGAATGCCGAGCACCATCGCCAGCGCAGTGCCAGTCGACAGCAAACCCAAGGCCTGCACTTGCTTGCCCTCGGGCGCTACCCGCACCGCCAGCGATGCAGTGATCGACCAGAACACCGCATGCGCGAACGCAATACCAATCCGGCTGACCAACAGCATGCTGAAACTCGTCGCCAGACTGGACATCACGTGGCTGGCGATAAATACCACGAACACAAACATCAGCAACTTGCGCCGCTCGACGTTACGCGTCATCAGCATCATGGGCAGCGAAGTCAGCGACACGACCCAGGCATAGACCGTCAACATCAAACCCACTTGCGCCGTCGACATGTCAAAGCTGTGGCCGATGGCGCTCAGCAGGCCGACCGGGACAAACTCGGTGGTGTTGAAGATAAACGCTGCGAGCGCCAGGGCGATAACGCTTAGCCAGCTTCCGGTGCGGGCATCCAGGGTGCTATTCATTTAAAGACGTATGAACCTCGTATAAATATCGACGGCAGCTGACACGCCCAACCCTCAAATGACCCGCACGCAAAAATGCCGCCTGAGGCCGAAGCCTTGGCAGTGCATGAGGTGAGCAAAATATTATGAGTATGGGGAGGTGTAGCCTGATGCCGAGAAGTCTACGCCGCTGTTAACGTTGTCACAACACGCCGCTCTAGCACGGGCCTAACAGGTGACGAGTGGTGAGAGGGCAAAAAGCCGGCTTGTCTGGCCGGCCTGGGGTTGTGTCCTGCACTGCGCAACGTGGGCTTGCTGCTCCGAGAGCCCTGCGCAGCAAACCTCTGCAGATTGCCAGGCAGAATCGGCTGGAAGGTACGGAAACTGCATAGCTCGTCTCACCGCCATTTTGATGACAATCCCATGAAGTCTCTTTCCTTTATGTCGACGAGGCTTACAGCTTCATCGCTCACCAAAGCGCTGATTTGCTTCATTGCTTTGGTCTGTCTATCGCTGATTTTGGCTACTGCCTGGCAGATGAAGCAATCCAGGGATGAGCGCCTCGCTACCGCCAGGATTGAGGTGTCCAACATCGTGCTTGCCGCTGAGCAGCAAGCTCAAGACACTGTAAGACAGGCTGATAATACGTTGCGCGATCTCGTTGAGCGCGTGGAACACGACGGTACCGCAGGTGAGCAGCAAAGCCGATTAACGAAGCTGATGGCTCAAGCCGTGGTGAACGTACAAGGGATCCAGGGGCTCTTCATCTACGATGCTCAAGGTAATTGGGTTGCCAATTCCTTTTCCAGCGGCGTGCAGTTGCAAAGCAACGACGACCGCGCGTACTTCGCCTATCACCGCGATAACACTGATGAATCCATCCACGTCGGTTCCATTGTGGAAAGCCGGAATACGGGAGACATGATCATCCCGATCAGCAGGCGCATCAATGCTGCTGATGGCAGTTTCGCAGGCATTGCCCTGGCTACGGTGCCCGTGGCTTATTTTCAGGACTTTTTTGAGCGCATGGATGTAGACGACAAGGGCGTTATCTTCCTCGCACTGAACAATGGCGACCTGCTGGCTCGGCGACCTACGTTAACCGCACTGATGACGACCAATGTGGCCAAGGGTGATATTTTCACTCGCTATCTGCCATTCAGTGATAGCGGTACTGCCGTCATCAACTCTATGGTGGATGGCGTAGAAAGAATCTATGCCTATCGGCGGGTGTCCGGATTGCCCATCGTCGCCGCCGCTGGCGTCTCCTGCCAGCATGTGTTCGCTCCCTGGTGGGCCTATGCGTATCGATCCACGGCTCTGACCGGCATCATTATTCTGGCCTTGGTTTTACTGGGCATCCTGTTGTATCGGCAGATCAAGCAGTTGATCACTGCAGAAGGTGAACTGAACATTACTCGAAACGAGCTGGAGATCATCGCTCAGACCGACAGCTTGACGCATCTGCCCAATCGACGTTGCTTTGATGCTGCCTTGCAGCGGGAGTGGGGGCGAGCAAGCCGTAATCACTCAACTATCGCCATTATTTTGTTGGATATTGACTGGTTCAAGCAATACAACGACAACTACGGCCATCTGCGGGGTGACGACTGCCTGAGGCAGGTCGCGGGGCTCATCGGCAACAGTGTCAAGCGAGCTGGTGATGTGGCGGCACGCTATGGCGGTGAGGAGTTTGTCATTCTGCTGCCGGAGACGGATTTGGCCGGTGCGCTGAGCGTTGCCGAAAAGCTCAAATCATCCATTGTGGACAGCCCTATAGAACACTCAGCCAGCCCGCTGGGCAAACTGACGATCAGCTCGGGTGTGGTAGTGATCAACGCACCCGAGAAGGACCGGTATACCGCGGCTCTGGAAGAAGCAGATCGGCTCCTTTACTTCGCTAAAACCAAAGGTCGCAACCGCGTCGAGGGACGATTGATTCAGGGTTGGGATGGCGCGGATGATCGTTCCAGCGTTTCACCGGTACTCTCTGGTGCTTGAGAGTGACAGGGGTCTGCAGCTCGGAATGGACATCCCGGATTTGCCCATTCGTATCGGAACGCCTGGGTCAAAGCCATCCGCTACTTGGCGAGCAACTGCACCCAATTAACGCTATCTAGCGTTGATTGGCAGTGTGCTCATGCAGCAGGTGGCCCGCTGCTTCGCCAGACGAGTCAGCACGCTCTTCAGATGCCCTTAATTGCCCGGCAGTCAGATCCGTCGCCATCAGCGCTGTCACCTTTGCAGCCGGTAGGGCTCGCCCAAATAAGTAACCTTGCGCAAAGTCGCATTGATGTTTGGCCAGCCAATCGGCCAGTTGCTCATGCTCCACACCCTCAGCAGTGATTTGCATGCGCAGGCTCTTGCCCAGCGCGAGAATGGCTTTGACCATTTCGTTCTGATTATCCAGCGATGTGTCGAAGAAAGACCGGTCAATCTTGATCTTGTCGATAGCCAGCTGAGTCAGATGATACAGCCCCGAATAACCCGTACCAAAGTCGTCCAGAGATACAGTGACGCCCATTGCACGCAGGCGTTCCAGATTCAATCTCGCACTTCCCACGTTGGCTACGAGGGCATTTTCAGTCACTTCTACCTCCAAATGACTCAGCGGGAAGTTGCCCCTACGGGCCAGATCCTCCAGCCATTCCGGAAACTCGTTGCTCTCGATCATTGATGAAGTGACGTTGACCGCCAGCGTCAGGGTGTTTGGCCACTCTCGCGCCTCGGTGAAGGCCTGGAGCAAAAGGCTTTCAGTGAGCAGCTTGATCAGGCCTAACTGTTCGGTGAGTGGTATGAAGTCCTGAGGCATGACAATGCCGCGTTCGGGGTGTACCCATCGGGCCAGTAGCTCGAACCCTTCCAATCGTTGCTCCGGGAGACTAACGATGGGTTGGTAAAACGGCTGGATCTGCCGTTCTTCAATGGCTTGCCTTAGCTCCTGCTCGAAGCGCATTTGTTCGCGCTGCTCCTGCTCAAAGCTGGCTTCATAGAAGTTAAATGCAGCGCGCCCGAAGTTTTTACCGCGGTACATGGCGCTGTCAGCTCGCTGCAACAAGGTTTCGGCAGCAGTGCCATCCAGAGGCGACACGGCAATACCCAAAGTTGCGCTTAAAGACAGGCCTGGCAAACCTATGTCCGCACGGGCAATTTTAATCAGGACTTCCTCCGCCAGCGTCGCTAACTCAAGGTGTGTGAAATCACCGGTGACAGCAAACGTAAACTCATCCCCCCCCAACCTTGCTACCGCCCCCTGCCAGCCAGCAGTTGCCTTGCGAAGCGTGTCAGCGACAGCACATATGGCGACGTCGCCAGCAGCGTGGCCGTGTATGTCGTTGATATTTTTGAACTTGTCCAGATCGAGCAGGAATACCGCCGTTTTTACCCCAGGCTGTTCCAGGCGCGAAACCAGTTGCTCGTGAAACACCCTGCGGTTCAGCAGGCCAGATAGAGGATCATGGCGTGCCAGCGAGTCGCTATGCGCCTGGGCCACAATGAGGTTGTTGTAGCTAAGGTGCAGACGGTTTACCAGTCGCTTCAACAGAATGAAAGGCACAACCATCGCCAAGACGGCAAAACCTGTCGACGTCAGGACAAAACGCCAGCGCTCAGCGGTTTCGAAGTCGCCGTCATAGGGTAATTCCAACAACTGCATGGCGACAGACTCGAGCTTGAATTCCCAAGCAATGGCCAGCAGGAAGATGGAAAACAGGTAGAACCCCAGCAAGGCGTAGAGATTTTTTCGCACTAGCTGCGGATCGCGAATGAGTGTCATGGAGGCGCGCGCTCTTGGGGCCACCAGTAGTGCGGCCATGCCATAGTTATCGGTCGTTAGGCGCAGGTCTTGACCCGAGCCCCCGGTGTCAGGATAGTTGTCGCCTCTCCGGTTTTTCCTAAAAAAGTATATCGGGGGCGGAAAGAGACTGGTCGTGCCGTACTATTCACCTGAACGCAGAGCCGCATTACTCAAGATGCTGCTTCACCCGCTGAACCTGTCGATGGCCGAGGTTTCCCGGCGCGAAGGGGTCAGCGAAATGTCTTTGTCCAACTGGCGCAAACAGCTCAGTTCTGAAGGAAGTGCAGTGTCCGAAAACAAGTCGCTGACCGAGAACTGGTCAGCCGAAACCAAGTTTGCTGTCGTGCTTGAAGCCGCCGGTTTGTCCGAGATCGACCTGGGTGAATACTGCCGCCGCAAAGGCCTTTATCCCGAGCAAATCACGGCTTGGCGACAAGCCTTCATCACCGGCCAGAAATCGGAAAAGGCCCTGCAAAAAGAAGAACGAGACCAGGCGCGCAAAGACAAGAAACGCATCCAGGAACTTGAGCGCGAACTGCGCCGCAAAGACAAGGCGCTCGCTGAAACAGCCGCGTTATTGGTGCTGCGAAAAAAGCTCAACGACTACGGGGAACGACCGACGACGAGGCCAACTAACGTCTCTGCCAGAGCGGCAGTTACTCGTGGCCTGGCTGGGCGAAGCGGTCGCGGCGGGAGCCAGAAAAATCAGGGCCTGTCGGGAAGTTGGTCTGTCGCTGCGCACCTTGCAACGGTGGACTCAAACAGACGCTATCCAGACCGACGCCCGTACGACGGTCACACGGCCAACGCCACGAAATGCGCTGACCGAGCAGAGCGACAGGCCATTGTGACGCTGTGTAACAGCCCGCAGTATGCCCACTTGCCGCCAAGCCAGATCGTGCCGCGACTGGCCGACCAAGCCTGTTATCTGGCGTCGGAGTCGACGTTTTATCGCGTCTTGCGCGCAGCGGGCCAGCAGCAACATCGAGGCCGTAGCCTGCGGCCCAGAAGACACGCAGCACCGACAACACACGCAGCCAACGCACCCAATCAGGTGTGGTCGTGGGACATCACGTATCTGCCGTCGCCGGTACGCGGCAAGTATTACTACCTCTATCTGATCGAGGATATTTACAGCCGCAAGGCCGTGGGCTGGGAGGTCTACGACGTGGAGAGCGGCGAGAAAGCCGCCGCACTGCTGCAACGCAGCGTGATAGGCGAGCAGTGTTTACGCGAACCGCTGGTGCTGCACTCGGACAACGGTGCACCGATGAAGTCGGTGACACTGCTGAGCAAAATGTACGACCTGGGCATCACCCCGTCACGTGGCCGACCGCGTGTCAGCAACGACAATCCCTACTCGGAGTCGCTGTTTAGAACCCTGAAATACTGCCCGCAATGGCCGCAGGATGGTTTTGCCAGTTTGGATGCTGCTCGGGCTTGGGTGAGGGGTTTATGCGCTGGTACAACAACGAGCACCGACATAGCCGCATCCGGTTCGTCACACCGGCTGAGCGGCATCGAGGACTGGATCATCAGGTCTTGGCCCAGCGACATGAGCTGTACGAACGAGCGAAGGAAAACAAACCGGAGCGTTGGTCAGGTCGGACGCGTAACTGGAAGCCGATTGGCACCGTGCTGCTGAATCCGGATCGAGAGCAACAGGTCGAGAAAAGAGCGGCATAGTTAGACGGTGACGCGACAACTACCTTGAAAAACGCCGCGAGTTACAACTTAAAGTCAGTTATTCATGGCTGCTTATCCGATGCGCCGGCTTTTATCCAAATGACTGATAAGTCCATTTAAATAAAGCTATCAGAGGGATTATTTTTAGCTGGCTATCCAACCTGCGGTTTTAAAATACGAACATCACCAACGTTATAAATCTCTTGCCGACGCATTGGCTGATAACGCGCTTTGTCGTCTTTAATCAAACCTAAACAACTGCCGAATCAAACGCGGCATGCTTCCCGTCCAGCGTTTGAAGGACCGCCGGAAGTTGGCCGCGTCTTTGAAACTCGGGTACTCGGCCACTTCTTCATTGCTCAAGCCCTTGATATGGTGCAGGTACAGCGCCACATGCTTGCGCGCCAGGTCGTGCTGGGCCGGGGGCGCGTCAGAAACTCTCGGGGGATTCGCATCATGTCCAGTTGCCTTGCGAACTGCGTGTTCCCCCAGAGTGACCCAATGTAGAAATAGGCGTGACGTTCATCCAGCAGTAACCGAGGGCTTAGCCGCGGGCACAGCAGCGCGCTTGTGGATCAGGGTTTGCGTAAGCGTCTGGCAATAACGTCTTGCGGGCCGGTTCACTTCTTGTCAGCACTTGGCGAACACACCTTTCTGATGTCAAGGTCAGAGTGACACCTCCTCAAAGGGAGTGCCGTCTCGTAAAATGCGGTATCTCGCACACACGGCCTCGCCCCCAAGGAATGGACTTTAATGATCGATATCTCCGTAGCAGTACTTTTCGCAGGTGCTTGCCTTGCGCTTACGCTGACTCCAGGCCCAGATATGCTATTGATTGCTTCCCGGAGCATGAGCCAAGGAAGGGCGTCGGGTTTCGTGTCGCTGGCAGGCATCCAGGTAGGCACCTACTGTCACGCACTAGCTGCGGCCTTGGGACTATCACAATTGTTGATCAATATCCCCACTGCATACGACGTCGTCCGGTTCGTGGGTGCTGCTTATCTAGCATTTCTTGCCTGGAAAGCATTTACATCCACTGCATTGCCGCTGAAGGCCAATGGAACCCTTGCATCTACGCCTCTGCTGCGTATTTTCCGGCAAGGTCTGGTGACCAATCTGCTAAACCCAAAAATGGCACTCTTTGTCTTAGCGCTATTTCCACAATTCGTTGACCCCTCGAAAGGTTCGATGGTCGTTCAGATGCTGCTATTCGCGACCATCTTGAACGTCATTGGCTTGCTCGTGAACGGATCTGTGATTTTGTTGGCGAGTAAGGTTGGAAGCAAGCTGGCTACAAATGCCCAGATTGCCAAGCGCCTTAATCAAGTTCTTGGCGCGGTGTTCATAGGGTTGGCTTGCCGCTTGGCATTTATATCCGGGAGATGAGATTCCAGAGGCGCGGGACATGGTGAGCGTCCGCCCAAAACACCTTGCGTAATTAAACGGGCGTCCACTTGTGTGGCTACAACTCGGCAATCTGACTCGCCCGCTGCGTAGGCAGGCGATTGAGGACATCCTTTAAGTACGCATAGTTGCCGGGTCTTGTGCGCCAGCCCCGCGACCGATTGCTCAAGTTCCAGCGCCATGACTCTGGACTGACTCTCTGTATGCGTCTGGCGAAGTCATCTAGTAGGTAAATTTTTAGACGTCCGACGTGAGTATCCTGACTCTGCGTCGCACTGCCTGAACCACAGGGGAGCGGGAATCTTTTGGCACGAGCCTTTCGACTGCCGCTACCTTCAAGGTTTTGACCCCTTGAAATCACTTTTGACATAACATGGCACAAAGTTTAGCTTTCCAAATTCTCCCCCAGAACGCAGGAGCGATGAATGCCTTTATGGACAAGGATCCCCAGTTGGCTCGATATCGAGGCTTATGCCGAACGCCTATTTAGTAAGCGCGGCATAGGGGAACGCGAAAGGGGCATGAATCCTCTCAGCCCACCCAGCTCCATAAATGTACCTAGTATCGATCTGATTTATCGCCGGGTCAGATGTGTCCGCCGAGCTTGTGATCTGGGCGAAAAAGAGGCCGCCAACAGCATCCTGAAGCGCTTTTCTGACCTTGATATTCGAAGCATCCTTGATGAGATGATTAGCGCAGTGGTCGACATGGCCATGATCATTATCGGCAGTGCGTTAACTGGCGCTACGATAGGTGGAGGGATCGGATTACTTGCTGGCGGCATCGGCGCGTTCCCAGGCGCGACGGCAGGAGCACTGGTCGGAGTGCAAGCGGGAACTTGGATTCTTGGAGTACTGGGGCTGGCCTCGATTGCTGAATTCTTCACAGAAGGCCTTAAGCCGATAGCTACGGGCTACATTCGTGGGGTTTCCACCGCTTGGAACGGCCCTCGAGAGCGAACCGGCAATCCGTTGAGTTCCTTTTCCGATGACAGCATGGCAGCACAACAAGGTGCGTGGGATATTGCACGCTCCCATGAGGCCGTAGTGATTCTCCTGCTAAGCGCTATCGTTGCTTATCTGACGCGAGGCCGTGGAAACGCAAGGGTGCTCGCAACCGAAATGCGAGGCAGCGAGCGAGGTGCAAAGCTTGGCCAGTGGATGCTCAAGCACGAAGAAGCATTGAAAAAACACCCTGACCTACAAACGGCAGAGCCTCGCAGAGGCGCACTTGGGCCGCAGGAACCACCACCGAACAGTCCATCTGGAAAAGACAAAGAGCCGCCCAAGGGCAAGCCAAATACTATGCCGCGCCATGACGTCGAATGCTTCAAGGCAGACAAGATGCCGGCCTCTAAAGTCGGAGAGTTCGAGCGGCAATTGAAGGGGCAGGAGGACGGGCTGAATCGGCTGACGGTTGATGAGTATTTAGAGAATATCGCCAATCCGGCGAAGCGTAGCCAAACGGCTGCCCGACGGGCTCGAAAACATTTACAAGCCAGCTTGCAAACACGATTTCAAAGGGAATATTCGAAAACGCTAGGCCCCGTAGCTGCGAAAGCAGAGAGTGTGAAAAAAGCCAAGGAAACGATGTCGAACCTTGCAGGACTACACAACCCTGATCTGAGCGCTGGCGGGAAAGATATCATCGCCGATTTCGGTGACCGACAAGTCAACTCCAGCATAGGCCCTCAGTGGGGGCCAAAAATTAAAAATTTGAAAAAGGCCGTGGAGGCAGTGCCAGCAACTTTACGTGGTGACACCTATCTCAATGTAAAGCTGCATAAATGTTAAGGGGAAAAGCTATGGATGAAGTATTTTCAATTTTTTTACAAACCTTTGGCGGGCCTGTTGATCGGCAGGAAGTACCAACGTCAAGTATTGAACTCTATAGAGGTAAGCTACCCAATAAGTTGTTGGAATACTGGGTCGAACACGGCTGGTGCGGTTACGGTGAGGGAATTTTCTGGATAGTTAACCCGCAAGAATACGAAGGGGTGGTAGCGTCATGGATTGAAGGGACCAAATTTGAAAAGCGCGATACCTACCACCTGATTGCCCGCAGCGCATTTGGTGACCTGTACCTATGGGGCGAAAAAACAGGATTTTCACTTAAAATCACTAGCTGTATTTCTCGGTGTGTCATTCATGACTTTGAAATTACTAGTGATGAGATGGATAGAGAGCTACAAAACTTTCTTCTATCTACAGAAGTTGAGTATAACGATTTCGATGACTTGTTCACACCGGCGAAGAAAAAGCTCGGCACGTTGCGCCATGATGAAATGTATGGTTTTGTTCCAGCGTTAATGCTTGGCGGGTCGGCATCTGTTGATCATGTTGAGAAACTAAAAACAGTGGAGCATTTAATCCTGCTGTCCCAGCTTGCAGAGCTTGAGCCATATAACTTTTAAGGCATGCATGCGCGCATATCGCCTAGGGTATTTAATCCAGTTGCCACTTATACGGCAGCAATTGATCGACTTCAGTCGCCCGCTGCGTCGGCAGGCGCGTAAGAACATCCTTCAAATAGGCGTACGGATCATGACCATTCAGACGTGCAGACTGGATCAGACTCATGATCGCCGCCGCCCGTTTTCCGCTGCGTAACGACCCTGCGAAGAGCCAGTTCTTGCGTCCGAGAGCCCATGGTCGGATCTGGTTCTCTGCCCAGTTGTTGTCTATGGGTACAGCCCCGTCGTCGAGGTAGCGCGACAGCGCTGTCCAGCGTTTCAGGCTGTAATCGAGTGCCCTGCTGATGGCCGAGCCCTCGGGCACGAGGTCACGCTGAGCGAGCATCCAGGCATGCAACATATCCATTACCGGGACGGCTTTTTCTTGCCGTATTCGGCGGCGTAAGTCCGGTTCCAGATCGCGGGCTTCGCTTTCGATTTCGTACAGCAACTGGATGTAGCGCAGGGCTTGCTCGGCGAGCGTGCTTTTATTGGTAGCGTGCAGTTCGAAGAATTTGCGACGCGCATGAGCCATGCAACCGATCTCGGTCACGCCGAGTTCGAAGCTTGCCTTGTAGCCGCCAAAATCATCGCAGACCAGTTTGCCCTTCCAGTCATTAAGGAAGTTGCGGGCATGCTCACCGGCGCGACTGGGACTGAAGTCGTAAACCACAGACGCCGTTTCGCAGAACTGGGTGGTGGCGTAGGCCCAAACATAGGATCGGTGGGTTTTCTTTGTTCCCGGCATGAGCATTTGAACGGGTGTTTCATCGGCATGAATAACTTGTTGGCCGAGTACCACCTCGCGTAGCGCATCCACCAGCGGCTGCAACTGAACCCCAGTCATGCCAACCCATTGAGCCAGTGTTGAGCGTGGAATCGCCAGGCCCGCTCGACCGAAGATCGACTCCTGACGATAAAGCGGCAGATGGTCAGCAAACTTGGCGATCATGACGTGGGCCAGCAGGCCGGCAGTCGGGATGCCCTTATCAATGACCTGCGCCGGAACCGGTGCCTGGATGAGCGTTTCGCAGTCATCGCAGACCCATTTGCCACGCACATGGCGTTCAACGCTAAACACGCCGGGCGTGTAGTCGAGCTTCTCGCTGACATGTTCGCCGATACGCTTGAGGGCGCAGCCGCATGGGCAGTGGGTGTTGTCCGGTTCGTGATGGATCAGTGTGCGCGGAAACTCAGCGGGCAGTGCCGTGCGCTTGGGCTTTTGCTTTTTCTCGGGCGATGCCGGAGTCGGTTGCAAGGCTTGAAGCTCGGCTTCAATCGCCGCGATATCTGTATCGATCAGATGGTCGAGCAGGCTCGCTTGCTCAGGACTCATCTGCTCGCTGCGCTTGGCAAACTTCATGCGTTTGAGATGCGCGACCTCAAGGGTCAGTTTCTCGATGACCGTCTGATCGCGATGGATCTTCTTGCCCATCGTCTCAACGGTTTTACCCATCGTTTCGACTTGTTGGTCGAGCGTCTCGACCGTCTTGCCCAGCGTGTCTACCTGGTGGTCGAGCGTCTGGACACGCTGCATCAACTGCGCCGCCAAGGCGCGCAGTTGTTCAGGTGCCAGATGATCGATATTTGGGAGCGAAGTCATGCTGCGGATTTTGCCAGAGCAGGCAATTCACAGCGATAGACCGATAGGCTAATAGCGACCGTTAAAGCAGTGTGATCGCGCCTCCAGAACCTGCGCGTTGCCACGGCAAACCCAGCACCAATGCCTGAAGTTGCTCGGTATTCAGTTCCATTTCAGAGCCATGGCGATTGCTAGGCCAGTGAAACTTGCCTTGGTTCAACCGGCGCGCCGCCAGCCAGACTCCAAAGCCGTCATACACCAGCACTTTCATGCGATTGGCGCGGCGGTTGGCGAACAGATAAGCACAGTGCGGCTGCGCCGCACCGAACACCGCAATCACCCTGGCCAACGCCGTTTCGGTGCCAGCGCGCATGTCCATCGGCTCGGTGGCAAGCCAGATGGAGTCGATGCGGATCATCGCAGCAAGTCTCGAAGAAAGGTTGCGCAGGCAGCGGCATTTTCAGTCGGCCAGTTCACTTTGACAGTGCCACGCGGGTGCTGGATTTCAACACAGATATTCGACGATGCAGCTTGCGAGTTTGCTCCCGTCAGCGGCATGGGGAGCGGAATAAATGCAGGTTGCAGCGCTGTGCTTTTCTGCGCTTGCAGCCGAATCCATTTGTGGACGAGGTTTGCGTTGAGGCTATGGTTGAGTGCGATGCTGGCAATCGAAGCGCCGGGCTGGACGCACTCTTGAACGACTTGGGCCTTGAAGGACTTGGAATAGGAACGGCGTGTTGGCTGCATGAAATACCCGCTTAAAAGGCTAGAACTGGTGCCCACTTAAATTTAAGCGCACACCATGTCTTGGCTTTGCAGGGCTGGGTAGATGACTTGGCCGGACGGTTACGACTCTCTACGGTGCCGGGCAGCACCACCACGAAGGGGGCACCGGCCAACCGGCACAGTAAACCCTGACGCCGAAGATTGAGCAGCAACAGGTGACTGATCGCAACCACCACCTCATCGCCCTCGGCGTGCCCGAAGCGCTACCCAGGGTTTGCCGTTGTCGGCAAGAAGCTCTTATTAGTAAGGCTGCACGAGCATTTAGTTAGAGAGCAATTTGTCACAGGCCTCTGCCGGCTGGTCAGCAGTACTCCACCTATTACGGCCCCTTTGTTTGGCACGGTAAAGCTGTATATCGGCCTCGCTGACAAGCCAGCTTGGCAGGGAACCTGCCGTAGGAATTTGCGTGGCAACGCCAATACTTACGGTGATAAACGGGTATGTCTGTGAGGTAGCGTGTTCTATTTTTAACTCGCGAATCCTGTCGAGCATTTGCCGGGCTATCTCCGCAGCGCCAATGCTCTCGGTATTAGGCAGCACACAGGCAAACTCTTCACCTCCGTATCGTGCCGCCAAGTCGTACGGGCGCTTTAAGATGCTTTTTATGGCGCGTGCAACCTGCTGCAAACACTTATCTCCCTGTTGATGCCCGTAATGATCGTTGTAACTTTTGAAATGGTCGACATCGATCATCAGTAGAGATAAATATTCAGTATTTCGCGCGCACTGTAACCAATCCCGCTGTAGATGTTCGTCGAAACGTCTACGATTGGCGATACCGGTCAGACCATCTGTCAGCGCAATGGATTTGAACAGGTCAGATTGTAGTTTTAACGCTAAATGCGTTTTGATCCTGGCACGCACCAACGGTGCCTTTATAGGTTTGGATATAAAATCAACGGCCCCCAAAGCAAATCCGAGCATTTCATCAGCCTCCTCTTCCTGAGCCGTCAGGAATACAACAGGGATGTCACAGGTTCTGCTCTCTGCTTTCAGCCTTCGGCAAACTTCATGGCCGGACATATCAGGCATCAATACATCCAGAATAATTAAATCCGGGTATTGCGTTTCGCATTTCAGAAGGGCCTGCTCGCCCTCCATTGCCATGATCACATCGCATTCATCTTTGAACAGCTCATGGATCAGACGGATATTTAGGGGCTGGTCATCAACCACCAGAATCCTCGGCCTGAAGCCTCGACCCTCTGCGAGTTCTTTCAAGAGTGACTGCATCAAACTTGTCCTTCCAATAACCGCTTAATTGTCAGCAGGGCTGCGTCAAAGTCCAGGTCACGCACCTGTTCGGCGAGTCTGCTGAAGGCTGTTCTCTGGGATACAGGCGTGTGACGCTCGAGCTCTGCAACAACGTCCAACGCCTGCATATTGCCCGCAATCAATAACACCATTAGCTCTTCCAGACTCCCTTTTCTTTCTTTTAAAGACCACGCAGAGGGGTCTGTCTCTACGTTTGAGTCGCTCACAAAACCGGTGTGAAAGGCTCGCAGAAGACGCTTGTCACTTTCGATGATCAGTGCGGAAAGCTTAGAGATCATTTCAGCCGACAGTAAATTTGAAGCTTGCGTATCAGGATTTTTCCGGATAAATATTTCCAACTCCCCTGCCTGCTTGGCAAGCGCAAGCGCCCCAACAGTGCTGGAAATACCCCTCAACGCGTGCAATGTGTTGGCAATGCCAATCGTGTCATCGCTTCGCAAATCCATGTGCAGCGCGCTTAGCATTCGTCCGGCTTCTTTGGCGAAAATGGACAGGGCCGAACCGTAAACATCATGCAGGCCTCCCAAGCGATTAAGGATGCTATCCAGCGGCTCGATGAAGTCCTCTATTCCTAACGACTTCGGCTCTGTGACAGGAACCTTGTCGCTGTGATCTCGCCCGGTAATTCGTCTCAGCAGTGGCAGTACTTCGTCCATATTGATCGGTTTTGCTACGTGCTCGGTCATACCACTTGCCAAGCAGTTAATCCGGTCGGTGTGTGAAGCATTGGCTGTCATCGCAAGTATAGGTAGTGATTCAAACCGACTATCTGACCTAATGCGGCGCGTGGCCTCCATTCCATCGATATCTGGCATTTGGACATCCATGATGACAGCATCAAATTCACCGTAGGTCCGTGTGGCAATTGTTACCCCCTCCAGACCATTCTCGGCCAACGTCACTTTGGCTCCCTCTGCGGTCAGCAACTCGCTGACGACCTGCCGGTTAAGTGCATTGTCCTCCACCACCAGCAGGCGCATCCCTGCAAGCTGGTGTATTGCGGGTATTTCAGCGGCAGGCACGCTTGATACGCCAACGCCATCCAACGCCTGTTGAATCGCTTCGAACAGCTGTTGCGGTGTCACAGGTTTTGTGAGGAATTCCTCAAATGGAGCGTTTTTACTGTCGATCGCTAGCGTCAGCTCTTCCCGGCCAAACGCGGTCACCATTACGATCACAGGCGGTTTATTGTGCAGGCTGGCATTTTTGATCAGGGTTGCTGCCGCCAAACCATCGAGTTCGGGCATTCGCCAGTCCATGATAACCGCATCGAAAGGCTCACCCTGCTGCATGGACTGATGTACCGATTGTACGGCGGCATTCCCGCCATCGGCATAAACAGCCTCCCAGCCGAGGGCCTCAATCGTGTGGGTCATTATTTGCCCGGATAACACATTGTCATCGACAACGAGAATGCGACGGCTGGGCGCCGAGCTGCTACGTGGGGCTGTCAGGGGCGTCCATTCCTCAACGGTAAGTGTCAAGTCAAACCAAAACTCGCTCCCTTTGCCCTGTTCGCTCACGACTTGCAGGCTGCTCCCCATCAACTCAACCAGACGCTTGCTGATCGCAAGCCCAAGACCAGTGCCCCCATAGCGCCTTGTTGTTGAAGCTTCAGCTTGGGTAAAACCGTCAAAAATGTGCGTCAGCTGCTCAGGGCTGATGCCTATGCCGGTGTCTTTGACGGAGACTCGCAGTGTTATCTGACCGGCGCCACGCCACAGTTCGGCCAGTTGCACAATCACATGGCCCGTCTGCGTGAATTTCGTGGCGTTGCCCGCCAGATTGATCAGAATCTGCTGAAGACGAAGTTGGTCCCCGATCAAAACACGGGGCAATTGAGGCGCGACCTCAAACAGCAACTCGACGTCCTTCTCTTGCAAATTACAAGACAGCACGACGGCCAGATCGCACATCAGCGTTTCAACGCCGAACGGATGCAGGTCCAGCTCCAGCTTGTCTGCATCAATCTTTGAAAAGTCGAGAATGTCATTCAGCAGGCCCAGCAGCGAGCGAGCTGCAGTCTGGGCTTTGGTAGCATAGTCATGCTGCCGCGGATCTAGTCCCGTCTGCGTGAGCAGCTTTAACATCCCGAGAACCGCATTCATTGGGGTACGGATTTCGTGGCTCATGTTCGCCAGAAACTGCCCCTTGACGATAGTGGCTTGCTCCGCGTGGTCTTTGGCACTCAGAAGCTGGGCCTCGACTTCCTTGCGTTCGGTAATATCAAGATTGATCCCGGTTACACGAGTGGCGACACCCTCCGAGTCACGCTCGACATACGCTCCAGCCTGCACAAAACGTATAGAGCCGTCCGGCCTTAGTACCCTGAATACAGGATCATAATTACCGAGGCCATCAATGGCTGCGACCAGGCTTGCTTCCGTCGCAGCGATATCGTCCGGGTGGACCCGGGAGCGCCAGTGCTCATAGATACCTGATTTACCGTTCAACGCTGCGGGCAGCGCATACAAGCTGAACATCCGGTCATTCCAGTCCATTACATCGTCGACCATCAACCAACTCCATATCCCAAGTTGCGCGGCTTCGGCGGCCAGGACAAGTTGATCGCGTGCGGCCGCGAGCTCGCGGCGCTGTCGCTGCTGCAGGGTAATGTCAGTGGCGATACCGAGATAACCAGTAATCTTGCCCGTGCGGTCTCGCATGGCCGTAACAACCAACGAAACGGTTAGATGCGTTCCATCTTTGCGCACGTACGTCCACTCACGTGTTTCGGCTCCTTCGATTTCGGGGATGTGTACAAAGGCCCGAAAACCTTCTATGAGCACACCCTGCTCATGACTAAGTACTCGAGCGCGTGCACTGACTTCTTGGTCCAAATGAAACTTCGCCGAGCTGAGCACGCCCACCACCTCGTCCTCGCTATAGCCCAGCATACGCTGGGCGCCCATATTGAATACTTTAATTAAACCCTCCGTGTCAGTCGCGATGATTGAAACTTCGGAAGCGGCGTGCAATACATTGGTCAATAAAAGATGTAGTTCCGAAAGCTCTTCATCCGCAGCTCGCCGATCCGTAACGTTTATACGCAACGCTATATAGCGTTCGATTACGCCATGACTATCAAATGTGGGTGCAACAACGGTATCGAACCAGCGCAGGCTGCCATCACTGGTGCGGTTGCAAATCTCTCCGTGCCAGGCGTTTCCTTCAAGCAGCATCGTCCACATCGTTTGCCAAAATAAGTCGTCATGCGCTCCCGAATTGAGCAGCCGGTGGTCTTGGCCAATCAGCTCTGAGCGAGTTAACCCGTGAACCTCACAAAAACGTTCATTCACGTCCACTATCAGACCATTGGCATCTGTCGCTGAGTAGAGCAGTTGCTCGTTGATGGTCTGCAGCAGTACTTCGTTCGCGCGAAGGGCGCTTGCAAGATTCAATCGGCTTTCTGTCAGATCTGTCACATCATGGGCGATCACAAAGAAGCCGTTCACTTCGCCGTCGCTGACGTCCGGGATGTAGTGGGTAAGTGAATGGCGAATCTTCCCGTCAGGCCCTGGAATGGTCCGCTCGAATGTTTGCGGCTCGCCGCGCAGAACTCCCTCGATGTAGCTGCGGTTTGCCTGAAAAAGCGCCTCACCCAATACTTGCTGCATTGGCCGACCCGGCAAGGTCGAAGGTTCGAGCCCGAACCAGATCTTGTAGGCATGGTTGGCTACCCGGTTCACGAGAGAACTGTCCCAATAGCCGATCATTGACGGCAATGAGTCGAGCAAGGTGCGCAGGGTACGCTGTGCATTTCCCAGCTCAAGTGTTCGTGCCAGCACCTCTTCTTCCAGTCTGGCGTTGATTGCCAGCACTTGTGCCTCGGCCGCCTTCTCTTTCGAAATGTCGCGAACAGTTTTAGACGCACCAACGATGCGACCATCCGGACTGTATACCGGCGATATGGACACAGACACATTGATCAGGTGGCTGTCTTTGTGCTGGCGCAGGGTCTGAAAGGGCTCGATTTTCTCGCCTTTGCCAAGACGCTCAAGTATGTGCTGCTCCTGCTCTTGGGCGTCGTTCGGCACTATTAGCGAGGAGAGAGAACGCCCCACCGCGTCTTGAGCGGTGTATCCAAAGATCTGTTCGGCGCCTCTGTTCCAGCTCACCACGACTCCAGAAAGGGTCTCCCCGATTATGCCGTCGATTGAGCTGTCGACGATGGAGGCAAGCGACAACCGCGCTTCAGTAAGTTGGCTGCGTCTGCGTCGATTGAGGCTCCAGGAAAACACCAATATCGCCAGCACAACACTTGAGAACGTACCGCTTATGGCAAGCGTTCGGACAAACACGAGGGGAAGACTTTCAGCAAAGGCGGGGTAAATATCAAGCGTGAGACACCAGTTGCGCCCATAGAACGTCTGGTTAAGCGAATAGCTTCCAATCGCTATAACATCAGCCTTGGGCTTGGTGGTGGTATAGAAAGAAACAGGCTCGTCCTGCACAGTCTGGTCTTGCATCCTGATCTGCGCTTGCTCGAGATTTATGCCGCTATTACCTAATACGTCTTGGATGCTGAGAACAGCGTAACTCCATCCGAAAGCGTCATTAATCCTGGCAGCTTGTGTATCTGGTGTTTGTCCGGTTCGGTAAATAGGCAATAAGAACAGGAATGACTGATTAGGCATGCCTGTCGACTGAATTAAGGTAATCGGGCCCGTCAGAGTAGCTTCGCCGCTGCGCATCGAACTTTGCGCAGCAGCACTGCGATTGGCTTCCGACGCGATGTCCAGTCCAACGGATATGCGGTTCTTTTCGACCGGTTCTATATATTGAACAACGTAAAGCTCGCCATCATGGGGAGCGAACTGTCGAATCGATAAATCAGGGAAATCGTCGCGACGTGCCTTTTCGATAAAGGCAGCTTCTTGCGCCAGGGAAACGCGCCGGATAAACCCGAAGCCTTGAGCACCAGGGAACTCCACCTCCATATGGCGGCTATCGCTGTATCGCTTGAACTGCTCGCGTGTGATCGTCAGTTCGCCGCCCGTAAGAATGGCGCCACGTGCACCGCGCAGACCGTATTGATAGCGCTCCAACCGGGACTGGATGACCTCAGCTGCCTTCTGAGTGGCTGCGACCATGGCTTTATGGGTGATCTGCTGGTTGCGTTCCATGCCCCACCAACAGACTACTGCGGTTAGGATCAAGCCCATCGTCAGGGTCAAAAGCGCCTGGACCAGTGCAGGAGTTTGCCGCTCGGTCCTTGATGAACCGAATTCGATAGGATCGGGCATTGCGGACTCCTGGTATCAAGCTGGTTCGCGCACACAGCTCGACTGAGAGGCTATCGCCTTAGGTGTTTTTTCGGTGGGACGAGTAAAACAGCACGCGTGACAAAAAGTCCTCGAACTCTTCCATCCGCATGGCCCTGCCGTATAAATATCCCTGCATAATCTCGCAACCGAGACTGACCAGCATCTGCGCCTGCTTCGCCTGATGCAAATCATTTACTAACGCTCGGGTGGTGTGCCGCTTTTTTACCAGTCCGGCTCATAGCTCACGTCGCGGATCTCGCATCCTTTAGGGGAAGGCTGTCATTTCGGAGCAAAGGCAGGTCAAAAAGGCACAAAAAAAGCACTTGCGGTAAACGCTTAGTGCTTGATTTGTATTGAGTGTTTGGTGTGCCGAGGGGATTTGAATTTCAAGTTCATCTAATTGATTTTCTGGCTTATTTTTTTCCTGGTCAGCTAAGTGGAATACCGTTTGGAATGCCGCTTACTCTGAACGCAGGGCAAATCTTCGGGAATCGTTATATATGATTATCCACATCATCTAGGGCGGATCCGAAATGAGCAGAGTCTCTAGTCCGTTTCCTGCCAACGAGTCGGAAGTACGGCGCGCCCGAGAATAGAGCCTGCCGTATCCACCAATTTCTTATCCGGGGTGATTTACGCGACCCTCCGTCTAACTTGTTATCCGTTTGGTTTGGCAGATATCGGTGGTGTTTTAGATCGCTAGGTGCTGTGGCCGATAGCTTTTCCGTAAATGAGTCGAATGATCATTGCGCCTTGTTGAGCAAGCGTACCTTCAACCGCTCTATCGTCCAACGCCACTTGGGTGTGGTTGGGCGGCAGACGGTGTTTTGGTTGCCAAACAGACCGACTTCCTTGATGGCCTGTTCAACCGGCACGGTCTGCAGCCATTCCACGGGCACGAAGTACTCGCACAACGCTGGGTCGTTGCTGTATTCGGCGTGGTAGGTGCCACGTTTGGCGGCTTGCAGCACTGGCGTGTCGACGCCGTTATAGGGGACGGTGAAGTCTGCCGCTGCTGTGGCTCGCCCGGCTACGCGGCCAACACCGACGTACCCTTGCTGCGGAATGTTGACCCACACCCGGTCGCCGGGCGCGAGCATCTTCAGGCTGTTGCTGTACCAGGTGCCGCCACCGCCACAGATAAAACCGAAGGCTTGCGCATCTAGCCAGGAACGCGTCGGACTTTGGCCAAACGAGCAATAAAACTCACCATTCCACGGCTCACTAGGGCCATCGCTGCGGGTGTTGCTGACATTGGCTTGGGTTTCCACAGGGTCGAGCAGCCAGGAACGGCTGATCAGCTGTTGCTCGCCCTGCTGGAACACCTGAAAGCACAATACGTTGATGGCGATATCCCGCTCGCTGAGGTAGGCCACGATGCGCTCTGTACTGGCATCAAGCCCGGACGCGACGATGATAATCTGGTGGCTCTGATTGAGCGCCTCTTCATCCAGCGGAACGCCGAAGTAGGCGTGAAAGTCTACCGCCAGATCAGCGTCCTGGCGGTAGCGTTTGTAGATAGCGGCAATATCTTCGGCGGCCAGTTTCTCCACCCACGAGGCATAGTCGAGTGCCTGCGCCACCACATCACGCGGAGTGCGGTCGCGCTTGAGTTCGATCAGCACGAGGGAGGCATCCGGGGCGATAGCCAACAGATCAATCCGCCCGCCCAGGCCGGTGCTTTCCTGGCGGCCGATCAGCATCCACTCCTCCGACAATAGCCGTGGCGCGCTGACGATCATCTCCTCCAGCAACTGCTCGCTGGGCAGAATGCCCTCATGCAACTGGCTGGGTTGCCCACCGACCGTCCAGATTTGCGTTTTTATGGGCATAGGGTTGTCCTTTTTGGAAGGCGGTGTATGTTTTTCCGGTACCCGTGGCCATCACCAGCAGGATACGGTCCTGGTCGCGCGCCACAGCCTCGACGGTGCGGTTGATGGCATTCATCTGGTAGTAGCGTGGCATGCGTCCGGAGCCGTCGTCGTAGTTGGGCGCTTCGATCTTGTGCTGGACTGTATTAGCCAGCCCCTTCCACTGGCAGTAACGCTGCCAAAGTTCGGCAGGGCTGGGGAATTGATCGAGGGTGAGTTCTGCGCGGCGTGCTTCGCCACGGCTGTGAAGTTTTCCCCGGACGATAATGCGGCCTTTGGTAAAGCTGACTTCCTCGCGCACCTGCTTGTGCATGTCCCATCCAGCTTGCTGAACGGCTGGGGCGATGTACTTGCTGCCTATGTCCCGCTCGGAAAGCGACTTTTTGTCCATAACCCCAATTCCCTTTCACGGCAGCATTGTCGTGCCACCCCGGCATTGCTGATCCGCCTATTAGGCGTGAATGTAACCTGTTTGAGCCTCATTACGCATTTTGTTACTGGTCACTAGCCAATCGCAGGCTTATGACTTGAATGGGAAGGTAGATCTAATACTTTCGCGGGCAAGCGCGCTCCTACAGGAGGGGACATCAAGATCAAGAAAATGTCCGCGCAGAAAATCACCAAAACCCGGGCAACAAAAAGCCCGCGATAAACGCAGGCTCTTTGTAGGATTTGGTGGAGCCGGGGGGATTTGAACCCCCAGCCAAGCCCCGTATTCCGCGCCGCGTAGAGCGAAGGCTGTCATTTTGCTGTCATTTCATAGACCGGTCAGAAAGTTGCAGAATCTTCTCAACAGATGGCTCATGACAGCGTTTGTACTTTTCACCGCTCCCGCATGCGCAAAGGGCGTTTCGACTCGTTCCAGATTTTAGCGTAGTTATCAGGAGCAGTTTCAATTCCTCAAAGTGTATGTAAACACGTGCTTCCCTGCCTTCTAGTTCCGTTCCCGAGGGGGGGGTCTGACCGAACCAGTCGAAACTTGCTTCACAGAGCCGGATGAAATCATGGACAATTCGGTTATCAATAAGAGCCTTTCTCCAGTTATCAACTCTTTCCCCCTTATAGGTTTTGCCAAGTTCGGCGACAAACACTATCTGCCTCTCGTTTTCCAGTTTCGGGGTAATGTCGAAAAGCTCTCCGGCGGGGGACTGCCAAACAGAGTGAAATTCAGCTTCCACTAATACGCCCGGCCATTCCCAAATTTGCCATCCGAAAACCGCTTGGCCTCCAGCCACCGCGACCTTTCTCTTTACGTTTTCAAAGCATTCGCTGGGTAGCGATCCCTCACTACTGGTGTAGTCGAGGACTTGAGGTGGAAGAGAGCTAATCTCTGCGCAAAACTCTTTGACGTAAGATGGCAGACTCACTGGAGCTATAGAGGTTTGCATGCTTCATCCCTGACTCAATGGCTTGAAAACGGTATTTTTGTCCGTGCTGGCGCTCTGAGTCCACAAGCTTTCTCCTTTGCTACCAGCCGTTTCGTCCGCTGACGGCATCCAGCGGCCATAGACGCGTGCAATCATCGTCCAATCTTTATGGCCCATCTGTTTTGCAACCCACATAGGGTGCTCACCCGCTGACAGCATCATCGACGCATAGGTGTGGCGCGTTTGGTAGGGGCGTCGATATCGCACGCCGGCCTTCTTCATGGCCGGAACCCACATAGTTTTACGGATCGGGCCATCGCCTGCCCAGCGTTCCAGCGTGCGGGGGTTCTGGAACACCTCGGCATCGGCTAGGAACGTATGCGATTTCTGGGCCTTTAGGGCTTCCAATGCTGGTCTGAGCAGCTTCACTGATCGGCGCCCGGCTGACGTCTTCGGAATCTCCGCAACGCCCTTCGAGGCTTGCGTCATTGCCCGGCTGACCATCACCTCTTCTCGCAACCAATCGATATCACCCCAATCGAGGGCCACCAACTCGCTGGTGCGCAGGCCTGTCCATATCGCGAATTGCACCAGGTTGCGAGCCTGGCCAGACAAAGCGCCTTGAATAGCTTGTTGTTCCTCGGGGCTGAATGAGTCCACGTCGTCATCGGTTGTGGGCACATTCTTGCGGGAGTAGGTCCAGCCTGCCAAAGGGTTAAGTTCGATCATTTCTTCGTCCACTGCGTCGGTCAGCGCGGATCGTAAGCAGCTCTGGATGTTGCTCAAGGTTTTGTTGCCAATCTCCAGCGTGTCCAGCCAGTCCTTAAGCGTCTTTCGCTTGAGGTCGACCAGCATCACCTCCCCGAACTGCGGAATCAGCCTGAGCTCTATGATTTTCCGATAGCCGTCAAAGGTGCTGCTCGAGACATGCTTCTTCTTCCCTTCGAGCCAGCGGGTCAAAAAACCGTTCAGCGTCTCCCGGCACGACTCGGGCTCGAATTGTTGGGCCCTGGGCGAGTTAGGGAAGGTGACGGCGTAAACGAAGGTGCCAATCGAGATTGCGTGCTCGATCGCGGCTTTATGCTGCTCAGCCTTCTTCAGATTAGTGGGGGAGGGCTTGAGCGTGATGCGCTCGCGGCACCGGACGCCCCGATACATGAACGTGATTTCGATGCTCGAATCGGAGACCGCCCGAACTCCCCTCCCGCCTCTACCCATGACTCATATCCCTCTATGTCGATAAGCGTCCGGCCATCCGGCGCCCGATACCAAATTTCGCCAAGCCGCCAAATTCCATCCCGGATCTTCGAGCGGATCGCGTCCTCGCTGTAGCCAGACTCGCTGGCGAATTTCCTGATGGTCATGTAACGCATTGCTTTCACTCCTGACTCGTCAGGTTTATTTGCCAATCTGGAACTGACGCATCAGGTCAGTGCTTTGTTGGCGGTTCAAAGTCAGGCTCGCGGGAGGACGGGGGGATCAGCACCTCACCGGCGATCCCATCAAAAAAGCCAGGCTTCTCCCGGACCGTGCGATAGAACCCGGCCATGTAAATCTGAAACAGTGGACCGCTTCTTGATTCCGCGACCTTTCGGCCAGATCTGGCGCTGGCGCTGTCCTCAAGCCCAGCGATGAACGCAACTGTCGCCACCGCCCCCCGCTCTACACTGAAATGCTCACGCGCGGCGGATCGGTGACTTGCGTTGACGCCAAGCAGGTCACAGATATGGTCGAAGTCCATTGCACTGGTTATCGCTTCATCCAGCCCTCTGAGCATGTCGCACATATGCTCGGCGGTACGCCGTTGCGAGTCTCGAAGCGCTTCTTCCTGAAACCGCAAGATTGCGATCCGTTTGGTATCGGACGGAACGGTCAGCATCGCTCGCCGCAACTCGCGCCGGAAATAGTTCTCATACTCGAATTTGGCACTGATCGCGTCCCGGGCCAGCCGGCGCAGCAATGTAAGCTGGTCCCGCAGACTGAGATTTAATTGCGGCCTTCTGGTAAAGGCATAGATGGCTGCGGATGCTTTGGCGGTCATTCGCATGCTGCATTGCTCTGGCTGCTCACTGCATCGACTGTTGCACCGGCCTGCTCGGCGATGGCGCGCACCTGAAAGTTGATACCGCAGGCCTTGGCCAGATCCATCAGCTCACCAACGGTCGAGGCATCGCGCTGGAGGGCGTAGCCGAAACGCACAAGGCGTTGGCCAAGATTGGTAAATTCGGGTGCTGCATCGAGGCTACTGGTCATTACGACGCCTCCGCCAAGAGCTGAAGCGCGTTGCCGGTGGTCATGCCAACTACCACGGCTTGCGTACCCAAGCAGTGCTTGCCGTGGGGAAGCTGATTGATAAGCGCGGTAGCTGCCTGGGCGTTTGGCAGTTTGAACACCACTGTGAGGTGCATAGGCTCCATCGCGGCTTGTTTGATGCGCTCGTCAATGTGCTGCGAGATCGCCTGCCCAGCCTGAAGACTCTCCGCCTGGATGCGGTTGTGGATTTCTTCGCGGTGAACCGCAACTGCAGGCGGGGCTTCGATCCCGATTCGGGCTTGCATCCCTTGGACGCCCAAGAGGGTCACAACGATGTCGCCGCCGATGTGAATGGATTCGCCAGGTTTACGAGTGAGGATGAGCATGTGAACTCCTTGTTTCAGGCAAGCCGGGGCCGTGCCGCGATTGTTGGCTTTCGCAAATTTCAGGTGGTTATAGGGTCAGGCTTCGCTGATCACTGGACTGCGCCCGCGCACAGGCGCACGCCGCTGATCAGGCAAGGAAAATGCCCTGCGCTGACTCGTGGTCTTGATCGTGGCGATTTTGCGGCGGTGGAGTTGCGCCGCATGAAAATGCGACGAGGCCACGCTTGAAGGCCTCGGCCACCAACGCGGCTCGGTTCGATACGCCGAGTTTGAAGAAAGTCCGCTCAACCGATTTCTTCACAGTGCCAGGTGCGCAATTCAGAACTCGTGCGATTTCCTTATTCGCCAGGCCGGTGCATATCGCCAAGGTGGCGCGCAGCTCTTGCGCAGCCAGGAAGCCGATTGTGCCTTCAACATTGCCGAAGATGATTTTACCCGTATTCATGAAATGCGCTCCTTGTGCCTGGAGAGCATTTAAGCCTACTAAAGTTTTTAGGTCAAGTCTGCTGAAGTAAAAAAGTTAAGCAGGCTCAAGACATCAATTTGCGATGCTCACCTACAGGAGGGCATCGCAGATCTGTTCGGTCACTCGTCCTTCGGAACAATCCAAGATATCCGCACACTACCGTCTTCTTGCGGGTTAAGCGTGACGTTGTCGTTCTCCGCAATTTCATCCATCACCCGGCCCCAGTCATCGGGCGAATCACCTGTTGCGGGGTAAAGGACGGCCGCTTTTTTTTTGTGCGGCGGGTGAGTTCACAACCCTTTGCAGTCTGCTTCCCAAAACTTCGTATGAGCTGGGCGTGGGGGGAGTTGCCGTTTTTGCCTTTGCCATGATGTACCTCCTTGGTTGCTACTGGATACATGTACAGTAAAGGCGTCGGGTCGAACATTCAACGCTCAGGAGTACATTTGTACTCTGGCGTGTACCGAGACGGGTTGTCGACAAATTTTGGGGGGTGATTACTTGCAGGCCTCAAGCCCCACGTAGTAAGCGATCGAGCCTGAAACGATGGGCACCATATTCGCATCCGGCTGCGATGCGGCCATAGCTTCAGGCGTTTCACCTGATCCCAAGTACTTGACGGTGCTTTCCGGACAATTGAACAACCGAGTTGAATAGCTGATGCCGGATGCACCAGCGCGCTTCGTCACGATCGTGCGCTCTGCCCCGGATCCGCCTTTTTCGAGGACGGTGAATTCACCCTTTGGGTCAGACGGAACGGCAAGATTTCCTGCTACGGCGTTGAGAGACAACGTCGTTAAAGCCAGGGCGATACAGATTCGGATGGTCATGCTTGAATTTTCTGCGAATGGAGGACTGTCCAGTTTTGGGTAGTCCTCCTCAAACGTCAAAGCCCGGTCACCTTCACGTCGATGACCCTGCCGATAAATTCCCAGTCATCCTTGATGGCTACGGTCTCGAAAGCCGGATTGAGCGGGACAAGATATTCCTTTCCGGCATCGTAAACATACTGTTTGAAAGTCGTCTCGCCGTCGCGGTGCTGGGCAATATAGTACTTGCCACTGATCAAATCGAAGCCTTCTGGTTGCACGAGGACATAGGTGCCTGGCAGGAAGCTTGGGCTCGACTCAGACTTCATCGACGTCCCTTTGACCTCAAGCCAATAGCCGTCCTCGCCCGCGCTTTGATCAGACTCGAACCAAAGGTTTGCACCTGAGACATAGTCCTGAGGTGACTCAGCGCGACTGCCCGCGGCAATCCAGCTTATGACCGGATATGACCGCGAACGCTTCTGAGGGCGGAATGCAGGTCCCACGTTGGTTTCTGAGTCGCGCTCTGGCCCGGTGCCCATTGCGAGCCACTCAGCGTTAAAGCCTGTCGCTGCAGCGAGCGCGTAGATGCTCTCAGGTTTGAGGCTCTTGCTTTCACCCGACAACCACTGAGTGACAGCCGAGCTCGATACCTGGCATTCGCGCGCTATCTGCGCCTTTCGTTTGCCGCTGGCCTCGATGGCTTTGGCTACTCGTTCATATCTTTCCATAGCCGAAACCTTAAGCAGTCTGTTGTTAAGCATGCAGTGCGCTAAAGAAATTACTTGCGGCCTTTCCTTTAGCCTGCTTAAACTTCCCTCCAAATCCCGAAGGGCAGTGCAATGAATACAACTCAGGCCAAGAACCATTTCGGCAGCAAGAAGAAACTTGCCGACGCCCTGGGCATTTCCCCGGGTGCGGTCACGTTGTGGAAAGAAGAAATTCCGCGCCTCCGTCAGTTCCAAATTCAGATGCTCACATCTGGTGCACTTCAGGCCGATCCGCTGGAGCAGGCCGGGGTGGATACAGCTTCCTCCAAAGCACCCGTCCTTACATCTGGGCCTGATGGCGCTGTAATTCCATCCAGTGAAATGCAGAAGTCCGCATGAGCGGAAAATATGAATCTCCGATTTTGCTGTCTGGGTGACTTTTCACCGGGCAACAAAAAGCCCGCTTAGTAGGCGGGCTTTTAAACCACTCCTTGCCGGGAGTGTTTCGAATCTCTTCGTTCTGGAGAACGATATGTCACAGCCAAAAAATACCACCGGTTCTGTAGCGGCGCAATGCCCGCTTGAAAAATTCGAAATTCACCCATCTTCATTTGGCGGGACTAGCGAACGTCCAATGTTTCAGCTCCAGCCGGGTACTAGTGCTGGCGAGGCCTTGCAGGAGTCGAGCAGTCTCATGGCTGGAGCTCTGGCAATCATTGAACATTATGTCGACGAACCAGGCGGCGCCAACGGGTCAGTGCTGTTTGCCATCGGCTTCGTACTTGAGGGCGCTAAAGCTTTGCTCGACGGCGGCACCTATGGCATCCAGCAGAGCCAAGTGCATGGCGGTGCTAAATGAGTGCGAATGTGAAAAAGCTTGCAGAGGATGCTGGTTTCGAACTGTCAGCGGCCCGCGAACGCCTTGAATGGTTTGCCGCACTGGCGCGAGCTATCGCGCGCGATGTGGAACACTGCGAAGGCCGTGACGTTCAGTTGTTGGCGCAGTTGGCTAAGCACCTGGGTGACACAGGTGTCGCCTCCGCTGACGCTGCCATCGACCAGTTCGAACAAATCGCGCATGCAAGTTCGGAGGCTGCTCTATGAACAGCCCAACCGCATCCCCAAATCTTGAAGAATACGAAGAGCTGGCCGAGACGATGTGCGAGCAAGCTGTCCTTAGGGCTGTTGCTTCAGACGTCCCGATCGGCGTCGTAATTGGGGCCGTCATTTTTCATCTGACAATCCAAGCCCAGCACTCTCAAATCCCGGAAGACGTGTTGCACAGCGCGGTTTCCCATGCCTGCGCCTCCTACCGCTTTGACGAAGTCCGCAGAGCGGGCGTGAGGAAGGGGATATGAGTACACCAATCCCCAAATCAAAACGCCCGCTACCTAAGAGCAAGCGTTTAGGCCTGCGGTCAAAGCCCGCTGGGAAACTTGCTACCGCTCGTCTTGCATTCGTTGGCAAAGATCATGGACGCCCATCTTCATGGGATGTCCCGATGTCTGGGGGGTTCCACGGTGGATGTGACGTCGGCAAGTCCGTGTTTCGGTTGTTCCTGAAGTATGTCCGTGACGAGCAATCAAACCCCTGCCGACTGTCATCGGTCTTGCTCGAGTCGATGCTTCGCGGGCTTGCGTCCAAGCAGCCTGAAACGCCGGAGGAAGTCGACTCAGTCGATGGGCAGCGCGCCGGCTTCTTATCCGAAATGGGCAAATGGATCGAGGCTGCCGCTGCTGAACTGGGCTCCTCTCTCGACCGGGTTTCTGAGCAAGAGCTTGTGGACGAAACGAACCGGCACCTGGCTCGTACAGATGCGGCTCTTATGGCCGTGATCAAAGCAATGGAGGCTCCATGAATCTGATCACTATCGAGAACACGGAGCTCGCGGTTCTGGAATATCAAGGCCGTCGCATCGTCACCATGTCCATGGTGGACCAGGTGCACCAGCGCCCGGACGGAACCGCGCGGAGGACCTTCAATGAACACCGCGATAAATTCCGCGAAGGCGAGGATTTCATTGAGCTGGACCAGCCGGACGCTATACGTACGCTTGGTCTGATACGTCCTCAGGGTGGCACCCCCGGAAAGGTCCTGATCTTCACAGAGGTCGGATACCTCATGCTGGTGAAGCCGTTCACTGACCCGCTGGCCTGGGAGGTCCAGCGCCAGTTGGTGAACAATTACTTCCGCGTAGCTCCATCGGCCACGCTGGGCAGCTTGCCTGCCAATTACGTGGAAGCTCTTGAGGCGCACTTGGCCGTGGTGAAAGAGAATGAACGCTTAAGGCTGGCGAGCTGCCAGGTAACTCCGCAAGTCCCTCTACTGCCCGACCGATCTGCATCCAGCTTCCAAGGCGGTCTGACTCCAACTCAATTCGCTCGCACCCTCAACGGTGTGAACAGCCAGAAAATCAACTGGCATCTTTCGCGCAAGCGCTGGATATACGACGCCGAAAAAGACCAGCGCCGGAGTCACGTCTGGCGCGTTTACAGCGATGCTCGCGACAAGCTTCTGTCGGAGGACGCCACAAGCATTCCCCGCCCCGGCAAGTCTCCGCTGGTGCGCTACAAGCTGGTGCTGTTGCCCAAGGGTGAGAAGCGCCTTTGGGAGATGTACGTGGCCAACGAACTGCCGATGAAGGACAGCTGGGACGGTGAGTTTCGCTATACCCAGCACGTTGCCGAGGAGGAAGTATGACCGCTGCGCCTGATGTGCTTCCTGATCCTTTCGTTCCTGCCGGCGTTGATTTGGCTGGGATGGCTTTCATGCCTCTCGATGTGTCCCGGGTGCTCGACAGCGATCTGTTCGCGCTATCCACCGGGGAGGAATTCAAAGCGGCCGTGGCGCTTTGGTGTAAGTCGTGGATGCAGGTGCCAGCCGGCTCCCTGCCAAATAATGACCGGGTGCTGGCGCATCTGTCCGGCGCCAATAGCCGCTGGGCAAAACTCAAAGTGCAGGCGCTGCACGGCTGGCAGTTGTGTTCGGACGGTCGTCTTTACCACGCGGTGATCGCTGAAAAAGCGCTGACAGCCTGGGGCGAGCGTTTGAGCTATCTGGAGAAGCAGGCGGCTGATACAGAGCGCAAGCGTTTGCACCGGGAGGAGTCCAAGGAGCTTCGGGGTCAGTTGGCAGTCCACGGTGTGCATGTGGCTTGGAATGAATCGGTAGCGGTAATGCGGACCATGCTTCAACAACTGCCACAGACCAGTCACAAGGACAGTGACGCACCTGTCACAAGGACAGGTGCGTCACCTGCGACGGACCTGTCACCGAATATAAAGAGAGAGGTAAAGGTAAAGGTAAAAGATTTAAATCAAGAGCATGTCCCCAGCACGTTGTGCCGGACGACGAACACGAATCCGGAACACCGCCGAGCGAACAGGGCGAAGCACAGTCGCCAGTCACCCACGGTTCTGTCCAACCCGCTTCGGCGATCCCTCAGCCACCGCAAACTCAGGGCAAGCCTGACCCATTGGCCGGGTTTGCCGGTTTCTACGGCCTGTACCCGAAGCGCCAGAAGCGTGCCGAGGCCGAGAAGGCGTGGCGCAAGCTAAATCCGTCGCCCGAGCTGCGTTCGGTGTTGATGACTGCCCTCGCCGAACACATGGCGCAAGAGTCTTGGAGCCGCGACAACGGGCAATTCGTACCTCTGCCGGCCTCATGGCTCAACGCTCGACGCTGGGAGGATGAGTTGGGTACCGGCTCGCCTGAGGGCTCTTGTCCGGCCGCTGAGATTGTCGAGATTTATCACCAGCAATGCCCGAACTTCGACCAGGTGACGGTGCTGGACGAAACACTTCGAGGAATTCTCGAAGAGCGCTGGCGCGAGCACCCCGCGCAGCAAGACCTCGGGTTCTGGACGGACTTTTTCCGCGCTGCCCGACCCCTTGGCCAAGTATTTTATCGCGGTCAAAATCGCAAGCCTTACCTCGAAGCGCTAGTCGCCCGCCAGAATTTCCGCGACATCGCCGAGGGCCGCCAGCATGCGTGATCCCTACAACCTCGAAGCGGAGCACGGCTTGCTGGGCGCGATGCTTCAGCGTCCGGAGTTGATTGACACCCTGAGCGATGACCTGTCCGCCGAGTCGTTCTACTTCGCCGAAAATGCCGAAGTCTATCGCGGCATCATGGCGGTCCGATCGGCTCGGCGGGACGTCGATTTCCTGACCGTAGCGAGCCAGATCAACGTGCTGGCCAACGGTGACAGCGCGTTGGCGTACTGCAGCGATATCGTTCGGGGCACGCCGAGCATCGCCAGCGCCGGGACCTATGCGCAGATCGTCCGGGAGCGTGCCATTGACCGCGCCCTGCATGCGCTTGGCATCCAGGCAATCGACATCTCGCAGGGCGAACAGGACACACAATCGAAAATCGCCGCAGTGCAGGCGGCCGCGATGCACATCGACAGCGGCAGCCAATCGGACGAAGTCGTGAAGGTGTCCGATGTGCTGGCGGCGCAGGTCGAAGTCTGGCAGGAACGATTTGACCGCCATCTGCGCGGCGAAACGCTCCAGGGGTTGCCGACTGGCCTGGCGGATCTGGACGAAAAGCTGGGTGGGCTGCTGCCGGGGCAATTGATCATCGTCGCTGGACGCCCCGCGATGGGGAAAACCACGCTGGGCATGGGCTTTGCGTCGTTCGCCACGGTTCATGCCGGGAAGTCTGCGCTGGTCGTGAGCATCGAGATGGAGGAGGGCGCGCTGACTGATCGGGCGATTGCATCGGAGGGGCGCATTCCGTTGGCGGCCATCAAAAACGGGACGGCCTGCGATACCCACACCGCCCAGCTCACAGCCGCAACTTCCGCGATCAGCCAAGCAAACCTGTTCTTTGCCCATCGTGCTGGTGGGACGGTAGGGCGCATCCGCTCAATGGCTCGACGTCACAAGTTGCGATACGGGCTCGATTTGCTGATGGTCGACTACCTGCAACTGCTCGAAGGCGAGGGCGGCAATCGAACCGAGGCTGTCAGCAGCATCAGCCGCGGCTTCAAGCTGCTGGCGGTCGAGCTGGGCATTCCCGTCGTGCTGCTGAGCCAGCTCTCGCGCAAGTGCGAGGAGCGCCCGAACAAGCGGCCCATTCCGTCCGATCTGCGTGAGTCCGGTGCGATCGAGCAGGACGCAGACGTGATCCTGTTCGTATACCGCGACGAGATCTACAACGAACACACAGAGGCCAAGGGCATCGCGGAAATCATCATCGGCAAAGGCCGCGACGTGGAAACGGGCACTGTGCGCGCGGCGTTTCTGGGGCAATACAACCGATTTGAAAATCTGGCCGCTGGTTGGACCGAGCCGGGACCCACTCCCAGCAAGTCCACAAGTCTCTCTCACCGGTATCGCGGGAGGACCGCACAATGACCACTTCCCTGAAAACACTCCACGTCGTGCTGACGGACTCCGAGATTCGCAAGCAGTCCGCCGGCGCCGTGCGGCAGTTGCGCGACCCACGGTTCCCGGAGCTCCGTTTCCGTTACTCCACCACCGACCGCACCCGGGGCGCCTGGCACGTCGTGGTACGCGGCAAGTGGGGCAAGGCTGGCGACTATCCGGGCATCAGCGCTAAGTCGATTCAGTCAGCCCTTCCGGCGATACTGTTACGCCGCGCGATTGATCCGGAAGCAACCTCAACCGAAAACGCCTGGGCCACCATGGGCGATCTGCTGCGCTGGTACACGAATCGGATGATCCGGGACCGTAGCCTTTCGGAGAAGCGCAAGGCCGGGGCGAAGTCAGCGCTCAAGTGCCACTTGGTTCCGAGGCTGGCCAACCTGCAATTGAGCGATCTGGGCAAAGCCTCACTGGACAGTCTGCTGATGTGGCCAATGCAGGAGCGCTATGCGCTGTCGTTCGTGCGACTGGTCTACAACGTGCTGGCGGTCGCGATGCGCCAGGCCCATCGCCTCGGGCATCTGCGACTCAACCCGATGGCAGGGCTCAAGTTCAGTGACTTTGTATCGAAGCGGGTCAAGCCCAAGCCTTCTCGGCTGCGCACCGATGACCTTTCCTCGGTGCTGGCCGAGGTGTCCGCGACGTTCGCTGTGTTGCCAACAGAGGCCGTGCTGGCGCTGATGATGCTCTGCCATGGAACGAGGCTCGGCGAAACACGCATGGCGCTCTGGCGCAACGTCAACTTGAACACCCGCCAGTGGTTCATTCCGCAGGGCGATACCAAGACCAAGGCCGAACATCTGTTGCCGCTGACCGATCAGGTTTGTTCGCTCCTACAGACGTATCAGGCTTTCCAGCGGGCAAACGGCTATCAAGGCGCCTATGTCTTTCCGGGTATCAGGCGTGGCGCCATGAGCGCAACCACTGCCACCGCAGTGTTTGCCCGCCTCAGTGATCACCAGTGGACGAGCCACGACTTGCGCAAGGTGGCCCGCACAGCCTGGATGGATCTAGGTATCGACTACCTGGTGGGCGAGATGCTGGTGAACCATGCCCTCAAGAACATGGATGCGACCTACATCCACACCGCTGCGGAAAACCTCAAACGTGAAGCGCTGGAAAAGTGGCATCACCGTTTAGACGAGTACGGCTTAAGCGCTATCGCGAGCGAGACAAACGCAAGATGCAATGTTTCGGGAAATCCGCTACGGGCTACGCAATCCAAGGCCTCCAGCGCGATTAGCATTCCACTACCTAGGAGTATGGAAAGTCTCTCAGGGGGTGCGCAATGACGGCCCGCAGTCACGTCGGGAAACCACTGGGCGGCACCGAGGTGTTACTTGAGCAGTGGGCAATCTGGCGTCGGGTAGGCACCGGCTCGCCTCGATCCCTCACCACTGGCCCATCCGCCAACCAGCCTTCGTTCTTCATCACTGATGACGTCGCCTTGGTGGTTGATGGGGCAGTTGCCAGGCTCACGGCAAGGGAGCGGCAGTTAGGCGAGATGGTGTTGTCCTATTACGGCGACGGTCACGCTGCGAAGCGCATCGGCGATCTGCACGGCATGAGTGAGGCCAAGGCGCGAGAGCTGATCAGAGCTGGTGTGGGTTGGATCGATTGCGTCCTTGATCACCAGTCGAATCCCGTTGACATCCGCGAGGATGAACCCTAGCATTTGCCTCATAGTGCGGAGATTGCGTATCGCACTTCACCCCTTGAAACCCGGCCATTGCGTCGGGTTTTTTGTTTTCTGCGGTTCGTCCACCGTCGGTGGTTGGGCCGGCCTGTTGCGCCCACCGGGGGGGATGTGCAGTTTCTTTGCACCCCCGGCGGGGGGGATTGGCGTGCTACATGGGTCCTTCCCGGCCCGCCCCCCGGGTGAGGGTAATTCGAGCCCCGATCGCCCGTTATGTATGACCCTTTTACTGAATCAGCCGTTTCCGGTTCCGGTTTGTCCCGGGGCAGCATCGTGCCTCAAACCCCCTGAAACAGGGCTTCAGCGCGAATGCTGAACCGGAAACGGGTACAGCCGCGTGCTCGTACGCCAGTTGATCCGCGCAAAACCAATGCCGCCATCCCGGCATCGGCCCTGATCGTCCATCCCCACCCGCTTCGGCGGGTTTTTTATTGAGAGAAGAAAATGGAAATTAGTAAGTCCAGTGTTATGAACGTGGCCGGTAAAGAAATCATCGTCCGAGAAGTGACTGTCAATATCGCCCGGTTGATTCTCCAACCAAACCCAGACGCGGATTTTGTCGGCGATTCGCTCTTCAAAGATGTTCGGCTGTGCGACCTGGTGCACCTGACCAACCTGACTCGCGACGAGATCGAGGAGATGTTTCCGAGCGACCTCGCAAAGGTGATCGACGCCATCAAGGAGAGGAATCCAGTTTTTTTCGAGATGCTGGCCCGGGTGTGCCCGTAAGCCAGGCTCTGAATTCGTTTGATGACTGCATTTGCAAACTGATCGTTCTCGGCCACACCCAGGTGCTGGGGTATCCGTGGCGACTGTTCCTGCGCGCGCTCAAAGGCTGACCAATCATGCGTGACATAGAACTGCGTTTAACCGCCGATCTGGACGGAGCCACCAAGGAGGTGGCGGGGTCAGGAAGGAGTTCGCCGACATGGTGAAGGTGGTTGAGAAACCGCTTCGCCAAATCAATACCTTCCGCGATCTCGAGTCGAGCGTCGCGAACACCAGCAAGTCGATGCGCGATGCTCGGGACCGTGTTCGCGAGTTGGCCGCCGAGGTGGGCAGGGCAGAGAACCCGTCCAAGCAGCTGCAGGAAGCCTATAAAGCTTCGGTCCGGGAGCTTGAGCGCCTTGGGCGAGTGGAAGCTGTTCAGATTAACCAGTTGAGCACGATGCGCCAGGGATTGCGCGCCGCCGGCGTCGACACGCGCAACCTGGCCGCCGAGCAGTCCCGCCTCAGTGCCGAATACGCGAAGGCCCTTGCGGCCGGACGCAACAACGCCGCGCTGAGCTCCGCCAAATCAACGCTGGGCGTCGGGGCGGTAAGGGAGACGCAGCAAGAGCTGATCAAGTTGCGCCAGCAGTACGCGCTGGTGACAAGCTCGGGAGAATTGTCCTCAAGGGAGCTGGGCGTCGCGCAGGCGAATTACCGGCGCAGCGTCTCGGAGACCTTGGCCAAGCTTCGGGAGCTCCGGGCTGCCAGCCGTGCGCCCGCGGCCGCCCCTGATACCTCGGTGGCCACGGCGCGTAAGAATCTCGGGGTCGATCAGTACAGGGCGCTGCGTACCCAGCTCACAGCGCTGGCTGGCGATTACGCCAAGCTGACACGGCAGGGCGTGCTCTCTGCGCAAGAGCGCGCTGTGGCGGAGGCGAACTACCGCAGGAAAGTGGACGAGACCAAGCGGGCGATCGCCGACCTGAGCTCTGCATCTGGCAGATCCGGTGGCGGCCTTACCGTTGGCGGCGCCCTGGGAATCGCCGGCGGTGTGGGAGCCGCGACGGCAGTCTTCAGCGAGTACACGAAAGCGTCTGACAGTGTGAAGAAGATGGATGCGCAGCTCCGGCTTGCGACCCAGAGCCAGACGGAATTCAACATCGCACAGTCAGCCACCCGGGAGATTGCGACGAGATCTCAGGCGCCGCTCGCAGATGTGGTCACGCTTTATAGTCGCCTGTCGCCAGCCTTGTCCGCGATGGGACGTGATCAGGGCGACACCCTGAAAGTCATTGACGCGGTGACGCAATCGCTGCGCATCAGCGGCGCAACGACGTCGGAGACGAGCAGCACGATCACCCAGTTCTCACAGGCGCTCGGCTCTGGCGTTCTGCGCGGCGAGGAATTCAACTCCATCGCAGAAAACTCCCCGCGTCTATTGAGGGCTATGGCCGAGGGGTTCAAGGTCCCGATCGGCCAGCTCCGCGTCATGGCCGCCGCTGGGCAACTGACGTCGGAGGCAATCACACAAGTTGTCATCGACGCTCTGCCGCAGCTTCAGAAAGAGGCGGCGATTTTGCCGGAGACGGTGGGCGGCGCGTTCACTGTGATGGGCGACAAGATCACCCTGGCGCTCGGCTCTGTCGACACCAAGCCACTAATCGACCAAATCAAGCATTTGGGGGACACAATCGCTGACCCCACCGTGGCCAGCAACCTCAACAGACTTGGCGCTGTGGTGTTGAAGTTCGGTGAGACCATTCCGAAAGGTCTTTCGGGTTTGGTGAGTATCGGCGATGACATTGGGTACATGGCTGCGAAGGCAACCGGCCAAGTCAGCCCGCTTGAGAAAGTGGAAAAAGATATTAACGCGGCGAAGGAGGCGCTGAAGGGATTCAACATCAGCACGCTGTTCACGGCCGATGACGATACGATCGTTAATATGCTTTATTCGAAAGAATCGCTTGAGGCGAAGCTGAAGGAGTTCGAAGCGTACCGCGCTAAGTTGCTGGAGGAGGCGACAGGGTTAAATGCGGAACAGCGGACTGCACAACAAACAGCGGTCAAGGATGCGGCGACCGCTAATGATCAGCGTGCAGAAGCTGACAGAAAAAGAGTCGAGCAACTTAAGAAGACCCAGACAGACCTTCTTAAGGCGGCAAAAGAGGGGATAAAGAATCAGTTAACTGCTGAGAAGAAAGCGACTGCCGATCTCAAAAAGGCCAAAGATCAGCAAATCGAGGATCAAAAGCAGTACATTGACGCGATTGCAGCTTTACAAAATGGTGGCACTTCCGGCGAGGCATCTTACGGTAATGCTCAGGCACTTAAAGTCAGCGCGAAGCAGTCACTGGCTTCTGGCGATGTAGAGGGGGCGAAGAAGAACGCCCAGGCTTCACTCGATGTCATAAAGAGAATATCGGAAGCCGGGGGTAATACGCTGGGGTTTGCCGGTTTCATCAAAGAGCTACAGGGCATCGTTAAGCAGGCAGGCGACAAAGATGTAAAAAAAGCTGAGGACGGAAAAAAAACAATAGAGCAAAAGCTCGCCGATTTGCGGGAGGAGGCTGCAAAACTGAAAGACTTGCAGATAACGCCAGTCATCTCAGACGATGCGATTGCCGCGATACTCAAGCAGTTTCAGGACATCAGAGTGAAGTTGGGGTTGGCGTTTGATGTGCCGATGAATCTGCAGGCTACCCCTGAGCAGATGCAGACAATGTCAGGTAAGTCTGCTAATCCGCTCAAATACCCAACGGCAGAAGCTCTGGCCGCGACTGCACCTGAAGCCCAGCTAGATAACCCCCCAACTCCGCCAGTGCCCGCCACGAGCCCCAAGGCGCCGGCCTTAAAATATCAGCCAGGTGTAACCGACTACTCACAGGAGAGCATTAGCGCTCCGGTTGAGCCTGTTCTTGCTGACGATTACCGTCAAAAAATGGTTGAGCAGGTTGTTTCCCAGGGTCCGGTGCCGGTCACCGTTGCCCCGGCGATTGCCGACGGCGCCATTGCGGACCTCGGGGTGCCGGTCACGCCTGTCGTTGATTTAACCGCGCTCGATACTGCTAAAAATCAGATAGCTGCGTTTGCCGAGTTGATCAGGCAATCGTTGACCGTGGCCGTCACCGTTTTGGGGGCTGATGGCGGCGGTGGCGACACGCAGCAGGGAAGCGCAACGCTACCTGGCTATGCCGCAGGCGATCTCGTGAAGGGGCCGGGCACAGCGACCAGCGATAGCATTCTGGCTCGGCTGTCCAACGGTGAGTTTGTGATGCAGGCGGCCGCGGTGCGCCATTACGGGCCGGAGCTTCTCAGGAAGATCAACGAGCGGCGGTTGCCCCGTTTCGCAAGTGGTGGGGAGGTGGGGCGTTCCTTGCCGAACATTCCGGCACCTGGAGAGGCTTTGCTGAATCGACTAAACCCGCCAGAGCCGCAATCATTTGGTTCAGTGTCATTCACCGTTGGAGGCGACACCTACCAATTGCAGGCGCCGCAGCAGGAGTTTGACCGGATCATCCGCAACCAGCGCTTGAAGTTTGGGAAGTCGTAACTCAATCGGCAACTGATAAGAATCAGGTATTAGTGATGGCTCAATATTGGACGGCAGAGTGTATAGCCAAATCCGAGAGACCCTTTTCATTTTCCGAAGTGTGTCAGCTGGCAACTAACCTTGGTATCAATGAGGCGAGGCTAGGCGTTGTCCGATATTGGGCTTCACGAAATAAGCCCGTATATCGGTTGTTCCATGTTCCAGCGCGACATCACGACAGAACAGAAGCCTATAAAGCTTCAGGTGAATGGAGTAAGCGAATTGCAGAAAATGGCCCAAGAGTTAAAGGGCAAGGTTTGGTCGTGGTTTTAGAAGACTTCGTGAAGCCTTATCCCGGTATGCAAAACAACACTCATTGGTAATAACTTAGGAAACACGATATGGCACTGTTCGACAAACAGGCTGGCAAACCGACCGCCAGCCAAACCACGCTCCAAAAGAACGTCGAGAGAATCGCGGAGATTCAGCTCGAGCTAGGCGAAATCCCTGAACAATTGGCCGTTCTTGAGGAGAATCTCGCGAAAGCCGGCCCGCGGGAGCGAAATCCCATCTTTCAGCTCAAAGCCCATCGTGATCGGCTGTTCACCGAGAGGAACGGTCTGCAGGCTGAAAACATCCCTCTTGAGCGGATCGTGCGTTGGGAGCAGGAGCTGTCGGGTGCGCCGGCGGTGATCAAGGCGGCGCCGAAGAAGATCCAGGCAGCGCAGAAGGAGCTGGCCAAGCTTGAGGCTTCCCGTCACAAGCTCTCGATAAAGTTGGCATTTCTAAAGGCGGATGCGGAGAAGTTTCAGGCCAAGGCCCACGAAGGGGAAAAAATGGCCGCAAAGGCCTATGCCGAAGCGATGGCGGTCGACGACCCGGCAGCCGAGAGTGCGGCCTTGTTGAAGCTTCACCAGGCAACCGCGGATGCCGATGGCTCGCAGGGTCGCACGACTGGTCTGGTGATCGGCGCTCTGGAAGCCGAACATCGGTCGCTTGAAGCTGCCGTCGCGAATGCCACCGCTGATCTTCAGGAGCTGGAGGCGGAGCAGATCCGCGCCGTGCGCGTGGTGCTCGATGCGCAGTGGGACGTAAAGGCAAACGAGCTGATCAGCTTGGCCGCCAAGATCGTCGCCACCGGGCCGCTCGGAGGCGGCAACGTGCGGCACTTCGAGGCGCTGCACATCCCGCTCACATCGCGCATCGGTCGCGACAGCATCACTCAACACGTTGTTGAACGTGAGGCAGCTACCCTGAGCCGGGAAGCATTGACCCAAGCATAAAGGGCCTTCCGCTTATAGATGGCCCCAAAGCTGGGGGTATCTTTCGGGCACGTACATGGCTCGGTCGGATCGGCATCGAGCCGCGATCACCGGGCCGGCCTGTTGGGCCTGCCGGCTCAGGGACTCGACGTACTACATGGGTCCTTCCCGGCCCGCCCCCCGGGTGAGGGTAATTCGAGCCCCGGTTTCCAACTATGTATGACTTTTTTTCAGGGGGGTTGGTTGTTGTATTGTCAGTGGGCTGTAAGGCCCGTAATAGAGCGGTTTCTGCTGTTTAATACACCAACCTGACTCCCGAAAATACCAACTAAACACCAACCTGGCTTTTTGCGAGTCCGATCGAGCGCAAACCGCGTTTGAGTAAGTGCAAAAAACTACTCTCATCTGCGACATCTGCGACATCTGCGACCGTCGCCCAGTCTCCCGTGCCTATCTCTGCGAGAACCCAACCATGCGCAATGCCTTTGATATGGCCAGCTCACAACCCTGGCTAATGCTTCCATCCGCCCTTGATAACCTGCTGGCCATCTCCGATCGCCTTGGTGATCCCGCTGCGCTTGAGGCCCGGCTAGGGCAAAAACTCGACAATACCCGCAGTGTGGTCATCCGCAGTGGTGTCGCCATCGTCCCAGTCACCGGTCCGATCTTTCGTTACGCGAACCTGCTGACTGAGATCAGCGGCGCCACCAGCACGCAGATCCTGGCAACCGACATTCGCCAAGCTTTGGATAACCCGGCGGTGAAAGCGATAGTCCTGGACATCGACAGCCCGGGCGGCGTGGCCAGCGGCATTAACGAGCTGGCAGACATGATCTACGCCGGTCGCTTGCAGAAACGCATCGTTGCTTATGTCGGCGGCACCGGTGCGAGTGCGGCCTACTGGATCGCTTCGGCTGCCAATGAGGTCGTGGTCGATGACACGGCAATCCTCGGTAGCATCGGAGTGGTGGTCGAAGTGACAGTCTCCGGCGACAAAGCTGGATCGAAAAGTTACGAAATCGTCAGCCGCAATGCGCCCAACAAGCGACCTGACCTGTCCTCAGAGCAAGGGCGGGCGAAGGTTGGTGAAACTGTGGATGCGATGGCCAGCGTTTTTGAGGCGAAGGTGGCCCGGAACCTGGGTGTTTCGCCCAGTCGCGTGCCGGCCATGGGCGGGAACGGCGGTTTGCTTGTGGGAGCGGCCGCAGTTAAGGCCGGGCTTGCTCACCGTCTCGGCTCACTTGAAGGCGTCATCAGTGAACTGTCCGCGAAGAGCTCGTCAGCACAATTACCGCCGAAGACGAAACCGGCGCCATTCGTTCCTGGGAAGCAATCGGTGCGCGCTCTGAATTCACCGTTAAAAGTCGTTGCGCAGTCAGCAGAGCAAATCCGCATTGCAGGGATCATGGCTCTGGTAGCCCCAGGCTCTGGCTTTGATTCGGTGGTGCACGCGGCCGTCACTGATGGCTTGACGATCGAGGCCGCCGCCTTGCAGCTGTTCGAGGCGGGCCAGGCGCATGAGAAATCTATTCGCCTCGCGGCCGCCGCCACAGTGAAGGCGCCCATTGACCGCCCTCAGCAATATTCGACCTCGGCCATCTGGCGCTCACGCAGATCGCCGCACAATTAACCAGGAAATGAAACTCTGCAATGGCGCCTTCAAGCCATCTACCTCGAGAGGTATTTCAATATGTCAGGTGAAGAAATCCATCAATCAACTGTTCCGGGGGCGAAGGATTTTCCTCCCATGTTGGCTTTACAAATCGTAAGGAGGGCTGCGGCGCTTGCTGTTGAGTTTGAGGATGCTACGTTGATGAAGTTGACGTGTGATGCGCGGGCTGCGCTGAAACACGGGATGCATCCAAGGGAGGTTGCACGCGTTCTCAAACTGAGTTGAAGGGGCGGGCGGTGAGCGCCTAATTGACCATACAGTTATTCGGGCCTGTACCGCTGCAGGCCTAGATTAATGGTCCTGGCACTTGGTTATTTGATCGCGATCTAAGATCAACTATCAGGTTCATGAGATAGCGTGGGCACAAAATCGTTGCGCAGCGCACCGCTGGTAAACCGATCGAAGGGCACGTGTGCTGAAAAGCTTCCCAACGCATACGGACCGACTTCATATGGGCTAAACAGAAACGTGAGGCCAGTTTGAGTCAGTAGAAAACTGTCTAGGCTTCCATCTCCAACCCCTGTTGTGATCCATTCCATCGCGCTTGCATCCGGAAACTCGCCGGTTCGTTCCCAATATTCCCGCTGTATGTCATGTATGCAGCCGCTTATGATGACCTGCCGTCCTATCTCCCAACTCGTAAAAAGCTCATGCAGCTCTATTGGGTAAATCTTCGATTCAATAATCGCAAAGTTGTGACATTCAAAATGGCTATTGGGATGTGCCGCCCCAGCGCCGTACCAGCCTACGGTGTAGGAAACGCTTACAAACCGCTCACTAGCGTGAACAACTGCATAGCTGTCCCACCTCCATTATCACTGCCAAAGTATTGGTCTGCAGGGTCTTGGTGCCAGGGCTTCGTTCTGTTCCTGACCAAAGCCATGTGCGCTCGGCCAAAGAATATGGCCGAAAGTGTGCGTGCTGCATCGGACGCAGTGTCTGACGTGAATCTTGGAAAGCTTAGCTGGATATTGTGCCCAGGTGTGCCGACCCAGTCTTCGCTTATGCTCTCTTCAAACACCCTGAACGGCCCGTGGCTGGCGCCTTGCTCCCGAATAATTGCTTGTTCGACAGCGGCCTGTTCAAGCGACTTTAGAATCTTCGTCCAAAAATTTGGGTCGGCCACATTTACGAACTGTAGGCGATCGCTAATGTGTGGTGGGACTTCACAATCCTCCAGAAGCACCGGGATTATGTAGATATCAGAGGGCAACTTTGACTTGAGATTCTCAATCGCTTGATTCGCTTCGCGCTGAACGAATCCTCGCTTGCTGACGCTTGAGGTGCTCAAAAAGCATGACGACGTTCGCTTCTGCTAGAGCCTGATCGATTTCATAGCTCCAGTTATGACCCGGGAGCAGTTTCTCATTATCAAGCCAGGGGTCGAATCCCTCATGAGTCAGGCGGTGAAAAAATGGTTCGACCTTTTCGTGATCCACCTTCGTGTAACTCAAAAACACCTTAAGCATGGGGGCGTCCGTCCTTTGAAGCTGGCACTGATGGAAAAAGCTGTCATTAAGCTGGCATTACGGAGCCGAAACAGCCCCAAAAGGCACAAAAAAAGCACTTGCGATAAACGCTAAGTGCTTGATTTGTAACGCTTGTTTGGTGGAGCCGGGGGGATTTGAACCCCCGTCCGCCAGTACTCCGCTTTCGGGACTACATGCTTAGCCAGATCTATTAAGTTAACCCTCTGCGACCCGATTGGCAGGGTGCGTTGGGCGAGCTGTGTAAGTTTTAGCCGATTCGTCCACAGCGTACTGCACGGCGATTCTGTTCTATATGACAATCATTTTGGGTTTACAGACATCCCCTGATGATTGCTGGAGCCGAAGCTGCCAGAAGGAAGGCTAGCACCGCTTACGCGGCGAGAGCTTGTTCCCCGTAGGTTTCGTCATTGGCAACTATAGAAAGTTGCAACAGTGGATTTACGAGTTCTGTTACCAACTCGGCATGCCCCTAGAGTTTCATCACCGGCGTCGAATCCTAATCGGCCCCAGATCTGCTGCCCTAGCAGTCAGGTCGCGGAGTGTACCCGAATCAATAAGATACGTCGACCGTCGTGCTGAACAGCGAGCATTGACCAGCTTTTGACTGGTCAGACGCCCAGATTACTTGGCGCCTTCGCTACCCGAACCCATGGTTTTCAGCTGAGTGATCGCCTTGGTGGTGATAGAGATACATTCTTTTTCATTGCCGGCCGCTTTTGCTTTTTCGCCCGATGCGATGGTTTTTTCCATCTCATCCTTGCTGTCGGCGCTCATGTTGGTGCTTGTAGAGGTGTGAGCGTCCTTCAAGGCCTGCAGGTTTGCGCCGCAGAGGTCATCAGCCGCGAATACCGGGGAACCCATCAGTGCAGCGGTAAGGAACAAACCAGTGAGTGCTGTGCGCTTCATGTTGTATCTCCTTTAACCTGGGGACTCGGTATGGCCGCCGTGTAAGGCCGATGTCCGAGAGTATTGATAAGCCTCGTCGTTGTTCGTGGGGCTTAAATAAACTGACTCTGACCAAACGCAGGGGTTCTATTTTTTTTCACAATAATGTGAAAAAGCCACATCACACATCACGTAACAAAATGGCCGCGAACTCCGCCCCTAGGTTGCTATCAAGCGGTTCTGGGTTGAGTGACGCGGTCCACGAGGTACACCAGCCCGTGGTAGTCGATACCGCCATGTTGAGTCAGGCCGATTTCACAGGTTCGGCTAGTGGAAATCCCCTCATGGCAGTGCTGAACGGCGCCCCTGAGCGTGCGCAGCGAATGGGCATTCAGCTCCGGCGTCGTGAAGCCTTTGTCACCGGCAAAGCCACAGCAATGAATGCCTTCCGGGATGACCACGTTGACGCTGCACATGCGCGCCAGTTCGATCAGCGCCTGGCTCTCGCCCAGGTGCTGAGTGCTGCAGGTGACGTGAACGGCGATGGCTTCTTGCTGAGGCGTGAATACCAGTTTGTCGAGCAAGTGAGTGCGGATGAAACGCACCGGGTCGTACAGATCCAGCCGCGTTTCCTTGAGGTCCTGAACCAGCCGTAATGTGCATGGGCTGGTGTCGCAGTAGATGGGATCGAGCCCGCCTCGGCTGGCTTTGGTCAGCGCGGCGAGTAATTGCTGGCGCTTCTCCTCGGCCTGCGCTGCGTAGCCCTTCGAGGCAAAGGGTTGGCCGCAGCACAAACTCTCCTGATCCTCGGGGAACACCACTTGATAGCCAGCCTTTTCCAGCAGCCCACGGGTCTTTTCCAGCAGCGACATTTGCTCACGATCACCCGCTGCGGGCCCCATTACGCGAGACACGCAGGCCGCAAGATAAACCACTCTTGGGCGCTGATCTTCGACCGGAGGCGTGAAGCGAATGGCGTTTTCTGGCTGTGGCATTGCCGTCGTCCACTGTGGGATGCGTCCTGAAGAGGCTTTGCTCAGCGCCGATGAAAACTTCGCCAGTCGAGGCGCGCCCAGCAACATGCGGGCGCCATTAGCGGCGTGCAGTGTGAAGCGTGCGCCTTGCAACGCAGTCGTGAAGTGGTTCGCCAGCCAGCCTGCCGTTTTGTTGTGCGTGGCCTCGCGAGCGCGCAGCTTTTTCACCAGCTCGCCGGTGTTGATTCCAACCGGGCAGCGCTGTGCGCAAAGCCCGGTGGCGGCGCACGTTTCGATGCCTTGATAGTGATAGTCGCGCTCCAGGTCTGTGGTATCGATACCCGCACGTTTTTTCGCCTGAATCTCGCGCCAGATGACGATGCGCTGGCGTGGGCTCAAGGTCAGTCCTTTGGACGGACACACCGGCTCACAAAATCCACATTCGATGCATTTGTCGACGATCCCGTCAGCCGCAGGCATCGGTTTCAGATGTTTCAGGTGGATCTGCGGATCAGTGCTCAGCACCACATCGGGGTTGAGAATGCCGTTGGGATCGAGCAAACGCTTGAGTTGCCACATCAATTGATAAGCGTCGCTGCCCCATTCCAGTTCGACGAAAGGCGCCATGTTGCGGCCGGTGCCGTGCTCGGCCTTGAGCGAGCCGTTGAACTCCACCGCTACCAATTGGGTTACGTCCTCCATGAATGCCTTATAGCGCGCCACTTCCTGAGGGTCGTTGAAGCCCTGGGTGAAGACGAAATGCAGGTTGCCCTCCAGCGCATGGCCAAACAGGATCGCTTCGTCATAAAGGTGCTTTTCGAACAGCTCGATCAGCCGACGCACGCCCATCGCCAGCTGTTCGACCGGAAAGGTCACGTCCTCGATGATCACCGTGGTGCCGGTCTCGCGCACGGCGCCGACAGCGGGGAAGGTGTCTTTGCGGATGGCCCACAGACGCGCGTTTTCCTGCGGGTCTTCAGTGAAGTCGATTTGCTTGTCCACCGGGAAGTGCGCGATGGACGCCATGATCTGCGCCAGTTGTTCATGCAGCAGCGGCTGGGTCGCGGCGCGGGCCTCAATCAGCAGCGCGCAGGCGTTCTCCGACAACTCACGCACAAAGGGCGGCATGCCCGGCTTGTTCTGCACCGAGCGCATGCTCCGCCGGTCAAGTAGCTCAACGGCGGAAACCGGCTGGGTTTTGAGGATGGATACAGCATTGCAGCATGTCTCAACGTCCGGAAACACGATCAGCGCCGACGCCTTGTGTGGGTGATCGACCACTGTGTCGTAGGTCACCGCGCTGATGAACCCCAATGTGCCCTCAGAGCCCACCAGCAAATGGCTGAGGATATCCAGCGGCTCCTCGAAGTCGACCAGCGCATTCAATGACAGGCCGGTGGTGTTTTTCAGACGGTATTTGTGGCGGATTCTGGCAGCCAGCTTGGTGTTGGCGCGGGTTTCCCGGCCCAGTGTTGCCAAGCGCTCAAGCAGGTCGGCGTGGCTGGCGCGGAAGGCTGCGATGCTTGCCGTATCTTCGGTGTCGATGCGTGTGCCGTCGGCCAGTACGACGCGCATTCCGGCCAGCGTGTGGTAGGTGTTTTGCGCGGTGCCGCAGCACATGCCGCTGGAATTATTAGCGACGATGCCACCAATCTTGGCCGCGTTGATAGACGCGGGGTCTGGACCGATCTTGCGACCGAACGGTGCCAGCCACACGTTAGCTTGCGCGCCAATCACGCCTGGCTGTAAACGAATCTGCCCCCCTTGGGCACGCACTTCGCGACCGTTCCAGTTGTCGCCCAGCACGATCAGCACCGAGTCACTGATGGCTTGCCCCGACAGGCTGGTGCCGGCTGCACGGAAGGTAACCGGGACCTTGTCGACCTGAGCCAGCTTGAGCAGCGCAACCACTTCGTCTTCGGATTCGACGCGCACGACCAGTTTTGGGATAAGCCGGTAGAAGCTGGCGTCGGTGCCAAACGCCAATGTGGACAGCGCGTCTTCAAAGCGGCGCTCGGTGGGGATCAACCGCTTTACATCGGTCAGGAAGGAGGCGGGCAGGCTCATGCGGTCTTCCTCATGCAATCATTTTTGGTGCCGCGGCCTCTGACGTGCCGCGTGCTTTGGGTGTGGCAGTTACGTGGGCTCAGACGCCCAGTTCACGAACCAGTGAATCGCGAGTGATCTCGCTGATGGATTTGGCGCCGGTCAGCACCATCGCAACGCGCATCTCTTTTTCGAACAGGTCCAGCAGATTTTTCACGCCGGCTTCGCCGTGGGTGGCCAGGGCGTAAATGAATGCGCGACCGATCAGCACCGCATCGGCACCCAAGGCGATCATGCGCACCACGTCCAGACCGCTGCGAATGCCTGAGTCAGCGAGGATTTTCAGTTCACCCTTCACCGCGTCGGCAATGGCGGGCAGCGCCCGGGCGCTCGACAACACGCCATCGAGCTGACGGCCGCCGTGGTTGGAAACGATGATGCCGTCGGCGCCAAATGTCACCGCGTCGCGGGCGTCATCGGGGTCAAGGATGCCCTTGATAAGCATCGGGCCGTCCCACGCTTCGCGGATCCACTCCAGGTCCTTCCAGGAAATCGACGGATCGAAGTTGTTTCCCAGCCAGCCAATGTAATCGGCTAGGCCCGTTGGATTGCCACGGTAGGTCGAAATATTGCCCAGGTCGTGGGGGCGACCATTTACGCCGACGTCCCAGGCCCATTGCGGATGGGTCATGGCTTGCAGGACGCGGCGCATCGGCCCGTTTGCGCCGCTCATGCCGTGATGCGCGTCACGATAACGCGCACCGGGGACGGGCATGTCGACGGTGAATACGAGGGTTTTGACGCCGGCGGCTTTGGCGCGCTCCAGCGCATTGCGCATGAAACCGCGGTCCTTGAGCACGTACAGCTGAAACCAGATGGGGCGATCGATAGCCGGCGCGACTTCTTCTATCGGGCAGACCGAAACCGTGGATAGGGTGAACGGGATGCCTTTGGATGCGGCCGCACGCGCGGCCTGAACTTCGCCGCGGCGTGCATACATGCCGCACAACCCGATCGGCGCCAAGGCAATCGGCATGCTCATTTTTTCGCCAAATAGCGAAGTTTCCAGGCTTAGTTCGGACATGTTTTTCAAAACGCGCTGGCGCAGGGCAATGCTCGCCAGGTCCGAAACGTTGTGACGCAGGGTGTGCTCGGCGTATGCGCCGCCGTCGGCGTAGTGAAAGAGGAAGGGCGGCAGCTTGCGTTGTGCAGCTGCGCGGTAGTCGGTGGAGGCAGAAATGATCATGGGGTCTCGCTACATTGAGTGAGTTGGGCTGCTGCCGGACGCACAGGTGTGCGCCCGACACTCGTCTCGTTAGTGAACCAGCATGCCGGTGAACCAGTACGCCTGGGCATAGGTAATGCAGCCCACGATGGTGGCGAAGAAGATGCTGTGTTTGAGCGTGAAGCGGAACAGGTCGGACTCCCTGCCCACCAGGCCAGTGGCCGCGCACGCAACGGCGATTGATTGTGGCGAAATCATCTTGCCGGTCACGCCGCCTGTTGAGTTGGCGGCAACCATCAGGATGTCGCTGACGCCCACTTGGTGCGCAGTGGTCGCTTGCAACGACCCGAACAAGGCGTTCGACGAGGTATCGGAACCGGTCAGGAACACGCCGAGCCAGCCCAGGAACGGGGAGAAGAACGGGAACGCAGCGCCCGTGCCAGCCAGGACCAGTGCGAGGGTCGACGACATGCCCGAGAAGTTCATGACGAAGGCAAAGGCCAACACCATGCCGATGGACACGATGGCCCAGCGCAGCTCAAACAGCGTTTCTTTAAAAGTGGTAAGACCTGTTTTTGGGCTGATGCGCAAAACGATCATCGCCAGAATGGCCGAGAACAGGATCGCGCTGCCCGACGCAGCGATCAGGTCGAACTTGTAGATCGCGGGCATTGGCGTCGGTGTTGCGACGATTGGCGCGCCTTTGATGACCATCTTGTCCAGGAACGGGATGGCGATGTTCATGGTCCAGGCTTCAAGCGCGCCACCGGCGGCAAACAGGGCCTTGAATGGCTTGAGCGTCCAGATCGTCACGATCACGGTGAGGATCAGGAACGGAGACCACGCCTTGAAGATGGCGCCGAGCGAGTAAGGGGATTTTGTAGTGGCGCGCGGCTGACCGAAGCCACCAGGCCCACCAGCGACCGTTACAGCTGCACCGCCAGCACTGGCCACTTGGGTTTCGCCGGCGCGAGCGGGCTGCCAGACTTTCAGGAAAAGCGTCAGCGAGATCAGGCTGACAAGTGCCGAGGTGATGTCCGGCAGTTCCGGGCCTATGTAGTTGGACGTCAAAAACTGTACGACAGCGAAACTACCGCCCGCGATCAAGGCTGCTGGCCACGTTTCTTTGACACCGCGCAAGCCGTCCATCATGAACATCAGCCAGAACGGTACGAACACCGACAGCAGTGGCAACTGACGGCCCGCCATCGCGCCAATCTTGAACGCATCCAGCCCCGACACCTGTCCGGCGACGATGATCGGAATACCCAGTGCGCCGAATGCGACCGGCGCGGTGTTTGCTATCAGGCAAAGGCCAGCTGCATACAGTGGGTTCAGCCCAAGTCCTACAAGCAATGCGGCGGTGATGGCGACCGGTGCGCCGAAACCTGCAGCACCTTCAAGGAATGCACCGAAGCAGAAGCCGATTAGCAGGACTTGCAGACGCTGGTCGTCGGTGATCGACATGACCGAGCTGCGAATGATCTCGAACTGACCGCTCTTGACCGTGAGTTTGTAGAGAAAGACTGCCGCAATGATGATCCATGCGATGGGCCACAAGCCGTAACAGAAGCCGTAAAGCGCCGCTGCGATGGCCATGCCGGCCGGCATTTGGAACGCGAAGATGGCAACCAGAACCGCAAGTACCAAAGTGATGGTGCCGGCGACATGCCCTTTAAGCCGGAACACGGCCAGTGCAAAGAAGAAAAACACGATGGGTATGACAGCGGCGAGGGCGGATAGTCCAAGACTGCCGAGCGGTGTGTAGAGCTGTTGCCAGGTTTGCATGTATGAGGCCCCTAATTGTTGTTGGTTAGGCCCGGTGTCCATGTCGTACGTGCGCGGCTCCTGCAGGCGACTTCAGTTGCGCTGTCGTCCTGCTGATGCTGACGAACGAGTCGCACAGCTCACCAGCTCAAGCCCTTCGCCGTCGCGAAAGGCTTGCAGCGAAAGTGGTGGATGACCATCAATCGCCGGCATCTTAAAAATTGGTAATACCAATTTACAATGTCTAGGCGCTAGGTTAAAAGCCTTAGTGATGCCGTGTCAATTTGTCGCTCTAGAACTTTTGTCGCACATGGGTGGGGTATCTGCTCAAGCGCAGTTCGGTGTGTTATCTGTCGCGTGAATGTCGGCCGACAATCAGCGAGAATATGCGCCCCCGAAAACGGTCGGGGATGTGGAGTGAGCGGTTATGGGCTTTGATCAGGTGCGCCAGCGGCGTCTGTCTGACGATATCGTTGAGCAGCTCGAGCGAATGATTCTGGAGGGCACACTCAGGGCGGGCGAGCGATTGCCTGCCGAGCGTGCGCTTGCCGAGCAGTTCGGTGTATCGCGACCTTCCCTGAGGGAAGCGATACAGAAGCTCACCGCGAAAGGGTTGTTGCTTAGTCGTCAGGGCGGGGGCAATTACGTGGTTGAAAATCTGGGGTCCACGTTCAGCGACCCATTGCTGCATTTGCTGGAAAGCAGCAACGAGGCGCAACGCGATCTGCTGGAGTTTCGCCACACGCTGGAGGCCTCATGCGCCTATTACGCGGCAATCCGTGCGACAGATGTTGACCGTGCTCGATTGCGTGAAGCTTTCGAGGCGTTGCAGGACTGCTACAGCCGGGTCGATGAGGTGAGTCGTGCGGAGGAGGGCGCTGCCGATGCGTGCTTTCATTTGGCAATCGCCGAAGCCAGTCACAACGCCGTGTTGTTGCATACGATCCGTGGCTTGTTCGACCTGCTGACGCGAAACGTCGTCACCAATATTGGCGGGATGTACAAACAGCGCACGGAAACCCGCGACATGCTGATCAGTCAGCACCGTGAGCTGTATCAGGCAATCATTGAAGGGCGTGCAGACGATGCACGAGAGGTCTCGAGCCGACATTTGCTGTACGTGCAGGAGGTTCTGGAAGAGGTGCGGCAGCAGGTGCAACGCACGGCGAGAGCCGAGCGGCGCAACGGGATTTGAGTTCGCGCCGGTTTTTTCTGGAGGAGACAGTCTGGAGGAGACAACTTGTTGGCGAGAGGCGTTACGCGGTTGCCCTGACGCAACGCCTCGCAAACAAGTTCGCCCCTACATAATCGAGCGGCAGTTCAGAGATCAATCATCCTTGCCTTTGCTGCGCACCGCACGCTGAAGCTCACGGTCCGAATCGCGTTCGCGTTCGGTGTGGCGCTTGTCGTATTCCTTCTTGCCCTTGCCCAAAGCAATTTCGCACTTGATCAAGTGCTGCTTCCAGTAAAGCGCCAAGGCCACGCAGGCATAGCCTTTTTGCTGCACCGAGGTCGTGAGCTTTTCCAGCTCGCGCTGGTTGAGCAATAGTTTACGGGTGCGTGTCGGATCAGCGATGACGTGAGTACTGGCCGTCGACAGAGGTGAAATATGGCTACCCATCAGCCATGCCTCGCCATCTTTGAGCAGCACGTAACTGTCCACCAGCTGCACCTTATTGGCACGCAGGCTTTTTACTTCCCAGCCAGCCAGGACCAGACCGGCCTCGAACTTGTGTTCGATGAAGTAATCGTGACGCGCCTTTTTATTTTGCGCGATGGTCCCTGTGGGATGTTTCTTGAGCTTAGCCATAGGCGACGCATTATAGGGACTCGGCGCGTTGTCGGCTATGGTCAACCTGCGTGCTTGAGCACGTTGATTGAATGCCGGACAATGCGCGATCTTTTTTGCGTGCTGGACGTGTCAACGATGTCGACGGACAAGGTTTCTGTCCACGGTAGCTGGGCGAGTCGCTGGGTATTCATCCTGGCCGCCACGGGCTCCGCGGTAGGTTTGGGCAGTATATGGAAATTCCCCTACATGGTAGGCGTCTATGGCGGCGGCGCGTTCGTGCTGGTGTTTCTGGCTTGCATCGCGCTGATCGGCATTCCGGTCATGATTGCCGAGACGCTGATCGGGCGACGCTCCCGGCAAAGTCCGGCCAACGCGCTCAAGGTGCTGGCGCGTGAAGCGGGGCATTCCACGAAGTGGTCATGGGGTGCATTCGCCGGGATGATAACGGCGCTGCTGATCCTGTCTTTCTATAGCGTGGTGGGCGGCTGGTCGCTGGAATACATCCTGGACGTCGGTAAGGGAGACTTTCAGGGTGTGACGGCGGATCAGGTCGGCGGTTTCTTCGGCGTCATGATCGCTGATCCATGGCGGCTGGTCGGTTGGCACACGCTGTTTATGCTGTTGTCGGCAATCACCATCGCCAAAGGCGTGAATGCTGGTCTTGAGCGCAGCTTGCGGATCCTGATGCCGTTGCTGTTTATTCTGATGGTGATTTTGCTGGGCTACAGCTTGACCACCGGGCACTTCATGGAAGGCGTGCATTTCATGTTCGACTTCCAGCCCGAGAAGCTGTTGGACGGCTTGCTGCCCGCGATGGGGCATGCGTTCTTCTCGCTGAGCGTCGGCGTTGGATCGATCATGATCTACGGCGCCTACATGACCAAGGACGCCTCGATAAGCGCCACGGTCGTGGGTGTCGCGTTACTCGATACTTTCGTTTCGCTGCTGGCCGGCCTCGCGTTGTTTCCGATTGTGTTCGCTGCCGGCCTTAACCCAAGTGAAGGCCCTGGGCTGATGTTCGTGACGCTGCCTTTTGCCTTCGGCAATGTTGCGTTCGGGCAACTGATGGGTGTCGTGTTCTTTGTATTGGTTGCAGTCGCGGCGTGGAGTTCGGCCATTTCGCTACTGGAACCGATGGTGGCGTACCTTGTAGAGCGCACGAAAGTGCGGCGCGGCTGGGTGACATTCTGGCTTTCGTTCATTTGCTGGTTCGTCGGATTGGGTACGGTGTTCTCGTTCAATATCTGGCAACAGGCCAAATTTTTCGTGAACGATGGCGGTGCGTTCCACCTCTATCAATGGGGGGCAGTGGGCGGCCTGGACTTTTTCGGGGTGATCGATTTCTTCACCTCACGCATCATGCTGCCGCTGGGTGGCTTGTGCTTTGTGGTTTTCGCAGGTTGGGTGATGGGCCGTGAGGCGGTGCGCGACGAGTTGTCGATCCGCAGTCCGGTACTTTTCGCTTTGACGTTCTTTTTGATGCGCTATGTGGCGCCGATCGGCATTTTGGTTGTATTTGCCGCTCAGCTTTGGAAATGACGCTGACATGACTACGCATATTCAACGTTCGGCCTTGCTGCCGTACCCCGCCCAGGTGCTTTACGACCTGGTCAATGATGTTTCCCGCTATTCGGAGTTCTTGCCTTGGTGCTCGGGCACTACGGTACTGGAGCAAAATGACTCTCTGATGCGTGCGCGAGTGGAGGTGGCGAAGGGCGGTCTTAGTCAGCACTTCATTACACGCAATACGCTCACGCCCGGCCAGACCATCGAGATGAATCTGGAGGAAGGCCCGTTCAGCCAGTTGAATGGCGTCTGGACCTTTAAGGCGTTGGGTGAGAAGGCCTGCAAGATCAGCCTGGACCTTTCCTTCGATTACGCCGGGCCTATTGTGCGCGCAACATTGGGTCCACTTTTCAATCAGGCGGCAAACACGCTGGTTGATGCTTTTTGCCAGCGAGCCAAAGAGCTGCAGGGCTGAGACGATGATCACTGTCGAGCTTGTTTACGCGGCAGTTGATCGCCAGGTTCTGCTGACGTTTTATGTGCAGCCGGGTACGACTGTTCGTGCGGCTTTAGCGTTGAGCGGGATCGGTGCAGTGTTTCCTGAGCTGGATCTGCAGCATTGTCCCGTAGGAATCTTCGGTAAGAGCGTCCCCCATCCCGAGATCCGTTTGCTGAAGGAGGGCGAGCGCATAGAGATTTATCGCCCCCTTCTGGCGGATCCTAAAGAGGTCCGCCGATTGCGTGCAGCGAAGGCAATCCAAGCGAAAAAAGGCGAAAGCACGATTTAAGTTTTTGATCGGCTCGATTGAGCAGACGTAAAAAAGCCCGGCATGCCGGGCTTCTTTCTGAGCACAACTATCTGCGGATTAGCGCGGATTTGTGTCCAGTGGTTCTTGGGTTGGGACCGGAACCGTTTCAATCTTGTCCACGTCGTTCTGGATCTGCTCAAGCAATGAGCCAGGCTTGGGTGGCTCATCGGCTTTGGGCTGCTCGCCTTTGTTTTCGGGCCCTGTGCTGGTATCGCTGCCTTTGCCGAGGATCGCTTCATCGCGACTCACGCCCGGCTTGAAGTCACCTGAAAGGCTTGCTAGCTGGTCGTTGGCGTTGAAGAACAGCGCAATACGCTCTTGTTGGCGTTCGCCGCCACCTGGCTGCAGGCTGTAAAGGTAATCCCAGCGATCGGCGTGGAAAGTGTCGGTCAGCAGAGGGTTGCCCATGATAAACCGCACTTGTCGGCGGGTCATTCCCGGCCTCAACTGGTCTATCATATCTTGCGTGACGACATTTCCCTGCTGGATGTCGATTTTGTAAACCCCGGGGAATGAACAACCGGCGAGTGCGAGCAGTCCCACGAGGGTGAAACTGGTTAGCAGGAGCTTGGTGTTTTGCATCGGTGGGCGACTTCCACTATCTTGGCTGGGACAACGTAAACCCCGATCATACCTGCATTAAGAGAAGCTGCGAAGCAGCGTCTGCGAGAAAGCTGACCATGGTAGAAAATAGCGAACTACGCAAAGCTGGACTTAAAGTGACCCTGCCGCGGGTCAAAATCCTTCAAATGCTCGATTCTGCCGAGCAACGTCACATGAGTGCGGAAGACGTTTACAAGGCGCTCATGGAGGCCAGTGAAGACGTCGGTCTTGCGACGGTTTACCGTGTTCTGACTCAGTTCGAAGCAGCCGGATTGGTGGTTCGCCACAACTTCGACGGCGGTCATGCTGTGTTTGAACTGGCAGATGGCGGTCACCACGACCATATGGTCAATGTGGAGTCTGGAGAGGTTATCGAGTTCTTCGACGAAGAAATCGAGAAGTTGCAGAAGGCCATCGTCGTCAAGCACGGCTTTGAGCTGGTGGACCACAATCTGGTGCTCTACGTGCGTAACAAAAAGGCGTAAGTCTTTTTCTCGCACAAAACAAAGGCGACCCTCGGGTCGCCTTTGTTGCTTCAAGTTTCTCGCTCAGGACTTGGCCGTGACCACCATCTTCTTGGCGTGGGCCAGAGATTCTTTGGTGAGGTCGATACCGCCCAGCATGCGTGCCACCTCTTCAACGCGCTCATTCTTACTCAGCTTGGAGACGGCAGTGCGGGTTGCGTCTTGCTCTCTGACTTTGTGTACATATAAGTGTTGATGCCCCTGCGCAGCTACTTGTGGCAAGTGGGTCACCGTCATCACCTGGCCGCGCTCGCCCAGCCTGCGCAGCAATTGCCCGACGATCTCCGCAGTAGGCCCGCCAATGCCCACGTCCACTTCGTCAAAGACAAGTGTCGGTACGCGGGACGTCTGAGCAGTGATGACCTGAATCGCCAGGCTGATACGTGATAATTCGCCGCCTGATGCGACTTTGGCCAACGCTTTTAGAGGTTGCCCAGGGTTTGCGCTGACGAGCAATTCGACGTGCTCCAGGCCATGAGGCAGCAGCTCCTTGTCGCTGTTGACTAGCAGCTCAATGGTGAACCGGCCTCCAGGCATGCCCAGTCGCTGAATCTCCTGTTCTACCGCCATCGCCAGTTCAGGGGCTGCACGATGACGCAAGTCGCTCAGCTCTCTCGCTTTTTCCTGATAATGACGGGCATAAGAGGAAAGCTCGTTTTCGAGCCGCTCGATGGCCTCGTCATTGGCGTTGAGCGTCTCGATTTCATCCATCAGCTTTTGATGCAGCGCCGAAACTTCTGTTGGTTGAACGCGATGTTTGCGCGCCAGCGTGTAGATGGTGTCCAGTCGTTCTTCTACCTGTTGCAGCCGCGCTGGGTCGGCATCAAAGCGGTCCAGAAAGCGATTGATTTCTCCCACTGCTTCTTCGACTTGAATCTGCGCACTCGACAGCAGGTTGGTCGCTTCGCTCAGAGCATCAGGCGAATTGTCGACGCTGCTCAGGCGATTTAGGCTTGCGGTCAACGCGTTGAGCACATTGCCGGAGTCGCTCTCGCTGCACTGCTCGACGACCTGACGGCAAATGCTCAGCAGACTCTCGGCGTTGGTCAGGTTTTTCTGCTCCTGCTCCAGATGAAGAAGCTCTTCTTCACCCAGGCTCAGGCTCTCTAGCTCTTCAAGCTGGTAGCTCAGTAGCTGATGCTTGGCTCGCTGTTCATCACCGGAATTGGACAGGCGCTCCAGCTCTTGTCGCGTCTGGCGCCAGCGTTGAGCGGCAAGTTGCACCTGGCGCGCAAGATCGTTGGCGCCGGCGTAAGCGTCGAGCAGGCGACGATGAGTGTCGGTCTTGAGCAGGGATTGGTGTTCGTGTTGGCTATGAATATCGATGAGCAGTTCGCCCAGCGATTTCAGATCGCCCTGGGGGCACGGCGAGCCATTGATGTAGGAGCGCGAGCGGCCCTCGGCGGTGATGACTCTTCGCAGGATGCAGGGACCGTCGTTGTCGAGGTCTCGCTCTGCAAGCCATGTACGAGCTTCCGGTATATCGCACAGGTCGAATGTTGCGAGGATATCGGCCTTGTCGGCGCCGGGCCGCACGACTCCGCTGTCAGCGCGATCGCCCAGAGTGAGACCGAGGGCGTCGAGCATGATCGACTTGCCGGCACCGGTTTCACCTGTGATTACACTCATGCCCCGATCCAGTTCCAGATCGAGGTGTTCAACAATGGCGTAGTTATGTACGGACAGGTGCACCAGCATAAAGGCAGCTCCCAAGCGATTTGTCTGGTTATTTATACAGTGTTTTCAATCTGACTGACAATGCTTGCCCTTAGCTCGATTTGATTGGTAGATGATCATTTTTAGCACTGATGACGATTTTCAGCGCGTTTGGTCCAGCAAAAAGTCATGTCAGAAAATTTGTAGGGACATTCGCGCCAACCTTTCCCTGGAAACCCTTGAAGCGAAAAATTACGGCCCCATATAGCCGACAGAAGCGTGAGTTGAGCTCACGGACGTTATTAGAAGGAGAGAACTATGGCTGACGAACAGAACTCGGATACGCAGACTCAGGATCAAGCGGCTGAGGCTGCACACTCTGCAGAAGAGTTGGTGACTCGCGTGCAGGTGCTGGAAGAGCAATTGGCGACTGCGCAGGATCATTCGCTGCGTGTTGCCGCAGATCTGCAGAACGTCCGCCGTCGCGCAGAACAGGATGTGGAAAAGGCTCACAAATTTGCGCTGGAGAAATTCGCCAGTGATCTGCTGCCGATTGTCGACAGTCTCGAGCGCGGTCTGGACTTGTCCAACCCGGATGACGAAAGCATCCGCCCGATGCGTGAAGGCATCGAGCTTACGCTCAAGATGTTCGCAGATACGCTCAAGCGTTATCAGCTCGAAGCCATTGATCCGCATGGCCAGCCGTTCAACGCCGAGCATCATCAGGCGATGGCTATGCAGGAAAGCGCTGACGTTGAACCGAACAGCGTGTTGAAGGTGTTTCAAAAGGGATATCAGCTCAATGGTCGTCTGCTGCGCCCGGCAATGGTCGTGGTAAGCAAGGCTCCATCGCCTGTAGCGCCGTCAATTGACGAGCAGGCTTGAAATCAGCTGAGTGGCCCCCATTTATAGGCCATGCGTTAAAGAATTACCGCAATTTGTAAACGCAGTTGCGGCAACCTAATTAAAGTTTCGGGAGAGTCAAAGATGGGCAAGATTATCGGTATCGACCTGGGGACCACGAACTCCTGCGTCTCTATTCTTGAAAACGGCAAAGCCAAGGTCATCGAGAACGCCGAAGGCGCTCGTACCACGCCGTCGATCATCGCTTACGCCAATGACGGCGAAATCCTGGTCGGTCAGTCGGCCAAGCGTCAGGCTGTCACCAATCCGCACAACACCCTGTATGCGGTGAAGCGTCTGATCGGTCGTAAGTTTGAAGAAGACGTCGTACAGAAAGACATTCAGATGGTCCCTTACAAAATCGCCAAGGCTGACAATGGCGATGCGTGGGTTGAAGTCAATGGCAAGAAAATGTCCCCTCCTCAGATTTCTGCTGAAATCCTGAAGAAGATGAAGAAAACCGCCGAAGACTACTTGGGCGAGACAGTGACTGAAGCGGTCATTACCGTTCCGGCCTACTTCAACGACAGTCAGCGTCAAGCCACCAAAGATGCCGGCCGTATCGCGGGTCTGGACGTCAAGCGCATCATCAACGAACCCACCGCAGCCGCACTGGCTTACGGTATGGACAAAGCGAAAGGCGACCACACCGTCATCGTTTATGACCTGGGCGGCGGTACTTTCGACGTTTCGGTTATCGAAATCGCTGAAGTCGATGGCGAGCACCAGTTCGAAGTATTGGCCACCAACGGTGACACGTTCCTGGGCGGTGAAGACTTCGATATTCGTCTGATCGACTACCTCGTTGACGAATTCAAGAAAGAAAGCGGCATGAACCTCAAGGGTGACCCGCTGGCCATGCAGCGCCTGAAAGAAGGCGCAGAAAAAGCCAAGATTGAGCTGTCTTCCAGCAACTCTACCGACGTCAACCTGCCGTACATCACTGCAGACGCGACCGGTCCGAAGCACTTGAACGTGAAAATTTCCCGCGCCAAGCTTGAAGCGCTGGTTGAAGACCTGGTTCAGCGCACCATCGAGCCTTGCCGCATCGCCTTGAAAGACTCCGGTATCGACATCAGCGCAATCAACGACGTGATCCTGGTCGGCGGTCAGACCCGCATGCCGCTGGTTCAACAGAAAGTGACCGAGTTCTTCGGTAAAGAAGCGCGTAAGGACGTCAACCCGGACGAAGCTGTTGCCATGGGTGCTGCGATTCAAGGCGCTGTTCTGGCTGGCGACGTGAAAGACGTTCTGCTGCTGGACGTCAGCCCGCTGACCCTCGGTATCGAAACCATGGGCGGCGTGATGACTGCGTTGATCGAGAAAAACACCACGATTCCTACCAAGAAATCCCAAGTGTTCTCGACCGCTGATGACAACCAGGGCGCAGTGACCATTCACGTTCTGCAGGGTGAGCGTAAGCAAGCCACTTCGAACAAGTCGTTGGGCAAGTTTGACCTGGCTGAGATTCCGCCAGCGCCACGCGGCGTGCCTCAGATCGAAGTGACCTTCGACATCGACGCCAACGGTATCCTGCACGTCGGCGCGAAAGACAAGGCTACCGGCAAAACCCAGTCGATCGTGATCAAGGCGAACTCCGGTCTGTCGGACGAAGAAATTCAGCAAATGATCCGCGACGCTGAAGCCAACTCCGAAGAAGATCGCAAGTTCGAAGAGCTGGCGTCTGCCCGTAATCAGGGTGATGCACTGGTCCACTCGACGCGCAAGATGATCGCTGACGCTGGGGACAAAGTGACTGCCGAAGAGAAGACCGCTATCGAAGCTGCGCTTGTTGCTCTTGAAGCCGCTGTCAAAGGCGACGACAAGGCTGCCATCGACGCGAAAGTCGAAGAGCTATCGAAGCTTTCCGCTCCTGTTGCTCAGAAAATGTACGCCGAGCAAGCTGAAAAGCCTGAAGGTGGCGCTCAAGCCGCACAGGAAGAAAAGAAGCCAGCCGATGACGTTGTCGACGCTGAATTCGAAGAAGTAAAAGACCACAAGTAAGCGCAGGCTCACTTGAACGCCAGTTGACCGCTTTCGGGTGGTCGCTGGTAGGATGTCGCCGCGCGGGAGCTTGCTCCCGCGTTGGCGTGTCTGGTACAGACGAATTTTCAGGCTTGTGGACGCTGTCCGCGAGCCTCGTGGCAAAGCCGGACGCTCCTGCGCTCCGGCTTGTTTTGCCGCTTTTCTCGGTCGATAGAACGGCTGATGAACGAAGACCAGGATCGTTGAATTGACGTGAGTTGGGTCCGGGCCTGAATGGGGTCCAACGAGTTCGGCAAACTCAGGAGGGTTTTGTCGGACGTCCTCAAGAGTGCAGAAAACATATGGCAAAGCGCGACTATTACGAAGTATTGGGGGTGGAGCGTGGCTCCAGCGAGGCGGACCTGAAAAAGGCTTATCGTCGTCTCGCAATGAAATTTCATCCGGACCGCAATCCAGGTGACAAGGCGTCTGAAGACTCCTTTAAAGAAGCCAATGAGGCTTACGAAATTCTCTCCGATGCCAGCAAGCGTGCGGCGTACGACCAGTACGGTCACGCCGGCGTTGATCAGAGCATGGGCGGCGGTGCAGGGGCTGGCGGTCAGAACTTCTCTGACATCTTCGGCGATGTCTTCAGTGACTTCTTCGGCGGCGGTCGCGGCGGCGGTGGTCGTGGCGGTGCTCAGCGCGGCAGTGACTTGCGCTACACCCTGGAGCTCAACCTCGAAGAGGCCGTGCGCGGCACTACGGTCAATATCCGTGTCCCGACGCTGGTCAATTGCAAACCTTGTGATGGTTCGGGCGCGAAGAAAGGCTCGGCGCCGGTTACTTGTCCGACCTGTGGTGGTATCGGTCAGGTTCGCATGCAGCAGGGGTTTTTCTCCGTGCAGCAGACCTGCCCTCGCTGTCATGGCAACGGCAAAATCATTTCCGACCCGTGCGATTCGTGTCACGGCGAAGGTCGCGTAGAAGAATACAAAACTCTCTCGGTCAAGGTGCCGCCAGGTGTTGATACCGGAGATCGTATTCGCTTGTCGGGCGAAGGCGAGGCCGGTGTTCAGGGTGGACCTACGGGCGACTTGTACGTCGTAATCAATGTGCGCGAGCACGCGATCTTCCAGCGCGACGGCAAGCACCTGTACTGCGAAGTGCCGATCAGCTTTACCGACGCAGCGCTCGGTGGAGAGCTGGAAGTGCCGACCCTCGATGGTCGCGTCAAGTTGAAGATTCCGGAAGGCACTCAGACCGGCAAGCAGTTCCGTTTGAAGGGCAAGGGTGTTGCGCCGGTTCGTGGCGGCGGTGCAGGTGATTTGATGTGCCGCGTAGCTATCGAGACGCCGGTGAATCTGGGGCGTCGCCAGCGCGAGTTGCTGGAAGAGCTTAGGGCATCGTTGGACGGTGACAGCTCTCATTCGCCCAAAGCCAATGGCTGGTTCGAAGGCGTGAAGCGCTTCTTCGGCGATCTCTAAGGAGCAGGGCATGCGACGTATTGCTGTGATGGGTGCCGCCGGGCGCATGGGTAAAACCCTGATCGAAGCGATTCAGGCTACGCAGGGCGCCGGTCTCACCGCCGCTATTCATCGCCCGGACAGCTCGCTTGTCGGTGCTGATGCTGGTGAGCTGGCTGCGCTGGGCCGCATCGGCGTGCCCCTGTCGGGTGATTTGGCGAAGGTAGCTGACGAATTCGATGTGCTTATCGACTTTACCCATCCTTCCGTGACACTGAAAAACCTGGCTTTCTGCCGCAAGGCCGGCAAAGCCATGGTCATCGGAACGACTGGTTTCAGCGTCGAAGAGAAGCAGCGTCTTGTTGATGCGGGAAAGGAAATCCCGATCGTATTCGCTGCCAACTTCAGTGTTGGCGTTAACCTGTGTCTGAAGCTACTCGACACAGCTTCACGGGTGTTGGGTGATGATGTCGACATCGAGATCATGGAGGCGCATCACCGCCATAAAGTCGATGCGCCTTCGGGGACTGCGGTGCGTATGGGTGAAGTAATTGCCCAAGCGCTTGGTCGCGATCTGAGTGAGGTGGCCGTCTACGGTCGCGAAGGTCAGACCGGCGCCCGTGATCGCAAAACCATTGGTTTTGCGACGGTGCGGGCGGGGGATATTGTCGGCGATCACACTGTGTTGTTTGCCGCTGAGGGCGAAAGAGTGGAGATCACGCACAAGGCGTCCAGTCGCATGACCTTCGCCAAAGGCGCAGTTCGCGCAGCGTTATGGCTCGATGGAAAGCAGCCAGGCCTGTACGACATGCAGGATGTGCTGGAACTTCGTTGAACTCGATGTCGACACATCCAGTATTGCGGGCAGGTCAGGTGTTTTACCTGTATCCTGCCCGCTGTCCCAACCCCGCTACGCGATGTTCTGTCGCATTCCCCTGCCTCCAAGGCGTTTTAGCGGTGGATAAAAATTGTCTCTTTCTGTAAGCTACAGCTTTAGTGTGTCCACTAAAAGCGCGCAGAGAATTCTATGAAAAAAGCGGGGTGACGTGTCTATACGTCATTCCGCTTTTTTACAACCTGCGAACGCCCTTTCAGGCTTTATTACGGGAGGTCTTCTTGACTAAGCCAGCCATACTCGCCCTTGCTGATGGCAGCATTTTTCGTGGCGAAGCCATTGGAGCCGACGGTCAAACCGTTGGTGAGGTGGTGTTTAACACCGCAATGACGGGCTATCAGGAAATCCTTACCGATCCTTCCTATGCCAAGCAAATCGTCACCCTGACTTACCCCCACATTGGCAACACCGGCACTACACCGGAAGACGCTGAATCTGATCGTGTCTGGTCTGCAGGGCTGGTTATCCGTGATCTGCCACTGGTTGCGAGCAACTGGCGCAACAAGATGTCCCTGGCCGATTACCTGAAAGCCAACAACACTGTTGCTATTGCGGGTATCGACACTCGCCGCCTGACCCGCATTTTGCGTGAGAAAGGTGCCCAGAACGGTTGCATCATGGCGGGCGATAACATCTCTGAAGAAGCGGCAATCGCCGCGGCTCGTGGCTTCCCTGGCCTGAAAGGCATGGACCTTGCCAAAGAGGTCAGCACCACGGAGCGCTACGAGTGGCGTTCAAGTGTTTGGGAATTGAAGACCGACACCAGCCCGGAAATCGCTGCTGCTGATTTGAAATACCACGTGGTCGCTTATGACTACGGCGTCAAGCTGAACATCCTGCGCATGCTGGTTGCGCGCGGTTGCCGTGTGACGGTAGTGCCTGCGCAAACCCCCGCCAATGACGTGCTTGCACTCAAGCCTGACGGCGTATTCCTGTCCAACGGCCCGGGCGATCCTGAACCCTGTGATTACGCGATCCAGGCGATAAAGGATGTTCTGGAAACCGATATTCCGGTGTTTGGTATCTGCCTCGGTCATCAGTTGCTTGCTCTGGCGTCGGGCGCGCGGACCATCAAAATGGAGCTGGGTCATCATGGTGCTAACCACCCGGTCCAGGATCTGGACACAGGCGTTGTCATGATCACCAGCCAGAACCATGGATTTGCGGTCGACGAAGCGACACTCCCAGCCAATGTCCGCGCGATTCACAAATCGCTGTTTGACGGCAGCCTGCAGGGCATCGAACGCACCGACAAGGACGCCTTCAGCTTCCAGGGCCACCCTGAAGCAAGCCCGGGTCCGACCGATGTTGCGCCGCTGTTTGATCGCTTTATCACAGCCATGGCCAAGCGCCGCTAAGCGGTGTTTCGACCCTAGCGAGCGAATGGCTGCGCACGCCGGATCATTGAGGTCCGGCAACAGGCCCAGCCACCGCAGAGAATGTTCAAGACGGCTCGCCGACTGACATAGGATTTGAGTGACAACCCATGCCAAAACGTACAGACATTAAAAGTATCCTGATTCTCGGCGCCGGCCCCATCGTGATCGGCCAGGCCTGTGAATTTGACTACTCCGGCGCCCAGGCCTGCAAAGCCCTGCGCGAGGAGGGTTACCGCGTCATTCTGGTCAACTCCAACCCAGCCACCATAATGACCGACCCGGACATGGCGGATGCGACCTACATCGAACCGATCAAATGGCAGACCGTCGCCAAGATCATCGAAAAAGAGCGTCCGGATGCATTGCTCCCAACCATGGGGGGTCAGACCGCTCTGAACTGCGCACTGGATCTGGAGCGCGAAGGCGTTCTGGAGAAGTTCGGCGTGGAAATGATCGGCGCTACTGCCGACACCATCGATAAAGCGGAAGACCGTTCGCGCTTCGACAAAGCTATGAAATCCATTGGTCTCGATTGCCCGCGCTCGGGTATCGCACACACCATGGAAGAGTCGTATGCCGTCCTGGAGAAGCTTGGGTTTCCGTGCATCATCCGGCCGTCGTTCACCATGGGCGGTACGGGCGGCGGTATCGCCTACAACCGTGAAGAATTCGAAGAGATCTGCACCCGCGGTCTGGACCTGTCTCCGACCAAAGAGCTGCTGATCGACGAATCCCTGATCGGTTGGAAAGAGTACGAGATGGAAGTTGTCCGCGACAAAAAGGACAACTGCATCATTGTCTGCTCTATCGAAAACTTCGACCCGATGGGTGTTCACACCGGCGACTCGATCACTGTTGCGCCAGCCCAGACGCTGACCGACAAGGAATACCAGATCATGCGTAACGCCTCGCTGGCGGTACTGCGTGAAATCGGTGTCGAGACAGGTGGATCCAACGTCCAGTTCGGCATTTGCCCGGACACTGGCCGTATGGTCGTCATCGAGATGAACCCGCGGGTGTCGCGCTCCTCTGCACTGGCTTCCAAAGCGACCGGTTTCCCGATCGCCCGCGTCGCCGCCAAGCTGGCCATCGGTTACACCCTTGATGAGCTGCAGAACGAAATCACCGGCGGTAAGACGCCGGCCTCTTTCGAGCCGTCCATCGACTACGTCGTCACCAAGTTGCCGCGCTTCGCATTCGAAAAGTTTGCCAAAGCCGACGCTCGCCTGACGACGCAAATGAAGTCGGTCGGCGAAGTCATGGCTATCGGCCGCACTTTCCAGGAATCCCTGCAGAAAGCCCTTCGTGGGCTGGAAGTCGGGGTCAGCGGTCTGGATGCGAAGCTGGACCTGAGCAACCCGGAGAGCATGAGCGTCCTCAAGCGCGAGCTGACCGTGCCAGGCGCCGAGCGCATCTGGTATGTCGCTGATGCTTTCCGTGCTGGCATGACGGTTGAACAGATTTTCAGCATGAACATGATCGATCCCTGGTTCCTGGTGCAGATCGAAGATCTGATCAAGGACGAGGAGAAGGTCAAGACGTTAGGCCTGTCGAGTATTGATCGCGATCTGATGTATCGCCTCAAGCGCAAAGGCTTCTCCGATTCTCGTCTGGCCAAGCTGCTGGGCGTCACCGAGAAGAACCTGCGCACCCATCGCCACAAGCTCGAAGTGTTCCCGGTCTACAAGCGCGTCGATACCTGCGCGGCCGAGTTCGCAACGGACACTGCCTACATGTATTCCACGTACGAAGAAGAGTGCGAAGCCAATCCGACGACTCGTGACAAGATCATGATTCTGGGCGGCGGTCCGAACCGTATCGGCCAAGGCATCGAGTTCGACTATTGCTGCGTACACGCCGCCCTGGCGCTGCGTCAGGACGGTTACGAGACCATCATGGTCAACTGTAACCCGGAAACCGTATCGACCGACTACGACACCTCTGACCGTTTGTATTTTGAGCCAGTGACTCTTGAGGACGTGCTGGAAATCGTTCGCGTCGAGAAGCCAAAAGGCGTGATCGTTCAGTACGGCGGGCAAACCCCGCTGAAACTGGCTCGTGCGCTTGAAGCCGCTGGTGTGCCAATCATCGGCACCAGCCCTGATGCAATCGACCGTGCCGAAGACCGCGAGCGCTTCCAGCAAATGGTTGAGCGCCTCAATCTTCGCCAGCCACCTAACGCCACTGTGCGCAGCGAAGACGAAGCGATCCGTGCTGCTGCCAAGATCGGCTATCCGTTGGTGGTGCGTCCGTCCTACGTTTTGGGCGGTCGTGCGATGGAAATCGTGTACGAAGAAGAAGAGCTCAAGCGCTACCTGCGTGAAGCCGTTCAAGTCTCCAACGACAGCCCGGTGCTGCTGGATCACTTCCTCAACTGTGCAATCGAAATGGACGTGGATGCTGTCTGCGACGGCACTGACGTGGTGATCGGCGCGATCATGCAGCACATTGAGCAGGCGGGCGTTCACTCCGGTGACTCCGCGTGCTCCCTGCCTCCGTACTCGCTGCCTGCGCACATCCAGGACGAAATGCGTGAGCAGGTCAAGAAAATGGCCCTCGAACTGGGCGTTGTCGGCCTGATGAACGTGCAGTTGGCGCTTCAGGGTGAAGACATCTACGTCATCGAAGTCAACCCGCGTGCCTCGCGTACCGTGCCGTTCGTTTCGAAGTGCATCGGTGTTTCCCTGGCGATGATCGCCGCGCGCGTGATGGCCGGTAAAACGCTTAAAGAAATCGGTTTCACCAAAGAAATCATCCCGAATTTCTACAGCGTGAAGGAAGCTGTCTTCCCGTTTGCGAAGTTCCCCGGTGTCGACCCGATTCTGGGTCCGGAAATGAAGTCCACCGGTGAAGTCATGGGTGTGGGCGATACCTTCGGTGAAGCGTTTGCCAAGGCTCAGATGGGTGCCAGCGAGTTGCTTCCCACCGGCGGTACTGCATTCATCAGCGTGCGCGATGACGACAAGCCGCTGGTCGAAGGCGTTGCTCGCGACCTGATCAGCCTGGGCTTTGAAATCGTCGCCACTGCTGGAACCGCGCGATTGATCGAAGCAGCGGGCCTGAAGGTTCGCCGCGTGAACAAAGTGACGGAAGGACGCCCGCACGTTGTCGATATGATCAAGAACGACGAAGTCACTCTGATCATCAACACCACAGAAGGTCGGCAATCAATCGCCGATTCCTACTCCATCCGTCGTAACGCCTTGCAGCACAAGATTTATTGCACGACTACCATCGCTGCGGGCGAGGCAATCTGTGAAGCGCTGAAGTTCGGTCCTGAAAAAACCGTGCGTCGCTTGCAGGATCTACATGCAGGATTGAAGGCATGATCAAATACCCGATGACTCTTCAGGGCGCCAAAGCCCTGGAAGAGGAACACGCTCACCTCACCAAGGTCATTCGTCCAAAGCTTAGCCAGGACATTGGTACCGCCCGCGAGTTGGGTGACTTGAAAGAGAACGCTGAGTACCACGCTGCTCGCGAGCAGCAGGGTATGGTCGAGGCGCGCATCCGTGACATTGAAGGCCGTATGCAGAACGCGCAGGTGATTGATGTCAGTGCGATCCCGCATACCGGCAAGGTCATCTTCGGCACGACTGTAGAAATCGCCAACGTCGAGACCGACGACCGCGTGACCTATCAAATCGTGGGCGAGGATGAGGCCGACATAAAGCTTGGCAAGATATCGGTAGGCTCACCGATTGCGCGCGCGCTGATTGCAAAGGAAGAAGGTGATGTTGTCGCGGTGAAAACCCCGAGCGGTGTCATCGAGTATGAAATTGTAGAAGTGCGCCACGTCTGATGCATGCGCCCGCATTGCGCGGGTGCTATCTCGTGTAGCCATTCTTCCTGGAAAGGGAGAATGGCTACCCGATGTCGCGATAATTGCTGTCAGGCGAAACGATGTATGTTCGACAGCTGCTTGTTTACCTTGGCGTTTTTGCGATAAATCAGCGCCATTTTGCCGATGACCTGCACCAGATCTGCATGGCCCGCCTTGCACAGTTGTGCAATGGATGCCAGGCGGCTCTCGCGATCAAGGATATTGAGCTTGATCTTGATCAGCTCGTGATCGCTCAGTGCGCGCTCCAGTTCGGCTAACACACCTTCAGTCAGACCATTGTCAGCCACAGTCAACACCGGTTTCAGATGGTGGCCAATGGATTTGTATTGTTTCTTCTGCTCTTGTGTGAGCGGCATAATCTGACCTCTGCGTCTGATCTTGTAAAAAGCGGCGGCCAGTTTACCCGAGCGAGTCCGGGACCGCCCAGTTAATCGCGACTCGTCCAATTTTGAGGTGCTACGTGGCCCGTTCCAAGACAAGCCATAACTGGCTCAAAGAGCATTTCGACGACAAGTACGTCAAAATGGCGCAGAAAGACGGCTACCGTTCGCGCGCCAGCTACAAGCTGCTCGAGATTCAGGAAAAAGACAAAATTATCCGTCCAGGCATGACCGTGATCGATCTCGGTGCAGCGCCGGGTGGCTGGTCCCAGGTGACCAGTCGTCTGATTGGTGGGCAGGGTAGATTGATCGCCTCTGACATCCTTGAGATGGACAGCATCCCTGATGTGACCTTCATTCAAGGGGATTTCACGGAGGACGCCGTACTTGCTCAAATCCTTGAAGCTGTCGGTAATACGCAGGTAGACCTTGTGATTTCCGATATGGCCCCCAATATGAGTGGACTAAGCGCTGTCGACATGCCGCGCGCTATGTTTCTGTGCGAACTGGCACTTGATCTGGCTGGGCGGGTCTTAAGGCCTGGTGGTGACTTCCTGATCAAGGTTTTCCAGGGCGAAGGCTTTGACGTCTATCACAAGGACATCCGCAAGCTGTTTGACAAGGTGCAGATGCGTAAACCTTTGTCTTCGCGTGATCGTTCCCGCGAGCAATATCTGCTGGGACGCGGATTTCGAGGTATCGAAGGGTCTGCGAGCGTCGAAAGACTTTGATGTGGGGCCATAGCTTTTTTTGAATGGCTTTATTGGTGGAGCATTCGCAAGATCTTGCAGTCAAAGTTTCACAAAGGGTTACAGACGCCGCCTGCCGCGCCTGTAGGATCTGTAGTAAGTTAGGCCGGTGAATATCATGCGAGGCACCCCCCAGCCTGGGGTTTGCTTCAGAGGGTAGCTAATTGAACGATATGGCAAAGAATCTGATCCTGTGGTTGATCATCGCCGCTGTTCTCGTGACGGTGATGAACAACTTTTCAAGCCCGAACGAGCCGCAGACCCTCAACTATTCCGATTTCATCCAGCAGGTCAAGGATGGAAAGGTTGAGAAAGTCGCTGTTGATGGTTACGTCATCACAGGCAAACGAAGTGACGGCGACACCTTCAAGACCATCCGTCCTGCGATTCAGGACAATGGCCTGATAGGCGATCTGGTCGATAACAACGTGGTCATTGAAGGCAAGCAGCCAGAGCAGCAAAGCATCTGGACCCAGTTGTTGGTCGCCAGCTTTCCTATTCTCGTGATTATCGCGGTCTTCATGTTCTTCATGCGCCAGATGCAAGGTGGTGCGGGAGGCAAGGGCGGACCGATGAGCTTCGGTAAGAGCAAGGCTCGCTTGCTGTCTGAGGACCAGGTTAAGACGACCCTGGCCGACGTAGCGGGCTGTGACGAAGCTAAGGAAGAGGTGGGCGAGCTTGTCGAATTTCTTCGGGATCCGGGCAAGTTTCAGCGTCTCGGCGGTCGCATCCCGCGCGGCGTGCTGATGGTGGGCCCGCCTGGGACAGGTAAGACGTTGCTTGCAAAAGCCATTGCCGGTGAAGCCAAGGTTCCGTTCTTCACGATCTCCGGTTCTGACTTCGTTGAAATGTTTGTAGGCGTCGGCGCGAGCCGTGTCCGTGACATGTTCGAACAGGCGAAGAAACACGCACCCTGCATCATCTTCATCGACGAAATCGATGCGGTAGGGCGTCATCGCGGCGCCGGCATGGGCGGCGGTCATGACGAGCGTGAGCAGACTCTCAATCAGTTGCTGGTTGAGATGGACGGCTTCGAGATGAATGACGGCATCATTGTGATTGCCGCAACCAACCGACCTGATGTCCTCGACCCTGCGCTGTTGCGTCCGGGCCGCTTTGACCGTCAAGTAGTCGTAGGTCTGCCAGACATTCGTGGTCGTGAGCAGATCCTTAAAGTGCATATGCGCAAAGTGCCAATGGGTGACGATGTCGCACCTGCTGTCATTGCGCGGGGTACACCCGGATTCTCGGGTGCCGATCTGGCGAATCTGGTGAACGAGGCTTCCTTGTTCGCAGCCCGCACCGGCAAACGCATCGTCGAAATGAAAGAGTTCGAGCTGGCCAAAGACAAAATCATGATGGGCGCTGAGCGCAAATCGATGGTCATGTCAGAGAAAGAAAAGCAGAACACGGCTTATCACGAAGCAGGTCACGCCATCGTCGGCCGAGTGGTGCCCGAGCACGACCCGGTTTACAAGGTTTCGATCATTCCGCGCGGTCGAGCTTTGGGTGTGACCATGTTCTTGCCCGAAGAAGATCGTTACAGCCTATCCAAGCGAGCGCTTATTAGTCAGATCTGCTCACTATACGGTGGTCGTATTGCTGAAGAGATGACGTTGGGCTTCGACGGCGTTACGACGGGTGCTTCCAACGACATCATGCGCGCCAGCCAGATCGCGCGGAACATGGTGACCAAGTGGGGGCTTTCGGAAAAGCTTGGTCCGTTGATGTACTCAGAGGACGAAGATGGTGGATATCTTGGGCGCGGTGGTGGGGGGCAGGCAGCCAGTCTGTCGGCCGACACTGCTCGTTTGATCGACTCCGAAGTGCGCAGCATAATTGATCAGTGCTACGGCACTGCCAAGCAGATACTCACTGATAATCGCGACAAGCTGGATGCAATGGCGGACGCGTTAATGAAGTATGAAACCATCGATGCCGAGCAGATTGACGACATCATGGCTGGCCGCGCACCGCGTGAGCCGCGTGACTGGGAAGGCGGTTCAGGCAACTCTGGCACTCCGACGGCTCCTGTCGGGCCGCGACCTGAAACTCCGATCGGCGGCCCTGCTGCCGATCTTTAAGGTTTGATATGACTTCTGCGCTGTACCCAACCCGGTTGCCTTGCGGCAACCGGGTTCTTGATTTGGCCCGGACGCACGTCATGGGCATCTTGAATGTCACCCCCGATTCGTTTTCTGATGGCGGCCGCTTCGCGCAGCGGGATGCCGCATTGCGTCATGCGGAGTCGATGATTGCCGCGGGCGCAACCTTGATAGACGTAGGCGGCGAGTCAACCCGCCCTGGCGCAGTTCCCGTTTCTTCGGATGGTGAATTGCAGCGTGTCGCCTCGATCGTCGAGGCGATCCATCGAGAGCTCGATGTGATCATTTCAGTGGATACCTCCACACCTGCGGTCATGCTGGAGGCTGCGCGCTTAGGTGCTGGGCTGATCAACGATGTCCGCTCACTGCGGCGTGAAGGTGCTTTGGAGGCTGCTGCATCCACTGGGCTGCCCGTTTGCCTGATGCATATGCTCGGCGAACCTACTGATATGCAGCTCGATCCACACTACGAAGACCTCCTGACAGAGGTCGGCGTGTTCTTGTCGGACCGAATGGATGAATGCATGGCTGCCGGCATTGATCGAGATCGGATTATCCTTGATCCGGGCTTTGGCTTTGCCAAAACGGTCGATCATAATCTCAGCCTGTTCAAGCACATGCATATCCTCCACAAGCTGGGGCGTCCCTTGCTGGTGGGCGTGTCGCGCAAAAGTATGATTGGCAAGGTGCTGGATCGGCCTGTTAACGAGCGTCTTTACGGCGGCTTGGCGCTAGCTGCTATGGCGATGATCCAAGGCGCACGAATCCTGCGTGTGCACGATGTGCCTGAAACGGTCGACGTTGTGCGCATGATTGCCGCTGTTGAATCGGCAAAATAAGAATGATGGAGCTTTTATGACAACCAAGAAATATTTCGGAACCGACGGCATACGCGGTCGTGTGGGGCAGTTCCCGATCACTCCGGACTTCATGCTCAAGCTGGGCTGGGCTGCTGGCATGGCATTTCGCAAGATGGGCGCTTGCCGAATTCTGGTTGGCAAAGACACACGGATTTCCGGCTACATGTTCGAGTCGGCACTTGAGGCTGGACTCTCGGCGGCGGGGGCGGATGTCATGTTACTGGGGCCAATGCCTACGCCTGCGATCGCTTACCTGACCCGAACGTTCCATGCCGAAGCGGGTATCGTCATCAGTGCGTCGCACAATCCTCATCATGACAACGGCATTAAGTTTTTCTCTGGGCAAGGTACCAAATTGCCGGACGAGATCGAGATGATGATCGAGGAGTTGCTTGACGCCCCAATGACTGTTGCCGAGTCGGAAATGCTGGGGAAGGTTTCACGAGTCAACGACGCGGCTGGTCGTTACATCGAGTTTTGTAAGAGCAGCGTACCCACCAGTACTGACTTTGCTGGTCTAAAATTAGTCATCGACTGCGCGCATGGTGCTACCTATAAGGTGGCACCGAACGTGTTTCGCGAGCTGGGCGCTCAAGTCACCGTGCTGTCGGCTTCGCCGAACGGTTTGAATATCAATGATGACTGTGGCTCCACCCATATGGGCGCGCTTCAGGCTGCTGTGGTGGCCGAAAAAGCCGATATGGGTATTGGCTTCGATGGAGACGGGGACCGCGTGCTAATGGTCGACCACACGGGTGCCATCGTTGATGGAGATGAGCTTTTGTTCATTATCGCCCGTGATTTGCAACAGCGTGGCCGGCTACAGGGTGGCGTTGTTGGAACACTTATGAGCAATCTTGGGCTGGAGTTGGCTCTCGGAGAGTTGAACATTCCATTTGTGCGCGCCAATGTTGGCGACCGCTACGTGATTGCCGAACTGCTTGAGCGTGACTGGCAAGTGGGGGGCGAAAACTCAGGGCACATCGTTTGTTTCCAGCACACGACGACAGGTGATGCAATTATCGCAGCGTTGCAGGTGCTACTTGCGCTGCGCCGCAGCGGTGAAAGCCTCGCGCAATCAAGGCAGGCTTTACGTAAATGCCCTCAAGTTCTGGTCAATGTGCGCTTCGGTGGCGGCGACGTCGACCCGGTAACGCACCCAGCAGTCATGGAAGCTTGCGACAGAGTGACCACAGCAATGGCGGGGCGTGGCCGAGTTTTGTTGCGCAAGTCGGGCACTGAGCCACTTGTGCGCGTGATGGTCGAGGGAGAGGACGAACAGCAGGTTCGGGGTTACGCGGATGAGCTGGCCAAACTGGTTACGGAAGTTTGTGCCTGAATTCGGCTTGCCAGTGTTCAATCTGTTGGGTAACATCTGCGCCCACTTTGACCGACGAGGTACAGCATGCGTCGCCCTATGGTAGCTGGTAACTGGAAGATGCACGGTACCCGCGCCAGCGTCGCTGAGCTGATTGAGGGTCTTGTGAATCTTGCCCTCCCAGGCAGTGTTGATGTAGCGGTTTTTCCGACATCCCTGCACATTGGTCTTGTGGCCGAATGCCTTGAAGGCACTTCTATTGTCGTCGGTGCGCAAAATGCTGCGCATGAGACGGGGCAGGGTGCTTTGACTGGCGAAGTGTCGCCAGGTCAGGTTGTTGATATGGGTTGCAAGTTTGTACTTGTTGGGCACTCGGAGCGTCGCCAGATTATGGGCGAAACTAATTCGGTGCTTAATCACAAGTTTGCGGCTGCTCAAGCGAGTGGTCTTACTCCGATACTTTGTGTTGGTGAGACCCTTGAAGAGCGCGAGGCGGGCAAAACGCTCGAAGTTGTCGGGCGGCAGCTCGACAGCATCATCGAAGAGCTGGGCATTGATGCTTTTGTCAATGCGGTTATCGCTTATGAGCCGGTCTGGGCTATTGGTACCGGGCTGACTGCTTCACCGCAGCAAGCCCAGGATGTGCACGCTGAAATTCGTGCGCAACTTGCAAAAGAGAATGCTGAAGTCGCACAAGGCGTGCGGCTTCTTTATGGCGGCAGCGTGAAGGCGGCCAATGCGGCTGAACTGTTCGGCATGCCGGATATCGATGGGGGGCTCATTGGTGGTGCCTCCCTGAATGCAGATGAGTTCGGGGCGATTATTCGCGCCGCGGGAAACTGAAAAAATGCTGGAAACAGTCGTAGTCGTTTTTCATCTGCTGGGCGCTCTGGGCGTTGTCGCTCTTGTATTGCTGCAGCAGGGCAAAGGTGCAGACGCTGGTGCGTCGTTTGGGGCTGGCGCATCAAATACTGTGTTCGGTGGACAAGGTTCCTCTACCTTTCTCAGTAAATTTACTGCTATACTTGCCGCCTGTTTCTTCATAACCAGCTTGGGTTTAGGTTACTTTGCTAAAGAGAAAGCTCAACAGCTGACTCAAGTAGGTTTGCCGGATCCAGCAGTGTTGGAAGTCAAGCAAAAGCCTGCTGCGGATGATGTGCCTGTATTGGAAGGGCAGCAGAAATCCGCAGTAGTACCTGCCGACGTACCTCAAGCGCCGCAGCAGAAGTAAGACAGAATTCGCGGTCGATGTTTTGGCTGCAAAAAGAGTTGTAATGCCGAGGTGGTGGAATTGGTAGACACGCAACCTTGAGGTGGTTGTGCCCATAGGGTGTAGGGGTTCGAGTCCCCTTCTCGGTACCAATTAACAAGTTAGCCCGCAGTAGCGGGCTTTCTTGTAGGTGGATGTTGGATTGATTCTTCAAGGGATCGGTCGTATACTTCCGCCCCAGCTTTGTCGCGGGGTGGAGCAGTCTGGTAGCTCGTCGGGCTCATAACCCGAAGGTCGTTGGTTCAAATCCAGCCCCCGCAACCAGTTTTAGCGGAGCCCCTTTTCAGGGGCTTTTTGTTAGCTGGACACTTTATTACGCTGCCTCAGGCCGGCGTTTTTCATGATTGGGCTTCTGCCCATTTTTTATTTGCAGCATGCACGAGGGGGTTCAGGTGTCGAGCAAGCTAGAACAGTTGCAGGACTTGTTGGCCCCGGTGGTCGTGGCCCTAGGCTATGAATGCTGGGGTATCGAGTATTCATCCCAAGGGCGTCACTCGATGTTGCGCGTTTATATCGATAAAGAAGGCGGCGTGTTGGTGGACGATTGCGCGATCGTCAGCCGTCAGATCAGCGGTGTTCTGGACGTAGAAGATCCTATCAGCTCCGAATACACGCTAGAGGTTTCGTCTCCAGGCATGGAACGCCCACTGTTCACAATCGAGCAGTTTGCTTTGTTTGCCGGGGAACAAGTGAAGATAAAGCTGCGTTCGCCCTTTGAAGGTCGACGCAACTTTCAAGGCCTTCTCCGCGGGGTGGAGGAGCAGGATGTCGTGGTCCAGATGGATGATCACGAGTTCTTGTTGCCGATCGATCAGATCGACAAAGCCAACATTATTCCCACGTTTGACTGAGACGTGCCAGATACTGCGGATCCCGCGGATCCAATGGCTTGCGAAAGGCGAGGCGTACGATGAGCAAAGAAGTACTGCTGGTTGTTGAATCGGTATCCAATGAAAAAGGCGTACCGGCCGATGTGATTTTTGAAGCTCTTGAAATAGCTCTGGCTACGGCCACCAAGAAGCGCTTTGAAGACGAAGTAGACCTGCGTGTGGAGATTAATCGCCACACAGGTGCATATGAGACTTTCCGTCGCTGGACCGTCGTTGAAGAAGACGATCTCGACGACCCGGCTATTGAAACGTGGCCGAGCAAAGTTGCTCAGACGCACCCCGGCTCTAACGTTGGCGACGTGATAGAAGAAAAGATTGATTCCATTGAGTTCGGCCGCATCGCTGCGCAGACCGCCAAGCAGGTCATCGTGCAGAAAGTTCGCGAAGCCGAGCGAGCTCAAGTTGTGGATGCTTACCGTGAGCGTCTGGGCGAAATTATTTCCGGCACTGTTAAAAAAGTTACACGTGACAATGTCATCGTCGACTTGGGTAACAATGCAGAAGCACTGCTTGCGCGTGAAGACATCATTTCGCGGGAAAACTTCCGTGTCGGCGTCCGCGTGCGTGCGCTGTTGAAGGAAATCCGCACAGAAAACCGCGGGCCTCAGTTGATTCTGTCGCGTACTGCGCCAGAGATGCTGATCGAGCTTTTCCGGATTGAAGTTCCTGAAATTGCCGAAGGTCTGATCGAGGTGATGGCTGCCTCCCGTGATCCAGGCTCGCGCGCAAAGATTGCAGTTCGCTCCAAGGATAAACGCATTGACCCGCAAGGCGCCTGCATCGGCATGCGCGGTTCGCGTGTTCAAGCAGTTTCCGGCGAGTTGGGCGGAGAGCGTGTGGACATCGTGCTGTGGGACGACAACCCGGCGCAGTTTGTGATTAACGCAATGTCGCCTGCTGAAGTAGCGGCGATCATTGTTGATGAAGATGCCCATGCCATGGACATCGCTGTAGGCGCAGACAACCTGGCCCAGGCGATTGGTCGTGGTGGTCAGAACGTGCGGCTGGCCAGTCAACTGACTGGCTGGACATTGAACGTGATGACCGAATCGGACATCCAGGCTAAGCAACAGGCAGAAACCGGTGACATCTTGCGCAACTTCATCGACGAGCTGGAAGTCGATGAAGATCTGGCTCAGGTGCTGGTTGACGAAGGTTTCACCAGCCTGGAAGAGATTGCCTACGTACCGGTGGAGGAGATGCTCAACATCGACGGCTTTGACGAGGATACCGTCAACGAGCTTCGCGCTCGGGCCAAGGATCGTTTGTTGACCAAAGCCATCGCTACTGAGGAAAAGCTGGCAGACGCCCATCCCGCCGAAGACCTGCTCTCACTTGAGGGTATGGACAAGGATTTGGCGATGGAACTGGCGGTGCGCGGCGTAGTTACCCGCGAAGACCTGGCCGAGCAGTCTATTGACGACCTGCTCGACATCGACGGCATTGACGATGATCGTGCCGGCAAGTTGATCATGGCCGCCCGAGCCCACTGGTTCGAGTAATTAGGCGCGGCCTGAGGAGAGAAGTGCATGACGCAAGTCACGGTGAAACAACTGGCCGATGAGGTCAAAACACCGGTAGAGCGCCTGTTGCAGCAGATGCGTGAGGCAGGTCTGCCGCACACCGCCGCCGAGCAAGATGTGACTGATATTGAGAAACAAGCCCTTTTGACTCATTTGAAGAGCGGTCACAAGGCTAAGGTGGAAGAACCGCGCAAGATTACGTTGCAGCGTAAAACCACAAGCACACTGCGTGTTGCTGGCAGCAAGAGCATCAGTGTTGAAGTTCGTAAAAAGAAAGTCTTCGTACAGCGCAGCCCGGAAGAAATCGAAGCCGAGCGCAAGCGTGAACTGGATGAGCGTCGTGCAGTAGATAACGCCGCACGCCAGAAGGCTGAAGAAGAAGCACGTGCGCGTGCCGAGGAAGAAGCTCGTCGCCAGCCTGCTGGTGCTCAACCCTCTTCTGATGCTAATGGCACTGTTGCCGCTCCTGCGCCTGAGCCGACTCCGGCCGTTGCTCCCGCGCCTGTGCGGGAAACGCCAGTCGCAGCGCCGACGCCCACTCTCGACGTGCGCAAGCGCGAAGAGCAGCGTCGTCCTGACAAGCCTCGTGCCGATGACAACAGTCGTCGCGGCGGTGGTGGTGATGGCGAGCGCAAAAACGCTCCGCATCGGGCATCTGTTAAAGAAAAGGCGCCTGCTCCACGTGTTGCGCCACGTACTACTGACGAAGAAAGCGATGGCTTCCGTCGTGGTGGTCGCGGCAAGGCCAAGCTGAAGAAACGCAACGCTCACGGTTTTCAGAGCCCAACCGGCCCTGTTGTGCGCGAAGTGAAGATCGGCGAGACCATCACTGTTGGCGATCTTGCCCAGCAGATGTCGGTCAAGGCTGCTGAAATCATCAAGTTCATGTTCAAGCTGGGCACGCCAGCCACTATCAACCAGGTACTGGATCAGGAAACTGCCCAGCTGGTCGCCGAAGAGCTGGGCCACAAAGTGACCCTGGTCAGCGACACCGCTCTGGAAGATTCCCTGGCTGAGTCGCTGAAGTTTGAAGGCGAGGCGTTCTCGCGTGCTCCGGTTGTTACCGTCATGGGTCACGTTGACCACGGTAAAACCTCGCTGCTCGACTACATCCGTCGTGCCAAGGTTGCTGCTGGCGAAGCCGGCGGTATCACTCAGCACATCGGCGCGTACCACGTAGAAACCGAGCGGGGCATGGTGACGTTCCTCGACACCCCAGGTCACGCCGCGTTTACCGCTATGCGTGCTCGTGGTGCCAAAGCGACTGACATCGTGATCCTTGTCGTTGCTGCTGACGACGGCGTGATGCCGCAGACCATCGAGGCTGTTCAACATGCCAAGGCTGCCGGTGTTCCGTTGGTAGTTGCTGTGAACAAGATCGACAAGCCTGGCGCTGACCTCGATCGTATCCGTAGTGAGCTTTCGGTTCACGGCGTGACGTCCGAAGAGTGGGGCGGTGATACGCCGTTCGTTTCGGTCTCTGCGAAAATGGGTACCGGTGTCGACGCGTTGCTGGAAGCAGTTCTGTTGCAGGCAGAAGTTCTTGAATTGACGGCTACACCTTCGGCCCCAGGTCGTGGTGTCGTGGTCGAGTCGCGCCTTGATAAAGGTCGTGGCCCGGTTGCCACAGTGCTGGTTCAAGACGGTACGCTGCGTCAGGGCGACATGGTCCTTGTCGGTTCGAACTACGGCCGTGTTCGCGCCATGCTCGACGAAAACGGCAAGCCGATCAAGGAAGCCGGTCCATCCATCCCTGTCGAGATTCTCGGCCTGGACGGTACGCCGGATGCTGGCGACGAGATGAGCGTAGTTGCGGACGAGAAGAAAGCCCGTGAAGTTGCTATGTTCCGTCAAGGCAAGTTCCGCGAAGTCAAATTGGCTCGTGCGCATGCCGGCAAGCTTGAAAACATCTTCGAGAACATGGGCCAGGAAGAGAAGAAGACGCTCAATATCGTCCTCAAATCGGACGTCCGTGGATCGCTCGAAGCGTTGAATGGCGCTTTGAATGGCTTGGGCAACGACGAAGTGCAAGTGCGCGTAGTCGGCGGCGGTGTCGGTGGTATCACCGAAAGCGACGCTAACCTGGCGCTGGCTTCCAACGCGGTTCTGTTTGGCTTCAACGTGCGTGCCGATGCTGGCGCTCGCAAGATCGTCGAGCAGGAAGGTCTGGATATGCGTTATTACAACGTGATCTACGACATCATCGAAGACGTCAAGAAAGCCCTTACCGGTATGCTTGGCAGCGACGTTCGTGAAAACATCCTCGGCATCGCCGAAGTGCGTGATGTGTTCCGTTCGCCGAAGTTCGGTGCGATCGCTGGTTGCATGGTGCTCGAAGGCGTTGTCTTCCGTAATCGTCCAATCCGTGTACTGCGTGAAGATATCGTTATCTTCGAAGGCGAGCTGGAGTCTCTGCGCCGCTTCAAGGATGACGCTTCCGAAGTACGTGCTGGCATGGAGTGCGGTATTGGCGTCAAGAGCTACAACGACGTCAAGGTCGGCGACAAGATCGAAGTGTTCGAGAAGGTCCAAGTGGCTCGCAGCCTCTAATTCGCGAGCTTCAGGAGCCGTTGTGGGTGTTGCACGTAGATGCGCAACGCTCGCAAATGGACTCTAAACGCAACGCCCGGTCCGGCTTCTGCCAGGCCGGGCGTTTGCCGCTTTCAGACTGCATGGCTTTTGCCATGGGTCAGTGACAGGTAACGATACATGGCAAAAGAATACAGCCGTACCCAACGTATCGGCGATCAGATGCAGCGTGAGCTGGCACAGCTGATCCGTCGTGAAATCAAGGACCCCCGCGTAGGGCTGGTTACAATCACCGCGGTCGATGTCAGTCGCGATGTAGGCCACGCCAAGATCTTCATGACCGTGATGGGTCAGGACAGTGCAGAAGAAATTGCGCAGTCGATCAAAGTCCTCAATTCGGCAGCAGGCTTCCTGCGCATGCAGCTGGCGCGTGAGATGAAGTTGCGCAGCGTGCCTCAGTTGCATTTCCACTACGACGAAAGCGTTGTCCGTGGCGCCCATCTTTCTGCGCTGATCGAGCGCGCGGTGGCCGAAGACGGTCAGCACCCGCAAGGCGAAAAGCCAGACAGTACCGAGGAGTAAGGTGTGGCTCAGGTCAAGCGTATTCGCCGGAACGTCAGTGGGATCATCCTCCTCGACAAGCCGCTGGGGTTTACCTCGAACGCGGCTTTACAGAAAGTCCGCTGGCTGCTCAACGCAGAAAAGGCAGGCCACACCGGCAGTCTTGATCCGCTGGCGACTGGCGTGCTTCCGCTATGTTTCGGCGAGGCAACCAAGTTTTCTCAGTACCTCCTCGATTCGGACAAGGGTTATGAAACCCTGGCTCAGCTCGGCAAGACCACCACCACGGCAGACGCCGAAGGTGAAGTTTTGCAGACGCGTCCGGTGACCGTTGGTCGTACTGATATCGAGGCGGTTCTGCCTTCTTTTCGCGGCGAAATCAGTCAGATACCTCCGATGTACTCTGCTCTCAAACGTGATGGCCAGCCTCTATACAAGCTGGCGCGTGCAGGGGAAGTGGTGGAGCGTGAACCGCGTTCTGTTACTATTACGCGCCTGGAATTACTGGCATGCGAAGGCGAAACCGCAAGGCTTTCGGTGGACTGCACCAAGGGTACTTATATCCGTACCCTGGTCGAAGACATCGGCGAGCAACTGGGTTGTGGTGCTTACGTTGCCGAGCTGCGTCGCACGCAGGCGGGGCCGTTCGACCTCTCCCAGACGGTGACGCTTGAAGAGCTTGAGGCCATGCATGCCGAGGGCGGTCACGAGGCAGTTGATCGTTTCCTGATGCCATCGGACAGCGGCTTGTTGCACTGGCCACTGCTGCAGTTTTCCGAGCACAGTTCGTTTTACTGGCTGCATGGTCAGCCCGTAAGAGCCCCGGACGCTCCGCAATTTGGCATGGTGCGGGTGCAGGATCATCAAGGACGCTTCATCGGGATCGGTGAAGTGAGTGAAGACGGGCGTATCGCGCCACGTCGACTGATTCGGTCAGAATGACCGGACCCATCGGGGCAGGTTTTGCTGTTTCGGTGGTACGAGGGTGGCTGTTAACAGGCATGGTCACTCCTCACTTTTTAATACGAGAGTTTGCTCTCGGCCTGTTGAAGTCGTTTCTCTGAAACGATTTCTTGATAAAAGGATTGCCCACATGGCACTCAGCGTTGAAGAAAAAGCTCAGATCGTAGCCGACTACCAGCAAGCTGTTGGTGATACTGGTTCGCCAGAAGTGCAAGTTGCACTGCTGACCGCCAACATCAACAAACTGCAGGGTCACTTCAAAGCCAACGGTAAAGATCACCACTCTCGTCGTGGTCTGATCCGCATGGTAAACCAGCGTCGCAAGCTGCTGGATTACCTGAAAGGCAAAGAGATCAGCCGCTACAGCGCCCTGATCTCGCGTCTGGGTCTGCGTCGCTAATAACGACTCGGATAGAGGTTGGTTGTCTGTCGCAGGCTCACCGGTTGTTTCGGTGTGCCGGGCAGGCTTCCAGCCTCAAGTTTTATCTGGACTGCCGACGGGTCCGATTCCCGCCGCTGCCCAAGAATTCGCAAGAAACCAGTTCCCCCAAGAGCCACAAATAAGGTAGGAAACCGTGAACCCGGTAATCAAGAAGTTTCAATTCGGTCAATCGACCGTAACCCTCGAGACAGGCCGCATTGCCCGTCAAGCTTCTGGTGCAGTATTGGTCACCGTTGACGACGACGTCACCGTTCTCGTGACTGTGGTCGGCGCCAAGCATGCAGACGCCAGCAAAGGCTTCTTCCCCCTTTCCGTGCACTACCAGGAAAAGACCTACGCCGCTGGCAAGATCCCTGGTGGTTTCTTCAAGCGTGAAGGCCGTCCTTCCGAAAAAGAAACGCTGACTTCGCGTTTGATCGACCGTCCGATCCGCCCTCTGTTTCCTGAAGGTTTCATGAACGAAGTGCAGGTTGTCTGCACCGTCGTTTCCACCAGCAAAAAGACTGATCCGGACATCGCGGCGATGATCGGTACTTCGGCTGCGCTGGCGATCTCCGGCATTCCGTTTGACGGCCCGATTGGTGCCGCGCGCGTTGCTTTCCACGAAAGCACCGGCTACTTGCTGAACCCGACTTACGAGCAACTGAAAGCATCGAGTCTGGACATGGTCGTTGCTGGTACTTCGGAAGCCGTGCTGATGGTTGAATCGGAAGCCAAAGAGCTGACCGAAGACCAGATGCTGGGCGCTGTGCTTTTCGCTCACGACGAATTCCAGTCGGTCATCAAAGCAGTTACTGAACTGGCTGCCGAAGCTGCCAAGCCTACATGGGCCTGGGCACCGAAGCCTGAGGCTACCGCATTGCTGGGTGCTATCCGTTCCGAATTCGGCGACGCGATTTCCCAGGCCTACACCATTACCGTCAAGGCTGACCGCTATGCGCGTCTGGGCGAGCTGAAAGATCAGATCGTTGCCAAGCTCGCTGTAGAAGAAGGCAGCCCGTCTGCCAGCGAAGTGAAAGCTGCTTTCGGCGAAATCGAATACCGCACCGTTCGCGAAAACATCGTTAACGGCAAACCACGTATCGACGGTCGCGACACCAAAACCGTACGTCCGCTGAACATTGAGGTCGGCGTTTTGCCGAAGACTCACGGTTCGGCACTGTTCACCCGTGGCGAAACTCAGGCGCTGGTTGTTGCGACCTTGGGTACGGCGCGTGATGCACAGCTGTTGGACACCCTAGAAGGCGAGAAAAAAGACCCCTTCATGCTGCACTACAACTTCCCTCCGTTTTCGGTGGGCGAGTGTGGTCGTATGGGCGGCGCGGGTCGTCGTGAAATCGGTCACGGCCGTCTGGCTCGTCGTTCGGTTCAGGCCATGCTGCCTGCCGCTGACGTGTTCCCGTACACCATCCGTGTTGTATCGGAAATCACCGAATCCAACGGCTCAAGCTCGATGGCTTCGGTCTGTGGCGCTTCGCTGGCTCTGATGGACGCCGGCGTTCCGATGAAGGCACCTGTTGCCGGTATCGCCATGGGTCTGGTTAAAGAAGGCGAGAAGTTCGCCATCCTGACCGACATCCTGGGTGACGAAGACCACCTTGGCGACATGGACTTCAAAGTAGCCGGTACCGCCAAAGGCGTCACTGCGCTGCAGATGGACATCAAGATCAAAGGTATCACCGAAGAAATCATGGAGATCGCTCTGGGCCAAGCCCTTGAAGCTCGCCTGAACATCCTCGGTCAGATGAACCAGATCATTGGTCAGTCGCGTACCGAGCTGTCGGAAAATGCTCCGACCATGATCGCGATGAAAATCGACACCGACAAAATCCGTGACGTCATCGGTAAAGGCGGCGCGACGATTCGTGCGATCTGTGAAGAGACCAAGGCTTCGATCGACATCGAAGACGACGGCTCGATCAAGATCTTCGGCGAAACCAAGGAAGCGGCCGAAGCTGCTCGTCAGCGCGTCCTGGGTATCACCGCTGAAGCCGAGATCGGCAAGATCTATGTCGGTAAGGTAGAGCGCATCGTCGACTTCGGCGCATTCGTCAACATCCTGCCGGGCAAAGACGGTCTGGTTCACATCTCCATGCTGAGCGATGCTCGCGTAGAGAAAGTGACTGACGTGCTGCAAGAAGGCCAGGAAGTCGAAGTTCTCGTGCTGGACGTGGACAACCGTGGCCGCATCAAGCTGTCGATCAAAGACGTAGCAGCAGCCAAGGCTTCGGGCGTTTAACCACCTGATTTGCGGATGTTGAAAAAAGGATCCTTCGGGATCCTTTTTTTATGAGCGCTTTTAATTGGTTAGCTCAGTTGGCTCATACTGATCGACTGTCAGAACATGCAACTTGCAAGCGGAACTTAGTCTAAACGGGCAATCTGCACGATTTTGTGAAATTCTTAAAAACATAAACCATTGAAATATATAGATAATTTATCTTGGAGTGATGTGGCACGCCGCTTGCGACATACCAGTAACCCTGCAGCTCTATGCTTGCTGCAGTTTCTGAGAAAAACAGGAGTTACTCGTATGAAGAAGTTCGCTATCGCTGCTGCTGCCACTGCCCTGACGTTGACCATGGCCAACGTTGCTATGGCCGAGACCTCCGCCAAAGCGCCAATGGTGGTTGCTGCAAACGAAGTTGCTAAAACTAAAGAAGCTACTTCCGACACCTGGATCACCACCAAGGTGAAATCCGATCTGCTGACTGAGAAAGGCATTCCTGGCTCTGACATCAAGGTAGAAACCAACAAAGGCGTGGTTTCCCTGTCGTCGACCGTTGCTATCACAGAGGCACAAAAGACTACTGCTGTAGCAATTACCAAGAAAATCAAAGGCGTCGAAGCTGTTTCGGCTGACGGCCTGAAGGCTGAGTAATCAGCGCCAGATTGCACTGAACACGGAAAACGGTTGGCTGACGCCCAGGGAGGTCGTCAACTGAACGATTGAAAGTTCATGCGAAAGGCCATATGGATGTGGCCATTACAGGCCCTGACGTTCGCGTCGGGGCCTGTTCTATTTGTGCGAGGGGATTTTCCGGACAGCGCTTTGGGTAAGGTTTTCGCAGAGACGCTATCTTCCACGGTTGCTATCAATGCTGACTAATCGGCCCCCTTCGAACCTCAGGTACTGATACATGCCGTTGTTGGGGCCGTAGATCCATTCCTGCACCTGAACCTGATCGACCTGCCGGAAATGGTTGACCGTCTCCTTGTAGCCAATGATGTCCTGGCTCACCGGCTGACCGCACTTCTGCTGCACTTCAAACATTCGGTCGCCCACGCTGATCAGTTGGCTAGCGCAGCGCAGCGTGTCGGCATGCGCCAGTGCAGAGACTGCGCAGAGCCCCATCAAAGCCAGAAAACCGGTTCGCACACTCTTCAATGTCGTTACTCGCTGTCCAGGTGCAATGGGCTTACAACGCGCCCGTCTTTTTCCGCCTGACCCAGACCGGCGTCAACGAAGTACACGCGATCATCCGCCAATTTCCCCTTGTCTACCAGATAGTCCTTGATGCTGCTGGCACGGGATTGACCCAGTTGGCGAAGCAGTAACGCGCTGGAACTCCAGGATTTCAACACGGCATCGCGCATCTTTCCTTGACGCTCTTCCTTGCCCAGATTGACCCATTCGGCTGGCGGCTGTTGTTTCAGGCGTGTGCGGTAGATGCCTTCGAGCATCGGTGGTTTCTCGGTGTCTGGCACCGTGATGTCGCTGGCTTGAGCCGGAACCTTGTCGCCGCGTCGCTGCAGGATCTTGTAATACGTACTCTGGTATTCGCGTTCCAGACGCTGTTGTGCGATCAATGGACCGTCACTGGACTCCGCGCTGGTGCCTTCGATTTCAAGACGCAATGTCGGGCGCTCTTTCAGCGCCGCCGACAACTTGTCCAGAGACGCTTGCGCCTCGCCGCTCAGCTCGTCCGAGCCAGCGGCAAACGAGACCGTGCCCAAATCCTGCGAGCCTCCACCGCTGACCAGTCCGCCAAGCAGCTTGAAAGGCGCGGTGGCTGCGCGTACCACAAGATTACGCAGGGTTTGCCAGACTATCGGCATAACGCTGAACTGCGGATTGTTCAAGTCGCCGGAGACCGGAAGCTCGATGGAAATCTTGCCGTCAGTGTCTTTGAGCAATGCAATGGCAAGCTTGAGCGGCAGGTTCACGGCATCCGCGCTGTCCACTTTTTCACCCAACTGCAGCTGTTCGAGCACGACCTTGTTTTCAGCCTTTAATTGCCCTTTGGTGATCAGGTAATGCAGATCGAGATTCAGCCGTCCCTTGCGAATGCGATACCCCGCGAACTTGCCGGAGTAGGGCGTCAGGTTGGTCAGCTCGACGCGCTTGAAGCTCGTCGCGATGTCGAGGCTGGCCATCGGGTCAAACGGATTGAGCGCGCCCTTGATGGTCACCGGCGCGTAGCGGTCCACCTTGCCGGTGATATTGACGCTGGCGGGTTTTGACTGGCGATTGTCCAGCGTGCCGATCTTGCCGTTGAGCTGCTGAACCGCAGTCGCGAAATTAGGCGTCAGGCTGAAGTCTGCAAAGTTGGCCGAACCGTTATTGATATTGACCTCGCCGATATGGATGCCCATCGTTTTGCCGTTGCTGGCAGACTGCGGCTTGGTCGCAGGTGCGCCGCTGTCTGCGGGTTGTGGCACAAGCAGGTCATTGATGTTGGTGGTGCGGTCGTCCGCAATGATGAAGCGCGCGTATGGCTGTTCTAGGGTGACTTGAGCGATGCTCAAACTGTCACCTAGCTGGAAGTTCAGGCCTTCAAGATTCAACTGCTGCCAGCGCAGGAAATCCCGGGATTTCAGGGTGTCCAGTGTGTGCAACTGATCGACCTGCACCTTGCCAGTGACACCCAAAGCCAAAGGCTCGGTGCTTTTGAGATCGACGGCCAGATCGCTGCTCAGCATGCCGCTGCGTACTTCAAGACGAATGAAGGGCGTGACATAGGCTTGGGCCACGCGAAGATCAATGTCTCGGGTGGTGACGTTAAGCGTGGCGCGAACCGGGGCCAGATTGACCGCGCCCTCCGCGGTGAGCTTGCCTTGCTTGCCAAGCCCGGTGTCGAGTTTGATGTTGAAAGGCGACTTGTTGAGGCTGTCGAAGTTTTTGACGTCCAGATTCAGTGGGCCGAGGTCTATCAGAACGGGGTCTGTGGGCACTCGATCCGCCAGATGGACCTTGTAGTCCCGCAGCTGTACGTCGCGCAACAACACTTGCCACGGCTTGCTGGGAGCGGCCGCTATCTCGGCTTTCTTGGCTTCGGTCCCGGAGGAAGTTGCGGGTTCTTTCCGGGCGGATTCACTCACTTTAGCCGGCTGGCTGGCGAATAGTTTTTGCCAGTCAAGTTGACCGTCGGACTCGCGCGCCGCCCACGTTTCCAGGCCATTGCTGCGGATCTTGCCAACGGTCACGAGCTGTTTGGCGAGGTCGATGGATGTTTCACTTACTTCCAGCTTTTTCAGGCGAACCAGAGGTCGGCCATCCGGAGCGTTGATGCCAAAAGGTGCGACGCTCAGAGACGTCTTATCCAGCCGCAGTTCGGTCTCTTTCGACAGATTCAGCGTGTAATGGGTATTGAGATTGAGGATGCCATCTTGCAGCGCCAATGGCAGGGCATCGCGGACATACGGCCACCAGACCTTCATCTTGCCGTCAGTCACCTTAAGCGTGCCTTCGGAGCTGATCGGGACCAGGCTGATGCGCCCGACCCAATCAATCTGACCGCCTTCTGGCCCGGCAGCCACCAATGTCATGTCAGCGTTGTCTTCAGAGAGCGTGCTGAGGTTTTTCAACTCGAAGTCGAGAGCGTCGTACAGAAACTCAATGGGCTCGCTTGGACGCAGGTCTTGAAAGTGGACATAGCCGCCGGCCAGTTTGATTTCACCAATGCGCAGCGGAAACGGTTTGGTCGGTGGTTCGTCCGGTTTCGAGGGTTCGCTCGGGGGAAGTTTGAAAAGCTCGGCGAGATTGAGTTTGCCGTCTTTGCCGAACAGCAGTTCGGTCTTGGGTTTGTCGAGCTCCACCTTTTCCAGATGCAGCGCCCGGGTCCATAAGCTGTCGATCTGCAGGTTTGCATAGAGACGCTCGAAGCCAATCTGCTCCTTGCCCGGCGCCCCTATGTTCAGGCCCCACAGCGTGACTTCGAGACTAAAGGGATTGAGCTCCAGCCGATCAAGCTTCGCAGGAACGGTCGAGTAGCTGGCCAGTTGTTGGTTGATGATTCGCAATGCAACGCCAGGGAGGATTAAGAACCCAAGCGCGCTATAGACTGCGAAGACCGCCAACAAGGCGCCGATGGCGCGTTTCAATCCTTTGGGCATGTGGGGCGTCGACTCTCTTTGTGGGAGGTGATTGGAGTATGGCACGCCAATCTGGTTCCGAATCCCGGCCCGATGGAGCTTGTAGGAATATTCCTGAGTTCGATCAGGAGGTCAGAACTTCAGGATCAGCGTTTTCAAAGGGGGTTGCAGATCCAGGGAGGGGAAGTCAGCGCCCGGCGTCAGCACTTGGCAATCACGCACCGGCCGACCGATTTTGGTGGCGCAGCGCAGCACCTGATCGCGCCATTCTTCCAGGCCGACCTTCGCCAGGTTGTTGCAGCAGATCAGTACCCCGTCTTCGGCCGTGGTCAAGATGGCGGGCTTGAGCAAGCTTTGGTAATCACGCAGCAGATCGACCGTGCCAAAGGCGCTTTTAGCCCACGCAGGCGGATCAAGCAGCACCAGATCGTATTGGCGCTGATCGAGTCGCGGGTAGCTCGGCAGTTTGTGTCCGCGACGGGCTACGACAGGCAGCCCGGCCAGTTGGCGAATCGCAGGGAAGTAATCTGACTGGATGAACGTCATGCTCGGCAAGTGCGGGTTGAGCGCGCCGTTTTCGCGTCCGACCGCCAGATTGCCTTCGGCGAAATCCAGATTGCAGACTTCGCTGGCGCCCCCGGCCGCTGCACTCAATCCGACGCCGCAGGTGTAGGCGAAGAGGTTGAGCACGCTCTTGCCTGCGCTGTGATTCTTGACCCATCCGCGCGCGTTGCGCAGGTCCAGAAACAACAACGGGTCCTGCCCGGCGTGGCGCCCGCGAACTCGATAATTCAGGCCCCATTCATGGCCGATCATGTCTTCAAGCGCCGCGTCGTCGGCTTTGTAACCGGCGTCGGTTCGATCAATTCGCGAATTGCCCTGTGAGCGGTCGTTGTAGACCAATAGCGTGTCGACGTTGAGCTGGCTGTTCATCTCGGCGTGCAGGCTCAGCAGTGACTCGCGATCAAGGCTTTGATGAAAGCTCTGGATCAGCAGTTGCGGGCCGTAACGGTCGATGGTCAGACCGCTCGCGCCTTCCTGGCTGCCATGAAACAGGCGATAGCAATCGGTGCCTTGAGCGTGCAGCTCAGAGAGTAGCGATTGACGGTTATCGAGGGCGACGCGAAGCGCCTGATTCAGCGAAGACATGCACGGCGCCTTGGTACAGGAATAAGGAGCGAGAGTTTATCAGCTTGGCAAATTGAGGTCTTGCGACGCCCGATCACTGCTCTGTAGGAGCGAACTTGTTGGCGAGCCTTTCAAGCGTTGAACCTGATATCGCTTCGCGAACAAATTCGCTCCTGGAGAGGCCTGATCCCGCGTTGCTGAACGCTTCCTGAAGACTTTTCTGATAGCACTGAAAGGCGCCTTCCTACGGTTTACTCTGATGAAAGCCGGACGTAAACTTCGCTCGTTTTCAACCAATGCGGAGGCCCTCAGTGGGTACTTGTTCGAGTGACAGACGTCAGCCGGTATTGATGACCGGCCAATCCTCGGCACGCTAGCGCGCAGTTTTTTTCACTGCCGCCCAGCTCGCCGATAGTGCGAGAAGCGGCAGTACCGCAGGCTCTTTCCAGACCTGTTTCTGTCCTTTCCCATGACGCTGACCAACTGCCTGACGGCTGACTTTCGAGTCGTCGCCAGCCAACGGACGCGCACGTCTTTTTGACGTGCGGACCAGCCTGTCCTGCCAAACGTTCAAGCGGAACGCGGCAGGGCTTCGGGTCGGTCGTGCCTGCTCAAGGTTCCAGTGACACACCTTCAGCTCGGGGCAATAGCCATGAAACTCACCCTCCTGAAAGAGTTCTTCGCAGGCTTCCTGCAGAACCGGCACCTCGGCCGGCACTTCCGTCGCCTGGCCATGCTCGACAGCCTGACCGACACAACCGTCAGCCGCGAAGTACCGCCGACGCTGGCGCAAACCCTGACCAAAGGCGCGAGCAGCGATGCCGAGACATTACTCAGCCAACTCGGCAGCCACGCTGATGGCCTGACCGAGGCTCAGGCGTTGACCCTGCGTCAGCGACATGGCCTCAACGAAGTCGAACACGAGCAACCACTGCCATGGTGGGTGCATTTGTGGCAGTGCTACAAAAACCCGTTCAACCTGCTGCTGACCTTGTTGGCATTCATTTCGTGGCTGACCGAGGACATGAAGGCCGCCACCGTCATCTTCTCGATGGTGGTGCTGTCGACGCTGCTGCGGTTCTGGCAGGAAGCACGTTCCAACCAGGCGGCCGATGCGCTGAAGGCGATGGTCAGCAATACCGCCACGGTGTTGCGTCGCGCCGATGATGACACTGGGTTCGCGCCCTCCGGTGGCAGGTCTCAGCGGATCGAATTGCCGATCAAGCAGTTGGTGCCGGGCGACATGATCGTATTGTCCGCAGGTGACATGATCCCTGCCGATTGCCGCGTGCTGACCGCCAAAGACTTGTTTGTCAGCCAGGCCGCCATGACGGGTGAGTCCATGCCCGTTGAGAAGTTTCCCCGGCGTCAGGGCACTCAGACCGGCAACCCGCTGGACCTTGAGAACATCCTGTTCATGGGCACCAACGTAGTCTCCGGCGCGGCAACCGGCGTGATTCTCACCACCGGCAACAACACCTATTTCGGCGCGCTCGCCCAGCGTGTCAGCGCCACAGATCGTGCGCCCACGGCTTTCCAGTCGGGCGTCAACAAAGTCAGCTGGCTGTTGATTCGTTTCATGTTCGTGATGGCGCCGCTGGTGTTGTTCATCAACGGCTTCACCAAGGGCGACTGGATGGAAGCGCTGCTGTTCGCGCTGTCCATCGCGGTCGGGCTGACCCCGGAAATGCTGCCGATGATTGTCACCTCTACGCTGGCAAAAGGGGCGGTCTTCCTGTCACGCAAAAAGGTCATCGTCAAACGGCTGGATGCGATCCAGAACTTCGGCGCAATGGACGTGTTGTGCACTGACAAGACCGGCACTCTGACGCAGGACAAGATATTTCTCGCACGCCATGTAGACGTGTGGGGCGATGAATCCGACGACGTTCTGGAAATGGCCTACCTCAATAGCTACTACCAGACCGGTCTGAAAAACCTGCTGGACGTGGCCGTGCTGGAGCATGTGGAGGTCCATAGTGAGCTGCAGGTCGGCACGGCGTTCAGCAAAATCGACGAGGTGCCGTTCGATTTCAACCGCCGCCGGATGTCGGTGGTGGTGGCTGAACACGACCATCCACATCTGCTGATCTGCAAAGGCGCGCTGGAGGAAGTGCTAAGCGTCTGCGCGCGAGTGCGCCATGGCGACGAAGAAGAAGCGCTGAGCGCAGAGCTGCTTGCACGGATTCTGGAGGTGACGGCGGCGTTCAATGAAGAAGGCTTGCGCGTGGTGGCGGTGGCTGCTCGGTCTATGGAGTCGGGTCGCGAAACCTATGGCCTCGCGGACGAGAGCGACATGACGCTGATCGGCTACGTCGCGTTTCTCGATCCACCGAAGGAAAGCACTGCGCCCGCCCTCAAAGCACTTGCTGAGCACGGGATTGCGGTCAAGGTCCTGACCGGCGACAACGAGCGCGTCACGGCCAAGATTTGCCGTGAAGTCGGCCTGGAGCGTCAGGGCTTGCTGATGGGCGCTGATATCGAGCGCATGAGCGATGCCGAGTTGGCGGTCGCGGTGGAAACCACCAACGTGTTCGCCAAGCTCACGCCCTCGCACAAAGAACGCATCGTGCGTCTGCTCAAGGCCAACGGGCACGTGGTGGGCTTCATGGGCGACGGCATCAACGACGCGCCTGCATTGCGCACCGCAGACATCGGCATTTCGGTGGACAGTGCGGTGGACATTGCCAAAGAGGCGGCTGACATCATCCTGCTGGAAAAAAGCCTGATGGTGCTGGAGGAGGGCGTGCTGGAAGGGCGGCGCACGTTCGCCAACATGCTCAAGTACATCAAAATGACGGCCAGCTCCAACTTCGGAAACGTGTTCTCGGTGCTGGTCGCCAGCGCATTCATTCCGTTCCTGCCGATGCTGCCGATGCATCTGCTGGTGCAAAACCTGCTGTACGACATTTCGCAGATTGCCATTCCGTTCGACAACGTCGACGACGAACTGCTGAAAAAACCGCAGCGCTGGCAGCCTTCGGAGGTGGGCCGCTTCATGCTGTTCTTCGGGCCGATCAGCTCGATTTTCGACATCACCACGTTTGTGGTCATGTGGTACGTGTTCGGCGCCAATTCGCCTGAGCACCAGACGCTGTTTCAGTCGGGGTGGTTCGTTGTCGGTCTGCTGACGCAAACGCTGGTGGTGCACATGATCCGTACCCCGAAAATCCCGTTCCTGCAGAGCCGTGCAGCAATGCCGTTGATGATCATGACGGGGGTGATCATGGCCGTCGGGATTTTCCTGCCGATGGGACCGCTGGCGCACTACTTCAAACTGGAGGCGCTGCCACCGCTTTACTTCGTGATACTGCCTGTGATTTTGCTGGCGTATGTTGCGCTGACTCAAGCCGTGAAGGGCTTCTATGTGCGCCGGTTTGGCTGGCAGTGAGGAGAGGCGTGCTTTAACCGCAATCGCCAACAAGTTAGCTTCTGCAGAGTCCTGTCGAGCACTGAATCTGTAGGAGCGAATTCATTCGCGAGGCGTCGGATCGTGGTCACACCGTCAGATCGCTTCGCCAACAAGTTGGCTCCAAGGGGTTTTCTGGTTTACCGGGCGAGCGCCAGCGCCACGCCCTGGCCGCCGCCTATGCACAGGGTGGCCAGGCCTTTTTTCGCATCGCGCTTGATCATCTCGTGGAGCAACGTCACCAGCACGCGGCAGCCCGATGCACCTATCGGGTGGCCCAAGGCGATTGCACCGCCATTGACGTTGACCTTGTTCATGTCCCAACCCAGCTCTTTGCCGACCGACAGCGATTGTGCGGCGAAGGCTTCGTTGGCTTCGATCAAGTCCAGGTCGGCAAGTGACCAGCCTGCCTTGTCCAGGCATCGACGTGTCGCGCTCACCGGGCCAATGCCCATGATTGCAGGGTCGACGCCGGCATTGGCATACGCTGCGATGCGTGCCAGTACTGGCAAGCCCAACGCTTGAGCTTTCGCAGCGCTCATCAGGATTACCGCCGCGGCGCCATCGTTCAGCGACGAAGCGTTGCCTGCGGTCACGGTGCCGTCTTTCTTGAACGCGGGTTTAAGCTTGCCCAGAGATTCAGCGGTCGTGCCCGCGCGCGGCTGTTCGTCCGTGGCGAAGGACAGCGGATCGCCTTTGCGCTGAGGAATCAGGATGGGAGTGATTTCTTCGATGAAACGACCGGCCTCAATCGCGGCGGTTGCTTTCTGTTGCGACGCCGCGGCGAAGGCGTCTTGCGCCTCACGGCTGATGTCGTACTTTTCCGACAGGTTTTCGGCCGTGATCCCCATGTGAAAGTCGTTGAACGCATCCCACAAACCGTCACTGATCATCGTGTCTATCATCGTTGCATGGCCCATGCGCAGACCGGTGCGCGCGCCCGGCATCACGTAATTGGACAGGCTCATGTTTTCCTGACCGCCGGCGATGATGATCTCTGCGTCCCCGCAGCGAATCGCCTGGGTCGCCAGATGCAAGGCTTTGAGGCCTGATCCGCAGACCTTGTTCAGGGTCATGGCAGGTACCGTAAATGGCAGTCCTGCTTTGATCGCTGCCTGGCGCGCAGGATTTTGGCCAGCGCCTGCGGTCAGCACCTGGCCCATGATCACTTCATCGACCTGAGCCCCGTCCAGACCGGTTTGAGCCAGCAGTTCGCGGATGACCGCAGCGCCCAGATCAACGGCAGGAATATTCGCCAGAGAGCCTTGGAAACTGCCGACCGCGGTGCGGGTAGCGGCAACGATTACGACGTCTTGCATGGTACGAATCCTCACTGTTATTGGTCTCGCGCCAGGGCATTGGCTGCGCGTAATGGCAGCATGCCGGGGTGCGTATTCAAGGGCCGACATGGTGGCATGAATGCATCGGGATCTTTAGCCCCTTTGTCGCGCGGTCAAAGGCTCGCGCCGTTTTCCAGTTCGCCGACGATCACCACTTTGCTCTTTGGCAGAGTCCGGTCCTGAATCCGCTCAAGCAACATTCGCACGGCACTGCTCCCCGCCAATGACGCATCGTGGGCGATGCAGGCGATCGGGATGCCAAAGATATCGCCGAACGGCAGACGGTCGATGCCGCAGAGGGTGACGGTCTCAAAGCCGATGTTCTGGTCGCGCAGGGCTTTCATCGCGCCCAGGGTGATCAACTGATTGAAACCGAAGATCGCGTCGGGCCTGCGCTGTTCGCGCAGGTAGCGCAGCGTGTTCTGGTACGACGGTTCCAGGGTGTAGTCCCCGGCGAACACATCCAGATGTACCGGCTTCCCGCGTTCGGCCAGCGCCGCTTTTACGCCCTTGAGGCGCTCTTCGGAGATGCGTGAATGCGCAGGGCCCGTCAGCACCAGCAGGCGTTGCATCTGCGGGTTTTGCGCCAACAGATAACGCGCGCCTTTCAGGCCGCTGTGATAGTTATCCAGCACCACATGGCTGAACGGACTGTCTTTCAGGGCCCGGTCCAGTTGCACCACCGGCATGTCGCCGTTACTCAGGCGGTTCAGGTACGGCGGTCGGTAATCAGGTTCGTCTGAAACCGGCGACAGCACGATCCCTGCCACGCGATAGCTCAGCAGCGTGTCGACCGCTTTGTTTTCCAGCTCTTCCGAGCCATCGGTGTCGACCAGCATGATGGTGTAGCCATGCTTTTTAGCTTCGCGGGAAATGGCTTTGATCATCTCGCTGTAAAACGGGTTGTCGACCGAGGCGGTGATCACACCGATGATCATGCTCTCACTGCGCTTGAGACTGCGCGCAAAGGCATTTGGGACGTAATCGAGCTCCTGCGCAACCTCCAGAATGCGTGCCAGGGTGGCGGGTTTGACCAGATCAGGCTTGTTCAGCGCACGGGAAACCGTCACCGGCGTCATGTTCACGCGCCGTGCGATGTCGGAAATGGTGACAGGGGTTTTTTTACTCATGGGCGGCTGGCTGCCTGTAATCGAAATAACATGCCGGACAGTCACTTTCGTTATGTTGTTGCGTAAGGCTAGCACGCGCAGGTGGTGAGTCGCCTTCTGGCAACTCTGAAGTGTCATCGTTTTCATCGGTGTAATCGGGCGATCCGGGTGGGGCAACCCACCAGGTGAACCTACAGGTTTGTCGATGGGTCAATGCGGGTGTGTAATTTTGTTTCCAGAACCGCGCTGACATCGGCGGATAATGGGCGAATTCTTTATCCGTTCTCAGGGCGATCCCATGACCCAGGCTGCATCATCTTCGACACGCGACTTCATTCTGGTGGCGTGTGCACTGTTGATCGCCATGCTGGGCACGACGCTGCCTACGCCGCTTTACGCCATTTATCAGCAGCACCTGGGTTTCGATGCGAGCTGGGTGACGATCATTTTTTCTATTTACGCAGCGGGCGTGATTGCCGCGTTGTTGGCTGTCGGCAGTTGGTCCGATCAGTTGGGGCGCAGGCCTCTGTTGGGCGCCGGATTGTTGATGGGCGCGATCAGCGCGGTGATTTTCCTGTACACCGACTCGATTGGCGGTCTGCTGATCGGGCGACTGTTTTCAGGGTTTTCCGCCGGAATCATGACCGGTACTGCCACCGTCGCGGTGATTGAGCTTGCGCCCGAACGCTGGAGCAAGCGCGCCACGCTGATCGCCACCGCCGCAAACATGTTGGGGCTGGGCCTGGGTCCGCTGTTGGCTGGCCTGACCTCGCAGCATTTACCTGATCCTCTGCACCTTATTTTCTACGTGCATCTGGCCTTCTTGTTATTGGCGGCAGTGGGCGTTCTTCTTGCCCGGGAGACGGTTACCCGCCCACCCACGCTGCGATTGAGTATCCAAAAGCTGTCTATTCCGCCTTCGGTGCGCAGTGTGTTCATTTCGGCTTCCATTGCGGGGCTTGCGGGGTTCAGCGTTGTCGGCCTGTTCACCTGCATGGTGCCGTCGGTGATGATCCAGCTGATGGGCCAGAGCAGCGGTTTGTTGATCGGGGCGGTGATCGGACTGTTCTTTGTCGCCTCGATCATAGGCCAGGCTGCGCTGCAATGGCTGCCACCGCAGCGGCACATGACGCTGGGATGTCTGGCGCTGATCGTCGGCGTGATGTGTCTGGGTCTGAGCATTGCCACCGAGCAGTTGCTGCTGTTGGGGTTGGCAGGCTTCATCGCGGGCATGGGGCAGGGCATGATTTTTCGGGCAGGCATGGGCGCGGTAAGCGCCAACAGCCCACCGGACCACAAGGCTGCCGTGACCTCCGCGTATTTTGTGGTGATGTACATCTCGATTTCCGTGCCGGTGATCGCTGTCGGATTTAGCGTCCACGCGTTTGGCTTGCGGCATGTGGGGGAGTTTTTTGCATCGCTGGTGGCGGTCATTGCCCTCTTGGCAATGATCAGCATGAAGCGCGTGCAGGCGCGCACTTCCCCTGCACAGGCCAATCAGCGCTCATGAAAATCGGATTGATCTCTGACACCCACGGCCTGCTAAGGCCGCAAGCACTGGAAGCCTTGCACGGGTGCGACCACATCGTCCACGCGGGGGACATCGGCAAGCCCGAGATCCTCGAAGCACTGCGGCTGATTGCGCCGTTGACTGTCGTGCGTGGCAATAACGACAAGGATGACGCCTGGGCTGCGGATGTGCCCTTCGAGGCCACGCTGCGAGCAGGCGAAGTGGCTATTTACGTCACGCATATTCTGGCGGACGTGCCTAAGATGTTGGCGCAAGACGTGCGGGTGGTCGTCACCGGGCATTCGCACAAGCCACTTCAGCAGCACCGGGACGGCGTGCTGTTCATCAACCCCGGCAGCGCTGGACCGCGCCGCTTCAAGCTGCCGATTACGGTGGGCGTGTTGCATGTCGAAGGCATGGCTGTGCGAGGCGAGTTGATCGAGCTGTCGCTGACCTGATCGTCCTCTGAACTGCCCCAACTTGTTGGCGAAGCGTCGTTCGAATTGAGTCAGAACCGACGCCCCGCGAATGAATTCGCGCCTACAGAGTCTGTTGGCGAACCGCGGTCCGGGTTTTACTTGGCGATTGGATCTAGCCCGCTGTTTTTAATCGCCGGTGCTGCTGCGCCTGATCCCAAAAAGTCGACAAGTGCCTTGGCCTGCTCCGGGTGTTTGCTCTGGCTGACGACGCCTGCCGAGTAAAGGGTCATCTGCTGAGCCTGATCTGGGATCAGACCGATAATGTCGATGCCCTCTACCGGCTTCAATTCGCTCAATTGCTGAAAGCCTATTTCTGCCTCGCCCCGCGCAACGGATTCTCCCACCGGAAGCGCCGCGATCATCTGGCTCCTGTCCTTGATGCGGTCGGCGATGTGCATCTGATTGAACAGCACACGTGACAGGTAAACCCCGCTGGCGCTGTCGGAATAAGCGATGCTTTTGGCGTTTAACAGGGTTTGCTTGAACGCCTCCATGGTGCTGATATCAGGCTTCGGCGCGCCGTGACGGACAGCCATGGCGATGTAGGACTTACCAATGTCCACGCGGGTTTTTGGGTCGACTTGACCATCCTTGATTAACTTGTCCAGCGCAGAACTCACCATCAGCACCACGTCGGCAGGTTCGCGGCGCGCCAACCGATTGGGGATTGTCTGCGGCGTCGCGCCCATGGACGGCGCAGCTTCGGCCAGCAGCTTGACGCCAACGCGCTGTTCGTAATCCGGGGTGATGGCTTGGAAAGCGCTCATGACACCGCCCGAGCTGAGCACGATCAGTTGCACGGGAGCGGGGGTGGCGACGGCTTTGGCGAAGGCAGCAGGCGCGAAACCGATGGCAGCGGACAACAACAGCGGAATGATTTTTTTCACGAATATGAACCTGACAATGATGAAGATGATTCTAAAAATGAAGACAAAGACGAGCGCGGGCAGTATGTGGCAAATGGGCGACGAGTAAATCCCTTAATTGTCTGACCAGGGCGGTATGCGTTGGGGGAGGCGTTGAAAGCTGTATCGGGGAGGATTTTCTAAAAGGCGACGCGCCTGCGCAATCCCCCAAAAGAATTAGCCAATCGGGAGCAAGTCAGAAAAAGCGCTGAGGGATAAAGCGGGGAAACCTGCACCGGGCCTGTCGAGGCCCGGAGACGGGTGTTTGATCAGACCTTGAAGTGGCTGACCAGCATCTGCAATTGATTGCCCAGGCGGGCAAGTTCGACGCTTGAGGCGGCGGTTTCTTCGCTGGCGGCAGCGGTCTGTTCAGACACGTCGCGCACGTTGATGATGCTTCGGCTGATTTCATCTGCCACAGAGCTTTGTTGCTCCGCAGCGGCGGCAATCTGCTGGTTCATCGCCTGAATGTTGGACACGGTCAGGGTAATGCTTTCCAGCGACGAGCCTGCCTTGCGAGTCAACTGGACGCTGCTGTCGGTCAGTGTCCGGCTGCTTAACATGATATCGGAGACTTGGCGGGTGCCGTTTTGCAAGCCGGCAACCAAGCCTTCGATCTCTTCGGTCGATTGCTGGGTCCGCTGGGCAAGGCCCCGAACCTCATCGGCCACCACCGCAAAGCCACGACCGGCTTCGCCAGCGCGTGCGGCCTCAATGGCTGCGTTGAGCGCCAACAGATTGGTTTGCTGGGCGACTGCCTTGATAACGTCCATGACTTTGCCAATCTTGTCGCTTTCCTGCTCCAGCAGGGTCATCGCTTCTGAAGAACGACCCACTTCTGCGGCCAGCTTTTCGATCTGTGCGATGGCCTCACCGACCACTTTGTCACCTTCGCGGGCCTGTTGATCCGCTGCCGATGCAGCAACCGACGCCTGCTCGGCGTTGCGCGCAACCTCCTGCACGGTGGCGGTCATCTCGTGCATCGCGGTGGCCACCTGATCAGTCTCGACCTTCTGGCTGTTAACCCCGGCGCTGGTCTGTTCGGTCACGGCCGACAGCTCTTCGGCGGCGCTGGCGATTTGCGTCACGCTGTCACGAATGCCGCCAATCAGCTCGCGCAAGGTGGCCCCCATCCGCTGAATGCCTTGCTGCAATACGCCGAGTTCGTCGCGGCGGGTAACAACCATGGAATGCGACAGATCGCCGGAAGCAATGCGGTCTACCACAGCCAGTGTTTCTTGAAGTGGGCGAGTGATCTGTCGAGTAATGATCAACGCCGCCAAAGCACCGAAGATCAGCGCCAGCAAGGTGCCGGCAATCTGCATGGTCCGTGCGCTGCTGCTATCGGCGTCGCGCAGGTTCTTTTGGATGTCGTGCAGCCCTGCGTTGAGTTTGACGATGGCGCTGCCTTGATCGGTCATTTCGGTGCGCGCCGCAACGATCTGAGCGTTGGCCGTCTGGAAGCCCTGCACCGAAGTGCGGTAGGCAAGCAGTGCCGATTCCAGCTGTTTGATCCGGTCAGTCTGTGTATCGGAAAAAGCAGCGCTGAGCGGAGCGATGTCCTTGATCGCGGTGCCGAGCTGGAGCATCGCCGCTTCTTCGGTCTTGGCGTTCGGGCTGGCGGTGTAGCCGCGCACTTCGTAACGGACCAGCATCAAGTCTTCTTTGGCCTTGAGGATGGCCTGATACTTCGCGAAACGCTGTTCGTCGGTCGGATCAAGGCGCAGGACGTCATCGTTGATCGCTGCGATCAGCTCAGCAGCCTTGAGCGCGTTCACGCCCATCTCGGCCCGAACGGTGGCGCTGACGCGGTACCCTTCCCGCATTCTGCTGAAGGATGTCTGATAGCTCGCGATCTGTTCCGACAAAGCGGTCAACGTCTTCACGTTGAGCGGGTTGGAGAAACTTGATTGCAGCGATTGTTGCTGGTTTTTGTAACCGTCCATCGCGGTCTGCACGGTTTGCGCGGCAGTGTCGTCACCATTGGTGAGCATGTATTGCAGGCGTGCCACACGCAGTTTGGTCAGTTGTTCGCTGAGGTCCGAGATGTCGTTCATCCGGTCACTGCGGTCGATCAGGCTTGCCAGGCTGGTCCAGCCAGTGAGTGCCAGCATGGCCGTGAAAACCAGCACGATGCCGAATCCCAATGCCAGTTTCATGTTGACGCTGATGTTTGCAAACCAGCTTTTCATCTAAACCTCCGGAACGTCTATTTGCCAATCGTTACGCTGGAAGTTTTTCTTGTTAGTGCCAGCAACAGGATCATGTAGCCCTTGCTATCGGCTGGCTGGGTGATATCTGAATGAGTGTGCCGGCAAATAAATCTCGATGTTTCGGAACTTTCGAATTGACCGCCTCGCCGGACATACACCGTGTTGATCATTGCTGGATAGGGTCAGCCACGACGTAGCCATTGCGCTATGCCCAAGCCTGCCGTTCGACCGCTGGCCATGCATGCTGTCAGCAGATAGCCGCCGGTGGGCGCTTCCCAGTCGATCATTTCTCCTGCGCAAAACACGCCGGGCAGGGCGTTCAGCATGAGTTGCGGGTTCATGGCTTCAAACCTCACACCCCCGGCGGTGCTGATGGCTTCATCGATGGGGCGGGGCTTGATCAGCGTCAGCGGCAGCGCCTTGATCGCCTGCGCCAGCCGCGTCGGGTCGTCGAACGCTTCCCGAGGTGCCAACTCGCGCAACAAAGCGGCTTTGACGCCATCAATGTTGAGCTGACTGTGCAGGTGCTTGGACATGGAGCGCGAGCCGCGCGGTTTGCTCAGGGCCTTTTGTACGTCGCCGAGCGCTTTGCCAGGCAGCATATCGATCTCAACGGTGGCAGAACCCTGTTGGTTGATAGCCTCACGAATCTGCGCAGACAACGCGTAAATCAAGCTGCCTTCGATGCCTGTTTCAGTGAGCACACATTCGCCCAGTCGCAGGGTTTGCCCCTCCAGGCCGATGGCGATGTTTTTCAGCGGAGCGCCACCGAACTTGCTGCGCATCAGCTCGCTCCATGCCGTCACTTCGAAACCACAGTTGGCAGCTTGCAACGCTGCGATCTCTACGCCTTGCGCCTGCAGCAGTTGGACCCAGGTGCCGTCAGAACCTAGCCTGGACCAACTGGCCCCGCCCAATGCCAGTAATGTCGCCGCAGGTTTATGGGCTGATTCACTTTCGGCGTGTGCGATACGCAGACTGCCGTCGGCATTCCATCCAAGCCAGCGATGCCGGGTGTGGATAACCACGCCGCTCTCGCGCAAACGCTTGAGCCAGGCACGCAGCAGTGGCGCGGCTTTCATGTCGGTGGGGAATACCCGGCCCGAGGTGCCAACGAAGGTTTCAATGCCCAAGCCATGAATCCACTCACACAGCGCGTCTGCACCAAACCCCCGCAGCAACGGGGCGATCATGGGGGCGCGTTCGGCATAGCGCGACACGAACGCGGGGTAAGCCTCCGAGTGGGTGATGTTCATGCCGCCCACGCCTGCCAGCAGAAATTTACGCCCCACCGAAGGCATGCCGTCATACACCTCAACACTGAAACCTGCCTGGCTCAGCACTTCAGCCGCCATCAAGCCAGCGGGGCCGCCACCGATAATGGCTACTGATTGAGCGGAGGAGGGGGTTTTTGAGGTCATGGCACACGCGGCGTGGTGGGTGAGGCCGCGCATTCTACCGGACGCGTACGGCAAACGAGCCACCTGTGGACAACTATTGAGCAAAAAACGTACAGCGCTCGCCAGGCCACGGGGAACATGAGGTGCGCAGCGTTGCGCTCAGGTTATCCACAGGCGGCTCCACAGCGGTTGTGGGTAACGTGGCTGGCCTGGCGGCGCTGGGCAATCGTGCCGCACTTGCTAGAACGGGCTGCTACAACCCCTCAGACACCCACACTCGTTGCGCACTGTGATGCAAAATCCCGTGACGCCGCGCCAGCGCCTGGCGGTCCTTGCTGTAACCGCCGCCGATTACGCCCATCACCGGGATGCCGCGCGCCAGACAATGGCGCAGGACTGATTCGTCCCGTCTGGCCACCCCTTCGTCGGTAAGCTTCAGATAGCCAAGCGCGTCATCTTTGTGCACGTCCACACCTGCGTCATACAGCACCAGATCCGGCTTATAAAACGGCAGCAGGTAATTGAGCGTGTCGTCTACGACGGTCAGATAAGCCTCGTCGCCCATGCCCATCGGCAGCGGGATATCCCAGTCGCTTTGCGCCTTGCGCGCCGGGAAGTTTTTCTCGCAGTGCAGCGAGACCGTGATCGCGTCTTCGGTACCGGCAAGAATGCGGGCGGTGCCGTCGCCCTGATGCACATCGCAGTCAAAAATCAGCACCCGGCCCACGCGCCCGCTTTCCAGCAGGTATCGGCTGATTACTGCCAGATCATTGAAAATGCAAAATCCGGCCGGGTAGTCGTAATGCGCGTGATGCGTGCCCCCGGCCAGATGACAGGCCAGCCCATGCTGCAGCGCTTTCTCTGCGGTTAGCAGCGAACCACCGACAGCGCGAACGGTTCTGCGGGCGAGGTCCTCGCTCCACGGCAGGCCGAGTCGGCGCTGATGCTCGCGGGACAGATCGCCGTCCATGTACCTGCGGATATAGGCAGGGTCATGTGCGAGCGCAAGAATGTCGTCAGGACAAATCTGCGGACGAAACAATTGAGCATCCGTGGTCACGCCGCTGTCGATAAGGTGGTCGTGCAGCAAACGGAACTTGTCCATCGGAAAGCGATGATCAGCCGGGAACGCCGGGCTGTAGTCTTCGTGGTAGATGAGCGGCAGGGTCATTTTGTTTATGAGTGCGAGTCGAAGGCGGATCTTGCCAGCATTGTCTGGCGCCGCACAGCCTTAAACGCTGTGCCGGGCGCGGCACTGGTGAGTCAATGACGGGCTGGGGAAGGGAGATGTTCGATGGAACCGATAGTCGAGCTCAACAGCGCGCGTCTGTTGATGCGGCAGTGGCGAGATGATGATTTGCCAGCGTTCGCGCAGATGTGTGCTGATCCACAGGTGATGAAATTTTTTCCAGCGCCCTTGAGCCGCCTCGAAAGCGCCAAGCTGATCGGGCGTGTGCGCGGGCATTTTGCCGAGTACGGCTTCGGACTGTGGGCGCTGGAGCGTAAGGACACCGGTGAGTTCATCGGTTTCACGGGGCTGTGTGTGGTGGGCTTTGATGCGCACTTCACGCCGGCGGTTGAAATCGGCTGGCGTCTGGCCCGTGAGCACTGGGGGTTGGGATTTGCCAGCGAAGCGGCGTGGACCGCCATGGGCTGTGGTTTTGAGCACCTTGATCTCGACGAAATCGTCTCGTTCACGGCGGTGAGCAATCTGCCGTCGCAGAAGGTCATGCAGGCGATTGGCATGCACCACAACCCTGACGATGACTTCCTCCACCCTAATGTGGCGCAAGCCCACCCGCTTAAACCTCACGTGTTATACCGGATCAGTCGTCAACAATGGCTGGCCACGCTGTAGTCGCGAACAACGTCATGCTGCTTGGGAATCGGCCTACAAACCCCTGTATCATTTCGCTCAACCCGCCGTGCGAACGACGCGGACCGCCGCCACTGACTGTGCGCGGCGTTGTTTTATGCGGGATATTTTTGATGAGGAGCCCTGAATGAGCCATATGCTGGATGATCTGGTGTCGCTGTTAAGCCTTGAACCGATCGAAGAAAACCTCTTTCGCGGGCGTAGCCAGGACCTGGGTTTTCGCCAGCTGTTCGGCGGTCAGGTGTTGGGCCAGTCATTATCGGCCGCCAGTCAGACGGTCGAAGATGCGCGACATGTCCATTCACTGCACGGCTACTTTCTGCGCCCTGGCGATGCGTTGTTGCCTGTGGTTTATCAGGTTGACCGTGTGCGTGACGGCGGTAGTTTCAGCACGCGTCGCGTCACGGCCATTCAGAAGGGCCATCCTATTTTCACGTGCAGCGCCTCTTTTCAATATGACGAGCAGGGCTTTGATCATCAAAGCCAGATGCCCGATGTGGTCGGACCTGAAAACCTGCCATCGGAACTTGAACTGATGCGCCAGCGAGAACACCTGATCCCGGCGCACATGAAAGACAAGCTGCTGTGCCCCAAGCCCATCGAGTTTCGCCCGGTGACAGAGTCCGACCCCTATAACCCTGAACCTGGCGATCCGGTGAAGTACATCTGGTTTCGCGCCGATGGCACGTTGCCGGACATCCCCGCGCTACACAAATACCTGCTCGCCTACGCGTCGGACTTCAATCTGCTGACAACTTCGTTGCTGCCGCACGGCAAAACGGTCTGGCAGAAGGACATGCAAATCGCCAGTCTCGATCATTCGTTGTGGTTTCACGCGGACCTGCGTGCCGATGAATGGCTGCTGTATGTGATGGACAGCCCATGGGCGGGTAATTCCCGAGGGTTCTCGCGTGGCAGTGTTTACGACCGTGCGGGGCGTTTAGTCGCCTCGGTCAGCCAGGAAGGTCTCATTCGTCATCGTAAGGATTGGGTATGAGCCTGACGCATCTGCGCCACTGGGTGTTCGACATGGACGGCACGCTGACACTCGCCGTGCATGATTTTGAGGCGATCAAACGGGCCCTGGATATCCCTCTGGCAGACGATATTCTGACCTACCTTGCTGCGCTGCCCGCCGAGGAAAGTGCCGCCAAGCACGCGTGGTTGCTCGAGCATGAGCGCGATCTGGCAATCGCTTCAAAACCCGCGCCGGGCGCCGTTGAGTTGGTGCGCGCGCTGGCGTCGCGTGGTATCAGGCTGGGCATTCTGACGCGCAATGCTCGCGAACTGGCGCATGTGACCCTTGCGGCTATCGGCCTGGCGGATTGCTTTGCGGTCGAGGATGTTCTGGGCCGTGACGAAGCGCCGCACAAGCCTGATCCCGGTGGTCTGCTGAAGCTCGCCAGCGCCTGGAATGTCGATCCATCGCAGATGGTAATGGTCGGTGATTACCGCTTCGATCTCGCCTGCGGTCGTGCGGCGGGGACCCAGACGGTGTTGGTCAACCTGCCGGAAAACCCATGGCCGGAATTGACCGACTGGCACGTCGAAGACTGCGCAGCGCTGTTGGCGCTGCTCGACGCGCCGCCTGCATCTGGCTGTCTGTAGGCGCGAATTCATTCGCGTGGCGGCCTGCACGCTGAGGCCGTCTCGCCAACAAGTTGGCCCCTACAGAGCTATGTTGGCTGACGTGCTGGTGTCTAAAACGGTTTAAACAGTGCGGCTTGTCCTTCCGGCGAGGTGAACATCTCGTCGCCGTTATGCCCCACGCCGGGCACTTCAACCAACCGCTGGTTCAGCCCTTCCGGGTGGCGTTTGGTGAGGTAGTCGAAATAGTTTTTGCCACGCGCCAGACGGAATGGCCCTTGAGCCTCGGCACCGCAGTCCTTGTCCAGCGCTGGATGATTGGGGTCGATGTCCTTCTCACCCAGCAAGTACGTGATGTCGCGCTTGACGTAGGCCGCTTCCAGTTCCGCTGCTGTGTCCTTCTCGGCGTAAGCGGGCAGCTTATTCATCCCGTATTTCCAGGTGTCGAAAGTCGGGCAACTGGTCGCATCAACGGGCCGTGGACGCTGAGCATCGAAATACGCATAGGACGACGGATTAGCAATCACATAACGCAGACGGATGCCTTCCTTCTTCATCAGCGCATCTTCTCGGCCACCGATCAATGCATAGCGTTGCACCACCTGCGCGCCACCGGAGTGCCCGGCGATCACAATTTCCTTCAGATTGGGGAACAGCTTGCTGTCGCTCAAGCGCTTGAGAATGTGATCGATCACCACGAACGAACTGACCGCTTTGGCGCCCTGGGATTTATCGCCCGCCATCCAGTCATTGGCGTGCCAGCGCAGCACAGTGTCCGGCAAATGGTGCGCAGTCACGTCCTTCTCATCGAGAAACTGCGGCGCGATCAACAGCGTTTTAGGCCGCTGGTGCGACTGATTTGCCGCGCGCTCCACACTGCGCAAATACGTCTGGGCGTTGCGCAGTTGACCGTGAAAAACAATGACGACCCTCTGGATCTGAGGGCTGGGGCGCGTCCAGCTTTGGCTCAGGCCCAGGGTTGCCTGGCTGGTGCCATTGATCAACAGCCGATCCGGGCTGATGGATTTGACCGCCTGATCCGCAGCATGAGCTGTGATGCTCATCAGGGAACCCAACAACAGGATCGAAAGCGGTTTCATCATGTGATCAGAGGCTCTTGGCGGCGAATGTATCGCATTGGTTTATTTGACCCTGGGCGAAGCCGGTCTTGAACCAGCGAACACGTTGGGCGGACGATCCGTGAGTGAATGAGTCCGGCACGACACGGCCTTGGCTTTGTTGCTGCAAATGGTCGTCGCCAATGGCGTTCGCCGCGTTCAGCGCCTCTTCAATATCGCCGGGTTCAAGCCAGTTCAAACGCTTCTGCGCATTGAATGCCCAGACACCGGCAAGGCAGTCAGCCTGCAACTCCTGGCGCACCAGCAGACCGTTATCGCCTTCCATGCGTTGGCCACGCTGACGCGCTGCCTGCACTTTATCCGAAACACCCAGTAACGTCTGCACATGGTGCCCCACTTCATGCGCGATCACGTACGCCTGAGCGAAATCTCCACTGGCCTTGAAGCGCTGTGACATTTCGCGGAAGAACTCCATATCCAGATAAACGCGCTGATCAGCCGGGCAGTAAAACGGGCCACTGGCCGAGGACGCAAAGCCGCAGGCGGACTGCACCTGGCCGCGGAACAGAATCAAAGTCGGATTTTTGTACTGGCGCCCGGCCTGTTGAAAGATCTGGCCCCACGTATCTTCGGTGTCGCCGAGAATCGCCCGGACAAAATCCGCTTGCTCATCATTAGCCGGGGGCGCTTGTCGGGTTTGCGGGTCGACCGCAGTGGACTGACCCGTTTGCCCGGTGATCTGCCCGAGAATCTGCATAGGGTCCTGGCCGGTCAACAACCCAAACGCGACGATGATCACAATCCCGCCAATGCCCAGCCCCTTGCCACCGATGCGCATCCCACCGCCGCCGCCACCGCCCGTGTCATCGCGCGCATCGACGACGTTGTCACTGCGACGTCCTTTTTTCCATAGCATGTGGGAATCCTCTTTGTTGATGTAAGGAGTGTCGCTGTAGAGAGCGGCGGCTGCCAGACCGGTCGTCTGCCGGACTGCCGGGTACGGGGAATCATCGGGACGTAAGAGCCAATGTGTGCAGGTTGGTTCGGTTTTTTATCCTCCGATGCGCGGCGTGCTCAATTTAAAGCCCGCCGAAGCGGGCATTTGCCAAAAGATCAGGGCGTTGCTTCAGAGGCAGAAGGGCGCCTGAGGTCGCCACTCGTGAAGACACTCACCGAATACCTCACCGCCAGTTTCGCCTACAGCACTTTTGTCGAATGTGTCGATCGATCCGGCAACGATTCCGCAGCCAAGTGCGCCCGGACCTTGGGTGGGCGTTGCAAACACTGCAACGCAAATGCCCGCCTGCGCAGGGGACTGGTGTTCGCCGAGGTAGTAGTCGGCTGCTAGCGAGCTGCCCGATGTAGCACGGCGCATGCCGGTGGCGCGTTCAGCGTCGTCGGGAAGCCCGGTGGAACATGCCACTTTGAGCGCAGACACTGCGGTAGTCTGTTCAGCCCCGTCCCGATTGTCGTGCCTTTCTTCAGCCAGTGAGCGGCTCTGGCCACACCACCGATGGTTTTGACATAGCCCTGGAGTTCGCCAGTGTGCAGGTAACTTTTCGTCGAAGTCCCGAGCATCTTTTTGATCGACTGTGAGTTGTTTAAATCCGCCCCCCAACACGCGATGCCCTGAAGCTGTTGATCCAGCGTGGTAAACAGCGCGCGACGCTGGTTGATGAAAGTCTGGCGGGCAATGGAAGTGCCGTTGACGAGAGAAAGTTTATGCAGCCGCTCAGTGTCTTCGAGTGTCTTTTTCACCTCGGCGAGGTGTTTGTCCCAGCGTCCGGTTGCCGCGCCAACGCCGATGGCGCTGTAGCCCATCACTTGCTGCAACAGGTCGTAGTGTCTGATGACATGGCCGTCGCCGCCCGCAACGTCGTTGGCCAGTTGATGACGAACATGACTGGCCAGTCTCATCAGTTCGATCTCTTCGGCAGACGGGGGTCGCTTGGAGTAATCACTGACAATGACGAGTTGTCCCGGGATCACCACGTCGTTCTTGATGTGTCCGTTGATCGCATCGAATCGCGCATTGCCTCCCAGTCGGGTTTTCAACGTGATGTAGGTCTGTAGATGGTCATTGATAAAGGCATAAGGCTTTTTCATGGCAGGCCGCCGATGTCGACAAGGCGTATTGCCGATGTGACGTTGAACGCAATCTGTCCCGTAAATGCCATGTTCCAAGTCCTTTGATGGTTAACGTGCCATCAAGGATATGGAATGCCCCGGGCTGTTATCAGTCGCTGTCGGGCCATCTGAGCGCTTTCAGAAATGCCCTACAGTTGATTCGCTTTTGGCCTACATAGCGTTCCCGAATGGAGGGTGATCCAGGGGAAAAAATAGGTCCGTTGCGCTGAACACTGGCAATTTTCAAGCGCATTTTGTCCCGGTAATTTCCTTCCTCAACGTGATCTGGTGTCGTAACGATGGTGATTAGAATGGAGGCCAGTATTAAGCGATTTTTTATAAAAATATGGGTTTCAGTTTTATGAAATTGAGTGGATGTCAGCAAATTTTTATATAAATAGCCCCTATCCCGATACCATTAACCTGGAGATGAAAGTAAGCACAGCGGACCTGATTTTTTAAGCTTTTCGGTATAAGGGCGATAGTGTCGTTTCCGAATTCCCCGCGGCGGATAAGGGTTTTCTGAAATATGATTGCCAGCGCTATGTTATTTAGCCTTAGCAGTTTTCCAAGGAAACCCTCTCCGAATCTACTGCGGCACTTTGGTGCCCATTGTGTGTTTTTGAAAATGTGCTCAAGAACTTCCAGTTTCTTTATCTGCAAATATTTCAAGAACCCTAAGTTTATTGTGATGCTTGTGAATAGGATCATGACCCACCCTACATCGTCTAAAGAGGTCAATTGCTTGACCACTCATACAGTTTTTCGCCGACAAGTTCTCCTCCGGTTTCGCCAGCCCTTCCGCCTATGTAAGCTCCAGCTGCCCCGACAACGATTCCGCACGCGAGGGCGCCTGGTCCTCCCGTCGCTGCCCCTAGAACAATAATGCACGTGCCTGTGGCGACATAGGCTGCAGCCGCACCCCCAGCAATTCCCAAACCAATGCCTAAAACTAACTTGCTACCTTCGACATAGATTGACTTCTCACAGATATCGTTACGCCCAATCGAACAAGCCTCGGTAATTTCAAGCGAGGTCGACATCATATTTAACGCGATGCCTATCCCCGTGCCTTTGTTCAGCATCCTTACCGCTTTCGCCACCCCGTCAATCCGCTTCGCATACCCCTGTATCTCGCCCGTGTGCAAATAGCTTTTGGTGGACAGGCCCAGCATCTTTCGGATCGATCCGCCATTCTTCAAACCCGTGCCCCAGCGGGCAATGCCGGCCAGTTGTGCGTCGAGTTTCTTGAACAAGGCACTGCGCTGATTGATGAACGCCTGACGGGCGATAGGCGTGCCTCTGGCGAGGGACAGTTTGTACAGCCGCTCGATGTCCTCCAGTGTGTTTTTTACGCCATCAAGGTGCTTGCCCCAACTGCCTGTCGCGGCGCCAATGCCGATTGAGCCATAGCCCAATACCTGTTGAAGCAGGTCGTAATTACGGATGATTTGACCGTCGGCGCCTGCAAGGTTGTTGGTGAGTTTGAGGCGTACGTTTTGCGCCAGCTTCATGAGTTCGATTTCCTCCTCACACAGAGAAGTTGTCGAGTAATCGCCGACGATCACAATTTGACCGGGCATGACTACTACGTTGTGGATGTGCGCATTGAGCACATCGAACTTCCCATTACCGGCCAGGCGCGTCTTGAGCGTGGCGTAGGCCTGCATTTCGTTGTTGATGAACGCATACGGCTTTTTCATGCTCGCCTCATCAGCTATAGCGCTTGTTGCCGATACGGTCCCACCCGCCGCTCACATTGCCCGCTGCGCTGCCGTCCGATCTTTTCTGCTGGGTATAAACGACATTGATCCGCCCGAAATTGACCTGGACGTGCTCCAGAGGCTCACCACTCTCTCCGCTCTGGGAGAAGTCGGAGATGATGACTTCTTCAAGTTTGACCTCGTAATACTTGAGCTTTTCTCCGCCAGCTCGATGCAGCGACAGTGTCAGCTCTTTAATGTGCTCGCCCGCGCAACTGGCTTCGAACAGTCGGGCACTGGACGTGTCGAGGCGTTTGGAGAATGTGAAATCGGTGAGGTTGGCGCGCCCTGATCCAGCGCCCCCTGAAGAGCTGGCGGTGGCTGAAGTGCTCTGACTGACGCCAAAGTTGTAGGCGACAATTTCTATCCAGTCCTTATGCCTCTCGTCCAGGGACTCGCCCGCGATGCCGTCGATTTTGATGAATCCATCAAATGCCATGTTCCGATCCTTGATAGGTAAGAGGCCATCAAGGATAGGGAAGTGCGTAAAAGGTGTATGTGATTGAGGCGGGGAGTTTTGGCGTTTTCAGACCGGTCCTACACGCAGATTCTCGCGGACCTACGGAGCATTCCCACCCTCGAATAAAATGCCTTCAGGTGATCACATGGGTTGTTCGGCCTTCACCGAATTCATGAACGCCTGCATCGCCGAAGACTGTATCCGGTGGCGGCGGGTGATCAGGCCGTAGGGAGGCAGGCGCGCCTCGAAGCTGATCGGCAGCACCGTCAGCAACTCACGGCCTGGATAGTCTTCGACCACTGAAACCGGCGTGACACCGAGCATGTCGGTCTGCTGCACGAGGGACAACAAGGTCATGATCGAGGTGGTTTCGACGATGCTGCTGGGGATATCGACCCGGGCATTGTGAAACACCTGATTGATGATCGCGCGCATGGGGCTGGGGTGTTGCTGCAACACCCAGGTCTCGTTCTGTAGCGTGGCCCAGCTCAGATCGGAGGCCTTGGCCAGCGGGTTTTGTGCTCCGGCGATCACGCACAGCGCCTCTTCACCCAGGCTGTCGAACAGCAACTCTTCGGCTCTTGCACCAGCGGGAATCCGCCCCAGTACCACGTCCAGTTGATCCTGTAACAAGGCCTGAACCAGCACGTCGCTGGTGTCGACCTGGATGCTCATGGACAAGCGCGGGTGGCTCTTCTTCAGCGTGGCGATGGTGCGGGTCAAAAGCCCGGAAGCCAGCGCAGGAATGGCCCCGACTGCCACGCGTCCCAGATTGCCGGACTCCAGCGCCACCAGCTCCTCGCGCATCCCGCTGAGTTCGGCGAAGACCATGCGTGCGTAATAAATGACGGTTTCACCGAACGGCGTGGCCCGCATCCCGCGCGGCAGACGCTCGAACAGCTCGACGCCGAGCAAATCCTCGGCTTCGTGCAGCATCTTGGTCGCGGCGGGTTGGGTCATGCCGATGTTGTCCGCGGCGCGGCGCAATGACCCCAACTCCTGCAATGCCAGCATCAGTCGCAGCTGACGCAGCCGCAGGCGGCTGTGAATCACGTTGGCGGCAGGAATTCGGGTCATGGGGCTCGCTCGCAATAAAGTCTGCGGCGAGCCTGACAAGAAATCCTGAGCGTTGCCAGCCCTGCGTGAGATCACAGTGTTTTGGGCCTGGAAGCATGACGGTTGCGCCAGCCGAAGAGGGCGCCAAGGCCACTGGAAATCAGTGGCCAGAACAACATCAGCAGCGCGGCAGTGGTCAGGCTGCCCACCAGTGGGTTGGACCAGAAAATGCCCAATTGACCATCGGAAAACAGCATCGACTGGCGGAACGCGTCCTCAGCCTTGTCGCCCAGCACAGCGGCCAGCACCAGCGGCGCAATCGGATACCCCAGTTTCTTGAACAGGTAGCCCAGGGCGCCAAAGCCCAGCATCAACAGCACGTCAAACATCGAGTTGTGCACCGAGTACGCGCCAATCGCACACACCATGATGATGATCGGGGCGATGATCGAGAACGGAATGCGCAGGATCGAGGCAAACAGCGGCACGGTCGCCAGCACCACGATCAGGCTGACGACGTTGCCCAGATACATGCTGGCGATCAGGCCCCACACAAAATCATGCTGCTCGACAAACAGCGTCGGGCCGGGGTGCAGGCCCCAGATCATCAATCCGCCGAGCATGACGGCTGCCGTGGCCGAGCCGGGAATACCCAGCGTCAGCATCGGCAGCAAGGCGCTGGTGCCAGCGGCGTGATCCGCAGTCTCCGGGGCGATCACGCCTTCGAGTTCGCCTTTGCCAAAGTTGTCGCGATTCTTCGAGAAGCGTCGCGCGATGCTGTAGCTCATGAACGATGCCGCTGTAGGACCGCCCGGCGTGACGCCCATCCAGCAGCCGACAATCTTGCTGCGCAGAATGGTGAACCAGTAGCGCGGCAGCTTGGCCCAGGTCCGCAGGATCACCATTGGCGTGATGCGCGCATGTTCGCCGCGAAACACCAGCCCCTCTTCGACAGTGCACAGAATTTCTCCGATCCCGAACAGACCGATCACCGCGACTTCGAAACTGATCCCGGTCATCAGCACTGGTTGGTCGAACGTCAGCCGCAGATTGCCGGACACGGTGTCCATGCCGACTGCCGCCATGGCGAAGCCGATCATCATCGCGACTACGGTTTTCAGCGGCGGGTTTTTGCTCATGCCGATGAACGTGCAGAAGGCCAGCAGGTACACCGCGAAGAACTCCGGCGAACTGAAGGTCATGGCGAAGGCCGCGATGCGCGTGGAAAGAAAAGTCAGCAGTAACACGCCCGCCAGCGCACCGATCAACGCGGAGCTGAACGCGGCCGTCAGCGCCTCGGCAGCCCGGCCTTCGCGGGCCATGGGGTAGCCGTCGAACGTGGTGGCTACCGATGACGGCTCACCGGGAATGTTGAACAAAATCGAGGTGATCGAGCCGCCAAACAGTGCCCCCCAGTACATGCAGGACAACAGAATGATCGCTGACACCGGGGACATGGTAAACGTCAGTGGAAGCAACAGGGCCACGCCATTTGGCGCGCCGAGGCCGGGCAGTACGCCCACCAGAATGCCCAGCAGCACGCCGATCACCATCAAGCCAATGTGGCCGGGCGTGAGAATCAGGTTCATGCCTTGCAGCAGGGAATCGAACTCGCTCATCGCATTGATCTCCCGGCCATGGTCAGCAGATCATCCAGCGGGCCTGCGTCCAGCGGCACCTTGAACCACAAGGCGAAGATCAGGTAACTGGCCAGCACTGCTCCCCCGGACACACCGCCGATCATCCATTTGCCGTAGGGTTTTGCGCGGACCTTGTCCCGCCACATGAACCACGCAATGAACACCGCCGACGCGACGTAGATCCCGGTGAACGGCATGACGCAGACGAACAGCGCAATCGGGATGAACACCGACAGCACCTGTTTGAACTGGCTGCGGCTGACGAAACTGATGCTCAAAGGTTTCCATCGCACCAGCGTCAGCACGGCATTGGCCAGGCTCGCCGTACTCAGCAGCAACCCGATGTAGAACGGGAAATAACCGGGCTCCGGGCCAGAGTCGCCCCAGCCGATGCCTTGTTCGAGGCTGCCGAACATCACCACGGCGCCGATCAACACAGTGAAAGCGGCAAGGCCGAGCTCGACGACGCCTGTTTTTACCAGCGAGTCCGATTGAGAAGAATGAGACATGAGTCACCTCCAGAAGGTGGCTGCCGCTGCCTTAGCATTCAGGTCAGCGGCGGCAAGGTCGATCAGTTGCGCAGCCAGCCGGCTTCTTTGAACACCGGTGTGACACGGGCGGTGTCCTGCTCGATGTAGGCCGTTAGCTGATCGCCTTCGAGGAACGTCGGCACCAGCGCGTTCTGCGTCACGTACGCCTTGAACTCCGGCGTCTGACTGACCTTGCGCATCAACTCGGTGTAGAAGGCACGCTGCTCATCACTGACGTCGCCCGGCATGAACACCGTGCGTGGGAATCGATACTGATCAACGCCCAATCCTTCTTCCTTGCACGTGGGCACATCGGCCCAGGCTTTGTCGCCCGCGACTTTTTCCGGGTAGCCCATGCGCTCTTTACTGAACACGCACAGTGGCTGCACCTGATCGCCGCGCCATTGACTGATGCTTTCGCTGGGGTTGTTAACGTTGGCGGCGATGTGTTTGCCGGCCAGTTGCGTCGCAGCTTCACTGCCGCTCTTGAACGGGATATAGACGAGTTTGCTGCCCGTGGTCTGGTTCAGCAACAGGGTCAGGGTCTGGTCGACGTCTTTGGACTGGCTGCCGCCCATTCGCATTTTTGATGGGTCGGCTTTGACCGTGTCGTAGAAACCCTTCGCGTCTTTCCAGGGCGCGTCTTTGTAGGTCCAGAGGATGAAGTCGTCTTCGGCAACCGCTGCAACGGGCGTCAGCTCTTTCCACTCGTAGCCGAGTTTGGAGACCAGGGGCAGCAGATAGATGTTGTTGGTGCCGATGACCAGTTTGTCGGCATCGCCTTTGGACATTTTCAGGTCCAGAAACGCCTCCGCACCGTTGCCGCCGCCCTTGTTCAGAACGATGGTGTTCACGTCGAGGAATTTGTGGGTGCTGATGATCGACTGAATCAACCGCCCCAGTTGATCGGTGCCGCCGCCGGGTCCACCTGCCACGATGATTTCGACGTTCTTGTCGGGTTGCCAGGCCATGGCGAGGGTAGGGAGCGCGCTGGCGCACAGGAGCGTGCAGCCGAGCAGCAAACGGGAGGCGCGTCCAAAGGATGCGATGGGCATGGTGATCCTCGTTCTTGTAATTGTTATGAGTGACTCGTCCACACCTGCATGCGGCGAACCTTGACCCGAGTGTGTGAAAGAGCGGCTGCGGCGTCTAGTCAAAACATCACATACACCGATAGCCTGGGGTTATAGGAAGACGTGCTCACGTACCCTTTGTAGGAGCGCGCTTAGCCGCGATGGCGGTGTGTCCGATTGGCATTGGGCTGGAGGCAAACGGCTTCGCGGGCAAGCGTGCTCCTGCATCTATCTTCACTCGCTACGAATTCTGAGCGCAGCATTAGCTAACGTGCAGGCTTGCCCCATTCCAAGAGTGATGTGCTGCTATATCCTCTGGCTATCACCGTATTTCCAGGTTTGATTAGACGGTTATCGCCCGCGCTTCGATAGTGAGCCCACTGCGTAATCGACACGTTGCGCGGACACGGCGATCAAACCGATGATCACCGACTCATAAAAACAAGAAAACCGAGGTACGCACCATGGCTCGCACCAGCGCCGACGTGCACCTGTCCGCAACAGGTGAGACCTTCGCAAAAAGCCCTGCACAGGCTGCGGTTACCAAAGCCAGCACCGTTCGCTGGCGCATCTTTGCCATCATCTTCGTTCTCACCATGGTCAACCTGATCGACCGCGTCTCGCTGTCCATCGCCATGCCGACCATCGCTAAAGAATTCTCCTTAACGCCCGCCATGCAGGGCCTGATTCTCAGCAGCTTTTTCTGGGCATACGCGTTGCTGCAGATTCCGGGCGGCTGGATGATCGACCGCTTCGGTCCACGCCGCGTTATCACGTGGTCAACCGGGTTGTGGGGCACATTTCAGGTGCTTGCCGGCTTCGCCACTGGCGGTGCGTCTCTGTTGTTTGCGCGAATGTTTCTGGGGGCGGCAGAAGCACCCTTGTTTCCCTCGGGCGGCAAGTTGATATCGCTGTGGCTGGCGCCAAGCGAGCGCAGCCGGGGCGCGGTCATGATGGACAGCGGCAGCCCGCTCGGCGTAGCGCTGGGCGGTTTGATCATCGCTTACCTGATCGTGTCGCTGGACTCCTGGCGCATGGCGTTTGTCATCGCCGGTGTCGCAACACTCGCCTTGGGCCTTGTGGCGTGGCGGTATTTGCGCGATGACCCCTCGGTTCATCCTCAGGTCAACGCGGCGGAGCTTGAGAAGATCAACGCCGGACGCGAAACCCCGGCCGCCGAAGCCGCTCGCGCCAAGGTCAAAGGGCTGGGCATCGCAGCGCGCTCACTCACCGGTCTGCTGGTCGGCCGTTCGAGCTGGGCGATGGTGTATTTCGGTCTGCTGACCTGGGGGCCGAGCTACCTGTCCCAGGCTCGTGGCTTCGACATCAAGGGCATCGGCTTCGCGACATTCGTGATCTTCATCTGCGGCTCGCTGGGTTCGCTGACCGGTGGTTTTCTGTGCGACGGCCTGATCCGCAAGGGCGTACGGCGCGGCCTGGCGGTCAAGGGCCTGCTGACGTTTTCCGGCGTTATTGCCTTGGGCGCGCTGTTGCTTCTGCCACGGCTGACCGATCCGTTTGCCGCCGTCGCACTCTTGGCGATGACCGCGTTTTTCCTGATGTGGGGCAGCTTGTACTGGAGCTTCCCTGCCTTACTCGCGGCACCGGCCCGCGTTGGTTTGATCGGCGGCGTGATGAACCTCGCCGGCAGCGTTGGCGGCATCTTCGTGCCGATCCTGGTGGGAGTGATCCTGCAGTTCTTCGGCGGATTCGGGGCGGTGCTGGCGTTCTTCGCGATCTGCGCGGCCTTGTTCGTGCTCGCCACGTTGCTGATCAGTCTGGACGGCGCGCAGGAGGCGAGCGATGTCTGAATCAAGCCTCTGGAATGGCCCGATCGTCGACGCCCACCATCATTTCTGGGATCCACAGATCAACCATCACCCGTGGCTCTCGGAAGGGGTGAACGTCCCGTTTCGTTACGGGGATTACACGGCGATCAAACGCCGCTACCTGCCGCCTGAGTATTTTCAGGATGTGGGCATTCATCAGGTGGTGCAGACGGTTTATGTCGAAACCGAATGGGATCCCACCGATCCGCTGGGTGAACCCCGCTTCATCGCGACCATTGCCGCGCGTTACGGCGTACCTAATGCCGTGGTGGCACAAGCCTGGCTGGATCGCCCGGACGCCGTAGCGCTGCTGACCGAGCAAGCGGCTTTCAAGAGCGTACGTAGCGTGCGGCACAAACCGGGTGGCCCGACCTCTCCGGATCAGGTCGGGCAGCAACGGACCTTGATGAGCGACGAAGGCTGGCGCCGCAGTTACGCAGCGCTTCATCGGCTGGGGCTGCATTTCGATCTGCAAACCCCTTGGTGGAACCTCCCAGAAGCCGAACGACTGGCGCGGGACTTTCCCCACATCACGTTGATCCTTAATCACGCAGGTTTGCCCTCCGACCGCAGCCCCCAAGGCTTAGTGGGCTGGCACGCCGCGATGTCGCGACTGGCCGAGCAACCCAACGTGGTGGTGAAAATTTCCGGGCTGGGGCAGCGCGGCAAACCGTGGCGGGCCGAGGACAACGCCTGGATCGTGCGGGAAATCATCGCCATGTTTGGCGCCGGCCGGGCGATGTTCGCCAGCAACTTTCCGGTGGACAGCCTGTGCGGCTCGTTCGATGACATCTACAGCGGCTTCAAACACATCGTTCGTGATCTGCCGCGCGCCGATCAGGAACGCCTTTTCTACAGCAACGCGCAACGCATCTACCGTTGTGAGCCATGCGTCAGCGAGCAGCCCTGGCGAGAACAGTTAAGGAGTGAGGCATGAACAAAACACGTATCGCGATGGTTCTCGGCGACCCTGCCGGTATCGGCCCTGAATTGATCGCACGCCTATTATCCAGCGCCGAAGTGCGCAGCCAGGCCGAGGTGATATTGATCGCCGATGAAGCTGAAATGCGCCGTGGCATGGACATCGCCGGGCTTGAGTTTCCCTATCGTCCGATCCATTCCCTTGATGACCTGGTCTTCAGTGACGACACGCCGCTGTTCTACAACGTTCGTGGCAGCGCGGTTGGCGATTTTCTGCGCAGCGAGGCCAGCGCCATCGGAGGGCAATATTGTCTTGATACGCTGAAAATCGCGGTGGAACTGACCGCCGCCAAAACTACTAACGCGGTGCTGTTCGGGCCATTGAACAAGACCTCGCTGCACATGGCGGGCATGGCGCACAACGATGAGCTGCACTGGTTTGCCGAGCTGTTGGGGTTCACCGGGCCGTTCTGCGAATTCAACGTGCTGGACAATCTGTGGACGTCCCGCGTGACCTCCCATGTCGCGCTGTCGGCAGTGCCGGGGATGCTCAGCCAGCCGCGAGTGATGGAAGCCATCGTCCTGATCGACGATGCCCTCAAGCGCAACGGCCTCAAGGCGCCGCGCATTGGTGTCTGTGGCCTGAACCCTCACAACGGCGATAACGGCTCGTTCGGTCGCGAAGAGATCGACATCATCGGGCCGGCCGTCAAGACCGCTCAGGCCCAAGGCATTCTTGCGGATGGGCCGTATCCGGGCGATACGATTTTCCTGAAAGTGCAGGGCGATGCCAGTGCCTTCGACGCGGTGGTGACGATGTACCACGACCAGGGCCAGATCGCGATCAAGTTGATGGGCTTTTCCCGTGGCGTGACGGTGCAGGGCGGCTTGCCGATCCCGATCACCACGCCCGCTCACGGGACGGCTTTCGACATCGCCGGGCAGGGCAAAGCCAATGTAGGGGCGATTCGTCAGGCCTTCGAAATCGCCTGTCGCATGGGGCAGAGCAACGTCTGATTTCAAATACTTGAGTACGAACACATTTTTGCCGCAGCACGCTTTTGTTGAGCGTTCTGCGGCTTTTTTTTGCTTGTGATTTTGTAGGAGCGCGCTTGTTCTCGAGGCTTCTGATGGGAATGCGATTCGAAATTTCTCGCCAACAAGTGGGCTACAGAAAAGCAGCGTTCCTATAACCCCGAGCTCAACGAACTCTTCGTGCCGATCACCTGTGGCTATCACTGGATACGCATAAGTGATTAGCGGCGGGCCCGGCCGCGCTGGCAAAGTCTTCCCATCGACTCGCGAACTGCCCTGCGGTGCGGGACACGCGAAACGAATAAACAACTACAAAAAGCCAGTCCCGCCCGCGCAGGATTCACTGGCAATAAAGGAACCGTCCTCATGAAAATCAAAGCAATCCGTACCCGCGTATTCGAGTGGAAAGGCAAAGTCGTTCCGCCGCAGGCACACTTCTGCACCAACGCCAGCGACATCCTTTTCGAACGTGGTGATGCCATGGGCTCGTTTCGGTTTCACGGCTGGCTGGTGGTCGAGGTCGAGACCGACAACGGTATCGTCGGCATCGGTAACTGCGCGTTGGCACCGCGCGTCGCCAAGGAAATCATCGACACCTACCTTGCTCCGATTGCCATTGGCGAAGACCCGTTCGACAACGAATACATCTGGCAGAAGATGTACCGTCAGAGCCATGCCTGGGGGCGTAAAGGCATCGGCATGGCCGCCATTTCGGCCATCGACATCGCCATCTGGGACATCATGGGCAAGTCGGTCAACAAGCCGGTTTTCAAATTGCTGGGGGGGCGCACCAAGGAAAAAATCTGGACCTACGCCTCCAAGCTCTATGCCAACGACAACCTCGATCTGTTCCTTGAAGAAGCTCAGGGTTATCTGAGCCAGGGCTTCACCGCGATGAAAATGCGCTTCGGTTATGGTCCGAAAGATGGCCCGGCCGGCATGCGCAAAAACATCGAACAAGTGCGTGCGCTGCGTGAGCTCGCCGGGCCGGACATCGACATCATGCTCGAGTGCTACATGGGCTGGACGCTGGAATACGCCCGCCGCATGTTGCCTAAACTCGCTGAATTCGAGCCCCGCTGGCTGGAAGAACCGGTGATTGCCGACGACCTGGAAGGTTATGTGGAGCTTAAGAAGATGGGCATCATGCCGATCTCGGGCGGCGAGCATGAGTTCACCTCTTACGGCTTCAAGGACATGCTCGAACGCCGCGCCGTCGACGTGATCCAGTACGACACCAACCGAGTGGGCGGCATCACCGCCGCGCGCAAGATCAACGCCATGGCCGAGGCCTGGTCGGTGCCCGTCATCCCGCACGCTGGCCAGATGCATAACTACCACTTGACCATGTCCACCACCGCCTCGCCGATGGCCGAGTTCTTCCCGGTATTCGACGTCGAAGTCGGCAACGAGCTTTTCTACTACGTATTCAAGGGCGAGCCACAGCCGGTCAACGGCTTCATCCAGCTGGATGACAACCTGCCGGGCCTGGGCCTTGAGATCTCCGACGAGTACCTGAGCGAATTCAACATCATCGAGTAACCGAGCCTCTGACTCTGCCGGGCAGAAGCTAGATCGCATTCCACATCTACGGAGATCCGGCCCATGCGCCTGATTCAGTTTGAAAACACCCACGGCCAGCGCCAGGTCGGCGTTGTCGAGGGTTCGCAGTTAAGCGTCGTGAAGGCCACCGCCAGCACCCGCGAACTCGCGCTGTCAGCTATTCGTGCGAAACACAGCCTGCAGGAAGAAGTCAGCAAGCGCGGCACAGAAGCAGGCCCGGACTACGCTGCGCTTTTGCAAAACCGACAGATCCTGCCGCCACTGGACCACGAAGACCCAGCCCATTGCCTGATCAGCGGCACTGGCCTGACTCACCTCGGCAGCGCCGCCGCACGGGACAAAATGCACCAGCATGACGGCGAGGTCGAAGCCGGTATGACCGACACCATGAAGATTTTCAAGTGGGGCATTGAAGGCGGCAAACCTGCGGCAGGCCAGGTGGGCGCGCAACCTGAGTGGTTTTACAAGGGCGATGGCAGCATTGTCGTGCGCCCCGGCAGTGATTTTCCGGTGCCTGCGTTTGCCGAAGACGCCGGCGAAGAACCCGAGCTCACCGGGCTCTATGTGATCGGTGACGACGGTCTGCCATGTCGTTTGGGTTATGCGTTGGGCAACGAGTTTTCCGATCACGTCATGGAGCGCCGCAACTACCTGTACCTGGCCCATTCGAAGCTGCGTTTCTGCGCCTACGGCCCGGAAATGCGCGTGGGCGAGTTGCCGCGCCATCTGTCCGGCATGAGCCGCATCACCCGCAATAACGAGGTGATCTGGGAGAAGGAGTTTCTCAGTGGCGAAGACAACATGTGCCACAGCCTGGCCAATCTTGAATATCACCACTTCAAGTACACGCAGTTTCTGCGGCCCGGAGACGTGCACATTCACTACTTTGGCACAGCCACGCTGTCGTTTGCCGACGGGGTCAAAACTCGTCCGGGGGATCGTTTCCAGATCAGCCTGGACGCGTTTGGTGCACCGCTTGAAAACGGCATAGGCGAGGGAATGCCTGCGCTGGGGATCGGGCAGATCAAAGCGCTTTGAGGCGCCTGTTGGAGCGCGCTTGTACCGATGCTAAACCCGCGCGGTCTGTTCATCGGTCACGTCTTTGGGCGATGCGTCGGCAAAGTGATTCACCTGACGCAGCGCTTTAAACCCGACCATCCACGCGCCCACCACGCTCAACGTGCACACCCCGCCAATGATTGCGGCAGGCACCGCGCCCCACAGTGCGGCGCTGCTGCCAGCCCGGAACTCGCCCAGTTCGTTGGATGAGCCGATGAACAGCATATTCACCGCGTTGACCCGGCCGCGCATGTTGTCTGGCGTCGAGAACTGCACAAGTGTCGAGCGGATGTAGACGCTGACCATGTCTGCCGCGCCTGCGATCATCAGGGCGAGCAACGACAGCCAGAACAGCGTCGACAGCGCGAATACCAGATTGGCAACGCCAAACACCGCCACCGCAATGAACATCGTCAGGCCGACATTACGATCCAGTGGACGCATGCTCAGGTACAACCCGGTGCTTACTTCACCCAGGCTCATGGCGCTGCGCAACGCGCCCAGTCCTTGCGGCCCCAGGTGCAACACCTCGTGGGCGTAGACCGGTAACAGCGCCACAACGCCTCCCAGCAGTACCGCGAACAGATCCAGCGAGATGGTGCCGAGAATGATCGGACGAGAGCGGATAAACAGGATGCCAGCGGTGAAGCGCTTCCACGCGGTGGACTCCAGCGCCATTTTCTTCTCGGCGAAAATAACGGGCACGCGGGTCAGTAAAAGGGCGCCCGTGACGAAGCTTGCCAGGCACACGCTGTAGGTCAGGCCGCCACCGCCCAGTGCGTATAAACCACCTCCCACCAGAGGCCCGGCGATGGTCGCGATGCGCATGATCATGCTGTTGGTCGCAATTGCCGATGCCAGTTGTTCGCGGGGCACCACTTGCGGGAGCAGGCTTTGCAGCGCCGGGCCGGTGAACGCCCGGGCGCAACCGAATACCGCGAGTGCGGCGTAGATCAGGCGAGTGTCCTGATGCTGTGTGATGGAAAACAGCATCAGTGCCAGGCTGCAACAACCTTGCACCAGCCAACTGATGGTCAGGATCAGCTTGCGGTCGTAGCGGTCGATCAGATCGCCCGCCGGCATGAGCAGCAACAGCATGGGGATGAACTGCGCGAGCCCGACATACGCCAGCGACATCGGGTCGCGGGTCATGTCGTACACCTGCCAGGCAACCACTACCGCTTGAATCTGCATGGCGAAAACAGCGGCCAGACGCGCCGTCAGAAAAGCCAGAAAGCCGGGCTGACGCAGCGCACTGCCGGAGGTTGATCTGGCACCAGGCGTAGAAGATTCGGGACTCAAGACAGGGCATCCATTGCAGGGCAAGACGGCCGATGTTTATACCGCAGAGCTGCCCCAGATTGTCGCAGCTGTCAGAAATTTAATGATTAGCGGCGGGCAATGGATCGCCTTTGCAGGCGCTGATGAGCCAGGGCGAGGCGGCGATTGCGTCGGGTCAGACAGATTGCATCGCGGCCTCGCCTGGGCTCGTCAACCCCTACAAGGATTGGCGTGCCATTCACAATCCTGGAGCCAACTTGCTGGCGAGGCGGGCTGAAGGCCGTTTGAATCAGAACCGACGCCGCGCGAATGAGTTCGCGCTTACAGGTTGAGATGGAGCCACCGCGCAATCCGTGGGAGGGAGCTTGCTCGCGATGAGGCCGTCGTATCGCTGATTTACCGGCGTACCAGCAGAACCCCTGATTCCATGTGGTGCGTGTACGGAAACTGGTCAAACAGCGCGCAGCGCTCGACACGGTGTGTGTCGTGCAACTGCGCGATGTTGGCCGCCAGGGTTTCCGGGTTGCAAGAGATGTAAAGAATGCGTTCGAAACGACGGGTCAGCTCGCAGGTGTCCGGGTCCATGCCTGCGCGTGGCGGATCGACGAAGACGCTGCCGAAGTCATAGCGCTTGAGGTCCACGCCCGCCAGACGCCGGAACGGACGCACATCATTCAGCGCTTCGGTCAGCTCTTCGGCGGACAATCGCACCAGTGACACGTTATCTACGGCATTGTCCGCCAGGTTGCTCAGTGCGGCAGCGACCGAAGTCTTGCTGATCTCGGTCGCCAGCACTTTACGGACCCGTGTTGCCAACGGCAGGGTGAAGTTGCCGTTACCGCAATACAGTTCCAGCAAATCGTCGTCACGCTGGCCCAGCGCTTCATACGCCCAGCTCAGCATTTTCTGGTTCACGCTGCCGTTGGGCTGGGTGAAAGCGCCTTCCGGCTGACGATAGGTGAACGTGCGACCGGCGACGTCCAGTTTTTCCGTCACGTAATCGCGACCAATCACCAGCCGTTGCCCCTTGGAACGGCCAATCACGCTGACCTTCAGCTCCGCCGCCAACTGCTCGGCTTCAACTTTCCAGCCATCGTCCAGCGGCCGGTGATAGCACAACGTAATCATGCCGTCGCCCGACAGCGTGGTCAGGAAATCCACCTGAAACAACTTGTGGTTCAGGGTTTTGCTGGCTTCCCAGCGTTCCCGCAAGACCGGCATCAGCGCGTTGATCTGCTGGCTGGCGATGGGGAACTCATTGATCAGAATCGGCGTGTGCTTGTTGCCCGGCGCAAACATCGCGTAATGACGTTTGCCATCATCACGCCATAGGCGAAATTCGGCGCGCAGGCGGTAATGCGATGTAGGCGAATCGAACACCTGAGGCTCGGGCGCATCGAACGGCGTCAGCAATTCGCGCAGGCGGGCGGCTTTTTCATCGAGCTGGACGCTGTAGCTTGAGGGGTCGAATTGGGAACTCATGGGTAGAAGCCTAGCTTGATCACAAACAGGATCGAAAGAATGACCAGCGCTGAATTCAACTCACGGCCGCGACCCGACAGCAGCTTGATCGCCGTCCATGCGATGAAACCGAACGCGATGCCGTTGGCGATGGAATAGGTGAAGGGCATTGCCAGGGCTGTGATCACCACTGGCGCGGCTTCGGTGATGTCGTCCCAGTTGATTTCCGCGAGCCCCGAGGTCATCAACACCGCGACGAACAATAGTGCAGGTGCCGTTGCGAAGGCCGGAACGCTGCCCGCCAGTGGCGCGAAAAACAGCGCCAGCAAAAACAGAATCGCCACAACAATGGCCGTCAGGCCGGTGCGCCCTCCGGCACTGACGCCGGCAGCCGATTCGATGTAACTGGTGGTGGTCGAGGTGCCCAGCAGGGAACCGGCCATGGCGGCGGTGCTGTCGGCGATCAGCGCACGGCCCATTTTCGGCATGTGGCCGTCCTTGCCCATCAGGCCAGCGCGCTTGGCAACCCCGATCAGCGTCCCTGAGTTATCAAACAGATCAACAAACAGAAACGAGAAGATCACACTCACCAGACCGATGTTCAGCGCGCCCGCTATGTCCAGCTGCATGAACGTAGGGGCCAGCGATGGCGGCATCGACATGACCCCGCCAAACGGTGTGAAGCCCGCCACGATCGACACGATGGTCACGACCAGAATGCCGATCAACACAGCGCCGCGCACTTTCAAGGCTTCGAGCGCCACGATCAGGAAAAAGCCCAGGGTGGCAAGGATCGGCGCAGGTTTCGCCAGATCGCCCAGGCCGACCATGGTTGCGGGGTTGCTGACCACGATTTGCGCGTTGTGCAGGGCGATCAGCGCGAGGAACAGACCAATGCCGGCCGCAATCGCAGAGCGCAGCGGCAGCGGAATGCTGTTGATGATCCATTCGCGGATGCGAAAGATCGACAGTATGAAAAACATCACGGCCGAGATGAACACCGCACCCAGCGCCACTTGCCAGGTATGACCCATATGCAGCACGACGGTATAGGTGAAGAAGGCATTGAGGCCCATGCCCGGCGCCAGCGCGATGGGGTAGTTGGCGATCAGGCCCATGACCGTGGAACCGATAGCGGCAGCCAGACAGGTGGCGACGAAAATTGCACCCTTGTCCATGCCCGTTTCGCCGAGGATGCTCGGGTTGACGAACAGGATGTAAGCCATGGCCAGGAAGGTCGTGACCCCGGCGAGGATTTCGGTGCGCACATTAGTGTTATGTGCCTTGAGTTGAAACAGCCGCTCCAGCATGTGTGGCTCCCCGGTGACGCGTGCGCGCCATTAATGAATCGACTAAAGCAGCAAAGCACAGCCTGCCGAAACAGGCTGCACAAAATCAGGTAGTCGTAAAAAGCGGCGCATCATACCAGCAGCGTTGGGGGATGGCTGCTGATGTTGCGACGGCAGAGATTGTAAGCGGACGAAGCTGGGACCGACGCCCATCACAAACCCTGAACGTTTCCGAAAACCCACGAGTCGTACCCCTAGAGACGCAGAACACTGCGCATTCGAGTACCTACCGTGAGGCTTTTATGAGCGCGACCCCCCAACAGGACTTCGCTGGCCACGCGATTTCCTTGACTCTCAACGGCCAACTGCGACAACTCAACGTACAGCCCTGGACCACCTTGCTCGATTTGCTGCGTGAGCAGCTTGACTTGGTCGGCACCAAAAAAGGCTGCGATCACGGCCAATGTGGCGCGTGTACCGTGTTGCGCGATGGCAAGCGGATCAACGCCTGCCTGACCCTCGCAATCATGTGCGACGGCGCCGAGCTGATTACCATCGAAGGCCTCGCGCAGGACGGGCAATTGCACCCGATGCAGCAGGCATTCATCAAGCACGACGCGTTTCAGTGTGGTTACTGCACACTGGGGCAGATCTGCTCGGCAGTGGGCCTGGCCAATGAAGGCCGTGCGTCGAGCAATGACGACATCAAAGAATTGATGAGCGGCAATCTCTGTCGCTGTGGCGCGTACAGCAATATCCGTGCGGCGGTGCAGGAAGTCATTCCGCTGCTTGATGCCGCCCCAGACCAGGGAGGACGCAACCAATGACTCCGTTCAGCTACAGCAAACCGACCGACATCAGTCAGGCGATCAACCTCGCTGGCCCTGCCACGCGCTTTATTGCCGGCGGCACCAACCTGCTCGATCTGATGAAAGAAAACATCGCCAAGCCCGAACACTTGATCGATATCACCGGACTGCCGCTTAGCGACATCCAGCAAACCGCCAATGGCGGCCTGATGATCGGCGCGCTGGTCAGTAACGCCGACCTCGCTTGGCACCCGCTGATCGAAGGCCGTTACCCATTGCTGTCTCAAGCGGTGCTCGCAGGCGCCTCGCCGCAGCTTCGCAACATGGCAAGCACCGGCGGCAACCTGTTGCAGCGCACTCGCTGCTACTACTTTTATGATTCCACCGTGCCGTGCAACAAACGTGAGCCTGGCACTGGCTGCCCCGCAAAAGACGGCCTGAACCGGATTCACGCCATCCTCGGCGCCAGCGACGACTGTGTCGCAACCCACCCGTCGGACATGTGTGTCGCGTTGGCTGCCCTTGAGGCCGTTGTTCACGTCGAAGGGCGTGCGGGCAAGCGGCAGATCGAATTTGCCGACTTCCATCGCTTACCGGGCAACACACCGGAGCGCGATAACCATCTGGCCGATGATGAGTTGATCACCGCCGTTGAGCTGCCCCCTGCGCGCTTCGTTGAGCACAGCCATTACCTGAAGATCCGCGACCGGGCTTCTTACGCATTTGCCCTGATTTCAGTGGCTGCTGCCCTTGAACTGGACGGCGACATCATTCGCGACGTGCGCCTGACACTCGGCGGCGTCGCGCACAAACCGTGGCGTGACAAAGCAGTGGAATCGTCGCTCAAGGGCCAGGCTGTGTCCCGCGAGGCATTCGTTGCCGCTGCAGACGCCATGCTGCGTGACGCGCAACCGCTTGAGCACAACGCCTTCAAGATCAAACTGGCACGCCGCGCCATTGTGCGCGCGCTGAGCGATGCCGCTACCGGGGGAGCTGTTTGATGAACGCTACCAATTCGCCATTGGGCAAGCCGCTGGACCGCGTCGACGGGATGCTGAAAGTCACGGGTCAGGCGCGCTATGCCGGGGAATTCCCTGAAAAGGGTTTGCTGCACGGCAGTGTCGTGTCCAGCACCATTGCGTGCGGTCGCGTGCTGAGCATCGACATCTCCAAGGCCTTGGCTGTGCCAGGCGTGGTGGCGGTGATTGACCACACCAACCGCCCCAAGATTGCCAGCTACGACGAAGATTACGAGGACGCCGACTCGGCTGAAGGCTCACCGTTTCGTCCGCTGTACAACGACCGTGTGCTGTACAGCGGGCAACCGTTGGCGCTGGTGGTTGCCGACACACTGGAGCTGGCGCGCCATGCCGGCTCCCTGGTGAAGATCGAATACGAGACCGACGATCATCAGACCCATCTGCAGTCGGTCAAAGATGATGCCCACGAAGCGCCGGCCGAGACGCCCAAGCCCCGTGGCAACTTTCAGGCGGAATATGTTGGCGCTGCGGTCAGTGTCGACGCGCACTACACCACGCCGAATGAGCATCACAACCCGATGGAGCCGCACGCATCGACGGTGATGTACCAGGCGGACGGCAGCCTGGAAATCCACGACAAGACCCAAGGCCCGCAGAACTGTCAGGATTACCTGCACAACGTCTTCGGCCTGGAGAAGGACAAGATTCGTGTGCTCGCGGCGTTTGTGGGCGGGGCCTTCGGCTCTGGCCTGCGTCCGCAGTATCAGCTGCCGTTGGCCGTCATGGCTTCGCTGAAGCTCAAGCGTTCGGTGCGCGTAACGCTGACCCGCCAGCAAATGTTCACCTTCGGCTATCGTCCGAGCACGTTGCAGCGCTTGCGTCTGGGCGCAGCGGCCAACGGCAAGCTGGTAGCAATCGGTCACGACGTAATCGGCCAGACCTCGCGTTTCGAGGACTTCACCGAGCACGTCGTCGAGTGGAGCGGCATGCTCTATCAATGCGACAACGTGCAACTGGGCTACAAGCTTGCGCCGCTGGACGTCTACACCCCGCTGGACATGCGCGCGCCAGGTGCGACATCCGGCATGGTCGGCCTTGAGTGTGCGATGGATGAGCTGGCGATTGCGCTCGGCGTGGACCCTGTGCAACTGCGCATCGTCAATTTTGCCGAGCGCAACGGCAACGAAGACAAACCGTATTCCAGTAAGGAACTCAAAGCGTGCTACGAGCAGGGTGCCGAGCGTTTCGGCTGGAGCAACCGCAACCCTGAGCCGCGCAGCATGCGTGCCGGACGGCAATTGGTGGGGTGGGGCATGGCCGGGGGTGTCTGGGAGGCGATGCAAATGCCAGCCAGTGCCAAGGCGAGCATGGACGCCAGCGGTAAGTTGACGGTCAGCAGCGCCACCACCGACATCGGCACCGGCACCTACACCGTGATGACGCAGATTGCGGCGGACGCGGCAGGCGTGATGCCTGAAGACGTGACCTTCGTACTGGGCGACTCTTCATTGCCAACTGCACCGTTGCAGGGTGGCTCGTTCACCGTGTCGTCGGTGGGGACCGCCGTACAGCAAGCGTGCAGAGCGCTGCGTGCCAAGTTGCTTGACGCTGTGCGCATGGCGCACCCCGAGTTTGCGGTGGCGGACATGGAAGAAGTCGGCTTTGGTGACGGCTACCTGCACATTCGTGACCAGCGCTTCTCCTTCGGTGACATCGTTCGCGATTCCTCCCATGAAGTGCTCGAAGTGCAGATCGACTCCAAGCCAGACGAGAAGCGCGAGGCTTACTCCACTGCCACGCACTCGGCGGTGTTCGTCGAAGTGCATGTGGACGAAGACCTGGGCAATATCCGGGTCAATCGTGTGGTCAGCGCCGTGGCCGGTGGTCGCGTGGTCAACCCGAAGACAGCCGGCAGCCAGATTCTAGGCGGAGTGGTGTGGGGCATCAGCCAGGCGTTGCTGGAAGAATCACACACCGACCACACCTTGGGTCGCGTGATGAATCACAGCCTGGCGGAGTACCACATTCCGGTGAACGCCGACATTGGTGAGATCGAGGTGATCTTCGTCGAGGAGAACGACACCATCGTCAACGACCTGGGTTCCAAGGGCGTGGGTGAGATCGGCATCGTCGGCGTGGCGTCAGCTATTGCCAATGCCATCTACCACGCCACCGGCAAGCGCGTTCGGGAATTCCCGATCACGCTGGACAAGGTGTTGTAACGCCAATTGTTGGATAGGGCGTTGTAACTTCAATCGCTGGAGCGCGCGTGCGGCGTTTCGACTTGCCCGCGAAGCTGACAACTCGGTTTTGGATATTCTCCCAACACCGGGTTGCGAGCTTCGTCCCAACAGCCCCGTGTTGACTCTCACACTCCCGATTATCAATGTCGCCCCAGTGCAACCACAGGTCGCGCTGGTGCGTTTCATGCTGTGTGCTGCTGCGTAATTTGCATCAACGCGGCAGCACTCGTATTGCCGTGGGTCTTGAAGCCTTATAACGCTGCCAATAAAGCGCCAGAACAATAACGAGCCGACCCGAGGAGCACGCATGAAAACCTTTTTCCGTCTTGTCAGCTGCGGGGTGCTGATGCTGAGCACCACCGCTGTGCTGGCCGCTGAGCCCGCAAAGTGCCAGAACGTGCGCATGGGCGTTGTCAACTGGACCGATGTGATCGCCACCAGCGCCGTTGCTGAAGTGCTTCTGCAAAACATGGGGTACGAGGTCAAGCAGACCAGCGCTGCCCAGCAAATCATTTTTGGCGGGCTGCGCGATGACCGTCTCGACGTGTTTCTGGGGTACTGGAAGCCTGCGATGGACAAGAACATTGCGCCGTTCATTGCGGCCAATCAGGTCAAAGTGCTCGAAAAGCCGAGCATGAATGATGCGCAGGCTACCTTGGCGGTACCCGACTACGTGGCATCGGGCGGCCTCAAAACCTTCGCCGATATCGCGAAATTCAAAGACAAGCTCGGCGGCAAGATCTACGGCATCGAACCTGGCACCGGTGCAAACGCCAACATCAAGGGCATGATCGAGAAAAACCAGTTCGGCCTCGGCGGCTTTCAATTGGTCGAATCGGGCGAAGCCGGCATGCTCGCGGCCGTGCAGCGCGCTGTCAAACGCAACGAGTGGGTGGTGTTCGTCGGCTGGACCCCTCACCCGATGAACATCAACATGAAGATTGAGTACCTCACCGGCAGCGAAGATGTTTTCGGGCCCCTAGAAGGTGCCGCGACGGTGTCGGTGGTGACGGCGCCGGACTACGCCACCCGCTGCCCAAACGTCAGCAAACTCATGAGCAACCTGCAATTCACGGCGGCACAGGAGTCGCAGATGATGGTGCCGATCATGGAACGCAAGGCGCCTGCGGACGTTGCCAGGCTGTGGCTCAAGAATCACCCCGAAGACGTGCAGCGCTGGTTGAGCGGTGTCACCACCTTCGATGGCAAGGATGCGGCAGCGGCCGTGCAAGTGGCGGTCAGTCGGTAAGTCTGTTTCAGCTTTCATCGCCTCATGTATAGCCCGGCCCCTCCGCATTCGTGGGGCGGGCCGGAGTCGTTCATGCCCTCGTCGTATCCCCTTTCAACCGAGATGGCGCGCTTTGTAGCCCAGACCTGCAGCTTTGCGGTCGAGTCGCCCGAGACAAGCGCGCAACGTGCGGCTTATTCGCGGATGTGCCAGGCCTTCACGCCTGCAAGGCCGACGGGGCTTGAGGTGGAGGACTTCACGTTGAGTAATGTGCCGGTGCGTCTTTACCGGCCCAATGGGCTCTCGTCTGACTATTGCGCGCCGTGCGTGATTTACCTGCACGGCGGCGGCTGGGTGGTGGGCGACCTCGATTCCCACGACTTCCTTACCGCATCGCTGGCCGTGGATCTGAATGCGGTGGTGATTGCAGTGGATTACCGGTTGGCGCCGGAGGTTGCGTTCCCGGCGGCCTTTGATGATTGCCTGGCGGTTTGGCGTGGCGTGCAGCATCAGGCCAGGTGGTTGTGCGTTGATTCGCAGCGAGTCGTGATTGCCGGCGACAGCGCGGGCGGGAATCTGACTGCGGCGGTCTGCCTGGCGCTGCGAGATGCCGGGGAGGGGCAGCCCGTCGGCCAGGCTTTGATCTATCCAGCGCTGGGCGGTGCCGATGATCTGCCCTCTCGCAGCGAGTGCCACGACGCGCCGTTGCTGACCCGTGAAGACATCCATGTCTACCAGCGGTTGTATCTGCCTGATCCCGAAGATGCAGTGTCGCCTTACGCGATGCCCCTCACGGCGCGGCATTTTCGCGGGCTTGCGCCTGCGTTCATCGCAGTGGCGCAATTTGATCCACTTCGCGATGACGGGCATGAATATGAGCGGGTACTCAGCGAGGCAGGCGTGGCCACGCAATTGCACCTGGGCCACGGCCTGATCCACGGCTACCTGCGAGCAAAGGGCCGTGTGCCGGAAGTCGACTGTCTCTATGCCCGGATGGTCCAGGCGTTGCTCGGGTTTTTTGCGGGCAAACCGCCTGACGCCCTGTAGAAGCGACTTTCCCGAGCTCTCCCAGACAGAATCGCCCGAAACCGCCGCAAACCCCTGTAGGAGTGTTCGAGCAACGCGAGGCCGCGATGGGGTCCATAGCGGCCCAAAAACCAGGCGCCCCGGTGATGACTGAAAGACCTCATGCGCAGATCTACTGCCGCTGCGCGCCAGTTCGTCCGAGTGCGGCCCATAGACAAGCGAAGCTCCTACGCCCTCCGGGCAGAATCAAGCGGCGAATATGCCACGAGTCCGCAAACGCAGAATCAAATCCCGATGGGCCGAGGGGTGAGGCAACTCGCCACGCGACAAAAGACCACGCAGCCCATGTGCCCAAATGGGACTACTCTTTCATCGTTGGTTGACTGATATCAATGTCCAGAGCGGCTTTGATTGACGCGTCGACTGGACAAACCTCCCACGTTACGAAACTAAAAAAGAACGAATGCTCACGCATCGTACTCATAAAAGTGGGGGCAGTCGCTGCAGGCCCTGGTCTGAAGCCGGTATCACCTGATAGAGGAAGACCTATGTTCGGTTTAGAGGCGCTCGATCTCGCCCGAATCCAGTTTGCATTCACTGTCTCGTTTCACATTCTGTTCCCTGCCATCACCATCGGTCTGGCGAGCTACCTTGCGGTGCTCGAAGGCATGTGGCTGAAAACGCACCAGGATGTCTACCGTGACCTTTACCATTTCTGGTCGAAGATCTTTGCCGTCAACTTCGGCATGGGTGTGGTATCCGGGTTGGTGATGTCTTACCAGTTCGGCACCAACTGGAGTCGTTTCTCCGATTTTGCCGGCGCTGTCACCGGGCCGCTGCTGGCCTATGAAGTCTTGACGGCGTTTTTCCTCGAAGCCGGCTTTCTGGGCGTGATGCTTTTTGGCTGGAACCGGGTAGGGCGCAAGCTTCACTTCTTCGCCACGGTGATGGTTGCCATCGGTACGCTGATCTCGACCTTCTGGATCCTCTCGTCCAACAGCTGGATGCAGACCCCGCAAGGCTACGAAATCGTCGACGGCCGCATCATTCCGGTCGACTGGTTTGCCATCGTCTTCAACCCCTCGTTCCCGTACCGCCTCGCCCACATGGCGACCGCAGCGTTCGTGGCCACGGCCTTTTTCGTCGGCTCATCGGCGGCTTGGCATTTGCTGAGAGGCCGAGACACGCCGCCCATCCGCAAGATGCTTTCGATGGCGATGTGGATGGCACTGATCGTCGCACCGCTTCAGGCTGTCATCGGCGACTTCCATGGCCTCAATACCCTTGAGCACCAGCCGGCAAAAATCGCCGCGATCGAGGGTCATTGGGAAAACAAAGGCGACGAGGCTACGCCGTTGATTCTGTTCGGTCTTCCGGACATGAAAGAGGAACGCACCAAGTACGCGGTTGAAATTCCGTACCTGGGCAGCCTGATCCTCACCCACAGCCTGGACAAGCAAGTTCCTGCTCTCAAGGAGTTCAAGCCTGAGGATCGCCCCAACTCGACCATCGTCTTCTGGTCGTTCCGGGTGATGGTGAGTCTGGGTCTCCTGATGATTTTCGTCGGTTTTTGGAGCCTCTGGCTGCGTAAGCGCGACGCGTTGTATACCTCGCGTCCGTTCCTTTATATGGCGTTGTGGATGGGTCCTTCAGGCCTGATCGCGATCCTCGCCGGCTGGTTCACCACTGAAATCGGCAGACAGCCGTGGGTGGTCTACGGCCTGCTGCGTACCGCCGATGCGTCCTCGGCCCATAGCGTTGTGCAAATGAGTATTACCCTGGTGCTGTTCGTGGTGGTGTATTTCACGCTGTTCGGCGTAGGCCTTGGCTACATGATGCGTCTGGTCCGCAAAGGGCCGATCGTCAACGAAGGCGGCACACCCAAGCACGGTGGCCCAGGCCAGAAACGCACGCCAGCCCGTCCTCTTTCCGCTGCCGAAGAAGGCTCCGAAGATGGCGACCACCACGACAGCCTGGCAAAGGGGAATTGAGCCATGGGTATTGATCTTCCGCTGATCTGGGCCGTGATTATCATCTTCGGCATCATGATGTACGTGGTCATGGACGGTTTCGACCTGGGGATCGGGATTCTCTTCCCCTTCATCAAGGACGACTCCGAACGTGACGTGATGATGAACACGGTCGCGCCCGTCTGGGACGGCAACGAAACATGGCTGGTGCTGGGCGGTGCATGCCTGTTCGGTGCCTTTCCGCTGGCTTACTCGGTGGTTTTGTCGGCGCTGTATCTTCCGCTGATCCTGATGCTGATGGGCTTGATCTTCCGGGGCGTGGCGTTTGAGTTCCGGTTCAAGGCCACCGAGAAGAAACGTCATCTGTGGGACAAGGCCTTTATCGGCGGCTCGTTGACGGCCACGTTCTTTCAAGGTGTGGCGCTTGGCGCGTTCATTGACGGCATTCCGGTAGTCGACCGGCAGTTCGCAGGTGGTTCGCTGGATTGGTTCACGCCGTTCACTATGTTCTGCGGCGTGGCATTGATCTTCGCGTACGCCTTGCTGGGCTGTACCTGGCTGATCATGAAGACTGAAGGCAAGCTGCAAAAGGCGATGCACGACCTCGCACGTCCACTGGCGCTCGCCGTGCTGGCAGTGACCGCGATTGTCAGCATCTGGACACCGTTGGCCCATGCCGACATTGCAAATCGCTGGTTCAGCATGCCGAACCTGTTCTTGTTCATGCCGGTGCCCGCGCTGGTACTGCTGACCATGTGGGGCCTGTTCAAAGCGGTCGAGCGCAACGCGCACTACACACCGTTTCTGCTGACGCTGGTGCTGATCTTCCTGGGTTACAGCGGTCTGGGGATCAGCTTGTGGCCGAACATCATTCCGCCATCTGTCTCGATCTGGGAAGCCGCTGCGCCGCCGCAAAGCCAGGGATTCATGCTGGTGGGGACGCTGTTCATCATCCCGTTCATCCTGGGCTATACCTTCTGGAGCTATTACGTGTTCCGCGGCAAGGTGACCCAGGAAGATGGCTATCACTAGTGGCCACGGCTGCGGGCGCGAAGCTCGCAGCCAACATCAGGAGGAGAGCGTGATGTCTGGCAACGAATCTTTTCACGAAGACGATGACCCGGCGCTGAAACAGCCACTCTGGAAACGCGTCGGCTGGCTGGTCGTCATCTGGACCGGCAGTGTGCTGGCGCTCTTCGTCGTCGCCCTGCTGCTGCGTTCGTTCATGACGGCGGCGGGCATGAAGTCGCACTGAGAAACTCATTCCCTTTCCGTGCTTCGTGCATGGTCCCAATACCCTCTCAGGAGGGTATTTTTTTGGCCGTTACTTTCTTGCCTTCAGGATCACGAACTTTGGGGTGGCGCCGACTTGCTCCACGCCCCGGAACAGCCGCGCCAGTTTGCTGTGATACCCGAGGTGGCGATTGCCAACGATCAATAGCGCACCGCCGGTGACCAGCGCAGCGCGTGCCTGCTGAAACATCCGCCACGCGAGGAAATCGCCAACTGTCTGTTGCTGGTGAAACGGTGGATTGCACAACACCAGGTCCAGTGAGTCCGGGGCCTGTGCGGCCAGACCGTCACCGGCATGGATCTGCGCCTCGCGGTCACCCAGCGCTGCGCGCCAGTTCTCCCTGGCCGATTGCACCGCCATGAACGACTCGTCCACCAGCGTGTAGTGCGCGTCCGGATTGGTCAGGGCGCTTGCGATGGCCAGCACGCCGTTTCCACAGCCCAGATCGGCGACGCGCGCGCTGCCGAGGTTTTGCGGCAGGAACGGTAAAAAGGCACGCGTGCCGATGTCCAGGCCATCGCGGCAAAACACGTTGGCGTGATTGAGCAATTCAATCTTTGGATCGTCCAGCGTGTAACGGGTTGGATAAGGGGAGGTCTGGACCGGCTTGCTTTGCGGTGTTGCAAACAACAGCCGGGCTTTCTTCACGGCAAGCGATGCCTGAACGGGACCTATGTATTCCTCCATCAGCTCGCCTGCGGAGCGTGGCAGGTGCTTGATCATGCCGGCAGCAATCACGCGGGCGTCGGGGGCAAGTCTGCCTTGCAGGCAAATCAGTTGTTCCTCAAGCAACGCCAGCGTTTTGGGCACGCGGATCAGCACCCAGTCGAACACACCTGTCAACGGCTCGCTGGCCGGCAACACCGGCACCGCGTCGAACGCCTGACCGTTCCGTACCAGGTTTTTTTCCAGCGCCTGAGCTCCCAAAAACGAATCGCTGCTGCTGGTAACGGTCGCGTGCGGCGCCAGGCTTGCCGCCAGCGCGCCGAAGTTGTCATTGAGCACCAGCACTTTGGTCTGTAGCGTCAAACCTTGCTCGGCGACATAGTTGAGCAGGTACTCGTCTGCCGCGTCGAACGCCTGCAACGGGTCGTCCGATTGTTCGGGCTGGCGGATCAGGTCGAGTTGCGCAAAGGGGCTGTCAAGCAGGGGCATGAGCTGGAAAATCCGTTCGTGGTGACGCAGGCAAGTGTTCGATGGCCGATAGAGAAGAACCCTGTGGCCGAACTCACAGAAGCGGCGATTTTACGTGGTTTTCAGACTTTGGCACCTGACGATTGCTTACGGCTGATCATTTGATCTTTCATCCCTTTGTGCGATGCGCGGTGTTAGAAAACGCCACCCAGCGCCGCCTGGACGGCAGCAGAGGTTCTGTTTTTAACGCCCATCTTGCGAACTGCGCTGCTGACATGGAAGTTAACCGTACGGCAAGTCAGGCCAAGGATCATCCCGGTTTCAACGGCCGTCTTGCCCGCTGCGCACCATCTCAATACTTCCACCTCCCGGCGCGTCAGTGCGTTCATCACCTGCGTGGTAACCCGTTCCACCGGAACGTGGTCAAATCCCTGATCGTCCATTTCCAAGCCTCCGTGGCGGTGTATTTCTTCGAGAAGTCTAGAGAACAAAAAACGCCGTTATGGGCAGCGCCCGACGCTCCTGACGAAAGGCGTTCACCACAGTGCGCAAGTATTTTGAAAGGTCTGGAGGGGGGGCGATATTTTTCAAAGGGTTAAGTATTCCCGTAAGAGTTCTTCCCCGTTCATTGGCGATAGCGCCTATCGCCAATGAATCTAAACGTGCAGGTCCAGGCATCGCGGATACCACTACAAACGGGCGGTGTTTATCAGGGCGGCTTTGCGGGACACTGTCATCCCTCATCAAGTGACCGGAGACAGGAACGCCCATGACTGCCAGTGCTGAGAAGTTCACCCGGCAAACGCTGCTCGACGTTACTCCGCTGACGCCCAGTCTGTTCACCCTGCGCACGACCCGTGATCCGGGCTTTCGCTTCGTTGCGGGCCAGTTCGCACGATTGGGTGTCACCAAAGCGGACGGGACCACCGTCTGGCGCGCCTACTCGATGGTGTCGTCGCCCCATGACGAGTTTCTCGAATTCTTTTCCATCGTGGTGCCGGGTGGTGAGTTCACCAGTGAGTTGAGTCGCCTGCGCGTGGGTGACACGTTGATGGTGGAAAAGCAGGCGGTCGGCTATCTGACTGCAGACCGCTTTTCGGATGGCCGCGATTTGTGGCTGTTGTCCACAGGCACCGGCGTTGCGCCGTTTCTATCGATCCTTCAAGACTTTGAAGTATGGGAAAAATTCGAGCGGATCATCCTGGTGTACAGCGCCCGTGAGGGGCGTGAGTTGGCCTATCAGCAGTTGATCGCCGAGCTTACCCAGCGGGATTACCTGGCCGGGTACGCAGATAAATTTCAGTTCATTGCCACGGTGACGCGGGAAAGCTACCCGGGCGCGCTCAATGGACGCATCACGACACTGATTGAAAACGGTGAACTGGAAACAGCGGCGGGTGTGGCGCTGACGCCAGAGCATTCAAGAGTGATGATTTGCGGGAACCCGCAGATGATCGAGGACACCCGAGCGGTCTTGAAAAAGCGTGACATGCGCTTGAATCTGAGCCGCAAGCCTGGACAGATTGCGGTTGAGAATTACTGGTAGCTGAGACTGATATCTGTAGGCGCGAACACGTTCGCGAGGCGTGAGTCCTGTTTAACCAGGAAGACGTCTCGCCAACACGTTGGCGCCTACAGAAAGGTGGCGCGTTATACCGGACGCAGCGGGTCCACTGTGACCGGCGCCGCTGGCCGGGCATTCTGCTCTTTCAACAGATCCCGTATTTCACCCAGCAGCAGCTCTTCTTTAGTCGGCGTTGGCGGCAAGGTCGGCGCCTTGGCTTCCTCACGCTTGAGACGATTGATCGCCTTCACGCCCATGAAGATCGCAAAGGCCACAATGATGAAGTCGATCACTGTCTGGATGAACTTGCCATAAGACAGCATCACGGCGGGTGCTGTGCCTTCGGCCGGTCGTAACATGACAGCCAGATCACTGAAATCCACGCCGCCGATCAGCAGCCCGAGGGGCGGCATGATTACATCGCCGACGAACGACGAAACGATCTTGCCAAATGCCGCGCCAATGATGATACCGACGGCCATATCGACCACGTTACCTTTGACGGCAAAGGCTTTGAACTCGCTTAGTACGCCCATAGGTTTTCTTCCTTAGTTACACAAAAGTGGTTGTGTTGCAGTGTATGTCAGCTACGCGGAGCGTGCGTAGTCCCTGCAATCGACCGAAGGCGGTTAGGTTAGTTTTATCGGAAACGCCAAAATCCCCCTTTGTCTTCCTGCAAACGCAGTGGCTTGAGCGTTGCGTTATCATTGCCCCCTTTTCAGATCGGGGGTGTCATGGCCAAGGCCAAACGCATGTATGGCTGCACCGAGTGCGGCGCGACGTTTCCCAAATGGGCAGGGCAATGCACCGAGTGCGGCGCCTGGAACACCCTGGTCGAGACCGTCATCGAGAGCGGCGGTGCAGCAGCACCCAGCGGACGTTCGGGCTGGACCGGGCAACAGGCGCAAGTGCGCACCCTGGCCGAGGTCAGCGTTGAAGAGGTCCCGCGTTTCTCCACCAATTCGACCGAACTGGACCGCGTTTTAGGCGGTGGTCTGGTCGACGGCTCGGTGGTGCTGATCGGCGGAGACCCCGGCATTGGCAAGTCGACCATTCTGCTGCAAACCCTGTGTGCCATCGCCGAGCGCATGCCCGCGCTGTATGTCACGGGTGAGGAATCCCAGCAGCAGGTTGCCATGCGCGCCCGACGCCTGAGCCTGCCGCAGGACAAGCTCAAGGTGATGACCGAAACCAACATCGAAACCATCATCGCCACGGCCCGGGTCGAACAGCCCAAGGTCATGGTGATCGACTCGATTCAAACCATCTTCACCGAACAGTTGCAGTCGGCGCCGGGCGGTGTTTCCCAGGTGCGTGAAAGTGCGGCGTTGCTGGTGCGCTATGCGAAGCAAAGCGGCACGGCGATTTTCCTGGTAGGTCATGTGACCAAAGAAGGCGCGCTGGCCGGCCCGCGAGTGCTCGAGCACATGGTCGATACGGTTCTGTATTTCGAGGGGGAGTCGGACGGTCGCCTGCGGTTGTTGCGTGCGGTGAAGAACCGCTTCGGCGCCGTCAACGAGTTGGGCGTGTTCGGCATGACCGACAAAGGCCTGAAAGAAGTCTCCAATCCTTCGGCGATTTTTCTTACGCGGGCGCAGGAAGAAGTGGCGGGCAGCGTCGTCATGGCGACATGGGAAGGCACGCGACCCATGCTTGTGGAAGTTCAAGCGTTGGTGGATGACAGCCATTTGTCGAACCCGCGTCGGGTGACGTTAGGTCTCGATCAGAACCGTCTGGCGATGCTGCTGGCCGTGTTGCACCGACATGGCGGCATTCCTACGCACGACCAGGATGTATTTCTCAACGTGGTGGGCGGTGTGAAAGTGCTTGAAACCGCGTCCGACCTGGCGCTGATGGCGGCGGTGATGTCCAGCCTGCGCAATCGTCCGCTGCCCAATGACTTGCTGGTGTTCGGTGAGGTGGGCCTGTCGGGCGAGGTGCGTCCTGTGCCGAGCGGGCAGGAGCGCTTGAAGGAAGCAGCCAAGCATGGCTTCAAACGCGCCATCGTGCCCAAGGGCAATGCGCCCAAAGAGTCACCGCCAGGCTTGACCGTGATTGGCGTGACACGGCTGGATCAGGCGCTGGATGCGTTGTTTGAGTAGTTAACGAAAATATCGCGACTGTAGAAGCGCGATTGCCCGCGATTGCGGTCTGTCAGTGATCAGCAATGTATCTGCTCTGACGCCTTCGCGGGCAAGCGCGCTCCTGCGCGCAAGTAAGCGCGCTTCACACCTCAATCAGCGCCGCCAACTCCCGATCCAGCTCATCCTGGTCCGCCAGATTGAGCTCAATCAATCTACGCAAGTGCGTCACCGACTCAAGGTCGATGTGCTCACACACGAACCCCAGGCGATTGTTGTCGTCGTGCGTCAGGCGTACCTCCATCTGCAGGTCGGTGTCGACGTTCAGGTGGATGTCCACGGTGAACACGTCATCCGGATTACCCAGCCAGGGCGATGGCCGCTCTATCAGCAGGCCTTTGAGCGATAAGTCGATCAATTTGACCGGCCAGCTCTTTTCGCCTTGGGTGAGTTCAGTTTTGGCATCGAAAACGATGCGTTTAAATCGCCGGCGGTCTTCGTGGGAATCTGTCATGGGGGGGACTTCTCCTTCAGTGCATTGACTATAGGCGAAAAATGGCTCTAGACCATAGTGGGGGGTGGCCTTTCGCTGCATCGGCGCTAGACTCTGGTGGCTGCTAAACCAAGTCCACTCAGTTGGAAAAATAAAAAAATGAAAACCAATAATAGTCTGCTGCGCCATGTGCCCTGGCTGATTGTTGCAATTCTCGGGGCCAGCGCTCTGGGTGTCGTGGCATTGCGACGCGGGGAGGCGATTAACGCACTCTGGATCGTTGTTGCGGCGGTCGCGATTTATCTGGTCGCTTATCGTTATTACAGTCTGTTCATTGCCACCCACGTCATGCAACTGGATCCTACCCGGGCAACGCCTGCGGTGATCAACAATGACGGTCTCGATTACGTCCCAACCAACAAACACATTCTCTTTGGTCACCACTTTGCTGCGATTGCCGGGGCTGGCCCTTTGGTCGGGCCGGTGCTGGCGGCGCAAATGGGGTATCTGCCGGGTACGCTCTGGCTGATTGCCGGCGTGGTGCTGGCCGGTGCGGTGCAGGATTTCATGATCCTGTTCCTGTCCACTCGCCGTAACGGCCGTTCCCTGGGCGACATGGTTCGTGAGGAAATGGGCCGTATTCCCGGCACCATCGCCTTGTTCGGCTGCTTCCTGATCATGATCATCATCCTCGCGGTGTTGGCGCTGATCGTGGTCAAGGCCCTGGCTGAAAGCCCGTGGGGCATGTTCACGGTCATGGCGACCATCCCGATTGCGATGTTCATGGGCGTGTACATGAGGTACATCCGGCCGGGTCGCATCGGTGAGATTTCAGTGGTCGGTGTGGTGCTGTTGCTGCTGTCGATCTGGATTGGCGGTCAGGTAGCGGCCAGCCCTGCCTGGGCGCCGATGTTCACCTTTACCGGCGTGCAGATCACCTGGATGCTGGTCGGTTATGGCTTCGTGGCGGCAATGCTGCCGGTCTGGCTGCTGCTGGCGCCACGTGATTACCTGTCTACTTTCCTGAAAATCGGCACCATCGTCGCGCTGGCCATCGGCATTCTGGTGTTGGCGCCCGAGCTGAAAATGCCCGCGCTGACTCAGTTCACGGACGGCACTGGCCCGGTCTGGAAAGGCGCGCTATTCCCGTTCCTATTCATCACCATCGCCTGCGGTGCGGTCTCGGGTTTCCATGCGCTGATCTCCTCGGGCACCACGCCCAAGCTTCTGGACAACGAAACCAACGCTCGTTACATCGGCTACGGCGGCATGCTGATGGAATCGTTCGTGGCAATCATGGCCATGGTCGCGGCCTCGGTGATAGATCCAGGCGTGTACTTTGCGATGAACAGCCCGGCTGCCGTGGTCGGCAGTGACGTGGTTACGGTCGCCCAAACCATCAGCAGCTGGGGCTTTGCAATCACCCCGGAAACCCTGACGGCGGTGGCCAAGGACATCGGTGAAAACACTGTACTGGCGCGGGCCGGTGGCGCTCCGACATTGGCAGTGGGCATCGCGCAGATTCTGCATCAGGTGCTGCCGGGCCAGAACACTATGGCGTTCTGGTACCACTTCGCGATTCTGTTTGAAGCGCTGTTCATTCTGACCGCAGTCGATGCGGGCACCCGTGCAGGTCGCTTCATGCTGCAGGACTTGCTCGGGAGTTTCGTACCCGCGCTCAAACGCACGGAATCCTGGACCGCCAACGCCATCGGCACCGGTGGTTGCGTCGCGCTGTGGGGTTATTTGCTGTATCAGGGCGTGATTGATCCGCTGGGCGGGATCAACACCCTGTGGCCGCTTTTCGGCATCTCCAACCAGATGCTGGCGGGCATCGCGCTGATGCTGGCAACCGTTGTGCTGATCAAAATGAAACGCCAACAGTATGTGTGGGTGACCATTGTGCCAGCGACCTGGCTGCTGATCTGCACCGTCACGGCGGGCTTCATCAAGTTGTTCGACCCAAGCCCTGCCGTTGGTTTCCTGGCCTTGGCCAAGAAATACAGCACCGCTGCCGATGCCGGTCAGGTCCTGGCCCCGGCCAAAACCATGGACCAGATGCAGCACGTGATCTTCAACGCTTACACCAATGCCACGTTGACCGTGCTGTTCCTGTTCGTGGTCTTGAGCATTCTGTTCTATGCGGTGAAGGTCGGTCGGGCAGCCTGGATCAGAAAAGAACGTACGGACAAGGAATCGCCTTTCCAGCCATTCCCTGAAACCCATTGATCGACCGGAGCGCTGCGTATGTTCAATGACCTGAGCAAGCTCGGTAAATACCTCGGTCAGGCCGCGCGCCTGATGGTGGGCATGCCCGACTACGACAATTACGTTGAGCATATGCAGAAGACCCACCCGGACAAGCCGGTGATGAGCTACGAGATGTTCTTCAGGGAGCGTCAGGATGCGCGTTACGGCGGGAAGGGCGGGCCGAAGTGTTGTTAAAGGGTTGATTCCTGCAACGCCTGTTTCAACAACGCGCCACGCCAGTCGTGGCGCGTTCGCGTCTGCCACATTTGCTGGCAGCCGTTCCACCCCGTAGAAGCGCGCTTGCCCGCGAATGCATTTCAACTGTTTCCGAAGAGGGTGCAGACAGATCGCATTCGCGGGCAAGCGCGCTCCTACAGTCTGATTAGCGACACGTCAGGAGAATGCATGGCCGGTTCGCAAGTTATACCCGTCACAATCCTCAGCGGCTTTCTCGGAGCCGGCAAAACCACTTTGCTGCGCCATCTGCTCAAAGAAGAGCACGGCCTGAAAATCGCGGTGATCGAAAACGAATTCAGTGATGCCGGGATTGATACCCAGTTGCTCGGCGATGAGCCGGTGCAGGTGATGACCCTTTCCAATGGCTGCGTGTGCTGCACCATCCACACCGACCTGACCAAGGCGCTTTATCTGTTGCTGGAGCGTCTGGATAGCGGTGAGATTGCCTTTGATCGTCTGGTCATCGAGTGCACAGGGCTGGCCGATCCGGCGCCGGTTGCGCAGACCTTTTTCATCGATGAAGACCTGCGCGAGCGCTACATCCTCGACGGCATCATTACGCTGGTGGACGCGGCGCATGCTGACACGCACCTGACCCAGACCATTGCTCAGGCGCAGATCGGCTTTGCTGACCGTTTGCTGGTGAGTAAGCGCGACCTGGTGGACGAGGCGACGTTTACTGCCTTGAGTGACCGATTGAGCCGGATCAATCGTCGGGCGCCGATTCGTGTGGTCGAGCACGGCAAGATCGATCTGGCAGAACTGCTCGACGTACGAGGCTTCAACCTCAACGCTGACTTGGGCGGCGGCATGAGCCTGCGTCCGGTCGCGCCGGCGGGAAACTCCATCGACCGCATCAGCAGTCTGGTGTTGCGCAGCGATAAACCGCTGGATCTCGAGAAACTCAGTGAATTCATGAATGAGCTGCTGGAAGAGCACGGCAAACAACTGCTGCGCTACAAAGGCGTGCTGAGTATTGTCGGGGAACCCCGGCGGATGGTGTTTCAGGGCGTACTGAAGCTGTACGGATTCGACTGGGACGCGGAATGGGAAGAGGGCGAGACGCGCGAAAGCGTGATCGTGTTTATTGCCGATGATTTGCCGGAAGAGAAAATCCGAGCGGGGTTTGAAAGGGTGACAGCGGAGTAGGGCGACGAAACCAATTCTGTAGGAGCGAATTCATTCGCGAGAGGCCGGTTTGGCGTTAAAGCTGTAAGGGCGGACTCGTTCGCAAAGAGGCCGGTACAGCCGATAGATTTTCATCGGCTGTACCGGCGGCTCGCGAATGAAGTCGCTCCTACAGGTTTATCTGGTTACGCGCCGTAAACCGGCAGCTTCGCGCAGATGGCCTGGACTTTCCCGCGTACAGCGTCGATCACGGCTTCGTTGTTCAGGTCGGCCAGGATGTCGCATATCCAGCCAGCCAGTTCCTTGCACTCTGCTTCTTTGAAGCCACGAGTGGTGACAGCCGGTGTGCCGAAGCGCAGGCCGGAGGTCACGAACGGGGAGCGTGGATCGTTCGGCACGGAGTTTTTGTTCACGGTGATGAAGGCCTTGCCCAGAGCGGCGTCGGCGTCTTTACCGGAGATGTCCTGCTTGATCAGCGACAGCAGGAACAGGTGGTTCTCAGTACCGCCGGATACCACGTCAAAACCGCGCTCGATGAACACGCCGGCCATGGCCTTGGCGTTTTTCACGACTTGCTGTTGGTAGGTCTTGAACTCAGGCTGCAACGCCTCTTTGAAGCAGATGGCCTTGGCTGCGATGACGTGCTCCAGTGGGCCGCCCTGGCCGCCCGGGAACACAGCCGAGTTCAGCTTTTTCTCGATCTCAGCGTTGGCGCGCGCCAGGATCAAGCCGCCGCGTGGACCGCGAAGGGTCTTGTGCGTGGTCGTGGTCACCACGTCAGCGAACGGAATCGGGTTCGGGTAAACGCCCGCAGCCACCAGACCGGCGACGTGAGCCATGTCGACGAACAGGTAAGCACCTACTTTGTCAGCGATGGCGCGAAAGCGCGGGAAATCGAGGATTTGAGAGTAAGCGGAGAAGCCCGCCACGATCATTTTTGGCTTGTGCTCGACAGCCAGGCGCTCGACTTCGTCGTAGTCGATCAGGCCGTTGCCGTCGATGCCGTACTGAACGGCGTTGTACAGCTTGCCTGAGGAGGAAACGCTGGCCCCGTGGGTCAAGTGACCGCCGTGAGCCAGGCTCATGCCCAGAATGGTGTCGCCGGCGTTGAGCAGTGCGAGGTAAACAGCGCTGTTGGCTTGCGAGCCAGCATGTGGCTGGACGTTGGCGTAGTCGGCGCCGAACAGCTCTTTGGCGCGGTCGATGGCCAGTTGTTCGACGATGTCGACGTACTCGCAACCACCGTAGTAACGCTTGCCTGGGTAGCCTTCAGCATATTTGTTGGTCAGTACCGAACCTTGCGCTTCCATGATCGCAGGGCTGGTGTAGTTTTCCGAGGCGATCAGCTCGATGTGATCTTCCTGACGCTTGGCTTCCTGTTCCATTGCTGCATACAGGTCGGAGTCGTACTTGGCGATAGTCAAATTACGGCTGAACATGGCGGTCCTCGGGGCGTGGGGCAGTAAAAAAGGAGGGCATTCTAACTCATCGGCTTTTATCTGGCATATGAAAGGCAGTCATGTGGCAGATGAGTGGAATGCAGCTTTGAGCTGCAAGCACAAGTCGTTACGCTTTCAGCTCGAAGCTTATGGCTTGCAGCTTGAAGCTGCTCCTAGTCGAGCATAAACAGCGCGTCGTTGCTGAACTGAGCTTCGAACTGCTCGGGTGGCATCGGGTGGCCGAACAGGTAGCCTTGCACTTCGTCGCAACCGTGCTCTCGCAGAAACTCCAGCTGCTCGTGGGTTTCCACGCCTTCGGCGATGACCGCCAGATTCAGACTGTGCGCCATGGCGATGATGGCGCGGGCGATCTGCGCGTCCTGTTCACCTGACGGGAGACCGTCGACAAAGGTGCGATCGATTTTCAGGACATCAATCGGGAACTGCTTGAGGTAGTTCAGCGATGAATAACCGGTGCCGAAGTCATCCACCGCGATGCTGAGGCCCAGGCGCTTGAGTCCGTCGAGAATCAACATCGCCTCGCTGACTTCGCGCATCAGGATACTTTCGGTCAACTCCAGTTCCAGGCAGGCAGGCGGGAGTCCGGTTTCCTCAAGAATCGTTGCGATACGAGTCCCGAGCGTCCCGTCCGAGAACTGCCGGGCCGAAATATTGACCGATACCTTGGGCACCCGAACCTTCGCCTTGTGCCATTGCTTGAGTTGGCGACAGGCTTCGGTCAGCACCCAGTCGCCGACTTCGACCACCAGCCCCAGCTCTTCAAGCACTGGAATGAACTCGATCGGCGGCACCAGGCCACGGCGCGGATGGCGCCAGCGCAGCAGAGCTTCGGCACCCGTCAGACGCTTGCCGTTGCCGCTGAATTGCGGCTGGTAATAGAGGGTGAATTCCTGCTGTTCCAGGGCATGACGCAAGTCGCTTTCCAGCTCCAGCCGTTCCAGAGCGCTGGCATTCATGTCAGCTTGATAGAACTGAAAGTTGTTTTTACCGCGCTCTTTGGCGGAGTACTTCGCGGTGTCAGCGTTTTTCATCAGCTGGCTCAGCTCGTGACCATCCTGGGGGCTGAGGGCGATGCCGATGCTTGCGGTGACAAAGAACTCGCGCCCTTCCAGCACGAACGGTCTGACCAGGCTGGCGAGGATCTGCTCGGCAACATGGATTGCGCGGTTGAGCGCCACCTGCTGGGTTGCGCCGGACTGCAGCAACAACGTGAATTCGTCGCCGCCCATGCGCGCCACCGTATCTTCATCGCTCACGCACTCAAGTAAACGTCCCGCCATGTCTTTGAGCATGCGGTCACCTGCGGCATGGCCCAGCGAGTCGTTGATGGGTTTGAAACGGTCCAGGTCGAGGAACATCAGCACCACCCAGGCTTGCTGACGTTCGGCGTGTTGCAGGGCGGTGTGCAATCGGTCCTGAAACAGCGTGCGGTTTGGCAGGTGTGTCAGTGCGTCGTAGTAGGCGAGACGATGGATGCGTTGCTCGCTGGCCTTGCGCTCACTGATGTCGGTGAAGAAGCACACATAACTTGCCAGATCGCCCTCGTCGTCGAGCACCGCTGTGACGCCGACCCACGCGGGATATTGTTCGCCATTGCGTCGTTTCAGCCAGACTTCGCCTTCCCAGCTGCCGCGCTGGTTCAATTGCTTGAGTATGTAGCCCAGGTGCGCGTTTTCCTGATCGTCCGCCGTCAGCATCATAGGCATTTGATCGAGCACCTGCGCCACTGCATAACCGCTGACACGGCTGAATGCATCGTTGGCCTGGACGATGTAGCCGGCCGGGTCGGTGATCAGGATGGCGGAGGTCGAGTGTTCGAATACGGTCGCCGCCATCCGCAAATCTTTTTCCGCGCGCCGCTGCTGGCTGATGTCGCGACCCACGCCAAGGATGCCTTCAAAACAACCGGTGTCGCCCCAGACCAGCACCAGGCGCAGCTCGACGGCAATCTTGCGACCGTCGGCGCGCAGGCAGTCGAACAGAAAGACCTGGGCCGGTATTTTCGCTTGCAGTTGCGCCAGGGCATCGGGATCGGCCAGCGCCCTGTCCACACGGCTGACCAGGCTGTACAAACCCGATAGTTGCTGTGGATTTGCAATGGTCGACGTCCAGCCGTTCATCAAAATCCAGTCAGCGCTGTAGCCCAGCACGGCATTGACGGAGGGGCTTACGTAATTGGGTTTAAGGGCTGCGTCGGTCGAAAAAATCACGTCACTGATGCTTTCCGCGAGCATGCGATAGCGCTGCTCGCTGTCACGCAGCGACTCGCTGGCCTCGATCTGCTCGGTGATGTCCTTGGCCACGCCAATGATCCGCGTGACCTGTCCACTCTCATTGCGTGCCAATGCCTGTTCGCGCAGGTCGAACCGACGCCACTGGTCTTGCTTGTTACGGAACCGCAGCTGGAATTGCATCAGGTCTGCGCAGGTGCCGTTCTGGCGTTCGATGCGTAGCCGCTCACAGAAATCCTCGTCCTCGGGATGCAGCAGGATTTCCCAGAAATGCTCGCCCATCTCTTGCAGCTCTTCATTGCTGTAGCCGAGGGTCTGCCCCAGATGGTGATTGCTGTAGATCACGCGCCGGGTGACAACATCCTGAACGTACAAATGATCGGGCACCGTACGCACAACATCCGACCAGAATTTCTCACTCTCTTGCAACGATAGCTCGACCTGCTTGCGCCGCGTCACATCCGTGATGTTAAGGATGACCGCGTTGAAATCCTCTGGCTGCTCGGGAAGTCGCACCACCAGCCACACATGCTGATCAGCGCCTTTATCGTCTGGCAGCCGGATTTCCATTTCCAGATGGCTGCTGGCGTCTAGCAAGGCATGCAACAGCAGCAGCCCCATGCCTTCGCCTGTCCGCGGACAGCCTTCGATGATTTGTTGCCAGACTTGTTCTGCCGTCTCGCTCTTGAGCAGGCTGGCCGCAACCTGATTGACCTCGGTGATGCGCATTTGCTGAAGCAAGCCTTGCAACTGATCGGGATGACGTTCGAGCCGCTCGGTCAGTTGCGCGCTGGTTTGCAACTGCGACCGTTGCAGGTATTCCGGGAGGTCAGACAGATCGAGCACGCAGAGGGCAACGCCGGTGCCCTCAAAAATATCCTGATAGCGTCGGCGGCTCTCGTGCAGTTGACGCTGGCGGCGTCGCAGACTGAGAAGCGCCAGCAGCGGCACGATGGAGCACAGTAGCGCGATCAAGCATTTGCCCAGCAGCGGCGCTACCAGGTCCTGACGCGCTTTAGTGGCGTCGTATAGCGCCTGCAACTGCCAATCGCTGTTGGCCAGCGGCGCCTGGAATACCGTTTCAACGTCGGCGCTGGGGATTGCAGGCGTGGATTCGTTGCCAAAATTGCGATAAATGACGCGATGGCTTTGAGTGTTCTCCAACTGCCAGACCGGCTGGAAGTCTTGAGCACTTTGCCGGGTCAGTAACTGCAGGGCCTGAGTGGTCAGGCGCAACCCCCAATAACCCCGGTTGTCGCTACCGGGCTGGCGGATGAAGAGGTAGATCTGTTTCCCGCCCTCAGCGTCCGCGTAAAAGTAGGTGCGGTCCTGATTGCGCATCAGTGTGCGGGTAAGAAAATCCGCGTCCTGGGTGGCGCCGTTGCTGTCTGCCTGGATGTCTCCTGACCGGCTGATCCAGATGACGCTGTTCAGGGCGGGCAGGGCCTGACGCAGGCTGGTGATGAGGGCTGTTTGTTGTTCGACGGTTTGCGGGTTGCCTCTCGGGTCGTCCAGAAGATTGAGCGCAACTTGCGCGCTGAGCGCCATATTCAGACTGAGCCGATCCGCCAGTTGACTGCTGTAATCGACGCTGCGCTGGCGCTGAAGCTGTTGGGTCTGCTGAAACTGCTCAACCAACTGCCACAACAAAAGCGCAAGCATAAGCAGCATCACTACTGCCAGCGCGCCTTTGAGCGAACCTCGCAATGGCGAGGACGCCGCGCTTTTTGAAGAGCGCGATGAGGAAACAGAAGGTGTCGTGAGCAAACTTTGATCCTGACTACTGGACTGAATCCGCGGGTGCGAAAGGCACTATAGGCCGAACGCCCGAGGGGCGGCTAGCATGCATTGTGTTGTGGCGAAGTGCCAGTCCCGGAGGTGCAAATTGCCTGGGTTTACCCTGCGTTTGAGCTGCCATGGCGTTGTGTGACTTGGCCGATGAGTATACTCAGCAATCACCGGTGCTGATGTATTCATTAAATGAACAATCGTTGTCTTCAAGTGCACACCCGTTTGGATTGAGACTTCAGATTCGGAGGACAAAGCGATCAGATTAATAGTCTGGTTATTAAAAAGTTAATGCCTAATACATTTAGCAATCCCGATAACGGACTGCCGGCATCACTGTGTCATATGAAGTTGACGAGGTGGCACTTGTGAGGGGGCGGCTGCACGGGTTGGTCTGCGCTTAGGGGGGCGTCATGTCTTCTTATGCACAGTCCTGTGCATAAGAAGCTTTTTTAAGCTCTGGTGCAGTTAGATATCGAAGAAGTCTACGGCCCCGTTTTCCAGCGAATAGTAGGCGCCTACGACCCGGACCTTGCCTTCTTTTATAGGGTTGAACAATGTCGGCTCGGAGGCTGACCTCAAGCGCGTGACCGTTCGTTGCACGTTACTTTTGACTGAGGCCTCCAGTAAGTTTTTCGCTTTGCCGGCCTTGGCAGTGAGCACGGCTGGGATGATCGGCTCAATCATTTCGCCGATGGCGCCGGGGTACAGCGTATTGTCTTCAACGACCGAGACGGCGGCGGCGACCGCGCCGCAATTCTCATGACCCATCACCACGATCAGGGGCACCCCAAGCTGGCTGATGGCGTATTCGACAGAGCCCAGCGCAGTCGTGTCGACGGTGTTGCCGGCGTTGCGCACGATGAACAACTCGCCCAGGCCTCGACCGAAGAGTAGCTCTGGCGGCACCCGAGAATCGGAGCAGGAGATCAGCACGCAAAAAGGCGTCTGGCCTTTTGCGATCTCCAGGCGTCTTGCACGATTACGTTCGGTGTTTATCTCCTTGTCACCCATGAAGGCTTCGTTGCCTTCACGCAAGCGTTGCAACGCCTGATCAGGGGTCAGCGTCGTGCGGGGGGAGGTTGGCGTTGCGGCCATGGCAGTCAGTGGAAGTTCGGCCAGTACAGCGGCAACTGGCAGGCAGCAGGCACACTGCAATATCTTGCGGCGAGACAACGAAGGATTCATTCAAACCTCGATCAATGTATTACGCGTTATTGGATCTCACGTGAGCGATAAAGCATCGTCACGTGCGCTGTATTTGATAGCGGTGCGGATTATTTTTTGCAACCGCCGAGCAACGTCCGACAACACGCTGTAACAGTTCAAATCAAACAGCGCCGGCTGCTCCGAACTGTCTTTGGAATGTCCGCAACAGGCCACCGCTCTATTTATTGATGTAACGGGTTTTGACGATGCGCAGATAACCGTGTGCCATGCACAGACCGGTTAATCCTCATGCTGTGCTGTGTTGTTTGGACCTGCGCCGTGAATTTGGGGCGTTCCTGCGCTGCTGTCTGTCTGCGGTCGCTCAGTTAGGTTAACCTTGCGTCCCCTGAGCAAAGCTTGATCGGCATCGACGCATTGTCCCCTGCTATTGCCCTCAGGACGTCGAGCGCCCCGCAACGCCGCGCACTCAAAAGCCGCTGGCATCGCGCGTAGCATGGCTCAAGAATTTTTTAATGACCGCTGATGAGAGGTATTCATTTTGGCCCAGTACGTTTTCACCATGCATCGGCTGAGCAAAGTTGTTCCGCCGAAGCGGGAAATTCTGAAAAACATCTCCCTGTCATTTTTCCCGGGCGCCAAGATCGGCGTTCTCGGCCTCAACGGTTCGGGTAAATCAACGCTGTTGAAAATCATGGCGGGTGTCGACACCGAGTTTGACGGCGAAGCGCGCCCGATGCCGGAGTTGAACATCGGTTACCTGCCCCAGGAACCGCAGCTGGACCCTACCAAAACCGTGCGTGACGTGGTCGAAGAGGCGGTCAGCGTGATCAAGGACGCCCAAGCGCGTCTGGACGAGGTCTACGCCGCTTACGCTGAGCCGGACGCCGATTTCGACAAGCTGGCCGCCGAACAGGCCAAGCTGGAATCCATTCTGCAGGCGAGTGACGGGCACAACCTGGAGCGTCAACTGGAAGTCGCAGCCGATGCGCTGCGTCTGCCGGCCTGGGACGCGAAGATCGAACACCTGTCCGGTGGTGAGAAGCGACGCGTCGCGCTGTGCCGTTTGCTGCTGTCTGCTCCTGACATGCTGCTGCTCGACGAGCCGACCAACCACCTGGATGCCGATTCCGTGGCGTGGCTGGAGCATTTCCTCCACGACTTCCCGGGCACTGTGGTCGCGATCACGCACGACCGTTACTTCCTGGACAACGTTGCTGGCTGGATTCTGGAACTCGACCGCGGCGCCGGCATTCCATACGAAGGCAACTACTCGGGCTGGCTTGAAGCCAAGTCCGACCGTCTGGCAGCCGAATCCAAGCAGCAGTCGGCTCATGAAAAAGCCATGAAAGAAGAGCTGGAGTGGGTGCGTAAAGGCGCTAAAGCGCGTCAGTCCAAGTCCAAGGCCCGTCTGCAACGCTTTGAAGAGCTGCAATCGCAGGAATTCCAGAAGCGCAGCGAGACCAATGAAATCTACATCCCGGCCGGTCCGCGCCTGGGTGACAAGGTGATTGAGTTCAAGAACGTCTCCAAGGGCTACGGCGACCGTGTGTTGATCGATAACTTGTCGTTCTCGATGCCCAAAGGAGCCATCGTCGGCGTTATCGGCGGTAACGGTGCGGGTAAGTCGACCCTGTTCCGCATGCTGATGGGCAAGGAAACACCGGATTCCGGCAGCATCGAAATCGGCGAAACCGTGCAGCTGGCCTGTGTCGATCAGAGTCGGGATGACCTGGACGGCAGCAAAACCGTGTTCGCGCAGATCTCGGACGGTTCCGACCAGATCAAGATCGGCAACTACGAAATCCCCTCGCGCACCTATGTCGGTCGCTTTAACTTCAAGGGTGGCGATCAGCAGAAGTTCGTCAAGGACTTGTCCGGTGGTGAGCGCGGTCGCTTGCACCTGGCATTGACCCTCAAAGAAGGCGGCAACGTGTTGCTGCTCGACGAACCGTCAAACGACCTGGACGTTGAGACCTTGCGTTCGCTGGAAGAAGCGCTGCTGGACTTCCCGGGCGCTGCCATTGTGATCTCTCACGATCGGTGGTTCCTCGACCGCGTGGCGACTCACATTCTGGCTTACGAAGACGACTCACAAGCGTTGTTCTTCGAAGGCAACTACACCGAATACGAAGCCGACCGTAAAAAGCGTCTGGGCGATGCAGCAGCCCAACCGCACCGGGTGCGTCACAAGAAACTGGCCTGATTCAGGCGGGCGTAAAACAAGAACGGAGCCTCAGGGCTCCGTTTTTTTGTAGCAGAAACGTCAGGCGTCTGCCTCGATTGCAACGATCTCGATGACCTGATCACCCACCGGACGCACCCAGTTCACTTCATCACCCGCTTGCGCACCCAGCAGTGCTTCGCCCAGCGGCGACGCCCAATTGATCAGGCCGCTTGCTGCGTCTGCCTGGTCTTCGCCCACCAGTTGCACGCGCTGATGGTTGTCGTCTTCATCGGCAAAGGTCACCCAACTGCCGATCTGAATTTTTTCGGTCGAAGTAACGGGTGTGACGACCTGTGCGCTTTGCAGGCGCAGGTTGAAATAACGCAGGTCGCGCTCGATGTCGGCCTGTCGCTGTTTATCGGCGGTGTCTCCCAGAGCCGACTGCTCACTGTATTGCGCCTGCAACTGCGCGACCTGGTCGTGCAGTTGCTCTAGGCCGCTTGCGGTCACGTAGTTGGGTTGCTCACTGACCTGCCGCTCTACGGGCTGGTCGGCTTGCGCAGCGGCATTGTCTTCGTTGACGAAAGCCCTGCTCATGACGGTCTCCCTTGTTGAGTCACGAGTATCGGGCCACGGGAGCGGCGCATTAGTTTCAGTTTTGCCATGCGTCACCGCAGTGCTCCAGCCGATTCTTGACGCTTAACGAGAACGGTAGGCCTTGGCGGCGCCTTGGGTGCTCTGGCGATCCCAATCCCGATCACGGTCATTCCAGATCGTGTCGCGGCCCTGATCCTGATGGACCTGATTTTCCAGCATGGCCTGACATTGCCTGAAACCGTCACTCCAGCCTTGAGCGTACAGCGTGTCCTTGAGATAACGCGGGACGTTTTTCTTGAACTGCCCTTTCATTGCATCGACGGCCTGCCGACCACTGCCGCAGCCATCCTGAAAACCATCGGCAAAGGCAGGCGGATATCCCTCGGCCACTAATTGATCATGAGTGGACTGGCAACCCGCGACCACCACCACACACCACAGCAATACCCAGCGCGCGTTCATTTCAGATTCCTCGATGTATAACCAAAGTCTAGAACCGGGTCTGTGGGTTATTCGTGAAAGGACTGTCGGAAATGCATTAACTGATGCCCGGTATATCGCGGTTAGTTCAGTGATTCGGCCCAAAGGTTGGACGGCCTGAAAAAACTTTTAGTAATTTTTTTATGGACGGCCTGCGAACATTTAGGGCGGTTAGACTAGCGAGTCTGCTTTAAACAGCTTTGGAAGCCGGATGAACCTCAAAACGATTTTGATACTCGGCGCGCTCAGCGCTTTTGGTCCCTTGGCCATCGATTTCTACCTGCCTGGATTCCCTGCCATTGCGCTGGCATTTGGCACCGATGAAAAACACGTGCAGCTGACGCTGGCGTCCTATTTTCTTGGGCTTAGCATCGGTCAGTTGGCTTATGGGCCGGTTGCCGATCGGTTCGGGCGGCGCATTCCACTTTTGTTTGGCGTCGGGTTGTTCACTCTTGCGTCGTTGGCGTGTGCGTTCGCGCCGACCCTTGAGTGGCTCATCGCAGCGCGGTTTGTTCAGGCGTTGGGCGGATGCGCCGGCATGGTCTTGTCGCGTGCAATCGTCAGCGACACCTGCAATCCGGTTGAATCGGCCAAGGTGTTCTCACAGCTGATGCTGGTGATGGGGCTGGCGCCGATTCTCGCGCCGATGCTCGGCGGTCTAATGGTCAATGTGTACGGCTGGCAATCGATTTTTTTGGCGCTGACGATTTTCAGCGCGGCGATTTCGTTGGCGGTCGCGCTCGGCCTGCCTGAGAGCATGCCGGCTGGCCATCCGCGGCAGCCGCTTTCCGGGGCTTTCGGTCAGTACCGGCGATTGTTGGGGGATCGGGTTTTGCTGGGGCATGCCTTGACCGGCGGTATCGCCATCGCCGGAATGTTTTCCTACATCGCGGGTTCTCCTTTCGTCTTCATCAAGCTGTACGGCGTGCCGCCTGAACACTACGGCTGGCTGTTCGGGATTAACGCAGCAGGTTTTATTTTGACCGCCCAGGTCAACGCCCGGCTGGTAGGGCGCTTCGGACCGGCCAGGCTGCTTTCTCGGGCAGTGTGGGTTTACCTCGCTGCGGCGCTGACGTTGCTGTTGATCGCCAATTTGCACACCGAAAAGCTCTGGCCGTTGTTGGTGCCATTGTTCATTTATATCGCAAGCCTGGGGTGCATCCTCCCCAACGCTTCAGCGTGCGCGATGACCGGCCAGGGCAAGCGCGCCGGTAGCGCATCGGCGTTGCTGGGCTGTCTGCAATTCAGCGTTGCGGCAGGCGCAGCGGCACTGGTCGGCGTGCTGCACGACGGCACGGCTGTACCGATGGCGACGGTCATCACGTTGTGTGGTGTGTGTGCCGTCGGGCTGGCGATGTTCACGCTTCATTTGCAAAAGCGCCGCGATGCCGGTGCCGTGCACACCGATGTGAGGGTCTGATTAAAGCCGGCAGCGTTCAACGCTGTCGGCTACTCGGCGATCATCAATAAGGATCGGCGGCGCTGTGGCGTTTTCGTATCGTTTGTTCGGTCTGCCTAATAGCGGTAACGGCAGGGCTTGCTTAACACTTGGGTTGGAGACAGCAAGCGCCAACTTCGCACTTATCTAAAGCTGTTTTTCTTGCAAGACTTTGGAGTATCTCTTGTAGGCAATTACCTTGGACTGTTTGCGGGTTTTTAGTCTTTATCCGCGCACAGCATGAACTAGACGGGGTTTGAGCGTTTTAACTTGGTAGTTGTCGCTGCGCCAGTTTGCGAACCTTTGTGCTGTGATCTACCTGATCTGCACTGTAGTCCCTCTTCAGGCCTCTTTAATCCAATTCTCCTGCCGGGTTCAACGCTTATACTGGTGGCTCAATATGGCCGGGATCCAGGCGGGCGCCGGCACTGTATCGACTGTTGCTCGTAATCTGTAATAAATCCTGCCAAGGGTTATCAACTGTTCGGCTCACCCGATAAATACAAGTGTCCGCTCACCGCTGTAACGCGTTCTCGGCGTATTGCGCTTAAACGCGTGTGATGTGCCTGGAGTTGTGAAAGCAGGTTAACCAAGGTTTTGCTTTTGGCAGTTTAGCGTCTTGGTCTCGGGCTAATTGATGTCACTATGTCATCGCAATAGACAAATGTTTCGACAGGGAGTTAACACATGGAAAACGCACCTTGCATTAGCCAGATCGCCGCGTTGCTGGCTGACCCCAAGCGCAGTGCAATGATGTGGGCGTTGATCGACGGGACGTCCCGGGCAGCAGATGAGTTGGCGCTGTTGGTCGGGCTTTCAACATCCTCGGCAGGTGCGCATCTTGCGCGGCTGGCCAGCGGCGGTTTGCTCAAACAGGAGGTGAGAGGCAGAAAGCGGTTTTTCAGGCTTGCAGCACCGCAAGTGGGGGCTGCGGTCGAAGCGCTCGCCAGTGCATCCATGGTCAGCGCGGATCTGATCAACCGCAGTCGGGCTCAACCGCTACCACCCTTGCCGCTGCGTCGCGCGCGCTTGTGCGCTGACCACCTCGGTGGGGAGCTTGCAACTGACCTTTACCAGCGAATGCTTGGGGCGGGGTGGATCGAGCAGACGGAGCAGCGGCTTGAGGTCACGAGTGTCGGCATCTCGAAACTCGCCGAGCGAGGGATATTTGTGACAGCGCTGGCTCATCGTCAGCGGGAGACAATCTGCGCGTGCGCCGCATGTACCGAGCAGACCCCGCATCTTGGAGGTGCACTGGGCGCGGGCCTGCTGCAACTGTTCATGCAATTGGGCTGGCTGCGGGCCACCGAGGAGTCCAGCATGTTGCAGGTGTCCTCGGACGGTCAGCGAGAGATCAACAAAATCGCCTCGGCGGCCTGAGCCCGCGCAGCAAAAGGGGGTGAAAATCGCCCCCCGTCTTTTATCCCTTCAAGGCTTGATCAACCTGGCGTCCAGACTGTTCTGAGCCAGCCGCTTCGCCTGATCCTGCGTCATCCCGAGGTGGGTGTGCAGGGCGTAGAAGTTTTCAGTCACATACCCGCCGAAATACGCCGGATCATCCGAGTTGACCGTGACCTTCACGCCGCGCTCGAGCATGTCGAGAATATTGTGCTGTGCCATGTCGTCGAACACGCAGAGCTTGGTGTTGGAGAGTGGGCAGACGGTGAGCGGGATCTGCTCGTCGATGATGCGCTGCATCAGGCGTTCATCTTCGATTGCGCGGACGCCATGGTCGATGCGCTGGATTTTCAGTAGGTCCAGCGCTTCCCAGATGTATTCAGGCGGACCTTCTTCTCCCGCATGGGCGACGGTCAGGAAGCCTTCGTTGCGGGCGCGATCAAAGACGCGTTTGAATTTGCTGGGCGGGTGTCCCATTTCCGAACTGTCGAGCCCGACGGCCACGAACGCATCGCGAAACGGTAGCGCTTGATCGAGGGTTTTCTCGGCCTCTTCTTCGCTCAAGTGACGCAGAAAACTCAAAATCAGGCCGCTGCTGATACCGAGCTTTTGCTGGCCGTCTTTCAAGGCGCCAGCGATACCGCGCAGCACGACTTCGAAGGGAATGCCGCGGTCGGTATGGGTCTGTGGATCAAAAAACGGTTCGGTGTGAATCACGTTCTGCGCTTTGCAGCGCTCAAGGTAGGCCCACGTCAGGTCATAGAAGTCCTGCTCGGTGCGCAGCACGTCGGCGCCTTGGTAGTAGAGATCGAGAAACTCCTGCAGGTTGTTGAATGCATAAGCGCCGCGCAGCGCTTCCACGTCATTCCACGGCAGGGCGATCTTGTTGCGTTCGGCCAGGGCGAACAGCAGTTCAGGCTCCAGCGAACCCTCCAGATGCAGGTGCAGTTCTGCTTTGGGCAGGGCGTTCAACCAATCGTACATGTGCGTTTCTCATCAAGTGCAATGGGCGGCATTCTACAGAACCATGCAGGCTGGCTGGACGAAACCTGACCAGACGGTTCACTCCTGTGGCGTTTGGTCGCGGCGGTAAGCATAGGTGTCGGCAAAGCGGGACAGCAAAAAATCCGCGCAGGTGGTGGGCGGGTAGAGTGGCGGATGGTCGGTGTCACTGCATCCCGGCAGGCATTCAATGCGCGTATCGGGGGTCGGCTCGGCGAAGAACGGCATGGAATAGCGGTCAATGTTCAGCGGGCTGATAACCCGGTGCGGTGTGGACACATAACGGTCATTACTCCAGCGCGCCATCATGTCACCCAGATTGACCACGAACGTGTTGGCAATCGGCGGCGCGTCGATCCACTGCCCACGCACGTCGCGCACTTGCAGACCGCCCGCCACGTCTTGATAGAGCAGGGTGATGCAGCCGTAATCGGTATGAGCGCCCGCACCTTGCTGCTGCTCACTGCTGGCTGTGTGGCGCGGCGGGTAGTGGATCATGCGCAGTACGCTTACCGGTTGCTCGAAGCGCTGATCGAAAAAGTCAGGATCGACGCCAAGGGCCGGTGTCATGGCGCGCAGCAAGGTCAGGGCCAGAGCCTGCATGTCTTTGTAATGCTGCTCCATCAACGGTTCCCAGCCGGGTACGTCCGGATGGCGGTTGGGCCCACGCAGCGGTTTGCCTGCCAGCACGTCCACATGGTCGGCGGGCAGATGCAGGCCCATGTCGAAGGTTTCTTTCAAGTCGCTGGGCAGGCTTGGGTCCAGTTGTTCGGTGGCAACCGCGCCATAGCCACGATGATGATGGCTTTGGGTGATGTCGATTCTCAGCTTCTCGCTGCTGGGCAAGGCGAAAAAACGTTGCGCTGCACTGATGACCTGTTCGATGCGCCTGGCGCTGATCGGGTGGCCAGTGATGTAGAAAAAGCCCCACTCACGGCAAGCGCTGTCTATTTGCCGGGCGACGTCGTGCCAGGCGGGGTCGCCGGTGTTGTAGAGCGGGGAGATGTCGATGATGGGAAGCGGATTCATGGGGGCTCCGTGTTGATCTGCGCGGAGGCGCGCTTGCCGGCGAAAGCTACAGAGACGTTGTCAGCATCTGAAACACCGCCTTCACGGGCTAGCGCGCTCCTTCAGTGGTGCGATGCCGCGGAGTTACTTCGGCAAGTCCGCCTTGATCCCTTCAACGTAATAATTCATCGACGCTAGCTCGGCGTTGGTGGCGATGCTGCCAGCCGGGATTTTTACTGCGCCTGTCTGATCCTTGATCGGGCCGGTGAACGGATGGAAAGCGCCGCTTTCGATGTCCGCGATGATCTTCTGGGCCTCGGTTTTCACGTCGGCAGGCACCACGTCGCTGATAGGCAACTCCACCGTTCCCTCTTTCAGGCCGCCCCAGTAATCCTGAGACTTCCACGTGCCGTCGATCACCGATTGAGTGGCCTGGATGTAATGCGGCCCCCAGTTGTTGACGATGGAGGTCAGCACCGCTTTAGGCCCGAAATGAGCCATGTCAGACGCATAGCCAACCGCATAAACCCCACGACGCTCAGCGGCCTGAATCGGCGCCGGGCTGTCGGTGTGCTGGAAGATAACGTCCGCGCCCTGATCGATCAGCGCGTTGGCGGCATCGGCTTCCTTGCCCGGATCGAACCAGGAGTTGACCCAGACCACTTTGATTTCGGTGCCGGGGTTGTATTTGTCCAGCGCCAGCTGAATGGCATTGATGTCGCGCAATACCTCAGGGATCGGGAACGAGGCGACATAGCCGATCTTCTTGGTCTTGGTCATTTTCGCAGCGAGGAAGCCACTCACGTAACGGCCCTCATACGTGCGGGCGAGGTAGGTCCCCATGTTCTTGTCCTGCTTGTAACCGGTCGCGTGCTCGAAGGTTACTTTGGGAAATTGCTTGGCAACCTTCAGCGTTGGGTTCATGTAACCGAAGGAGGTGGTGAAAATCAGGTCGTAGCCGCCTTTTGCCATGTTGCGAATCACGCGTTCGGCGTCGGCGCCTTCCGGTACGTTCTCGACGAAGCTGGTAGTTACTTTGTCCCCAAGGGCATCGGCCATGGCTTTGCGGCCTTGCTCGTGCTGGTAGGTCCAGCCGTGGTCGCCGATGGGGCCGATGTAGACAAAGCCGACTTTCAGCGGATCTGCTGCCACTGCCATCAGGCTTGCGCTCAGGCCGACAACGGCAGCCATGGCGCACAACAATTGCTTAAGTGGGCGACGCGAGTGGAGGGTGGAAAGCATGCAGGTCGAGCTCCTTTGGTCTTGTTGGCGGTGCCGTCTGGGCGGGCTGTGCAGTCAATGCAAAAAGCTGACCAATAAGACAAGTTAGCCGTATACCCAGACCCGCCGCCGTCGGGTGATCGGTGAGGTCTGCCCATATGGCTCGGGACAGTGCGTGCGTGCGTCATATCGACGCGAACTGGTGCAAACCGCTATCGAATGCGCTTCGTCTTGAAACCTTTGGTCACAAACTGCACTCTGAACCGCTCGGAACTCGATCAATTCATGGACGCCGCGGCTTTTGTGGCAAAGGTAAAGCAACAATGGGCGCGATTCTCAAGCAAGAAAAGTTTCTCCTGTTGGCCATCATCGCGACGATATTCGCGTATGGCTTCGAACATCAATTCCTCAGCTACGGGCATACGGTCGCGCTGATTTCAGGCATCGTGCTGGTCGGCTTTATCGTCTGCGCGTCTATGCGAGTTGCGCATCACGCCGAGCTGTTGGCGGAGAAGGTAGGCGACCCGTACGGCACGATGATCCTGACCTTGTCGGCGGTGCTGGTTGAAGTGGTGATCCTCGCGATCATGATGAATAACGAGCCTTCACCGACGCTGGTGCGCGACACGATTTATTCAGCCGTGATGCTCGATATCAACGGTATTCTCGGGCTGGCCGCACTGATGGGCGGCCTCAAGCACGGGGAACAGTCCTATAACGATGATTCGGCGCGCACCTACAGCGTGATGATCCTGACGGCCATGGGCGTGTCCATGGTGGTGCCAGAGTTCATCCCCGAAGGCGACTGGAAGGTTTACTCGGCATTTACGATTGGCGCGATGGTGGTGCTGTACACCCTGTTCTTGCGTATGCAGGTTGGGCCACACAGTTACTTTTTCAGTTACAGCTACCCCGATAAAAAGCGTCGAAAGTCTGCGCCTGAGCAAGAAGACAAGCCAATTAGCCTGCCGTTTTCGATTGGCATTCTGATGTTTGGCGTGGTGGTGATTGGTGCGTTGGCGGAGGTGATGTCCAAGACCGTCGACCTGGGCCTTGAAGGCAGCGGTGCGCCACCGGTTATGACCGCTATTCTGGTGGCAGCGATTTCGGCAGCGCCGGAGATTCTGACGGCGCTGCGTGCGGCATTGGCCAATCGCATGCAGTCGGTGGTCAACATCGCACTGGGCGCGTCGTTGTCCACGGTGATCCTCACCGTTCCCGTCATGGAGGCGATGGCGCTGTACAGTGGCCAACCTTTCCAGATGGCGATGACGCCCGTGCAGACGGTGATGATATTCATCACCTTGCTGGTCAGTGCAATCAACCTGAACGACGGTGAAACCAACGCGATCGAGGGCATGACTCACTTCGTATTGTTTGCCACGTTCATCATGCTGTCGTGCCTGGGGCTGTGATCGGCTGGCTATAGGCCGCCTGTCATGGTCGCTGGGTTCGGTTTTGGACATGGCTGGGGATTTGGCTTCTGCCGGGAACCGGCAGTAAGCGCGCAGTGTTTCAGATGCGGCGATGGCGTCTGTTATCCCCTGATAAGCTCGTTCGCAGCCTGCCGATGATCGGCAATCAATCCCTTCAAATCCAGGCCCTCGACTTGGCCATCAATCACTCGCCACTGGCCGCCGATCATCACCCGATCCGCGCGGTCGGCACCGCACAGCAGCAACGCCGAAAGCGGATCATGGCTCCCGGAAAACCTTAGCTCGTCGAGTTTGAACAGCGCCAGATCCGCCTGTTTGCCTACCGCCAGTTCGCCAATGTCTGTACGTCCCAGCAATTGCGCCGAGCCTTTGGTGGCCCATCCCAGCACCAGTGCCGGGGTGATTCTTTCGGCGCCGTAGCGCAATCGTTGCAGGTACAACGCCTGTTTGGCTTCAAGGATCATGTTCGAGGCGTCATTGGACGCAGAACCATCGACGCCCAGTCCGAGTGGCACTCCGGCGGCGATCAGGTCCAGCGTTGGGCAAATGCCCGATGCCAGGCGCATGTTCGAACTCGGGCAGTGGCAGACGCCGGTCCCGGCCTGACCCAGTCGAGCGATCTCATCCGGGTTGAAATGAATGCCGTGCGCCAGCCAGGTGCGCGGTCCAAGCCAGCCCACGCTGTCCAGATAGTCCACAGTTCGCAGGCCAAAACGCTGAAGGCAGAACTCCTCTTCGTCCAGGGTTTCGGCTAAGTGTGTGTGCAGTCGAACATCCAGTGTTTCGGCCAGCGTGGCGCTGTCTTGCATGATTTGCGGCGTGACTGAAAACGGTGAGCAGGGCGCGAGTGCGATCTGGATCTGCGCACCGTCGCCACGTTCGTGGTAGGTGCGGATCAGCCGTTGACTGTCCTGCAGAATCACCTCGCCTTGCTGCACCGTTTGCTGGGGCGGCAAGCCCCCATCGTTTTCACCCAGGCTCATCGAACCCCTTGTCAGCATTGCGCGCATACCCAGCTCGCGCACGCTTTGCACCTGCACATCAATGGCGTGCTCCAGTCCATCCGGGAACAGATAGTGGTGATCGGCTGCTGTCGTGCAGCCGGACAACAGCAACTCGGTCAATGCGACTTTGCTGGCCAGCGCGAGCTTTTGCGGGGTTAAACGCGCCCACCCGGGATAAAGGGTTTTCAGCCACGGAAACAGCGGTTGGTTCACCACCGGTGCCTAGGCGCGGGTGAGGGTTTGATAGAAGTGGTGGTGGGTATTGATCAATCCCGGCAGCAGCACGTGCTCGCGGGCGTCGAACACCTGATCGCAGGGACGCGAAGGTTGTTCGGCCGGGGCCAGCAGTTGGTCGATGACGCCGCCTTCGATCACTATGCCGCCGCGGGCGTCGAGGTCGTTGGCCGTGAAAACGGCGAGGGGGTTTTTCAACCATATACGGGTGGCAGGCATGGGCCGGCTCCTCTGAAAAGTGGGTTCAGGTTCGCCAGCTCAGTGTTGCCCTGTCTGCTGATCCAGGGTCGTTGGGCTTCGGATGAAGCCCAACGAGGGGGCCGATCTTAAGGACGGCCTGACGGTTGATCAAGCACGTGGTGCGCAGCCGCCCCAAGAGTCCGCAATTACCAGGCGATGGTCTCGCCACGGTAATTAATGAAGTAATGCCCGCCCTTGCCAGCGTAGGCGTTGAGTTGGTCGACCAGGCCAGTGGTGCTGGTCTGCACATCAATGTCAGCGCCTTCGCCGCCCATCGCAGTCTTGACCCAGCCCGGGTGCATAGATAGCACCGTGATCCCGGTGTCACCCAATTGGGTCACGAAGGTATTGGTCATGGAGTTGAGCGCCGCTTTGCTGGCTTTGTACAGCGCCATCTCTGGAGCATCGGGGGAAGCTACGCTGCCCAGTACAGAACTCATGAATGCAATGGTGCCGGTGTCGGGTCGGATTTGACCGACGAAACGCTCGGCCAGTCGAATCGGCGCGATAGCGTTGGTCAGGAACAGTTGTCCCAACTCTGCGGCTGTCGCTTTGGCTGCGCTCTGGTGCGCTGGGCCCATGATTCCGGCGTTCACGAACAACAGGTCGAAGGTCTGATCCTTCAGATTCAGCGTGAGGACTTCGAGCGATGATTGCTCATCCATGTCCAGGGTCTCGACGCGTACGTTGGGGATGCTCTTCAACTCTTCGGCTTTCTGCTGATCACGCACAGTGGCAATGACGTTCCAGCCTTGTTCGGTCAGGCGTTGCACCAACCCAAGCCCCAGGCCGCGTGACGCGCCGATGACCAGTGCAGTTTTGTTAGAGGACATAAAGGGTGACTCCTTTGCAGGCAAACGAAATGCAGCTTCTGAAAGGTGGACCGCATTTACCAGCAGAAATTTGGCTGGATGACGAAACGGTCGCTGGCTTTCACAGACGGCGTACCGTATCGCGTTTTTCCGGCGCAGGCATTCACGTTATTGGCGCGAGCAGACAACACAGCTTTCGATCTGTAGCCGCGAATTCATGCGCGCGGCGCCGGGAAGGGTTCAGCCGTGAGCATCTCTCGCCAGCAAGTTGGCTCCACAGAGGCCTGTAGGCGCGAATCCATTCGCGCGGCGTATTCAGAATGGTTCAGTGCCCGGCCTGCCATGGCTGTCCCAACGAAACCGGGGCATACAGGCGTGTGCGCAGTGCATTGCGTGACAGCAACACCAGTACAACTATGGTCGCGACGTACGGCAGCATCGCCAGCAAGTTGGACGGGATCGCCAGACCAATGCCCTGTGCCACCAGGTACACAATGCTCGCGAAGCCAAACAGGTACGCGCCAAGCAACAACCGCCACACGCGCCAACTGGCGAATACCACCAGCGCCAAGGCAATCCAGCCACGGCCTGCGCTCATGTTTTCGGCCCACATCGGTGTGTAGGCGAGCGACAGATACGCGCCCGCCAGCCCCGCCATTGCTCCGCCAAACAGCACCGCCAACGTACGCACTCGCAACACTGGCAAGCCCATTGCGCTGGCAGCATCGGGGTTTTCTCCTACCGCCTGAATGATCAGGCCGACACGGCTTTTCAGAAGCGTCGACGCCACCAGCGCGAACAATCCGAAGGACAGGTACACCAGAATGTCCTGGGCAAACAGCATCCGACCGATCAGCGGGATATCGCTGAGGTAAGGGATCGCCAGCGGCTCGAACCCCAGCAACGGTTTACCGACCCAGGCGGCACCAATAAAGCTGGAAAGCCCGACGCCAAAGATCGTCAGCGCCAGGCCGGTGGCCACCTGATTGGCGTTGAACACCAGCGCTACCAGCGCGAATAGCGACGAGAGCAGCATGCCGGCGAACATCGCCATCAGCACGCCCAGCCACAAATTCCCGGTGCTCAGCGCCACTATGAACCCTATCACCGCACCGAACAGCATCATGCCTTCCTGCCCCAGATTGAGCACGCCGCTCTTTTCGCACACCAACTCACCCAGCGCGACCAGCAGCAACGGCGTGCCGCAACGCACGGTGGCGAAAAAAATATTGCTCAGCAGATCGATGTCCATCACGCAGCTCCTGTGACTGGTGTCATTTGGCGACGGCCCCAGCGCACCTTGAGGCGTGGGCGGTAAAGAATCAGCACATCGCAGGCCAGCAGGAAAAACAGCATCATCCCCTGAAACAATTGCGTGATGGCTTGTGGGAGATTGAGGGTCATTTGTGCGCTTTCGCCGCCCAGATAGAGCAGCGCCATCAACAGGCTGGAAAACAGAATGCCGATGGGATTAAGCCGCCCCAGAAACGCCACCGTGATGGCGGCGTAGCCGTAACCTGGCGAAACCTGCGGCACCAGTTGGCCAATCGGACCGGTCACTTCGCAAACACCGGCCAGCCCCGCCAGCCCGCCGCTGATCAGCAGCGCCAGCCAGACCAGACGTTTTTCGCGAAACCCGACAAAACCCGCTGCGCGTTTGTCCAGCCCGAGCACCTTGATCTGAAAACCGACGAAGCTGCGTTGCAGCAGCACCCACACTGTCACCAGTGCCAGCAGCGCGAAATACACCCCGGCGTGGGCGCGGCCGTCTTCCATCAACAGCGGCAGGCGGCTGGCTTCACCAAACATGGCAGACTCCGGGAAGTTCATGCCTGCGGGATCTTTCAGCGGCCCGTGTACGAAATACAGCAACAGGTTGAGCGCAATGTAATTGAGCATGATGCTGGTGAGGATTTCGTTGGCGTTGAAATGCGTGCGCAGCCAAGCAGTCAGCCCAGCCCATGCGGCGCCCGACATAACCCCCGCCAGGATAATCAGCACCAGTGCCCAGCGACTCTCCATGTCAATGATATTGACCGCTACTGCGCTGCCGGCCAGCGCGCCCATCAGCAGTTGACCTTCGGCGCCGATGTTCCAGATACGCGCTTGGTACACCACTGCCAGGCCAAGCGCGCAGAGCAGAATCGGCAGGGTTTTCACCAGCAATTCCGACACGCCGTACAGGTCGCTGACCGGGGCGATCAACAAAGTGTGCAACGTGAGAATCGGGTCCAGACCCAGCAACAGAAACAGCAATGACCCGCAAATCAGCGTAAGTAAGGCGGCCAGCAGCGGTGAAAACCACAACATGGGGCGCGACTGTTGGCCGCGCGGTTCCAGGGAAAGCAGCATCGGAATCTCCGTCAGTGGCGCGATGAGGCGTCAGGTTGAAAGGGTTGGAGACACTCGCCGTCAAATTGCCCGGCCATCCAGCCACCGACCTGGACCTGCGTGGTGTGCGCGGTAGGAATAAGCGGTGAGAGCTTGCCGCTGCACAGCGCACCCATTCGGTCACTGATCTGGAACAACTCATCGAGGTCTTCGGAAATCACCAGAATCGCCGCGCCGGCGTCGCGCAAGGCAATCAGCGCACGATGAATAGCCGCCGCGGCGCCGACGTCGACGCCCCAGGTCGGATGCGCCGCGATCAGCAACTTTGGCGCCTGCAGAATCTCCCGGCCGAGAATGAATTTTTGCAGGTTGCCGCCGGACAGGCTGCGAGCCGGGGCTTGGGCATTGGGGGTTTTCACCGCAAAGCGTTGAATGATTGACGCCGCCAGCGCCTGCACTTTGCCGCGCTGAATAAGGCCCTTGCTGACCAGACCTTGTTGGAAGGCAGTGAGCAGAGCGTTGTCAGCCAGTGACATGTCCGGCACGGCGCCGTGGCCTAGCCGTTCGGCGGGTACGAAAGCCAGTCCATGCCTGCGGCGTGCGTCAGGACGTAAATGGCCGGCCTTCATCTCCGCGAAACAAATGCGTGCGGCGTCGACTTTACCCAGCGTCTGCTCGCCACTCAGCAGGGCCAGCAGTTCGTCCTGGCCATTACCGGCTACGCCCGCGATGCCGACGATCTCGCCGCTGCGCACTTCAAGATTGATGTCGGTCAGCGAACAGCCAAACGGATCTGGATTGCGCCACGCCAGGTGTTCAACCCTTAGAAAGGCGGCGTTGCCATTAGCTTTCGGGTAGTGCGCGACGAGCCCTTCGGCATCGCCCACCATCAGTTGCGCCAGTTTCAGGTCGCTGCATTGAGCCGGGATGCAGTGCCCCGAGACTTTCCCCCCGCGCAACACGGTGGCGCTGTGACATAGCGCACGAACCTCGCCCAATTTGTGGCTGATGAATAGAATGCTGCAGCCTTCGTCAGCGAGACGCCTGAGGGTCACGAAAAGATCGTCGGCTTCTTGTGGTGTGAGCACCGAGGTGGGTTCGTCCAGGATCAGCAAGCGAATGTCTTGCATCAGGCACCGAATGATCTCCACCTTCTGCCGCTCGCCGATAGACAGGCTGTGCACCAGTCGTTGCGGCTCCAGTGCCATGCCATAGCGTTGCGAGACTTCACGGATTTTTGGCTCCAGTTGCTTGGGCGTACCCGCTGAAGCGCCCATGGCCAATGCAATGTTTTGCGCGACCGTCAGCGTCTCGAACAACGAGAAATGCTGAAAAACCATGCCGATTCCCAGTTCCCGTGCCTGAGCCGGATTACGCATGGTTCTCGGCTCACCTTGCCAGATGATATGACCGGCATCTGGCTGAACGACGCCGTAGATAATCTTCATCAGCGTGCTTTTACCGGCGCCGTTTTCGCCAAGCAATGCATGGATCTCTCCAGGCTGGATCGTCAGGTCAATGCCGTCGTTGGCAACGCAGCCGGGATATCGCTTGGTGATCTGGCGCAATTGCAGGCGCGCGGGGGTTATCGGATTGGACATGACTGTCTCGAATTGAAATGTGATCGCGTGATCACTTAGCAATTTCTTGGCCAGCTGGTCAGGATTTTTTCGGCTAACCAAGGACTCGCTGGCAAACCAGCGGGGCAGTTGATGGAAACTCCTGGCCAAGGCGCATGTGCGCCATCCCAACGGGGCGGGCATTCTCTAGGCACGCCCCAGTTGAGGGCGGTACGTGATGGAGGCGGTTCAATTTAGGTCAGGAGTTCTGTATGAAAAATGATCACACTTCGGCAACCGCGATGCCCCAAGCCTCCGGGATACCCTTGCACGGCTTATCCACAGGTTGGTCCACAGTTAATGTGTGAAAACTTTAAGGACGGGTATAAAGGGCGCATTCATAGGATCGTGTCGTGCTAAGAGCTGGTAACTCTCTGTTTTTTAGCGTTTTTAGCCAGTGGGTAAGTCAAATGGCTAAAAAATGATCAAACGCCGCAAAGTCATACGGGGCACGGCGTACAGCCGTATGTGCTCAGCTTGTCCACAGGCGGATGCACAGTAGATGTGAGCAAGTATCAGGGCGGCGAGAGTGTCTATTCTGTCGCGGCGCGTTGCAGGATGATTCGCCCACGACTGAGGTCAGCCAGTTGTTGCTGCAGGGAGTCAATGTGCTCCGGGCCGACCGCAATCGTGAGTTCCACGCCATTGGCTGTGAAGGACTCTTCCTGAATCAGCGCGCTTATATCCGCCAGCCGTACTTTCACCAGCGCAAGTTCACTGAAGCTGCAGTCAAGGCGCACCGGAACACGGTTGATCAACGGCAAACGCGCAGCCTGCTGCAAGCATTTGTTGGCGCCGCCCCCGTAAGCCCGCGCCAACCCGCCGGTGCCCAGTTGAATGCCGCCGTACCAACGGATCACCAGCACCACGACTTGATCGAATTCCTGGGCTTCAACGGCGGCCAGAATAGGGCGGCCGGCGGTGCCTCCCGGCTCACCATCGTCAGTGCTTCGATATTGATCCCCCAATTTCCAGGCCCAGCAGTTGTGGGTGGCGTTCTGGTCGCTGTTCTGCTCGATGAAAGCTTGCGCGTCAGCAGGGCTGTTAATGGGCGTTGCTAGAGTGATGAATCGGCTCTTGCGAATTTCTTCACGCCACTCGCAGGGGCCGACAAGGGTAAAAGGCATTCGATTTTTCCAGCTGACGGCGGGGTGCGATCTAACGCGCAGGAGGCGTCAGGCCGCAGCCCTTGAGAATGATGCTGATGAGATTGTCGCCTGCCGCTTCCATGTCCTGCTTGGTAAGCCGCGTACGGCCGGTGACCTGGCAGATCTGGGTCGCGAAGTCAGCGTAATGCTGGGTGCTGCTCCACAGCAGAAAGATCAGGTGAACCGGATCCACGGGGTCCATTTTCCCTGCATCGATCCAGCCCTGAAACACTGCCGCCCGTCCTTCAAACCAGGTGCGGTAATCCTGGCTGAAGTACTCGTTCAGGCATTCCCCGCCGCTGATGATCTCCATCGCAAAGACCCGCGATGCCTGCGGCTGACGACGAGAGAACTCCATTTTTGCGCGAATGTAGTGGGTCAGGGCCGTGGCAGGATCGTCCTCGACCTTCAGGGTGTTGAAGGTGCTGTCCCACAGCTCGATGATGTTGCTCAACACCGCGATGTACAGCCCCAATTTGTTGGTGAAGTAGTAATGCAGGTTGGCTTTTGGCAGTCCGGCGTTTTGCGCGATGGTGTTCATGCTGGTGCCTTTGAAACCGTGACGTGCGAACTCGTCCTCGGCAGCCTTCATGATCGCTTCTTCGTTTTTCTGACGAATACGGCTCGCAGGTTTGGTGGCGCCGGGATTATGAGCAGGGACTTCGAGGGTCATGTTTCGATTCCAGAAGAGCGTGGGGTGCACTGTGTGAACAGATAACGCACCCGCGACAATCCGACAAGCGTGCGCGATTGAAAATTAGCGCTCCGGCGCATCGGTCGCGTGGTTTTGCTGAGCGTCAGGCTGTTTCGCTTCCGGCAACAGCAGGCACATGACAATCGCGGTGATGCCGCCGCTGGTAATCGCCGAGTCAAACAGGTTCTGCACCAGTTGGGGCAAGTGGTGGAGCAGAGCAGGTTGCGCCGCGATGCCCAAGCCTACGCCGAACGAGGTGGCGATGATCAGCATGCTTCGGCGATCCAGTGGCGACTGCGCGAGAATCCGCACGCCTGCTGCCGCGACGCTGCCGAACATCACCAGCGTTGCGCCGCCCAATACCGGTTTGGGTATCTGTTGAAGAATGGCGCCGATGACAGGAAACAAGCCGAGCATGAACAAAATGACGCCGATATAAAGGCCAACGTAGCGACTGGCAACGCCGGTCAGCTGGATCACGCCGTTATTCTGCGCGAAGGTGGTGTTGGGGAATGCGCTGAACGTCGCGGCGATCATGCAACTCACTCCGTCACCCAGGATCCCGCCCTTCAAGCGCGCGATGTAGGACGGGCCTTTGATTGGCTCGCGGGACAACATGCAATTGGCCGTCAGGTCGCCGACGGTCTCGATGCTGCTGATGAGATAAATCAGCGCAATGGGCAGGAATGCGGCCCAGTCGAAGCTGAAACCGAATTTGAATGGCACAGGAATCGCGATCAGCGCGGCGTCTGCCAGTGAGTGCGGGACCAGCTTTCCACTCAACCACGCTGCCACGCTGCCCGCCGCCAGGCCAATGATGATTGCCGAAAGCCTGATCCACGGCGTATTCGAACGGTTCAGCAGAATGATGATGACCAGCACGAAAGCGCCCAGCGCCAGGTTGACGTGTTCGCCGAAGTCCGGGGCGTTGAAGCCGCCGCCGAGATCGGTTACCCCAACTTTAATCAGGCTGACGCCGATGAGGGTGATCACGATGCCGGTCACCAGCGGCGTGATGATGCGGCGCAGTTGCCCGATAAAACGGCTGAGTACGATCTGCACCACTGCGCCGAAGAAACACACGCCGAACACCATGGCCATGATGTCTTCAGCGCTGCCACCACGCTGCTTGACCATGAAACCTGCGGACAGGACGGCGCCCAGAAACGCAAAGCTGGTGCCTTGCAGGCAAATCATCCCGGCGCCAATACCAAACGGCCTACGTGCCTGAATGAAGGTTCCGACGCCAGAAACCATCAGTGCCATGCTAATCAGGTAAGGCAGGTATGCGCCGAGCCCCAGTGCCGAGCCGATGATCAGCGGTGGCGTGATAATGCCGACGAAAGCAGCAAGCACATGCTGGAGGGCGGCCAACGTGGCTGGCAACGGTTTTGGATGATCGTTGAGGCCGTAAATCAGTTCGCTATTGCTGGAGGAATCGGGCTGCATGTCGGACTCTCGGACTCTCGGTTTCTGGGAGTGAGCCGGATCTGCTGATTGAACACGACACTTGCGGGTGTGTGGATGAGACACGACGCCTGCGCGACTCAGCGATCCTTCTTCATTGCTGCAAAAAGCTGTCCAGGTGATCAGATTGTTGTCGTTGTGCTGCATATATATTCAATTAAATCAGTGTATTAAGGATTATTTGTGGATTTACAAGGTCTGCGGACGGAGGGCCTTTTTTTAAAAAGGCCTCATCGAGTAGCCGCCAATGTTTCCAGAAAGCTTTCAAGCACCAAATGGGGGCGGCGACCTTTGCGTGTCACCGTCACAAGGCTCAGGTCGTAGAAACGATCCTTGGGCTTGAGCGCCCGGATTCGGCCTTGCTGCACCCAGGCAGAGGCGTAGTGATCTGGCAGATAGCCCACATAGCGTCCAGTCAGAATCAGAAAAGCCATACCTTCGCGGTCCGATGCACTCGCCGTGCATTTCAAGGCCTGGTAGTGCGCCTGAATATCGGCCGGTAAACGGAAGGTCGGTGCGATGGCTTCCTGACCGGCGAGGCGCTTATCGTCAAGTTGCGCGTCGTCTGCGTAAAAAAGCGGATGCCCAACGGCGCAATACAGCAACGAGCGCTCGCTGTAGAGCGGCTGATATTCCAGCCCTGACAACGCGCTGGCCTGAGGCACGACCCCAACGTGCAGTCGCCCGTCGAGGACACCTTGCTCGACCTCGTTGGGCGCGATCATGCGGATGTTGATGTATACATCGGGACCGCGTTCTTTTAGTTGAGCAAGCGCATGGGTGATGCGCATGTGGGGGAGGGTGACAAGGTTATCGGTCAGGCCGATATTCAACTCTCCACGAAGATGTTGATGCAGGCCGTTCACCTCTGTACGAAAGCTCTCTAAAGCACCGAGTAACTGCAGAGCGGATTGGTAAACCTCTCTGCCTTCCTCGGTCAGAGAAAACCCGGCGCGCCCTCGCTGGCAGAGGCGCAACCCCAGGCGTTGTTCGAGGTCACTCATTTGCTGGCTGATGGCCGATCGTCCAATGCCAAGCGCGCTTTCGGCTGCTGAAAAACCTCCTGCTTCCACGACGCTTCTGAACACGCGAAGTAGGCGGATATCGAAATCGCTGACTTGTGCCAGCGGGTCGGGGCGACGAATAGTCATAGTTTAGTGAGCAGCCAACTAAGGATCGTAAAAGCGGTATTTTTCAGACTTTATGCCCGTGGCAAATTCACTGCAACCCGGCCCTGCCTGTTCGACCCGTAAGACAGGCCATCCATGCCCTTAGTGAGGTCGTATCAATGAACATGCTCGAATCGTCTGATATGTCATTGGCCAGCCAGTTGAAGCTTGATGCTCACTGGATGCCCTACACCGCCAACCGCAATTTCCATCGCGATCCACGACTGATCGTTGCAGCCTCGGGCAGTTATCTGACAGACGACAAGGGCCGGAAAATTTATGACGGCTTGTCGGGGCTCTGGACCTGCGGCGCAGGCCACACCCGTAAAGAGATTCAGGAGGCCGTCTCACGCCAACTTGGGACGCTGGACTACTCGCCGGGTTTCCAGTTCGGTCATCCACTGTCGTTTCAACTCGCCGAGAAAATCACCGATCTGACGCCGGGTAAACTCAATCACGTATTCTTCACTGACTCGGGGTCCGAATGTGCCGACACCGCAGTCAAGATGGTGCGCGCCTACTGGCGGCTGAAAGGCCAGGCTTCCAAAACCAAAATGATTGGTCGCGCACGCGGTTATCACGGGGTCAATATTGCAGGCACCAGCTTGGGCGGGGTTAACGGAAACCGCAAAATGTTCGGGCAGTTGATGGATGTTGATCACTTGCCGCATACCCTTCTGGCCAGTAACGCCTATTCGCGCGGGATGCCGGAGCAGGGCGGCATCGCACTGGCAGACGAGATGCTCAAGCTGATTGAACTGCACGATGCGTCCAACATCGCGGCGGTCATTGTCGAGCCGATGTCGGGCTCTGCCGGTGTCATCGTGCCGCCGCAAGGCTATTTGAAGCGTTTGCGCGAGATTTGCGATCAGCACAACATCTTGTTGATTTTCGATGAGGTCATCACTGGGTTCGGGCGCACCGGTTCTATGTTTGGCGCCGACAGTTTCGGTGTGACGCCGGACTTGATGTGCATTGCCAAGCAAGTCACCAACGGCGCGATCCCCATGGGTGCGGTGATTGCCAACAGCGAGATTTATCACACGTTCATGAACCAGGCGACGCCTGAGTACGCGGTCGAATTCCCGCACGGCTATACCTATTCAGCCCATCCCGTTGCCTGCGCGGCTGCGCTGGCTGCGCTGGACCTATTGCAGCGTGAGAATCTGGTGCAGCAGGTGGCGGAAACTGCGCCGCATTTCGAAAGCTCTTTGCATGGGCTCAAGGGCAGCAAGCACGTCATCGATATTCGTAATTACGGTCTGGCTGGCGCGATACAGATTACTCCACGTGACGGCGACGCCATCGTGCGGCCTTTCGAGGCCGCCATGAAACTATGGAAGGCCGGCTTCTACGTACGCTTTGGCGGAGACACGCTGCAGTTTGGGCCAACCTTCAACAGTAAGCCCCAAGACCTTGATCGTATGTTCGACGCTGTGGGCGAAGCGCTCAACTCGGTCGACTGATTTTCCCCCTCTCTCTGCACACAGGCGCGGCTCGGTCGCGCTTGATGTCGTTTCTTTGACGTTTGATTGATGAGCAGCATTGCGCACTTGATTCATGGCGAGCGGGTAAGCGGCGGCGGTCGTTCGGCTGATGTGTTTAATCCGTCTACGGGCCGGGTCATTCGACAAGTACCTTTGGCCAGTCGGGAAAATGTCCAGCAGGCCATTGATTCAGCCAAAGCCGCTTTTCCTGCCTGGCGAAATACGCCGCCTGCCAGGCGTGCGCAAGTGATGTTCCGCTTCAAGCAATTGCTGGAGCAGAACGAAGCGCGTATCGCGCAACTGATCAGCGAAGAGCACGGCAAGACGCTGGAAGATGCCGCCGGCGATTTAAAGCATGGGATCGAGAACGTTGAGTACGCCTGTGCTGCGCCAGAAATTCTGAAGGGCGACTACAGCCGCAACGTAGGACCGAACATCGATGCCTGGTCAGACTTCCAGCCACTCGGTATGGTCGCGGGGATTACCCCGTCTAACTTCCCGGCGATGGTGCCGCTGTGGATGTATCCGCTGGCCATTGCCTGCGGTAATTGCTTCATCCTCAAACCCTCCGCGCGCGACCCTAGCTCCACGTTGCTGATCGCGCAGTTGTTGCATGACGCCGGTTTGCCAAAAGGCGCGCTCAATGTTGTGCATGGCGACAAGGTTGCGGCCGATGCGTTGATTGAAGCGCCCGAAGTGAAAGCGCTGAGTTTTGTCGGGTCCACGCCCATCGCCGAGTACATGTATAAAGAAGCAACCTCGCGTGGCAAACGGTTCCAGGCGCTGGGCGGAGCGAAGAACCACGCTGTCCTGATGCCGGACGCGGATTTGGATAATGCGATGAGTGCGCTGATGGGTGTCGCGTACGGTTCGTGTGGCGAGCGTTGCATGGCAATCTCGGTGGGCGTCTGTGTCGGCGATCAGGTCGCTGACGCGTTGATCGCCAAGTTGGTTCCTCAGATCAAGGCGCTGAAAATCGGTGCAGGCACTGCCTGTGGCCTGGACATGGGGCCACTGGTGACCGCGCAGCATCTTGAATAAGGTAAGCGGCTTTAGAGAGGATGGGTTTTCAGCTGGCGCGAAGCTGGTCGTCGATGGTCGTGGCTTGAGTGTGCCGGGCCATGAGGAAGGCTTCTTTCTGGGAGGATGCCTCTTCGATCACGTCACCCCCCCCGAGATGCGTATCTATAAAGAAGAGATTTTTGGACCTGTGCTGTGCATCGTTCGGGTTGCTAGCCTTGAGCACGCCATGCAACTGATCAACGATCATGAGTACGGCAATGGCACCTTCATCTCTGCACGTGATGGTGACGCGGCTCGTTTGTTTTGCGACGAGATTGAGGTTGGCATGGGAGGCGTCAACGTCCCGCTGCCGGTTCCTGTGGCTTATCACAGCTTTGGCGGATGGAAACGGTCGTTGTTCGGTGATCTGCACGCATACGGTCCGGACGGTGTGCGCTTCTATACGCGACGTAAGGCAATTACCCAGCGCTGGCCACAGCGGGCTTCCCATGAGGCATCGCAGTTCGCCTTCCCCAGTCTGTAGATAGAGCGACTAGGGGTGAATCGGGCTGGTTTTTGGCATTTTCTGACTGATATGACAGTTTCATGAAATTAAGTGTTGACGGCCCTCAGGATCTGTCTATAATTCGCCCCACTTCCGGCGCGGACGAAACGGAAAACTCTTTGGTAATCAATGAGTTGGACGAAGTAAACGGTGAGGAAGTGCTTCGATTGAGTGGTTCGAATCGAAGGTGCAGAAAGGGGGTTGACAGCAGATTGTAACGCTGTAGAATTCGCCTCCCGCTGACGAGAGACGCTAAGTCGCTCACGGCGCAAGTGGTTGAAGTTGTTAAAGATTTCCAAGCGAAACTTTGAAAGCTTCTGAAAATAACCGCTTGACAGATACACGGGGCGCTGTAGAATGCGCGCCTCGGTTGAGACGAAAGATCTTAACCAACCGCTCTTTAACAACTGAATCAAGCAATTCGTGTGGGTGCTTGTGCTGTAAGACTGATGTCAACTGATTATCAGCATCGCAAGTTACTCCGCGAGAAATCATGGTTTAACCAACGATTGCTGAGCCAAGTTTAGGGTTTTCTCAAAACCCATGAAGTAATTGAACTGAAGAGTTTGATCATGGCTCAGATTGAACGCTGGCGGCAGGCCTAACACATGCAAGTCGAGCGGCAGCACGGGTACTTGTACCTGGTGGCGAGCGGCGGACGGGTGAGTAATGCCTAGGAATCTGCCTGGTAGTGGGATAACGTTCGGAAACGGACGCTAATACCGCATACGTCCTACGGGAGAAAGTGGGGGATCTTCGGACCTCACGCTATCAGATGAGCCTAGGTCGGATTAGCTAGTTGGTGAGGTAATGGCTCACCAAGGCGACGATCCGTAACTGGTCTGAGAGGATGATCAGTCACACTGGAACTGAGACACGGTCCAGACTCCTACGGGAGGCAGCAGTGGGGAATATTGGACAATGGGCGAAAGCCTGATCCAGCCATGCCGCGTGTGTGAAGAAGGTCTTCGGATTGTAAAGCACTTTAAGTTGGGAGGAAGGGCATTAACCTAATACGTTGGTGTCTTGACGTTACCGACAGAATAAGCACCGGCTAACTCTGTGCCAGCAGCCGCGGTAATACAGAGGGTGCAAGCGTTAATCGGAATTACTGGGCGTAAAGCGCGCGTAGGTGGTTCGTTAAGTTGGATGTGAAATCCCCGGGCTCAACCTGGGAACTGCATTCAAAACTGTCGAGCTAGAGTATGGTAGAGGGTGGTGGAATTTCCTGTGTAGCGGTGAAATGCGTAGATATAGGAAGGAACACCAGTGGCGAAGGCGACCACCTGGACTGATACTGACACTGAGGTGCGAAAGCGTGGGGAGCAAACAGGATTAGATACCCTGGTAGTCCACGCCGTAAACGATGTCAACTAGCCGTTGGGAGCCTTGAGCTCTTAGTGGCGCAGCTAACGCATTAAGTTGACCGCCTGGGGAGTACGGCCGCAAGGTTAAAACTCAAATGAATTGACGGGGGCCCGCACAAGCGGTGGAGCATGTGGTTTAATTCGAAGCAACGCGAAGAACCTTACCAGGCCTTGACATCCAGTGAATCTGCCAGAGATGGCGGAGTGCCTTCGGGAACACTGAGACAGGTGCTGCATGGCTGTCGTCAGCTCGTGTCGTGAGATGTTGGGTTAAGTCCCGTAACGAGCGCAACCCTTGTCCTTAGTTACCAGCACGTTAAGGTGGGCACTCTAAGGAGACTGCCGGTGACAAACCGGAGGAAGGTGGGGATGACGTCAAGTCATCATGGCCCTTACGGCCTGGGCTACACACGTGCTACAATGGTCGGTACAAAGGGTTGCCAAGCCGCGAGGTGGAGCTAATCCCATAAAACCGATCGTAGTCCGGATCGCAGTCTGCAACTCGACTGCGTGAAGTCGGAATCGCTAGTAATCGTGAATCAGAATGTCACGGTGAATACGTTCCCGGGCCTTGTACACACCGCCCGTCACACCATGGGAGTGGGTTGCACCAGAAGTAGCTAGTCTAACCTTCGGGGGGACGGTTACCACGGTGTGATTCATGACTGGGGTGAAGTCGTAACAAGGTAGCCGTAGGGGAACCTGCGGCTGGATCACCTCCTTAATCGAAGACTCAGCTTCTTCACAAGTTCCCACACGAATTGCTTGATTCATTGAAGAAGACGATAGAAACAGCCCGAAATTGGGTCTGTAGCTCAGTTGGTTAGAGCGCACCCCTGATAAGGGTGAGGTCGGCAGTTCGAATCTGCCCAGACCCACCAATTTTGTGTGGGAAACGCCTGTAGAAATACGGGGCCATAGCTCAGCTGGGAGAGCGCCTGCCTTGCACGCAGGAGGTCAACGGTTCGATCCCGTTTGGCTCCACCACTTACCGCTGTTTCGTTGTTAGAGTTTAGAAATGAGCATTCCGCTGATGAGGCGGTGAATGTTGATTTCTAGTCTTTGATTAGATCGTTCTTTAAAAATTTGGGTATGTGATAGAAAGATAGACTGGATGGCACTTTCACTGGTGTTCATTCAGGCTAAGGTAAAGTTTGTGAAATGCAAACTTTCGGCGAATGTCGTCTTCACAGTATAACCAGATTGCTTGGGGTTATATGGTCAAGTGAAGAAGCGCATACGGTGGATGCCTTGGCAGTCAGAGGCGATGAAAGACGTGGTAGCCTGCGAAAAGCTTCGGGAGTCGGCAAACAGACTGTGATCCGGAGATGTCTGAATGGGGGAACCCAGCCATCATAAGATGGTTACCTTACACTGAATACATAGGTGTATGGAGCGAACCAGGGGAACTGAAACATCTAAGTACCCTGAGGAAAAGAAATCAACCGAGATTCCCTTAGTAGTGGCGAGCGAACGGGGACCAGCCTTAAGTTGTATTGAGATTAGCGGAACGCTCTGGAAAGTGCGGCCATAGTGGGTGATAGCCCTGTACGCGAAAATCTCTTTGCAATGAAATCGAGTAGGACGGGGCACGAGAAACCTTGTCTGAACATGGGGGGACCATCCTCCAAGGCTAAATACTACTGACTGACCGATAGTGAACCAGTACCGTGAGGGAAAGGCGAAAAGAACCCCGGAGAGGGGAGTGAAATAGATCCTGAAACCGTATGCGTACAAGCAGTGGGAGCCCACTTTGTTGGGTGACTGCGTACCTTTTGTATAATGGGTCAGCGACTTATTTTCAGTGGCGAGCTTAACCGAATAGGGGAGGCGTAGCGAAAGCGAGTCTTAATAGGGCGTCTAGTCGCTGGGAATAGACCCGAAACCGGGCGATCTATCCATGGGCAGGTTGAAGGTTGGGTAACACTAACTGGAGGACCGAACCGACTACCGTTGAAAAGTTAGCGGATGACCTGTGGATCGGAGTGAAAGGCTAATCAAGCTCGGAGATAGCTGGTTCTCCTCGAAAGCTATTTAGGTAGCGCCTCATGTATCACTGTAGGGGTAGAGCACTGTTTCGGCTAGGGGGTCATCCCGACTTACCAAACCGATGCAAACTCCGAATACCTACAAGTGCCGAGCATGGGAGACACACGGCGGGTGCTAACGTCCGTCGTGAAAAGGGAAACAACCCAGACCGTCAGCTAAGGTCCCAAAGTCATGGTTAAGTGGGAAACGATGTGGGAAGGCTTAGACAGCTAGGAGGTTGGCTTAGAAGCAGCCACCCTTTAAAGAAAGCGTAATAGCTCACTAGTCGAGTCGGCCTGCGCGGAAGATGTAACGGGGCTCAAACCATGCACCGAAGCTACGGGTATCATCTTATGATGATGCGGTAGAGGAGCGTTCTGTAAGCCTGTGAAGGTGAGTTGAGAAGCTTGCTGGAGGTATCAGAAGTGCGAATGCTGACATGAGTAACGACAATGGGTGTGAAAAACACCCACGCCGAAAGACCAAGGTTTCCTGCGCAACGTTAATCGACGCAGGGTTAGTCGGTCCCTAAGGCGAGGCTGAAAAGCGTAGTCGATGGAAAACAGGTTAATATTCCTGTACTTCTGGTTATTGCGATGGAGGGACGGAGAAGGCTAGGCCAGCCTGGCGTTGGTTGTCCAGGTTTAAGGTGGTAGGCTGGAATCTTAGGTAAATCCGGGATTCTAAGGCCGAGAGCTGATGACGAGTGTCCCTAGGACACGAAGTGGTTGATGCCATGCTTCCAAGAAAAGCTTCTAAGCTTCAGGTAACCAGGAACCGTACCCCAAACCGACACAGGTGGTTGGGTAGAGAATACCAAGGCGCTTGAGAGAACTCGGGTGAAGGAACTAGGCAAAATGGCACCGTAACTTCGGGAGAAGGTGCGCCGGTGAGGGTGAAGGACTTGCTCCGTAAGCTCATGCCGGTCGAAGATACCAGGCCGCTGCGACTGTTTATTAAAAACACAGCACTCTGCAAACACGAAAGTGGACGTATAGGGTGTGACGCCTGCCCGGTGCCGGAAGGTTAATTGATGGGGTTAGCTAACGCGAAGCTCTTGATCGAAGCCCCGGTAAACGGCGGCCGTAACTATAACGGTCCTAAGGTAGCGAAATTCCTTGTCGGGTAAGTTCCGACCTGCACGAATGGCGTAACGATGGCGGCGCTGTCTCCACCCGAGACTCAGTGAAATTGAAATCGCTGTGAAGATGCAGTGTATCCGCGGCTAGACGGAAAGACCCCGTGAACCTTTACTATAGCTTTGCACTGGACTTTGAATTTGCTTGTGTAGGATAGGTGGGAGGCTTTGAAGCGTGGACGCCAGTTCGCGTGGAGCCAACCTTGAAATACCACCCTGGCAACTTTGAGGTTCTAACTCAGGTCCGTTATCCGGATCGAGGACAGTGTATGGTGGGTAGTTTGACTGGGGCGGTCTCCTCCTAAAGAGTAACGGAGGAGTACGAAGGTGCGCTCAGACCGGTCGGAAATCGGTCGTAGAGTATAAAGGCAAAAGCGCGCTTGACTGCGAGACAGACACGTCGAGCAGGTACGAAAGTAGGTCTTAGTGATCCGGTGGTTCTGTATGGAAGGGCCATCGCTCAACGGATAAAAGGTACTCCGGGGATAACAGGCTGATACCGCCCAAGAGTTCATATCGACGGCGGTGTTTGGCACCTCGATGTCGGCTCATCACATCCTGGGCTGAAGCCGGTCCCAAGGGTATGGCTGTTCGCCATTTAAAGTGGTACGCGAGCTGGGTTTAGAACGTCGTGAGACAGTTCGGTCCCTATCTGCCGTGGACGTTTGAGATTTGAGAGGGGCTGCTCCTAGTACGAGAGGACCGGAGTGGACGAACCTCTGGTGTTCCGGTTGTCACGCCAGTGGCATTGCCGGGTAGCTATGTTCGGAAAAGATAACCGCTGAAAGCATCTAAGCGGGAAACTTGCCTCAAGATGAGATCTCACTGGAACCTTGAGTTCCCTGAAGGGCCGTCGAAGACTACGACGTTGATAGGTTGGGTGTGTAAGCGCTGTGAGGCGTTGAGCTAACCAATACTAATTGCCCGTGAGGCTTGACCATATAACACCCAAGCAATCTAGCGACCCGAGAGGGCACAGATTGCGGTGACTGTGAAGATGACAGACGCTGAAAGTTTGCAGTACACGAACCAAACTACCTGATCACATACCCGATTTGCCGAAGCGAGGCCCTGGCGACAGGTGCAGCGACTTGGTACCCGAATTTCTTGACGACCATAGAGCATTGGAACCACCTGATCCCATCCCGAACTCAGCAGTGAAACGATGCATCGCCGATGGTAGTGTGGGGTTTCCCCATGTGAGAGTAGGTCATCGTCAAGATTAAATTCCGAAACCCCATCTGCTTACGCAGATGGGGTTTTGTTTTTGCGCGCGAAAAAATCGGACCTTGCTTGGTAATGGTTTTAAAATCGTTAACTATCTGTACAAACGGCTGGACTAGCTGCTATCCCGGGACATGTCCCGTACTGACAAAAAATCTGTGAGGCCTTATCCATGGTCAGTAATGTTCGCTCGTTAAAACCCAAAGCTGGGTTGCTGATACTGCATATTGAGTTGAAGTGGGTCGAGCCAGTCATATGGCGCCGCGTGGTGGTCTCCGAAAGAATTACCTTGGGCAGGCTGCACGCAGTGATCCAGATTGCGATGGGCTGGTACGACGAGCATCTACATGAGTTTGAAATTGCTGGTGAAAAGTACGGTATTCCGGATCCGGATGGATGCGGAGTGCCCATTCACGCTGAGGCCCGCAAGACATTGATCAAAGCACTGAACGGCGAAAATACGTTCAGTTATCTCTACGACTTTGGCGACGGTTGGGAGCATCAGATAACAGTGGAGGAGAAACAGCCCGCAGGCAGGCGGAAAGTGCCCAGGTGCATCGACGGTGCCAACGCCTGCCCACCGGAAGATATTGGTGGAGCGGGAGGTTATGCCTATTTCCTCGAAGTAATGGCCGACCCGAATCATCCAGAGTACGAAGCTATGTTGGAGTGGTACGGATGGCGGTTCAACCCAACGCATTTCGATAAGGCGTCGGTCAACGAGTGGTTGCGGTCAATTGAGGCCTGAGTCTCAGCAGAGGATTGCCAGACGCTTGCCATCAATCACAACCCGATAAACACCCTTCAAGGTTACACTCCGCGCTTCAGATATCCATTGGCGAAGGAGCAGCTATGCCAGTCACATCCAACCTCAGCGCCGGATTTATGGTGGTGCACGGCAATAGGCTGGATGAGCTGCGCAGTCTGGTTGTTTCATGGATGCGGCTTTATCCGCTTGCCCCGCTAGAAAATGAAATTGCGCTCGTACAAAGCAACGGCATCGCCCAATGGTTGAAGATGGCATTGGCTGAAGACGCGCAGGACGATGATCAAGGTGGATGCGGAATTGCTGCAGCTATTGACGTGCAATTACCCGGCAGTTTTATGTGGCAGCTCTACCGGCTTGTACTAGGCCGAGAAGAAATCCCCGTCACATCGCTGTTGGACAAGGCTCCACTGACCTGGCGTCTGATGCGCCTGCTTCCGGCGCTGATCAATCAGCCGCATTTTGAACCGCTACAGCGCTTCCTTACCTCAGACGCTGACCTTCGCAAGCGCTACCAACTGTCCGAACGACTCGCCGATCTCTTTGACCAATATCAGGTGTATCGCGCCGATTGGCTTGAAGACTGGGCCGCAGGCCGTCACCAGCTGAGAAATGTCACCGGCCAGACAAAACCGCTCAAGCCCGAGAATTGCTGGCAAGCCGAACTCTGGCGTGCGCTGCTGGTGGATGTGGGTGAAGAAGGCATGGCGCAGAGTCGTGCCGGCGTGCACCAGCGTTTCATGGAACGCATCAAAAACTTGACCCAAGCGCCTCTTGGTTTACCTGCACGCGTGATCGTTTTCGGTATTTCATCGCTCCCGGCTCAAGCGCTTGAAGCCTTGGCGGGATTGGCAAAATTTAGTCAGGTGCTGCTTTGTGTCCACAACCCATGTCGGCACCATTGGGCCGATATTGTTGCCGATAAAGACCTCTTGCGGCATGAGTACAAGCGACAGTCGCGTAAACCCGGCATGCCTATGGTGCTCAATCCTGAAGCCTTGCATCAGCACGCGCATCCCTTGCTTGCAGCATGGGGAAAGCAGGGCCGCGACTACATCAATCTGCTCGACAGCCACGATGAGCCTAACGACTATCGCTCAGCGTTTCGGGATGGTCGCATCGACCTGTTCAGCGAGAGCAACCCAGAGACCCTCCTCAACCAACTGCAAGACGACATTCTTGAGCTGCGCCCGCTGAATGAAACGCGTGAGCTCTGGTCGCCTGTCGATCCCAGGAAAGATCGCTCGATACGTTTTCATGTTGCCCATAGCGCACAACGAGAAGTCGAGGTGCTGCACGACCAGCTACTCGCCCGTTTCAACAAAGATCCTGATCTGCGGCCGCGTGACATCATCGTCATGGTCCCTGACATCGACAGCTACGCCCCGCACATTCGCGCCGTATTCGGGCAGCTTGATCGGGACGATCGTCGTTTTATCCCGTTCACCTTGGCAGACCAGGGCCAGCGAGGTCGTGAACCGCTGCTCATCGCGGTTGAGCACCTGCTGAAAATCCCGGACAGCCGCTTTCCTGTCAGTGAAATTCTTGACTTGCTGGACGTGCCTGCACTCAGGGCGCGGTTTGGGATCAGCGAACGTGATTTGCCCACACTGCATCGCTGGATAGAAGGAGCGGGTGTTCGTTGGGGGCTTGATGCGAAACAACGCGCAGGCCTCGGTTTGCCAGAGTCTCTGGAACAAAACAGTTGGCACTTCGGACTGCGTCGTATGCTATTGGGCTATGCGGTAGGAGACGGCGCAGCCTACGAAGGCATTGAGCCCTATGACGAGATTGGCGGGCTCGACGCTGCATTGATTGGCCCTTTGGTTTCACTGATCGATGCGCTCCAGGTTGCCCACAGCGAACTTTCAAAACCGGCCGAGCCAAGCGTTTGGGGTCATCGCCTGCAAGCACTCATGCAGCTGTTTTTCATGGCCGACAGCGAGCACGACGATTATTTGCTTAGCCAATTGGAAACCCTGCGTGAAACCTGGCTGGAGACATGCGAATCAGTGGGGCTGCACGAAGAGCTACCGTTGACGGTGGTTCGCGAAGCCTGGCTCACCGGCCTTGATCAGGGACGCCTGTCGCAGCGGTTTCTGGCGGGATCGGTCAACTTTTGTACGTTGATGCCGATGCGTGCGATTCCCTTCAAAGTGGTGTGCCTACTGGGGATGAACGACGGCGATTACCCTCGCGCACAGCCGCCTCTGGATTTTGACTTGATGGGCAGCGATTACCGCCCTGGTGATCGGTCTCGTCGGGAAGATGACCGCTATCTATTGCTTGAAGCCCTGCTCTCGGCACGCGAGCAGCTCTACATCAGTTGGGTGGGCCGCAGCATTCGTGATAATTCCGAGCGACCGGCCTCGGTGCTGATCGGCCAGTTACGCGATCACCTGTCCAGCGGCTGGAAGCTGGCTGACGCTATCGAGCCGGAGGACGAAAAACAGCGGGATCCCGGCCAACAGTTGCTGCGTAAACTCACCCTCGAGCACCCGCTTCAGCCTTTTAGTGCCAAGTACTTTCACGAGAGCCCCGAGTTCTTCAGCTTTGCTCGTGAGTGGCAGGTATTGCACGAAGCGGCCATCCCCAAGTCCGACCAGGCGCCGCTCATGAAGCATGAGCAGGAAGAGCCGCTGAGCCTGATGCAACTGCAGGATTTTCTGCGCAATCCGGTCAAACACTTTTTCAGCCAGCGCTTGAAAATCTATTTTGAAGTAGCCGAAGCACCGCTCGCCGACGAAGAACCTTTCGTGCTCGACGCTCTTGAACGATATGGCCTCAGCGACAGTTTGCTGCAAGCAGCGCTGCCTCAGAAGGCGCGTATCGAGGACGCATTGCAAGCACAGGCGATTCGCTTGCAGGGCAGTGGTTTGCTTCCGATGGCAGGGTTCGGGACTCGTTTGCAGGCCGAGCTCATGGAGCCGCTGCCTGATCTCGTCGAGCGCTATCACGCGCTATTGATTCGTTGGCCGGAACGTCTGCACAGTGCGCTGCCGGTGAGCTACCAGCATCAAGGTATTGCTTTCGATGGCTGGATTGATGGCCTGCATCGAAACGCGGCGCATGAGCTGTTGTCGATCACCGCCATCCCTAATGCGATCCTCGGAAAGAAAGCGCTCAAATGGCACCGGCTCACCCGGCCATGGGTCAACCATCTGGTTGCCTGCGCATGCGATTTGCCATTGACCACTGCGCTGGTTGCCAGCGACGAAACGCTGCTTTTGCCGCCGCTGGAAAAAGCTCACGCCATCAGCGTCCTCAATGACCTGCTGCTCGCGTGGCAACTGGGCATGCAGCGGCCGTTGCCCGTTGCAGTGAAGACGGCGTTTGCGTGGCTTGAACAGGCGGACGAAGTGAAAGCCGAAGCCGCCGCGCGCAAAGTGTATGAAGGCGACGGCCAGAATACGGACGGCGAACGCCGAGAAAGCACTGCGCTGGCTCGGCAGTTTCCGGAATTCGATGCACTCCTCGACAGCGAAGAATTTGCCGGCTGGTGTGACGCCCTCTACAAACCGATATTTGAAGCGCAGTGGCAAGCTCTGTCCACTCAGGGGGCCGGAGTATGAGCAGTCAAGCGAGCAAGCCGCTGGCCCTGAGTTTTCCACTCAAGGGCAGCCAACTGATCGAAGCCAGCGCTGGCACCGGGAAAACCTTCACCATCTCGGCGCTGTACCTGCGGCTGGTGTTGGGCCACGGCGGTGATCTTTGTGGATTCGGGCGTGAATTATTGCCACCTCAGATACTGGTAGTCACATTCACTGACGCCGCCACCAAAGAGCTGCGCGACCGTATTCGTACGCGTCTGGCCGAGGCCGCCCGATTCTTTCGCGAAGAAATCGAAGCACCCGATGCGCTCATTCTGGACCTCAGAAACGAGTTCGAACCCGGGCGCTGGGCAGCCTGCGCGAGCCGCCTGGACATCGCCGCGCAGTGGATGGACGAGGCGGCAGTTTCGACCATCCACAGTTGGTGCCAGCGGATGCTGCGCGAGCACGCGTTCGACAGCGGCAGCCTGTTCACCCAGACACTTGAAACCGATCACACCGACCTGCTCAACGAGGTCTTGCGCGATTACTGGCGCAAGTTCTGCTATCCCATGACCGATGAAGCGCTGAGTTGGGTACGCGCCAATTGGGGTGGGCCGACGGCCCTGCTGCCGCGCGTTCGCGCACTGTTCGGCAGCGACAGAGACCCGGTAACGCAAAGCCCCGATCAGTTGATTCAACAATCCATCGACGAGCGTCGGGAGGTCCTTAGAGCCCTCAAATCACCCTGGGCGAACTGGGCTGCGGAACTCCACGCGATCTGTATTGATGGTGTGCAGTGCAAGATCGTCGATGGTCGCAAGATTCAGGAGCGCTACTTCAGGCCGTGGTTCGACAAGCTGATCGCCTGGGCGAGCGATGACGAGCAAGAGCAACTTGACCTGGGCGGTGGCTTTACGCGGCTGACCCCGGACGGTATTGCCGAGGCGTGGAAGAGCAATCCGCCTTCGCACCCTGCGTTCGAGGCGATGGTTGAGCTCAAGGTTGCGCTCGATACGTTGCCAACGCCTGATGCGGCAGTGCTTGAGCACGCGGCTCAGTGGGTAGGCGCACGGTTCGAAGAGGAAAAGCGTCGTCGCGCAGAAATGGGTTTCGATGACATGCTGCTGCGCCTGGATGCCGCGCTCAAAAGCACCGGTGGTGAGCGCTTGGCCACCCTTATCCGTGACCAGTTTCCGGTCGCGTTGATCGACGAATTCCAGGACACGGATCCGGTGCAGTACCGGATTTTCGACAGCATTTATCACCTTGAACAAAGCGACGACAACACAGGCCTGTTCCTGATTGGCGACCCCAAGCAAGCGATCTATGCCTTCCGCGGTGCCGACATCTACACCTACCTGCGTGCGCGAAAGGCCACCGAAGGTCGCTGGCACACGCTCGACACCAACTTCCGCTCCAGCCACGCAATGGTCGAGGCGGTGAATCATGTTTTTGGGCGTGCTGAAACCAGCCCCACTGGGCGCGGTGCGTTTCTGTTTCGCACGGCCGATGCCAATCCTGTGCCCTTTGTCTCTGTCGCTTCCCAAGGGCGCAAAGAGCAATTTCAGTTCGAAGGCGAGGCAGTCCCGGCACTCAATGTCTGGCAGCTGGAGACCGACAAGCCAGTGGCGGGCAGCGTGTATCGCCAGCACCTGGCCGCCAGTTGCGCCAGTGAGATTACCCGTCTGTTGAATGCCGGACAGCAGGGCAGTGCCGGTTTTGCGCAGCCTGGCGAGCCGCTCAAGGGACTGCTGCCGGCCGACATTGCGATCCTGGTGCGCGACGGCAAAGAGGCGCAGGCCGTTCGTGCCGAGTTGTCAGCGCGTGGCGTGCGCAGCGTGTACCTCTCGGACAAGGACTCGGTGTTCGCTGCTCAAGAAGCCCACGATGTTTTGGCGTGGCTCAAAGCCTGCGCCGAGCCGGATGCCGAACGCACATTGCGTGCAGCACTGGCCTGCATCACGCTGGACTTGTCGCTGACCGAGCTTGAGCTGCTCAATCAGGACGAACTCGCCTGGGAAACACGCGTCATGCAATTTCGTGGCTATCGGGCGATCTGGCGCAGTCAGGGCGTGCTGCCGATGCTCCGGCGTTTGCTGCACGACTTCAAACTGCCGCAGTCGCTGATGGCGCGTAACGACGGCGAGAGGGTCCTGACCAACTTGCTACACCTGTCCGAACTGTTGCAGCAGGCGGCCGCAGAACTGGATGGTGAGCAGGCGTTGATTCGTCATCTGAGCGAGCACCTTGCCCTGTCCGGACAAACCGGTGAAGAGCAAATCCTGCGTCTTGAAAGTGACGAGCAACTGGTCAAAGTGGTGACCATCCACAAGTCCAAGGGGCTTGAGTACCCACTGGTATTTCTGCCCTTCATTTGCTCGTCAAAGCCGGTCGACGGCAGTCGGTTGCCGCTCCACTTCCACGATGAGCACGGCAATGCCCGCATCAGCCTGAAACCCACTGCTGCATTGGTCGAGCAGGCTGACGATGAACGTCTGGCCGAAGACTTGCGCCTGCTGTACGTCGCATTGACGCGCGCCCGACACGCCTGCTGGCTGGGCGTCGCCGACCTCAAGCGCGGTAACAGCACAAGCTCGGTGCTGCATCGCTCAGCGTTGGGTTACCTGCTCGGCGGCGGCGCAGTTTTGGCCGAGTCCACCGGCCTGAAAATCTGGCTGCAGGCGCTGGCCGAGGGCGCGCCGTCGCTCAGTGTTGAACGTCTGCCCGAGCCGACTCCGGCGATGTTCCACGCTCCGCGCAACGACGCCACACTGATCAAGCCGCGCATGCCCCGGCGCAGTGCGAAGGAGAACTGGTGGATCGCGTCCTACAGTGCGCTGCGGATCGGCGACACCATCACCGACGGCGGCGATCAGTCCCCGGACAGACCGCAGGCGCAGAAGCTGTTCGATGACGAGCGACTGGACCCCGAAGCGCCACGTGAGGTGTTGGTCAGCGGCGGCGATATTCACCGATTCCCGCGTGGGCCCAATCCCGGCACCTTTTTGCATGGACTGCTGGAGTGGGCGGGCGGTGAGGGCTTTTCCGTCGCCGCCAATAACCCGCAGGCACTGGAAAGTGCGGTGGCCAGACGCTGCAATCGGCGCGGTTGGGAAGGCTGGATCGTTACCTTGGTCGACTGGCTACAGCATGTGCTGACGCTGCCGTTTCGCCTGGCGGCAGGCGATCAGCCGGTCGCGTTGTGCGCTCTGGATCAGCCTAACCAATACCGCGTCGAGATGGAGTTCTGGTTTGCCAGCCATAAAGTCGATGTCGCGCAAATGGACGCGCTGGTCAGGCGCTACACCCATAACGGCGCCCCGCGGGCAGCGGTAGAAACCGTTTCGCTCAATGGCATGTTCAAGGGCTTTATCGACCTGACATTCGAGCATCAGGGCCGCTATTACGTCGCCGACTATAAATCCAACTGGCTGGGCGTGGACGATGACGCCTACACCGAGCAGGCCATGGAGAACGCGATCCTGGATAACCGCTACGACCTGCAATACGTGCTGTATCTGCTTGCGCTGCATCGCCAGCTCAAGGCGAGACTGGCCGACTATGACTACGACCTGCACATGGGCGGCGCGCTGTATCTGTTTGTCCGCGGCAACCGTTCGGCGAGCCAGGGCGCATGGTTTACCCGGCCGCCACGGGCGCTGATCGAAAACCTCGATTTGTTATTCCAGGGACAGGGCTTGATGCAAGAAGACGTGTTGTCAGGAGATTTCGCATGAGCCGATCCTTCGCCCATTTGCTGCCCACGCCGCTGGATGCGAAAAGCCTCGCCGACCTGCAACCGTTGACCCGCGTCGACGACTTGCTGTTGTTGCTGGAGCGTTGGGTCGAGCGCGGCTGGTTGCGCGCACTGGACAAGGCGTTTGTCGCGTTTCTCAGTGAGCTGGACCCGAGCGCCGATTCCCTGGTGCTGTTGGCCGCAGCGTTGACCAGTCACCAGTTGGGGCACGGCCACGTTTGTCTCGATCTTTACGAAACCCTCAAAGAGCCTGACTTTGCCTTGTCGCTTCCGCCAGAAGGAGACGCGCAAACCGGGCCCATGTTGCTGCCGTCGCAGTTACTGGTTGCGCTCGACGGTACCGCGTGGTGTCAGGCGCTGGCCAGCAGCACGCTGGTGGCCCAAGCCGGCGATGTCAGCGAGAGCGCCGCGCAAAAGCCGCTGGTGCTGGCGGAACGACGCTTGTACCTGCGACGCTACTGGAGCTATGAGCGGCGCATCGACGCGGCGTTGCATTTGCGTCTGAACCAGGCTGAAGCTGCACCGGTTGATCTGCCACAGCGTCTGGATGCGTTGTTCGGGGATGCGAAGTCAACGCCAATGATCGATTGGCAGAAACTGGCCTGCGCCATCGCCACGCGAGGTGCTTTCAGCATCATCACCGGCGGCCCCGGCACCGGTAAAACCACTACCGTCGTTCGCTTGTTGGCCCTGCTGCAATCACCGGCTGTCGAAGCCGGCAAACCGCTGCGCATTCGTTTGGCCGCGCCCACAGGTAAAGCTGCCGCCCGCTTGACCGAATCCATCAGCCATCAGGTTCAGTCACTGGAAGTCCCTGACGCCGTGCGGCAAAAAATCCCGAGCGAAGTGACGACGGTCCACAGGCTGTTGGGCAGTCGCCCGGGCACACGACACTTTCGTCATCACGCGGGGAATCCGTTGCCGCTGGATGTGCTGGTGGTCGATGAAGCGTCGATGATCGACCTGGAAATGATGGCCAACCTGCTGGACGCTTTGCCGCCGCATGCGCGGATGATTCTGCTCGGTGACAAGGACCAGTTGGCTTCGGTGGAAGCCGGCGCCGTATTGGGTGACTTGTGCCGCGATGCCGAGGCGGGCATGTACAGCCCCCATACTCACGCGTGGCTGGAAGCGGTCAGCGGCGAGGATCTGAGCGACAGCGGCTTGGCCCAGGGCAGCGACGAGCAATACCCGCTGGCGCAGCAAGTGGTGATGCTGCGCCATTCCCGACGCTTCGTGCAGGGCAGCGGTATTGGTCAACTGGCGAAACTGGTTAACCAGCAGCAGGACCATCAGGCCCGTGCGTTGTTGGCCGGCGGAACCTACAAAGACTTGTTCTCGCTTGCGCTGAAGGGCGAGCAAGATCGGGCGTTCAGTCGTCTTTTGCTGGACGGCCACGGCGAGGGCCCGGTGGGCTATCGACATTATTTGAGCGTCCTGGCCTCGCTGCGCCCGATTACGGATGCGGCTTTCGAAGACCCTTGCTGGACTGAGTGGGCGCGATCGGTGTTGCAGGCGTTCGATGAGTTCCAGCTTTTATGTGCCGTGCGCAAAGGGCCATGGGGCGTTGAAGGCTTGAATCAGCGCATCACCCAGTCGCTGTTTGGCGCAGGGCTGATCGAGAGCGATCAGCAGTGGTACGAAGGACGCCCGGTGCTGATGACCCGGAACGACTACGGGCTAGGCCTGATGAACGGCGACATCGGCATCGCATTGCGTCTGCCCGAAGGCGCGCCGGAAGAACAACGCAAGGCGCTGCGTGTGGCGTTCCCGCGTAACGACGGGAGTGGCGGGGTGCGTTTTGTCTTGCCGAGCCGCCTTAACGACGTGGAAACTGTCTACGCCATGACCGTGCACAAGTCGCAGGGCTCTGAATTTGCGCACACCGCGCTGATCCTCCCCGAAGCGCTGAACCCGGTACTGACCAAAGAACTCATTTACACCGGCATCACCCGCGCAAAAAACTGGTTCAGCCTGATCGAGCCGAGGCATGGGGTTTTTGAAGAAGCGCTTCGGCGCAAGGTGAAGCGGCTGAGTGGGTTGATGCTGGACTTGTGATGTCCGCGAACCCTTGGAGCAAGGCTTGCTCGCGAAGCTGAGATAGCGGTGTGTCAGGCACACCGTAATCGCAGCCTCGCTCTGGCTCGTCAGCTCCACAAGGGGTCAGTGATCAGCCATCAAACCCCCATAAACTGCTTGATCCGCTCGCCGCTCTGGGTCGCGCGGATTACCTCGGGCGCTGCGTCCAGTTGCACCACGCCGTTCTCCATGAAAATCACCCGGTCGGAAATCGACATCGCAAAATCCATCTCGTGGGTGACGATCAGCATGGTCATGCCTTCTTTCGCCAGATCGCCGATCACCCTGAGCACATCGCCGACCAGCTCGGGGTCGAGGGCTGAAGTGGGCTCGTCGAACAACATGATCTGCGGGTCCATCGCCAGTGCGCGGGCGATGGCCACGCGTTGCTGCTGACCACCGGATAACTGATGCGGATACTTCAGCGCGTGCGCCAGCAAACCGACCTTGTCCAGCAGGGCGTGCGCACGTTGTTCGCTGATGGCCTTGTCGCGGCCGTGATAGCGCGGGGCGAGGGTGACGTTGTCGAGAATGGTGCGATGAGGAAACAGGTTGAAGCTCTGGAACACCATTCCGATACGCTGCACCCCACTGCGAATCTGCGGCGCGTTCGGGCTATCGCCGGCGTGAATGAAGCCTTCACCGAACAGGATGATCTCGCCCTTATCGATGCTCTCCAGGCTGTTCACCGTGCGAATCAGCGAGGTCTTGCCCGATCCCGAAGGGCCGATGATCGAGATGACCTGGCCGGCATTGACCTCCAGATCAATGCCCTTGAGCACCTCATGCTGGCCGTAGCTTTTGTGGATATTCACCAGTTTCAATGCCGGTGCTGCACCGGGCGCCGAGTCAGCCCGAGTGGTCGAAGAGGGTTTCGCCACCAGCGTCGAACGCAGGCGTTGCAGGCTGGCGTCGTCCAGCGTTTGCGGCTTGCGGTTGCTCAGTTCCAGGTGCTGTTCGAGCCAGTGAAACAGCCAGCCGAACACCGTCACGATCAACACGTAATACACCGCTACGGCTGACAGGGTTTCCATCACCAGAAAGTTTTGCGCGTAAAGGCGTTGGCCCACGGTGAGCAGCTCAGTGAGGGAAATCACCGATACCAGCGAGGTGAGTTTGACCACCGTGATGTATTCGTTGATCAGCGTTGGCAGGGAAATTCGAAACGCTTGCGGGATGACGATCAGACGCTGCAAGCCAATCAGCCCGACACCCAGCGCACGCCCGGCTTCCTTTTGCCCCTTGGCAACCGAAATGAGTCCGCCCCGGTGGATTTCAGCCATATAAGCCGCTTCCGTCACCACCAGCGCCAGCAACCCGGAGTAAAACGGGTTGGACAGCACCTCGCGCGTAAACGGAAACATCTGCGGCAGGTTGTAGACAAACACCACCAACACCAGCAGCGGGACGCTGCGAAAGAACCAGATATAAATCGACGCCGGTACGCTGATCCAGCGCGATTGCGAGAGCTTGGCCGAGGCCAGCAGGAACCCCAACAGCATGCCGATGAACCAGGCGAGCGCACTGAGCTCGATCACCGTGATGCAGGATTCCCAGAAGTCCGAGACCGAAAACAGAGAAAAAAAGTAAGACCATTCAAATTGCATGAACACCTCAAGCAGCCAGCCTGAACAGGAGACCGGATCAAAACCTGTAAGAGCACGCTTGCCCGCGAGGGATGTAACAGACGATAGAAACGTATCGAATGTACCAACGCCATTGCGGGCAAGCGCGCTCCTACAGGGGGAACTCAGCGCATCAGTTTGCCGGTTCTTCCAGGTTGTACTTCTTCAGCAAGGCAGCGTATTCGCCGGACTTCTTGGTTTCGTCGAAGGCTTTGAGCAGCGCCTGATACAGCTCGTCGTTGCCCTTCTTCACGTAGATGCCCAGCGTCTGCTGGTAGATCGAGTGCTCGGTGCTGACCATCACGCGGCCTTTGGTGCGCTCGGCAATCATGCCGGCGGCGCCGTCGATTTCAACCTGGGCCTGAACGTTGCCGGACAGCAGCGCCTGGGTCACTTCAGGGGCGGACGGGAATTCGCTGACCGAAATCGCGCCCTTGTTGTTGGGGATGCAGTACTCGGTCGAGAGCTTGTTGAATTGCGCCACCCATGTGGTGCCTTTCTCAAGACCGACTTTCAGGCCGCACAAATCTTCCGGCACCTTGGGTTTGAGCGGGCTGTCCTTGAGCACCATGATCGCCGCGCCGGTTTTGGCATAGGCGATGGTTTGCGCCTGGGTCTGACGCTCTGGCGTGATGTACATGCCAGAGATGATCGCGTCGTAATGCCCGGCGTTCAGGCTAAGGATCAGGCTGGAAAACTTGGTGTCGACGAACTCGGCCTTGAGGCCCATGTGCTTGGCAAGCATGCGCGACAGGTCCGGGTCGGAACCGACGACGTTTTTCTTCTCGTCGTAGGACTCGAACGGAGGATAGGTAATCTCCATGCCGACCTTGAACTGGCCGGGCGTCACGGTCGACGCAGCTTGCGCCGCCGTAGCACTTAAAAGAGAACCGCCGAGGACGGCAGCGGCAAGCACGCTCAAGCGGACAGCGGTGTTGGGTTTGTTGCGCATCGTCGATGACTCCACGTCAGGAAAGTTAGGCACGGCGGGTTGTGAGCAAGTGTTGTGTGTGGGCAAAGGGCGTTGCATCAGGGCGCGTCCTGGGCCTGGTTTTTCAGGTGGCCGAAACTCGACGGCTTGCGTGCTTTTTCGTACAGCTTTATTTCCCCGGCTTCGACCTTGCTGCGCAGGTACTGATAGGTCTGCAACGCTTGGCCGAACATGTGCTCGCCGATGGTGATCTCTTCGTAATCCTTGCCCGCCTGCGCGAACTGCGGCAGCGGCTTGATCTGGGTATGGAAATCACACGCGTAAAACAACGGGAAGGAGTAACGCTCCTCGCTGACCGTGCGCACCCGATGGGCCGTAGCAACGAACGTACCAGCGGTCATCACCTCCAGCATGTCGCCGATGTTCACCACGAACGCGCCTTCCACAGGCGGTGCGTCGATCCACTGGCCTTGATCGTTCATCACCTCAAGCCCGGGCTTGTCAGCGAGCAACATGGTGAAGCACTCGTAGTCGGTGTGCGCACCGATACCGGGCGCGTCTTGCGCGGCGCCGTCGAACGGATAGTGGATCAGGCGCAGCTTGGACGGCGGACGCGTCACCAGCGCCTCGAAATAGCCCTCTTCAAGGCCCAATGCCAGTGCAAAACCGTCGAACAACCGACGGCCAAGCGCGAAGACCGCCGCATAATAAGCCTCGACAGCGGAACGGAAGCCCGGCAGATCAGGCCATTCGTTGGCGCCGATCAAAGGCGTTTTGGCAATCACAAGTGGGTCTTCGTCGCCCACTTCAAAACCGATATCGAACGCTTCCTTGTGGTCCGGCTTGCCTTTGGCGTAAACCTCTTCGCCTTCGGGCACGAAGCCTTTGTGGCTACGCGAGGTGCCGATGTAGTGCTGCATCTTGTACTCAAGCGACTGCGCGAACAGCTCCTTTGCGGCCTGACGCAACCCTTCGATCAAGGCAGGATCGATGCCGTGATTCTTCACATACAGAAAACCGACTTCGCGTGCGGCTTTACCCAGGTCGTTCGCTACCGCCTGGCGCTGGCCGAGATCGGCGCTGAACAGCCCGGCGATATCCACCACCGGGATACTGTTGAAGTTGGCGACCCCGGCGGCTTTGACGTGATGTTGATCAGGCATGACAAGACGCTCCTTCTCGGCTTGTTGTTGGGTTGAAGCGCTGAAAGTGTTCGCGTTGGGTTTTGGCCATCCACACGTTCAGCGACCACAGATCGGCCACGGGCACATTGGTGAAAGGCAGGTGATGCAGATAGCCGTCGGCACCGAACTCAGGTGTCAGCGTGGTGACCTGATAGCCGCGGGCTTGCTGGGAGCGCCAGATGGCTTCCCAATGCTGTTGATGGAAAGCCAGCGCTTTGGCGTATTCGGGGGCCGCGGGGTGCGGCACTTGCGGGCCTTGGTCGTAACCTACCCGGGCCTGAATGTGATGCACGCGCTCAACGAAAGCGCTGAGGTCGTCTTCGGGGTCATCAAGCAGACGCTCGCAGGTCACGATCCAGTGGCTGATGTCGCTGGTGAAGCGCAGGTCGGGCAACTGACGAATCAACTCCAGCGTCACCCATGGATTGAACAGTGAGCGCGCGCGGTGGGTTTCAAACGTACAGATCTGCCCATGCTTGCGCGCAACGTCCATTGCCCGGCCAAAAAAATCTACCTGCTGCGCCAATGCCCAGCGATCGTTGCCCGCCAGCAGATTCACGAAGCGCGGCGTCAGCTCGCTTGCCCAGCCGAGCTTTTTATCCAGATCGATCAGATGCTCGTCGACCGTCGCCGACTGCTCGGGCAACACGTCATAAGCGGTAAATACGGTGCTGATGTAACCGACATCGTTGGTGCGCAAAAACGCGGCGAATTCAGCGCGTTCACTGGCGGCCAGGGGCAGGCGAGCTTCAAGCCCGTCGAACCCGGCCTCACGCAACTCCTCGAGTGCCTGAGCCTTGCTCGCGGTGTAGCCCCACAGCGTGCGGAAGATTTCCAGCTTCATTGATCGACCCCAAAGATTCCATTGGACAGCTGACACGGCTCCGCCACGGCTAAAACCGGCGCAGGCAATAAACGGCAGTGGCATCTGAAAAAGGCAATCTTTAGGCCGTGTCTCTGCGGACGGGCTCCTTTATTGGAGCCGATCTTAGAGTCGGCCGACGGGCGGAAAGAATAGGAATCCTCAAATGCATAGTTCAGAAATTCCTAAACTATAAAAAGTTGTTTCATAAAGCGTGGGGGAATTCGCTGGCACAAAGGTACTATTAACACTTTGATACATCTTTGATGATGTTCTGGCGCGTGTATTGAACCGCATTCCAGAGCATCGCCCCGTATTCATAAGCCTTGCGGCAACGTCCCGCCGGGCAGTAACCAAGACAGAACCGATACCGCTGTGGACCTGCATCGCCGAGGCGATGTGTCAGCGGGTAACCGTGATCAAGCCAGAGGCTTAGCGATGCAAAAATTACTGATCAATGGTCAGGACCATGAGGTGGATGTCTCAGACGACATGCCGCTGCTGTGGGTCCTGCGTGATGTGCTGGGCATGACCGGCACCAAATATGGCTGCGGCATTGCCCAGTGCGGCGTTTGCACCGTGCATCTGGACGGGCAGGCCGTGCGCTCGTGCGTGCTGCCGGTCAGCGCGGTGGCCGGGCGCAAAGTCACCACCATTGAGGCCGTCGATCAATTGCCGGTCGGCCAGCAAGTGCAAAAAGCCTGGCTCGACCACGAGGTGGTGCAGTGCGGTTACTGCCAGCCCGGACAGATCATGTCCGCCGTGGCACTGCTGCAGGAGCACCCCGATGCCAATGACGAGCAGATCACCACCGCCATGGCGGGGAATCTCTGCCGGTGCGCGACCTACACGCGTATTCGTGCCGCCATCAAAAGCGTCAGCAAAGCCTGAAGGAATTGACCATGACCGATATCAAACAATTGACCACGGCGGTCTCTCGTCGTGGCTTGCTCAAGGGCAGCGCGCTGTCTTTGGGCGGGTTGCTGATCAGCGCCTGGTTGCCGCCGCTGGTCACACGCAGCTTTGCCGCCGAAACCGTCAGCGCCGGGCGTCTGGGTGATGCAGCATCGCCAGGCTTTGGCGCTTTTGTGCGCGTGGGTCGCGACGGCCTCGTGACGCTTATTTCGCCGAAAATCGAAATGGGCCAAGGCGTGCAGACCGGCATCGCCATGATGGTGGCTGAAGAGCTTGAAGTGCCACTGAGCCAGATCCGTATCGAAGAAGCACCGCCAAACGCTGACCTCTATACCGACAACGTCCTGCAATTCCAGGCCACCGGCGGCTCGTCCTCGACCCGTTACACCTGGGAGCCGTTGCGCCGTGCGGGTGCCACTGCACGCGTGTTGCTGATTGAGGCGGCAGCCCTGCGCTGGAAAGTCGCGCCGAGCCAGTGCCACGCCGAAAACGGCCAGGTGCTTGGCCCGAACGGACAAAAAGCCGCTTACGGCGATCTGGTCGAAGCCGCTTCGGGCTTGCCGGTTCCCAAAGATGTCGCCCTCAAGGCCATCGCCGACTTCAAGCTGCTGGGCACGCCTGCACAACGACTGGATACCCCGAACAAGGTCAATGGTTCTGCACAGTTCACCATTGACCTGAAAATCCCCGACATGCTGATTGCGTCCACGCTTACCTGCCCGGTGTTCGGCGGCAAGTTGCGCAGCGTCAAGGACGAGGCCGCCCGCAAAGTGCCGGGCGTGCGTGATGTCATCCGCCTGGAAAACGCCGTGGCAGTGACGGCCACCAACTTCTGGGCGTGCCAACAGGCACTCAAGGCACTGGAAATCGAGTGGGACCTGGGGCCACACGCGGCCGTCAGCTCGGCTGATCTGGACAAGGCATTGCAGGATGCCAGCACCAAAGACGGCGTGTTTGCCAAGCAGACCGGTGACATCGCCGCTGCACTGAAAAACGCGCCCAGCCATTTCGAAGCGGTCTACGAGCAACCGTTTTTGTCCCACTCGCCGCTTGAGCCCATGACCTGTGTGGCCCATGTACGCCCTGACATGTGTGAGCTTTGGGTCGGCTGCCAGGCCCCGGGTTTCGCCCAGATGGGCGCCGCGAAAGTCTGCGGCATGCCATTGGAAAAAGTGGTCATCCACAACCAGCTCATCGGTGGTGGATTCGGTCGTCGTCTGGAGTCGGACTTCATCTTTCAGGCCGTGGACATTGCCCGCCAGATCAGCTACCCGATCAAGTTGATCTGGAGCCGTGAAGAGGACATGACTCACGACAAATATCGCCCTCATTACGTCGACCGCCTCAATGCGGCGCTCGACAAAGACTTGCGCCCGACAGGCTGGGAGCATCGCATCGCCGGGGCTTCTGTGGTGGCAGCGTACGTCGGAAAATTGCCGGAAAACGGCGTGGACAGCGATGCCGTCGAAGTGGCGATTGACCCGGTCTACGCCCTCGACAATCTGCAGGTGCGCTACATCCGCCAGGACCCGGACGTCATCCCGGTTTCGTGGTGGCGCGGTGTAGGACCGTTACGCAGCACGTACGCCGTTGAGTGCTTCATCGACGAACTGGCGCACAACGCCAAGGCCGATCCTGTGGATTACCGGCTGGGCCTGATGCAAGCGCATCCGCGCGCCCAGGCTGTGCTGAAGAAAGCCGCCGAACTGGCCGACTGGAAGACTCCCTTGCCTGCGGGGCACGGACGCGGTGTAGCCGTCAGCTCCGTGTTCGGCAGCTTTGTCGCCACGGTCGTCGAGCTGGAAATGCAGGGCGAGAAGGGCTTTCTCATCAAGCGACTGATCACTGTCGTGGACTGCGGCTTCGTCAACAACCCCACCTCCGTAGCATCGCAAATGGAGGGCGGCACGCTGTTCGGCCTGTCGGCTGCGCTGTTCAATGAAATCCTCGTCGAGAATGGTCAAGTGGTGCAGAACAACTTCCACGCCTATCGGCAGATCCGCATGAGTGACGCGCCGCCTGTAGAGGTCCACTTGATCAGCAGCGCCGAGAGCCCTGGTGGTGTCGGTGAAACCGGTGCAGTTCCGGCCGCCGCAGCGCTGGTCAACGCGTTGTACGCCGCCAGCAAAAAGCGTGAACGCCGATTGCCACTGAGCCGCTTTGGCTATTTCACTGTATGAGGAGCGCAGCCATGAAAATCTTTAACGGTGCGCTCGCGTTGGTGAGCGCCGCTTTTGCATTGACGGCGCAGGCCGCCGACCCCACCTTGATCAGCAAGGGCGAATACCTGACCCGTGCCGCCGACTGTGTGGCCTGTCACCTGGCGCCAGGTGGCAAACCTTACGCGGGCGGGCTTTCGTTCAAACTGCCGTTCGGCACGCTCTACTCGCCCAACATCACCCCAGACAAAGAGACCGGAATCGGCAATTGGACCGATGACGACTTTGTCAGTGCGCTGCAAAAAGGCGTCGGCAAGGATGGCAAACATTACTATCCGGCCTTCCCGTATACGTCTTACACGTTGATGTCCCGTGAAGACATTCTGGCGATCAAGGCGTACCTGTTCAGTCTGGAGCCGATCAACCAGAAGCCGCCAGAGAACGACCTGTCGTTCCCGTTCAATCAGCGCTGGGGCATGTTTTTCTGGAACGCGATTTTCGCCTCCAATGAGCGCTTCGTTCCGGACAGCAAGCAGTCAGCGGAATGGAATCGCGGTGCCTATCTGGTGCAAGGGCCGGGGCACTGTGGCGAATGCCATACGCCGCGCAACATCTTCCAGGCCATGAGCAAAGGCAATTCGTTGGCCGGTGGCGAGCTGGGCAACTGGCGAGCCTACAACATCAGTTCAGATGCTCAATACGGCATTGGCGCGTGGCCGGAGGAGTCACTGGTCAGCTACCTTTCCCAGGGTTACGCGCCGGGCTACGGGGGTGCGGGCGGTCCGATGGCCGATGCAGTCGAGCACAGCCTGCGTTATCTGGAGCCGGCTGACCTGAAGGCGATTGCCGTCTATCTCAAGTCCACGCCTGCTCGCAGCGAAGGCATCGCAAGACCTGCGGCCAAGGTCAATGATCAGGTCGCGAGCGGCTTGGGGCACAAGGTCTTTGCTGACGCCTGCGCTGCGTGTCACCGCCTGGACGGTACCGGCAACCAGTCGCCGGTCGCGATGTTGCTCGGCCTCAAAACCGTCAACGACCCGGCAGGTACCAACCTGATGGCCACGTTGCTGGGCGGGCACACACAAGCTGCGTTGCGCGTCGATCAGCGCATGCCGGACTTTGCCCGTGCTTATAACGACACGGAACTCGCCGCAGTCAGCACCTTCGTGCTGCGTCGTTTCGGTCAGAGCAACGGAGAGGTCAAGGCCGCTGACGTGGCCAAAGGGCGTGAAACCTCGTTGCATTGACGGCGATGAATCTGGCGCGGGCACTTGAGGGCCCGCGCTGAGCCGCTCACGTCTAAAACCGTCGCGTATCTATGGCTCTCCGGGCAATCCGGAGTAGCCGCGACAAATCTGGAAAACTCATTGCAATGTCTTCTTCAATAGGTACAACATCCGCGTTCTGGATAGGGTAGGGGGGTATGGTATGTCGCACGTCAAATCAGGCAAGGATGACCTGCTCAAGCGCGTAAAGCGCATCGCGGGGCAGATTCAGGCGGTAGAGCGCGCACTCGTTTCAGATGACGACTGTGCGAAAACCCTGCATCTCGTAGCGGCCACTCGCGGCGCCATCAACGGGCTAATGGACGAGATCATCGAAGACCACGCACGTGAACACGTCGCCAACCCTGGGTTAAGCGATGAAGAGCGGGCCAAGGGCGTGGAAGAACTGCTCGAAGCCATTCGGCGCTACACCAAATAGGGTTCACCACTATGAGCAATGCACACGCCAGCTATACGCACGACCATGTGTTTCTCGGCGCCTCTCACGATGAGAACGCCAAGCGCACGCTTTGGGTGGTGGCGCTGACCGTCGTCATGATGGTCGCTGAAATCGCCGCCGGTTATATCACCGGGTCAATGGCGCTTCTGGCGGACGGCTTTCACATGGCAACGCACGCGGGCGCGTTGGGCATCGCCGCCGCCGCGTACAGCTACGCCAAGCGTCACGCAGGCAGCGCGCGATACAGTTTTGGCACGGGCAAAGTCGGCGATCTGGGCGGGTTCGCGTCTGCTCTGATTTTGGGGCTGGTCTCCATCGGCATCGCCGCCGAATCATTGATGCGGCTTTTTGAACCGACCCGCGTCGAGTTCGGCACAGCGACCCTCATCGCAGTTGTCGGGCTTGTGGTGAATATCGTGAGTGCGTTCCTGCTGTCGGGGAGCCATGGTCATCAGCACGGCCATTCTCACGGTCATGGGCACGATCACCCTCACGATCACGGTCACCCACACGCGGCACACGGTCAGGACAACAACCTGCGTTCCGCTTACGTGCACGTGCTGGCTGATGCGCTGACCTCGATTCTCGCCATCGCGGCGTTACTGGCAGGTAAATTCCTGGGTTGGGTGTGGCTCGATCCGGCCATGGGCATTGTGGGCGCCTTGGTTATCGCCCGGTGGGCCTGGTCACTTATGCGCGACACCTCAGGCGTTCTGCTTGATCAGACCGACAATCATTTGGCGCAGGAAATTCGCGAAATCCTTGAAAGCTCAGGAGACGTGCGGATCACTGACCTGCACGTCTGGCGAGTGGGGCCTGAGGCGCGCGCTGCCATCGTTAGCGTCATGGGCGACGCCACTGTCGATGCAGACAGCATTCGCCAGCGATTGAGCCCGGTCCACGAAGTCACGCACCTGACGGTGGAATACCGCAGCGTCTAAGCCCGGAGGCTAGGGGGAAATGAACTGCACGGCGTTCGTTTGCCCCAATAAAAACGCCTTGTTCTGTTCAGTGCTTTCCCTGATGTAATCCCACAGCAGCGTAATCCTCTTGAGCTTGCGCAAGTCCTCGCGGCAGTACATCCAGAACTGCCGGGTGATGTTCACGTCTTGCTCCAGCACAGGCAGCAGCCTTGCATCCTGCGCTGCCAGGAAGCACGGCAGAATCGCCAGCGCCCGGCCTTGTAACGCGGCGACGTATTGAGCGATGACGCTGGTGCTGCGCAGTGTGGCGTGGGCGCCGGGCAGCAGATTGCTCAGATACAACAACTCTGAACTGAACGCCAGATCATCGACGTAACTGACAAAAGCATGCTCGGTCAGGTCCTCGGTGCGAATGATCGGCGCGTGGTTATCCAGATAATCCTGGGTCGCGTACAGCCGCAGACTGTAGTCGCACAACTTGCAGCACACGTAAGGCCCGTGTTCGGGCCGCTCCAATGCGATGACAATGTCGGCTTCACGCTTGGACAGGCTGATGAAGTGCGGCAGCGGCAGAATATCGACTGAAATCGCCGGGTACTTATCGGTGAAACGACTCAGTTGCGGGGTGATGAAAAAGCTGCCGAACCCTTCGGTGCAACCCATCCGCACATGCCCGGACAACGCCACGCCAGACCCCGAAACCTGCTCGCAGGCAATGTGCAGCGTGCTCTCGATGGACTCGGCAGACCCCAGCAAACGCTGGCCTTCGGCAGTCAGTACAAAGCCATTATTGCGCGACTTTTCGAACAGCAAAGTGCCAAGTGAAGCTTCCAGCGAGTTGATGCGCCGCGACACGGTGGTGTAATCAACCGAGAGGCGCTTGGCCGCTGTACTCGCCTTGCGGGTACGGGCCACTTCCAGAAAAAACTTCAGATCGTCCCAGTTCAATCCGCTCAGGGACGTGATGTTTTTTTGCATGTTGAACCTGCTTTTATGTGCGTTTTTATTAGAAGTTTGCACATCTATACTCCAGGCCTGTTCAAGGAGCCAGCACACTCTGTAGGCGCCAATTCATTCGCGTGGCGTCCGATCTGTTTCAACGCTGACGGCGCTTCGCCAACACGTTGGCTCCTACAGCCATCATCGATATGGGATCTAACGCATCTGATCATCGCCTCACCCACACGCCATAACACCCTGCACAACAATAATAAGCGGAGGAGTTTATGAAGCACGCGATAACCGCAGGCCACGGCGCACTCGACGCCAGCCCTGCCAAGCAAGCCAAATCCTATCGCCTGGCCGGTGCTGCGAGCATGGCGGGCACGACCATCGAGTGGTACGACTTTTTCCTGTACGGCACGGCCGCGGCCCTGATCTTCAACAAGATTTTCTTTCCGGCGCTGGACCCGATCATGGGTGTGCTCGCTGCCTTCGCGACTTACGCCGTGGGGTTTCTCGGAAGGCCGCTGGGCGGGGTCGTGTTCGGCCACTTTGGTGACAGGATCGGCCGCAAGTCGATGCTCCTGTTCACGCTGATGCTGATGGGGATTCCTACGATCATCATCGGCCTGATTCCTACCTACGAGCAGATCGGCTACTGGGCTGCGGTCATACTGGTTGCGATGCGGTTTTTGCAGGGCATGGCGGTCGGTGGCGAGTGGGGCGGCGCGGTGCTGATGGCCGTGGAACACGCCCCGGAAGGTAAAAAGGCTTCTACGGCAGCTTGCCGCAAACCGGCGTCGGTGCAGGCCTGGTGCTTGCTTCACTGGCGATGGGGCTGGTCGCGAAGCTGCCGGAGGCTGACATGCTCAGTTGGGGCTGGCGGCTACCGTTTCTGGCCAGCATCGTGTTGCTCGGTGTCGGCTGGTTGATCCGTTTGAAAGTCCCGGAGTCGCCCGATTTCGAGAAGCTCAAACACGACAATATCGCAGTCAAAGTGCCGCTGTTCCGGGTATTTCGCGACCATCCGCGGGAAACCCTGACCATCATTGGCGCGCGCACTGCCGAGAACGCCTGGTTCTACATATCTGTCACGTTTGCGCTGGCGTACGCGGCCAACCAACTGCAGATCCCTCGCGGCGACGTGCTCAATGCAATCACGGCAGGCGCCGCCTTGTCGCTGATCACGATGCCGTTGTGCGGGGCGCTGTCTGACAGGGTCGGTCAGAAACGTCTTTATTTCGCTGGGCTTTTGCTGCTCTGTGCCTTCGTTTATCCGTTCTTCGCCATGCTTGGCAGCCGTGAACCACAACTCGTCTGGTGGGCGATGGTGCTGGCGGTCGGCGTGGTCTTTCCCATCCTGTATGCCCCGGAATCACTGCTGTTCGCTCGCCAATTCCCGGCGGAGATTCGCTACAGCGGTATCTCGGTGTCAGTGCAGTTAGCGGGCGTCCTGGGCGGTGGATTCGCCCCGATGATCGCCACCCAACTGCTCGCGGTGGGCGGTGGCAGCCCGCACTACGTGATTGCCTACCTGATCGGCATGGCGCTGATTGCGCTGGTCTGCACGGCGCTGATGAAGCGTGATCCGCCGCGTCAAAGGCCGTCCTGAACTTTACGTTGCGGGCGGCCCCGGCGGCCGTTTGCTGGAATGGAGATTGTGGAAATGAACGCATCATTGAACAAGAACAACACCACCGTGGCCCGCGTGAAGCTGCTCATCGATGGGCAGTGGATCGAGTCGCAAACCCATGAATGGCTGGATGTGATCAACCCCGCCACTCAGCAAGTGCTGGCGCAGGTGCCATTTGCCACGACGGCCGAAGTCGATGCCGCCGTGGCTGCGGCGCACAACGCATTCAAGACCTGGCGCCTGACCCCGATTGGCGCGCGGATGCGCATCATGCTCAAGCTTCAGGCGTTGATTCGTGAGCATTCCTCACGCATCGCTGCCGTACTCAGTGCCGAGCAGGGCAAGACCATTGCCGACGCCGAGGGTGACATCTTTCGCGGTCTGGAAGTGGTCGAGCACGCGTGCTCCATCGGCACGTTGCAGATGGGCGAATTCGCTGAAAACGTCGCAGGGGGCGTCGATACCTACACGCTGCGTCAGCCCATCGGCGTGTGCGCAGGCATCACGCCGTTCAACTTCCCGGCGATGATCCCGTTGTGGATGTTCCCGATGGCCATCGCGTGCGGCAATACCTTCGTCCTCAAACCGTCCGAGCAGGACCCGATGTCGACGATGTTGCTGGTGGAGTTGGCCGTCGAAGCGGGCGTCCCGGCAGGCGTGCTCAACGTGGTACACGGTGGCAAAGACGTGGTGGATGCGATCTGCACGCACAAGGATATAAAAGCCGTGTCCTTCGTGGGGTCGACGGCGGTTGGCACCCATGTGTATGAGCTGGCGGGCAAGCACGGCAAGCGCGTGCAATCGATGATGGGCGCGAAAAACCACGCCGTTGTACTGCCTGACGCCAACCGTGAGCAGACCCTCAATGCCTTGGTTGGAGCGGGGTTCGGTGCGGCAGGGCAACGCTGCATGGCGACATCGGCGGTGGTGATGGTGGGCGCTGCCAGGCAGTGGTTGCCGGAGCTGAAAGCACTCGCGCAAAAACTGAAAGTGAATGCTGGCAACGAGGCGGGTACCGATGTCGGGCCGGTGATTTCCAGGCGCGCCAAACAGCGCATTCTCGATCTGATTGCCAGCGGCGTGAAAGAAGGCGCGACGCTCGAGCTCGACGGTCGCAATATCACAGTTCCGGGCTATGAGGAGGGCAACTTTGTCGGCCCGACGCTGTTCACGGGCGTGACCACCGAGATGCAAATCTACACTCAGGAAATATTCGGCCCGGTGTTGGTGGTGCTTGAAGTCGACACGCTGGATCAGGCGATAGCACTGGTTAACGCCAACCCGTTCGGCAACGGCGTCGGACTGTTTACCCAGAGCGGCGCGGCAGCCCGCAAGTTTCAGAGCGAAATCGACGTTGGCCAGGTGGGCATCAACATCCCGATTCCGGTGCCCGTGCCGTTTTTCAGCTTCACCGGTTCACGTGGCTCGAAGCTGGGTGATCTCGGTCCGTACGGCAAACAGGTGGTGCAGTTCTACACTCAGACCAAGACCGTCACCAGTCGCTGGTTTGATGACGACAGCGTGAATGACGGGGTGAATACCACGATCAATTTGAAATGATGCTTTGACAGTAGGAGCGCGCTTGGTCTGGGCCGCATCCGGAGGATATCTGTGTGCCAGTTACCGGATTCGCTGCAGGAAAACTGCCATCTCGGACAGGCGCGCTCCTACAGTCCAGATTGCATCGCTATTTTGCGGAGACAACAGCAATGAAAATCGCATTTATCGGACTGGGTAACATGGGCGCGCCGATGGCGCGAAACCTGATCAAGGCCGGACATGACCTCAACCTGTACGACCTCAATCAGCAAGTGCTGGCCGAACTTGCGGCCGTCGGCGGACGCATCACCGAGTCCCCTCGCCACGCGGCGCAAGGTGTCGAGCTGGTCATCACCATGCTGCCCGCCGCAGCTCACGTACGCAGTGTTTATCTGGGCGAAGAGGGCGTGCTGGCAGGTATCAGTGCCGGCGTCCCTGCGGTCGATTGCAGCACGATTGATCCGCAGACGATTCGTGACGTCGCCACCGTTGCCGGCAAGCAGGGCGTGACGCTGGGAGACGCGCCGGTGTCTGGCGGTACGGGCGGTGCGCAGGCTGGCACGCTGACTTTCATGGTGGGCGCCAGCGCAGAACACTTCGCCACGCTCAGACCGATCCTTGCGCAGATGGGCAAAAACATCGTGCATTGCGGCGGCATCGGCACCGGCCAGATCGCCAAGATCTGCAACAACCTGCTGCTTGGAATCTCCATGATCGGCGTTGCCGAAGCCATGGCGCTGGGCAACAGCCTGGGCATCGACACACACGTGCTGGCGGGGGTTATCAACAGCTCGACCGGACGTTGCTGGAGCTCGGAAATCTACAACCCCTGGCCTGGCATCGTCGACACCGCGCCAGCGTCACGCGGTTACACGGGCGGTTTTGGCGCAGACCTGATGCTCAAGGATCTGGGCCTTGCGACCGAGGCCGCCAAGGTCGCCCACCAACCGGTGATCCTCGGCGCCATCGCCCAACAGCTCTACCAGGCCATGAGCCTGCGCGGCGACGGCGGCAAGGATTTCTCGGCGGTGATCGAGGCATATTTGAATAAGTGAGACTGCAATACACGATGCAGTCGGCGACGCCAAATCCTGTAGGAGTCAACTTGTTGGCGAGACGTCTTCGCGGTTGAATCAGGGTCGACGCCACGCGAATGAATTCGCGCCTACAGATCGAGACCGCAGCAAGCGGCGATGCAGTTGGCCGACGCCAATTTCTGTAAACCGCTCCGTCAAACCCGCTCAAGCTTGCGATGGGGCAGCGCCGGGAGCTTCACGATCAGGTCATCGCCCTGGCGCACCACGCCGCCTTTTATCACCACGGCCATGACGCCTGTCTTGCGAATGATCTCGCCATCGGGTTTGCGTTCGACTACGGCCGACAGCAGCCCTTTCTGAAGCCGGTCTATCTGCGAACAGGGATTACGCAGGCCGGTCAGCCGCACTACAGCGCAGTCGCCCAGTCGCAGTTCGGTATCGACCGGGAGCGCCAGCAAGTCAACGCCGCGAGTGGTGACGTTTTCGCCGAGCATCGAGGCTTCGACTGAAAATCCTTGCTCGCGCAGCTCATCGAACAATTCGCCGTGGATCAGGTGGACCTGACGCAAATTGGCGCGGGTCGGGTCCCGTGCGACGTCGGACCTGTGCTTAACGGTGACGCCGCAGTGCGCGTCACCTTCGACGCCCAGGCCTTCGAGCAGGGTGATTTCCCCGGTGGCGTGTTTGCTGAATGTGTGGCCGGGGCTCAAGCTGACAGCGGTGATAGTGGCATTCATGGCTTCAGGACACCTCAGGATGCAAAACCGGAAAGCTCAAGACTAGGCAACATCGCCGGGGCTTGCCAGCCAAAAACAGTCATGCAGGCTGTGGAATGAAGCTCCTTGTTACGGGAGCTTGTGCCAGTCAGCGGGGCGCATCAGGCAAACACAAAATACTTGCGAACGGTCTCGACCACTTCCCACGTGCCTTTCATGCCGGGTTCGACCACGAAGATATCGCCCGCACGCAAGTGGATCGGCTCCATGCCGTCGGGCGTGATGATGCAGTAGCCCTCACGGAAATCGCAGTATTCCCACTTCACATATTCAACCCGCCATTTGCCGGGGGTGCAGATCCAGGTCCCCATGATTTTGCTGCCGTCTTCGCTGGTGTAGGCGTTGAGGTTGACGGTGTGCGGTTCGCCCTCGATGCGTTCCCATTTGCAGGCGTCGACGACGGGCAACGGTGTGGTGTCGCGAAGAACGGTGATCGGCTTAGACATGACAGCTCCAGATGAGAGGCAAAGATTGCGCTCGCACACCTTAGGGCTGACGCGATGTTGTCAGTTGTCTGGGCTCGACATCGGGATGCCCAGAAGCGCGATATCGGGTGCCAATGCGCGTACCAGGGTGGTGGCGTAAACAGGCAGCGCGTTGAAATCCTGCGCACACAGCAACAGCGTGCGGTCTGCCCACGCATCGCTCAACGGCAGGCATTTGAATCGTGCTGAATCCTGAAACCGTTTGGCAGCCGCGCGCGGCACGATGCCCAGCCCGGCGCCGCGTGCGACCATGCGCATTACACCGTCATAGCTCTCTGCACGTATGCGGATGTCCAGACGGCGACCGGCGTGCACTGCCTGCTCTTCGAGATAGATCGCCATGGCGCTGGTGATGCTCAGGCCGACGAATGGGTAATCCAGGCCCTGTACGAAACGCACGGTGTCGTTGACGCAAAGGGCATGATCGTGCGGCGCGATCACTATCAGCGGATCGGCGCGAAACGGCAGGGTTTGCAGGCCGCTGGCGTCCACGGCGTCGGAGATGATCCCCAGGTCCGCCGTACCGCTGCGCACCGCTTGCAGGATGCGCAGGCTGGGATGCTCTTCCAGATTGATGTCGATATTTGGATGATCCGCCAGAAACACTGCGAGCAACTCCGGCAGGTATTCACTTAATGCCGAGGTGTTGCACAACAGGCGGATCTGCCCCTTGAAACCGTGGACATAACCCTTGAGATCCACCTGCATGCGCGCCACCTGTTGCAGGATCAGCCGGGCGTGTTGCGCCAGCGCTTTGCCCGCGGGTGTCGGCGTTACCCCGCGTCGTCCTCTGTCGAGGAGTGCTATCCCCAGCGATGCCTCCAGACCGCGAATGCGTGCGCTTGCCGACGCCAGCGACAGATGACAGAGCGCTGCGCCCGCGGTGATGTTGCCACTGTCAAGAATGTGCAGAAAAAGCTTGAGGTCAATCAGGTCAAATTGCATGGCTCTGTCCAGAACTGAGGCTGGCTCAGTATATGGCAGATTTTCAAGCGGCCAAGTCACAGGCACGATGGCCCCATGAATACACTTTTCGGGATGTACCACACCATCGGCGTGAGCCTTTCTGCGCTGGTGCTAATCACCTTTCTGCTGGCAGGCACCGTGAAGGGCATGATCGGTATGGGACTGCCGACAGTTGCCATGGGGCTGCTGGGCCTGGCTATGTTGCCGGCGCAGGCTGCGGCGTTACTGATCGTTCCATCCATGTTCACCAACGTTTGGCAGTTGATGGCGGGCGGGCACCTGCGCGGTTTGATCCGGCGTCTATGGCCCGTGCTGACGATGATTTGCGTCGGCACCTTTGCAGGATCGCTCTGGCTGGGCATCGGCAGCGGCAAATCCATGGGGCATGCATTGGGCGCCGCGCTGCTGGTTTATGCGTTGTGCGGGTTGTTTTTACCAACGCTCAAGGTGCCGCCCGCTGCCGAGCGCTGGTTGGGGCCGCTGTGTGGGCTCATCACGGGGATCATCACATCGGCGACGGGCGTCTTCGTGATCCCGGTGGTGCCCTACATTCAGGGGCTGGGGCTGGACCGCAACGAACTGGTTCAAGCGTTGGGCCTGTCTTTCACGATATCAACCCTCGCGCTCGGCGCTGGCTTGTTCTGGAATGGGGAGCTGGGCGGTAGCGAAATCGGGGCGTCAATCCTGGCGCTGATCCCGGCGTTGCTGGGGATGATGATTGGCCAATGGCTGCGACGGCGCATCAGTGCGATCTGGTTCAGGCGAGTGTTCTTTATCGGCATGGCGGCGTTGGGCGTGCACTTGATGATTGCTGGGTGAATGCCCTGCGGGCGCCACCCTGGGGTAAAAGCATTCACTGTGTATTACCGCAACTCACAGCTGGCGTTGAGGATTCAATGCTTTCTGGATTTCATTCAGCAAAAGCTGGCGCGCTACGCGACGTGAGTCTTCGAGCGACGCTGGATCAGTGGCACTGCTCTGTAGGCGCGAATTCATTCGAGCGGCGTCAGGGCTGGCTCGAACTCAGCGCGCAACATCGCCACGAACGCGTCACGCGCCGGGTGGTGTTCAGAGTGTTCGTGCCAGTAGAACAGGTTGTCGACCGAGGTCAGTTCCGCGAACTCATAGCCCACCCAGCCCGCGCCTTTTCGGTATTGCTCGAACACGCCTTTGGGCACCAGCGCAACGCCAGCTCCCGCGCTGACGCAGCCGACAATCGTCCCGTAATTGGCGATGCTGATGATCGGCTGGGTCTGCCCGCTTTGCAGCAGCCAGCGTTCCAGCGCCGCACGATAAGGACATCCTTCCGGCCACATGAAGATCGATTTGCCTTGCAGGTCGGCGGCGCTGTGGACCGGGCCAAGGGACTCCGGCGCGATCAACACCAGGTCCTCCCGGTACATGCTGGTGCGGCGCAACTGTGGGCGTTTGACATCGATGGCAACGATCGCGCCGTCGAGCTTGTTGTTCTGCGTCGCGTCCAGCAACTGCATCCCGGTGCCGGTGATCAGCTCCAGGGAAACGTCCGGGTAGCGAGCGTGGTACTTGGCCAGCAATCTGGGCAATCGCGCCGTGGCCGAAGATTCAATCGCGCCGATTCTCAAAGGCCCCGAGGGCGCTGCGTCGGGGTGAACGGCACGCTTGGCTTCGTCTGCCAGCGTCAGCATCCTGGCCGCGTACGTCAGGAATATTTCCCCGGCCGGGCTGATTTTCAAGCCCCGGCCTTGCCGGTAAAACAGCGCGATACCCAGCTCAGCCTCCAGCGCTTTTATGCGTGCGGTGATGTTGGAAGGGACGCAATGCAACACCTCCGCCGCCCGGGCGATGCTGCCGGTGTCGTAGACGGTCTTGAACATGCGGATCTGGGTCAGTTCCATTGCTCATCCAAAGTGAATGGTTGGGTCATTATTGTTCGGTTGTGGTGAGCATAGGTTGTTTCGATACTGGTGGCGAAGGCTTGAATCACGGCCTGCCCAACGGAGTATCGAGATGAACGTACTGACTGATCCGGTGCCCCTGTCGAGCGGGCTGAGCGACGCCGACAGGCGCAAAGGCGAGCGTTGGAAAATCCTGAAAATCAGCCTTGCAACGCTGTTTGTGGTGACGTGCTGGGGGTTCTCCCCGACGGGTATCCGTATCGGTTTGCTGGGCTATGATCCCGGCCATCTGGCCTTGCTGCGGTTTCTGATCGCGTCGTTGTTCATGGCGCTGATCGCCTCGTCGATGAGGATTGCCCTGCCGCGCCTGAAAGACATTCCGCTGTTGGCGGTCCTCGGGTTTTTCGCGGTCAGCCTGCACCATATCGCGCTTAACTTCGGGCAGTCCGGCGTCAGCGCTGGCGCGTCGAGTGTGTTGGTGCAGTCAACGCCGCTGTTCACCGCGCTATTGGCGCATTTCGTCTTCAAAGAGCGTGTCAGCCCTTGGCGTTGGGGCTGCGTGGTGCTGGGCATGATCGGCGCCGCGATTGTCGTGACCGGAGATCGCGGATTCGGGCACCTGGATACGCGCGGTTTGCTGATCCTGCTGGCAGCGTTTTCGTGGAGCGTTTATTTCTCGCTGCAAAAACGTCATTCCCACCGGTATGACGGGCTGACCATGGTCTGTTACACGGTCTGGTCCGGCACGGCCATTCTGCTGATTTACCTGCCGGGACTGGCCACTGAGGTCCTCAATGCGCCAATGCGAGTCAACGTGGCGGTGGGCGTGCTGGGTCTGTTTCCCAGCGCACTGGCCTATCTGGCGTGGGCTTACGTGCTCAACCACATGGACGTGAGCCGCGCGTCCATGAGCCTGTACCTGACGCCACCGATGGCCATTGCGATTGCTTCGGCAATGCTCGGCGAGTTGCCTTCACCGATGGTGATCGTCGGTGCGGTCGTGGTGTTGATCAGCGTGTTGGCGCTGAACCTGCGCCGCGAGCGAGTGGTTATTTTCCCGGTTTCGCGATGAGTTTCTGTAGGCGCGAATTCATTCGCGATGCGGTCTCTCAGGTACAGATTTAGGTTGGATCTGCCGACGTCTCGCGAATGAATTCGCTGCTACAGATCCTGCGCCGAGGGTCACTGGATTCGTGAATCAAAGGCAATAGTCATTTGGTTTTTCGTGTCTTTTTTGAATGCAGTTAGCGGCCGATACTCACTCCCATCGTTCAAATTCACAACGGGAGTCAGCCATGAACATCTTCATCACCGGCGCCGCAGGTTTCATCGGCGGCTCCATCGCAACCGGGCTTGTACAGCGCGGGCATCACGTCACGGGCTTGGTGCGCAGCGCCGAGCAAGCCGAGCAAATGAAGGCTCTCGGTATCGTGCCGGTCATCGGCACGCTTGAGGACAGCGCACTGCTCACCGAGCAGGCTTGTCAGTCGGATGGCGTGATCAACGCAGCCAGCAGCGACCATCGCGGTGCAGTCATTGCGCTGATCGAAGGTTTGAAGGGCTCCAACAAACCGTTCCTGCACACCAGTGGTTCGAGCATCGTCGGTGATGCGTCGGGTGGCAAAGGCGGTGGTCATGTGTTTCATGAAGGACAACTGCCCGCCGCAACGCCAGACAAAGCCGCACGTGTAGCCATCGATGACCTGGTGATAACGTGTGGTCCAACGTATTCATAGAAGACGTAGTCGAGTTGTACGCGCTGGCACTGGAGAAGAATCCGGCTGGCACCTTTTATTTTGTCGAGAGCGGTGAAGCCTCGTTCGTCGACATGACCAACGCGATGGCCGAAGCCTTGGGTTTGGGTATGTCCGAAGACTGGCCGCTGAAAGACGCCGAAGCCGAGTGGGGTTATGAGATGGCCAATTACGGCCTGGGCTCCAACAGCCGCGTGCGCGGTTACAACGCCCGTGAACTGTTGGGCTGGGTGCCTAAACGCACGTCGGTGATCGAGTGGATCCGCAACGACATGATCAAAGCCTGACGTCTGCGATAACAGGAGAGCGGCCACCTTCAGATGGCCGTTTGCGTTTTAGAGCAAGTTTCATCATTAATGACAGCGCAAAACTTTAGTCTTCTTCAGCACCCGGACAGCAGCCGTACAGCACGCGCGTACGATGCTGACGCACCACGCCAATAAGGAAGCCTCATGCGAGTCGTTATGCTCAAGACCCTCGCGCTGTCGGTCATTTTTTCCGCCAGTACGCCGGTATTCGCTCTTGCCCTGGAGGGTGGGGCGGTTGCATCGCCCGATCAATACGGCGCAGACGTTGCGGCGCAGATTCTCAAGAAAGGCGGTAACGCCGTCGATGCCGCTGTCGCCACCGCGTTCACCCTTGCCGTGACCTATCCCGAAGCCGGGAACATCGGTGGCGGGGGCTTCATGACGTTGTTCATGAATGGCAAACCGTACTTCCTCGACTACCGCGAAACAGCCCCGAAGGCAGCTACCCGGGACATGTACCTGGATGAAAAAGGCGAAGTCATCAAGGGCATGAGCCTGGTCGGCGCTCGGGCTGCCGGTGTGCCCGGCACCGTCATGGGGTTGTGGGAGGCGCATGAGAGGTTCGGCAGGTTGCCTTGGTCGGAGCTGCTGACGCCAGCCATTGGTTACGCGAAAAACGGCTTCAAAGTTGCCGACAAGCAATACATGTATGGCGCCGAGGCAATTAAGGAACTCAACGGCAAAACCAACTTTGGCGACTACTTCGGCAACATGAAGACGGGCGAGATGCTCCGTCAGCCAGAGCTGGCAAAAACCCTTGAGCGCATCGCCAATAAGGGTGCCAACGAGTTCTACCAAGGCCAGACCGCCGACTTGTTGGTGGCGCAAATGCAGCATGACAAGGGGCTGATCACCAAGCAGGACTTGCAGGATTACAAAGCGGTCTGGCGCAAGCCGCTGCACGTCAACTGGCAGGGCAATACGCTGTACACCGCGCCGCTGCCAAGTTCTGGCGGCGTTGCATTGGCGCAGTTGATCGGCATCAAAGAGGAGCTGGCAGACGATTTCAAAGGTGTGCCACTCAACTCTGCACGCTACGTTCACTTGATGGCCGAAATTGAAAAGCGCGTATTCGCCGACCGCGCCAACTATCTGGGCGACCCGGATTTCTCAGTCGCGCCAGTCGATCAGTTGACCGACCACGCTTACCTCGTCAAGCGAGCTCATGAGGTCAACCCGACAGCGATCTCGCCGACCGAAAACGTCAAGGCGGGCCTTGAGTCTCACCAGACCACGCACTTTTCTATCGTCGACTCAAAAGGCAATGCGGTCAGCAACACCTACACCCTGAACTGGGATTACGGCAGCGGCGTGGTGGTCAAAGGCGCGGGCTTCTTGCTCAATGACGAGATGGATGATTTCAGTGCCAAGCCGGGTGTGGCCAATGCATTTGGCGTGGTCGGTGGCGACGCCAATGCGATTGAACCCGGCAAGCGCATGTTGTCGTCGATGAGCCCAAGCCTGGTGACTCGTGGAGGGCAGGTGACACTGGTGTTGGGAACGCCAGGCGGCTCGCGGATCTTCACCACCGTGTTTCAGGTGCTGAACAACATCTACGATTTCCACATGCCGCTCAAAGACGCCGTAGCGGCTGCGCGCGTGCATCATCAGTTGTTGCCCAAGGACACGATCTATACCGAGAACTTCGCACCACTCGCCGCGCCTGTGGCCGATGAGCTGAAAGCCATGGGCTACACACTCAAGGAACAGGGCTGGTCGATGGGCAACGTGCAGGCGATCAAGATCGATGGCAGCAAGGTCGAAACCGCGTCCGATCCGCGTGGGCGGGGAGTGGGGATGGTGGTGAAGTGAGGGTATGACGGCTGATTACCGAGTCTGCCGTCAGACGCAAAACTGGCTCGCTGCGCTGCCCGAATGTAGGAGCGCGCTTGCCCGCGAATGGTAGGTACATCCGACACATGTCTGTCGTTCGAACCTAAGCTTCGCGGGCAAGCGCGCTCCTACAGGGTGTTTTGTCTGGCAGCAGATCGGGTGCGATCTGCAGATTGACCGTCAGCCGCGCTTAATGATGCTCGCGCGTTGCGCGGAATTTCACATCGGGCCAGCGCTCTTCCATCAGCGCCAGATTGACCCGCGTCGGGGCGAGGTAAGTCAGGTGACCGCCGCCATCGAGCGCCAGGTTTTCTGCGGCCTTGTTCTCGAATTCCTCCAGCTTCTTTTTGTCCCCGCACTCAATCCAGCGCGCTGACCAGACCGTGATCGGCTCGTATGCGCACTCGACCTTGTATTCTTCCTTCAAACGACTGGCGACTACATCGAACTGCAGCACACCGACGGCGCCGAGAATGATGTCGTTGCTACGCTGCGGGAAGAACACCTGCGTGGCGCCTTCTTCGGCCAGTTGCTGCAGTCCCTGACGCAGTTGCTTGGATTTGAGCGGATCTTTCAGGCGCACGCGGCGAAACAGCTCAGGCGCAAAGTGCGGAATACCCGTGAAGCCCAGTGCTTCGCCTTCAGTGAACGTGTCGCCGATCTGGATCGTGCCGTGGTTATGCAGGCCGATGATGTCACCCGCGTAGGCTTCTTCGAGCTGCTCACGCTCCGAGGAGAAGAACGTCAGGGCATCACCGATACGCACGTCCTTGCCGGTACGCACATGGCGCATTTTCATGCCCTTGTCGTACTTGCCCGAACAGATGCGCATGAAGGCAATCCGGTCACGGTGTTTTGGGTCCATGTTCGCCTGGATCTTGAACACAAAGCCTGCAAACTTCTCTTCTTCCGGCTCAACCGTGCGTTCGTTGGCAACCCGTGCCAGTGGCAGTGGCGCCCAGTTCACGACGGCATCAAGCACGTGGTCCACGCCAAAGTTACCCAGCGCCGTGCCGAAGAACACCGGTGTCAGCTGGCCGTCCAGAAACTCCTGCTGATTGAATTCATGACACGCGCCCTGCACCAGTTCGAGTTGGTCAACGAAGCGGTCGTACTCGTCGCCCAAATGGTCACGGGCTTCGTCGGAGTCCAGCTTCTGGATGATCTTGACGTCGGTACGCTCGTGGCCGTGGCCTGCGGTGTAGACGATGATGTAGTCGTCGGCCAGGTGATACACGCCCTTGAAATCGCGGTAGCAACCAATCGGCCAGGTGATCGGCGCCGCCTTGATTTTCAGGACCGCTTCGATCTCGTCCAGCAACTCGATTGGGTCGCGAATGTCGCGGTCGAGCTTGTTGATGAAGCTCACGATAGGCGTATCACGCAGACGGCAAACGTCCATCAGTGCGATGGTCCTTGGCTCAACGCCTTTACCGCCGTCGAGCACCATCAGCGCCGAGTCGACGGCGGTCAGGGTGCGGTAGGTGTCTTCGGAAAAGTCTTCGTGGCCCGGTGTATCGAGCAGGTTGATCATGTGGTCGCGATACGGGAACTGCATGACCGACGTGGTGATGGAGATACCACGCTGTTTCTCCATTTCCATCCAGTCGGATGTCGCATGGCGGTCGGATTTACGGGATTTGACCGTACCGGCAATGGAAATGGCCTTGCCCATCAGCAGCAATTTTTCAGTGATGGTGGTCTTGCCCGCATCCGGGTGAGAAATGATGGCGAAAGTGCGGCGTTTCGCGACTTCGGCGGCCTGTCTGGTCATGGGAAATCGCCCGAGAGGTGATTCAAAAAAGGGCGGCGATTATAGCCCAAACACAGGCAATAACCGAACCGTTCAGTCGATAAAGGGTGGCCAGATAATGTCTCACGTGGGAACCTTTGCGACCGTGGAGACGTCCACTCCCTCGCAACAGCAAGCTTCGAGGGCTGCTAAATCAGCAAGTTAGCTTGACGAAGCTGCGCTCATGGCTTGTGAAATCGCCCTAACCGGCGACCCACCCGCTGCTCTTCGCGAACGTTCGCAAGGCTACCCGACAGGGTCAGTCAGGCGCGACGCGTTCGCCGACTGAAATAAGGAGTCCGCCTGTGGCTAATCGCTATGGCAAGGGGCTATTGGGAGGCGCGATCACTATCGTGCTCCTGGCCCTGCTGGTCCACTGGATCGGCATCGATACATTTAGGCAGTATCAAGATGATCTGCTGTTTTACCTGCAAGCGCATCTGTTGCTGGTGCTGGCGTCCATGCTTGCGGCGTTGGTGGTAGGCATCCCGACCGGGATCTTCCTGAGCCGGCCGAGCATGGTTCACCGTGCTGAACGCTTCATGCAGATCTTCAACATCGGTAACACCATCCCGCCACTCGCTGTACTTGCCATTGCTCTGGGGATTCTCGGCATCGGCAGCGGTCCGGCTATCTTCGCCCTTTTCCTCGCTTCGCTGCTGCCCATTGTGCGCAACACCTACGAAGGCCTGAAAAACGTTCAGGGCTCTCTCAAGGAAGCCGCCACCGGCATCGGCATGACCCCACGTCAGGTGCTGTGGCGCGTGGAGCTGCCGAACGCTGTGCCGATCATGATCGGTGGCGTGCGCGTGGCTCTGGCGATCAACGTCGGCACCGCGCCGCTGGCTTTCCTGATTGGCGCCAACAGCTTGGGCAGCCTGATTTTCCCCGGCATCGCCTTGAATAATCAGCCGCAATTGCTGCTGGGCGCGGTATGTACCGCGTTGCTCGCGCTGTTGCTCGATGGTCTGGTGACGCTGGGCAGCCGAATCTGGCTGGAACGCGGCCTCGCCCATTGAGTACGCCTGCTGAGAAAGGAATTCGAATGAAGAAGTTATGCACATTTATAGCGGGCTTGAGCCTGCTGCTGACTGGATTCGTCCAGGCGGCAGAAACCTCGGCTGAACGCCCAACGCTGCGCATCGGCGCGCGCGTATTTACCGAACAGACCATACTCGCCGAACTCACCGCGCAATATCTGCGCGACAAGGGCTACGAGGTCCAGATCACCGGCGGGCTGGGCAGCAACCTGGCCCGCAGTGCGCAGGAAAGCGGTCAACTGGATATGCTGTGGGAATACACCGGTGTGTCGCTTGTGTCATACAACCATGTCGATGAAAAGCTCGACAGCGAGCAGACCTATCAGCGGGTAAAAGAGCTGGACGCCAAGAAGGGTCTGGTCTGGCTCTCGCCGTCCAAGTTCAACAATACCTATGCGCTGGCGTTGCCGGACAAAGTCGCCAAGCAATACCCGCAGATCAACACCATGTCTGACCTGACCGTGGTGCTCAAGGATGAAGCGAAGAAGGGCCACATCGTTGCGCTGGACACCGAATTCGCCAACCGATCCGACGGTCTGGTGGGGATGGTCAAGCACTACGGCATGAACCTGAGCCGCGAGAACACTCGTCAGATGGATGCCGGACTGGTCTATACCGCGCTGCGCAACGGGCAGGTGTTCGCCGGGTTGGTCTACACCACCGACGGTCGATTGAACGCTTTCAAATTGAAGGTGCTGCAAGACGACAAGCATTACTTCCCGGACTACACAGCCGCGCCGGTGATTCGCAAAGAGTATCTGGACAAGCACCCGCAACTGGCCGCGCAACTCAAGCCGCTGGCTGACCTGCTGGACAGCCAGACCATGATTGCCTTGAACGCGCGGATTGATGTCGATCACGAAAGCCCGAGTGCCGTGGCTGCTGATTTCTTGAGCAAGCATCCGATCAATCCGAGCGTGGATGACACGCCGATCAAACCGGAGGCCCAGCCATGAATTTCCTTAGCACGTTCTCCCACATCGACTGGAATCTGGTGCTCCATCTGACCCTGCAGCACATCTCGCTGGTCGGCATCGCGGTGTCGTTGGCCATTGTCGTCGGCGTGCCACTTGGCGTGTTGATGACGCGCTTCCCGACCCTCGCTGGTCCACTGCAAGCCAGTGCAACCGTGCTGCTCACCATCCCTTCGATTGCATTATTTGGTCTGCTGCTGCCTTTCTATTCCAAGTTCGGTCAGGGCCTGGGCCCGATGCCGGCGATCACCGCCGTATTTCTTTACTCGCTGCTGCCGATCATGCGTAACACCTACCTGGCGCTGACAGGCGTGGAGCCTGGTATTCGCGAAGCCGCCAAAGGCATCGGTATGACTTTCGCCCAGCGCCTGCGCATGGTCGAACTGCCCATCGCTGTGCCGGTAATTCTGGCGGGTGTGCGCACCGCCGTGGTCATGAACATCGGTGTCATGACCATCGCCGCGACCATCGGTGCCGGTGGTCTGGGCGTACTTATTCTTGCTTCCATCAGCCGCAGCGATATGTCGATGTTGATCGTCGGCGCCGTGCTGGTCAGTGTTTTGGCGATCATCGCCGACCTGTTCCTGCAATGGCTGCAACGCTCGCTGACTCCAAAAGGATTACTGAAATGATCGCCAAGCAAATGATTGAACTGCAAAACCTGACCAAGACTTTTCAGAGCAACGGCAAAGAAGTCAAAGCCGTTGACTCGGTGAACCTGACCGTCAACGAAGGCGAAATCTGTGTCTTCCTCGGCCCGTCGGGCTGCGGCAAAAGCACCACGCTGAAAATGATCAACCGCCTGATCATGCCGACCTCCGGCAAGATCCTGATCAACGGCGAAGACACCACCGGCATGGACGAAGTGGAGCTGCGCCGTGGCATCGGTTATGTGATCCAGCAGATCGGTCTGTTCCCCAACATGACCATCGAAGAAAACATCGTGGTTGTGCCGAAATTGCTCGGCTGGGACAAACAGAAATGCCACGACCGCGCGCGCGAACTGATGAGCATGATCAAGCTTGAGCCCAAGCAGTATCTGCATCGCTACCCACGTGAATTGTCGGGTGGCCAGCAACAGCGTATCGGCGTGATCCGCGCGCTGGCCGCTGATGCGCCGTTGCTGTTGATGGACGAACCGTTCGGCGCTGTCGATCCGATCAACCGCGAGATGATTCAGAACGAATTCTTCGAAATGCAGCGTGCGCTGAACAAGACCGTGATCATGGTCAGCCACGACATCGACGAAGCCATCAAGCTGGGCGATAAAATCGCGATATTCCGCGCTGGCAAACTGCTGCAGATCGATCATCCTGACACCCTGCTGGCGCACCCGGCAGATGACTTTGTCAGCAGCTTCGTCGGCCAGGACAGCACGCTCAAACGCCTGCTGTTGGTCAAAGCCGAAGACGCCGCCGACAACGCGCCCTCCGTCAGCCCGGAAACCCCGGTGGCCGATGCGCTGGAAGTGATGGACGAAAACGACCGCCGTTACGTGGTTGTCACCGACGCCGAAAACAAAGCCATGGGCTATGTCCGCCGCCGCGACCTGCACCGTCAGGCCGGTACCTGCGAGCAATACCTGCGCCCGTTCAACGCCACCGCTGCCTACGACGAACACCTGCGCATCCTGCTGTCGCGCATGTACGAGTTCAACCGCTCGTGGTTGCCGGTGCTGGACGCCGAGAATGTGTTTCTGGGTGAAGTAACGCAGGAATCAATCGCGGCTTACCTCAGCTCCGGGCAATCGCGCGGGATGAAGACCAGCATCGTGTCGCCAGCGGAAGTGGCTGAGCAGGCTGCTAGCTAAGGCGCTTGATTCTGAGCGAAGGGCGTAGAAGCCCTGCTTGCAGGCGATCGGGCGGGAACCGGCCGTCAATGGGCTGATGCGGTGTGTCAGACACATCGGCAGCGGTTGGTTCGCTGCCGGTTCCCGGCAGATCGCTGGCAAGCCGAGCTCCTGCGGCCTGCGGCCAGAATCAAAAGCCTGATCTCATCGGGAAGAAGCCTGACATTGGCATCTCCGTGAACATCACTCTGTCACATCGGTCGGTTACTACAGGGTGCATCCCGAGAACAAAATGCCCGTCCGGCAAAAACGGGCGAAATGGCGACATTTTTTGTTGATCTCGAGCCTCTCAAGTCCTACAGTTCGCGCCGAACGTCCAAGCTGGAAACGATCCATCCGGCTCAAGTACTGACGACGAGACAGCAAGGCCAGGGAAGCGTCGCTCTCCATGGCCTTTTTTGCTTTCGGCGGACATGCCTTGGGAAGTAGGCGAACCAAAGTGGGGATACACACGGAGGGCGTTCATTTGCACCCATTGTTAATTTCAGTTTGCCAGTAGGAGTTCCCAGCATGTCGATCCAGGTCGAAGACTATTTCGAAAAAAGCACCTTCGAGAAAATGAAGGCGTTCGCCGACAAGCAAGAAACCCCATTCGTGGTCATCGACACCGCGATGATCAGCAAGGCCTACGATGACCTGCGTGCAGGCTTCGAATTCGCAACAATCTACTACGCCGTCAAAGCCAACCCGGCTGTTGAAGTCATTGACCTGCTCAAGGAAAAAGGCTCCAGCTTCGACATCGCCTCGATCTACGAACTGGACAAGGTGATGAACCAGGGCGTCAGCCCGGATCGCATGAGCTACGGCAACACCATCAAGAAATCCAAGGACATCCGCTACTTCTACGAGAAGGGCGTGCGCCTGTTCGCCACCGACTCTGAAGCAGACTTGCGCAACATCGCCAAGGCAGCCCCGGGCTCCAAAGTATACGTGCGCATCCTCACCGAAGGCTCGACCACGGCTGACTGGCCGCTGTCGCGTAAATTCGGTTGCCAGACCGACATGGCGATGGATCTGCTGATCCTCGCTCGCGATCTGGGCCTGGTGCCTTACGGCATCTCGTTCCATGTGGGTTCGCAACAGCGCGATATCAGCGTTTGGGACGCCGCGATTGCCAAGGTCAAAGTGATCTTCGAGCGTCTGAAAGAAGAAGACGGCATCGTTCTCAAGCTGATCAACATGGGTGGTGGCTTTCCGGCCAACTACATCACCCGCACCAACAGCCTGGAAACCTACTCCGAAGAAATCATTCGCTATCTGAAAGAAGACTTCGGTGATGACCTGCCGGAAATCATTCTGGAGCCGGGTCGTTCGTTGATCTCCAACGCCGGTATTCTGGTGAGCGAAGTGGTGCTGGTGTCGCGTAAATCCCGCACTGCCGTCGAGCGTTGGGTGTACACGGATGTAGGCAAGTTCTCCGGCCTCATCGAAACCATGGACGAAGCCATCAAGTTCCCGATCTGGACCGAGAAGAAGGGCGAAGTGGAAGAAGTGGTCATCGCCGGCCCGACTTGCGACAGCGCCGACATCATGTACGAGAACTACAAATATGGCCTGCCGCTGAACCTGGCCATTGGTGATCGCCTGTACTGGCTGTCAACCGGTGCGTACACCACCAGCTACAGCGCTGTGGAATTCAACGGCTTCCCGCCACTGAAGTCTTTCTACGTGTAAAGGTCAGCTGTAACGAGAAAACGGCACCCCGTGGGGTGCCGTTTTTTTTGCGGTTCAAATACTGAATCGAAGAATATTGTCGAAGGTGTGATTGATCAGGCGCTGGGCCTCGCGTGCTGAGCTGGCCGCTGATTGACACGATACGGTCATGCGCCGAGCGGGCTGATCGGCCTTGAGCGCTTGGATTTCCCGGACGGTGGCGTGCAGGAGGCCGGAAAGCCGCGAACAATAGGCCCCCATGTTCCCCGCTGAGAGGATCGCCGTGTTGTAGGCGCGACGATGCCATTCCAGGCTGCTTCTTGCCGAAGCGAGACTGCTCTCGTCCGTCAACGCGCTGCTCAGTGTTTCCGGCACGTTGAGGGACTTTCCTTTGACCAGTAGCCCTTTTCGTTTTGCGTATTCATACGTCCTCACGTTCATGAAGTCCATGAACCGAGGGATGGTCTGCCTGGCACATTCGATGATGCGGTCGCATTCTGCCTGTTGTCGCTTGAACTCTGCCTCTTGGCGCAGCATATCCTGCGTGAGCTGCGCGATTCGGCTGTCAAACGGGTTGCTGTCCAACACTGCGATCATGTCGGTCAGTGTCTTTTTGGTGTCTTCATGGAGCGCGCGGATCTGCTTCGCGGTGGCGGGCCAGAGCGGGCTGCCTTGCCGCGCGGCGGCGACGGTCTGATCCATCGCGGGCTCCATGTATTTGCCGTGTTCGGCCGCAGGCACCAAATCGAGTTTGATTTTGAAGGCTTCAATGTGTTGGGGAAGCTGTTCCAGATAGCCGATGTTGTATCCCAGATAAGTGACATCGTCGTATTCGATGAGATGTGTTGTCATTTTGCGCCCTCCATGGCGTTACAGCGCGGTCTCGATACGCTGCCACTGCAAGGTGGCGTCGCATTTTGCCTGATTCAAATTCTTCGAATTTGAAATGTTATGGAAGTCCATAATTCTTGCGGAACTCACGGTCTGCCTCTTTGAACACTTTGAGCAACGTGTCCGCATCCCGTTTTATCTGGACCCAGGGTTCGGCCACCAGATTGAAAGCGTTCATGAGGCGGCGCAGTGACAGCGCGCTATCAATTTTGCTCGCTTCTTGAATCGAGTGGGTCAGGTAGATATGAAGGCCGTTCCACACGACCACCATATTCTGGGTCGCAATGTCGGCATCCAGAATGACCAGGCTCAGATCATGCAGGTCATGACGCACGCGCTGCAGCGAGGCGTGAATCCTGTTTTTCTGCTCCAGTAGACCAATGCTGTTCTCTTGTTCCTGGCGCAAAGCAGTGATCTTTTTGCGCACTTTGTCTGCTTCGACGTCGTGGTAAATACCCAGATAGATCAGGATAGAACCTGCCCCCACCGACTTCTTGATAAGCGTCTTGTACTCCCGCTGTTTTTCTTCTATCTCTGCGGCACGTCTGTTGATGGCGTCGTTCAGTGTTCTGATTTCAGTCGATACATTGTTGGTGTCGATGCTCCGCAGCTTGAGCTGCACATCGGGCATCACCGTTGTCGACAACTCCTGCGCAAAGGCATGGAGCCTACCCTTGAGTGCCTCGGTTGTACTGCGACGTTCCAGCACGAGCGCTGCGACCTGCTCAATATAATGCAGAAAATCCTGATGATCTGCCGGGTCAAGCGTCTTGGCAGCCTTTGACTTGATTTCGTCATAGAGCTGCGTTACGCCGTTTCCGTAAACTTGCATCTGATCGGCGAATACCCATAACTCGCTGCCGACGTTCATCAGGTCGGTTCGAAGTGGATTCCATTGCATGGCATGAAGATGAATGCGGTTGAAACTTTCCTGAAAATCCCTGGCTTCAAGGTTCAGGCCGGCGCCTGTCTCATAGCCCAGATACCAGACAACATCTTTGAGTGTGGTTGGAAGCGCAAGACCGTGGGTTGTATAACGCATTAAGTCAATCAGTTGTGCTTCGGTCAGGATGAGTCCTGGCGCACGAATCGCTTCTTCTGCCGTGCCCGCTGCTGCGGAAATCAAAGTGCCGGGCAGGCGCTCTGCCAGGTCAAGTTTCTCATCACGGACGGGAGCGTCGTCCATTGCTCCGGATGCGTTCATATCGTTAATCCTTTAATGAGATGAAGTGCCTGGAAGGGGAGGCCTGACTTGAGTCAGGCGCTTCGCGTAGCGGGCCGGGAAGAACACTCGTTGTACTTCCCGGCCTGCGCTGTCGCGCATTGGCAGACAAATCAGGCCATGACTTTCAAGTATTTTGCCAGCGACAGTGCGTCAACGCTGAACTGAGCGACCGCGTCCTTATCGCCACCCTTCACGTCGTTGTGAGTGGTCAGGAAGGAACGTATGGCTGTGACGCATTTCTCGAACTCGGCGATAAATTGCGCTCGTTGGTCTTCGACGTTATGGCACTCCGTGATCAGCTCTTTTTTCAACGTGACCAGACGCAACTCATCGTTCTTTGCGTCAGTGCTGTTGATCAGATCATCGATCTGTTTGCGGAGGGTGTCACGGGCTTCAGCCATACCCAGGTAGTTGATCAGGTTTTCGGCCCGTTCCAGGACCTGTAGTGCCAGGCCGATTGCGGCCTCTACGGCGATCAACTGGGGTGGGGCCATGCCCAGTTTGGCCAGTTCCTGAGCGGTCAGCGCTGTGTCTTTGGCCAGTTCGGTGAATCCTTTGGCTTCGACTATTGCCATTGCGTCAGTCAGTGCTTTGCGTCTTGCTTCCAGGGCGTCCTGCCGTTCTTTGATCTCCAGTATCTCTACCGGCAAGCGCGCCTGATCGGCTTCAAGCTGCGTGATGTACTTGCCAGTGGCCGCTCGATCGATCGGGCTTGCCATGGCCGGGATCAGGTCTTGGAGCGTCAGCTCGTTCTTACCCACGGTGTCCATGATGGTCTTAACCCGAAGGACGATGTCTTCGATGATTTCTTCCTTGTCAGACTCAGGCGCGCTTTGGAACTCATTTTGAAGTTCTCTGAGGGTGCCGACCTGCATACCTAAAAAGGTGTCCAGCGATTGAGCGGTTTCTCGAAGTCTGGAGTCAGCGTTACGCATCGCGTTGTCCAGTTCGGAGACTCGGCTGTGCAACGACGGCAGGTATTGTGTCTGGATGAAGAGTCTCTTCACTTCAATGGTTGCAGCGCTTGCTTTGGCTTTCGCCTGCTTGAACGCTGGAACGTCCAGCTCCGGGTAATCGGGGCTGCCTGGAAATTGAGAAATATTATTCATTTTTAAACTCCGTACTCTTCCTTGAATTCGCGGTCTGCTTCTGCAAACACGCGTTCTAACTGTTTGGCTTCTACTTCGATGGTTTTCCACGGTTCAACCACCAGATTGAATTGGTTACGGAACCTGCGCATGGACAGTCCGTCGTGGATGCCGCCGACCTCAGTCGCGGAAGCGGCGATGAACGTGCCTAACGAATTCCAGACACTGATCAGGTTTTTGGTGGCGATGTCGGCATCGATCACAATCAGATCGAGGTTCTGGAAGTCCATCCGTATACGACCCAACGACCCCAGGATCCGGTTTTTCTTCGCCATCAGCGCGATATCTTTTTCCTGCGCTTCGGTGAGCGTGTTGCGTTCCTTTCGGATTTTCTCGGCCTGAACGCTGGAATAAATCAGCATGACCAGATTGCCAACGACTGCACCGATAGCCTGCTTGACCAGCTCTTTGTATTCCTTGTTCTTCTCTTCAATGGCCAGCGCACGGTTATCGATTTGTGACTGAAGCGCTTTGATTTCGGTGCTTAAAGCGTTGTTGTCGATGATCGACAATTTGAGCTTGATGGCAGGGCCGATTTGCTCGGCCAATTGTAGGCCGAATGAATCCAGGCGCTCTTTGATGACAAGCGCTTGCGCCTCTTGATCTTTTACGTCGTTTAATATTTTGTCCAGGTAAAAACCCAGGTCCTTGCGGTCCTCAGTTGCAATGTCGGGGAATTTTATTTCCTGCTCAATTTCGACTTTGCGCAGATCCTCAAGTGTCTTAATATTATGTTTTTCGACCAGACTCAATGCCACGATGTCATCGAACACGATTTTCATGCTTTCGCCATTGACCTTCATGGAACTGGCGAATATTACGAGCTTGGTGTTAACGGTCAGCATGTCAGTGCGCAGCGGATTCCATAGTCTGGCGTGGCCGTTGACGAGCTTGAACGTCTGCTGGAAGTCAACGGCCTCCAGGCCAGCACCCGCGCCGTTCTCGTAACCCAAATAGGCAATAACTTTATCCAGCTCGGTAGGAAGGGCCAAGCCGGCGATTTCGTACTTCTTGAGGTTTTTGACTTGCTCTTTGGTCAGAATCAGCCCGGTGTCCCGGGTATCGCTCCCGGTTGTTGCTACCGATGAACCAATAAGGGCCGAAGGATCACTCGCTGCGTCGTTGACGAGGTTTTCCGAAAGTTGAGGCATATCATTAATCCTTTAATGATGCGTATTAATGTCTGAAGTTAATTAAAGCTTCAGATGCAGAATGATTAAATTGTCTGCACGAGAGGGAGAGTAAGTTGTGTTTTTGGGGCGGTCAAAGTGGAAAGACAGTCTGAGTTTGTAGGATGATTCCCGCCTGCATGCGCACAGTGTCTGATTTATCCCCGGAAATGGGGGCGTAACACACGATTCAGGGCTGCTTGTGCACTGTGTCTGGAAAATGATACTTACAATTGACGGTTATACAGCTATCAGTAGTGCACGATATTCCGCCGCGTCTGCTTCATTTCCCAACTGCGCGCCCGCTCATGGTAATCCAGTGGCAGCGCTCGAACCTGAGGATGTGGCGCTTGCAAGAGCGTCTTGCGACTGACCTGCAGGAAGTTGAGATTGCCATTCTCTAAGGCAGTGTTCAGCCAACCGATGGCTTCGTCGATGCGCCCGTGATCGGCGAGCACAGCCGCATGGCTAAACTGCCCACGAAAGTCTCCACCCTCAGCCGACCGTCTATACCACTCATGGGCTGCAGCGAGATCCTGCACGCAGCACAGACCCTCTTCCAGATAACGCCCCAGCAGGTTCATCGACTTTGCATGGCCCAGTTCTGCCGCCTTGCGATAGCACGCCAACGCGCGGGCCTGGTCTTTGTTCACGCCGCGCCCGGTGGCAAGCAGGTTGGCGTAGTTGTAGAAACCCCAATCAAGCCCGGCCTCGGCTGCCAGCCGGTAATGCTCCGCAGCCTCCAACCATGCTCGTGGCAACGGCGTGCCATGTTCTGCGCCATGGCGTGGCCGTGACGCGCCACAATCTGGAACCAGACCAGCGCCAGCGCAGGGTCGCGTTCTATGCCGCTACTGTCGAGCAGGATCTGCCCGAGCAGCGCCTGGGCGTCGACGATGTTTGCCTGCGCCGCGCTCAGAATCGCCCGTGCGGCGCTCGCAGGACTTTCTTCAAGCATGGCGCGCAACTGGTCGCCATCGAGCACCTCTTTACGTCGCAGATTCCAGGTCATGACTCAGACCTCGGCCCACTGCCGCAGCAGATTGTGATAGGTGCCGGTGAGTTGAAGCAGCGAGGGGTGATCAGGCACATCGCGGTTCAGTTGTTGAATGGCCGCGTCCATTTCGAACAGCAGGGTGCGGTGGCCATCATCGCGAACCAGGCTCTGGGTCTAGAAGAACGAGGCGTATCGCGCGCCGCGTGTCACGGCATTGACCTTATGCAGGCTGCTGGCCGGATAAAGCAGCAGGTCACCCGCCGGCAGCTTGACCTGACGTGTACCGAAAGTGTCCTGAATCACCAGTTCGCCGCCGTCGTAGGCGTCGGGGTCGCTGAAGAACATCGTCGAAGACAGATCCGTGCGCACGTGCTCGGCGCTGCCCTTGGCCTGACGCACGGCGTTGTCGATGTGGAAATCGAAACTGCCGCCGCCGGTGTAGCAATTCACCAGTGGCGGGAAGACCTTGTGGGGCAAGGCGGCGGACATGAACAGCGGGTTTTGCCACAAGCGTTCGAGCATCGCCGCGCCTATCTCCACCGCCAGTGGATGGCCCCCCGGCAACTGCAGATTGCGTTTGGCTTTTGCCGACTGATGCCCGGCGGTGATCTTGCCGTCGGACCATTCGGTTTCCTCCAGCGCCTGTCGGATGCGATGCACCTCCTCGGGTGAAAACAGACCGGGGATATGTAGGAGCATGAGCTGCGACCTGCGGGAAGAGTGAAGCGGCGGATGATAGTGATTCTTATTGGCCGTTTAAAACGTCGCATGCGCGCGTGACTGGACAGATGTGAAAATTGAGTAATGGGAAAGTGTAAAGAATGTAAGTTTTATGCGAATGCGAAGCGGTCTCAACTATATTCCGCCGCCTTATTGTTTCCTTGGGGAAGGAAAATGTCGCGCCAAGCACAACCGTTTACCGCACATTCGCAGCGTTCCATCGTCATCGCCGTCGCTCTTGCAACGATGTCAGCCGCCCATATGGTGCAGGCCGCGGAACCCGTATCGGACAACGCGCTGAATCTCGGGGCCACCAACATTGACGGCGAGCGCGCCGATACGGCCTACAAGACCGAAGAGTCGGCCTCGAAAAAGTACACCGCGCCGCTGCGCGAGACGCCAAAAAGCGTGACGGTGATCCCTCAGCAAGTGATTCGCGACACCGCGGCCACGAGCCTGGCTGACGCATTGCGCACCACCCCCGGCATTACTTTTGGTGCAGGCGAGGGCGGTAACCCGAATGCCGATCGCCCGATCATTCGTGGCTTTAACGCAGAAGTGACGTGTTCGTGGATGGCATGCGCGACGTGGCGGCGCAGAGCCGGGAGATTTTCAACGTCGAATCGGTCGAGGTCAGCAAAGGCCCGGGCTCGGCGTTCACCGGCGCAGGCTCCACGGGCGGCAGCCTGAACCTGATGAAGCATGATTCCAACGTCGCCGGCCGCAACGATGTCGACAACAGCCGCTGGGGCGTTGCGCCTTCGTTCGCGTTCGGTCTGGGCACCGACACGCGGGTGAAGGTCGATTACTACCACCTGTCCACTGACGACATGCCCGATTACGGCATCCCGTTGACCAGCACTGTCGGTCGCAGCAAATACATCGTCGACAAACCTGCCCACGTCAACGAAAACAACTTTTATGGCCTGACCGATCGCGACTACCGCAAGAGCGTCAACGACAGCGGCACGATCCGCATTGAACACGACCTCAACGACAACCTCACGATCTCCAACAGCTTCCGCATGTCGCGCTTGACCCTGGATTACATCGTCACCAACCCGGATGACAGTCGCGGCAACGTCGCCAACGGACGGGTATCGCGTTCGGCCAAGAGCCGTAACTCGACGTCCAGCGGCTTCGTCAACCAGACCGACCTGACGGCAAAGTTCGATACCGGCTTTATCGAGCACAGCCTGGTGACGGGCATCGAATTTTCGTATCAGGACACGCACAACCGGGCCTACAACGTACTCAGCTCCACGGGCGGCACCATTGGCTCGACGTGCAACGCGGCGCTGCTGCGCTCCGGCGATTGCACCAGTTTGTACGACCCAACGCCGAGTGCGGCATGGAGCGGCACCATCACTGACAGCCAGGCCTTCACCGACACGGACACCAAAACCAGCGCCGCTTACGTGTTCGACACCCTGAAGTTCAATGAGCAGTGGTCGCTGAACCTGGGCCTGCGCTTCGATGATTACGATGTGCGCTCCAGCGGCTACAGCACTGGCGGACGTGGTGCAGTGGCGGGTGATTTTGATCGCCAGAACACCACTCAGCTTTGGAACTACCAGGTGGGCGTGGTCTATAAGCCGCTGCCAAACGGCAGTGTCTATGCGGCGTGGTCGACGTCGAGCAACCCGTCGGGTGAAACAAGCGGTAACGGCGGGTTGGAAATCGCCGCCAACAACGCCGACCTTGATCCGGAAAAGAACCGCAACTACGAGCTCGGGACCAAGTGGGATTTCTTCGGTGATGACCTGTCGCTGACCGCAGCGCTGTTCCGCACCGAGAAGACCAGTGCGCGCGTCACTGATCCTGACAACACCACGTTCCAGGTGCTCGATGGCGAGCAGCGTGTGGACGGTTTCGAGTTCACCTACACCGGCAAGATCACCAGCAAGTGGAAGGTCTACGGCGGTTATACCTACATGGAAAGCGAGATCGTCAAAGCCACCAGCAAGGCGGACGAGGGCAATCATATGCCGAGCACGCCGCGCAATAGCTTCAACTTCTGGTCCACGTACGACCTGATGCCCAAGCTGACCGTGGGTGGCGGTGCAACGTTCGTCGACTCGCGTTTCGGCAACGAAGCCAACTCGGTGGAAGTGCCTTCCTACTGGCGCTATGACGCACTGGCGACGTACGCATTCACCAAGAATGTTGACCTGCAACTCAACGTGCAGAACCTCACCGACAAGCGTTATTACGATCAAGTGTTCACCACCCATTACGCGCACATGGCCGCCGGCCGTACCGCGCTGATGAGTGTCAGCTTCCACTTCTAAACAGTGGAAACCGCAAAGCCCCGCTTGCCAATGGTGAGTGAGGCTTTTGTGTGAACGGCGCGTTCAGCATTCATCTGTAGGCGCGAATTCATTCGCGAGCAGTTGAAATGATTGCGGTATCCAGAACGGCACACAGATGAGAATCCATTCCGTTTCGGCGCATACTGCGCGCCACGGTTAATGAGGTGGTCGAGGGTGTCGAAGAAAGTCCTGTTTCAAGTCCATTGGTTCTTTGGCATTACCGCCGGGCTCGTCCTCGCGCTAATGGGCATTACCGGTGCGCTGAATTCGTTCGAGGACGAAATCCTTGATGCCATCAATCCTACGGCGTTGTTTGTGCAGCCGTTGGAAGCGCAACTGCCGATGGCCGAGATGGTGCGCAGAATCGAAGCCTCTGCCCACGACACTGTGGCCATGTTGCGCGTCGAGGTCGATGGCGATAAAGCCGCGCAAGTCTGGTTCACGCCAGCGCCGGGCGAGCGACGCGGGCTCATGCGCAATTTCGATCCGTACACCGGAGCGCTGAAGCCCGATGCTATCGGCCAGGATGTTTTCGGTTTCATCCTGCAACTGCACCGATTTCTGGCCGCGGGCGAATACGGCAAGCAGGTGACTGCGGCGTGCACGTTGATTCTGGTGTTCTTCTGCCTGTCCGGCCTTTATCTGCGCTGGCCGCGCAAGGCGCTCAATTGGCGCGTGTGGTTGACGCTGGACTGGGCGAAGAAGGGACGCAGTTTCAATTGGGATTTGCACTCGGTAATCGGCACGTGGTGCCTGGTGATTTACCTGCTGCTGTCGATCACTGGCTTGATGTGGTCTTACGACTGGTTCAACAACAGTGTGACCCGCCTCATCGGTGATCCGCCCGTTGCAGGCGAGCAGCCGCGCAAAGGTAAAGGCGGGCGCGCCGCAACGTCAGCGGCGGCCGACGCCGGGCCGCTAATCGTCGATTACGCCGCCATCTGGGACACCCTGCAGAAGACTGCCGGGCCTGAGCTCAATTCCTACAACCTGCGTCTGCCGCCTGCGGCCGGACAACCTGCGCAGATTTACTTCCTGCTCAAGGACGCGCCGCACCCGCGTGCCCTCAATCAGATGTTCCTTGACCCCGCCACAGGCCAGCTCAAATCGGTCTCTCTCTATGGCGAAAAAGGCTTGGGTTCGCAGTTACTGATCAGCAATTACTCGCTGCACACCGGCAGCTACTTTGGCCTCATTGGTCGCATCGTGGTCACCGTGGCGGCGTTGTTGATGCCGTTGTTCTTCATCACTGGCTGGCTGTTGTATCTGGATCGTCGTCGCAAGAAACGCGAAGTACGTAACGCGCGCGGCGGTGTTTCGCTGGTCGATGGCAGCGAGACGGGCCCTGCGTGGTTGATCGGCTTTGCCAGCCAGAGCGGTTTTGCAGAGCAACTGGCCTGGCAGACAGCCGGGCAGTTGCAGTCCGCGGGGATGCCGGTGAAGGTGCAGCGTTTAGGCGATATCACCGAGCAAGACCTCAATCGCAGCCACAACGCCCTGTTTGTCGTCAGCACCTTCGGCGACGGCGAAGCGCCGGACAGCGCTCGGCGTTTCGAGCGCAACGTGCTTGGCAAGCCGCTGTCGTTGAGCAACCTGAATTACGCTGTGCTGGCCCTTGGTGACCGCCAATATCAAGATTTCTGCGGCTTCGCCCTGCGTCTGCACGGCTGGCTCGCCTCCCGTGGTGGCAGCACACTGTTTGCCCCGGTGGAAGTGGACAGTGGCGACAGTACCGCCCTGCATCAGTGGCAACAGCAATTGGGGCAACTGACTGGCAGCACGCCACTCACCGGTTGGCAGATCCCGGCTTTCGGCAGCTGGACCCTGGCTAAGCGTGAATGGCTCAATCCCGGCAGTGCCGGTTCCAAAGTGTTTCTGCTGGGCCTGACGCCACCTGAAGCTGCTGACTGGCAAGCGGGTGATCTGGTGGAAATCCTGCCGCGCAATAGCGGTAAGGCAGTTGATCAGTTTTTGTCCGGCATGGGCATTGCGCCGGACACTCAAGTGACGGTTGATGGCTTGCAGGAAACCCTCAGCCAAGCCTTGGCATCGCGGCAGTTGCCCCAGAACCGGGGTCATCTGGTCGGCCTGCACGCGCAGGCATTGGTCGATGCGTTGGTCCCGCTGGCTATGCGCGAGTACTCGATTGCCTCGGTGCCCGCGGACCATTCGCTGGAACTGATTGTTCGTCAGGAACTGCACCCCGATGGATCGCTAGGGCTGGGGTCCGGCTGGCTGACCGAGCATGCGGCGCAGGGCGATTCGATCAGTGTCAAAGTGCGCCGCAATAGCAGCTTCCATCTGCCTAGCGAGCCGGTTCCGTTGATTCTTATTGGAAACGGGACAGGCCTTGCGGGATTGCGCAGCCTGCTCAAGGCACGTATCGCCCAGGGCCAGCAGCGTAACTGGCTGTTGTTCGGCGAGCGCAATGTGGCCTATGACTTCCATTGCGGTTCCGAGCTGCAGGGCTGGTTAATGATGGGCGATATCGAGCGTCTGGATCTGGCGTTTTCCCGGGATCAGGCTGAAAAGGTCTACGTTCAGGATCGGCTGCGTGAAGCGGCAGACGAGCTGCATCGCTGGCTGGACGACGGCGCCGCGATCTACATTTGCGGCAGTCTGGAAGGCATGGCCTCGGGAGTGGATGACGTGCTGAAAGCGCTGCTGGGTGAGGATGGAGTTGAAGCGTTGATCGAGCAGGGGCGTTATCGTCGGGATGTTTATTGACTCCGGCGCACCAAGCTTCTGGCCGGAGGCCGTAGGAGTCCAGCTTGCTGACGATTGGCTGCGAAGCAGTCATGAACCTAACGATGAAACATTGGGTGTATATCCATTATCTGGGGTGTGACTGATATCGGTTCCGCCCTTACGGCGGGTCACTTTTGCCAAACGCCGCAAAAGTAACCAAAAGGTCTCGCTCCCGTGTCCGGCCCCTCCTTCGTCGGGGTTCCCTCGCTCCGGCATTGCTCCGGGGACACGCCGCCATCGGCCATCCATGGCCGGGGGCAGCTAACGCGGCATCCATGCCGCGCTGTCCCCTACGCAACGCCTGCGTTCGGCCTCCCAAAGTCGCATTTGCGGCGCATCCAAAACCTCGCCACGACACAAAACCTATACGCACTTTGTGTATCACTCAAAAGCTCGGCATGGCGCAAACCCTGTAGGAGCGAATTTATTCGCGAGAGGCCGGTGGTGTCATGACAAAGCCCATCCCAACGCCCAAAGCAGAAAGCGAATGCCCTTGATCTTCACCCACATCAGCCCAAACACCGCACATTGCGACCTGGGTGCAGGCCGAACGCAGGTGATGCGCAGTGGGCTGCCGGGCAGGGATGCCCGGCAAGCGCCTTCAGGACATGGATGTCCGTTCGGCGCGTGCCCACGGAGCATCGCCGGAGTGAGGGAACCCGACGAAGTCGGGCCAAACCGGGAGCAAAGGCGTTTTGGTTACTTTTGTGCTTTTCAAAAGTGGCTCGCTGTAAAAGCGAAACCAATATCAGCAGCACCCTGGATAACGGATATACACCCAATCCAAAGCAAATGAGCCAAGCCGAAATGCACTGGCTAGCGCTCATAAGAAGCATCGACCAAACAGGCCTCTCGCGAATGAATTCGCTCCTACAGATTGTGCGTATCGTCACCCATAGCGATCAAAGATTCAGCATAAACCCGCCCACAAAAAAGGCCGTTGCACCTGCGCGCAACGGCCTTTGATCAACACACCGCAAGGCGGCTCATATCACGCCACAAACTGCTCCGCGTAGTGACAGGCAACCTGACGGTTATCGACCTCACGCAGCGCCGGTTCCTCGTTGACACAACGCTCCGTCGCATACGGGCAGCGCTTGTGAAAAGCACAGCCGCTTGGCGGATTAAGCGGATTAGGCAACTCACCGACAATCTTGATCTTCGGCTTCAACGGGTCCGGGTGAATCGTCGGAGTTGCCGACAGCAGCGCCTGCGTATAAGGGTGCAGAGGACGCGCATAGATATCCTCTTTCGGCCCCATTTCCGCAGGCCGGCCCAGATACATCACCAGCACCGTATCGGCGACATGACGCACCACCGACAGGTTGTGCGAAATGAACACGTAAGCGGTATTGAACTCTTGCTGCAAATCCATGAACAGGTTCAGCACCTGCGCCTGAATCGAAACGTCCAGCGCCGACGTCGGCTCATCAGCCACCAACACCTTAGGTTGCAGCATCATTGCGCGCGCCAGGGCGATACGCTGACGCTGACCGCCGGAAAACATGTGCGGGTAACGCTGATAATGTTCAGGGCGCAGACCGACCTGCTTCATCATCGCCTGCACTTTCTCGCGACGTTCGGCTGCGGACAGCTTGGTGTTGATCAACAGCGGTTCGCCCAGTTGATCACCGACTTTCTGCCGCGGATTGAGCGAGGCGTACGGGCTCTGGAACACCATCTGCACGTCTTTGCGCAACTGCTTGCGTTGCTCTTTGGTGGCGCCTGCCACTTCCTGACCGGCGATTTTCAATGAGCCCGACGAAGGTTCTTCAATCAGCGTCAGGGCGCGGGCCAGGGTGGATTTGCCGCAGCCCGATTCACCGACCACCGCCAGCGTTTTGCCTGCTTCCAGTTCGAACGACACGCCGTTGAGCGCACGTACCACAGCGTTGGGCTTGAACAGGCCGCGGGAGACTTCGTAGTGACGGGTAAGGTCGCGGGCGGTAAGAACGACGCTCATTACGCCACCTCCTGATTCAGCGGATAGAAGCAACGCGCGAGGCTATGAGCCTTGGGGTCGAGGCCTGGGCGTTGCTGGTGGCATTTTTCCTGAACGTACGGGCAGCGTGGCGACAGCAGGCAGCCGACCGGACGGTCGTAACGACCGGGGACGATGCCTGGCAGCGTGGCCAGGCGCGCCGAGCCCATGCTGTGTTCCGGAATCGCCGCCAGCAATGCTTCGCTGTAAGGGTGTGCCGGGACATCGAACAAGCCTGGTACCTGACCCACTTCGACCGCCTGGCCTGCGTACATCACGCACACGCGCTGGGCGGTTTCGGCCACGACGGCAAGGTCGTGAGTGATCAACACCAGGCCCATGTTCTGCTCTTTTTGCAGCGCCAGCAGCAGGTCCATGATCTGCGCCTGAATCGTCACGTCGAGTGCCGTGGTCGGTTCGTCGGCGATCAGCAGTTTGGGCTCACCGGCAATCGCCATGGCAATCGCGACACGCTGGCTCATACCGCCTGACAGCTGATGCGGATAAGCGTCCAGACGCTGGGCAGCGCCCGGGATTTCCACTTTTTCCAGCAGTTCCAGCGCACGTTGGCGCGCCTGCTTGCCCGACATGCCCAAGTGGGCGCGCAACACTTCTTCAATCTGGAAACCCACGGTGTAGCTGGGGTTCAGCGCGGTCATCGGGTCCTGGAACACCATCGCCAGATCCTTTCCGACTACCTGACGGCGCTGGCGCGAGCTGAGTTTGAGCATGTCCTTGCCATCGAAGATCAGCGAGTCGGCGGTAACGATGCCGGGGGAGTCGATCAGCCCCATCAGCGCCATCATGGTCACGGATTTACCCGAGCCCGATTCGCCGACGATGGCCAGAACTTCGCCTTTGTCGACGCTCAGGTCCAGGCCGTCGACAACGGGTGTAGCCTTGGCGTCGCCGAAGCGAACGTTGAGGTTCTTGATTTCTAAAAGAGACATTCGGACGTCCTCAGGCGGCGTTCTTGAGTTTCGGATCAAGCGCATCGCGCAAGCCGTCGCCCATCAGGTTGATTGCCAGCACGCTGAGCAAAATGGTCAGGCCGGGCAGGCTGACGACCCACCAGGCGCGTTCGATGTAGTCGCGGGCCGAAGCGAGCATGGTGCCCCACTCAGGCGTCGGCGGTTGTACACCCAGACCCAGAAAGCCCAACGCTGCGGCGTCGAGGATTGCCGAGGAGAAACTCAACGTGGCCTGTACGATCAGCGGCGCCATGCAGTTGGGCAGCACGGTGATGAACATCAGGCGCGGCAAGGTGGCGCCGGCCAGACGCGCGGCGGTCACGTAGTCACGGTTCAGCTCGCCCATTACCGCAGCGCGGGTCAGGCGCACGTAAGACGGCAGCGATACGATGGCGATGGCAATTACGGTGTTGATCAGGCCAGGGCCAAGGATGGCGACGATGGCCACGGCCAGCAGCAGCGAAGGCAGGGCCAGCATGATGTCCATCAGGCGCATGATGGTGGGGCCGAGGACGCGCGGGAAGAACCCCGCAATCAGGCCCATGAAAATGCCCGGAATCAGCGACATCACCACCGAAGACAAACCGATCAGCAGCGACAGGCGTGAACCCTGAATCAGGCGTGACAGCAGGTCGCGTCCCAGTTCGTCGGTGCCCAGCAGGAACTGCCATTGACCGCCTTCAAGCCAGACCGGCGGGGTCAGCAGAAAGTCGCGGTATTGCTCGCTCGGGTCATGCGGCGCGACCCAGGGCGCGAACAGTGCGCAGAAAACGATCAGGACCATGAACGCCAGACCGGCGACAGCGCCTTTGTTCTTGGCAAACGCTTGCCAGAACTCTTTGTACGGAGACGGGTAGAGCAGGCTTTGATCGACTGCTACTACAGGAGTAGGTGTGCTCATAGAAGTGATCTCAGCGCTGGTGACGAATGCGTGGGTTGGCAAATCCGTAGAGGATGTCCACCAGGAAGTTGACCAGAATCACCAGGCAGGCGATCAGCAAAATCCCGTTTTGCACGACAGGGTAGTCACGCGCACCGATGGCTTCGATCAGCCATTTACCGATGCCCGGCCAGGAGAAGATCGTTTCCGTCAGAACAGCACCGGCCAGCAGCGTGCCGACTTGCAAGCCGAACACGGTCAGTACCGGGATCAGTGCGTTGCGCAGGCCGTGGACGAACACCACACGGGCAGGCGAGAGGCCTTTGGCGCGGGCAGTACGCACGTAGTCTTCGCGCAACACTTCCAGCATCGAGGAGCGGGTCATCCGGGCAATAACGGCCAGCGGGATGGTACCCAGCACGATGGCCGGCAGAATAAGGTGATGCAACGCATCAAGGAACGAGCCTTCTTCATCGCTGAGCAGGGTGTCGATCAGCATGAAGCCGGTTCTCGGCGGGATGTCGTAGAGCAGGTCGATACGCCCTGAAACCGGCGTCCAGCCCAGCGAAACCGAGAAGAACATGATCAGGATCAGGCCCCACCAGAAGATCGGCATCGAGTATCCCGCGAGCGAAATACCCATGACCCCATGGTCGAACAGGGACCCTCGTTTCAGGGCTGCGATTACCCCGGCAAGAAGGCCGAGAATGCCCGCGAAGATCAGTGCCGCCAGCGACAGTTCCAGAGTGGCCGGGAACAGCGCGGTGAATTCGGTCCACACGCTTGTGCGCGTCCGCAACGATTCGCCGAGGTCGCCATGGGCGAGCTTGCCGACGTAATCGATGTATTGCGCATAAAGGGGTTTGTTCAGGCCAAGACGTTCCATGGCTTGGGCGTGCATTTCCGGATCAACCCGGCGTTCACCCATCATGACTTCGACCGGGTCACCTGGAATCAGGCGAATCAGGGCGAACGTCAGCAAGGTGATGCCGAAGAAGGTGGGTATAAGCAACCCCACTCGGCGGGCGATAAAACTAAACATCTTCTCGTGTACCTCATCAGCCGGTTAGGCGTGTTCTGGCGGGTCTCAGGTTACGAGCCCGCCAGATTCTTCTTCTACTTCACTTGGGTGGTAGCGAAGTTATTAGTGGTGAGGGGGCTAATGTGATAGCCCTCTACATTGTTGCGCATTGCGGTGAACATCTTGGTGTGGGCCATGCTGATCCACGGCAGGTCCTGGTTGAACACTTCCTGGGCCTGTTCGTAGAGCGCTGCACGTTCAGCCGGGTCGGTTTTTTCCCGCGCCTGATCGATCAGCGTCTGGAACTTCTGATTGCACCAGCGCGCGTAGTTTTCGCCGTTTTTAGCGGCCTCGCAACTGAGCAGTGGAGTCAGGAAGTTATCAGGGTCGCCATTGTCACCTGCCCAGCCAGCCGAGACCATGTCGTGTTCGCCGTTTTTCGCCCGTTTGAGCATTTCGCCCCATTCCATGACGCGAATATCTAACTTAATGCCGACTTTCGCCAAATCGGCTTGCATCATCTGTGCCCCCATCGTCGGATTAGGGTTGGTTGCGCCTCCTCCGTTGCGAGTGAACAGAGTCAACACGGTGCCCTCAGGCACGCCGGCTTCCTTGAGCAAAGCGCGGGCCTTGTCCAGATCGTGGGGCGGGTTCTTCAACTGGTTGTTGTAGCCCAGCAAAGTGGGCGGGTAGGGGTTGACCGCCACGCTGGCGTTGCCCTTGCCGAACAGCGCATTAACGTAGGCTTCTTTGTCGAACGCAATGTCGATGGCTTTGCGCACGCGCACATCGCTCATGTATTTGTGCGTGGTGTTCATCGCGATGTAGGCGGTGGTCATGGCCTGCAGTTCGTCGATCTTAAGGTTGGGGTCTTTCTTGATGTTCGGAATGTCATCAGGCTTTGGATAGAGCGCGATCTGGCATTCGTTGGCCTTGAGCTTTTGCAGGCGGACGTTGCTGTCCGTGGCGATGGCAAAAATCAATGCGTCAGCTGGCGGCTTGCCACGGAAGTAGTCCGGGTTGGCCTTGAAGCGCACCTGTGCGTCCTTGGCGTAGCGCTGGAAGATAAACGGACCGGTGCCGATCGGGTGGCTGTTCAGCTCCTCGGTCTTGTTCGACTTGAGCAACTGATCGGCGTATTCGGCCGAGTAAACAGAGGCGAATGCCATGGCGACGTCGGCCAGGAACGGCGCTTCGCGACGGGTCAGGGTGAATTTGACCGTGTTGTCGTCCAGCTTTTCGACGCTTTTGAGCAGCTCTTTAAAGCCCATGCTTTCAAAGTACGGGTAGCCGACGGTGGACTGTTTATGCCACGGGTGGTTAGGGTCCAGTTGACGCTGGAAGCTCCAGAGCACGTCATCGGCGTTCATGTCGCGGGTCGGTTTGAAGTATTCGGTGGTGTGAAACTTGACGCCCTTGCGCAGGTGGAACGTGTAGGTCAGGCCATCATCGCTGATCTCCCACGTGTCGGCCAATGCCGGAACGATCTCTGTGGTGCCTGGCTTGAAATCCACCAGACGGTTGTAAATGGTTTCCGCCGAAGCATCGGCGGTCACGGCCGTGGTGTAGAGCGCCGTGTCGAACCCTTCCGGACTGGCTTCGGTGCAGACCACCAGAGGTTTGGCCGAAACGCCCACCGCCACACTGAACAAGGCCAGTGCAACCGCGTTGCGTAACGTTGCGAGCTTGAATTTCGATTTCATGTGGACGCCCTCCGCAAGTGTGAAGCCATTAAGTGATCAGGCGGCGACCCCGTTGGCCGGGCTCGCCGCTCAATCGCTGCAGTTACAGGATGTTGAATGGAATGGTGGTGACCACGCGGAACTCGTTGATGCTGCCGTCAGACTGTTCAGCGCTGGCGCGGTGCGTGGTGTAGGTCGCACGCACAGCCGTGGCTTTCAGCGGGCCCGATTGCAGGGTGTAAGTGGAACCGACGCCGTATTCGTAATGGGTTTCGCCATCCATGCGCGATACGTCATACGCGGTGCCTTTGTAATGGGTGCCATCAATGTCGAAGCCGCGCGCCTGATAGACGTTGAACTTCAAACCCGGGACACCGTAGTCAGCCATGTTCAGCAGGTAGCTCAGTTGCACGGATTTTTCGTTTGGTCCGTTGAAGTCCGACAGCAGGGAGTTGGCCAGGAAGATGGCGTTGGTATCGTGCACGTAGTCGAAGTAGGTATCGCCTTCGACTTCCTGGTACGCAATGCTGAAACTGTGCGCCTTGTGGGTGGCGGTCAACGACAGGCTGTACGTGTCGTTGTCGATCTCACCCATCTTGCGGGCGCCGGAATCCTTGGTTTTGTAGTAGTTCAGGTTGGTGCTGAGACCTACGACATCGGTGTCGCCCATTTCGTGCAGTACACCCAGGTAGTACTGGTGCCAGAAGTCTTCGACGTTGGAGGCGTAGAGGCTGGTCGTCAGGCTTTTGAACGGTTTGTAGTCAAAGCCGGCCATGTCGACGCGGTCGGCCTTGGCGCCGTTGGCGCTGTACTCGGAGGTGAACTTGGTGAGGCTTTGCTCGGAACGCGGCGATACGCGGTCGAAACTGCCTGCCTGGAATGACAGGTTGTTGAATTCGTCGCTCTTGAGGCTCACACCTTCAAAGCTCGAAGGCAGTGCACGGTTGCCGATGAAGGCGATCACTGGCGTGTTCACCGACTGACGGCCCAGGGTCAGCGTGGTGTTGGAAACGCGCGCCTGGACGTTGGCCAGACCCATCTTGCTCCACTGGCCAACGGCATCGCCGTTGCTGCGGGTCAGGGTGCGGTTGTTCGGGCCCATGATGTCGCCTGAGTCTTGATCCAGTGCAACAGCGTTGTACATCGCCAGTTGCGTAGCGAACCCGACGACGCCCTGAGTGAAGCCCGAGCTGTAATCGATGATGGTGCCTTGCACCCAGTTGATCCGGCGCGGGTCGCGGTCGACGACCACGCCATTGTCACTACGGCTGAACTGTCCGCCACGGCGCTTCAGCTCGTTGGCGTACCAGTTGCGGGTGGACCCGGTCAGCTTCGAATCTTCGATGAAGCCCTTTGCTTCGCTTTGAAGATTGGTCGACGCCAGTTCGGTCGGTACGAACTCCTGGCTGGTTGGCTCTGCCTGGGCCGCTACGCTCAAGGCGATCATGGACAAGGCGAATACAGCGGTACTTGCTTTTTTCACGTTTGAAGCTCCCTTTGAGACTCTTATAAGGCCAGTTTTATGAATAGGCTGGCTTGGGGTGGAACTGGTTATCACGCTGTCTTGATCGTTTTTTGATCAAAAAAGCAGATTGCAGAAATGGCTGCGCCAGGGGCGACATTCGCCCCTGGCGCACATTCATGGGTTATTGGGCGATGTCGACGCCGGAAAAATTGTTTCGACCGAACGGGCTGACCTGAAACCCCTGAACCTCGGCCCGCAACGGCTGATTGACAGTCGAGTGGGCAATCGGGGTGATCGGTACTTGTTCTTTCAGGTAGTGCTGCGCCTGTTTGTACAAATCGATGCGCTGGCCTTTGTCGGATGTTGCGACGGCTGCCTTCACCAGCGCGTCGTATTTCTCGTCGCACCACATTGAGTAGTTGTTGCCGCCGATCGCTGCGCAGCTGTAAAGCGTGCCCAGCCAGTTATCCGGGTCACCGTTGTCGCCGGTCCAGCCGATCAGCGAGATATCGTGTTCGCCGTTTTTACTGCGTTTGAGGTACTCGCCCCATTCGTAGCTGACGATGTTGACCTTGAGCCCGATCTTCCCCCAGTCCGATTGCAGCATCTGCGCCATCAGCTTGGCGTTGGGGTTGTAAGGACGTTGCACGGGCATGGCCCAGAGGTTGATCACCGTACCTTCCTTGACGCCCGCGGCCCTCAGCATTTCCCGGGCTTTGTCCGGGTTGTAAGGGGCGTCCTTGATGGTCTCGTCGTAAGACCATTGGGTCGGTGGCATCGCATTGACTGCCAACTGCCCCGCGCCCTGATACACCGCCTTGATGATTTCCGGTTTGTTGATTGCCATGTCCAGGGCCTGGCGCACCTGCAGGTTATCCAGCGGCGCGTGACGTACGTTGTAGGCGATGTACCCCAGGTTGAAACCGGGTTTCTCGATCACCTGAAGTTGCTTGTCCGCTTTCAGTGCATCGAGGTCGGCAGGACGTGGGTTGGAGGTGATCTGGCATTCGTTCTTTTTGAGTTTCTGAACCCGTACCGAAGGATCGGTATTGATGGCGAAAATCAATTGGTCCACCTTCACCCGGCTCGGATCCCAGAACTGTTTGTTGGCGCTATAACGAATTTGCGAATCTTTCTGATAACGCTGGAATACGAATGGTCCGGTACCAATGGGTTGTTGATTGATATCCCGAACGTCTCCCGATGCCATCAATTTTTCAGCATATTCACTCGAAAGAATGGACGCGAAGTTCATCGCGACATTTTGAATAAACGCGGCGTCCACTTTATTGAGCGTGAACACGACAGTCAGCGGATCAGTCTTTTCTACGGACTTGAGGTTCTTGTCCATCCCCATGCCGGTGAAGTAAGGGAACTCCGTCGGGTAGGCGACGCGGAACGGGTGATCCTTTTGCAGCATGCGGTTGAAAGTGAACAGCACATCGTCTGCATTGAAGTCGCGGGAGGGGGTGAAGGTCTTGTTGCTGTGGAACTTGACGCCGGAGCGAAGGTGAAAGGTATAGACCAAGCCGTCCGGCGACACATCCCAACCCGTTGCCAGTGCAGGAACCACGCTGGTGCTGCCCCTTTCAAATTCGGTCAGACGGTTGTAAATGGGTTCGGCTGCATCGTTGTCAGTGCCTGACGTGTATTGCGCGATATCAAAGCCTGCCGGACTTGCTTCAGAACAGAACACCAGGCTTTTGGTAGCCGCTTGAACATTCTGAGTAGTGGCTAATAGCCCTGAAGTTAGGCCGACTGTTAACAACGATGACAGAAACAGTTGATTACGCATGACAATCCTTATCGTTTGAAACGTAAAAGCGGCTGTGGCCCGGCAGACTTTGTTTGCGCAACTGTTTGCGCAAACGCCTCGGCATTGAGAGACGGCCCGACCGTTCAAATAAACGACGACAAAAAGGCACGGGCGTTGGCGTAGGTAGGGCCGCCAAGCCGCACAGTAAAGAGTTACGAGTGCTTCAGTGTATGTAGGACAAGTACATATTATTAGTAGGCAATGACTTATTCGCTCGGTGCAAACTAATGATATGGACCTTATCGCTCAAGAACGCCCAGGCAACGACACAGTCGCATCACCCGAAGGTGACGCGACTGTCGACAGTTTGCAGGTTGATTACTTGCCGCTGACGCTGACGCCGTAGAACGAGTTCAGGCCGAATGGACTGATCTTGAAGTCCTGGACTTCTTTACGCATCGGCTGGTAAACGGTCGAGTGCGCGATAGGTGTCATCGGAACAGCGTCTTTGAGCAGGTGCTGCGCCTGTTTGTACAGTTCGGTGCGCTTGGCCTGATCAGTTGTTTCTTTAGCCTGATGGATCAGGGTGTCGAACGGCTTGTCACACCATTTGGCAAAGTTGTTGCCGTCAAGGGCATCACAGCCAAACAGGGTGCCCAGCCAGTTGTCCGGATCACCGTTGTCGCCGCTCCAGCCAATCAGCATCGCGCCGTTTTCACCCGCTTTGGCGCGCTTGATGTATTCGCCCCACTCGTAGGAAACGATCTTGGCGTTGATGCCGATCTTCTTCCAGTCGTTCTGGAGCATTTCGGCCATCAGTTTGGCATTCGGGTTGTAAGGACGTTGAACCGGCATCGCCCACAGGGTGATTTCAGTGCCTTCCTTAACGCCCGCTTCTTTGAGCAGTTCCTTGGCCTTGGCGATGTCGTACGGGGCATCTTTGATCGTGGTGTCGTAGGACCATTGAGTTGGCGGCATGGCGTTGACCGCCAGTTGACCTGCACCCTGATACACCGCGTCGATGATGGCTTTTTTGTCGACAGCCATGTCCAGCGCTTGACGCACTTTCAGCTGGGCCAATGGGTTCGGCTTATCGTCACCCTTGATCTTGTCCATCGTGTTGTAAGCGATGTAACCCAGGTTGAAGCCTGCCTGATCAGGCATCTTCAATGCTGCGTCGGCCTTCAGTGGAGCAAGGTCGGCAGGGCGCGGGTAAGCGGTGATCTGGCATTCGCCTTTCTTCAGCTTCTGGGCGCGAACCGAGGGGTCGGTGGTGATAGCGAAGATCAGGTTGTCGACTTTGACGTCTTCAGGCTTCCAGTAGTCCTTGTTCCCGGTGAAGCGGATGTTGGAGTCTTTCTGGTAGCTCTTGAACACGAACGGGCCAGTGCCGATCGGCTTCTGGTTGATGTCGGCAGCCTTTCCTTCTTTCAACAGTTGGGCTGCGTATTCCGCGGACTGAATAGAGGCGAAGCTCATGGCCAGGTTCTGGATGAACGCCGCGTCCACAGTGCCCAGCGTCATTTTGACGGTGTGCTCGTCGACTTTCTCGATCTTGGTGATGTTGGTGTCCATCGCCATGTCGGTGAAGTACGGGAATTCGGTCGGGTAGGCCTTACGGAACGGGTCGTCCTTGTTGATCATGCGGTTGAACGTGAACAGCACGTCATCGGCATTGAAGGTACGCGTCGGCTTGAAGTAAGGCGTGGTGTGGAATTTAACGCCATCACGCAGATGGAAGGTGTAGGTCAGGCCGTCCGGTGTCACGTCCCAGCTGGTTGCAAGGCCTGGGATCACGGCGGTGCCGCCACGTTCAAATTGGCTCAAACGGTTGAAAATGGTTTCTGCCGAGGCGTCGAAGTCGGTACCGGTGGTGTATTGACCTGGGTCAAAGCCGGCTGGGCTGCCTTCGGAGCAAAACACCAGATTCGATGCTGCCTGGGCGAAGGGAGCGCTGGCGATCAAACCTGCGCTGAGTAGAAACGGAATGACCGCTTGTTTGAGCATGGTGGCCTCAGTTGTTGTCATTTTTTAATAGAGGGAACGACCTTGTGGGTCATTCCTGCGGATACTTATGCAGGCGTCATACCCAAAGCAAGACGCTGAAGCCACTGAAGTGTCAAAGTGTGGCACGAACGTACAGGAATGTCGCAAAACTATAATTTCTGACGCAGTTGAACGTTTGCGTGTCGCATATCGATATGTTTCGTGCACCAATCGGGCGCACGCCAATGTGGCGAATGCACCCGATTAGTACGCGGTTGTTACCTGTGAAACACTCTTTCAGCTATTTGCTCAGGCTGACGCCATAGAAAGGCGTGAGGCCAAACGGGCTGAGTTTGAAGTCCTGGACTTCCTTGCGCATCGGCTGGAAAACCTTCGAGTTGGCGATAGGCGTGATCGGCACATCCGCTTTCAGAACGTGCTGTGCCTGCTGGTACAGCTTGATGCGTTCATCGCGGTTGCTGGTCAGCTTTGCCTGATTGACCAGCTTGTCGTAGGCCGGGTTACACCACTTGGCGTAGTTGCTGCCCTTGACCGCCGCGCAGCTGTACAGTACGCCAAGCCAGTTGTCCGGATCGCCGTTGTCGCCTGTCCAGCCGTAGATCATGGCGTCGTGTTCGCCGGCTTTGGCGCGCTTGATGTATTCGCCCCATTCGTAGCTGACGATGTTGGCCTTGATGCCGATCTTCGCCCAGTCCTGCTGGATCATCTGCGCCGACATCCGCGCATTGGGGTTGGAGGCGCGCTGGACGGTCATGGCCCACAAGTTGATTTGCGTGCCCGGGGCAACGCCTGCTTCTTTCAACAGCTGTCTGGCTTTTTCCGGGTCATAGGGCGCGTCTTTGATGCTGGGGTCGTAACTCCACTGATCCGGCGGCAACGCGTTCTGCGCCAACTGGCCCGCACTTTGGTAGACCGCTTTGATGATCGCCGGCTTGTCGATAGCCATATCCAGCGCCTGGCGAACCTTGAGTTGATCCAGCGGTGGATGGGTCACGTTGTAGGCCAGAAAGCCAAGGTTGAAGCCGGCCTGGCTCAGCACTTTCAGGTTGGGGTCTTTCTGCGCTTCTTCGATTTCCTGCGGGCGTGGGTAACCGCTGACCTGGCATTCATTGGTCTTCAGTTTTTGCAGGCGCACGGCGGGGTCGGTGTTGATCGAGAAGATCAGGTTGTCGATCTTCACGTCTTCGGGTTTCCAGTAGGCCGTGTTGCCGGTGTAGCGAATCTGCGAGTCTTTCTGGTAGCGCTTGAACACGAACGGCCCGGTGCCGATGGGCTTTTGGTTGATGTCGGCAGCTTTGCCTTCCTTGAGCAACTGCGCGCCATATTCAGCAGACTGGATGGACGCAAAGCTCATCGCCAGGTTTTGAATAAACGCTGCGTCGATGTTGTTCAGGCTGAAGCGGACGGTCTGCTCGTCAACTTTCTCGACGTTTTTGATGGTGGTGTTCATGCCCATGTCGGTGAAGTAGGGCGACTCCGACGGGTAGGCCTTGCGAAAGGGGTCGTCTGGATTCAGCAGGCGTTTGAATGTGAACAGCACGTCATCGGCGTTGAAGTCCCGGGTTGGCGTGAAGTAGTCGGTGGTGTGGAATTTCACGCCAGGGCGCAGGTGAAAGGTGTAGACGAGCCCTTCGCCAGACACGTCCCATTTTGTCGCCAGCCCCGGCTCGACTTCAGTGCCGCCACGCTTGAACTGGGTCAGCCGGTTGAAGACGGTCTCTGCCGAGGCATCGAACTCGGTTCCGCTAGTGTATTGGCTTGGGTCGAAGCCGGCGGGGCTCGCTTCGGAGCAGTACACCAGCGTGCTCGCAGCCTGAACCATCGGCGCACACGCCAGCATCGCTGCGGTGAGCAGCAGGGGTTGAAACGTCTTGCCCATGTAAACCTCGCGCTTGTCCCAAAAAATCGTGCGGCAATCTCGCCGTCCTGACCATCGAAGATGATAGACCGCAAAGACTGCCGCACTGCTTGGTTTTCCTACAAGCGTTGCGTGCAGGTCAGATGAGTTTCAGGTATTTGAGCGCTCCTTTTGACAGCTGGCCGAGGGGCGTCAGGCTATTCAGGAACCAGATCGGCGAGTTCGCATCCAGAAACTCACCCCGCAGGAAGGTGAGATAGGCCGTGCTGTCTTTTCTCAGTTGCTCCAAGGCTCTGCTCCCGGAGCGCGCGAGCGTCTTGCTGATTTCAGCGAGTTCAGTCTTCGACTGGCTACGGCGTAACGCTTCAGGATTGGCAGCGGCCCAGGTAATGACAGGCGCGTCCTGCCAGTCGCAATCCTGTGGATGTTTGAAATAGGCGGTTGCTACGGCAATAGGGTCTGCGCTGGTGTCGCCATTCCAGTAGTCGGTCATGGCCTGAGCGACTTGTTTGACGGCGTCAGAGGCCAGCGAAGCGGCGAGCAGATGAAGAGGATGCTCAGCATGATCCTTGGCCAGTTGCGAGTGGGTCGGATCGGTCGAGCCGTTCAGGTGTGGATCCTGTCCATAACGGGTTTGCCAGTCGTCGACGTTCTCACCCAGATGGGTTAGCAGGTCTTTCATGATGATGCCAACCCCGTTACCGACGACGGAAGAAAGCCCCAGCAGGTACTGCGCACAGCGTTGCAAAAACTCAACGAACGGCAAATCCACCCATTCGTCACGGGTAGTCAGATAGGTGTTGAACGCTTCCAGATAACTTGGGTTGTGGTGCTCCTCCAGCAGGATTAACAACACTTGCTCCCTGGGGCTGCGATCACCTGCTTTTACAGGCATGTACGTCACGTCTTCCGTGGAAAACAGAATTTCACCCAACGGCCCGGCGAGACTTGCCAGCACATCGGTGGGACCAAACATGCCTGTCACCAGGGGAATGCCAGCTTTACAAGGGGCGGGCGAGGTCCACGCAACGACGTCAGTGTGGCCGTTCTTGATCAGGCTCAGTTCGACGAAATTGGAGTGCGCAAAGAAGTCCTCCAGCACATGCAGAGCGGAACCGAATGCCCGCAAGTTGCTGACGGAGCGCTCCTGCATCGCTATTTTCAGTTCTGCCTGCATGAACGTGACCGACTGCGCCATGTAGCGCTTCATCGACGTCTCGTAATCAACGTCCAGCAGCGGATTGCCGTCACGCACAAGCGGTTCGAAATCCTTGTCGCGAAGAGTGGGTTCAGACGCCTGCGGGTCGCTGACTTTTGGGTTGTCGATGTGCTCGGTAGGGCGGTACACCCCCAGCATTTGTGGGGAGACAGTGAAGTGTTCCGGAAAGTGGCGTCTGAGCCTGAAGTGCTTGACTGCCATCACGTCAACGATCCGTGTCAACGCATCGCGGGACAACACGTCCGGGAAGTTTTTGGGCATTGTCGTTGCGCGAACGATCTTCGGGTCGAGCAGTTGCGAGTAATCACGCAGCCAATTGCCGAAATACACCATGTGAGTTTCGTCCCGATCAAACCCCAGGCCGATCAGTACGGTTTCGATCTGCTGGTGAGTGCGCTTGTGATCGTCACCTTCACCGGCTTCGAACGGTTCGCGGTCTGGGTGAGAGTGGCTGGCATCGTAGTGACCGTGGCGTTCGTTGTAGCGTGCCTGAATGCGCGCGGCGGCTTCCTTCCAGTTGGCCTGGATTTCGTGGGTGTAGGCGCCGGTTTTCACGGGGCGGGCGATGGTGAACTCATCGTCTGCATGCTGGCCGATACGCGCCATCCAATAGGAGAAACGCTCGCCTTCTTCCCCGGCGGCATCGCCGTCGACCAAAGGAGCGCTGTGCTCATTGAGATCACAGAGATCGCGTCGCAACAGGTTGTCGATGTGATGACCGAACTCGTGCAGCAATGCATCCATCAACCAGTGCGCGTTGGGTCCTTGTGCGGTGCGCAGGTAAAACCCCCAATCGATGCGGATCGTGCGTTCGCGGTTGTCATAGTCGGCGTCGTAGCCCAAGGACTCGGTGAGGGTGATCGTCGGGTTCTGCACCTCGCCAGCCAACAGCAACGTGCGAAGTTTTGCGCAGGTGTGGGGCTCAATGTCGCTTCCAAATATCTGCTGGATGAGTGAGGTGAACGCGTCGGGCCCTTGGGCTTTCGCCACCTGGGTCAACGTTTCCAGCGCAAAGGTGCTGTGCAGAGGTTGATCGGTAAGCGGGGTCTGTTTTATCGCCAGTGCCTGGAAAGACATGATGGGATTCTTCCTTGATTCCGTGAAGGCGCCTGCGGCCTGGCCTCGGTGTCGAGGCAGCATTGGCGGCACAGCGGGCGCTGTTTAGTGAACCGCCAGTCTAGGGTTTACCGGGAGTTTGGGAATCGGCAGGGGCGGTTGCAGGTGTAGGAGAGAGGAACCGCGCAGCGAGACAAATGCCACGCGTCGGCCCTTAAAGATGTGGTGACAATGAAGGAAACAGCGGCAGCCCATGGCTGCCGCTGGCTGGCCTCAAGGGATGGCGACTTCGATCACGCCATCGGCCGTCACGCTGACTTCCGCGGTCCCGGCTTCCACTTCCGGAGTCGGCGCTGCTGCATCGGAGCGCTCCGCTTTCATCATCATCACCGGCCCGCGCATGTAGGGCTGAGGGTAGCCGGCGGTGTTGAGGTTCAGGTTGACCAGCTTATAGCTGCTGCCACCCAGCGCGTCGGTCACCAGTTGGGCGCGGGTGCGGAAGGCCGCAACGGCGTCTTTGAGCAGGGTGTCTTCGCTGGCTTTACGCGCAGGTTTGGAGATGGAGAAATCCATGCCGCCCATCTTCATTTCGGCGCCGAGCATTTCCCCGGTCAGCTTGGAGAGCGCGGCAAAGTCGGCGCTCTCCAGTCGAAGCTCGGCACGCTCGCGCCAGCCAGTGATTTTCTGGCCCTTGTCGTCGTAAATGGGGTAGCTGTTGCGATTGCCCTGACGAATGGTGATCCCTTTCACCTGACGCGCCTGACCCAATGCCTTGTTCAGGTTTTCGGTGATTTCTGCGGCCAGTTTTGCCGGGTCGGCGTTTTGCGATTCGCTGTACAGCGTGACTGACATCAGGTCGCGCTGAACCTCTTGATTGACCTCGGCGCGTACTGAAACCTGGTTGTAGTGAACGTCGTCCGCCATAGCAGGCATGCTGGCAAACGCCACTGTGCCGATGGCGATGAGGGTGGCGATAGGGTGATGGCTGAGCATAAAAACTCCTTGTTGTATGAACCTTCCGCGAGGGCTCGCCGGACGGATGTCAATGAGACTGTAATGCCGGGGTCTTGTTCCGGCAGGGGATCTGGCTGTCATCCCGGTAGGAGCGAATTCATTCGCGAGAAGGCCAGACAACCGTTATTCCTGCTTTGCCCGACCCGATGCCTCGCGAATGAATTCGCTCCTACAGATTCGTATACGGTTTCCAAGTCCATCCAGTCATGTGGCGGTTTGACGCACTTTCGCTGTATTCCAACCGGCATTGGTTATACTCCCAGCGATTCGCCTGGAGCGCTCATCAGGAGAGCTCATGCTCGCCCCCGTCCAAATGCTTTCAGCCACCCGCCAGAACCTCTGGCGGCTGACTTTTATACGCGTACTCGTACTCGCCGCGCAGGCAGGTTCGGTGGCCGTCGCTTACCTGTTCAACCTGCTACCACTGCCGTGGCTACAACTGGACATCACCCTCGGTTTCTCCGCCATCGTTTGCCTGTTGACCGCACTGCGGCTGCGAACTTCCTGGCCGGTGACCGAGCTTGAATACGCTGTCCAGCTGGCGTTCGACCTGTTTATCCACAGCGCACTGCTGTTTTTCTCAGGCGGCTCGACCAACCCTTTCGTTTCTTATTATCTGGTGCCGCTGACCATTGCTGCCGTGACCTTGCCGTGGCGCTATTCGCTGATCCTGTCGGGTATTGCGTTGGCGCTGTACACGCTGATGCTGGCGCAGTTCTATCCGCTTGAAGCGTTTGCGGTGTCCCGGGAAAAACTACAGATATATGGCATGTGGCTGAGCTTTGCGCTTGCTGCGGGCGTGATCACGTTCTTTGCCGCACGCATGGCCGAAGAGCTGCGCCGGCAGGAGCACATGCGGGCGTTGCGACGGGAGGAGGCCGCGAGGGATCAGCAATTGCTAGCTGTTGCCACCGAAGCGGCCGGCGCCGCACACGAGCTCGGCACCCCTTTGGCGACCATGAGCGTGTTGCTCAAAGAGATGCGTCAGGACCACCACGATCCGGCGCTACAGGAAGACCTCTCGATCCTCCAGGATCAGGTCAAGCTGTGTAAGGAAACCCTGCAACAGCTGGTGCGCGCCGCTGAAGCCAATCGGCGGCTGGCGGTGCAGGAGCAAACAGTTAGCCACTGGCTTGATCAGGCGCTCAATCGCTGGCATCTCATGCGCCCCGAAGCCAGCTATCGTTTTCAAAGGCTGGGGCAAGGCAAGCTGCCGTTGATATCGCCGCCGCCGGACCTTACGCAGGCCTTGCTCAACTTGTTGAACAACGCCGCCGACGCCTGTGCCGAAGGGCTCGAGGTGAATCTGGACTGGGATGAACACGAAATCTGTATCAGCATTCGTGACCACGGGGCCGGTGTGCCATTGGCGATCGCAGAGCAGATCGGCAAACCTTTTTTTACAACGAAGGGCAAAGGTTTCGGCCTGGGCCTGTTCTTGAGCAAAGCCAGCGTGACCCGCGCGGGCGGCTCGGTGAAACTCTATCCTCACGAGGAAGGCGGTACGCTCACCGAGCTGCGCCTGCCCCGTGACGCACGAGGAGATGAAGCATGACCGACGAGATTCAGGTTGAAGGCGCAGAGCTGCCGCATTTGTTGCTGGTCGACGATGACGCCACGTTCACCCGTGTGATGGCGCGTGCCATGGCGCGGCGCGGTTTTCGCGTGACCACCGCAGGCTCCGCCGAAGAGGGGCTGACCCTGGCCCAGGCCGATATCCCGGACTACGCCGCTGTCGATCTGAAAATGGAAGGCGATTCAGGGCTGGTGCTACTGCCGAAGCTGCTGGAGCTGGACCCGGAAATGCGGGTGCTGATACTGACCGGTTATTCGAGCATCGCCACGGCGGTGGAGGCGATCAAGCGCGGCGCCTGCAATTACCTGTGCAAACCTGCCGACGCCGACGACGTGCTGGCGGCATTGCTCTCCGAGCACGCGGATCTCGACACGCTGGTGCCGGAAAACCCGATGTCGGTGGACCGCTTGCAGTGGGAGCACATTCAACGCGTGTTGACCGAACACGAGGGCAATATCTCCGCCACCGCGCGAGCGTTGGGCATGCATCGCCGAACGCTGCAACGCAAGCTGCAAAAGCGTCCTGTCCGTCGCTGAGGACTTAAACATTTATTCATGGAAGATCGTGGGTGGCGTCTGGCACATTGAAGACGCCACTAAATACCTGCCACTGAGCCTTAACCATGAATTTGAATGCCGAAGAATCCAAGGTCAACGACACCGTGTCCGGGAATTTTTTCCCTCGTGTCTGGAAGCTGGTAACGCCTTACTGGCGCAGTGAAGAAAAGGGCATGGCATGGGTGCTGCTGGTCGCCGTTATCGTCCTGTCATTGTTCAGTGTTTTCATCTCGGTGCTGGTCAACAGTTGGTACCGTGACTTCTATAACGCCCTGCAGAACAAAGACCTTGCTGCATTTACTCACCTGATCCTGTACTTCTGCGGGATCGCTGCGATTGCGATTCTTGGCGCGGTTTACCGGCTGTACCTGACGCAGATGCTGACCATTCGCTGGCGCCGCTGGCTGACCGAACAACACTTCGCCAAGTGGCTCGCGCACAAGAATTACTACCGGCTGGAGCAGGGCGGCTACACCGATAACCCCGACCAGCGTTTGTCCGAAGACCTGAACAATTTCACCTCCGACACCCTGAGCCTGAGCTTGGGTCTGCTGCGCACCGTGGTCAGTCTGGTGTCGTTCTCGGTTATTTTGTGGGGCGTCTCCGGCAGCATCGAGCTGTTCGGCATCACCATTCCCGGCTACATGTTCTGGGCTGCGTTGCTCTACGCCGCTGTAGGTAGCTGGCTGACGCACTTGATCGGCAAGCGCCTGATCCTGCTAAGCAACCAACAACAACGGTATGAAGCCGACATGCGTTTCTCACTGGTGCGCGTTCGCGAGAATGCCGAAAGCATCGCCCTGTCCGATGGCGAGGCCAACGAGAATCAGCGTCTGAGCGCACGGTTCGGCATGGTCTGGAGCAACTTCTGGACCATCATGAAAGTGCAGAAACGCCTGACGTTCTTCACCGCTGGCTATTCGCAAATCGCCATCATTTTTGCTTTTGTGGTCGCTGCTCCACGCTATTTCGCGGGCAAGATCGAGCTGGGCGAACTGATGCAGATCAATTCGGCGTTCGGCAATGTGCAGGAAAACTTCAGCTGGTTCATTGATGCCTATGCGTCGCTGGCGTCGTGGCGCGCGACTTCTGATCGTCTGCTGAGCTTTCGTCAGGCCATGGACCAAAACGAAGCGCGTGTGCCTGCCATTGACGTGAACCATGAGCAAAACGCTTTGCATCTCGCGGGACTGGACCTGTCGCTGGCCGGTGGTCGTCAGTTGCTGAGCAACGCCAACGCAAGCATTGCCGCAGGCGACAAGGTCATGCTGAGCGGTCGTTCCGGCAGCGGTAAAAGTACCTTGTTGCGGGCGATGGGCGGTTTGTGGATCGACGGGCACGGCGCGGTAAAACTACCGGCGCAACGTTCGTTATTTCTGCCGCAGAAACCGTATCTGCCCATCGGGACGCTGCGTGAGGCATTGAGTTATCCACAGGCGCCGGAGGTGTATCCGGCCGAACGCTTCGCCGAAATTCTCGAGACGTGCCGCCTTGGCTATCTGATCCTGCGTCTGGATGAAAACAACCACTGGCAACGCATGCTTTCGCCCGGTGAGCAGCAGCGTGTCGCGTTTGCCCGTGCTTTGCTGTACGCACCGCAATGGCTGTATCTGGACGAAGCGACTTCGGCGATGGATGAAGAGGACGAAGCGGCGTTGTATCAGGCGCTGATTGATGAACTGCCGGGCCTGACGTTGCTCAGCATCGGCCATCGCAGCAGCCTCAAGCGCTTCCACGGTCGCCACTTGCGTATCGAAGACGGGCAACTGCGCGAACAACCGTTGCCGGAGGCAGCGGTGTAAGGCTTTGCAGCGTTCGAGCCCTTTGGTTATTGGCTTGCCGGGTGTGATCGTACAACCCGGTGAGCTATGATTAGCCTTTCACCGTATTAGAGACGCATGTTGGATATGGAAAATCAGAGTGCTCCGCCTCGCGCCCGCAGAAAGCACCGTAGCTTGGCTCAAGAGTTGGTGACCGAGTTGTCCGAGCGTATCCGCAGCGGTTTGTTGAAGCGCGGAGACAAGTTGCCCACTGAGTCGGCAATCATGGACGAGCAAGGCGTGAGCCGTACGGTGGTTCGTGAGGCCATCTCACGCCTGCAGGCTTCCGGTCTGGTCGAGACGCGGCACGGCATCGGCACTTTTGTGCTGGACACCCCAAGCCCGAGTGGCTTTCGTGTCGATCCGGCGACCATCGTCACGCTGCGGGATGTGCTGGCGATTCTCGAATTGCGCATCAGCCTGGAAGTGGAGTCGGCCGGCTTGGCCGCTCAGCGGCGGTCTCCGGAGCAATTGGCCGATATGCGTGCGGCACTGGATGCGCTGAACGAGGGCGTGTCGCACTCGAGCGATTCCGTCGGGCCGGATTTCCAGTTTCACATGGCGATTGCGCTGTCGACCGGCAATCGTTATTTCACTGACATCATGAATCATCTGGGCACCAGCATCATTCCGCGTACCCGGTTGAATTCCGCGCGCCTGGCCCACGACGACAACCAGCACTACATGAGCCGCCTGAGCCGCGAGCACGAGGAAATCTACGACGCTATCGCGCGCCAGGATTCCGATGCTGCCCGCGCCGCCATGCGCCTGCACCTGACCAACAGCCGCGAACGCCTGCGCCATGCCCATGAAGAGGCTGAGTCGCAGCGGGCTTGAGGTGGATTGTTTGATAGGGCATGGCGTAGCTGCGGTGCCCTTGATTAAAAAAGGTTATGGCTGTGTTATTCGACGGTTGGACCGACTGGTGCGATTCTCGATTTTCGCAGGACTCTGGTGAGCGCTGCGCACGTCAGCGTTGAAAAGATAAGCGTCACGCTGAGCGTCAAGAGAATGAGCATATCTTCCCCGTCTTCACAGCCTTCCAGATCGAAAAGGGTAAGAAGCCAAACATAGGCGTCCATCCCACGCTCAGTGTGAAGTAGCCTTGGCAAGGGCCATATATTCATTGCCCATTTCGCTAGCAACACCGCTAGGGTAATTGTTAAGACTATCTTGGAAAATGAACGTCCGGTTTGTAGCACTTTTTATCTCCAGTAATTTGATAGTCACTCTTGCCGATCCGACACGTAGGTCGTTCCGGTAATAACCTGCAGAACACTTTTTGGCAATGGATTAGGACGCAGCAACTGAAGTGCTGCTCGCTAGTTTGCCGAGTGCTTGACAGAAGCCCGCTTCAGCCTCCGCACGAGTAGGGTCACAGCCAGGCACGTTATGGATGAGAAGACGAGCATCACACAGAGCGAGATCGTAATGAGCATGTCCTCACCTTGCTCCATTCCCATCAAACCAAAAGAGGCGAGTAACCAGTAATAGAGATCCATTCCACGATCAGTCTGCAATATCCACGTGATCGGTCCCGTGTCCATTGCCCATCTGGTAAGCACCACTGTGAGAAAAAGTGTGAAGGTGATTTTCAATGAAGCTGTCAGTACTCTCGCTATCATTTAGATTTGCTGGATGATTTGTCGAGCACCTCAAGTACCCCGTAGTATTTGATGCTGGTTCCTTCCAGCACCTCGCCTGGCATATTTCTGATGAAAATCCTGAGTTCCTCAAAAGCCAGTTCGGAATTCAACGTTACGCAGCCCTGACTGATACGCTGTGGGCCAACGGGATGAATACGAAACGCGCCTCTGGATATGTTGTTCACGGACGTTAGGTCATCGACTACTCCATCGTCGCGGTATAGGCTAAGCCATTCGCTCCTGTTAGTTCTGGCAAACAGGTCTTTTACGGGTTCTCTAATCCAGCCCATCATGCCCCCGGACTCTCTGTCCAAAATATAGTACCGTCCCAGTGGCAACGGCCCGCTGTTGACAATATCTTGATATTGGGCATCGTTGACGTAAGTAGCGCTGTTGCCTGAAAAAGCTTCATAAGTCATTCCCTCGCACGTCAACTCACTCAACGGTTCGCCGTTAAGTACATAGGTGCAGTAAGCAATATTCGGGTTCCGCTCATTTTTACCAGCCATGCCAGCTATCCTCCATCGGGGCGGCGTTACGCATAAATCTTGTTCGCGACACCATCCCAGCCTCCAACAATCTGGCCACCGCCTGATCCATCAGAGCGCTTCTGCTGTATATAGGTCATCTTGATCCGTGCGTAATTCAGACGGATTGTTTCAGTGGGGAAACCGATTTCTTGCTGCCGTTCCCATTCAGTGATACTGACGAGACAATCACTTCTTCGAGTTTTATCTCCAGGTATTTAATCTTGTCGTTGCCGGCCCGATTCAACGCGATGGTGACTTCTTTGAAGTGCTTGCCACTGCAGCAGGCTTCATGCAGTTTCGGCGTTGCTTTATCGACAGCTTTTCGGAAGTACAAATCACTCATTTTCGCGCGACCACTGCTGGCCCCACCCGAACTCGTCGTGCTTGCGGAGGCTGACTGGCTGGCACCAACATCAAAGTCCTCCATCTCAATCCAGTCTTTGAACTGCGCATCCAGTGACTCACCCGGGATGTCAGCCATTTTCAAAAATGCATCAATTGCCATTTCGTTTCCTTACTTGCGGTTCGCGTTGATTAAGAAATCTGAATTTGAACCGCAACGACTTTAGCGACGTGACGCGGCCCGCAGAAGGTTTTCCAAGCAGGTGCGCGAGCAGTTTCAGAGAAGGACTACAACGTCTGGATCACTGGACTACGGAATAATCCGAGAGGGCGTGAAAGCGTTTGATTCTGGCCGGAAGCCTTAGGAGTGAGCTCGCTCGCATCGGCTGCGCAGCAGTCGTAGAGCTGAAGCTGCAGTTCTTTCTGAAAAGCCGCATTAACCGGAATGCTACCGCTTCGCGCCAGATCGCGAGCAAGCGCGCTCCTACAAGTGCCACGCGCAGGCTGTAACCTCCAACAGTCAGGCGCCTTCGCCCACCCCGCCGTCCCTGAAAATCACCACTCATCCTCACCCGTCATAAATATTTCAAAACGCTATTGAGTGATCCCCTTCCCAGTTGTACGATGACTTACGACATCAGCACAGGACTGATGCTTCAATCACAAAAATTGCTCCCCAGGGTGTTCGAATAATGAATCCACAAGAACTGAAGTCCATCCTCTCTGCCGGTCTGTTGTCCTTCCCGGTTACCGATTTCAATGCTCAGGGCGATTTCCATCGCGCGGGCTACATCAAACGTCTCGAGTGGCTCGCCCCGTACGGCGCCACTGCCTTGTTCGCGGCCGGTGGTACTGGTGAGTTCTTCTCCCTCGCCGCCAGCGAATACTCCGAAGTGATCAAAACTGCCGTCGACACCTGCGCGACCACGGTGCCAATCCTGGCTGGCGTGGGTGGTTCGACTCGTCAAGCGATCGAATACGCTCAGGAAGCCGAGCGCCTGGGCGCAAAAGGGCTGTTGTTGCTGCCTCATTACCTGACCGAAGCGAGCCAGGACGGCGTCGCCGCCCACGTTGAAGCAGTCTGCAAATCGGTCAAGATCGGCGTGGTTGTCTACAACCGCAACGTCTGTCGCTTGACCCCAAGCCTGCTGGAGCGTCTGGCCGAGCGTTGCCCTAACTTGGTCGGCTACAAGGACGGTCTGGGCGATATCGAACTGATGGTCTCTATCCGCCGCCGCCTGGGCGACCGATTCTCCTACCTGGGTGGCTTGCCAACCGCTGAGGTCTATGCGGCTGCTTACAAAGCGTTGGGCGTTCCGGTCTATTCCTCTGCGGTGTTCAACTTCCTGCCCAAAATGGCCATGGATTTCTATCACGCCATCGCACGTGATGATCACGAGACAGTTGGCAAGCTGATTGATGATTTCTTCCTGCCATACCTCGACATCCGTAACCGCAAATCTGGTTATGCCGTCAGCATCGTCAAGGCCGGCGCCAAAATCGCTGGCTACGACGCAGGTCCTGTACGTACGCCACTGACCGACCTGACTGCCGAAGAGTTTGAAATGCTTGCTGCGCTGATGGACAAGCAGGGCGCGCAATAAGCAGCACGCACCCCATAAAGAACCGCTGAGCAATCAGCGGTTTTTTTCCGTCGGGTTCGCATGTTTAAAAAAGATTCAATCGCAGCTGAATTCAGGGGCAGCCGCGAGCAGCGCGCACACACATAAAGATCGTTTAACCCGCACAAAAAAATAATTAGTGGGAGTTTCGAACATGCTGAAAACCAAGCCGACTCACGTCCGGTATTTGATCTTGCTCATGCTGTTTCTGGTGACAACGATCAATTATGCAGACCGTGCAACCATCGCAATCGCGGGCTCCAGCCTGCAAAAAAGTCTCGGCATCGATGCCGTCACCCTCGGATTCATCTTCTCTGCATTTGGTTGGGCGTACGTGGCGGGTCAAATCCCCGGCGGCTGGCTGCTAGATCGTTACGGCTCCAAGAAAGTCTACGCACTGAGCATTTTTACCTGGTCGTTGTTTACCGTCCTGCAAGGTTATGTCGGTGAGTTCGGACTTTCGACCGCGATTTTCCTGTTATTTGCTCTGCGCTTCATGGTGGGCCTGGCCGAGGCGCCATCCTTCCCTGGCAACGCGCGCATTGTGGCGGCGTGGTTTCCGACATCCGAGCGCGGCACGGCTTCGGCGATCTTCAACTCGGCGCAATACTTTGCCACCGTACTGTTCGCCCCGATCATGGGCTGGATCGTTTACACCTTTGGCTGGCAGCACGTGTTCGTCGTGATGGGCAGCATCGGCATCGTGTTCTCGCTGATCTGGCTTAAAGTTATCCACAGCCCGCGTAACCACCCGAAAATCAACAAAGCCGAGTTTGACCACATCGCCAACAACGGCGGCATGGTCGACATGGATCAGGACAAAGGCAAGGGCTCGGCCAGCGGTCCGAAATGGGACTACGTACGCCAGTTACTGACCAACCGCATGATGCTGGGCATTTACCTGGCTCAGTACTGCATCAACGGCATCACCTATTTCTTCCTGACGTGGTTTCCGGTGTACCTGGTTCAAGAGCGTGGCATGACCATCCTCAAGGCCGGTTTCATCGCGTCGTTGCCGGCTATCTGCGGCTTCGTGGGTGGCGTCCTTGGCGGCGTGATTTCCGATTACCTGCTGCGCAAAGGGCATTCGCTGACTTTCGCCCGTAAGGCGCCCATCATCGGCGGTCTGCTGCTCTCTACCTCCATCGTGACCTGTAACTATGTTGACGTTGAATGGGTCGTAGTGGGCTTCATGGCGTTGGCCTTCTTCGGCAAAGGCGTTGGCGCACTGGGCTGGGCGGTCATGTCCGACGCGTCGCCGAAACAAATCGCCGGTTTGAGCGGTGGTTTGTTCAACATGTTCGGTAACATCGCGTCGATCACCACGCCCATCGTGATCGGGTACATCATCAGCTCCACAGGCTCGTTCAAGTGGGCGCTGGTGTTCGTCGGTGCAAACGCGCTGGTGGCGGTGATCAGTTACATCTTCATCGTTGGTGAAATCAAACGTGTAGAACTCAAGGAAACCCCAACGAAGGGTTCCCTGCCGGCCAGTGAAGCCGAGCTTTCTCAAGCGAAAATCTGAGGAACAACCGTGATGAACTTGATTCAACATGCCGACTCGCCACGTTATATCCGCTTGCACGCGCTCGATAACGTCGTCGTCGTGGTCAATGACCAAGGCGTCCCGGCGGGGACAGAATTCGATAACGGTCTGGTGACCGTCGATAACGTTCCGCAAAGCCACAAGGTGAATACGGTGGACATCGCCGAGGGCGAGCCGGTCATCCGCTATGGCCACACCATCGGTTATGCGTTGCAGCCGATTCCGAAGGGCAGTTGGGTCAAGGAAGATCAGCTGCGCATGCCGTCAGCGCCACCGCTGGACAGTTTGCCGATGTCCGATGCGGTACCGCAGAAAGGCGAGGCGCTGGATGGCTTCACCTTCGAGGGCTATCGCAACGCCGATGGCACGGTGGGCACGCGCAACATTCTGGGCATCACCACGACAGTTCAGTGCGTCACCGGCGTGCTGGATTTTGCGGTGAAGCGCATCCGCGAGGAGCTGCTGCCCAAATACCCGAACGTCGATGATGTGGTCGCCATCACCCACAGCTATGGCTGCGGTGTGGCCATTACCGCAAAGGACGCGTACATCCCGATTCGCACGGTGCGCAACCTGGCGCGCAACCCCAATCTGGGCGGCGAAGCGCTGGTGATCAGTCTGGGCTGCGAGAAATTGCAGGCCGGTCAGGTCATGCATGAAAACGACAGCTCGGTGGACCTTACCGATCCGTGGTTGTACCGGTTGCAGGATTCCAGTCACGGCTTCAACGAAATGATCGAGCAGATCATGGAGCTGGCCGAAACACGCTTGAAAAAACTCGATCAGCGTCGTCGCGAAACCGTGCCAGCGTCCGAGTTGATTCTGGGCATGCAATGCGGCGGCAGTGATGCGTTTTCCGGGATCACCGCTAACCCGGCGCTGGGTTATGCGTCCGACTTACTGTTGCGCGCGGGCGCCACGGTGATGTTTTCCGAAGTGACCGAAGTGCGCGATGCCATCTATTTGCTGACCTCACGGGCTGAAACCATGGAGGTCGCCGAAGGGCTTGTACGCGAAATGGACTGGTACGACCGATATCTGGCCAAAGGCGAGGCGGACCGCAGCGCTAATACAACGCCGGGCAACAAAAAGGGCGGATTGTCGAACATCGTCGAGAAGTCGCTGGGTTCTATCGTCAAATCCGGTAACAGCGCAATCAATGCGGTATTGGGGCCTGGCGAGCGTGTGACGCGAAAAGGGCTGATTTTTTGCGCAACACCCGCCAGCGATTTTGTCTGCGGGACGCTGCAATTGGCGGCCGGGATGAACCTTCACGTGTTCACCACCGGACGTGGCACACCGTACGGGATGGCGATGTCGCCAGTGGTCAAGGTGTCGACCCGGACCGAGCTGGCGCAACGCTGGCCGGACCTGATCGACATCGACGCTGGCCGGATTGCGACAGGGCGTGCAAGCATCGAGGAGCTGGGCTGGGAGCTGTTCCATTTTTATCTGGATGTCGCCAGCGGCAAAAAGAAAACCTGGACCGAGCACTACCGTTTGCACAACGACATTACCCTGTTCAACCCGGCGCCGATTACCTGATCGATCCTTCTCGGGCAAGCGCGCGCCTACAGGGCTGAACTGAACTTGTGGGAGGTAGCTGCTAGCGAAATGCTGTTCGGAGGTGATTTCTCGTGACCGGAATGGCCTCATCGCGAGCAAGCTCCCTCCCACAATTCTGGCACTCAATGCCGCACGTGATCCTTGTGCGGGTGTTCGGCACAGAACCTGGCGAGGGTCACGACGCTGCGGGTCACCGGCATGGGTACGTTGACCTTCTGCGCCATCTCCAGCACTGCGTCGCCAATGGCGGCCAGCTCCAGCGGCAATCCCTTTTCGAAGTCCTGCAGCATTGAGGTGCGGATCGCGCCCATGCTGGCGCCGAACTGCATGAACGTCGTTGGCTCCATGCTCAGGCGGGCGTCGTACGCGGTCGCCACTGCCAGCACTTCGTGAAACGTTGCCAGTGCCAATTCGCGCATCTGCGGCAGGCCGTAAATCTGCTCCAGCGTTGCCCCGGTGATCACCGACACAGGATTGGACGTCAGGTTGGCAATGATCTTGGTCCACAACTGATCACGAATCCGGTCCGAGCCCTGGGTTTCGATACCTGCGCGTGCAATCAGCGAGCACAGCTCTTCAAGGCGCGGAGTCAGCGCGTTGTTAAGCTCTCCAAAGACAATCCGGTACGCGTTGTGGGTGCTCACCACGCCGGGGCCAGAGCTTTGTGCGGTCATGAACACCACGCAACCGATCACGTTGCGCGGGTCGAGGGAGGCATGGATCACGCCGTCCGGGTCGACACTGGTAATGGGCTCACCGTCAAAGCGCCCACCTTCGCCATGGAAGTACCACCACGGCACGCCGTTGACCATCGGGATTACCCGCGTATCAGGGCCGATCAGCGGCTGAATCTGTGGCAGCAGCGTGGTCAGCGAAGGCGCTTTGGTGCAGAGGAACACCACGTCCTGCACGCCGAGGGCAGCGGCGTCATCACTTGCATTGACGGTAACGTGATGCCGACCTTCCAGATCGTGCAGATGGATGCCGTTGCGTTGCAGGGCGGCGAGGGTTTTGCCTCGGGCGAACACACTGACCGGCTGGCCGCTCAAGGCGATACGCGCGGCCAGTGTGCATCCGATGGCGCCAGCGCCGGCAACGCACACGCGCAGGGAAGAAGAATTCATGACAGCTCCAAATGATCGAACAACGGCTGGGTGAGACATCAGCCCGTTGCGCAATATCGCTTGAACTCAGTCCTGCGCGCCAGCCCGTCCGCGCCCTGCCGGGCAACGTTGCCGTCAGGCGAACTCGGCGGAGTGCGGGTAATCGACGATGCGTGAGCCAATGACCATTTCGCTGATCCAGTTGCTCAGCATCGTCGTGTAGGCCTGCTGGCTGGTGTCACTGGTCAAGGCATGATCAGCCCCGTCGACCAGGCGATAGGTCAACGAGTGCGCCAGATCGAATGCTGTGCGGTAACTCATGACGGTTGCGTGCGGCACATAGTCATCGGTTTCAGACTCCACCAGCAGCACATCGCCCTTGAAGTCCTTGCACGCGGCAAGGGCACGGTTGTCAGCTGCCGTCACGGCGGAGCGTCGGTAATGCGCCAGCTTGTCTCGATCAAGCGCTTGCTTGGGCATGTCCCAATCGGCATCCCAATACAATGCCGGTACCCGCAGCGCCAGCCACTTCACCGGGCGGATGCCGCTCAGAATGGTCGCCAGGTAGCCGCCATAGCTGCTGCCGATCACCGCAATGGCGGTGTTGTCGACGGCAGGATGGCTGGCCAGTCGGTCATAGGCGGCCAGCAAGTCGGCCATGCTCTGCTCGCGGGACACAGACGCACGCATTTCGTGAGTGCGCTCATGGCCACGTAAATCGAAGGTCAGGCATACGCAGCCCAGCCCCGTGATGTTTTTGGCGCGTGCCAGGTCGCGTTGCTGACTGCCGCCCCATCCGTGGACGAACAAGATGCCGGGCAGTTTGGCGCCCGGCGTGAGAATGGTGCCGGAGATAGTTTGATCATCGACCGCGATGTCGATGGTTTCACTGCGTACCGTCATGGGGCTGGACCTGTGTGAATTTGGTGATGAAGCCGACGTCAGGATCATCGCCTTCGTAAAGCACGTTAGCGTCTGCGGGCAGCGTGGTTTCGCCGTAAATCTCGTGGGTCGATACGCTGATGCGGTTCAGGCCCGGATCGGCGGCGAACGCCTCCAGTGCCTGGATCTCCGCCGGGCTTGCACCGCCGATTCGCCAGGACTGCTCTAGCACGCCGGAGCAGACCTGCCCGCGTGAATTGGTGCCATGTGCGATGTCGTAATTGCGCCTTGACGCCAGGAAGCCGGGGAAGCAATCGAACGCCGCTTTTTCGTAGCTCATTGCCTGACTGACCGATTTTCTGACATCCGCGTCGAGACCGAGTTTGAGCAATTCGTTGTAGTCGCCACGTACCAGACACAGTTCAGACCCTCCATAAACCGTCTCGCCATTGTTGTCCTGCGTCAGGCTCTGGGTGCCGTGATAGCTGATCACTATCCCCGCGACCTCGATTTGCCCGACGCTGTAAGTGATCACATCGCTCAGGTCCTCTTCCAGCACCAGGCCCCACTCTTGGACCTCGGCGGCGTCTTGCGCCTTGATGGCGGCATCGAGTTCAGTCTCGGTTCTGGCGACAATCTGCCCACGTCCTGCGGTGGCGAGCACAGGCTTGATCCTGACGGGGCCCTGCGTGAGCAGCTGTTTGCCGGCGCGGTGAGCGTCGCCCAGGTTGAACACGGTAAAACCGCGCAGCACCGAATCGGCAGCATCTTCGAAGAAACGCTCCGACCAGCCCTTTGGTGTAGTCGTGGCGTCTTTGAGCAGCGGATGTGAGATGGCCTTTGTTGCCATGAAGGGGTGCTGAATCAAACCGCCGAAGAAGTCGTCCACTGAACGAATACTCAGGATCTCACTGGCATCTTTGCCAATCAGCGTGTCGGAAGGGATGAAGTAAAGCCCGGCGCCTTTGTGCAGCGTCGGGTCGTAGAGCCCCGAAAACGTTGCGCCCAATAACCGGGCGATCTGAGCCCCCAATGCCGAATGCACGGCGACTTCATGGGTGGCGAGAGTTTTATGGGTGGAGAGCAGAACAACTTCAGACTTTGCGTTGCTGGTGTATAGCCCGCTCATACGCCGAATCCTTGTTTGGATTACCTCAAATTGAGAAGCCCTCAGCGCCGCCTAGTTCATCGGCGCTGATCAATGGTCGGCTGCCTTGGCGGGCTAATCGTTCAAAGGTTCTGGAAATGGCTGGGTGTGATCCACGTCTTCGTTGGCGCCCATGGCTTTGTATTTTTTGCGCAGCTGGTGTAGCTCCTTCTGGTCCAGATTGTCGAGACTGAGCACTGCGTTTTGCGCATCCTTGGAGACGCGTAGCAGCTCATCGATCTTGATGTGCAGCTCATCGGTGTCGCGGTTCTGGGTGTTTTGAATCAGGAATACCATCAAGAAGGTGATGATGGTTGTTGAGGTGTTAATGATCAGTTGCCACGTGTCGTTGTAATGAAAAAGTGGTCCGGTGCAGGCCCAGACGATGATCAGCAACACGGCGACGAGGAAGGTTCTGGGGCTGCCCGTCCACTTGGATAGCGCTTGGGCAAACTTCGAAAATTTCATTACCGGTGTCCTTGGTGCAGAGAATGGATATCTGGATCGATACCTAAGGGACCGCCACAAGGCTTTGAAATTTCTTTTTACAAAATGAAATCATCTGGGAAGCGCGTCACGTCCAGCCGAACACCGCGTTGGCATTGCGCGTGCTGACATCCGCAAGCGTTTGAGACTTGATACCCATCAAACCGGCCAGCGCGCTGCAAATATCCGGCAAATGCATCGGGCTGTTGCGCTGCTGTGGGTACATCGCGGGCGCCATGTCCGGTGAGTCGGTTTCCAGCACTACGCTGTCCAGCGGCAGGTCGGCAATCACCCGGTGCATGCGCAGCGCCTGCGGCCAGGTGGCGGCGCCGCCCAGGCCCAGTTTGAAGCCCAGTTTGATGTACTCGCGTGCCTCCTCACGACTCCCTGCAAAGGCGTGAATGATCCCTGCGCGGGCAAGCTTGAAGCGCTTCAACGTGGCGATGACATCAGCATGGCTACGACGAACGTGGAGCAGGGCGGGCAGGTCGAAGTCGGCGGCCATTTCCAACTGGGCGTCGAAGACCTGTTGCTGCCGCGTGCGGTCCAGCGTCGGGACGTAGTAATCCAGCCCGATCTCTCCCACCGCGCACAGCTTCGGGTGCCCCGCCAACTGCGCCAGACGATCACGGAGCGCCTGAACATGCTCAGGCTGATGCTCATCGAGGTAGACCGGGTGCAAGCCCAGCGCTGCATAAACGCAAGGCTCTTTAAGCGCCAGATCCCAGACGCGCTGTTGATTGCGCTGATAGACACCCAGCACCACGATGCGCTCGACACCCAACTGCGCACACTGGTCGAGTAGCGCATCACGGTCGGCGTCGAAGTCGTCGAAATCCAGGTGGGTGTGCGTGTCGATCAGCCTCACATCACGCCCCGTGAATGCGTTGCTTGAAGGTGCGGACAATGGCGTGTACGCCCGGCTCGTAGTGGTCTTTCTCAATGGCGGCCAACGCCAGCGACAGGGCTTTCTCTGCGATCAGCGGGTGCTGTTGCGCCATGGCATTGACCGGCAGCGGGAGGAAGTCCAGCAGTTGAGTGTCGCCAAACGTGCCGAGGTGCAACTGGTCCGGGTTCAGGTTGTGCTTTTGCAGCAGGTCGAATACGCCCTGAAGCAGCACGTAGGAGGTGGTGATCAACGCATCGGGCATGTTGCCCAACCGGTCGAACAGTTCGCCCGCCAGGCGCAGCCCGCAGTCCCGGCTGAACGCCTCGCCGTGCTCGATGATCACCTCGCCGGCGAAGCCATCCAGTGCGTCGCTGAAGCCGCCCGCTCGTTCCCGGCTGACGCTCAGCTCAGGTCGAGCACCAAGCAGCGCGATGTGCCGTGGATGCGTTTCGAGCAGGCTGCGGGTCAGTTGCTGGCTGGCGTCACGGTCATCGCTGACCACTGAGCAAAACAGCTCAGGGTCCATTTCCCGGTCGATGGCAATGATCGGCAGGCCTTGCTTCTGCAACTGGCGATAACTGTCGTCACTGGCTGGCAGGCAACTGGCGACAAACAGCGCATCGCACCGACGTGCGCGGAACAACTGCAACAATTGCAGTTCACTGATCGGATCATCGTCGGAGCTGGCGATCAACAGTTGGTAACCGCGAGCCCTTGCGCCTTGTTCCAACTGCTTGGCGATCCGCGCGTAACTGGGGTTTTCGAGGTCCGGCAGAATAAAGCCGAGGGTGCGTGTGTGGCGGCTGCGCAAACCGGCCGCCTGCGGGTTAGGCGTGAAACCATGCGCCTCAACAACGGCACGCACACGCTCGACGGTAGCGCTGCTGATCCGTTGCTGTTCGGCCTTGCCGTTGATCACGTAGCTGGCGGTGGTCACGGACACACCCGCCAAACGCGCAATATCACTAAGTTTCAACCCGAACGTCCTTTTGTTATGTGAGCGGTTTCTTATTGTGAGCGGTGCTATGGGGATAGCTCGATTACCCGGCCAGCGATCTTCGCCGATCTGCGTCGTCATTGCATCAGACTCACGCCAGACGACACATTACTGTAGGAGCGAATTTATTCGCGAGGCGATCGTAAGCACGGCAAACGCTGCGACCTGAAACATCTTTTGCGAACGAATTCGCTCCTACCGATTCGACCGGATGGACTTCAACCCGAAGAGATTATCGAGTAACGTGCCTGCCACTTTAGATTAAACGATTCAGCGTGCGAATTTCCTTTGCTGCAATCCCGTAAAAGCGATGGTCAGAGTGATATCGCTTTTTCGCTGAAACGGTCGATCATCGATGATCGGTCCACAAAACAAGAACCAGGCGCCACCCCGCGCTGTAAGGAGAAATGCATGCTCGAACTCACCGTAGAGCAAATATCCATGGCGCAAACCGCGGTGGATAAACCCGCCGCACTGAACCTGCTCGCTGATCTGCTGGTGGCCGATGGTCTGGTAGCCGAGGGCTACCTGGCCGGGTTGCAAGCGCGCGAACAGCAGGGGTCGACGTTCCTCGGTCAAGGCATCGCCATTCCGCATGGCACCCCTGAAACACGCGACCTGGTGTTTTCCACGGGCGTGCGTCTGATGCAATTCCCGGAGGGCGTGGATTGGGGCGACGGCCAGATCGTCTACCTCGCCATCGGCATCGCTGCCAAATCCGACGAGCACCTGCGATTGCTGCAATTGCTGACCCGCGCCCTGGGCGAAACTGATCTGGGTGAGGCATTGCGCCAGGCCAAGGATCCGGAAGCGCTGCTCAAGCTGCTGCAAGGTGCGCCGCAAGCGTTGGCGCTCGACGCGCAGATGATTACGCTTGGCGTCTCCGTTGATGACTTTGAAGAACTGGTCTGGCATGGCGCGCGACTGCTGCGTCGTGCCGACTGCGCCAGCAACGGCTTCGCGGCGGTTTTGCAGCAGGTTGAACCGCTGCCGCTGGGTGATGGCCTGTGGTGGCTGCACAGCGAGCAAATGGTCAAGCGTCCGGGCCTTGCGTTTGTGACGCCGGACAAACCGATTCGCCATCTGGGTCAGCCGCTGACCGGACTTTTTTGCCTGGCCAGCCTGGGTGAAGCCCACCAAGCGCTGCTCGAACGCCTGTGCGCGTTGTTGATCGAAGGCCGCGGCCATGAACTCGGCAGCGCTAAAAACAGCCGTGCCGTCCTGCAAGTGCTGGGTGGCGAGGTACCTGATGACTGGCCAACCGAGCGTATTACCCTGGCCAATGCCCACGGCTTGCATGCCCGTCCGGCGAAGATTCTCGCGCAGTTGGCCAAGAGTTTTGATGGCGAGGTGCAAGTGCGGATCGTCGATGCCGGCGAAACTGCGGTGTCGGCCAAAAGCCTGAGCAAGCTGCTTAGCCTGGGTGCCCGCCGCGGACAGGTACTGGAGTTCATCGCTGAGCCTCGTGTGGCCGGCGATGCACTGCCCGCGTTGATCGCGGCTGTACGTGAAGGTCTGGGGGAAGAAGTCGAGCCGCTGCCGACCGTGGCGCAGCCGACACCGGTTGCTGCCGCAGTTACCAAGACACTCACAGCACCGGCGGACGGCAGCCAGATTCAGGCTGTGGCTGCCTCACCGGGTATCGCCATGGGTCCTGCGCATGTGCACGTGCTGCCAGTGCTGGATTACCCGCAAATGGGCGAGTCGCAGTTAGTCGAGCAGGATCGCTTGCAGTCGGCGCTGGTTCAGGTGCGCCAGGACATCGAGCGGCTGATTGAGCGCAGCAAGGCCAAGGCCATTCGCGAAATCTTCATCACCCACCAGGAAATGCTCGACGACCCCGAGCTGGTGGACGAAGTGGCCGCGCGCCTGAAAAAAGGTGAAAGCGCCGCCGCCGCCTGGATGAACGTGATCGACGCCGCAGCCCGTCAGCAGGAGCAACTGCAGGACGCGCTGTTGGCCGAGCGTGCAGCGGACCTGCGCGACGTCGGCCGCCGCGTGCTGGCGCAGATGTGTGGCGTCGAGGACTTGGTGGAGCCCGAGCAACCGTACATTCTGGTGATGGACGAGGTCGGTCCTTCGGACGTGGCACGCCTTGATCCGGCCCGTGTCGCGGGCATCCTGACCGCTCGCGGCGGCGCCACTGCGCACAGTGCCATCGTGGCGCGTGCGTTGGGCATTCCGGCGCTGGTTGGTGCTGGCGATGCTGTATTGCTGATCAAATCCGGTACCCAACTGTTGATCGACGGTCAGCGTGGACGCCTCAACGTCGCGCCGGACGAAGCCACTGTGCAGCGCGCAATCCAGGAGCGAGACACCCGCGACAAGCGTTTGCAGGCCGCTGCTGCCTTGCGCATGGAGCCTGCGATCACCCGCGACGGCCATGCGGTAGAAGTGTTCGCCAACATTGGTGACAGCGCCGGTACACCGGCTGCGGTGGAGCAAGGCGCCGAGGGTATTGGCCTGCTGCGTACCGAGCTGTTGTTCATGGCGCACAGCGAGGCGCCGAACGAGGCTACGCAAGAAGCTGAATACCGTCGCGTGCTGGACGACCTGCAAGGCCGTCCGTTGGTGGTGCGCACGCTGGACGTCGGCGGCGACAAACCGCTGCCGTACTGGCCAATCGACAAAGAAGAAAATCCCTTCCTGGGCGTGCGCGGCATTCGCTTGACCTTGCAGCGGCCCGACGTGATGGAAAGCCAGCTGCGTGCCTTGTTGCGCGCGGCAGACAACCGACCGCTTCGGATCATGTTCCCCATGGTCGGCACCGTTGAAGAGTGGCGTCAGGCGCGGGACATGACTGAGCGTCTGCGCCTGGAAATCCCCGTGGCTGACTTGCAGCTGGGGATCATGATCGAAGTGCCTTCTGCTGCATTGCTGGCGCCGGTTCTGGCCCGGGAAGTGGATTTTTTCAGCGTCGGCACCAACGACCTGACGCAATACACCCTGGCCATCGACCGTGGCCATCCAACGCTTTCAGCCCAGGCTGACGGCCTGCACCCGGCGGTCTTGCAACTGATCGACATCACCGTGCGAGCCGCTCATGCCCATGGCAAATGGGTGGGCGTATGCGGCGAGCTGGCGGCGGACCCGGCAGCCGTGCCGATTCTGGTCGGGCTTGGCGTGGATGAACTCAGCGTATCGGCGCGCAGCATTGGCGAAGTCAAAGCCTGCGTGCGCGAGTTGAATCTTATGGGTGCAAAACAGCTGGCGCAGGCGGCCTTGATCGCCGGCACAGCGGGTGAAGTCCGCGCGCTCGTGGAGGGCTTGTAATGGCGAAAATTCTGACATTGACCATGAACCCGGCGCTGGACCTGACGGTGCAGCTAGGCCATTTGCAGGTGGGCCAGGTCAACCGTAGCGACGCAATGCTGTGTCATGCGGCAGGGAAGGGCCTGAACGTTGCTCAGGTGCTCGCCGATCTCGGCCACGAACTGACCGTGGCCGGTTTTCTGGGCGTGGACAATCAGCAGCCGTTTGAAACCCTGTTCGCTCAGCGCGGCTTCATCGACGAGTTCGTGCGGGTGCCCGGCGAGACTCGCAGCAACATCAAGCTGGCAGAGGGCAGCGGCCGCATCACTGATCTCAATGGTCCAGGCCCGCAGGTCAGCGAGCAGGCACAGCAAGCGCTGGCAACGCGGGTTCAGCAGATCGCTTCGGACTTCGATGCGGTCGTCGTGGCGGGCAGTCTGCCGCGTGGTGTCGATGCGCAGTGGCTTAAAACGCTCCTGCTCAATCTGAATGCCCAAGGCCTCAAAGTTGCTTTGGACACCAGCGGAGAAGCCTTGCGCGCAGGCCTTGAAGCCTCGCCGTGGCTGATCAAACCCAACACCGAAGAGCTGGCCGATGCACTGGATGCGCCGATTATCTCGATTGACGCTCAGGCGCAGGCCGCTGCGCAGTTGCGTCAGCAGGGCATCGAGCACGTGGTGATCTCCCAAGGCTCCGAAGGCGTGCACTGGTTCAGCTCCAGCACCGCTTTGCAGGCGTTGCCACCCAAAGTCACGGTCGCCAGCACTGTGGGTGCCGGTGACTCGTTGCTGGCCGGCATGGTGCACGGCTTGCTCAGTGGACATCCACCGGAACAGACCTTACGCATTGCCACCGCCATTGCGGCCATGGCCGTGACACAGATCGGCTTCGGCATCAATGACGTCGCGCAGCTCAAGCGACTTGCCAGCGGCGTGAACGTACGTCCGCTGACGGAACAATAAGAGAGGATGGTCATGAAGTTAGCGATTGTTACGGCCTGTCCCAACGGCAAGATCAGCAGTGTCCTCAGCGCGCGTCTGCTTGACGCCGCCGCTCAGCGTCTGGGTTGGAGCACCAGCGTTGAAGTGCACAATCCTCGCAATCCGGAACAGCAATTGACGTCTGCCGATATCGATGCGGCGGACTGGGTGCTGGTGGTTAACAGCGGGGCGCTTGACCTGCAACGTTTTGCAGGCAAAAAGCTTTACCAGTCAACACCTGCGCAAGCGTTGCAGGACGCCGACGAATTTTTGCGCACAGCCTCTGAACTGGCCGTGGTCTACGTCGCGCCTGATGCGTCGGCTGCTGCGCCGGTTGCCATCAGCGCCCAGCCTCGTCTGGTGGCCGTCACTGCATGCCCCACTGGCGTGGCTCACACCTTCATGGCGGCCGAGGCGATCACGCAGGCTGCGAAAAAGCTCGGCTATGAGCTGCAGGTTGAAACGCAAGGCTCAGTGGGCGCGCGCAACCCGCTCGGCGCTCAGGCGATTGCCGACGCCGATGTGGTGTTGCTCGCTGCCGACATTGAGGTCGCGACCGAGCGCTTTGCCGGCAAACGGATTTACCGCTGCGGCACCGGTATTGCGCTAAAGCAGCCCGAAGCCACGCTGAAAAAAGCCTTGGCCGAGGGCAAGGTCGAGTCCTCGCAGGACGCCTCCAAGGCGCCCGCCAAGCAGGAGAAAACGGGTGTCTACAAGCACCTGTTGACCGGTGTGTCCTACATGCTGCCGATGGTGGTGGCGGGTGGTTTGCTGATCGCGCTGTCGTTTGTTTTCGGCATCCATGTGGCAGAAGAGCCTGGCACGCTGGCCGCTGCGTTGAAGCAGATCGGTGCGGGCGCTGCGTTTCAACTGATGGTGCCGCTGCTGGCGGGTTACATCGCCTACTCGATCGCCGACCGTCCGGGGCTTGCTCCCGGCATGATCGGCGGTCTGCTGGCGAGCACGCTGGGCGCGGGCTTTATCGGCGGGATCATTGCCGGTTTCATTGCGGGCTACAGCGCGTGGGCGGTCAATCGTTACGCGAAACTGCCGCAGAGTCTTGAAGCCCTCAAACCGATTCTGATCATTCCGCTGCTGGCGAGCCTGTTCACCGGGCTGGTGATGATTTATGTCGTGGGCCAGCCGGTCGCGAGCATGCTCGAAGGCCTGACGCACTTCCTCGACACCATGGGCACCGCCAACGCTGTGCTGCTGGGCGTGCTGTTGGGCGCGATGATGTGTGTCGACCTGGGTGGGCCGATCAACAAGGCGTCTTACGCATTCTCGGTCGGTTTGCTGGCCTCAAGCAGCGGCGCGCCAATGGCTGCGACCATGGCGGCCGGTATGGTGCCGCCGATTGGCATGGGCATCGCGTCGCTGATTGCTCGTCGCAAGTTCGCGCAAAGCGAGCGTGAAGCCGGAAAGGCGGCGCTGGTGCTGGGGTTGTGTTTCATCTCCGAAGGCGCCATTCCGTTTGCGGCCAAAGACCCGCTGCGCGTGATCCCGGCAAGTATCGCGGGCGGCGCATTGACCGGCGCGCTGTCGATGTATTTCGGCTGCAAGCTCATGGCGCCGCACGGCGGGTTGTTCGTACTGCTGATCCCGAACGCGATCAACCATGCACTGCTTTATCTGCTGGCGATTGTGGCGGGCAGCCTGTTGACTGGCGTGCTGTACGCCGTGCTCAAACGCCCGGAAGTCGTCGAGCTGGACACCGCGCCCGCCGGGGCATGACCCCTTGGACCTGTAGGCACGAACGTGTTGGCGAGGCGATCTGGCGGTATGGGCCTGATCCTGCGCCGCGCGAATGAATTCCCGCCTACAGGTTGTGGGTCCGGCAGAGGTTCAGTTGAGGGTAACGCTTGCTGGTGCCAGTGGCCTTAACTGCGCCGGAGCAATATGGCCCATGGTCGATGTTCAGCTTCTGCCGAAGGCGTGGGAGTCCGGCTTGCCGACGATGGGGTGCGCAGCGGCCCTGAAATCTACGGGTGCGGTGTGTTCAGATAACCGCAGCGCCTGCTTTGCGACCGCTGCGCGATCGTTCGCGGGACAAGCCGCGCTCCTACGGCCTTCGGCCAGAATCTAAAGCGAACCGCGCCCCCGAACCGCGAACCGCGAGCAAAGAACAAACAGCAACGAACAACGAACAACGAACAACGAACGGTGAGCCGTTAGCGGCTGTCACATTCAGCCAACATTGCGCTGTTAGGTTTTCTCTTTTGTGACTCGCTTGAGGGGATTCCCATGACTCAGTTCGACCTGACTCGTCGCCGCATTATCCAAGTCGCCGGTGCGGGCCTTTTGCTGCCAGGCCTGGCGCCGGCGGTCATCGCCTCGGTCAAGGATCGGCCGAAAATGACCGACGGCGTGCAGTCCGGAGATCTGCAAGGTGACCGGGCGATGGTCTGGAGTCGCAGCGACCGGCCCTCGCGCATGGTCGTCGAGTGGGACACCCGCAGCGTGTTCAACAACCCGCGCCGCAGCGTTTCGCTACTGGCCGACCAACGTACCGACTTCACCGCCCGCGTGGAGCTCACCGGCTTGCCCTCCGATCAAGCCATCTTCTACCGCGTGTTCTTCGAGGACGCTCAAACCGGCGTCGCCAGCGAGCCCTGGTTTGGGCATCTGCGCAGCGTGCCGCAGACGAAGCGCGATATCCGTTTCGTCTGGAGTGGCGATACGGTCGGCCAGGGCTTCGGTATCAATCCGGACATCGGCGGCATGCGCATCTATGAAGCCATGCGTCTGCGTCTGCCCGATTTCTTTATCCACAGTGGCGACACCATTTACGCCGACGGCCCGGTGCCCGCCGAAATCGTCACTGAAAATGGTCGGGTCTGGCGCAACATCACCACAGAAGCCAAGAGCAAAGTCGCCGAGACACTGGACGAATATCGCGGCGCCTATCGTTACAACCTGCTGGACGAAAACCTGCGCCGCTTCAACGCTGAGGTGCCGCAGATCTGGCAATGGGACGACCACGAAGTCTGCAATAACTGGTCGCCCACCAAGCAGCTCGATGAGCGCTACAAAGAGAAGGACATTCTCAAGTTGGCGGCGCGTGGACGGCAGGCGTTTCTTGAGTACGCCCCCATGCGTTTGCAGACTGCCGACAACGGCGGCAGGGTTTATCGCAAGCTGAGCTACGGTCCGATGCTCGATGTGTTCGTGCTCGACATGCGCAGTTATCGCGATGGTAACGATGCAAACCTTGCAGACAAGCCTGGCCCGACCACAGCGTTTCTCGGGCGTGAGCAACTGGACTGGCTCAAGCGCGAACTCGCGGCGTCCGGTGCGCAGTGGAAAATTATCGCCGCCGACATGCCGATTGGCCTGGGCGTACCGGACGGCGAGGTCAGCCCCGGTGTCGCGCGTTGGGAGGCCATCGCCAACGGTGACAACGGTGCGGCCAAAGGCCGAGAGCTGGAAGTTGCCGAGCTGCTGGGTCACTTGCGCGCCCAGAAGATCAAGGACTGTGTGTGGCTGACCGCCGACGTGCATTACTGCGCGGCGCATCACTACCAGCCGGACCTGGCGGTGTTCCAGGATTTCGATCCGTTCTGGGAATTCGTCGCCGGGCCGCTTAATGCCGGGACGTTTGGGCCCAACGTGCTGGACAAGACGTTCGGCCCGGAACTGGTGTTTCAGAAAGCCCCCACCGCGCAGAACATGTCGCCGTTTGCGGGTTACCAGTTTTTCGGGGAGGTGAATATCGACGGTCAGACGTCCGAGCTGACCGTGACCCTGCGCGATCTGGACGGCGTTTCGGTGTTCGAGAAAAAACTGGTGCCTGCCGCGCTGACTTGAGGCAGCCCGGCAATCACCAATCACCAATCACCCATCACCAAGCGCCCGGACACCGGCTCCGGGCGTGCCCAGCTCATCACCATAAATATGTCACGGCTGATACATTTCCCTGTAGGAACCGCTTGTTAGCGTCGGCGCTTTATTTGAATCAAGCGAAGGGTTCTTCATGCCGTGCACTAAGCAAGCTCCCCGGGTCATCGTGTCAACGCTGGTACTTTCACTCCTTGCGCTGTCAGTCCAGGCCGCAAGCCGCGCAGGGGATGACACGATCAATGGTGTCGATCTGCTTTCCGGGTTCGACACTTTGTGGACGACGGGCGCCACCTGGGACACGGGCACCCCGACAGCGCTGGGCCAAAGCCTGCTTCGACGCAATTTGCAGTTGGTGGTCGACCGTGCCAACTCGCGAACCCTGGCACAAGAAACCGCCGCTTACTTTGATGACCGTCGTGACCAGAGTTACAGCGTCATCAGCGGCCTCGGCTCGTTGAGCACTGCGTATAAGGCAGGCTCCGGTGCTTTCACCACCATCACCGCGTTTGACGACAGCAACAAAACCACCAAATACGATGACAAGGGCAACGGTGCGGGCAGCTCCACATCGGCGCTGGGCAAAGTTGTCGACCTGGTGGGCGCTGTGCGCAACGACGCATCGACCACACCGGCCAAATCGCACTATCTGTATCCGCGTCCGTGGCGGCAGAGCCTGGACGGCCAGAGTCTTGCGTTCGTCGTGCAACCCTCACTGCGCCCGGCCGAAAGCACTACGCCCGCCAGCGATTCCGGGTTCCCGAGCGGCCACACCAACGCTGCGTATCTGTCCTCCATCGCCTTGGCCTACGCCATTCCCGAGCGTTTCAGCGAACTGCTGCTGCGCGCTTCCGAGGTCGGAGACAACCGCATCGAGGCGGGCATGCATTCGCCATTTGACGTAATAGGCGGGCGAATCACGGCCACCTACTTCGCCATCGATAACCTGTCCAATCCAGCCAATGCGCAACTGCGTGCCGATGCCCGCGCTCAGTCGCTGGCGTACTTCACCGCGCAGTGCGGGGGCGATATCAACAACTGCATGGCGAGCATCGATCCGGCCACCGACCGCACCTCTCAGCATGCCCAGGACAAAGCCCTCTTCACCTCGCGCATGACCTATGGATTCGACCCGGTGGGGCCGACCAATCTTGCCCCTGTGGTGCCGGTCAATGCCGAAGTGTTGCTGGAGACCCGATTCCCGTACCTGGATGCCAGTCAGCGCCGCGAGATTCTGGCGACCACTGAAATCTCGTCGGGTTACGCGGTGATCGATCAGTCCGGTGGTTATGGCCGTTTGAATCTGTACGCAGCGGGTGACGGTTACGCGGCGTTCAATTCCACGGTCTCGGTCAACATGAACGCCGCCCTTGGCGGTTACAACGCCGTGGATGCATGGCGTAACGACATCGGCGGCAGCGGTGGGCTGATCAAGAACGGCACCGGCAACCTGATCCTTACGGGCAACAACAGCTATTCCGGTGGCACGGTGATCAACGGCGGCAGCCTCACCGGCCATGCCAAGGCGTTCGGCAGCGGTGCGATCAACGACAACGCCACGTTGATACTCGACCAATCCACAAACGATACTTTCAGCAATGCCCTGAGCGGCACCGGCGCGCTGATCAAACGCGGCGCCGGGTCGCTGAGCCTGACGAGCGACAGCAGTTTTTCCGGACCGACCACGGTGCAAGCCGGTCGATTGGCGGTCAATGGCAACCTCGGCAACTCCGTTGTCAGCGTCCAGCAAGGGGCGACGCTGGGCGGCAATGGCACGGTTGGCGGTATCAATGTCGCGCAGGGCGGTGTGGTTGCACCGGGGAATTCGGTGGGGCAGTTGAACGTCAACGGTGACGTAAGCCTCGCTCAAGGTGCGGTCTATCAGGTGGAATCCGATGCCTCGGGCAATGCCGACCGAATCGTTGCCACGGGCCGCGCAACGGTTAATAACAGCACGATTTCGCTGGTGCAAAACGGCACCTGGCTCGCGGCAAGCCGTTATTCGATTCTCTCGGCGGCCGGTGGCGTAACCGGCGCATTCGCGCCCGTGCAATCGAACTTCGTGTTTCTCACCCCGACGCTCAACTACACCGCAACGGATGTCGGGCTGACGCTCGACCGCAATGCGCAAACCTTCGCCAGCGTGGCGACCACGAACAATGCCCGGGCTGTGGCGCAAGGTCTGGACAGCGCAGGAACAGGCAACGCGTTGTGGAGGCAAGTGGTGCAGCAGGATGCGGCTACCGCACAAGCGACTTTCAGTGGCCTGTCCAATGAACTGCATGCCTCGACTCAATCAGCGCTGATCGAAGACAGCCGTCTGGTGCGCAATGCCGTGAACGATCGCTTGCAGCAGGCGCAATCATCCCCGGCAAACGGCGGCGCGACGCAAACCCTTGCCGGCGATGCGTCGCGGGGCGTTGTGTGGTCGCAGGTTCTGGGGGCAACCGGCAGAACAGACAGCAGCGGCGATATTGCCGGGCTAGACACGCATACCAGCGGGCTGGTGTTCGGTGCTGATGTGCCGCTGGATGACACCTGGAGAGTCGGCGCTTTGGCCGGGTTCAGCCACAGCAGTTTCGATCTGCGGCATGCGTCGGGGTCTTCCGACAGCGACAACTATCACGTGGGCGTCTACGGCGGTGCGAAATGGGGTCAGTTGGGCTTGCGTCTTGGGGCGGTACGCACCTGGCATGAGTTGACGGCCAAGCGTTCGCTTGATTTGCCTGGGTCTTCCGAGCGGCTCAAAGAGGACTACCGTGCAGCGACCAATCAGGTGTTCGGTGAACTGGGTTACACCATTGAGCTGGGCAACAATGCGCAGCTCGAACCGTTCGCCAATCTGGCGCATGTGCGGCTGGACACCGACGCATTTGATGAAAGCAGCAACGTGATCAGCCTGGAAAACAAGTCTCAGGAAAATCATGTCACGTTCAGCACCCTGGGCCTGCGTGCCGCTACCCGCCTGAGTGTGGGGAGCGTTGACGTCAAACCCAATGCCACGCTGGGCTGGCGCCGCGCCTTTGGCGATGTCACGCCTGAGAGCCGTGCTGCATTCAGTGGCGGCGACACGTTTGCACTGTCCGGCGCGCCCATTGCCAGAAACGCCGCCGTGCTGGGCGCAGGTGTGGATCTTGGGCTCAGCGACACGCTCAGCGTAGGCGTGAGCTACGACGGTCAGGTGGGCAGCAACACCTCGGATCAGGCGCTAAATGCGCGCGTGACATTGGCGTTCTGACCGAGGCTGGCGAAAATTCCCTGTCATACAACCGTCCGTGCTGGCCTATCATTAGCCACCTAACGACGGGACAGGGTTTTGACGGGCATGCTGGCTATTTTTTTAGAAACCCTGAACATCACAGCGCCAGTGTTCGCCATGTTGTTCATGGGTGTCCTGCTCAAACGCGTTGGCTGGATCAACGACAGCTTCATCCACACAGCGTCGGCACTGGTGTTCAACTGCACCATGCCGGCGTTGCTGTTTCTGGGCATCATCCACGCTGATTTACACGCCGCCCTCAAGCCTGGTGTGTTGATCTATTTCATCATCGCGACGGTGGTGGGGTTTGCCATTGCCTGGGGCTGGGCGATCTACCGCGTGCCCTTCGCCGAGCGCGGCATTTATACCCAAGGCGCGTTTCGCGGTAACAACGGCGTCATTGGGCTGGCGCTGGCTGCCAGCATGTACGGCGATTACGGCATTTCGCTGGGGGCCATTCTCGCGGCGCTGGTCATCCTGTTTTACAACACGCTCTCTACCGTGGTCCTGGCGGTGTACAGCCCGGTGATCAAGTCTGATCCGTGGAGCATCTTCAAAAGCGTGATGGCTAACCCGCTGATTCTCAGCATCGTGGTGGCGACGCCGTTCGCCTATTTCCAGATCCCGATTCCCAAGTGGCTTGATACGTCCGGTAGCTATCTGGCGCAGATGACGCTGCCGCTGGCGTTGATGTGCATTGGCGGGACGCTGTCACTCAAATCCCTGCGTGAGAGCGGCGGTCTGGTGATCAGCGCCAGCCTGATGAAGATGGTCTGGCTGCCGATGATCTGCACCTTCGGCGCGTGGTTGCTGGGTTTTCGAGGGGCGGAGCTGGGGATTTTGTTCCTGTACTTCGGGGCGCCGACAGCGTCCGCCAGTTACGTGATGGTCCGTGCGGCCAATGGCAATCATGAGCTGGCTGCGGCGATCATCGTCATGACCACGCTGGCTGCGGCCGTGACCACCAACATCGGGATCTTCATCCTGCAGTGGGGCGGCTGGATTTAACGGCAATCTGTGGAGCCAACTTGTTGGCGAGGCGGATAACCCGGTGTTTCTGGTCCAACGCCTCGCGAACAGGTTCGCTCCTACAGGGTAGGGGTGTTCAATGCTGTCGTCGCCAGGCGCGAACGGTGTTGAAGGCAATGCCGAGCGCAAGCACTGGCAATGCGTAGTGAATCATCAGCCGTTCCAGCCTGTCCGCCAGAGGCATGCCGGTGGTGAACGACACAATGTGCAGCCCGTAAATTACGTACAACACCAGCATCAACAAGCCTTCCACGCGTGTCAGTCGATAGCCCGAATAGAACAACGGCAGGGTCAGGACCGCCGCCGTGAGCATCACCGGAAAATCGAAATCCAGCGCATTGGGTGAGATCGACAGCGGCTCCGGGCTGATCAATGCGGTCGCGCCCAGCACTCCGAGCAGATTGAAGAGATTGCTGCCAATCACGTTACCCACCGCAATGTCTCGCTCACCCCGCAGGGCGGCAACCAGCGACGTCATCAACGCCGGCAGCGAGGTGGCGATGCCGATCACCGTCAGCCCGATTACCCGCTCCGACAGCCCCAGGTCCTGAGCGATCACGGTGGCGGCGCTGACCAGAAAGTGGCTGCCGTAGATCATCAGCACCAAGCCGCCAATCATCATCGCCACGCGCCCGATCAGTGGGCGCACTTTGCTTTGTGACGGCGTTACGGCGGGGCTGGCGCGGCGGGTGCCGTGGGCGAATTGGCGCAGCACCACCACCAGGTAAGCGCCCAGCGCGACCAGCAGAATGACGCCGTCCAACCCGCTGAGTACGCCGTTCCAGGCCAGTGCCGTGACCAGTGCGGTGGCGGCAATCATCAATGGAATATCGACCCGGACCAGTTGCCGGGCAACGCGCAGCGGGATGATCAACGCACAAAGCCCCAGCGTGACCAGCACGTTGAAAATGTTGCTGCCCACCACGCTGCCCACCGCGATATCGCCGCTGCTGGAGAGTGCGGCCTGCAGGCCGACGGCCATTTGTGGCGCGCTGCTGCCCAGCGCCACGACGGTCAGGCCAAGGAACAGCGGGCGGGTCTGGAGAATGGCGGCCAGGCCCACGGCGCCGCGTACGGACAGTTCGGCGCCGATGATGAGGAGCAGCAAGCCGCCGATCAGCTCAATCAGATTGGGCAGCGGCAGTGTCGATAATTCGAGAATTCAGGGCACCTGCGGTGTTGTCAGTGGAATGGGTTCAGATCAGTCGTCCAGCGCCTGCACGCGAACCTTGGCTGTGCCGCTGCGCAGCATACCCAATTGTTCGGCGGCTGCGCGTGACACATCGATCAGGCGCCCGCGAGTGTGCGGGCCGCGATCGTTGATACGCACTACGACCGTTCTGTCGTTGCTCAGGTTGGTGACCTGCACACGCGTACCGAAGGGCAATTGTCGATGGGCTGCGGTGTAGCTGTTTTGATCGAAACGTTCGCCGCTGGCCGTGCGTTTGCCCTGGTGCTGCGCACCGTAGTAGGACGCGCCGCCGGTGGCGTTGTAACCGTGAGGATCGATGATGCCTTCGCTGGCGCATCCGGGCAGCAACAAGATCGAGGAGAGCAGTGCGCAAGCGCCGAGAGGCCGCAGCATGAGTACAAGTCCGGTTGGGTGTCGGTAGACAGGTAAGAGCGCGCTTGCCCGCGATTGCGTCATGTCAGCCATGAATGTACTGACTTCAAGACTGCCTTCGTGGGCACGCGCGCTCCTACAGATCAGGCGTTGGGCTTAACCTTCCAGCTTGCTCTTCAACACTTCGTTGACTTGCTGCGGGTTGGCTTTGCCTTTAGACGCTTTCATCGCCTGACCGACGAAAAACCCGAACATCTTGCCGCGTTTGGCTTCGTCTGCCGCACGATACTGCTCGACCTGTTCTGCGTTGGCCGCCAGCACTTCGTCGAGCATCGACTCGATGGCGCCGCTGTCGGTGACTTGCTTGAGGCCGCGCTTCTCGATCACTTCATCAGCGCTGCCTTCGCCATTGGCCATGGCCTCGAACACCATCTTCGCAATCTTGCCGGAAATGGTGTTGTCGGTGATGCGCAGCAACATGCCGCCCAGTTGCTCGGAACTGACCGGAGAATCATCGATCTCGACGCCTTGCTTGTTCAGCAACGAACCCAGTTCAACCATGACCCAGTTGGCCGCCAGCTTGGCGTCGCCGCCGATGGCGACCACCTTCTCGAAGAAGTCCGCTTGCTCGCGGCTCGACGCCAGCACGCTGGCATCGTAGGCGGACAGTCCGAATTGCGACTGGAAACGCTCGCGTTTTTGCGGAGGCAACTCCGGCAATGTGGCGCGTACCTGATGGAGGAACGAGTCCTCTATGATCACTGGCAACAGGTCAGGATCAGGGAAGTAACGGTAATCGTTGGCTTCCTCTTTGCTGCGCATGGCGCGGGTTTCGTCTTTGGCCGGATCGTACAGGCGGGTCTGCTGAATGACTCGGCCGCCGTCTTCGATCAGCTCGATCTGACGCTGGATTTCGCTGTTGATCGCCTTCTCGATGAAGCGGAACGAGTTGACGTTCTTGATCTCGCAGCGGGTGCCGTACTCAACCTGACCTTTGGGGCGGATCGAGACGTTGCAGTCGCAACGCAGCGAACCTTCGGCCATGTTGCCGTCGCAGATGCCCAGGTAGCGCACCAGCGCGTGCATGGCTTTGACGTACGCCACCGCTTCCTTGGCCGAACGCATGTCCGGCTCGGACACGATTTCCAGCAACGGTGTGCCAGCGCGGTTCAGGTCAATACCGGTCATGCCGCTGAAGTCTTCGTGCAGGCTTTTTCCCGCGTCTTCTTCAAGGTGCGCACGGGTCACGCCGATACGTTTGACCGTGCCGTCTTCCAGTGTGATGTCCAGGTGGCCCTTGCCGACAATAGGCAGCTCCATCTGGCTGATCTGGTAGCCCTTCGGCAGGTCGGGGTAGAAGTAGTTCTTGCGAGCGAACACGTTGTGCTGACCGATCTCGGCATCAATGGCAAGGCCGAACTTGACCGCCATCTGTACCGCTTCTTTGTTCAGCACCGGCAGCGAACCCGGCATGCCCAGGTCAACCAGACTGGCCTGAGTGTTGGGCTCTGAACCGAATGTGGTGGAGCTACCGGAGAAAATCTTCGATTGGGTGGTGAGCTGGGTATGAATCTCCAGCCCGATCACGACTTCCCATTGCATGTGTTTTCTCCTTAGAAACCGGCCGGCGAGCGAGTGTGCCAATCAGTGACCTGTTGGTATTGGTGGGCAACATTCAACAGGCGGCCTTCCTGGAAATACGGTGCCAGCAACTGCACACCCACCGGCAGACCGTCGGCGAAACCGGCGGGCATGGACAAGCCCGGCAAGCCCGCGAGGTTGGCGGTGATGGTGTAGAAGTCTTCCAGATACGCAGAAATCGGGTCGTTGTTCTTGGCGCCGATTTTCCAGGCGGGGTTAGGCGTGGTCGGACCGAGGATCACATCGACTTCAGCGAAGGCGCTCATGAAGTCGTTCTTGATCAGGCGACGGATTTTCTGCGCTTGCAGGTAGTACGCATCGTAATAACCTGCCGACAGGGCATAGGCGCCGACCATGATCCGGCGTTGCACTTCAGGGCCAAAGCCCTCGGCGCGGGAACGCTTGTACAGATCGGTCAGGTCTTTGGGGTCTTCGCAGCGATAGCCAAAACGCACGCCGTCAAAACGCGACAGGTTGGAAGACGCCTCAGCCGGGGCGATCACGTAATACGCCGGGATCGCGTGCTGAAGGTTGGGCAGGCTGACGTCCTTGACCACGGCGCCGAGCTTCTTCAGCTCTTCGACGCTGGCCATGACCAGGTCAGCGATGCGCGGATCGAGACCTGCGCTGAAGTACTCCTTCGGCACGCCGATGCGCAGACCTTGCAGCGAGCCATTGAGGCTCGCGGCGTAATCGGGTACGGGTTCGTCGATGCTGGTGGAATCGTTGGCGTCGAAGCCGGCCATGCCTTGCAGCAACAGGGCGCAGTCTTCGGCGGTGCGGGCCATTGGGCCTGCCTGATCGAGACTGGACGCGTAGGCGATCATGCCCCAGCGTGAAACCCGACCGTAAGTCGGCTTCAGGCCGGTCAGGTTGGTCAGCGCTGCTGGCTGGCGGATGGAGCCGCCGGTGTCAGTGCCGGTTGCGCCCGGCAGCAGGCGTGCTGCCACGGCTGCCGCCGAGCCGCCCGACGAGCCGCCCGGAACGTGTTCGAGGTTCCACGGGTTTTTCACTGCGCCGTAATGGCTGGACTCGTTGGCCGAGCCCATGGCGAATTCGTCCATGTTGGTTTTGCCCAGCGTCACCGTTCCGGCTGCGGCCAGTTTTGCGACCACGGTGGCGTCGTAGGGCGCCTTGAAATTGTCGAGCATCTTCGATCCGCAACTGGTGCGAATGCCTTTGGTGCAGAACAAGTCTTTGTGCGCCAGCGGAATGCCGAGCAAGGGGCTATTCTCTCCTGCGGCACGACGGGCGTCGGCAGCCTGAGCCTGAGTGATGGCCAAGTCTTCGGTGAGGGAAATGAAGCTGTTGATCTGCGGGTCCAGCTGGGCAATACGCGTCAGCAGGGTGCGGGTCAATTCTTCGGCAGAAAACGTTTTATCGGCCAGCCCGCGAGCGAGTTCGGCCACTGTCATTTGATGCATTGAAGGCACATTCCCTTAGTCGATGACTTTCGGAACCAGATAAAGGCCGTCTTGGACCGCTGGTGCGATGGCTTGATACGTGTCACGGTGGTTGCTCTCGGTGACTGCGTCTTCACGCAGGCGCTGGGAGGCTTCAAGCGGGTGCGCAAGGGGTTCGATACCGGTGGTGTCGACCGCTTGCATCTGGTCGACCAGCCCTAGAATGCTGTTAAGTGCCTCGGTAGTACGCGGTATATCGGCGTCATTCAGGCCCAGTCGAGCAAGATGAGCGATTTTTTCCACGTCGGAGCGATCAAGCGCCATGGGGTTCTCCAGTGGAATGCGTAGGGCATGCGCCGTACGTCAGATTGCGGAACACTACACGCTTTAAACGGTCATAAGGCCGCTAACGTCCAGGGTAGTGCTCGGAAAAACAGCCAATTTAACATATTGGCTCCTTGCCCAAAATCCCTGTCGTTGTTAGAGTTTGCCGCACTTTTTTACCCACGCGTTCCCTAGGGTCCCTTTCCCATGTTCAAGAAACTGCGTGGCATGTTTTCCAGCGATCTTTCCATCGACCTGGGCACTGCCAACACCCTTATTTACGTGCGTGAGCGCGGTATTGTCCTGAATGAGCCATCGGTTGTGGCCATTCGGACCCACGGAAATCAGAAGAGCGTTGTTGCTGTCGGGATGGAAGCCAAGCGTATGCTGGGCCGTACCCCGGGTAACATTGCCGCCATTCGTCCGATGAAGGACGGCGTGATCGCCGACTTCAGTGTGTGCGAAAAGATGCTCCAGTATTTCATCAACAAAGTTCACGAAAACAGCTTCCTGCAGCCCAGCCCGCGTGTGTTGATTTGCGTACCGTGCAAATCCACCCAGGTTGAGCGTCGTGCCATTCGCGAGTCGGCACTGGGTGCAGGCGCTCGTGAAGTATTCCTGATCGAAGAGCCAATGGCCGCCGCAATCGGCGCCGGTCTTCCTGTCGAAGAGGCGCGTGGCTCGATGGTCGTCGACATCGGCGGCGGCACCACTGAAATTGCTCTGATCTCCCTGAATGGCGTGGTTTACGCAGAATCCGTACGAGTAGGCGGCGACCGTTTCGATGAAGCGATCATCACTTATGTACGTCGTAACTACGGCAGCCTCATCGGTGAATCCACCGCCGAACGCATCAAGCAGGAAATCGGCACCGCCTATCCAGGTGGCGAAGTACGTGAAGTCGACGTACGTGGCCGTAACCTTGCAGAAGGCGTTCCACGTGCATTTACCCTGAACTCCAACGAAGTGCTGGAAGCGTTGCAGGAATCCCTGGCAACCATCGTTCAGGCCGTTAAAAGCGCGCTGGAGCAATCCCCGCCCGAGTTGGCTTCGGACATCGCCGAGCGTGGCCTGGTGCTGACAGGTGGCGGCGCATTGCTGCGTGACCTCGATAAGCTGCTGGCTCAGGAAACCGGTCTGCCGGTGATCGTCGCCGAAGACCCGCTGACCTGTGTTGCTCGTGGTGGCGGCCGTGCGCTGGAGATGATGGACAAACACACCATGGACCTGCTCTCCAGCGAATAAGCTGCGGGAGTTTTACCCATGATGAACCCGACAGGCGGCACCCACGGTGTTGCCTGTGTGTTCGTTGTGTAGACGTCACCCCGTGGCGTTCAAAGTCTGTCAGTCTGTACTTCCGTCAATCTGCCCCGGGGCGGTTTCATGTCGCATGAATAACCACAGCCAATTGAAGCGTATTCCGTCGAACGCATGCCTGGAAGGAGCGGCCTATTAAACCGCTTTTCTCAAAAGGCCCGTCTCTGGGCGTTCGCCTGCTGGTGCTGGTCGTGTTGTCCGTTGCGGTCATGGTCGTGGACGCGCGTTTCACCTTGCTCAAGCCTGTACGCAGTCAGATGTCGCTGGTGCTGATGCAGTCCTACTGGATTGCCGATCTGCCGGAGCGCCTTTATCAGGGCGTTGCCAGCCAGTTTGGCAGCCGTACGGAACTCGCCGCCGAAAACGAAAAACTCAAGACCGAAAACCTGCTCCTGCAAGGACGCCTGCAAAAGCTGGCGGCCCTGACGGAGCAGAACGTGCGTCTGCGCGAATTGCTCAACTCCTCTGCGTTGGTCAACGAAAAGGTCGAAGTGGCCGAGTTGATCGGCATGGACCCGAATCCGTTCACCCATCGCATCATCATCAACAAAGGTGAGCGCGACGGCGTGGTTCTGGGGCAACCGGTGCTCGATGCGCGTGGCTTGATGGGGCAGGTCGTTGAACTGATGCCTTACACTTCGCGCGTGTTGTTGCTCACAGACACCACTCACAGCATTCCGGTTCAGGTGAACCGCAACGGCTTGCGGGCGATTGCCAGCGGTACCGGTAACCCCGAGCGGCTGGAACTGCGCCACGTAGCTGACACCGCTGACATCAAGGAAGGCGATCTATTGGTCAGCTCTGGCCTGGGTCAGCGCTTCCCGGCTGGTTATCCGGTGGCCACGGTGAAGGAAGTGATTCACGACTCCGGCCAGCCATTTGCGATCGTGCGGGCTGTGCCGACTGCCGCACTGAATCGCAGTCGATATTTGTTACTTGTGTTCTCTGACGGCCGTTCCCCTGAGGAGCGCGCTGCCGACGCCGCTCAGCAGCAGGAGTCGCTGGACCGCCAGACCGCTGATCCTGCGGGCGTGCCTTCGGCGACGTTGCCTGCCACGCCAGCGTCAACGGCGGCCCCGGCCAAGCCTGCGGCCACTCATGCAACGCCTGGACCGAGCACTTCAACGGCGCAGCCTGCGGCAGCAACGCCTGCTAAAACACAGACCACCAAGCCCGTCGCGAAGCCGCCTGCTAAACCTGCAACGGGCACTGCGCCAGCGACAACGGCGCCATCCACGTCAAGGTCTGCGCCAGCTACACCAAGGTCTGCGCCTGAAACGCCACGGCAGAGGGAAGAATAATGGCTCGTCATGCCCCCCCGAGAAACGGCTGGGTGGTCTGGTTGACCTTCGCCATCGGCCTGTTGTTGAGCGTTTCACCGCTGCCGCAGTTCATGGAAATCTTCCGTCCGCTGTGGCTTGCGCTGCTGTTGGCGTTCTGGGCGCTGGCCCTGCCGCACAAGGTCGGCATGGTCACTGCCTGGATGCTCGGCCTGGCTGAAGACGTGCTCTATGGCACCTTGCTCGGCCAGAACGCGCTGATTCTGACGCTGATTACGTTCCTGGTGCTGTCCCTGCAACAGCGTTTGCGCATGTTCCCGATGTGGCAGCAGTGCCTGGTGATTCTGGTGATTTTCGGTCTGGCCCAACTGGTCCAGCTCTGGCTCAGCGCGCTTACCGGTAACCGCCAGCCGACGCTTGCACTCGTTTTACCGGCTTTGGTCAGCGCGTTGTTGTGGCCGTGGGTAAGCTATGGTTTGCGCGGGTTGCGCACGCGATTGAAGATAAATTGAGTATGTGAGGCCACCGGGTGCTGGCTTGGTGGGAGGGAGCTTGCTCGCGATGCTTTGGCCCGGCTAAACATATGCCGGAAGCAGAGAGACTTTCGCGAGCAAGCTCCCTCCCACAAAGAAATGCAACGGCAGAAAGCTCGCTCGCGCCCTACCGCGTAAGCAGTCCAAGCTGAAATCACTGACACGGAGACGTCCCATGCCCCAACTTCACCTGGCCTCTGGCTCCCCTCGTCGGCGCGAATTGCTCTCCCAGATCGGCGTGACGTTCACCACGCTTGCTGCTGATATTGACGAAACCCCGCTTCAAAACGAATCTCCAACTGATTACGTCGCGCGTCTGGCGCGCGGCAAAGCCGATGCTGGCCTGCTGTCGCTGGCCAATGACTCAGGTTACCCAACCGCCTGCGTGCTGGGTGCAGACACCGCTGTGGTTCTCGATGGCCGAATTCTGGGCAAGCCGGTGGACGAAGCCGACGCGTTGGCGATGCTTGCCGCGTTGTCGAACCGCGAACACGAGGTGCTTACCGCCGTTGCGGTGGTTGATCAACAGCGCTGCGAGACGCGCACGGTCAGCAGTCGCGTCAGGTTTCGCGCAGTGTCTGCCGAAGAAGCACGCGCTTACTGGGCCAGCGGCGAGCCGCAAGACAAGGCCGGCAGTTATGCGATTCAGGGGTTGGCCGCTATTTTCGTCGAGAGTCTCAATGGCAGCTATTCCGCAGTCGTTGGTTTGCCACTGTGCGAAACCGCAGAAATCCTCCAGCGTTTCGGCATACCCTGTTGGCAATGCATGGAAGGTAACCCGTCATGAGTGAAGAGATTCTGATCAACATCACGCCGATGGAGTCGCGCGTGGCGGTTGTCGAAAATGGTGTTCTGCAGGAAGTCCACGTCGAGCGCACCCAGCGTCGCGGGATCGTCGGCAATATTTACAAAGGCAAAGTTGTACGTGTGTTGCCGGGTATGCAGGCAGCGTTCATTGACATCGGCCTGGACCGCGCCGCGTTCATTCATGCATCGGAAATATCCATGCGTGAAGGCCCGGCGGTCGAAGGCATTGCTTCGTTGGTGCATGACGGTCAAAGCCTTGTGGTGCAAGTCACCAAAGACCCGATTGGCAGCAAAGGTGCACGTCTTACCACTCAGCTATCGATCCCCTCGCGCTATCTGGTGTACATGCCCCGCACGGCGCACGTGGGCATTTCCCTCAAGATTGAGGATGAGGCCGAACGCGAGCGCTTGAAGAAGGTGGTCAGCGATTGCGTGGTGCAAGAAGGCATCAAGGAGAAGGGCGGTTTTATCCTGCGCACGGCGGCTGAAGGTGCAGGCGCTGATGAAATCCTGATGGACATCCGCTACCTGCGCAGGCTCTGGGATCAGATTGGCGAACAGATCAAAACCATCGGTGCGCCCAGCGTCATTTACGAAGACCTCGGCCTTGCACTGCGTACCTTGCGTGATCTCGTCAGCCCGAGGATCGAGAAGATTCGCATCGATTCGCGTGAGACATTTCAAAAGACCACGCAATTTGTTGCCGAACTGATGCCAGAGATCGCCGACCGTCTCGAGCACTATCCGGGCGAACGGCCAATCTTTGACCTGTATGGCGTCGAAGACGAAATCCAGAAAGCCCTGGAGCGCAAGGTGCCGCTCAAGTCCGGGGGGTATCTGGTGATCGACCCCGCTGAAGCCATGACCACCATTGATGTCAATACTGGTGCGTTCGTCGGTCATCGCAATCTCGAAGAAACCATTTTCAAGACCAACCTGGAAGCCGCCACCGCGATTGCCAGGCAGATGCGCCTGCGCAACATGGGCGGCATCATCATCATCGACTTCATTGACATGGAAGACGCCGAGCATCAGCGGCAGGTTCTGCGCACGCTGGAAAAGCAGCTCGAACGCGACCATGCCAAGACCAACATCATCGGCATTACTGAACTGGGCTTGGTGCAGATGACGCGCAAACGCACCCGCGAAAGCCTTGAGCAGGTGCTGTGTGAGCCATGCAGCAGCTGTCAGGGCCGCGGCAAGCTGAAGACCCCTGAAACCATCTGCTACGAAATTTTCCGTGAGATCCTGCGTGAAGCCCGTGCGTATCAAGCGATAGGTTACCGGGTGTTGGCCAACCAGAAAGTCGTTGATCGGCTGCTCGATGAAGAGTCTGGCAATGTGGCAGAACTTGAAGCGTTCATCGGCCGAACCATTCGTTTCCAGGTTGAAACGATGTATTCGCAGGAACAATACGACGTTGTCCTGCTCTGACTGTGCTTAAGCACGCTCCGCGATGCATGACGAATGACAAAATCAGAAAGTCGAGCCCGAGGGGCCGACGGCATGGATGCCCTTTAAAGAGAATGTTGCGTGGTAAATGAGCACTTCCGGGAAGTACCGACACCTGCACGACTGAGCCGGTTGCTGTTTGCGCTCTGCCTGACGGGAGGCGCGGACACATGGAGCGTCTGACCCGGTTTTTCGCAGCGTTGCTGCGTTGGGGCCTGAGCCTGTGCGCGTTGATCGTGGTGCTGACTGCGCTGTATGTCAGCGTGGGCCGCGAACTGGCGCCGATGGTTGCCGAATACCGCATTGAGGTGCAAAACAAGGCGCAGGCTGCCTTGGGCATGCCGCTCAGCATCGGTCGACTCGAAGGCAGCTGGAGCAGGTTCGTACCTGAGTTCGTAGCCCGCGATGTCATGGTGGGCGAGGGCGCCAGTGCGCTGCGCCTCGATCAGGTGCGTGCGGTGCCTGACCTTTGGGGCAGCCTGATGGCCCGCGAGGTGCGACTGGCCAATATCGAGCTCGACGGCGTGAGCATAGGCCTGAGCGAAGACAAGGATGGGCACTGGTCGCTTGAAGGGCTGCCGATCAGCAACCAGACATCCCTTGAACCCGAGCAAGTACTTACGCAGATGCAAATGGTCTCGCGGCTTTCGGTGTTCGACAGCCAGATTACCCTCCAGCCCTACGCTCAAGCGCCGCTCACCCTCACGTATGTCAGCCTGACACTGAAAACCGGCAGCACACACCAGCGTCTCGATGCCCGACTGACCTTGCCGGACGGCCAGCCGCTCGCGCTGAACGTCAAATCTCGTGTCCAGGCTCAACAATGGCGTGATGGTGAAGCCGATGCCTACTTGAGCCTGCCGCAAAGCGAATGGGCGCAATGGTTGCCGAAAAGCCTGACCCGCGACTGGAAAATCAAAAGCCTCAAAGCTGGCGGCGAGTTGTGGTTGAGCTGGGGCAAGGGCACAGTGCAGAGCGCAGTCGCCCGGCTGAACGCGCCTTTGTTCAAGGGTAATTACGCTGATCGCAAGCCGAGCCAGATCGAGAATCTTGCGCTCAATGCGTGGGCCAAACGCGGCGACAGCGGGCTCACAGTGACACTGGACTCGCTGGCGATGAATCTGGGAAGCAAGCGGTGGGAAAGCCGAATGCAACTGCAGCAGTCGGTGGCAACGTCCGACAGCGAAGAGGTCTGGCAGCTACAGGCGGATCGGCTGGACCTGACGCCGATCACTTCGCTTCTCGACTCGTTGGCGCCTTTGCCTGACAAAGTCATGACCATCGTCGATCATTTGAAAGTCACCGGAGGGCTGCGCAATGCACTGATCGACTACCGCCCGCAGGCCACGGGTGCCAAGCGCCTGAGCTTCGCCGCCAACCTGGATAAAGTTGGCTTTGACGCCTACTTGGGTGCCCCGGCGGCGGGTAACGTCAGCGGCTCGATCACGGGTGACCTCGGTCAGGGCGAGCTGCGGTTGAACACCGACGACTTCATGCTGCATCTGGACCCGATATTCGCCAACCAGTGGCGTTATAAACACGCCGAAGCGCGCTTGAACTATGCAGTGGACGACCAGGGTTTTACCTTGATCGCGCCTTACATCAAGGTGCTGGGCGACGAAGGCAAGATTGCCAGCGACTTTCTGATCCGTCTGAACTTTGATCACACCCAGGAAGACTACATGGACCTGCGCGTGGGCATGGTCGATGGCGACGGGCGCTACACCGCCAAGTATTTGCCGGAAGTGTTGAGCCCTGCGCTCGATGAATGGCTGCGTACAGCGATTCTCGGCGGCAATGTCGATCAAGGGTTTTTCCAGTACCAGGGTTCTATCAACAAGAATGCGTCGGATGTGTCGCGCGTCATCAGCCTGTTCTTCAAAGTGCGCAACGCAACGCTGGCTTTCCAGCCGGGCTGGCCGCAACTGACCGGCGTCGATGGCAACGTGTTCGTGGAGAACAGTGGCGTGCGTGTCCGCGCCTCCAAAGGCCGACTGCTCAATACTCAGGTCAGCAAAGTGTCGGTCGATGTGCCGCACGTTTCGGCAAATCAGCCGAGCCGTTTGTTGGTCGACGGTGACTTTTCCGGTGGGCTCGGCGACGGCGTGAAGATTCTTCAGGAAGCGCCCATCGGCACGGCGCAGACGTTTGCCGGGTGGCAGGGCGATGGGCCGCTGCAGGGGCATATCAACCTCGATATTCCGCTGGTCAAGGGCCAGGAGCCGAAAGTCATCGTTGACTTTAAGACCGACGGCGCGCGGCTCAAGCTCGCAGAACCTTCGCTGGAGCTGACGCAGCTCAAAGGTGAATTCCGTTTCGATTACACCAAAGGGCTGAGCGGCAAGAACATCAAGGCCATCGCGTTCGAAAAACCGGTGACGGCGCAGATTTTCGCCGAAGGCAAGCCGGGGGCGCCTGTGACACGCATCGCCGCCAATAGTCAGATCGGCGTCAAACGCCTCTCTGACTGGCTTGGAGTCACCCAGTCGCTGCCGGTCTCAGGGGATCTGCCTTATCAGTTGCAAGTGACGCTGAACGGAGCCGACAGCCAGTTGCGGGTCAATTCCAACCTCAAAGGCCTGGCGGTCGACCTGCCCGCGCCCTTTGGCAAAGCGGCCGATGAAGAGCGCGAAAGCGACTTCAGCATGAACCTGCAGGGTGCCGAGCGACGCTTGAGTGCCGGCTACGGGAATCTTGCCAACTTCGCGTTCGCAGCCCCCGGTGGCAAGTTCGACGATGGGCGCGGCGAGCTGTTCATCGGCGAAGGCGGGGCGATAGTGCCGGATGCGAAAGGCTTGAGGGTGCGCGGTTCTCTCGACGAGCTGGACGTTGCGCCGTGGCAGGCGATGGTCGCGCGCTACGCGGGCGATGATGCCGGAGACAGTGCAAAACAACTGGTCAATAGCGTGGATTTACAGATCGGCAAACTGACCGTCATGGGTTTAACGCTGAATCAAACCAGCGTTCAACTCAATCGCAACGCTGCTGCCTGGGCGCTGGCGCTGGACAGCTCGCTGATGAAAGGTACGGCCACGTTACCCGACAGCAAGGTCACGCCCATCGACATCAACCTGTTGTACATCCGCTTGCCGGCACCTGACCCGAACGCTGCGGTGGTCGAAAACGCGCCGGATCCGCTGGCTGATGTCGATCCGCACAAGATTCCGTCGATGAACCTCAAGGTCACTCAGGTGTTTCAGGGCGATCAACTGCTGGGCGCATGGTCATTGAAAACCCGCCCGACCGCCAATGGTATGCAGCTAGCCGACATGGACCTGGGCCTCAAAGGCATGTTGCTCAAGGGCAACGGCGGCTGGGAAGGTACGCCGGGTTCTACCAGCAGTTGGTTCAAAGGGCAGGTCACGGGCAAGAACCTGGCCGATATCCTCAAGGCATGGGGTTTCGCGCCCACGGTGACCAGTCAGGAATTCGAGATGAATGCGGACGGTCGCTGGCCGGGTTCGCCAGCGTGGGTGGGTCTCAAACGCTATTCAGGCAGCCTTGATGCCACGTTGCGCAACGGCTCGTTCGTTGAAGTGGAAGGCGGTGCTACGGCGCTGCGTGTGTTCGGCTTGCTCAACTTCAATTCGATTGGTCGCCGTCTGCGCCTGGACTTCTCCGACTTGCTTGGCAAGGGCCTGAGTTACGACCGTGTCAAAGGCCTGCTGGTGGCCAGTGACGGCGTCTATGTCACGCGTGATCCGATCACCATGACTGGCCCCTCTACCAATCTTGAGCTCAACGGCACGCTGGACATGGTCAAAGACCGTGTCGATGCGAAGTTGCTGGTGACGTTACAGGTCACCAATAACCTGCCCATCGCAGCGTTGCTGGTCGGTGCCCCGGCCATTGGCGGGGCGTTGTTTCTGGTCGACAAGCTGCTGGGTGATCGCGTCTCCCGGTTAGCCAGTGTCCAGTACAAAGTCGAAGGCCCGTGGAAAGAGCCGAAGATCACCTTCGATAAACCTTTTGAAAAGCTGCAATAGCCAGACGACATGAGCCTGCGTCCGGTGCTTGGAGTACAGTACCGGTCTATCGAGTGAGGAGTGGTTATGTCCTTTGCCGTGATTCAAATGGTCAGTCAGAGCGATGTTCAGGGCAACCTTGCTCAAGCCCGCCGCCTGCTGGAGCAGGCGGCCGCCTCGGGTGCGAAGCTTGCGGTGCTGCCTGAAAATTTCGCCGCCATGGGCCGGCGCGATGTCGCTGATATCGGCCGCGCCGAGGCGTATGGCGAAGGCCCCATTCTTCCATGGTTGAAACTGGCCGCTCGCGACCTCACGTTATGGATAGTCGCCGGAACATTGCCGCTGCCTCCCGATGATCAGCCCGAGGGCAAAGTCACTGCGTGTTCGCTGTTGGTCGACGAACACGGCCAGACGTTGGCGCGTTACGACAAGCTGCACCTGTTCGATGTGGACGTGGCCGACAGTCGCGGGCGTTACCGAGAGTCCGATGACTATGCCCACGGCAATAGCGTAGTGGTGGTCGACACGCCTGTCGGCAAGCTAGGTCTGACGGTGTGTTACGACCTCCGTTTTCCGGAGTTGTACACCGCGTTGCGGGAGGCGGGTGCCGAGTTGATTACCGCGCCGTCGGCCTTCACTGCTGTGACCGGCGCGGCGCACTGGGAAACCCTGCTGCGTGCGCGTGCCATTGAAACCCAGTGCTACGTACTGGCGGCCGCGCAGGGTGGGGTCCATCAAGGGCCGAGGGAAACATTTGGGCACGCGGCGATCATAGATCCATGGGGCCGCGTGTTGGCCGAGCAGGCACAGGGTGAAGCCGTGCTGCTGGCCCAACGAGACAGTCAAGAACAAGCGTCCATACGGGCGCGGATGCCGGTGTCGAATCACCGGCGATTTTTTTCGCAGGGCGCTGTGCGGCCTGCTAATACCCCGGAGTGAATATGAGCGACTTGTCCTCTGTCAGCGAACACCTTCTGGCGCCCGGCGGCCTGAGCATCGACAGCCTGCAGTCAGTGCTGGGCGAGCTTGCCGGCCCCGGAATCGACGCCGCTGACCTGTATTTCCAGGGGCAGATTTCCGAATCCTGGGCGCTTGAAGACGGCATCGTCAAAGAAGGCAGCTTCAACCTCGATCAGGGCGTTGGCGTGCGGGCCCAGTCGGGCGAGAAAACCGGATTTGCCTACAGCAACGCCATTACCCCCGAAGCGTTGACCCTGGCAGCGCGTGCGGCGCGTTCGATCTCTCGCGCCGGGCAAAACGGCCGTGTGCAAGCGTTCACCACTCAGGACGTTGCGCAGTTGTACGGTCCGGACAACCCGCTGGAAGTCATGACCCGCGCTGAAAAGGTCGAGTTACTCAAGCGTATCGACGTCGCGACGCGCGCGCTCGATTCACGTATTCAGCAAGTGACCGTGAGCATGGCCGGTGTCTGGGAGCGCATTCTTGTTGCGTCTACAGATGGCAGCCTGGCTGCGGACGTGCGCCCGTTGGTGCGTTTTAACGTCAGCGTGATCGTGGAGCAGAATGGCCGTCGCGAGCGTGGCGGACATGGCGGCGGCGGTCGCACCGATTATCGTTACTTCCTCGGCGAAGACCGGGCCATGGGCTACGCCCGTGAGGCGTTGCGTCAGGCCCTGGTGAATCTGGAAGCCATCCCGGCACCAGCTGGCACGTTGCCGGTGGTACTGGGTTCCGGCTGGTCCGGTGTGTTGTTGCACGAAGCGGTCGGTCACGGGCTGGAAGGCGACTTCAACCGCAAGGGCAGTTCCGCCTACAGCGGCCGGATGGGTGAAATGGTCGCGTCCAAACTGTGCACCATCGTCGATGACGGCACCTTGGCTGGACGTCGCGGCTCGTTGAGCGTGGACGACGAAGGCACCCCTACTGAATGCACGACGCTGATCGAAAACGGTGTGCTCAAGGGCTACATGCAGGACAAACTGAATGCGCGTCTGATGGGGGTTGCGCGCACCGGTAATGGCCGCCGCGAATCGTATGCGCACCTGCCGATGCCACGTATGACCAACACTTACATGCTGGGCGGCCAGAGCGATCCGGCGGAAATCATCGCCTCGGTCAAGCGCGGCATCTACTGCGCCAACCTGGGCGGCGGCCAGGTCGATATCACCAGTGGCAAGTTCGTGTTTTCGACCAGCGAAGCCTATTTGATCGAAGACGGCAAAATCACTACGCCGGTCAAAGGCGCGACGTTGATCGGCAACGGCCCTGAGGCGATGAGTAGAGTGTCTATGGTCGGCAACGACCTGGCGCTGGACAGCGGCGTGGGTACCTGCGGCAAAGACGGACAGTCGCTGCCGGTAGGCGTTGGTCAGCCCACACTGAAGATCGATGCGATCACCGTGGGTGGCACCGGTTCTTGAAAAATCGGGGTTGAAAAAGCCGCGCCGGACCTTTTTGAGGGCCGGCGCCAGACAGTTTTAGCGCAGTCCGCGTTTGGTTTCGTCCAGCTCGCGGATGTATTTGAAGATTTTACGGGTGGCAGCCGGGGCCTTGTTTTGTGCGGCTTCGTGCTGAGCCTGACGGATGAGCGAACGCAGTTGTTGACGATCGGCCTCCGGGTACTCGTTGACGAACAGCTCAAGCACATCATCGGCGCCGGTGACGAGGCGATCACGCCAGCGCTCCAGGTTGTGAAAGCGCTCGTTGTACTGGCGCGTGGAGGCGTCGAGTTGATCGAGCAGCACCAGAATCTCGTCCAGGTCCTGATCGCGCATCAGCTTGCCGATGAACTGGATGTGTCGTTTACGCGCAATGTGCGCGGTGTGCTTGGAAGCATCGGCCAAGGCACGACGCAAAGGGTCGGTCAGCGGCAGTTTGGCCAGTACATCGGCCTTGAAAGTCGTCAAGCGTTCGCCGAGTTCAACCAGAGCATGCAGCTCTCGCTTGACCTGGGTTTTGCTTTTCTCTCCGTCGAAGGAGTCGTCGTAAGAATCAACCATGGGGGCAGTCCGCAAATAAACGCCGCCATGATAACCAGTCAGGGGCCAGTTGTCCGGTCCGGTGGGTGTTAGGTCATCGCCGAAATCAGAATTTGATGGAGAAAGTCATGAGTGCATCAGAAAGCGTCGGCCCGCAGGCTTTGCCAGCGTTGCAGGCGCAGGTCGAACAAATCGTCGCCGAAGCCAAGCGCCAGGGTGCCAGTGCCTGTGAGGTCGCGGTGTCACTGGAGCAGGGGCTGTCTACTTCGGTTCGCCAGCGCGAAGTCGAAACCGTCGAGTTCAATCGCGACCAGGGTTTTGGTATCACGCTTTACGTCGGGCACCGTAAAGGTTCGGCCAGCACCTCCGCCAGTGGTCCGGATGCCATTCGTGAAACGGTTGCAGCGGCATTGGCAATCGCTAAACACACCTCCGAAGATGAAGCTTCGGGTCTGGCCGATGCCGCATTGATGGCTCGCGACCTGAAAGATTTTGACCTGTTTCACCCGTGGGACATCACTCCGGAGCAGGCCATCGAGCGAGCACTGACCTGCGAAGCGGCCGCTTTCGATGCCGACCCGCGGATCAAAAATGCCGATGGCACCACGCTGAACGTTCATCAGGGCTGCCGCGTTTACGGCAACAGCCACGGTTTTATCGGCGGTTATGCGTCTACCCGTCATAGCCTGAGCTGCGTGATGATCGCCGAAGGCGATGGCCAGATGCAGCGCGATTACTGGTACGACGTCAATCGCCAGGGCGAGCTGCTGATGGACGCCAGGCTCATTGGTCAGAAAGCGGCACAGCGCGCTGCCAGCCGATTGGGCGCGCGTCCGGTACCGACCTGTGAAGTCCCCGTGCTGTTCTCGGCGGAACTGGCAGGCGGTTTGTTCGGCAGCTTTCTCGGCGCGATTTCGGGCGGCAACCTTTACCGCAAGTCGTCATTCCTCGAAGGCGCGATGGGGCAGCGGTTGTTCCCCGAATGGATGACCATCGATGAGCGTCCGCATTTGATGGGGGCGATGGGCAGTTCGGCGTTCGACGGTGATGGCCTGGCGACGTACGCCAAGCCGTTTGTCGAAAACGGTGACCTGGTGTCCTACATCCTCAGCACCTACTCCGGCCGCAAGCTGGGTCTGCCCAGTACTGCAAACGCCGGCGGCGTACATAACCTGTTCGTTTCACATGGCACTGAAGACCAGGCCGCCTTGATCCGCCGCATGGGACGTGGGCTGCTGGTGACGGAGCTGATGGGCAGTGGCCTGAACATGGTGACGGGCGATTACTCACGCGGCGCCGCCGGTTTCTGGGTGGAGAACGGCGAGATTCAATTCGCCGTTCAGGAAGTGACCATCGCCGGCAACATGAAAGACATGTTCAAGCAGATCATCGCGGTCGGCAGCGATCTGGAGATGCGCAGCAACATTCGCACGGGCTCTGTGTTGATCGAGAAAATGACCGTCGCAGGCAGCTGATTCGCTCCGCAGTATCGACGCACCAAAGCCTGCCACCGATTCGGTGAGCAGGCTTTTTTTTGCCTGCACAAAACCTCTGGAGAAGGATCACGTCGACCCAGGATAAGCGGGGCCTATCCAGCGTTGGGGTTGTTTTGATTCTCAAACTCATTTAATAATGAATATCATTTATTGGCGGGGTCGAGGCATGACCAATGTTACCGCCACTGTCATCGCCACTGGAGGCACGCCATGGAGCAATGGAAACGCACGATCCTCAAGGGTAATAGTTGCTTCAATGCTGGCGAACTCATCGACGCCCGCGAGCTTTATCTGCAAGCGCTGGCCTTGGCTCAAGTGCTGCTGGAGCGCTGGAGCGTTGCCGACGAGGCGGTGGCTGCATTCGTGATTTCCCACCACAACCTCGCTGATCTGCACTTGGCGCTCAAACAGCCGGAGGAAAGCGCTGAGTACTTGTGCGCAGCGCACCAGCGCTTGCTGCAAGTGATTCAGAACGCCCGGTTTACTCCAGCGTTGCGTCAGGCCGCGTTCGAGCACAGTCATAAAACCTACGCCGAGCTGTTGGGATTTATCACCGAGCACGGCGAATACCCCCGCACCCATCGTCTGCTCAACAGCAATAGCGAGCACTCGCGCTCTACGCTTGCGCAAAATGCCGCTTCTGCGGGCAGCCTCTCTTTCGGAGTTCATTGATATGCCATTTATCCTGCCAGCCTTGCCCTACGCCTACGACGCCCTGGAACCGCACATCGATGCGCAAACCATGGAAATCCACTACAGCAAGCACCACCAGACCTATGTCAACAATCTCAACGCTGCCGTTGAAGGCACCGAATACGCCGAGTGGCCGATTGAGAAACTCGTAGCCGACGTTGCGCAATTGCCTGAAAAACTGCGACCTGCGGTAATCAATCAGGGCGGCGGCCACGCCAACCACTCGCTATTCTGGGAAGTAATGAGCCCTCAAGGTGGTGGTTTGCCGACTGAGGCGCTTGCCAAGGCGATCGACGATCAACTGGGCGGTTTCGATGCGTTCAAGGACGCGTTCACTAAAGCCGCGCTAACCCGCTTTGGCAGTGGTTGGGCATGGCTGAGCGTGACACCCGGAAAAACGCTGGTGGTGGAAAGCAGTGGCAATCAGGATAGCCCTTTGATGAACGGCAACACGCCGATCCTGGGGCTGGATGTCTGGGAGCACGCCTACTACCTGCGTTACCAGAATCGGCGTCCTGAATACATCAACGCCTTCTACAACGTCGTCAACTGGGCTGAAGTGGCCAGGCGTTACCACGCCGCCATGGTGTGACTATTAGTAATAACGAGCAGTAAGGCGGTTTATGCGTTCGGACATTCTTGCGATCAGCAGTGGACGGTTGTTGCGTCTGGCCCTGGGGTCGATTCTGGTACTGGTCGGTACGGGGTTATTGATCGCGCAGGGTTTTTCCTGGTTGAGTCTGGAGCCACGGATGCTGCGAGCGCTGCAGGGCGGGGCGATCTGTGCATTGGGGACGGCCCTCGGTGCTTTGCCCGTGTTGGTGATCCGCAAGATGCCGGTCGCGGTGTCCGACGGGTTGCTGGGTTTTGGTGCTGGCATCATGCTTGCGGCTACCGCCTTCTCGCTGATCGTGCCGGGGCTGAGCGCTGCCGAAGGTCTGGGGTTCACGCCCTGGGGCGCAGGCGGGCTGATCAGCTTCGGTATTTTGCTGGGCGCCATCGGTTTGTTTGCGGTGGATAGTTTGGTGTCCCGCGATGCCAGCCTTGCGCCGTCACCGGAACATCCGGCGATCCCGTCGAACATATGGTTATTCGTCATCGCAATCATCGCTCACAACATTCCCGAAGGGATGGCAGTCGGCGTATCTGCGGGCGGGGGGCTGGCTCATGCCGACAGCCTCGCCATGGGGATCGCCATTCAGGACGTCCCGGAGGGGCTGGTAATCGCGCTGGTGCTGGCGGGGGCTGGCATGTCGCGCTTCAAGGCTTTTTTGATCGGCGCGGCGTCCGGTCTGGTCGAACCGTTTTTCGCTGTGCTGTGCGCATGGCTGGTGGCGGTTGCCGAGTTGCTGCTACCTATTGGGTTGGCGCTGGCGGCTGGCGCGATGCTGCTGGTCGTGACCCATGAAATCATCCCCGAATCTCGGCGCAACGGACATCACCGTATTGCCAGTCTGGGTTTGGTCTCCGGCTTTTGCGTGATGATGGTGATGGACACGGCATTGGGCTAGGCCAATGGTTTGACGGGGTGCCGCACATGAAATCGAACGGCGCGCCCGTGGTTCGATAAAAACCCTTATAATCCTGCGCCTATTATCTTCTGATGCGAGAACCGCCGTGAGCTTACCGCCGTGCCCAAAATGCAATTCCGAATACACCTACGAAGATGGCACGCAGTTCGTATGCCCGGAATGCGCCCACGAGTGGACCGCTGACAGCGCGGCCGAGGTATCGGACGACGCCAAAGTGATCAAGGACTCGGTCGGCAATACCCTGCAAGATGGCGACACCGTTACAGTGATCAAGGATCTCAAGGTCAAAGGTTCTTCGCTGGTGGTCAAGGTGGGCACCAAGGTCAAGAATATTCGGCTGGTCGACGGTGATCACGACATCGACTGCAAGATCGATGGTATTGGCGCCATGAAGCTGAAGTCCGAGTTTGTCAAGAAGGGCTGATCGTTGCCCTGAAAGCTTTAAGAAAAAGCCCCGGCTCCTGCGAGTCGGGGCTTTTTCTTATGGATGGCGCGATAGTAGGGCTGGACAGTGCTGGGCCTATTCGCCCTCATCGAACTTGTTGTTGATCAGCTCAACCAGAGCATCCAAAGCCGCCTGGTCATCGTCGCCTTCGGTATTGAGCTGAATCTCTGTGCCTTTGCCCGCCGCGAGCATCATCACGGCCATAATACTTTTGCCGTCGACCATGCTGTCGGAAGTACGGCCAACGCGGATCTGGCAAGGAAACCTGCCAGCTACACCCACGAATTTAGCCGCGGCGCGGGCATGCAGGCCCAGCTTGTTGATGATCGTAATTTGAAGAGCGGGCATCGCAGAGGGATCCTTTCAGCTTAGGTCGCGGTGGCGAACCTGGACATTCTTGAGCGATTGCTGCAGGACCTGACCCAGTCGTTCGGTCAGGTAGACGGAGCGGTGATGCCCGCCGGTACAGCCAATGGCGACAGTGACATACGCACGGTTGCTGGCCGCAAAACGTGGCAGCCACTTGTTGAGGTAAGCGAAGATGTCCTGAAACATCTCCTCGACGTCGGGTTGCGCCGCGAGGTAATCGGCAACAGGCTTGTCGAGACCGGATTGCTCACGCAGCTCTGGTTTCCAGTAGGGGTTAGGAAGGCAGCGCACATCGAACACCAGGTCGGCGTCCACTGGCATGCCGCGCTTGAATCCGAACGACTCGACCAGAAACGCGGTACCTGGCTCCGGCTTGTTGAGCAGCCTTAATTTGAGCGCGTCACGCAGTTGGTACAGGTTGAGATTAGTGGTGTCGATGGTGAGGTCGGCAAGATCAATGATCGGCCCTAACAACGTTTTTTCATCGCGAATAGCTTCAGCTAGCGAACGGGTCGCAGTGCTGAGCGGATGCCGTCGTCGCGTCTCGGAGAAGCGCTTGAGAAGCGTCGGCTCGTCGGCATCCAGAAACAGCACGTCGCACCGAATATGGCGGGCGCGCACTTCTTCTAGCATCTTAGGGAAGCGGGTCAGGTGGCTAGGCAGATTGCGCGCGTCGATGGAAACAGCGAGCAGGGGCTCCGCCAGTTCGGTATGAATCAACGCGCGTTCGGCCAGCTCCGGCAGCAAGCCGGCGGGCAGGTTATCAACGCAGTAGAAGCCGCTGTCTTCCAGCACATCGAGAGCCGTACTCTTGCCTGAGCCGGAGCGGCCGCTGACGATGATCATCCGCATGATTAGTGACCGGTCTGCTCGTCGAGTACCACTTGATAAAGGGCTTCACCGGTTGGTGCAGTGCGCAGTTTTTCACGCACCTTCTTACGGTCAAGCATGTTGGCTATCTGGCGCAGCAGCTCCAGATGCTGGTCAGTGGCGGCCTCCGGAACCAGCAGCACGAACAGAAGATCGACCGGGGCGCCATCGATGGCGTCGAAATCAACAGGGTGACTGAGTTGCAGTAGTGCGCTAATGGGACGAGTGCAGCCCTTGAGGCGGCAGTGCGGAATGGCTATGCCGTTGCCAAAACCCGTTGAACCGAGTTTTTCGCGGGCTATCAAGCTCTCGAAGACAGTTTGCTGGTCGAGGTCAGCCAAGTGCGGGTGAATGACTTTGGCAACCTCTTCGAGTACAGCTTTTTTACTGCCGCCCGGCACGTTCACGAGGGAACGGCCAGGGGTCAGGATATTTTCAAGTCGGATCATGTGTGGGGAGTGTCAGCGAGCGGCAACACCTTTGAGGGTGCTTTGCTGCTTTTCCTTATGCTTGAGCAATTGTCTGTCGAGCTTGTCAGTGAGCAGGTCGATTGCAGCATACATATCGTCATGATCCGCATTCGCTACGACCTCTCCACCAGGGATATGCAGGGTGGCCTCGATCTTCTGTTTGAGTTTTTCGACGGCCATCGTCACCTGTACATTGGTAATTTTGTCAAAGTGCCTCTCGAGCTTTTGGAGCTTCAGCTCTATGTACTCACGCAGGGGCTTGGTCACTTCCAGTTGGTGTCCACTGATGTTGACTTGCATACAGCTTCTCCTTCATTGCCAGTGCATAAAGAGGCAGGCTTGGTTGCCTGCCACTGGAACGCTGTAGCGCGTGACCTCTACATCAGTCGCTTACGTTCGCTCGAAGGAGCTATCCCTAACGATTCGCGATATTTGGCGACTGTGCGACGAGCCACTTGAATGCCTTGTGCCTCCAGTAAACCAGCGATCTTACTGTCACTCAATGGCTTTTTCTGATTTTCGGCGGCAACCAGTTTTTTGATGATCGCGCGAATCGCCGTGGAGGAACACTCGCCGCCCTCAGAGGTGCTGACGTGGCTGGAGAAGAAGTATTTCAGTTCGTAAATGCCACGTGGCGTGTGCATGAACTTCTGCGTGGTCACCCGCGAAATGGTGGACTCATGCATGCCCACCGCTTCGGCGATGTCGTGCAGGACCAGCGGTTTCATTGCCTCGTCGCCGTACTCCAGAAACCCCCGCTGATGCTCGACAATCTGCGTCGCGACCTTCATCAGGGTTTCGTTGCGGCTCTGCAGGCTTTTGATGAACCACCGCGCCTCTTGCAACTGGTTACGCATGAAGGTGTTGTCGGCGCTGGTGTCAGCGCGACGAACAAAACCGGCATATTGCGGATTGACTCGCAGTCGCGGCACGGATTCCTGATTAAGCTCCACCAGCCAGCGCTCGTTGTGCTTGCGCACGATCACGTCGGGCACCACGTATTCGGCTTCGGTGGATTCGATCTGTGAACCCGGACGAGGGTTAAGGCTCTGCACCAATTCGATCACCTGGCGAAGATCGTCTTCCTTGATCTTCATGCGGCGCATCAGTTGGGCGTAGTCACGACTGCCCAACAGGTCGATGTAATCGCTGACCAGACGTTGTGCCTCGGCAAGCCATTTGGTCTTTGCGGGCAATTGTCGCAATTGCAGGAGCAGGCATTCGCTTAGCGTGCGTGCGCCTATACCGGCAGGTTCGAATTGCTGGATGCGATGCAGGACGGCTTCAATTTCGTCGAGTTCGATATCAAGTTCAGGATCGAAAGCGTCGAGGAGCTCCTCGAGCGATTCGTCCAGATAACCCTGATTGTTGATGCAGTCGATCAGGGTTACTGCAATCAGTCGGTCAGTGTCCGACATCGGCGCCAGATTCAACTGCCACAGCAAGTGGCTCTGAAGGCTTTCGCCAACGGAGGTACGGGTGGTGAAGTCCCACTCGTCATCATCATTGCTGGGCAGGCTGCTTGCGCTGGTCTGGTAAACGTCTTCCCAGGCTGTATCGACTGGCAATTCGTTTGGAATGCGCTCACTCCACTCGCCGTCTTCAAGATTGTCGACAGTCGGGGCGGCTTCCTGGTAGGTCGGCTCCTGGACGTCCGGGTTGGGTTTCTGTTCGATGTTGTCGGCCATCGGGTCGGCGTTATCGAAGTCTTCGCCTTCTTCCTGACGTTCGAGCATAGGATTGGACTCCAGCGCCTCCTGGATTTCCTGTTGGAGATCCAGAGTCGACAATTGGAGCAAGCGGATGGCCTGTTGCAGCTGCGGTGTCATCGTCAGCTGCTGGCCCATTCTCAAGACTAGCGAAGGTTTCATGGCAGGGGCTAAACACCTTATTCGTTCGCCGGCGCAGATGCGCGCCATCCACTACAGGGCGCTGAGGCGCCAACTTAAGCAAATTATATGCCTGAAACCAGAGTGTTTGCCTAGCGTGCGATGACAATTAATACAGATCAGTGATCGGGCAGTGATGCCATCGATCAGCAGGTCCGTTGTCATCGCCGCAAATTACAGGCGGAACTCGTGGCCGAGGTATACATCTTTCACCAACTGGTTAGCCAGAATGGTTTCAGAGTCGCCTTCGGCAATCAGCTGTCCATCGTTGACGATGTAGGCCGTTTCACAGATGTCCAGTGTCTCGCGGACGTTGTGGTCCGTGATTAACACACCGATACCCTTGGCCTTCAGGTGATGAATGATCTGCTTGATGTCGCCGACGGAAATCGGGTCGACGCCAGCAAACGGTTCATCGAGCAGGATGAATTTGGGCGAGGTGGCCAGCGCGCGTGCAATTTCTACACGACGGCGTTCACCGCCTGACAAGCTCATGCCGAGGTTGTCGCGGATGTGAGTAATGTGGAATTCCTGCAGCAGGCTCTCCAGCTCCTTGCGGCGCGCCGGGCGATCCAGCTCCTTGCGTGTCTCAAGAATGGCCATGATGTTATCGGCAACGGACAGCTTGCGGAAAATCGATGCTTCCTGCGGAAGGTAGCCGATACCGGCGCGAGCGCGGCCATGCATGGGCTGATGGCTGATGTCTTGGTCATCGATCAGCACGCGACCCTGTTCGGCCTGGACAAGGCCGACGATCATGTAGAAACAGGTAGTCTTGCCAGCGCCGTTAGGCCCCAGCAAGCCAACGATCTGGCCGCTTTCGATGGACAGGCTCACATCGCGGACGACCTGACGGCCTTTGTAGCTTTTAGCCAGATGCTGAGCTTTCAGCGTTGCCATTACTGGGCCTTCTGCTGGTCGGTTTTCTTTTTCGGCTGGATAACCATATCGATTCGTGGTCGCGGCGTAGTGATCCTGGTGCCGTTTGCACGGCCGGCATTCACAACCTGCTTGACGGTGTCGTAGACGATTTTCTCGCCTTCGGAGGTGTTGCCGTCGTTGATGACCTTGGCCTTGTCAATCAGCACGATACGATCCTGGGCGGCGAAGTACTGAATTGTAACGCCGTAAGCCTGGACAATCGGTTTATCCACAGCGGGTTTCTGCTCGTAGTACGCAAGGTTGCCCACGGACGTGAACACGTCGACTTCGCCTTGCGCGTTACGGGTGATGGTCACAGTGTTGCCCGTGATCTTCATGGAGCCCTGGGTAATGATGACGTTGCCTTTGTACGTGGCGACGCCTTGCTTGTCATCCAGCTGCGCATCATCCGACTGAATGTGGATGGGCTGGTCGCGGTCTGTGGGCAAAGACCAGGCGCTCGCGCTTCCCAGTGCTGCGCCCAGGCCGAGCAATAAAGGAAGGGTTTTAACGAGCGTCATACTGTCCTCTTACGTTGGAGAGCAGGTCCATCCTGCTGTCTTTCAAATACGCTTTCATTCCGGTGGCGGTGGTCACACCGCCAAGGCCGTCGATTCTAACGGCTTGCTGGGTCTCCGCATATTGCTTCTGAGGGAATACGGTCATGCGGCTACTGGTAATGATTGTCGTGCGACTCTTTTCGTCGGTCCGATTGATGCGCACATTGTCTATCAGCTCGACATGATCACCGCCAGGAGACACCTCCGCAGTCCTGCTTTCGACATGCCATGGAAACGTCGAGCCGCGATACAGCTCAAGGTTCGGGGTCGTCAGAAGAGTAATGTCGGTGGCCTTGAGGTGTTCGACCTTGTCTGCCGTCATCTCATACTGCATGCCGCCGTCCGGAAGGAACTGAACGCTGTGGGCATTGATGGCGTAAAAGTCGATAGCGCTCTCATCGACCGCAGACCTGGGCTGGTCCATGAAGCTTTCGGGACTGATATCCCAGTAGCCCGCCGCCGCCAGCAGCACTGCAAGCACACCGCATACCAGGAAAATACGAAATTTTTTACTGAGCATAATGGACTTCTATAAGTAGACGGCATGAGCCGCTTCGAGGTTGCCCTGGGCACTCAGAATCAATTCGCAGAACTCGCGGGCCGCGCCTTCGCCGCCACGCGCCTGAGTGACTCCGTGCGCATGCTGGCGTACGAAACCCGCTGCACTGGCAACCGCCATCCCTAATCCGACCCGCCGAATCACCGGCAGGTCCGGAAGATCGTCGCCCAGATAGGCAACCTGTTCGTAGCTTAGGCCCAATTGGCTCAAAAGCTCGTCGAGCACCACCAGCTTGTCTTCTCGCCCCTGGTACAAATGGGCGATCCCCAGATTTTTAGCCCGACGCTCAACAACGGGGGTCTTGCGACCGCTGATAATGGCAGTCGTGACGCCAGACGCAATCAGCATTTTGATGCCCTGACCATCCAGCGTGTTGAAAGTCTTGAATTCGCTGCCGTCTTCCAGAAAGTACAGGCGGCCGTCGGTCAGCACACCATCGACGTCAAAAACAGCCAGTTTGATGTGCTTGCCGCGTTGCATCAGATCGTTCATGTCGTTACTCATTACATGACTCCCGCGCGAAGAAGGTCCTGAAGGTTGAACGCGCCCACAGGACGGTCGTTCTCGTCAACCACGATCAAGGCCCCGATCTTGTGGTCTTCCATGATTTTAAGGGCTTCAGCAGCCAGCATCTCCGCATGCACTGTCTTGCCATGCGGGGTCATCACCTCATCGATTATCGCCTGGCGAATATCGATGGGGCGGTCCAGGGTCCGACGCAAATCACCGTCGGTGAATATACCGGCAAGGCGGCCGTCGGGTTCGACAATGGCGGTCATGCCAAGGCCTTTGCGGGTCATTTCCATCAGGGATTCGCGCAGTAGCGTCCCGCGTGCAACCTGAGGCAGGTCAGCGCCGGAATGCATCACGTGTTCGACTTTGAGCAGCAGACGTCTGCCCAGTGCGCCGCCCGGATGTGAGAACGCGAAGTCTTCTGCAGTAAAGCCGCGGGCGTCCAGCAGGGCAATTGCCAGTGCGTCGCCCATGGCCAGGGCTGCTGTGGTCGAGGACGTCGGCGCCAGGTTCAGCGGGCAGGCTTCATGCAAAACATGGGCATTGAGATTGAACTCGGCAGCTTTTGCCAGGGTCGATTCGGGGTTGCCGGTGAGGCTGATCATTTTGATGCCCAGACGTTTGATCAGCGGCAACAGCGTGACGATTTCAGCAGTGGTGCCGGAGTTCGAAAGCGCCAGGATGATGTCGGCCGAGGTGATCATGCCCATGTCGCCATGGCTGGCTTCGGCAGGATGGACAAAAAACGAGGGTGTTCCAGTGCTTGCCAGTGTCGCGGCGATTTTTTTGGCGACGTGTCCGGATTTGCCCATGCCCAGCACGACGACACGCCCGCTACCGGCCAGAATCATCTCGCAGGCGCTGACGAAATCCGCATTGATGTGTGCAAGCAAGCCTTCCACAGCTTCTACTTCAAGGCGGATTGTGCGTTGTGCCGATTGGATCAGGTCGCTTGATTGGCTCATGTTGTAAAAGGGTAGGCCTGATGAAAAGGCGGCGATTATAGCGGCAATGTTGAAAACCCTCACCCATCATTGTCGGTCTTTGTTTATAGAAGGGCGTTGTCTTTGAGCGCAAAGACCGGTGGAAGTGTTTATATGTGCGGGAAATTTCCGGCGCAGTTGAAATATCCTTCCTCATTCCAATTGATGAGGGCATCACTCTTGGGCGGCGCGTGACAGCGGTGGTATAGTTCGCCGCTTGTTCGGCCCTCCAGCCAGTGTGTCGTTCGTCAAGGACGAGGCATCTGAGAGACAGGCTGTTTCGCAAGGAGTTTAGATGAGTGCCGATAACGGCTACGCGGTCGAACTGAAGGGCGTGTCCTTCAAACGCGGTTCGCGAAGCATCTTCAATAATGTGGATATCCACATTCCCCGGGGCAAAGTCACCGGCATCATGGGCCCGTCAGGTAGTGGCAAGACGACACTCCTGCGGCTAATGGGCGCCCAGCTTCGGCCAAGCAGTGGTGAAGTCTGGGTTAATGGTCAGAACTTGCCTAATTTGTCTCGCAGCGATCTATTCGATGCGCGTAAGCAAATGGGCGTTCTGTTTCAGAGCGGGGCGCTGTTCACCGACCTCGACGTGTTCGAAAACGTAGCCTTCCCGCTGCGTGTTCACACGAAGCTGCCCGAAGACATGATCCGCGACATCGTTCTGCTCAAGCTGCAGGCAGTAGGTTTGCGTGGCGCTGTCGAACTCATGCCTGACGAATTGTCCGGAGGCATGAAGCGTCGTGTTGCGCTGGCCCGTGCGATTGCGCTCGACCCACAAATTCTCATGTATGACGAGCCATTCGTTGGGCAAGACCCGATTGCGATGGGCGTTCTCGTGCGCTTGATCCGCTTGCTCAATGACGCGCTCGGAATCACCAGTATTGTTGTGTCTCACGACCTCGCGGAGACCGCCAGTATTGCTGACTACCTGTACGTGGTCGGTGATGGGCAGGTGCTGGGACATGGAACGCCGGATGAGTTGATGGAGTCGGACAACCCGCGCATTCGTCAATTCATGACTGGCGATCCGGACGGTCCTGTACCGTTTCACTTTCCGGCAGCGGATTATCGCGAAGATCTTTTGGGGAAGCGCTGATGCGCAGAAAGTCACTGATGGAGCGGGTTCGCCTGATGGGGCGGTCCGCTATCGATATTGTTGCAGTGTTGGGTCGCTCGGGTATTTTTCTGGTTCATGCCTTGCTGGGACGAGGCGGGATTGGTGGTGGATTCCAGTTGTTGGTGCGCCAGTTGTACTCGGTTGGCGTTATGTCGCTTGCGATTATTGTTGTATCCGGCGTCTTCATCGGCATGGTCCTCTCGCTGCAGGGCTTCAGCATCCTGGCCAAGTACGGTTCGGAACAAGCGGTAGGGCAGATGGTTGCACTGACACTGCTGCGAGAGCTGGGGCCTGTCGTCACGGCGCTGCTCTTTGCCGGTCGCGCCGGGTCTGCATTGACCGCCGAGATTGGCAACATGAAATCCACCGAGCAGCTCTCCAGTCTGGAGATGATCGGCGTCGATCCTTTGAAATACATCGTCGCGCCGCGCCTTTGGGCGGGATTCATTTCACTGCCATTGCTGGCCATGATTTTTAGCGTTGTGGGTATCTGGGGAGGCTCGTGGGTAGCTGTCGACTGGTTGGGTGTTTACGAAGGCTCCTTCTGGTCGAACATGCAAAACAGTGTTTCGTTTACCGATGACGTGCTGAACGGTGTAATCAAAAGCGTTGTGTTCGCTTTTGTGGTGACCTGGATTGCCGTGTTCCAAGGCTATGACTGTGAGCCCACATCAGAAGGTATCAGTCGTGCCACGACCAAGACCGTGGTGTATGCCTCGCTGGCCGTATTGGGCCTGGACTTTATTTTGACCGCTTTGATGTTTGGAGACTTCTGATGCAAAACCGCACCCTCGAAACCGGTGTCGGCCTGTTCCTGCTGGCCGGGATACTGGCTTTGCTGTTGCTCGCCTTGCGCGTCAGCGGTCTGACAGCCAGCGCGACCAACGACAGCTATAAACTTTATGCTTATTTCGACAATTCGGCCGGTTTGACTGTCAGAGCGAAGGTGACCATGGCCGGTGTGACTATCGGCAAGGTCACGGCAATCGATCTGGATCGCGACACCTTCACCGGCCGCGTGACGATGGAAGTGCAGAAGCGGGTCAACAATCTGCCTCTGGATTCCACCGCTTCAATCCTGACGGCGGGCCTGTTGGGTGAGAAGTACATTGGTATCAGCGTGGGGGGCGATGACAAGTTGCTCACAGACGGCAGCACCATTCACGACACACAGTCGGCGCTGGTACTCGAAGATCTGATCGGTAAATTTTTGATGAATACCGTGAGCAAAGACGCCAAATGAGGAGTTTTTCATGATTTCAATTCTGCGCCGTGGGCTGCTGGTATTGCTGGCGGTCTTGCCGATGATGGCCAGTGCTGCCGCATCGACCCAGTCTGCCCATGATCTGGTGGATGACACGACCAAGCGCTTGCTGAGCGACCTGGCCGCCCATAAAGAAGAGTACAAAAGCAATCCGAGCGCTTTCTATGACGCGCTGAACGGGATCGTTGGGCCGGTCATCGACGCCGACGGCATTTCCAAAAGCATCATGACGGTCAAGTACTCACGCAATGCGACGCCGGATCAAATGCAGCGTTTCCAGGAAAATTTCAAGCGCAGCCTGATTCAGTTCTATGGCAACGCGCTGCTTGAGTACAACAATCAGGGCATCATCGTTGCGCCAGCCAAGGAAGAAGCGGCCGACCGTACTTCGGTGGATATGCAGGTCAAAGGCAGTGGCGGGGCGATTTACCCGGTTTCCTATACGTTGGTGAAGCTTAACAACGAGTGGAAAGTGCGTAACGTGATCATCAATGGTATCAACATTGGCAAGCTGTTCCGTGATCAGTTCTCTGACGCCATGCAGCGTAACGGCAATGATCTGGACAAGACTATCAATGGTTGGGCCGGTGAAGTGGCCAAGGCCAAAGAAGCTTCCAAGTCGGAACAGACTACGCAATGACCCAGGCAAGCGTACAAGTTGGCGCAGCAGGCGAGATCAGGCTGGTTGGCGTACTCGATTATCGGACCGGGCCAGCCTTGCGTAAGCAGGGCGCCGATCTGATCAAGGCGAGTGAGTTGTCGGCACTGGTGATCGACTGTGCTGCCGTAGAGAAATCAAGCAGCGTCGGGCTCGCCCTGCTCTTGGGTTTCATGCGCGATGGCGCTGCCGCTGGCAAGACAGTCAGTGTGCAGGCGCTGCCCGACGACATGCGAAAAATCGCTCAGGTCTCGGAGTTGACCGAAGTCCTCCAGCACCATTGATGGCCCTTATCGATCAGGCCCCTCGTCCGTCTCCTACAAAGTAGGGTTCGCAACGAGAGGGCTTTTTTGTATGATGGCCGACCCCCGCGCTTAGGGCGCCGATTGAGGTTAAGCATGCAGGCCGTAGAAGTTAAAAGCTTCCTTGAAACTAAGCTGCCGCAGATTCAAGTGGAAGTTGAGGGCGAAGGCTGCAACTTTCAGCTGAACGTGATCAGCGACGAGCTGGCTACACTGAGTCCAGTCAAGCGTCAGCAGCAGATCTATGCGCATTTGAACCCTTGGATCGCTGATGGCAGCATCCACGCGGTCACCATGAAATTTTTCAGCCGCGCTGCATGGGCCGAGCGCACCTGAGCCTATTGGCGTCGAGATTCTAATGGACAAACTGATTATTACTGGCGGCGTTCGTCTTGATGGCGAAATCCGCATTTCCGGGGCAAAGAACTCTGCCCTGCCGATTCTTGCAGCTACGCTACTGGCCGATGGGCCAGTGACCGTTCAGAATCTGCCACACCTGCACGACATCACCACCATGATCGAGCTGTTCGGTCGTATGGGGATCGAGCCGATCATCGATGAAAAGCTCAGCGTTGAAATCGATCCACGCACCATCAAGACCCTGATCGCGCCGTACGAACTGGTGAAAACCATGCGTGCATCGATCCTTGTGCTGGGCCCTATGGTTGCTCGTTTCGGCGAGGCCGAAGTGGCATTGCCTGGCGGTTGCGCCATTGGTTCGCGTCCGGTTGATCTGCACATCCGTGGTCTTGAAGCCATGGGCGCAGTCATTGACGTCGAAGGTGGCTACATCAAGGCCAAGGCACCGGAAGGTGGCTTGCGTGGTGCACATTTCTTCTTCGATACCGTCAGCGTGACCGGCACCGAGAACATCATGATGGCCGCAGCTCTGGCCAACGGTCGGAGTGTGTTACAAAACGCTGCCCGCGAGCCTGAAGTCGTCGATCTGGCGAACTTCCTCAATGCCATGGGTGCAAAAGTCTCCGGCGCAGGCACCGACACCATCACCATCGACGGTGTGAAGCGTCTGGGCTCGGCGACCTATAAAGTCATGCCGGACCGTATCGAGACCGGCACCTACCTGGTGGCTGCTGCCGCCACGGGTGGGCGGGTCAAACTCAAAGACACCGACCCAACCATCCTTGAGGCCGTTCTCGAAAAGCTGCGTGAAGCGGGCGCCGAGATCACGACCGGCAAGGACTGGATCGAGCTGAACATGCACGGCAAGCGTCCAAAGGCTGTCAATGTGCGCACCGCGCCATACCCGGCTTTCCCGACGGACATGCAAGCGCAGTTCATCTCGCTCAACGCAATTGCCGAAGGCACGGGCGCGGTCATCGAGACGATCTTCGAAAACCGCTTCATGCACGTGTACGAAATGCATCGTATGGGCGCGCAGATCCAGGTCGAGGGCAACACCGCCATCGTCACGGGCTGCACCAAGCTGAAAGGCGCACCAGTGATGGCAACTGACCTGCGTGCTTCTGCCAGTCTGGTCATCTCGGCGTTGATCGCCGAGGGCGATACGCTGATCGACCGCATCTACCACATCGACCGTGGTTATGAGTGCATCGAAGAGAAGCTGCAAATGCTGGGCGCGAAGATCCGCCGCGTTCCGGGCTAGTCGTCCCAGACGTGTGCTGGCTGGCTCTGGTACTCGCCGATGATATTGATTGGCGCAAGTGCCGGAGCCAGTTGCCGAATGCGGTATGACTTTCTGATTCTTTCACTTCAAGCCGTACCTCGGCTTGGAGGTAGCCGGTCGCCGATTGCGACCCGGCACAAGCTTCCTGATAAGGACTTACGCTTCTCATGTTGACCATTGCACTGTCCAAGGGCCGTATTCTTGATGACACGTTGCCGTTGCTCGCTGCCGCGGGCATTGTGCCGACCGAGAATCCGGACAAGAGCCGCAAATTGATCATTTCGACGACCCAGGCCGATGTGCGCTTGTTGATCGTTCGTGCGACCGATGTGCCGACTTATGTCGAGCATGGCGCGGCCGATCTGGGCGTCGCGGGCAAAGATGTTCTGATGGAGTACGGCGGCCAGGGGCTCTACGAGCCGCTGGACCTGCAAATTGCACAGTGCAAGCTGATGACCGCCGGGGCCGTGGGAGCAAGCGAGCCCAAGGGGCGTCTGCGCGTCGCCACCAAGTTCGTCAACGTGGCCAAGCGTTACTACGCCGAGCAAGGTCGTCAGGTCGATATCATCAAGCTGTACGGCTCGATGGAGCTGGCGCCCCTTGTAGGGCTGGCAGATAAAATCATCGACGTCGTCGATACCGGCAACACACTGCGCGCCAATGGTCTTGAACCTCAGGATCTGATTGCCCACATCAGCTCACGCCTGGTCGTCAACAAGGCTTCGATGAAGATGCAACACGCCCGCATCCAGGCGTTGATCGACACGCTGCGTGACGCAGTTGAGTCGCGACACCGCGGCTGATCGATAAGCGCAACGTCAGGTTGCGCCCGACTATCCGTGTCATAGCCAAATTCTCAGGTGCCCGCGCGGATAGCTTGGTAGCTTATGGACTTCGTCCACTTACGGCACCCGAGATAACCGCCAATCACTGAGGCTCCGCTATGACCACTTCCACCGACATTCGCCGACTCAACGCTGCTGACCCGGATTTCGCTCGACATCTGGATCATCTGCTGAGCTGGGAAAGTGTGTCTGATGACTCAGTCAATCAGCGGGTGTTGGAGATAATCAAGAACGTGCGCGAGCGCGGCGATGCTGCTTTGGTGGAATACACCCAGCGATTCGACGGGCTGGAGGTGGCGTCGATGGCTGATCTGATTCTTCCTCGCGAGCGCCTCGAGCTCGCCCTGACGCGTATCACTCCCGCACAACGGCAGGCGCTTGAAAAAGCTGCGGATCGCGTACGGATTTATCACGAAAAGCAAAAGCAGGACTCCTGGAGCTATACCGAGGCCGATGGCACGGTGCTGGGCCAGAAAGTCACTCCGCTGGATCGCGCCGGTCTGTATGTGCCGGGTGGCAAGGCCTCCTACCCATCGTCTGTGCTGATGAACGCCATCCCGGCGAAAGTCGCCGGTGTCGGCGAGGTAGTGATGGTCGTGCCCACGCCCCGCGGCGAGCTCAATGAGCTGGTGCTGGCGGCGGCTTGCATTGCAGGCGTCGACCGGGTGTTCACCATCGGTGGCGCTCAGGCCGTGGCCGCGCTCGCTTATGGCACCGAGAGTGTGCCGCAGGTCGACAAGGTCGTTGGTCCCGGCAATATCTATGTCGCAACCGCCAAGCGTCATGTGTTCGGCCAGGTTGGGATCGACATGATCGCTGGTCCTTCCGAGATTCTAGTGGTGTGTGATGGCAAAACCGATCCGGACTGGATTGCCATGGACTTGTTCTCCCAGGCCGAGCATGACGAAGACGCGCAAGCGATTCTGGTCAGCACCGATGGCGAGTTCCTTGACCGTGTGGCCGCCAGCATCGCGCGCTTGATGCCGACCATGGAGCGCGCCGGGATCATCAAGACATCGATCAGTGGCCGTGGCGCACTCATCAAGGTCGCCGACATGCAGCAAGCGCTTGAGGTCGTCAATCGCATTGCGCCGGAGCATCTTGAGTTGTCGGTGGCTGATCCTGAGGCCTGGTTGCCACACGTTCGTCATGCCGGCGCTATCTTCATGGGGCGTCACACCAGTGAGGCCCTGGGCGACTATTGCGCAGGCCCCAACCACGTCTTGCCCACGTCCGGCACCGCGCGGTTCTCCTCACCGCTGGGTGTTTACGATTTTCAGAAGCGCTCCTCGATCATCTATTGCTCGGAGCAGGGCGCGTCCGAACTCGGCAAGACGGCTTCCGTGCTGGCGCGTGGCGAGTCATTGACTGCTCACGCTCGCAGCGCCGAATACCGGATCGTCGATAACGTACAAGAAGGCAAAAAAGCATGAGCAAATTCTGGAGTCCCTTCGTGCGTGACCTCGTGCCTTATGTGCCGGGCGAACAACCCAAGCTGACCAAGCTGGTGAAACTCAACACCAATGAAAACCCTTACGGCCCTTCACCCAAAGCTATTGAGGCGATGCGTGCTGAGGTCAACGACAACCTGCGCTTGTACCCGGACCCCAACGGCGATCAGCTCAAACAGGCCGTCGCCCGTTATTACGACGTTGAGACCAGTCACGTGTTCCTGGGTAACGGTTCCGATGAGGTGCTGGCACACGCCTATAACGCGTTCTTCCAGCACGACAAGCCTTTGTTGTTTCCGGATATCAGCTACAGCTTCTATCCCGTCTATTGCGGGCTTTACGGCATCGAGTACACCGCAGTGCCGCTGGATGAGCAGTTTCAGATTCGTGTCGAGGATTACGTCGGCCCGAACGGCGGCATCATCTTCCCCAACCCGAACGCGCCCACCGGCTGCGTGGTGGCGCTTGGTGCGGTCGAGCAGATACTGAAGGCCAATCCGGACTCTGTGGTCATCGTGGACGAGGCTTACATCGACTTTGGTGGCAAGACGGCGATCACGCTGGTTAAGCGCTACCCGAACCTGCTGGTGACCCAGACGCTGTCCAAATCCCGCTCACTGGCAGGGTTGCGGGTCGGGCTGGCGGTAGGGCACCCGGATTTGATCGAGGCGCTTGAGCGGGTCAAGAACAGCTTCAACTCCTATCCGCTGGACCGAATCGCCATCGCTGGCGCAGCCGCTGCATTCGATGATCGCGAGCATTTCGAGCAGACCTGCAAGGCGGTGATTGCCAGTCGTGAAACGCTGGTCAAGCAGCTGGAGGGTAAAGGATTCGAGGTGCTGCCCTCGGCCGCCAATTTCATCTTCGCCCGTCACCCGTTACACGATGCGGCGGCGCTGGCAGCCAAAGTGCGTGAACAGGGCGTCATCGTTCGGCATTTCAAGCAACAGCGGATTGCGCAGTTCTTGCGGATCAGCATCGGCACGCCTGAGCAGAATCAGGCGCTGGTCGATGCGTTGGGCGATTTATAAGGCATAGCCTGCCTCTGTAGGAGGCAACTTGTTTGCGAAGCGGCGCTCTGAGTTGAATCAGGTCCGCCGCCTCGCGAATGAATTCGCGCCTACAGATGCTCTATGTCCGGTGAATCAATCATCAGCCTCTTTGGCCGCCGCTGGCGTCTGCGGTGGACGCAACCCCACTTCTGCAGTGAGCGTCAGCTCCTTGCCATTGCGCATGACCTGAATCGCGATCTTGTCGGTAGGCTTGGTGCGGGCTACCTGATTCATCGACTTGCGCCCATCGCCGGCCGGTTCGCCGTTGATGCTGAGGATCACATCGCCCAACTGCAAGCCTGCCTTCTGCGCTGGACCGTCGCGGAAAATCCCGGCCACCACGATACCCGGACGATCCTTCAGACCAAATGACTCTGCCAGTTCCTGCGTCAACGGCTGCACTTCAATTCCCAGCCACCCGCGAATCACCTGACCGTGTTCGATGATCGACTTCATCACCTCAAGCGCCAGCTTGGTGGGGATGGCAAAGCCAATGCCTTGCGAGCCTCCGGATTTGGAGAAGATCGCGGTGTTGATGCCGGTCAGATTACCGTTGGCGTCCACCAGCGCACCGCCCGAGTTGCCGGGGTTGATCGCAGCGTCGGTCTGGATGAAATCTTCGTAGGTGTTAAGCCCCAACTGATTGCGGCCCGTGGCGCTGATAATGCCCATGGTGACAGTCTGGCCGACACCGAACGGGTTGCCGATGGCCAAAGCGACGTCACCGATACGGATGTTCTCGGAGCGGCCCAGCGTGATCGCGGGCAGGTTTTTCAGATCGATCTTCAATACCGCCAGATCCGTTTCCGGGTCGCTGCCGATTACCCGCGCAATGGTCTCACGACCGTCCTTGAGTGCGACGACAATCTGGTCGGCGCCCGAGGTGACGTGGTTGTTGGTCAGCAAGTAACCCTCGGGGCTCATGATCACGGCCGAGCCAAGGCTTGATTCCATGCGGCGCTGCTTGGGCAGGTTGTCGCCGAAGAAACGCCGAAACTGCGGGTCTTCGAACAGCGGATGGCTCGGTTTGTTGTTATTGACCATCTTGGTCGTGTACAGATTGGCGACTGCCGGAGCTGCGCTGCTGACGGCATCGGCGTACGACACAGGGCCTTGTTGCACCGTTGCGGTCTGCGGCGCCTGTTGCAGGTTAACGTCCTGAGTCGGAAGGCCGACCCATTGCGGGTAACGCTGGATAATCAGTAAAGCGATAAGCACGCCAGCGAGCAGTGGCCAGCCGAGAAAACGCAGCGCTTTGAACATTGAGCCCGTCCTAAGGTTGTAGCGCAGCAATACTGGGTGTCACCTGCGCCATAATGGCGGGCATTATACGAGGACCGAGAAGGTCTGAACTGCATATTTAGGAGTCTTTTATGGCTGTGGCCTTGAGCACGCTGGTGGAGGAAGCCGACCGCTATTTGAACAGCGCGCGGATTCCGGATTATTGCCCGAACGGCTTGCAAGTTGAGGGCCGTCCGCAGGTCACGCGTATTGTCAGTGGCGTCACGGCGAGCCAGGCATTGCTGGACGCAGCGGTGCAAGCAAATGCCGACTTGATACTGGTTCATCACGGTTATTTCTGGAAGGGTGAAAACCCCTGCGTCACAGGCATGAAGCAGCGTCGCCTAAAGACTCTGCTCAGGCACGACATCAGCCTGCTCGCCTACCACCTGCCGCTGGACGTGCACGCGGACGTGGGTAACAACGTGCAGCTGGCGCGGCAACTCGACATTACGGTCGAAGGGCCGCTGGACCCGGATAATCCAAAGATCGTTGGCTTGGTGGGCTCGTTAAGTGAGCCGGTTACCGCCCGCGACTTCGCTCATCGGGTCCGGGACGCGTTGGGTCGGGAGCCGCTTTTGATTGAAGGCAGTGCAATGATCCGACGGGTCGGCTGGTGCACGGGAGGCGGGCAGGGCTACATTGATCAGGCGGTGCTCGCCGGGGTTGATTTGTTCTTGAGCGGTGAGGCCTCCGAGCAGACTTTCCACAGTGCGCGCGAGAATGAAATCAGCTTCATCGCCGCAGGTCATCACGCCACTGAGCGCTATGGAGTGCAGGCATTGGGTGATTATCTGGCGCGACGTTTTGCGCTTGAGCATCTGTTTATCGATTGCCCCAATCCGATCTGAATTCACCTGCTTGTGAGCTATATGGATAGATCGTTTCGATCTAGTTCGGTGTCTGAATAGAATTATGCGCTGTGCTAAAGTCCCCGGCGCGAATACGGCCCGCTGGCCTTCCATAAAGAACGTTATCCCCCGTGAGTAACCATGGTCGACAAACTGACGCATCTGAAACAGCTGGAGGCGGAAAGCATCCACATCATCCGCGAGGTAGCCGCCGAGTTCGATAACCCGGTGATGCTCTACTCCGTTGGCAAAGACTCCGCCGTGATGCTGCACCTGGCACGCAAGGCGTTCTTTCCTGGCAAATTGCCGTTCCCGGTGATGCACGTCGATACGCGCTGGAAATTCCAGGAAATGTATAAATTCCGAGACAAGATGGTCGAGGAAATGGGCCTGGACCTGATCGTCCACGTCAACCCGGACGGCGTTGCGCAGGGTATCAACCCGCTGACCCACGGCAGTTCAAAGCACACCGACATCATGAAGACTCAAGGCCTTAAGCAGGCCCTCGACAAACACGGTTTCGATGCCGCCTTCGGTGGGGCGCGCAGGGACGAAGAGAAATCCCGCGCCAAAGAGCGTGTGTACTCCTTCCGTGATACCAAGCACCGCTGGGACCCGAAAAACCAGCGTCCAGAGCTGTGGAACGTCTATAACGGCAACGTCAACAAAGGCGAGTCGATCCGCGTGTTCCCGCTCTCCAACTGGACCGAGCTGGACATCTGGCAGTACATCTATCTCGAAGGCATCCCGATTGTGCCGCTGTATTTCGCAGCCGAACGTGAAGTCATTGAAATGAACGGCACCTGGATCATGATCGACGACGATCGCTTGCGTAATCATCTGAGCGATGAAGACAAAAAGCGCATCGTCAAGAAGAAGGTCCGGTTCCGTACGCTGGGCGACTACCCGTTGACGGGCGCTGTCGAATCCGAAGCTGTCAGCCTTACCGACATCATTCAGGAAATGCTCCTCACGCGAACTTCCGAGCGTCAGGGCCGGGTCATCGATCACGATGGCGCAGGCTCGATGGAAGAAAAGAAACGTCAGGGTTATTTCTAAGGGGTTGTCATGTCGCACGTATCTGATTTGATCAGCGAGGACATCCTCGCGTACCTGGGCCAGCACGAACGCAAAGAGATGCTGCGCTTTCTTACCTGTGGCAATGTCGATGACGGCAAGAGCACGCTGATCGGGCGTCTGCTGCACGATTCCAAGATGATCTACGAAGACCATCTTGAAGCCATCACCCGTGACTCCAAGAAGTCCGGCACAACAGGGGACGACGTCGATCTGGCGCTGCTGGTCGACGGTTTGCAGGCCGAGCGTGAGCAGGGCATCACCATCGATGTCGCGTACCGCTATTTCTCGACGGCCAAGCGCAAATTCATCATTGCCGATACGCCGGGCCACGAGCAGTACACCCGCAACATGGCCACCGGCGCATCCACATGCGACCTGGCAATCATTCTGGTAGACGCCCGCTACGGCGTGCAGACCCAGACGCGTCGTCACAGCTACATCGCGTCTTTGCTGGGCATCAAGCACATCGTTGTCGCCATCAACAAGATGGACCTCAACGGCTTTGACCAAAGCGTGTTCGAGTCCATCAAAAGCGATTACCTCCAGTTTGCCGACGGCATCGCCTTCAAGCCGACCACGATGGCCTTCGTGCCGATGTCGGCGCTCAAAGGCGACAACGTAGTGAACAAGAGCGAGCGGTCGCCCTGGTACACCGGTCAGTCACTGATGGAGATTCTTGAAACCGTCGAGATCGCCAACGACCGTAACTACACCGACCTGCGATTCCCCGTGCAATACGTCAACCGTCCGAACCTTAATTTCCGTGGATTCGCTGGCACGCTCGCCAGCGGTATCGTCCACAAGGGTGACGAAGTGGTTGTACTGCCGTCGGGCAAAAGCAGCCGCGTAAAATCCATCGTCACGTTCGAGGGCGAACTGGAGCACGCAGGTCCGGGTCAGGCTGTGACGCTGACCATGGAAGACGAGATCGACATCTCCCGTGGCGACGTGCTGGTGCATGCCGATAACGTCCCGCAAGTGACCGACGCGTTCGACGCCATGCTGGTCTGGATGGCTGAAGAACCGATGTTGCCGGGCAAGAAGTACGACATCAAGCGTGCTACCAGCTACGTGCCTGGCTCAATTGCCAGCATCACCCACCGTGTTGATGTGAACACGCTGGAGGAGGGCGCTGCCAGCTCGTTGCAATTGAATGAGATCGGTCGCGTCAAGATCAGCCTCGACAGCCCGATTGCGCTGGATGGCTACGACAGCAACCGCACCACAGGCTCTTTCATCGTGATCGACCGCTTGACCAACGGCACGGTCGGTGCAGGCATGATCATCGCCAAGGCGGTCAATGCAGGCGGCTCAAGCTATCATGGTGAGCAGGCGCATGTTTCGGTGCAGGAGCGCGCGCAACGCTTTGGTCAGAAGCCTGCGACGGTCCTGTTTACCGGCCTTTCTGGCGCAGGCAAAAGCACCTTGGCCTACGCCGTCGAGCGAAAGCTGTTCGACATGGGCCGCGCTGTGTTCGTGCTGGACGGTCAGAACCTGCGTCAAGACCTGAACAAGGGATTGCCTCAGGATCGCGCCGGTCGTACCGAAAACTGGCGCCGTGCGGCACATGTGTCGCGTCAGTTCAACGAGGCCGGTCTGCTGACGCTGGCTGCCTTCGTTGCGCCGGATGCCGCAGGGCGCGAAAACGCCAAGGGCCTGATTGGCGATGACCGTTTGGTTACCGTCTACGTGCAGGCTTCGCCGCAGGTCTGTCGCGAACGCGACCCGCAGGGTCTTTACGCCGCCGACAAGGACAACATCCCCGGTGAGTCCTTCCCATACGACGTGCCGCTCAACGCCGACCTCGTCATCGACACCCAGTCGTTGAATGTCGACGAAAGCGTCAAGCAGGTGCTGGAACTGCTGAGAACGCGTGGCGTGATCTAAACGCTATCGGTTATACGAAGAACCCGCCGTGATTGGCGGGTTTTTTGTGGCCGGGCCGGTATCGAGAGCTGTTGCCGGACCTACAAAGAGGTCAAGTATTCCCTGTGGGAGCGCGCTTGCCCGCGAAACCGGTTTTGCCATCGGTGCACCATTGGCTGATACACCGTAATCGCGGGCAAGTGCGCTCCTATATGGTTCGTGCTGCTTTCGCGATGTGGTTCTGCCCGAAGGGCTTAGGAGGCCGGCTTGCCGACGATGAGTCCGGGGTAGCGCCCGACCGGAGCTGCCCCAGAATCAAGCGCCTCAGTTTATCCGACAGACCGCGTGCTCAGGGTGGCTACCGCCGCGCGCAGATCGTCGGCAAGCTGGCCTTTTCCGGCTTCCGGCCAGAATCAAACACAGGCACCCACGCAGGTGGCCAAAAAAAAGCCCGCTGCTGATGACCTCAGCGGCGGGCTATTTTCTTTGCCTTTCGGCTTACTTCTTCAAACCGTAATGCTCATCCAGCATGCCAGGGGTGTTTGGCATCTTTGGTGCGTAATCCCTCGGAGGCTCGGCGGCAGTGCGCGGGGGTGTCAGGCGATCGCGGGGTGGCTGGATCGCGTCCGGGTGTAAAGCGGCCAGCAGACGTTGGCGGGTCAGATCGTCCAGTGCCAGGCGGTTGGCGCCGTTGGCCAGGTGTTCTTGTACGTCCTGATAGCTCTGAGACAGCTTCTGGACCAGATTAGCGGTGCTGTTGAAGTGGGTAACCACTTCGTTCTGATACGTGTCAAAACGCTCCTGAACGTCATCCAGCTGGCGCTGGGTACTGCTGGGGGCAGCGCTGGGCACCAGGCGGGCCACGAGGAAGCCAATGACGACACCGGCGACCAGTGCGATGATCGGCAACAACCAAACTAAGAGCGAGTGTTCCACGAGTCCTTCCTCTATAAACGGCTTTGCTTTACGTTAACGGCTCGAACCTGCGCTGTATACCCGCGACGCATCGCGATTATCAGCCACAGACATCAGCTAGACGAGTCGACCTTTTGCAAGGTCACGGAGTTCATTCTTGCTCATCCGCGAAAACCCTGTATTCATCGATGGCCCCGTCGGCCAACTGGAAGCCCTTTACCTCGACCTTGAAGACCCAAGGGGCGTGGCGCTGATATGCCATCCTAACCCGGTTCAGGGCGGCACGATGCTCAATAAAGTGGTCTCGACGCTGCAACGCACGGCTCGCGATGCCGGGCTGATCACTTTGCGCTTCAACTACAGGGGCGTTGGCGCGAGTGCCGGCAGTTCCGACATGGCCCAGGGCGAAGTCGATGATGCCGAGGCTGTCACCCAATGGCTGCGGGACAAACACCCCACATTACCGCTGACCCTGTTGGGGTTCTCTTTCGGTGGATTCGTTGCCGCAACCCTTGGCGGTCGCCTGGAAGCGAAGGGTGAAACGGTTGCTCACCTGTTCATGATTGCGCCTGCTGTCATGCGCATCGCCGACATGAATGCACTCCCGCAAAATGGCCCGCTGACCCTGATCCAGCCGGAAAACGACGAAGTGGTCGACCCACAACTCGTGTATGACTGGTCCGACGCGTTGTCGCGCCCCCATGAGCTACTGAAAGTGGCAGAATGCGGACACTTTTTTCACGGCAAGTTGACCGATCTCAAGGATCTGGTCCTGCCGCGTCTCTCGAATTGATCGCAGTACCCAGAATAAGCGACTAACCATGACCACTCGTATCCTGACCGGTATCACCACCACCGGCACGCCTCACTTGGGCAACTACGCGGGCGCCATCCGCCCGGCCATCGTTGCCAGCCGCCAGAACGACGCCGATTCATTTTATTTCCTGGCGGACTACCATGCCCTGATCAAATGCGATGACCCGCTGCGCATTCAGCGCTCGCGTCTGGAAATCGCCGCCACCTGGCTGGCCGCTGGGCTGGACGTTGATCGCGTGACTTTCTACCGCCAGTCCGACATTCCCGAGATTCCGGAGCTGACCTGGCTTTTGACCTGCGTCGCAGCCAAGGGCTTGCTCAATCGCGCCCACGCCTACAAGGCTTCCGTGGACAAGAACGTCGAGACTGGCGATGACCCCGATGCAGGCATCACCATGGGCTTGTACAGCTACCCGGTACTGATGGCCGCGGACATCCTGATGTTTAACGCCCATCAAGTGCCGGTCGGCCGCGACCAGATCCAGCACGTGGAAATGGCCCGTGATATCGGCCAGCGTTTCAATCATCTGTTCGGCAATGGCAAAGAATTTTTCGTCATGCCCGAAGCCTTGATCGAGGAAAGCGTCGCTACGCTGCCTGGCCTTGATGGGCGCAAAATGTCGAAAAGCTACGACAACACCATCCCGTTGTTCAGTAGCGGCAAAGAGATGAAAGATGCGATCTCACGCATCGTCACCGACTCGCGCCTGCCCGGCGAAGCCAAAGACCCGGACAACTCCCATCTGTTTACGCTGTACCAGGCCTTTGCCAGCAAAGAGCAGTGCGCTGAATTCCGCGCTGATCTGTTACAGGGACTGGGTTGGGGTGACGCGAAGCAGCGTCTGTTTCAGTTGCTCGACAGCGAGCTGGGCGACGCGCGAGAAAACTATCACCGCCTGATCGAGCGTCCTGCCGATCTGGAAGACATCCTGCTGGCCGGCGCTGAAAAAGCCCGTCGCACTGCCACGCCGTTTCTGGGTGAGCTGCGCGAGGCGGTAGGCTTGCGTTCATTCGGCAGCGCTGCCCATACAACAACTGCAGCAAAGAAAAAGGCCAGCAAGGGCGCGCGTTTTGTCAGCTTCCGTGACGACGACGGCAGCTTCCGTTTCCGTCTGCTGGCGGCTGATGGCGAGCAATTGCTGTTATCGCGCAATTTCGCCGATGGCAAGGCTGCCGGCGTTGCCAGTAAGCAACTGCAACAAGGCGGTCCGCTTGACGTGAGAAGTGAAGGGCAAGCGTTCTCGGTCTGGCTTGATGGCCAATGTGTGGCTGACAGTCCTGAGTTCGCCGACGACGCGGCGCGTGATGCCGCGATGGAAAGCCTGAAGCTTGCGCTGGCCCCGCAACAGGACTGATTGCCAATCCCTCGGGCCATCGCTACAGTGGCGGCCCGTTTTTGCTCCCTAGCCAACGAAAACTATGACCCCCCTAGAACGATACCAGGCTGACCTGAAACGCCCCGACTTCTTCCACGATGCCGCGCAGGAAAACGCTGTGCGCCATTTGCAGCGTCTGTACGACGACCTCGTGGCTGCGCACCAAACCAAGCCGGGCCTTCTCGGCAAGTTGTTTGGCAAGAAAGAAGTGAATGTGGTCAAAGGACTGTACTTCTGGGGGGGCGTCGGACGCGGCAAAACGTATCTGGTGGACACGTTCTTCGAGGCGCTGCCTTTTGAAGACAAGGTGCGCACGCACTTTCACCGGTTCATGAAGCGCGTTCACGAAGAAATGAAAACGCTTAAAGGCGAGAAGAACCCGCTCACGCTGATCGCCAAGCGCTTTTCAGATGAAGCGCGCGTGATCTGTTTCGACGAGTTTTTCGTCTCCGACATCACCGATGCCATGATCCTGGGCACGCTGATGGAAGAACTGTTCAAAAACGGCGTCACGCTGGTCGCGACCTCGAACATCGTGCCGGATGGTCTCTACAAGGACGGCTTGCAGCGAGCACGCTTCCTGCCAGCCATTGCGCTGATCAAACAGAACACCGACATCGTCAACGTCGACAGCGGGGTGGATTACCGTTTGCGTCACCTCGAACAGGCCGAACTGTTCCACTTCCCGCTCAATCAAGCGGCTGAAGACAGCCTGCGCAAAAGCTTCCGCGCATTGACGCCGGAATGCACCAAGGCCATCGAAAACGACGTGCTGATGATCGAGAATCGCGAAATCAAGGCCATTCGTACCTGTGACGACGTAGCCTGGTTTGATTTCCGAGAGTTGTGCGACGGCCCGCGTAGCCAAAACGACTACATCGAGCTCGGAAAGATCTTCCACGCGGTGTTGATCAGCGGCGTCTACCAGATGAACGTCACCACCGACGATATCGCCCGGCGTTTCATTAACATGGTCGACGAGTTCTACGATCGCAACGTCAAGCTGATCATTTCGGCGGAAGTCGAGCTGAAGGATTTGTACACGGGCGGACGCCTGAACTTCGAGTTCCAGCGCACCTTGAGCCGCTTGCTCGAGATGCAATCCCACGAGTTCCTGTCTCGCGCTCACAAACCTTAGAAGCAAATACAAGCTGTAAGCTGAAAGCTGCAAGAGGGCGCGCGAATCCTCTTGCAGCTCTTGGCTTGAGGCTTGTAGCTGCTCTCAGGCCGCCTGCTGAAACTTCTGCCGGTATTGATTCGGTGACAGTTCGGTGTGCTGGCGGAACAGGCGTGCGAAGAAACTCGCGTCGTCGTACCCCACTTCGTAGCTGATGGTTTTGATGCTCTTGCGGCTGCCGGACAACAGCCCTTTGGCGGTCTCGATCCGCAGGCGTTGCAGGTAATGCAATGGCTTGTCGCCAGTTGCCGTCTGGAAGCGCCGCATGAAGTTGCGAATGCTCATGCCATGCTCCCGAGCCACATCTTCAAAACGGAATTTGTCCGCGAAGTGCTCTTCCAGCCAGTGCTGAATCTGCAGGATGATCACATCCTGATGCAGCTTCTGACCGCCAAATCCCATCCGGCCTGGTGCGTAACTGCGCTGAACTTCATACAGAATGTCGCGTGCGACGGTCTGCGCGACATTTGCGCCGCAGAATCGCTCGATCAGATAGATGTAAAGGTCGCAGGCTGACACCGTGCCACCCGCGCAATACAGATTGTCGGCGTCGGTCAGGTGTTTTTCCTGATTGAGCAGTACGTTGGGAAAGCGCTCGGCAAAATCATTGAAGAATCGCCAGTAAGTGGTCGCCTCCTTGCCGTCCAGAAGCCCGGCCTGCGCCAGCCAGAACACGCCACTGGCTTCGCCACACAGCACGGCGCCTTTGGCATGTTGCTCGCGCAGCCATGGGAGCACTTGGGGATAACGATCGCAAAGGGTGTCGAAATTGTCGGAGAAAGCCGGCAGGACGATAATGTCGCTGTTCTCAAGCGCACTTTCGACTGGCAGGACGATCTCGCTGAAACTGCGCACCGATTGCCCGTCCGGGCTGACCAGTCGCGTTTCGAAAGCGGGTTTCAAACCCTGTCCCAGCTGTTTTCCGTAGCGCAGGCTGGCGAGATGGAAAAAGTCTTTGGCTTGCGTCAACGTCGAAGCGAAGACGCCGTCAATCGCAAGAATACTCACGCGCCGCAATGGCACGTTGTGTTGAATAGACATGATCTGTTGTTCTTATATGGGAAAGTGGTCAAGCAACGGCGTGATCGTCTTATTTTTTGGCTAATGTGTCCAGTCTCGTCATGTAACGGCTGGGCATAGGCTTTTTTGGGTCGTTCCTGGCAGCGTTGAAACTCATGGTGCCCTGAAGATCGGGAAATCGCAGGAGGGAGCATGCTCGCAAAAATGTCGTCAGAGGCTTGAGGCATATCGCTTATGCCTATGCCTCGCGAGCAAGCTCCCTGCCTCAGTTGTTAATTAATCGCCTGATAGGGATTCAAGGTGCAGGGTTAGGCTGGGTTTTATGGATCGCATCAATCTCGGCCAGCACCTCTTCGGACAACTTCAGCTCGAAGCTGGAAATGTTGCTGTCCAGTTGCTCAAGGCTCGTTGCGCCGATGATGTTACTGGTCACGAACGGACGGGATGTGACAAAAGCCAGCGCCATTTGAGCCGGATCCAGACCGTGTTCCTTCGCCAGCGCCACGTAACGTGCGCACACCTCCTCCGATTCGGGATTGAAGTAGCGAGTGAAGCGGCTGTAAAGGCTCAGTCGTCCTTTGGCGGGGCGAGCGCCGTTCGCGTATTTGCCAGACAACATCCCAAAGGCTAATGGCGAATAGGCGAGCAGGCCGCATTGCTCGCGGATGGCAATTTCTGCAAGGCCCACTTCGAAACTGCGATTGAGCAGGTTGTACGGGTTCTGGATTGACACCGGACGCGTCAGCCCGCTCTCGGACGCGTGTAGGAACTTCATCGTGCCCCACGGGGTTTCATTCGATAGGCCGACGTGACGAATCTTGCCAGCCTTCACCTGCTCATCCAGCACCTGCAGCACTTCCAGCAGCGGCGTGAACTCTTCGTCCTTGTGCGTATAGCCCAGCTTGCCGAAAAAGTTGGTGCTGCGCTCAGGCCAGTGCAATTGGTAGAGATCCAGATAATCGGTCTGCAAGCGCTCAAGGCTGGCATCGACGGCCGCGACAATATGTTCGCGGTTGAATTTCAGCTGGCCATCACGGATGTAATCGATACCGTTGCCGGGACCTGCGATCTTGCTGGCGAGTATCCAGTCCTTGCGATCACCGCTTTTCTTGAACCAGTTGCCGATGATTCTCTCGGTGCTGGCGTAAGTTTCCTGTTTGGGCGGGACCGGGTACATCTCGGCGGTATCGATGAAGTTGATGCCTGCCGATTTTGCCCTTTCAATTTGCGCGAACGCTTCAGACTCGCTGTTTTGCTCGCCCCACGTCATGGTGCCGAGGCAGATGGCGCTGACATTGAGGTCGGTTTTGCCCAGTTGGCGATAATCCATTTGGCGCTCCTATTAAAGAGAAACATAAAAGCAGGTTGAAATTTTTTTCGCAATCTGCATAATTCCGCAGCTCTTTGCAGCGGAAGTGATGCGCCGCTGCTCAAGACTCCGCCGCAATTGGACGCGCTGACCCGAGCCCCCTATAGCGTCCGTGCCCGGCGGCCTTTGACTTGTCAAAGACCGTACTATTCAGTAAGATCCGCCGTCTAATTTTTGCAGGCGGCCCCTGAGGCTATACAGAATGAAAACTTTTACCGCTAAACCGGAAACAGTAAAGCGCGACTGGTTCGTCGTCGACGCTGCTGGCCAGACCCTGGGTCGTTTGGCCACCGAAATCGCGAGCCGTCTGCGTGGCAAGCACAAGCCGGAATACACTCCGCACGTTGACACCGGCGACTACATCGTCGTAATCAACGCTGAGCAGATCCGTGTTACTGGTGCTAAAACCACCGACAAGATCTACTACTCTCACTCCGGTTTCCCGGGCGGGATCAAGTCGATCAACTTTGAAAAGCTGATCGCCAAAGCTCCTGAGCGCGTGATCGAGACCGCGGTAAAAGGCATGCTGCCTAAGAACCCGCTGGGTCGCGACATGTATCGTAAGCTGAAAGTCTATGCGGGCACTGCACACCCTCATACTGCTCAGCAGCCCCAAGAACTGAAGTTTTAACGGAATAGTTCATTATGTCGGCGACTCAAAATTACGGCACTGGCCGTCGCAAGACCGCAACCGCACGCGTTTTCCTGCGTCCGGGCACCGGTAACATCTCCATCAACAACCGTTCGTTGGACAACTTCTTCGGTCGCGAAACTGCCCGCATGGTAGTTCGTCAGCCGCTGGAACTGACCGAGACTGTCGAGAAGTTCGACATCTACGTCACTGTCATCGGCGGCGGCGTAAGTGGTCAAGCTGGCGCAATCCGCCACGGTATCACTCGCGCTCTGATGCAGTACGACGAGACTCTGCGTGGCGCTCTGCGTAAAGCAGGCTTCGTCACTCGTGACGCTCGTGAAGTTGAACGTAAGAAAGTCGGTCTGCGTAAAGCGCGTAAGCGTCCGCAGTACTCGAAGCGTTAATTCGCTCTTCGTTCAAAAGAGAACGCCCAGATTCCTCACGGAGCTGGGCGTTTTTTTGTGGGCGTCTATTATTGGACCTGGACAGCTGGACAATAATTTAATGAGCAAATGGACACACAGGCCTAAAAAAGCTGATGGGAGAAGACGTAATGGGCAATGACGGCGTGAATGCAGGCCGGCGTCGCTTTCTCGTCGCAGCCACATCCTTGGTAGGCACAGCAGGAGCGGTAGGGGCTGCGGTCCCGTTCGTAGGATCATGGTTTCCCAGTGCCAAGGCCAAGGCTGCTGGTGCACCGGTTAAAGTGAACGTCAGCAAGATCGAGCCGGGTCAGCAAATGATCGCAGAATGGCGCGGCCAGCCCGTTTTCATCGTTCGCCGTACTGACGAAATCATCAGCAATCTGGGCAAGATATCGGGCCAGTTGTCTGATCCAGAGTCCAAAAACTCCGTTCAGCCTGCATATGTTGATCCCGTCATTCGCTCTATCAAGCCCGAGCTTCTGCTGCTGATCGGCATTTGCACCCACTTGGGCTGCTCGCCGACGTTCCGTCCAGAAGTAGCTCCGGTAGACTTGGGCAAAGATTGGGTTGGCGGCTATTTCTGCCCTTGTCATGGCTCTCATTACGACCTTGCCGGTCGCGTCTACAAATCGCAGCCCGCGCCCTTGAATCTGCCGGTTCCACCGCATTCCTACGAGTCAGACTCAATCATCGTCATTGGTGTCGATCAGGAGAAAGCGTGATGAGCAAGTTCATGGACTGGATCGATGCGCGCTTCCCTGCTACTTCGATGTGGGAGGCCCACCTCAGTAAGTATTACGTCCCCAAGAATTTCAATTTCTTCTACTTTTTTGGCTCACTGGCTCTGGTGGTGCTGTTTAACCAGATTGTGACCGGTATCTGGTTGACGATGAGCTATACGCCGTCGGCGGAGGACGCCTTCGCTTCAGTCGAGTACATCATGCGTGATGTCGAATACGGCTCGATTCTGCGGTTACTGCACTCCACCGGCGCTTCGGCGTTTTTTATCGTGGTCTACATGCACATGTTTCGGGGCCTTTTGTATGGCTCATACCAGAAGCCACGCGAGCTGGTCTGGATCTTCGGCATGCTGATTTATCTGGCACTGATGGCTGAAGCGTTCATGGGGTACCTGCTGCCCTGGGGGCAGATGTCGTATTGGGGCGCGCAGGTGATCATTTCGCTGTTTGGCGCCATTCCGGTGATCGGCAACGATTTGACGCAATGGATTCGCGGCGACTACCTGATATCCGGCATCACTCTGAACCGTTTCTTCGCGCTGCACGTCGTAGCGCTGCCCATCGTGATTCTCGGATTGGTGGTGTTGCACATTCTCGCTCTGCACGAAGTGGGGTCGAACAATCCGGATGGCGTAGACATCAACAAGTACAAAGATGAAAACGGTGTGCCGCTTGATGGCATCGCGTTTCATCCTTACTACACCGTCAAAGATATCGTCGGCGTGGTGGTGTTCCTGTTCATCTTTTGCTCAGTCGTGTTTTTCTTTCCGGAAATGGGCGGCTACTTTCTCGAGCAAGCCAACTTCGAACCGGCCAATGCCTTCAAGACCCCGGAGCATATCGCGCCGGTCTGGTATTTCACGCCGTTCTACGCGATCTTGCGGGCCATTCCAGACAAGCTCATGGGCGTGATCGCCATGGGCGCCGCGATTGCGGTGCTGTTTGTATTGCCATGGCTGGACCGAAGCCCCGTCAAGTCCATGCGCTACAAGGGTTGGCTGAGTCGGCTATGGCTCCTGATGTTCTGTGTGTCGTTCATCATTCTGGGCGTTCTCGGGGTGCTCCCACCCAGCCCGGCCCGCGCGCTGCTATCGCAGGTGTGCACATTTCTGTACTTCGCTTATTTCATTCTGATGCCGTTCTATACACGTGTCGAAAAGACCAAACCTGTTCCAGAAAGGGTGACGGGTTGATGAAAAAGCTACTCGCGGTGCTGATCCTCGCGGTCATGCCTGTTTTGTTATTCGCTGCTGACGAGCGCGGCGGTCCGCAGCTTGAGAGTGTCGACATTGATGTGTCAGACAAGGCTGCCTTGCAAGACGGCGCCCGGACGTTCGTCAACTATTGCATGGGCTGTCACAGCGCCAAGTATCAGCGCTACGAGCGAGTGGCCGACGACCTGGGGATTCCTCACGACATCATGATGGAAAAACTGGTGTTCACCGGTGCCAGGCTCGGTGATCACATGAGCATCGGTATGCAGCCCGCTGACGCCAAGGCCTGGTTTGGCGCTGGGCCACCCGATCTAACACTGGTGGCCCGGGTTCGCGGTACGGACTGGCTCTACGGCTACCTGCGATCGTTCTACGAGGACTCTGCGCGCCCGTGGGGGGTCAACAACAGGGTTTTCCCCAATGTCGGTATGCCCAACGTGCTGGCGGGCCTGCAAGGGCGCCAGGTTATTGGTTGCAAGCAGATTCAGAGGGTCGAGGACGGGAAGAAGCAGTACGACCCGCTGACCGGTTCGCCCTTGACGCACGAAGCCTGCGATCAGTTAACCATCGTGCCCAAGACCGGGAGCCTCACGCCCGAGCAGTTCGACGACAAGATCAAGAACCTCGTGACGTTTTTGGCGTATTCGGCCGAACCGGACAAGCTTCGGCATCGGCGCATTGGCACCTACGTGCTGCTGTATCTCGTCGTGCTTTTTGTGTTCGCGTATCTGCTCAAGCGTGAATATTGGAAGGATGTTCAATGATTTATCGACAGCTCTGCTGCACAAGAAACGTGCTCTGGGGAGCGGCTTTCGGGGCAGGCACACGGAGCGGGTAGAGTAACTGGCGAAAGATTGCAGAATTTACATTGAGTAAATGAGCTATCTTGTCGCCCGCGACGAACACTCGCTCACTGTGGATGTTGCCGAAAGCGCCTTCAGGGAGAGTTCGTTTTTTCTGCTTCTGAAAATTTAACAAGCGAGGAGGACCGCCATGGGCGTGACCAACCGGTTGGCCTGTTACTCCGACCCCGCCGACCACTATTCCCACCGCGTGCGCATTGTGCTCGCAGAGAAGGGTGTCAGCGCCGAGATCATTGATGTGGTAGAGGGGCGTCATCCGCCCAAGTTGATCGAGGTGAATCCGTACGGCAGCGTGCCAACCCTGGTCGACCGCGACCTGGCGTTGTACGAGTCGACGGTGGTGATGGAATACCTGGATGAGCGTTACCCGCATCCGCCGTTGTTGCCGGTCTATCCGGTAGCGCGAGCCAACAGTCGACTGCTGATCCATCGGATCCAGCGCGACTGGTGTGCATTGGTGGATCTGATTCTGGACCCGCGCAGCAAAGAAGCAGCACGTGTTCAGGCGCGCAAGGAATTGCGCGAAAGCCTGACCGGCGTCTCGCCTCTGTTCGCGGAAAAAGCTTTTTTCCTGAGCGACGAGCAAAGTCTGGTTGATTGCTGTCTATTGCCCATACTCTGGCGTCTGCCGATTCTGGGTATCGAGTTGCCACGGCCTGCCAAGCCGTTGCTTGATTATATGGAGCGCCAGTTTGCGCGTGAGGCATTCCAGGCAAGTCTGTCTGGTGTCGAACGCGACATGCGCTAAGGCCTTAGGAGCCGTTTGATGAACTCCAGTCGCCCCTATCTGATTCGCGCTCTTTACGAGTGGATCGTGGATAACGATTGCACCCCTCACGTTTTGGTGAATGCTGAATACCCCGCCGTTCAAGTCCCTCAGGGCTTCGCCAACGACGGGCAGATCGTGTTGAACATTTCGCCCAGCGCGGTTCGACATTTGCACATGGATAACGACGCTGTCAGCTTCGAAGGTCGCTTCGGCGGTGTGCCGCACACGTTGTACGTGCCTATAGCCGCAATCATGGGCATTTACGCCCGTGAGAATGGTCAGGGCATGGTGTTTGATCTGGAGCCTGCGGTAGATGACGACGAGGGCTTTCAGTCCGAAGACGACACGCCGCCACCCGACAACGAGCCGCCGCGCCCAACCGGCCGGCCGAGCTTGAAAGTGGTCAAGTAGCTGATCCTGCAGTAATGAAAAAGGCGATCCTCTCGGATCGCCTTTTTTTGCTTTGAATTGCAGGAGCGCTCTTGCCTGCGATTGCATTGGGTCAGCGATATTTACTTGGCTGACCCACCGCCATCGCGGGCAAGCACGCTCCTACAAGGTCTTAAGCAGAGCGAATGATGTGCATCAGTCGATGTACTCAAACAGCTTCACGATCTTCTGCACGCCGCTGACGCCCTGTACCAGGTTGGTGGCGAGGGTGGCCTCCTGCTGGGTGAGCAGACCGAGCAGGTAAACGATGCCGTTCTCGGTCACGACCTTGATGCGCGAACCGGGGATCGAGCCATTGGTGAGCATCTCGGTCTTGATCTTGGTCGTCAGCCACGCGTCGTTGTTACGGGCCAGTAGCGAAGAGGGCTGAATGACCTGAAGTTCGTTGTTGACCTTCTTGACCTTCTGAACGGCGGCCGCCGTTTGCTCGGCCAGTTGCTTGAGGTCTGCGCGTGGAGTCTGACCCGCCAACAGCACGATACCGTTGAAACTGGTCACCACGATGTGCGAGTTGTTGTCCAGATCAGGGCTGGCTTTGGCGACGTTGACCGCGACTTTGGTTTCGATCAGCGAGTCATCGATTTTGCTACCAAAGGTTCTGGTGCCGCGGTCGTCGTCAATCGGTTTTTCCCGACTGACGTTGATCACTGAGCTGCATCCGCTGATGCCCAGGCACAGCGTCAGTGCCATTAGGCTAAGACGTTTAGAAATCATTCTTCACTCCCGAACAGTTGGCTGTCGATCAAGTCGCATAGGCAGTGGATCGCCAGCAGGTGGACTTCCTGGATACGTGCGGTGACTTTGGCCGGGACGCGGATCTCCACGTCTTCGGGCAGCAGCAATGACGCCATGTCGCCGCCGTCGCGCCCGGTGAGGGCCACGACGATCATTTCCCGGTCATGTGCGGCCTGAATGGCCTGAACGATGTTGGCTGAATTGCCGCTGGTGGAAATGGCCAGCAGCACGTCGCCGGGCTGGCCCAGCGCGCGAATTTGCTTGGAGAATATTTCGTTGTAGCTGTAATCGTTGGCGATCGAGGTGATCGTCGAGCTATCGGTCGTCAGCGCGATGGCAGGAAGGCTGGGGCGCTCGCGCTCGAAGCGGTTGAGTAGTTCAGAGGAGAAATGTTGCGCGTCGCCGGCAGAGCCGCCGTTCCCGCAGGACAACATTTTGCCTTCGTTGAGCAGGGCGTTGACCATCACTTGGCTGGCTTGCTCGATGTGCGGTGCAAGAACCTCCATCGCCTCTAGCTTGGTATCGATGCTGGCCTGAAAAAGCTGGCGAATTCGGGATTGCATGTCCATCTGGGTAAACCTTAATAAGGGCGGCCGGCCCAAGTTGTGCGGCCTGCAAAGCAAAGAGCAAAGTTGAGTCTGTGTGTCTTCAAGCGCTATCGGCTTGTTTCATGCTGCGCTTGAGGCATCGATCATGCATCAAATGCGTTTTGTATCCAGTTCAGCGCGGGTTGCGAGCCGGGGTCGCCATTGATCGCGACAACATCGAATCGGCAGGGAGCGTCGGCCCACTGCGACTCTTTCTGCAGGAACGACTGAGCTGCCAGTGTGAGCTTTTCCTGCTTGCGATAGTCGACACTTTCAAGTGCTCCGCCCCATCCCGCGTGACGACGATAGCGAACTTCGACGAATACTACTGTATCGCCGTCGAGCATGACCAGATCGAGCTCGCCGCGTCGGCATGTCCAGTTTTGCGTAATCAGTGTCAGGTTCTGCTGCTGCAGGTGTCGCAGGGCGTAGGCTTCAGCCTCTCGCCCTGCGACTTGTCGCGCAGTGCTTTGCTTCAAGGTGCTGTGTCTGGCAGACGCTGGATCTTGCCGTCGACGAACTCGGCCCACGGCAACTGGCGCTCGACCCGCTGGTTGGCACCGATTGCCAGGCTGCCGGACAAACCGTCGAGGCGGCTTTCAGGCAGCGTCTTCAACTGACCGAGGCGCGGTGCCAGGCGATAGGCGTCGATGCCCATCGCGTACAGCCGTCCCAAGGTACCTCCAGCCTGTGGCCACTGTGCGGTCACTTGCTGACGCAACGGATCGGTCGCATTAAGCAGCCAAGGGGTCTCGCAGAAGCGCACGCCATTCAGGTCGTTGTACTGCGCCTGATCGCCACTGTTGGTGAACAAGTGTGACGTTGCATACACGGGAACATCGCCCGCGTACTGGAAAACCATGGTCGGTTTGATCTGCTGCGCCTGTTGCGGTGTCGCAGCCAGGAACATGAAATCGATATCCTGTCGACGCGTTGGCTGTGCAGCGACGTTGGCGCCCGTGGTGCTTTGCAGGCGTTGCGCGCGGCCTTCGCTGTTGCGCAACTGGAATAGCTCGGCGATCTGCTGTGCCAGTGCGACGGGCTGATCTACGCGTTCTGCGCCCAGCAATGTACCGCCCTTGGCTTGCCAGCTCTGGCGGAACGCTTCCAGCACTCGATCGCCCCATTCACCTTTCGGCACCATGGCAACGGCGCTGCGCTTGCCATCCGCCCAGGCGCGACGTGCCACTTCGCGGGCTTCGTCTTCAGCGGCAAGACCAAACTGGAACAACTGCGGCGGGCCTGCGGCGTTGGTGTCGCTGTAGTTCAGTGCCAGCGTCGTGATCGGCAACTGCGGGCGGCTGCTGAGCTGTTTGACCAGTGGCTTTTCCAGCGGACCGACTACCAGTTGCACGCCAGCAGCCTTGGCCTGCTGATAAAACGCATCCATCGACGTCACTCGGGAGCTGTCGAAAACCTGAATGGTCGGCGGGTTCTGACCCGCTTGTTGCGCCTGATAATGAGCGGCCATGAAGCCGTCGCGCAGGGCTCGCGCCACAGAAGCAAGGGCCCCATCTTGTGGCAGTAGCAAAGCGATCTTGGTCAGCGGTTCACTTTTGAGGTCACGCAGTTGAGCAAGCGTGGTCGGGAGTTGAAGCGCAGCAGGGTGCTGCGGGTTTTGCGCTTTCCATGCATCAATGGCCGCCTGCTGTTGCTCAAGCGTGCCAGCGCCCTTGACCGCGCGGGCGAGGCTCAGCCAGCCACCCATGACGTCGGTTGCGGCGCTTTGCAGTTGTTCTGGCGGCAAGGCCGCGATCAGGGTCCATATCGCCTCATTGTTGGCGCTGGCGTCGGCGCCCTTGAGCATAGGCGACATGTAGACGCGTTCGCTGGCAGCGGCGAGCGGCTGGTTGTCAGCCTCCAGAGCCTTGGCGCGGGCAGTGTGGGCGCGAACCTGCAAGTCTGTCGGCATTTCATCAAGATGTTGCAGGCTTGGATGACTGAGTGCTGTCAAGGCAGCTTTGGGCTGACTGCGCCCCAGTGCAAGTTCGGCTGAAAGAGTGCTTGCGATGATTTGCTTGTCCATCTTCAGCTGGTCCAGCTTGACCTGCTCAAGAATGCTGGCCGCGCGGCCAGGATCATTCTGGCGCGCCGCCTGGTCGGCCGCAGTCAGTCTGAGCAATGCAGCCTCTTCGGGTGATTTGGCCGCAGCGGCTTTTTCGAGCAGCTGCTCGATGCTCGCGTCAGGGGTGCGTGGAAGTTCGCCAAGGCTGGAAGAGGGCGAGCTGGCGCAAGCCGCCAACAGGGCAGCCAGGCAGAGGGCAGAGAACAGCCGCAGGCAAGCGATCATGTGTATGTTCCTGATACTCGAGCAAATTAGCGTGGAAGTGTACCCAAGCACTGGCCGGGGCGCGACGTTGGTAGCGTTAATGCCGCGATATTGGTCGCGCCGCAGCGCGATATCGTGACCAGCCTCGGGTTGAAGCGGCATGGCTGTACCGTAATCGGGGATTGAATGGTTGAGGCCGTTCATTTTCTATCTCCCTGTACCCGACGTCCGCCTGTAGAGCGCTTAGGCTGTACAATGCGGGCTTTACTGAACATGAGGTGTGCGTTTTGACTGCTCCAGGTGCTTTGAATTCCACTACGGGTTCGCTTTATGTGGTGGCAACGCCGATTGGCAACCTGGACGACATGAGTGTGCGTGCACTCAAGGTGCTGCGTGACGTTGCATTGATTGCAGCGGAAGACACCCGTCACTCGTTAAGGTTGATGCAGCACTTCGGTATCGCTACGCCGTTGGCAGCGTGTCACGAACATAACGAGCGCGAAGAAGGCAGCCGCTTCATCGCTAAGCTATTGGCCGGTGACAGCGTGGCGCTGATTTCCGATGCGGGCACGCCATTGATTTCCGATCCGGGTTATCACCTGGTGCGTCAGGCGCGTGCCGCCGGGATTCAAGTGGTGCCGGTGCCAGGTGCGTGCGCACTCATTGCCGCGTTGTCGGCCGCAGGTCTGCCGTCCGACCGGTTTATCTTCGAGGGTTTTCTGCCGGCCAAGGTTGTCGGCCGCAAAGCGCGGCTAGAGCTTCTGAAAGAAGAGCCGCGAACGCTTATCTTCTATGAGGCGCCCCATCGCATCCTCGAATGCCTGCAAGATCTTGAAGCGGTGTTTGGTCCTGAGCGTCCCGCCGTGTTGGGCCGCGAGCTGACTAAAACTTTTGAAACGCTCAAAGGTCTGCCTTTGGGAGAGCTGCGCGCATTCGTCGAAGGCGACAGCAATCAGCAGCGCGGAGAATGCGTGGTGTTGGTGGCTGGCTGGAGCGAGCCTGAGGGTGAGGATGTGATTGGTGCTGAGGCGCGACGCGTGCTTGATCTGCTGCTGAGCGAAATGCCGCTCAAGCGCGCCGCTGCACTGGCTGCGGAGATCACGGGAGTCCGTAAGAATCTGCTCTATCAGGTCGCGCTGGACAAACAGAAAGGAGAGTAAGGTTGTGATGTGCGCCGTGACGAAATGGCGCAGCGGCCTGATAAAGCTTGTTCTAAAGGCGGCGGGCCATTAACCTTGGCGGCGGAGAGTCGATTGGACAGTCGCTGCCTTCTGTTGTTCCGCAACAGAGGGGGGAGGAAAGTCCGGGCTCCATAGGGCGGAGTGCCAGGTAACGCCTGGGGGGCGTGAGCCTACGGAAAGTGCCACAGAAAATAACCGCCTAAGCACTTCGGTGCCGGTAAGGGTGAAAAGGTGCGGTAAGAGCGCACCGCACGTCTGGCAACAGTTCGTGGCTAGGTAAACCCCACTCGGAGCAAGACCAAATAGGGTTCCAAGGCGTGGCCCGCGCTGGAACCGGGTAGGTTGCTAAAGATGTCCAGTGATGGCCATCGTAGAGGAATGACTGTCCTCGACAGAACCCGGCTTACAGATCGACTCCCCACCTTTTTCCCTCGATTTATTTACTTCGCAAAATCCCCTCCGTAATACCAAAAAAATCTTACAGCTCATAAATCACTTTAAGTTCGGCTCCTATCTTTCTGTGGGCTATCGAGTTTATCCCTCAGCTCTCGTTGAAATTTAGCAAAACCCCCACGTTACCTCTCCTAAATCTCAGTTATGTAAGGCTTTTCCTTAGGGCGGCGCCTTGACGGTGTGGTGGCCGCATTCCTATAGTGTGCGCAAGTGGCAGAAAGTGGCGCGAAGTGGGTTTTTTTAACGCAAAAAGCTAATATTCGGAGAATGCGCCTGTGTTTCGTGGTGCCAACGCAATCAATCTCGATGCAAAGGGCCGACTCGCTATGCCGAGCCGGTACCGCGACGAGCTCGATTCGCGTAGCGCCGGTCAGATGATTGTGACAATCGACACCGTTGATCCTTGCCTTTGTATTTACCCACTCCCCGAGTGGGAGCTGATTGAAGCGAAATTGCGTGAGTTGGCGACGTTCCGTGAGGAAAACCGTCGTTTGCAGCGGTTGTTGATTGGTAACGCAGTCGATCTGGAACTCGATGGCAGTGGGCGTTTTCTGGTGCCTCCACGCTTGCGCGACTACGCCAAGCTGGATAAGCGCGTGATGCTGGTTGGCCAGCTCAATAAGTTTCAACTTTGGGATGAGGACGCCTGGAACGCTCTTGCTGATGCGGATCTGGCGGCCATTCAAAAACCGGGCGCGATGCCTGATGAACTACGTGATTTGATCTTGTGACTATGAATAGCGGCTTTACCCACATCACCGTACTGCTTGAAGAAGCCGTCGAGGCTCTCGCGGTGCGCGCTGATGGCTGCTATCTGGATGGCACATTTGGAAGGGGCGGGCACAGCCGTCTCATCTTGCAGAAACTGGGCCCGGACGGTCGGCTTCTCGGATTCGATAAAGATCCTCAAGCGATTGCCACCGGGCAAACGCTGGCGGCCGAAGACGGCCGCTTTGTCATTGTGCAGCGCAGCTTTGCCGAACTCGGCGAAGAGGCTCAAAACCAAGGGTTCGCAGGCAGTGTCAGCGGCATTCTGCTGGACCTTGGTGTGTCCTCGCCTCAACTGGACGACGCTGAGCGCGGCTTCAGTTTCATGAATGACGGCCCGCTTGACATGCGTATGGACCCGTCCCGTGGCGTCAGCGCTGCCGAGTTCGTGAATACTGCGCCCGCCGAAGAAATCGCGCGCGTGTTCAAGGAATATGGCGAAGAACGCTTTGCCCGACGCATGGCCGGAGCCGTTGTTGCTCGCCGTGAAACCCAGCCCTTTGAGCGTACCGGTGATCTGGCCGAAGTCCTGAAGGTCGCCAATCCGGCCTGGGAGAAAGGCAAGAACCCGGCGACGCGCGCATTTCAAGGGCTACGCATTCACGTCAATAACGAACTGGGCGATCTGGAAGCAGGCCTTGATGCTGCACTGCAAGCACTGGAAGTGGGCGGGCGTCTGGTCGTGATTAGCTTCCATTCCCTGGAAGACCGCATCGTCAAACAGTTCATGCGCAAACTGGTAAAAGGCGAAGCCGACAACCTCCCACGCAACCTGCCGATCCGCCATCAGGCGTTCGAGCCGAAAGTCAAACTGATCGGCAAGGCGCAGTTCGCCTCAGACACCGAAACAAAAGCCAATCCTCGTTCTCGCAGCGCCGTCATGCGTGTTGCGGAGAAGCTGCGATGAGTCGCGTTTTTCTCAAGCCCCTGCCGGGCGGCAGCTTCATCATGTTGATGTTGTTCGTTGCCGTACTGGTATCGGCCATCGGTGTGTCTTACAGCGCGCACTGGAACCGCCAGCTACTCAACTCTTTGTACAACGAACTCAGCGTGCGCGATAAAGCGCAGGCCGAGTGGGGTCGTCTGATCCTTGAGCAGAGCACCTGGACCGCGCACAGCCGTATAGAGGCGCTGGCGACTGAGCAACTCAAAATGCGCATTCCTGACGCCGCCCAGATCCGGATGGTGTCGCCATGATGAAGCTCGAGGGTGCACTTTATCCTTGGCGATTCCGTCTGGTTGTCGGGCTGTTGGTCGTCATGGTGCTCGCCATTTGCTATCGCATTATTGACTTGCAGGTCATCGATCATCGGTTTCTGATCGAGCAGGGCGACGCGCGTAGCCTGCGCACCATTTCCATTCCCGCACACCGTGGTCTCGTCACTGATCGCAATGGTGAGCCACTGGCAGTCAGTACGCCGGTCGCCACCATCTGGGCGAATCCATCGGAAATGCAGGCGGACAAGAGCAAGTGGGGTCTGCTGGCTACCACTCTCGGCCAAGACCCGAAAGCGCTGACCGAACGCCTTGATCAGCAGGCGAGCAAAGAATTCATCTACCTGGTTCGCGGCCTCACGCCCGAGCAGGGACAGGCTGTGGTCGACCTGAAAATTCCGGGCGTATATGCCAAGGAAGAATTTCGGCGTTTCTATCCGGCGGGCGACGTGACGGCTCACATGGTGGGTTTCACTGACCTTGATGACCACGGACGCGAAGGGGTCGAGCTGGCCTATGACGATTGGCTTGCCGGTGTCCCGGGTAAACGTCAAGTCATCAAGGATCGGCGCGGCAGGGTGATCAAGGATCTGCAGGTCACAAAAAACGCCAAGGCTGGAAAGACCTTGGCTTTGTCTATTGACCTGCGCCTGCAATACCTGGCGACCCGTGAGCTGCGCAACGCGATTCAGGAAAACGACGCCAAGGCTGGCAGCCTGGTGATCATGGACGTGAAGACCGGAGAAGTGCTGGCGATGGTCAATCAGCCTACCTACAACCCGAATAACCGCCGCACCATGGTGCCGGCCGCGATGCGTAACCGCGCAATCATCGACGTGTTCGAGCCGGGCTCGACCATGAAGCCGATTTCCATGACCGCCGCGCTCGACAGCGGTCGCTGGAAGCCAAGCGACAAGGTTGAGGTCTACCCCGGCACGCTGCAGATCGGCAAATACACCATCCGCGACGTGACCAAGACTGAAGGTCCGATCCTCGATCTGACCGGGATTCTGATCAACTCCAGTAACGTCGGCATGAGCAAGGTGGCGTTTGACGTGGGCGGCGAAGCGATTTTCCGTGCCATGCAGCGCGTGGGCCTGGGGCAGTACACCGGTCTGGGGTTCCCTGGCGAGCGCGTCGGCAACCTACCCAACTACCGTGAATGGCGCAAAGCAGAAACAGCGACGCTGTCTTATGGCTACGGCTTGTCCGTGACGGCGCTGCAACTGGTGCATGCCTATTCCGCACTGGCGAACAACGGCAAGCTGGTGCCGCTGACCATTCTCAAGACCGATACGCCCCAAAGCTCGACGCAGGCCATTCCTGAGGCCACCGCAAAAACTTTGCAGGGCATGCTGCAACAAGTTATCGAAGACCCACGCGGTGTTTACCGTGCGCGTGTTCCGTCCTATCACGTTGCAGGCAAGAGCGGTACGGCACGTAAGACTTCGGTGGGTACCAAGGGTTACGCCGAAAACTCCTACCGCTCGCTGTTCGCAGGTTTCGGTCCGATGAGCAATCCGCGCTACGCCATCGTCGTAGTGATCGACGAGCCAAGCAAAGGCGGCTACTACGGCGGCCTGGTATCTGCGCCTGTGTTCAGCAAAGTCATGTCCGGCACGTTGCGCCTGATGAACGTGCGTCCAGACAACCTGGCACCGATTCCACCTGAGCAGGCCAACGCGGCGCCCGTTGCCGCTCCAGTCAAGGGAGGACGTGGCTGATGTCTTCTAGTCTGAGCAAGATTTTCGCCTCCAGCGACCGTGATCTACAGATCCGTGAATTGACCCTGGACAGCCGCAAGGTGCGTCCGGGCGACTTGTTCCTGGCCATTCCCGGATTGAAGGTCGATGGCCGCGATCACATCACTGACGCGATTGCGCACGGTGCAGCGGCTGTTGCCTACGAAGTCGAAGGCGCGAAAGTACTGCCTATTACCGATGTGCCGATGATTCCTGTCAAAGGCCTTGCGGCGCAGCTGTCCGACATTGCAGGTCGGTTCTACGGCGACCCGACCCGCAGCTTGAATCTGGTGGGTGTTACCGGCACCAACGGTAAAACCAGCGTGACCCAATTGATCGCCCAGGCGCTTGATCAACTGGGCCAGCGCAGCGGCATCATTGGTACGCTTGGCAACGGTTTCTATGGCGCGCTGAAAAGCGGCATTCACACCACGCCGGACCCGATTTCCGTTCAGGCCACGTTGACTGACCTGCGCAAGGCCGGCGCTAAAGCCATCGCGATGGAAGTCTCGTCCCACGGTCTGGATCAGGGCCGGGCAACGGCGCTGGCGTTCGACGTTGCGGTGTTCACCAATCTTTCCCGCGATCACCTCGATTATCACGGCACGATGCAAGCCTATGGCGCTGCCAAGGCCAAGCTGTTTGCCTGGAATGACTTGCGCTGCCGCGTGATCAATCTGGACGATGACTTTGGACGCGAGCTCGCGGCGCAATCTCAGCCTTCGCGGCTGATTACGTACAGCCTGGAAGATGCCAGCGCTTACTTGTATTGCCGCCAAGCGACGTTCGATGACAACGGCGTGCGCGCCACGCTGGTCACGCCGCAAGGCGAGCACATTCTGCGCAGCAGCCTGCTGGGCCGCTTCAACCTGAGCAACGTGCTGGCGGCTGTCGGCGCGCTGTTGGGTCTGGATTACGCGCTGGACGAAGTTCTTAAAGTGCTGCCGGGTCTTGAAGGCCCGGTTGGCCGGATGCAGCGTCTGGGTGGCGGCACTCGTCCACTGGTGGTGGTCGACTATGCCCACACCCCGGATGCGTTGGAAAAAGTGCTCGCCGCTTTGCGCCCGCATGCTCAAGGTCAATTGGTGTGCCTGTTTGGCTGCGGCGGTGACCGTGATCGCGGCAAGCGTCCTTTGATGGCCGAAGTCGTCGAGCGCCTGGCAGATAAAGTGTTGGTGACCGACGACAATCCAAGAACCGAAAGCCCTGCGCGCATCTTTGATGACATCCGTGCAGGCCTCGTGGCTGGGGATCAAGTGACCTTTATTGCTGGGCGTGGCAATGCAATCGCCCGGGTGATCGCTGATGCAGATGCACGCGATGTCATCGTGCTGGCCGGAAAAGGCCACGAGGATTACCAGGAGATCGATGGCCAGCGCCATCCGTTTTCAGACCTTGAAGAGGCGACCAGAGCGCTCGCTGTCTGGGAGGTCTCGCATGTTTAGGCCTTTGATCTTCAGTGAGTTGGCGGGGCCGTTGAATGCGCGTCTTGTGGGTGAAGACGTATCGTTCGACGCAGTGAGTATCGACAGCCGTGGAGTCGGTGTCGGTGATCTGTTCGTCGCGCTGACCGGCCCGCGCTTTGACGGCCATGATTACCTCGATCAGGTTGCTGAAAAGGGTGCAGTCGGGGCGTTGGTCGAACGTGAAGTTGAAAATTCGAATCTGCCACAAATGGTGGTTGCCGACACGCGACAGGCGCTGGCGCAACTGGCGGCCATAAACCGCAATGCCTTCGTCAATAAGCCTGTGGCAGCCATTACGGGCTCCAGCGGCAAAACCACCGTGAAAGAGATGCTCGCAAGCATCCTGCGTACACGCGGTCCGGTGTTGGCTACTCGCGGCAACCTGAACAACGAATTGGGCGTTCCGCTGACACTGCTGTCCCTGGCTGCCGAGTACGACGCTGCCGTGATTGAGCTCGGTGCTTCACGCGTCGGCGAAATTGCTTTTACGGTCAGCCTGACTAAGCCGCATGTCACTGTCATCACCAACGCCGGGACTGCCCATGTGGGTGAGTTCGGTGGTCCGGAAAAAATCGTGCAGGCCAAAGGTGAAATCATCGACGGCCTGGACGCATTTGGGACCGCGGTGCTCAACCTGGACGACAAGGCTTTTGACATCTGGCACAAGCGTGCGGGCGAACGCAAGGTTTTGAGTTTCTCTCTCGGCAATCCGGTGGCAGACATTTATGCCAGCGACCTCGGGATCGACGCACGCGGCTGCCCGGCCTTCACGCTCAACAGCCCTGTTGGCGCCGCTTCAGTGCAGCTCAATCTGCTGGGCACGCACAACGTGGCCAATGCAATGGCTGCCGCGGCTGTTGCCTATGCGCTTGATGTATCGCTGCAAGGTATCGTCGAAGGCTTGAACAATGTTCAGCCGGTCAAAGGCCGGACGGTTGCGCAGTTGGCGGCCAATGGCATGCGCGTTATCGATGACACCTACAACGCCAACCCGACTTCGGTGGCTGCGGCTGTCGACATTCTGGCAAGTTTCCCCGGCCGCTCTGTGCTGGTGCTGGGCGACATTGGCGAGCTGGGCGACTGGGCGGAGCAGGGGCATCGAGAGGTCGGCGAATACGCTGCCGGGAAAGTCGATGCACTGTATGCCGTTGGTCCATTGATGGCCCATGCAACGAAAGCTTTCGGGCAGGATGCCCGCCATTTTGCCAATCAGGCCGACCTGATTGCGGCGCTCGCCGCCGAGCAAAACAAGAACACCACCATTTTGATCAAAGGTTCTCGCAGCGCCGCGATGGAAAACATCGTGGCGGCGTTGTGTGAAACCGTGCTGGAGAAACATTAATGCTGCTGCTGCTGGCCGAGTATCTGCAACAGTTCTATAAAGGCTTCGCGGTCTTCCAATACCTGACCCTGCGCGGGATCCTCGGCGTGCTCACTGCATTGTCGATGTCGCTGTGCCTTGGGCCTTGGATGATCCGGGCCCTGCAGAACAAACAGATCGGCCAATCCGTGCGTAACGATGGTCCTCAATCGCACTTGTCCAAGTCCGGCACGCCGACCATGGGCGGGGCGCTGATCCTGTCCGCCATCGCGATCAGTACGCTGTTGTGGGCTGACCTTTCCAACCGCTATGTGTGGGTGGTGCTGATTGTGACGCTGCTGTTCGGCGGCATCGGCTGGGTCGATGACTACCGCAAAGTGATCGAAAAGAACTCCAAAGGGCTGCCAAGCCGCTGGAAGTATTTCTGGCAGTCGGTGTTCGGCCTTGGCGCTGCGATCTTCCTTTATATGACTGCGTCATCGCCGGTCGAAACCACGCTGCTGATTCCGATGTTCAAGGACTTCAGTATTGCGCTGGGTGTCGGCTTCGTTGTCCTGACGTACTTCGTGATCGTGGGTTCCAGCAACGCAGTCAACCTCACCGATGGCCTAGACGGCCTGGCGATTCTGCCAACGGTGATGGTGGGCGGTGCGCTGGGCATTTTCTGCTACCTGTCGGGTAACGTGAAGTTCGCTGAGTACCTGCTGATCCCTTACGTGCCCGGTGCAGGTGAACTCATCGTGTTCTGCGGCGCATTGATCGGGGCCGGTCTGGGCTTCCTCTGGTTCAACACCTATCCGGCGCAAGTCTTCATGGGCGACGTCGGCGCGTTGGCGCTGGGCGCGGCACTGGGCACCATCGCTGTGATCGTGCGTCAGGAAATCGTCCTGTTCATCATGGGCGGGGTGTTCGTAATGGAAACCCTGTCAGTCGTCATTCAGGTTGCATCATTTAAGTTGACCGGCCGCCGCGTTTTCCGCATGGCACCGATCCACCACCACTTTGAACTCAAGGGCTGGCCCGAGCCGCGTGTGATCGTCCGTTTCTGGATCATCACCGTGATTCTCGTGCTGATCGGCCTTGCCACGCTGAAACTGAGGTAGAACGAGTGTCACTGATCGCTTCTGACCACTTCCGCATCATTGTCGGCCTCGGCAAGAGCGGCATGTCCCTGGTTCGCTTCCTGGCGAACCGGGGTGTGTCGTTTGCCGTGGCCGATACGCGGGAGAATCCGCCGGAGCTTGAGACATTGCGTCGTGACTACCCTCAGGTGGAAGTGCGTTGTGGTGAGCTGGACGTCGAATTTCTTTGCCGCGCCGATGAGCTGTACGTCAGTCCTGGTCTGGCGCTGGCCACTCCTGCGCTGCAACAGGCTGCCATACGCGGCGTGAAGCTGTCCGGCGATATCGAGCTGTTTGCGCGTAATGCGAAAGCGCCGATCGTTGCCATCAGTGGCTCCAATGCAAAAAGCACCGTGACCACACTGGTAGGCGAAATGGCCGTTGCCGCAGGCAAGCGCGTGGCAGTCGGTGGCAACCTCGGTACCCCGGCACTCGACCTGCTCAGCGACGACATCGAGCTGTACGTCATGGAGTTGTCGAGCTTCCAGCTTGAGACCACCGATCAGCTTGGCGCAGAAGTAGCGACCGTGCTGAACGTCAGCGAAGACCACATGGACCGTTACAGCGGTCTGCCGGCTTATCACTTGGCCAAGCACCGGATTTTCCGGGGTGCGCGGCAAGTGGTGGTCAACCGTCAGGACGCCTTGTCCCGGCCTTTGATCGGTGAGGGGGTGCCCGCCTGGACGTTCGGTCTGAACAAACCCGACATGAATGGCTTCGGTCTGCGGGAAGAGAACGGCGAGAAATACCTAGCGTTCCAGTTCGAGAACCTGATGCCGGTCAGCGAGCTGAAAATACGCGGCGCCCACAATCAGTCCAACGCCCTGGCTGCGCTTGCGCTGGGGCATGCGGTCGGTTTGCCATTCGACGCGATGCTGTCGAGCCTGCGCACATTTACCGGGCTGATCCACCGTTGCCAATGGATGCGCGAGCGCCAAGGCGTTAATTATTACGATGATTCCAAAGCCACCAACGTCGGCGCCGCGCTGGCTGCCATCGAAGGGCTGGGCACGGACATCGCCGGCAAACTGGTACTGATCGCCGGCGGCGATGGCAAAGGGGCTGACTTCAGCGCCTTGAAAGCTCCGGTTGCCGCGCATTGTCGCGCCGTGATCCTGCTGGGTCGCGATGCAGAACTGCTGGCCACGACCTTCGGCGATTCCGTGCCGCTGGTACGCGTCAAAACACTGGAAGAAGCTGTGCAACGTGCTGCCGAATGGGCTCAGGAAGGGGACGCCGTATTGCTGTCGCCTGCCTGCGCAAGCCTGGATATGTTCAAGAATTTCGAAGAGCGCGGTCGCGTCTTCGCCCAGGCCGTGAGGGACTTGTCATGATTTTCGGTGTGATCAAGCCTTACCCGTCGCCGCTCATCAGTGGCCGTGGCGTTGACGTGGATTTCCCGATGCTTGCCGGTTGCCTGGCGCTGCTCGGTCTGGGGCTGGTGATGATTGCTTCGGCATCATCGGAAGTGGCCGCCGCGCAGTCCGGCAACACGCTGGCAATGATGATCCGCCACCTGGTCTACCTGGTGCTGGGCCTGGGCGCGTGCATCGTGACCATGCTGATCCCGGTTGCCACCTGGCAGCGTCTCGGCTGGCTGATGCTGGTGGGTGCGTTTGGCCTTCTGGTGTTGGTGCTGGTGCCGGGAATCGGGCGCGAGGTCAATGGCTCGATGCGCTGGATTGGTTTTGGCATGTTCAACGTTCAGCCCTCGGAAATCGCCAAGGTCTTTGTGGTGATCTTCCTCGCGGGCTATCTGATTCGCCGCCAACAGGAAGTGCGCGAAAGCTGGATGGGCTTCTTCAAGCCGTTCATCGTGCTGCTGCCCATGGCTGGCCTGTTGCTGATGGAGCCCGACTTCGGCGCCACCGTCGTGATGATGGGCGCTGCCGCTGCGATGTTGTTCCTGGGTGGCGTTGGTTTGTTTCGATTCACGCTGATGGTGGCGTTGGCCGTGGGCGCGGTGTTCGTGCTCGTGCAAGCGCAGCCTTATCGGATGGCGCGTCTGATTACTTTTACCGACCCGTGGTCCGATCAGTTCGGCTCCGGTTATCAACTGACTCAGGCGCTGATCGCATTCGGTCGTGGTGAGTGGCTGGGCGTTGGTTTGGGCAACAGCGTGCAAAAGCAGTTTTATCTCCCGGAAGCCCACACCGACTTCGTGTTCTCGGTATTGGCCGAAGAGTTGGGCGTGGTGGGTTCGTTGGCGACGGTTGGCCTGTTTGTCTTCGTCAGCCTGCGGGCGATGTACATCGGGATGTGGGCCGAGCGCGCCAAGCAATTTTTCGCCGCTTACACCGCCTACGGCCTGGCATTCCTGTGGATTGGTCAGTTCCTGATCAACATCGGCGTGAACGTTGGACTGCTGCCGACCAAAGGGCTGACGCTGCCGTTCCTCAGTTATGGCGGCAGCTCGCTGATCATCTGCTGTGCAAGCCTTGGGCTGTTGCTGCGTATCGAATGGGAATCGCGCAACAACATGGGCAGTGAAGAAGCCGAGTTCAATGAAAGCGACTTCGCCGAGGAGCCCGCCCATGGCCGTAAATAACGTGCTGATCATGGCGGGCGGAACGGGCGGACACGTGTTCCCGGCGCTGGCCTGCGCGCGTGAATTCCGGGCGCGGGGCTACACGGTCCATTGGCTTGGTACACCGCGTGGCATCGAAAACGAGCTGGTCCCGGCTGCCGGTCTGAAGCTGCACCTGATTAACGTCACAGGTCTGCGCGGTAAAGGTCGGCTGTCGCTGCTCAAAGCGCCGTTCATGCTGCTCAAGGCTCTTATGCAGGCGCGCAAGATCGTGCGTGAGCTGCAGCCTGTGTGTGCGGTGGGTTTTGGCGGCTACGTCACAGGCCCTGGCGGTCTGGCGGCGAAGCTTGCAGGTGTACCGCTGATCATTCACGAGCAGAACGCCGTTGCGGGCACCGCCAATCGTAGCCTGGCGTCTTTCGCCAGCCGCGTGTGCGAAGCGTTTCCGCAGACGTTCGCGGCTTCGGCCAAGCGCCGTACCACGGGTAATCCGGTACGCACCGAGCTGTTTTTCGAAACACCGCGCCAGGCGCTGGCCGGTCGCAAGCCGCGTTTGTTGGTGCTGGGCGGCAGCCTGGGCGCCGAACCGCTGAACAAGTTATTACCAGAAGCCCTTGCTCTGGTGCCTGCGGAACTGCGCCCTGAGGTGTTTCATCAGGCGGGCAAGCAACACGATCAAGTCACCACCGAGCGCTATCAAGCGGCCGGCGTGGAGGCGCAAGTGGCGCCTTTCATTAAAGACATGGCCCAGGCGTATGGCTGGGCGGATCTGGTGGTATGTCGCGCCGGCGCGCTGACCATCAGCGAACTCGCGGCCGCTGGTCTGCCGTCATTGCTGGTGCCATTGCCCCATGCGATTGACGATCACCAGTCTCGTAATGCCGATTATCTGGCCCGCGAAGGCGCTGCCTTCGTCATGCCACAAGCGACAACTGGCGCCGCCGAGATGGCCGCTCGCCTGGAAGAGGTTTTGATGCAACCGGAACAATTGAAACGTATGGCCGCCACGGCTCGCCAACTGGCCAAGCCAGACGCCACCAACACCGTCGTCGATGTCTGCCTGGAGGTGGCCCATGGTTGAGAATCAACGCGCGATGCCCCAGCCGGAAATGCGCCGCATCCGCCGCATCCACTTCGTCGGTATCGGCGGTGTGGGCATGTGCGGTATTGCCGAAGTGCTGCTGAACCTGGGCTACGAAGTTTCAGGTTCGGACCTCAAAGCGTCTCCTGTGACCGAGCGTCTTGAATCGTTCGGTGCTCACATCTTCATCGGTCACCGTGCGGAAAACGCAGCGGTAGCGGACGTATTGGTGGTCTCCAGTGCCGTCAATACTTCCAACCCGGAAGTGGCGACCGCGTTGGAACGCCGCATTCCGGTAGTCCCGCGCGCTGAGATGCTGGCTGAGCTGATGCGCTACCGCCACGGCATCGCGGTGGCTGGCACTCACGGTAAAACCACCACCACCAGCCTGATCGCCTCAGTGTTCGCCGCCGGTGGCCTGGACCCGACGTTCGTGATCGGTGGTCGTCTGAATGCTGCGGGCACCAACGCGCAGTTAGGCACCAGCCGTTACCTGATCGCCGAAGCCGACGAAAGCGACGCAAGCTTCCTGCATTTGCAGCCTTTGGTAGCGGTCGTGACCAACATCGACGCCGATCACATGGCGACCTACGAAGGCGACTTCAACAAGTTGAAGAAAACCTTCGTCGAGTTCCTGCACAACCTGCCGTTCTACGGGTTGGCGGTGGTGTGCATCGACGATCCGGTCGTGCGCGACATCCTGCCATCGGTCAAGCGTCCGACCCTGACCTACGGCTTTGACGAAGCGGCCGACGTGCGCGCAATCAATGTGCGTCAGGACGGCATGCACACGCATTTCACTGTATTGCGTCGTGACTGCGAGCCACTTGATGTCTCGGTCAATATGCCGGGCAATCACAACGTCCTGAACTCGCTGGCGACCATCGCCATTGCGACCGACGAGGGCGTATCAGACGAAGCCATCGTTCAGGGCTTGTCGGGCTTTCAGGGCGTGGGCCGTCGCTTCCAGGTCTACGGCGAACTGCCTGTGGAAAACGGCAGCGTGATGCTGGTTGACGACTACGGTCACCACCCCCGTGAAGTGGCGGCTGTGATCGCTGCCGTGCGTGGCGGCTGGCCGGATCGTCGTCTGGTCATGGTGTATCAGCCACATCGTTACAGCCGTACCCGCGATCTCTATGACGATTTCGTGCAGGTTTTGAATGACGCCAACGTGTTGCTGCTGATGGAAGTTTATCCGGCCGGCGAAGAGCCGATACCAGGCGCCGACAGCCGTCAGCTCGCACACAGTATTCGTCAGCGTGGCCAGTTGGACCCGATCTACATCGAGCGCGGCGTCGAGCTGGCACCGCTGGTCAAGCCGCTGTTGCGTGCTGGCGACATCCTGCTGTGTCAGGGCGCTGGCGACATCGGCGGCCTTGCACCGCAGTTGCTGAAAAGCCCTTTGTTCAAGGGCGCGATCGTCAACTCAACCGAAGGGAAGCTGAAATGACAGCCGCCTTGCAATCCTCTCTGCTTTTGACCCCGACGCCTTTGCGTTTCGGGCGTGTTGCCGTGCTGAGCAGCGAGCAGGATTGTATTTTTTTGGCGACGGAACTGGACTTTCCTTTGATCGTCCAACCGGCTCATGAAGGCACTCATAGCGGTATGGCGAAAATGAACGAGGTCGATGAATCGATCGTCGTACGTCGTGCCGCTTGTACCTTTGGTTCGCAAGTAATGGTTGATGCGTCGGGCCTTGATTCCACACAGCGGTTGTTGGCGAAGTTTGCCGACAGCCTTCAGGCGCGAGGTTGATCATGCAAGGTGTGTCGCTACGTCATCAGCCACCTGCTCCCGGCCGCAAGCCAGTGCCCCGTGGCGCAAGCCGAATGGTCGCCAAAGAGCCATTGTCGGTGCGTCTGCCGAAGGCGAACTTTGGTTTCCTGAAGTTTCTATTCTGGCCCGTCCTGCTGGTCGTGCTTGGGTTCGGCACCTACGAAGGTGCACTTCGCCTGCTGCCTTACGCCGATCGTCCGATTTCCAAGATCAACGTACAGGGCGACCTGAGTTACATCAGCCAGCAAGCGGTGCAGCAGCGCATTGCGCCGTATGTCGCCACCAGCTTTTTCTCAATTGATCTGGCCGGTATGCGCACCGAGCTTGAGCAGATGCCATGGATTGCCCACGCCGAAGTGCGTCGCGTCTGGCCTGATCAAGTGGTGATACGCCTCGAAGAACAGCTGCCGGTGGCCCGCTGGGGTGAGGAGGCTTTGTTGAATAACCAGGGCCAGGCGTTCACCCCGCGCGAACTGGCCAACTACGAACACCTTCCCCAGTTGTTCGGGCCTCAACGGGCTCAACAGCAGGTGATGCAGCAATACCAGAACCTGAGCCAGATGTTGCGCCCCATGGGCTTCTCCATCGCTCGACTGGAATTGCGTGAGCGGGGCAGTTGGTTTTTGACCACTGGTGCAGGTGCCTCAGGCCCGGGTATCGAGTTGTTGCTCGGCCGTGACCACCTGGTGGAAAAAATGCGCCGCTTCATCGTCATTTACGACAAGACGCTCAAAGAACAGATCACGAACATTGCGCGTGTTGACCTGCGTTACAACAACGGCCTTGCCGTCGGTTGGCGTGAACAGGCCACAGCGCCAACGACGGACAAACCCGCCGTCGCGAAGAATTGATAAGAGGCAGGACCCATGGCAAACGTGCAAAGCGGCAAAATGATCGTCGGATTGGATATCGGTACCTCCAAGGTGGTGGCGCTGGTAGGCGAAGTCGCGGCTGATGGCACCCTGGAAATCGTGGGTATCGGCACCCACCCTTCGCGCGGCCTGAAGAAGGGCGTGGTGGTGAATATCGAATCGACGGTGCAATCGATTCAGCGCGCCATCGAGGAAGCTCAATTGATGGCCGGCTGCCGTATTCACTCGGCTTTCGTCGGCGTCGCGGGCAGCCACATTCGCAGCCTGAACTCCCACGGCATCGTCGCCATCCGCGACCGCGAAGTCAGCTCGGCAGACCTTGAGCGCGTCCTCGATGCCGCACAGGCCGTGGCCATCCCGGCCGATCAGCGTGTGCTGCACACGCTGCCGCAAGACTATGTGATCGACAACCAGGAAGGCGTTCGTGAGCCACTGGGCATGTCGGGCGTACGTCTGGAAGCCAAGGTGCACGTGGTGACGTGTGCAGTGAACGCTGCGCAGAACATCGAGAAGTGCGTGCGTCGCTGCGGCCTGGAAGTCGACGACATCATTCTTGAACAATTGGCGTCGGCGTACTCCGTGCTGACCGATGACGAGAAAGAGCTGGGCGTGTGCCTGGTCGACATCGGCGGCGGCACCACTGACATCGCCATCTTCACCGAAGGCGCCATCCGTCATACGGCGGTGATCCCTATTGCTGGCGATCAAGTCACCAACGATATCGCCATGGCCCTGCGCACACCTACGCAGTACGCCGAAGAAATAAAGATCCGTTACGCCTGCGCACTGGCCAAACTGGCTGGCGCCGGCGAAACCATCAAAGTGCCAAGCGTGGGCGACCGTCCACCGCGCGAGCTGTCGCGTCAGGCGTTGGCCGAAGTGGTCGAGCCGCGCTACGACGAGCTGTTCACCCTGATCCAGGCGGAACTGCGTCGCAGCGGATACGAAGATCTGATCCCGGCCGGCATCGTGCTGACCGGTGGTACCTCGAAAATGGAAGGTGCGGTCGAACTGGCCGAAGAAATCTTCCACATGCCGGTGCGCCTGGGTGTGCCGCATAGCGTCAAAGGGCTCGCGGACGTCGTTCGCAACCCGATTTACTCCACTGGTGTCGGCCTGTTGCTGTACGGACTGCAAAAGCAGTCTGACGGCATCTCGCTGTCCGGCCTGTCCGGCTCCGGTAGCAGTTATAGCGATGAACCTAAGGCACCAGTGTTAGAGCGCCTCAAACGCTGGGTGCAGGGGAATTTCTAAAGTTTCAAAAGTGGTAGGCAGGCAACAGGCGTAAAAAAACTAGAGAAATGAGGAGAGGGAACATGTTCGAGCTCGTAGACAACATCCCACAAAGCCCGGTAATCAAAGTTATCGGTGTTGGCGGTGGCGGCGGCAACGCGGTCAATCACATGGTCAAGAGCAACATTGAAGGCGTCGAGTTCATCTGCGCCAACACTGACGCTCAAGCACTGAAAAACATCGGCGCGCGCACCATTCTGCAACTGGGCACCGGTGTGACCAAGGGTCTTGGCGCTGGCGCCAACCCGGAAGTCGGTCGTCAGGCTGCACTGGAAGATCGTGAGCGCATTGCAGAAGTTCTGCAGGGCACCAACATGGTCTTCATCACCACTGGCATGGGCGGCGGTACCGGTACTGGTGCAGCTCCGATCATTGCCGAAGTGGCGAAGGAAATGGGCATTCTCACCGTTGCGGTGGTGACTCGTCCGTTCCCGTTCGAAGGTCGCAAGCGCATGCAGATCGCCGATGAAGGCATCCGCATGTTGTCCGAAAGCGTCGACTCGTTGATCACCATTCCCAACGAGAAGCTGCTGACCATCCTGGGCAAGGATGCAAGCCTGCTTTCGGCTTTCGCCAAGGCTGACGATGTACTGGCCGGTGCCGTTCGCGGTATCTCTGACATCATCAAGCGTCCGGGCATGATCAACGTCGACTTCGCCGACGTGCGTACCGTGATGTCCGAAATGGGCATGGCGATGATGGGTACTGGCTGCGCAAGCGGTCCGAACCGTGCACGCGAAGCAACGGAAGCGGCCATCCGCAACCCGCTGCTCGAAGACGTCAACCTGCAGGGTGCTCGCGGTATTCTGGTGAATATCACTGCCGGTCCTGACCTGTCTCTGGGTGAGTACTCGGACGTGGGTAGCATCATCGAAGCGTTCGCATCCGAGCACGCTATGGTCAAGGTCGGTACAGTTATCGATCCGGATATGCGTGACGAGTTGCACGTGACTGTGGTTGCCACCGGCCTGGGCGCGAAAATCGAGAAGCCTGTCAAGGTGATCGACAACACGCTGCAGACCGCTCAAGCGGCACCGTCGCAGCAACACGCAGCGCGTCAGGAACTGCCGTCGGTGAACTACCGTGATCTGGACCGTCCTACCGTGATGCGCAATCAGGCACACGCAGGCGCGACAGCCGCGGCCAAGATGAATCCGCACGATGACTTGGATTATCTGGACATTCCAGCATTCCTGCGTCGTCAGGCTGATTGATGAGTTCTATCAGGGGTATAAGGGTGATTGGTGTTCAGCAAAGGCGAGGTCTGCTATCATCGTCAGCCTTTGTTGATACTAATTCGCGATATGCGCTGAAGCGGCCAATGCCATGATTAAACAACGCACCCTGAAGAATATTATCCGTGCCACAGGTATCGGCCTGCACTCGGGGGAAAAGGTATACCTGACCCTCAAACCTGCGCCTGTGAATACCGGCATTGTGTTTTTCCGTACCGACCTCGATCCGGTCGTACAGATCAACGCCTTTGCAGAGAACGTTGGAGACACCACGCTCTCCACCACTCTTTTCAATGGTGATGTAAAGGTCGATACGGTTGAACACTTGCTCTCGGCGCTGGCTGGCCTTGGCATTGATAACGCCTACGTTGAACTCTCTGCCTCCGAAGTTCCAATCATGGACGGCAGCGCAGGTCCCTTCGTATTCCTGATTCAATCGGCTGGCCTGGAAGAACAGGACGCACCGAAGAAATTCATTCGTATCCTGCAAGAAGTGTGTGTCGAAGACGAAGGCAAATATGCCAAGTTCGTCCCGTTTGAAGGTTTCAAGGTGAGCTTCGAAATAGATTTCGATCACCCGTTCCTGAAAAACCGCACGCAGAGCGCAAGCGTGGATTTTTCCAGCACTTCGTTCGTTAAAGAAGTGAGCCGCGCACGTACATTCGGTTTCATGAAAGACATCGAATATTTGCGCAAGCACAACCTCGCTCTCGGCGGCAGCGTTGAAAACGCTATCGTCGTAGACAAGGATGGAGTTTTGAACGAAGACGGCCTGCGTTATGAGGACGAATTCGTCAAACACAAGATTCTGGATGCCATCGGTGATCTGTATCTGCTGGGCAATAGCCTGATCGGCGAATACCGCGGCTTCAAATCCGGACATGGTCTGAACAATCGTCTGCTGCGCGCTTTGATCGCACAGAAAGATGCTTGGGAAGTCGTGACCTTTGAAGATGCGAGTACCGCACCGATCTCTTACATGCGCCCTGTTGCGGCGGTGTAAAGCTTCCTCTTCCTTGTTTTGATTTTTTAAAGCCACCTTCGGGTGGCTTTTTTTATGCCCGTGAATTTTGAACACGGACCTGTTGGACGTTAGACGTTTAGCGTCAGGCCTTGGGCTTGGCGTGGGCTGCCAGTCTTTCAAGTGCTGCCTTGAGCTTGGGATCGGTGATCCCTTCGGCAGTGGCCTGGATACTTTCAGCTGCGGCCGTCGACAGATCCATCGTGTGGCCAGCAGCGCCTTGCGGGATGGTAGGGGGCTGCACCTTGAACAGTACGCGGGTGAGGCTGCTGAACTCATCGAACGCCAGCAGTTGGCGCTGCAGGCGTTTTTGTTGGTAGCGCAAGCGTGTCGCCCAGTGACCGTCTGTCACGATAAGCAGCAAGCTTCCTTCACGCCAAGATGCTACGTGACAGTGTTCGCGGGCAGCAGGTTGCAACTGGCTTTCGAGCAATCTTTGCAGATGTGCCAGGCGCTGTGCATGATTGAAAATGGCTTTGAGTGGCTTCGCTTCACGCAACAGGACAGCAGGTGCGCGTGCCGTTAAAGGACGAAATGCCATGTAGAGGTGCCTCGGAGAACGAGCGGGCATGGTAGCAGAAAGAGAACTTTTACCCTGTTCAGTCTGGGTGTTCGCGACTTTTAAACCCGTGAAGTATGAAAAAACATTAATCAAACTTCTGCCAGTTACGGGTTGAAGTCACGAAAAAAGACCCTATTGTTAATCTGCCCCGTAACAGCGCTGTGCCAGCATCGTGGAATAACGCCACTTTCCTCACCACCATTTCCGGGTAGAATGCTCGTTCGCATGCAGCCATGAGGGCTGCACGGGCGACTCACGGGGCCGCCCTCCATCTCTATGTGTGGAAGATCCTGTCGATATGTTTGCGCCTTTGTTAAAAAAACTTTTTGGAAGCAAGAACGAGCGTGAAGTAAAGCGCATGCTCAAGACGGTTCAGTTCGTCAATGCCTTCGAAGAGCAAATGGTGGCCCTTTCGGACGAGCAATTGCGTGCCAAGACCGAAGAGTTCAAGGCCCGCTTAGCCAAAGGTGAAACCCTCGATAAGCTCCTGCCGGAGGCCTTTGCGGTCACGCGGGAAGCGGGCAAGCGCGTCATGGGCATGCGTCACTTCGACGTTCAGCTCATCGGCGGCATGACCCTGCATGAAGGCATGATTGCCGAAATGCGTACCGGTGAAGGTAAAACCCTGGTGGCCACTCTGGCGGTGTACCTCAACGCGTTGTCCGGTAAGGGCGTCCACGTTGTGACCGTCAACGATTACCTTGCTCGTCGTGACGCCAACTGGATGCGTCCGCTGTACGAATTCCTCGGTCTGACCGTAGGCGTCGTTACACCATTCCAGCCCCCTGAAGAGAAGCGTGCCGCTTACGCGTCCGACATCACTTACGGCACCAACAACGAATTCGGTTTCGATTACCTGCGCGACAACATGGCTTTCAGCATGGAAGACAAGTTCCAGCGCGAGCTGAATTTCGCCGTGATCGACGAAGTCGACTCCATTCTGATCGACGAAGCACGGACGCCGCTGATCATCTCCGGTCAGGCCGAAGACAGCTCCAAGCTCTACACCGAAATCAACAAGCTGATTCCCAAGCTTGAGCAGCACATCGAGGAAGTGGAAGGCGAGGTTACCAAACAAGGTCACTTCACCATCGACGAGAAGTCTCGTCAGGTTGAGCTGAACGAGTCCGGTCACCAGTTTATCGAAGAGATGCTCACTGACGTCGGTCTGCTGGCCGTCGGCGAGAGCCTTTACTCAGCGCACAACCTGGGGCTGCTGACTCACGTTTACGCCGGTCTGCGTGCGCACAAGCTTTTCAATCGCAACGTCGAATACATCGTCCAGGACGGTCAGATTCTGCTGGTCGACGAACACACCGGCCGTACCATGCCGGGTCGTCGTTTGTCCGAAGGCCTGCACCAGGCCATCGAAGCCAAGGAAGTGCTGAATATCCAGGCCGAAAGCCAGACACTGGCTTCGACTACGTTCCAGAACTACTTCCGTCTGTACAACAAGCTGTCCGGCATGACCGGTACAGCCGACACCGAAGCGTTCGAATTCCACCAGATCTACACCCTGGCCGTGATGGTCATTCCGCCGAACAAAGCGTTGGCGCGTAAAGACTTCAACGACCTGGTTTATCTGACGGCAGAAGAGAAGTACGCCGCGATCGTCACCGATATCAAGGCCTGCATGGCTGAGAACCGTCCGGTGCTGGTGGGTACAGCGACCATCGAAACCTCTGAGCACATGTCCCGCCTGCTGGACGCGGAAGGCATCGAGCATAAGGTTCTGAACGCCAAGTTCCACGAAAAAGAAGCTGAGATCATTGCTCAGGCAGGTCGTCCAGGCGCGCTGACCATTGCCACCAACATGGCCGGTCGCGGTACCGACATCCTGCTGGGCGGCAACTGGGAAGTTGAAGTTGCGAGCCTCGAAGACCCAACCCCTGAGCAAATCGCGCAGATCAAAGCTGACTGGCAGAAACGCCATCAGCAAGTGATCGAAGCGGGCGGTCTGCACGTCATTGCCTCTGAGCGTCATGAATCCCGCCGTATCGATAACCAGTTGCGCGGTCGTGCGGGTCGTCAGGGTGACACCGGTTCAAGCCGTTTCTACCTGTCGCTCGAAGACAGCCTCATGCGCATCTTTGCCTCTGACCGGGTAAAGAACTTCATGAAGGCGCTGGGCATGCAATCCGGTGAAGCCATTGAGCACCGAATGGTCACCAACGCCATCGAAAAAGCGCAGCGCAAGGTTGAAGGCCGCAACTTCGACATTCGTAAGCAACTGCTTGAGTTCGACGACGTTTCCAACGAACAACGTAAAGTGATCTACCACATGCGCAACAGCCTGCTGGCTGCTGACAACGTTGGTGACACCATTGCCGAGTTCCGTGAAGAAGTCCTCGACGCCACGATCAGCTCGCACATTCCGCCGCAATCGCTGCCAGAGCAGTGGGACGTCGCCGGTCTGGAAGCTGCGCTGAAAAGCGACTTCGGTGTAGAACTACCGATCCAGAAATGGCTCGACGACGACGACCACCTGCACGAAGACACCCTGCGTCCGAAACTCCTGGAAGCCATCATGTCGGCTTACAACGAGAAGGAAGACCAAGCCAGCGCAGACGCATTGCGTAGCTTCGAAAAGCAGATTCTGCTGCGCGTGGTAGACGATCTGTGGAAAGACCACCTGTCGACCATGGACCATCTGCGTCACGGTATTCATTTGCGCGGTTATGCTCAGAAGAACCCGAAGCAGGAATACAAGCGCGAGTCGTTCACCCTGTTTCAGGAACTGCTGGACTCGATCAAGCGCGACACCATCCGCGTGCTTTCACACGTTCAGGTACGCCGCGAAGATCAAGCCGAAGAAGAGGCACGTCTGCGTCGTGATGCCGAAGAACTGGCTCAGCGCATGCAGTTCCAGCACGACGAAGCACCCGGTCTCGATCAGCCGCAAGCGCTGCTGGCCGAAGAGGGTGACGGCGTTGCGGTTGCATCGGCTCCTGTTCGCAACGACCAGAAGCAAGGTCGTAATGAGCTGTGCTGGTGCGGTTCGGGCAAAAAATTCAAGCATTGTCATGGTCAGATCAACTAAGCAGTCGACCGCCGACACGCTGTAGTTGAATGACAGAAACATCACGCCGCGACCGGCTTACCCGTCGCGGCGTTTTTCAATCGATCGAGTCGTACTGGCCTGCCGCCAGACGGCACAGGTAATTCTCAAGGAGCGCACTTCATGGCTGTTGGTCTTGGTCCTTTGCCGACGCTGCACCCTGTTCCCGGGTTTGAACTCGGCATCTCGTCTGCCGGCATCAAGCGTGCGGGTCGTAAAGACGTGGTTGTCATGCGCTGTGCCGAAGGCTCAAGCGTGGCGGGCGTTTTCACCTTGAACGCGTTCTGCGCAGCGCCAGTGATTTTGTCCAGACAGCGCGTCAAAAATGCCGTGCGCTACCTGTTGACCAACACAGGGAACGCAAATGCCGGTACGGGCGAGCCGGGTATTGCCGCCGCTACACGCACGACCGCCAGGCTTGCCGAGCTGACGGGCGTCGATGCCGATGCCGTGCTGCCTTTTTCGACCGGTGTGATCGGTGAGCCGCTGCCTGTCGAGAAAATCGAAGGTGCGCTGCAAGCTGCGCTCGACGACCTGTCTTTAGATAACTGGGCGGCTGCAGCAACCGGGATCATGACCACTGATACCCTGCCAAAAGGTGCCAGCCGTCAGTTCCAGATCGATGGCGTGACGGTCACCGTGACCGGCATCAGCAAAGGCGCGGGCATGATTCGCCCGAATATGGCGACGATGCTGGGCTACATTGCCACCGACGCCAAAGTGTCGCAGAGCGTGCTGCAGGATTTGATCCGTGACGGCGCCAACAAGTCGTTCAACCGCATCACTATTGACGGCGATACGTCGACCAACGATTGCTGCATGCTGATTGCCACCGGTCAGGCTGATCTGCCTGAAGTCACTGAGGCCAAAGGCCCGCTGTTCGACGCACTCAAGCGTGCAGTGTTCGACGTTTGCATGGACGTGGCGCAGGCTATCGTGCGTGATGGCGAAGGCGCGACCAAGTTTGTGACGGTTGAAGTCAACGGTGGCGGCAATCATCAGGAATGCCTGGATGTCGGTTACGCCGTGGCGCACTCGCCGCTGATCAAGACGGCGCTGTTCGCCTCCGATCCGAACTGGGGGCGCATCCTCGCCGCTGTCGGGCGCGCCGGCGTGCCGGACCTCGACGTGAGCAAGATTGATGTGTTCCTGAGCGGCGTCTGCATTGCCAGTAAAGGCTGCCGCGCAACGACTTACACCGAAGAGCAGGGTGCTGCGGTGATGGCAGAGGAAGAAATCACCATTCGGATCGAGCTGGGCCGTGGCGATTGCAGCGAAACCATCTGGACCACCGATCTGTCGCACGAGTACGTAAAAATCAATGCGGAATACCGCACGTAAAGGCACCCATTTTTAGGAGCGCGCTTGCCCGCGAAGCAGACGACGAAGTGTCTCAGGCAGCCCACGTCATTAGCTTCGTCCGATGCGGCCCAGACCAGTTCTCGCTCCAACAGGCGTTCTCCAATTCTGTAGGAGCCAACGTGTTGGCGAGAGATTGACGCGGTGTCTCAGGCAAGCCGCCTCGCGAACACGTTCGCTCCTACAGAGTGCGACGATCACATAACGGAGCTAAACCATGAGCCTGCACCTGATCATCGGCGACAAACGCTATTCCTCCTGGTCCATGCGCCCCTGGCTGGTGCTTGAAATGATGGGTGCGCCCTTTACCGATCAGGTCATCCCTCTCAACCAGCCCGACACCCGCGCGGCGATCCTCCAGCATTCACCCACCGGCAAGGTGCCTGCGCTCAAGTGCGAGCACGGGACCATCGTCGATTCCCTGGCGATCTGCGAATACCTGGCCGAGCTGTTCCCCAAGGCTCCTGTGTGGCCGCGCGATCTTTCGGCACGGGCTCAGGCGCGTTCAGCGTGCGCGCAGATGCACAGCGGCTTTGTCAGCCTGCGCACTCACATGCCGATGGACTTGCGACATGACGAGGCTCTTGAGGTCATTCCGGTCGAAGCCCAGGACGACATTGAGCGCGTGATCGGGCTGTGGGACGAATGCCGCGCGGCGGCTGTTGAATCGGGGCCGTTTCTGTTCGGCAAACCAAGCATTGCGGACGCGTTTTTTGCGCCGGTCGCGGTCCGTCTGCGGACCTACCGGGTGCAGTTGCCTGAACACGCTGCCGCTTACGTCGAAACGATTTACCAATGGTCTGCGTTCAAAAAGTGGCAGCAGGCAGGTCTGGAGGAAGGTTGAGCGTGAAACGAGTGCATGTAGCGGCTGCGGTCATTCGCGGCACCGATGGCAAAGTCCTGATCGCCAGGCGTGCTGACTCACAGCACCAGGGCGGGTTATGGGAGTTTCCTGGGGGCAAGGTCGAGCCGGGCGAAGCGGTCCGCGATGCTTTGGCGCGTGAGCTGTACGAAGAGCTCGGGATCGTGGTCAGCGCTGCGCGTCCTCTGATCCAGATCAAGCACGACTACCCCGACAAGCAGGTTTTGCTGGATGTCTGGGAGGTTTCCTCGTTTACCGGCGAGCCCCATGGCGCAGAAGGTCAACCTCTGGTCTGGGTGACGAGCCGGGCGCTGGCGGACTATGAGTTTCCAGCCGCCAACCAGCCGATCGTCGCAGCTGCGCGGCTGCCCGGTGAATACCTGATCACTCCCGACGGCCTGGAAACGCCGCAGATGCTGCAAGGTATTCAGAAGGCGGTGGCGGGGGGCATCAAGCTGGTTCAGCTACGCGCGCCGAACATGTACGACCCCAAATATCGCGACGTGGCGGTGGACGCTGTGGGGCTGTGCGCAGGCAAGGCGCAGCTGATGCTCAAAGGGCCTTTTGAATGGCTGGGTGACTTTCCGGCGGCGGGCTGGCACGCGACGTCGGCCCAGTTGCGCAAGCACGCAGCCAATGGTCGGCCTTTGCCAGCTGATCGATGGTTGGCGGCGTCCTGCCACAATGCTGAAGAGTTGGCGTTGGCTGAACAGATGGGCGTGGACTTCGTCACCCTGTCGCCCATTCAGAAGACCCAGACTCACCCAGATGCGCAGCCGTTAGGCTGGGAACAGGCGAGCGAGCTGATCAAGGGCTTCAGCAAGCCGGTGTTTTTACTGGGTGGCCTCGGCCCTGCCGAGCGTGAGCGTGCGTGGGACATCGGCGCACAGGGCGTGGCCGGCATCCGCGCTTTCTGGCCAGAGGTATAAGGCACGGCCAGTGGAACTGGGCCGGTTGGAGGGAGCTTGCTCGCGATTGCCATTTAACATTCAACAAGACGCCGAATGTAAGATCGCTTATCGCGAGCAAGCTCCCTCCCACTTAGTCTGTCTCACCATTCACTCAGGCTTTTTGGCCGCTTGCCACAGAATTTCCGCCACACCTTGCCGACGTGCGATCACACGCGCAGCAACGAACAGCAGGTCTGAAAGCCGATTGATGTAGGCCAGACCAACCCCCGCCAATGGCTCCACTGCGTTCAAATGCTGGCAGCGTCGCTCGGCAGTGCGTGCAAGACTGCGGCACACATGAGCCTGCGCAATCAATGCCGAGCCGCCCGGCAAAATGAAGTTCTCCAGCGGTCCCAGCTCGTCGTTCCAGACGTCGATTGCAGCTTCCAGACGTTCGATTTCCGCTGTGTTCAGCGCTTGATATGCGGGCATCGCCAACTCTCCACCCAAGTCGAACAGGCGATGCTGGCAAGGCGTCAGCACGTCAATGACCTCTTGCAGCCCAGGCGCGCTCGACACCTCGTTCGCCAGTCCCGCCAACAAAAGCCCTACTTCGCTGTTAAGCGTGTCCACTTCACCTATCGCCTCGACGCGAGGATGATCCTTTGGGACTCGACGACCATCGCCCAGTCCGGTTTCACCTGTGTCGCCGGTGCGTGTGTAAATCTTCGACAAACGAAAGCCCATGTTCAAAACTCCTGACTAAATCGCACTGATCACTTGCGCGGGGACGCTGACCTGACTGTCTGCAAGCGGCAGTCGCAAGGTGAAACACGTGCCTTGGCCCAGCGTGGAGTGAACCTCCATCTGGCCCTTGTGGTTGTTGGTGATGATGAAGTACGACACCGAAAGTCCCAGGCCCGTGCCCTGACCGATTTCCTTGGTGGTGAAAAAAGGCTCGAATGTTCGCTTGCGCACGCTTTCCGACATGCCGATACCGTTGTCCTCCACCTGAATTTCCGCCCATGGCGGGTTCAGTCGGGTGCGCAGGGTAATCCGGCCTGGCTCGCTATCCTCGGGCCGCTGGTGGATGGCCTGTGCAGCATTCTTGAGCAGGTTCAGCAGCACTTGTTCCAGTTCGTTGGCCGTGCCGGGAACGGGTCCGAGTTCTGGATCGAACTGGCGGCTGATGTTCTGTCCCTTGAAGTCAAATCCGATGGTCAGGTCAAAGTCGTTGCTGGCGATGTCCACTGCCTGATCAATCAGCGCGGGTAGATCACACGGTGCCATTTCCCGGTTACTGCGACGGCTGAAACTGAGCATGTGGCTGACGATTTTCGCAGCGCGGGCGCCTGCCTGTTGAATGCCGTCGAGCAGCTTGGGCACTTCCCTCGCATTGAGGTACTGATTGACGGCCTGCAGCTCGATGCCATCTTGCTCGGCCTGCTCAAGGTTCTTCGGTAGCTCGGGCGACAGGCGCCGACGAATGTTCTGCACGTTGTGCAGGATGGCGCCCAAGGGGTTGTTGATCTCGTGCGCCATGCCCGCCGCGAGGCCGCCGACAGACAGCATCTTCTCGGACTGGACCATCATTTCCTCAAGCGACAAACGCTGGGTGATGTCGTCGATCCGAATCACGGCACCGCGCCCGGCGCCACCCGTGAGAGGGTAGAAGGTCAAGGCGTAATGACGCGACTCTTCGGCCTTGACCCACGTGACGCGCTCGATCTTGGTCACTGTGTGGCGTTCGACGGTCTGCTTGATCTGCGGCAAAAAGGACTTCATCGGCGGGAAGGCCAGAAAGATCGGCTGATTGAGCGCTTCGTCCAGCGGCGTACCGGAAAGCGCCCCGGCCTCCTGGTTCCACTGCGTGACGTAGAGCTGTTCATCCAGCGCGATCAGTGCCGAAGGCATGGAATCGATGATGCTGTTGAGGTAGTTCTGAAAGCCCGTGAGCTTTTTCTCGATCTTGCTGCGCACCTGGACTTCCAGTTCCAGTTTGCGGTTGGTGTGACGGGTTTCCTCGGCCAGTCCTTGTGCCTGGTCGTAAGCATCCTGGGATTCATCGCGAGCCCGCTTGAGCTGCTGTTCCCGGGCCTCCATACGCGACAGCATGGTATTGAAGGCCTCGGCCAGACTGCCGATCTCGTCCTGATTGCCCGGCTCTGCGCGCAAGGCGTAATTCTCTTCACGCGTGACGCGGCGCGACAGGTCTTCGAGCTGATAGATGGGCTCGGTGATGAATCGGCGGATCTGCCGAGCGACACCGGCCCAGAGCAGCACACTGAAAATCAGAATGCCAAGGCTGGCGGTAAGCGTGCCGGTGTAGAAAGCGGTGGGCAGTTCACTGCTCGCCACCAGCAACAAATGCCCCGGCGCGCTGCCGGGTTTGGGCACCGGGATTACCTGGGTGTTACGAAACTCAGTAATTCGCCACGTTTCCAGGTTTCGAAAATGGTCAGGCAGCGTGAGTTTTTCCCCCTGCTGGACCTGCGCCAGACGGTTGCCATCGGTGTCGTAAAGGGCGGCGGCACGTAACGGACCGTAGTTTTTCAGTTCCTTGAGCAGTGACTGGCCGTTGGCAGGCGAGGAGAGCGCCTGCGCAGACAAACTCGGGTTGCTGATGAGCCGGCCAATGGTTTGCAGCGCTTGGGGCGCCATCGCTTCTTGAGAGATGTAATACGCGGCGCTGATGAATGTCAGGTTCGCGACCACCAGCACGGTGGTCAGCAGCACCAGCAGTGCCGCCAGGAGCTTTTGGCCGACCGGCAGATTTTCCAGGCGTTGGCGCAATGGCATGAGTCGGCATCACTTGCAGATGAGGAGTGGGCAGGGTAGCGCTGTTCAGTTCGGGCGCAAACCTGAGATGCGAAATTACAGCTCAGTCGGTGCGAAGCCCGCGAGCCTTCAAATACCCGATGAGACGTTCACGCAGTCGATACAAAGCAGGCGCCGGGCAGTGATGCCGTGCGGCAACGTCGCAGGCGTACCCCAGCAGGTAACTGATTTCGGTGCGCCGTCCCTGAGCTACGTCCTGATGCATCGAAGAGTAATTGGCAGCGGTGGCCTCAATCACCCGCAAGACCTCGGCATGCAGGTCGCTGGCCGCTTCGGACTGGCCGCAACGCGTCAGCAGGTGGGCGAGTTCAGCGCACAATGTCTCGACCTCCTGAGCGTGATCAAGCAACTCACCGTTGCGGCATTCATGCAGCACCGTCAGCGGGTTGATTGAACAGTTGAGCGCCAGCTTGCGCCACAGACGCGCGAAGATGTCGGGGGTCCATTGGTGTGCAATACCGCTGGCCGTCAGATCGTTCAGCCAATCCGGTGGCGCAGGATCATATGGATCACCCAGCCAGTTGAAACCCTGGCCTGCAAATACCACGCTCCAGTCTTCGTCGCGAAATGCGCCTTCGGTGCTCGATACACAGACGCAGCGGGCATGAGGCACAGCATCGGCGACGGCTTGCTGGCTGCCCAGACCGTTTTGCAGCAGCAACACGTCCGCACCTTGCGCCAGACGCCCCGTGAGAGCACGAACCGCACGTTCGGCGTCGTAGGCCTTGCAGGCCACCAACAACCGCTCGATAGGCTCATCGCTGTCCAGCGTCTGGGCTTCTATGGGGTAAGTCCGACGTTGGCCATTGTGTTCGAGGGTCAGGCCGCCGCCCGCTTGATACGCCGCCAGTCGTGCGGCATCACGAACGATCAGCCGCACCGGCAAACCGGCCCGATGCAGGCGTGTCGCCCACAGGCTGCCGAGGCTACCCGCACCAAGGATGTGCCAGATCGCAGGCTTCATGGCGTCCGTCGCTTGCGGATGATCGAGGGCGAAAAACATGAAACCGACATCGGCATCGCAGGCTCACAGTGAAGGTGGGAAAAGTCTCGTTATAATAACCGGGCTTTCATAACGTCAAGTCAGGCGCGCTCCATTTTCAGGCTGAGCCGCGCCGTTCAATTGGAGAATTTACATGCCCTCGTTCGACGTAGTGTCCGAACTCGATAAACACGAAGTCACGAATGCCGTCGACAACGCCGTCAAAGATCTCGACCGCCGCTACGACCTCAAAGGCAAAGGCAGCTTTGAGTTCAAGGAAAAGGACCTGGCCATCAACCTGACCGCTGAAGCTGACTTTCAGTTGGAAGCGATGATCGAGATCCTCAAGCTGGCGCTGGTCAAACGCAAGATCGACGTGCAATGCCTCGAAATCAAAGATGCCTATGCATCCGGCAAGCAGGTCAAGCAGGAGGCCACGCTCAAGGAAGGTATCGATAAGGAGCTGGCGAAGAAAATCGTCGCTCACATCAAGGACGCCAAGCTTAAGGTTCAGGCCGCGATTCAAGGCGAGCAAGTGCGCGTCACTGGCAAAAAGCGTGACGATTTGCAGGAAGCCATGGCCGTCCTGCGCGGGCACGAGTTCGGCATGCCACTGCAGTTCAACAACTTCCGCGACTGATCATCCCATCTCGCCAGCCTTGTTGTTTCGCCGGGAACCACAGGTTCTCAGGGGCGTCGGAGGGCTGAGCCCGATAAAAACGCCGGAAGCCGAACGTCCGGCGTTTTTGTCATCTGTTTTTTGAGTACAAGGAGACATCGATGGAGTTGAACCTGGAAAATCAGGTGGATCATCTGGTCAAGGCCTCCCAGGCCTGGATCCCGATGATCATGGAATACGGCAGCCGTGTGGTGCTGGCTTTGGTGACGTTGACCGTCGGTTGGTGGCTTATCAACCGGCTGACCGGCAAGATCGGGGCGTTATTGGCGTTGCGTCACGCTGATCTCGCGCTTCAGGGCTTCATCAGCACCTTGGCGAACGTCATTCTGAAGATCCTGCTGATCGTCAGTGTGGCCTCGATGATCGGGGTGGAAACCACGTCCTTCGTTGCCGCCATCGGTGCCGCCGGTCTGGCGATTGGTCTGGCGCTTCAAGGCAGCCTGGCGAACTTTGCGGGCGGTGTGCTGATTCTGCTGTTTCGTCCGTTTCGCATTGGCGACTGGATCGAGGCGCAAGGTGTTTCCGGCACCGTCGACAGCATTCAGATCTTCCACACCGTGCTGCGAACCGGTGACAACAAGACCGTGATCCTGCCAAACGGCAACCTGTCGAACGGGATCATCACCAACGCCAATCGTCAGCCGACCCGCAAAATCACGTTCGACGTGGGCGTGGATTACGAGGCCGATCTGAAGCAGGCGATGCAAGTGCTGATGGACATGGCCGATGACCCACGCGTGCTGCAAGATCCTGCGCCTCAGGCCGTGGTGGCTGCGCTGGGTGACAGCGCCATCACCGTCTCGCTGCGCGTCTGGACCAAGACCGGTGACTTCGGTGAAGTGTACAACCGCTTCAACGCCGAGGCTCGCGACCGCTTGCGTGCCGCCAACATAGACATCCCTTTCCCGCAGCGGGTGATTCGTGTGGTGCAGGAAGACGCTGTCGCGAAGTAATCGATACCGCACCAGGCAAAAGGCCCCGGTTTGTGAAAGCGCGGGGCCTTTTGCTGTGTACTCCAATGGCGCTCATCACATCTGGCTACCCATTGTGGGAGGGAGCTTGCTCGCGATGAGGCCGGTACATCCGCTACATCTTCGGGGCGCCAGGAATCAAATCGCGAGCAAGCTCCCTCCCACAGACTCTTGATCGCTTTCCGACAGCGCGGGGACTCGACGACGAGAAAACCCCACAGGGGTACATCGCATTAGTCTACGGCTGATCATTCAATGGCGTTTGTGGCGGGAGCGCCTTAGCGTCTTCGATAAGCTGGCCTTTTCGCGCCTCTTGAACCCAATGCAGGGCGATCATGAGCAGGGTCGGCACACCCATCAGCGCGGTGACGAGGAAGAAGTTGTGGTAGCCAAGCTTTTCGACCATTACCCCGGAGTAACCACCGATCAGGCGCGGCAACAGCAACATGATAGAGCTGAGCAACGCATATTGTGTGGCTGAAAACTTGAGGTTGGTCAGGCTGGACAGGTACGCCACGAATGCGGAAGTCGCGAGCCCCGAGCTGAAGTTATCCAGCGAGATGGTCACGATCAGCATCTTCAGGTTCGGCCCCATGTCTGCCAGCATCAGGAACAGCAGGTTGGTGGCTGCCGATGTCACGCCGCCAATGAACAGGATCGGCAAAATCCCAAACCGGACGATCAGCAGACCGCCGAAACCGGCGCCAGCCAGGGTCATGATCAGGCCGAAGATCTTGCTGACACTGGCGATCTGATCCTTGGTAAAGCCCTGGTCGATGTAGAACACGTTCGCCATGACGCCCATGACTGTGTCGGACATGCGGTACGTCGCGATCAGGCCAAGGAGCAGAAATGCCTGCCAGCGGTAGCGCAGGATGAAGTCGTTGATGGGGGTCAGTACGGGGGCCAATCCTCGTCGACCGACTGCCGAAAGGCACAGCGTAGTAAGGATGGTGTAAAGGATGGCCCGCAGGAATGCGCGGTCCTCCATGAGCAGGTCTTTCCAGGTGGTGCCCTGGAACAGCACGCTGGCGAAATCGGTGTTGTAGAGCTGGGTGAACATTGCCGGCACTGACACCAGCAGGATGATCAGCACGAAAACCGAAGCCAGCTGATGCGCGAATCCATAGCGTGCCGCAGACAGTTGGGTGCGCAACGGAACGGCGGGTTCGCGCATGATCAGCGTGGTGACCAGCGCCGGCAGCATCAATAGGCCGAACAATACATAAGTACCGGTCCATGCCGAGTGCTTGTAGGCAAAACCCGTCGAGCCAAAGCCTTCGGCGAAATACAGTGCGCCTGCCGTCGCCAGCAGCGCCGCGACCCGATAGCCTGCCATGTAGCTGGCCGCGAGCGTCGCCTGTTGGCTGTCTTCAGCAATTTCCAGGCGATAGGCGTCGATGGCGATGTCTTGTGTGGCAGAGGAAAACGACACCACGACGGCAATCGCGATCAGCCACGACAGATGTTGTTGTGGGTCGCAGAAGCCCATGCCGATCAGGCCGAGGATCACCAGCGATTGCGAGAGCACCAGCCAGGAGCGACGACGTCCGAGCCTGCCGAGTATGGGGAGCCGCCATTGGTCGAGGAGTGGAGACCACACCCATTTAAAGGCGTATGCGAGGCCGATCAGGCTGGCATAACCGATGGTTTCGCGAGCGACACCGGCTTCGCGCAACCAAACTGAAAGCGTCGAGAAGACCAACATGTAAGGCATGCCGGCGGCGAATCCCAGCAGCAGCAGTACAAAAGTCGAAGGGCTGGCATATGCGGCGAGCGCGGCGCGCCAGGTTTTGCGGGGCATGGGCTGGAATCTGCCTCAGGTTACGAAAACAAAGGGCGCACTCTAACCGTTGTGCTCTGTCGGGCGCCAGCCATGGAGCAGCATATCTACCCGATTGTTACGTATGTTCACGCCCTCTGCCCTCAGGCGCGCGCGCTGTTCATCCCCGGAGAGCGTTCCGGGCATCAGGCTCAGCTTGCCACCCGCCCCGACGACCCGGTGCCACGGCAAGCTTGAACCGTCTGGCAGCTGGCTAAGCGTTCGCCCGACCAGGCGCGCCGCCCGTCCTAAACCTGCAAGGTCAGCCAACTGCCCATAACTCACGACTTTGCCTTCAGGTACCTGATGCAATGTCAGATAGAGCGCCGATTGACGGGCCTCTGCGGGTGACTGGCCGGTGAGGTCGCCGGCTGGCGTCGACTGTTCACTCACGCGTTTGTTCCTGATTGGGGGATGAATGGTTGTTTTCGATGAGGAACTAGGTAAATTTCCCAGGGTCATTGATTCCTGTATTGGTGGTCCCCGGATTGCCTAGACGTTATCGCTCCCGATAATGCCCGATTTTTCGCAAATACGAGCCCTGTTGCCACCTATGCTGTCCAGAACCCTGTTGTGCCTCGCCCTTACCAGCGCTTCTACCCCTTTGCTTGCCGACACCGTTTGGTTGAAGAACGGTGACAAGCTGACGGGCACGATCAAAGTATTCGACGGCGGCAAGCTGCTGTTGAACACCAAGTACGCCGGGGATATCCCGCTGGACTGGAAAGAGATCAAAACGCTGGAAAGCGATCAGCATCTGCTGGTCAAGCAAGATGCCTATAACGGCGAAATTTCCAAATCGCTTAAAGCAGCGGACGACGGCAAGGTCACGCTGGCCAATGGTGATGCGCCCAAGACGGTCGATCTGGCGAGCATTCAGCAGATCATGAAGCCCAAGCCGATCGTCACTGATCTGGTCTGGAAGGGCAACATCGACGCTGCGCTGGACTTTCAGCGAGCGGAAAACGACACCGATGACTACAACATCGCCTTCAAGACCACAGCCACTCATGGCCAGTGGCGGCACAACGCCAAAGGCGCGTACAACCGCGAATCGCAAGACCAGTTGACCACGACCAACAACTGGGAAGCCGAATACTCGGTGGATCGTTTCATCACCGACAAATGGTTCTGGGACGGTCGAATCACTTACAAGCGCGACACCATTGAAGACCTGGCGCGCCAGCGTACGGTCGGTACAGGTCCTGGTTACCAGTTTTGGGATGACGAGCTGGGCGCTTTCAAACTGGGCTCATTACTTAACCGCACCGATTTCGAATACTCCGATGGCTCCAAGGACAATTTCTACTCCGTCTCGGGCACCTGGGATTACAACCGTTACCTGATTGGCAAGAAGGTCCAGTTCTTCACCAACGGTGAACTCGGCAAGCCGCTCAGTGGCGTAGCTGATTACAGCCTTGAGGGCGAGGTGGGCCTGCGCTACAAGGTCACTGAATGGGCATCGCTGAACGTCAAGGCCGAGAAGGACATCATCAGCGGCTCCTCCAGCGGCGATCTTGACCGGACGCGTTACACCGCAGGTTTCGGCGTCGCCTGGTAACCCAGTCGCCTCGCTACATTCTTTGTAGGCGCGCGCTTGCCCGCGATTGCGATATGTCAGACACCTTGATAGTGGCTGATGGAACACTCATCGCGGGCAAGCGCGCTCCTACAATAAAATCGCTCGCTACTCCCCTTCTGGCTCCCGCCCACGATAACGATTATCGTATCTGCCATTCGTCTGGCACACGCCAGCGCCTCTTTCTGCGTGCCCGCACCTTGATTCAGGAGCCCTCCCATGAGCGCCAAAGCTTCCCGGCAAGCCCGAGAACTTTTGCTTGAGGAATACCGCGGAGTCCTTTCGACCCATTCCAAGTCGATGCCGGGTTTTCCGTTCGGCTCGGTAGTGCCATATTGCCTGGATGACCACGGCCGCCCGTTGATCCTCATCAGCCGAATCGCTCAACACACCCATAACCTGCTGCTCGACGATAAATGTTCGCTGCTGGTGGGTGAGCGTGAGGCGCCGGATGTCCAGGCCGTTGGCCGCGTAACGGTCATGGCGCACGCCGTGAAGGTCACTGACGAAGCGGCCATCGAAGCCGCTGCCCAGCGTTACTACCGCTATTTCCCGGAGTCGGCCAGCTACCACAGCGCGCACGATTTTGATTTCTGGGTGCTGGCGCCGGTGCGCTATCGCTTCATTGGCGGATTTGGCGCGATCCACTGGCTGGACGACGTGACGCTGGCCAATCCGTTTGCCGGTGCCGCCGAAACCAGTATGGTCGAGCACATGAATGAAGATCACACCAAAGCCATTTCGCACTACGTTCAACTCGCCGGACTGCCCAGCCACGAGCCTGCGACTCTGGTCGGTATCGACAGTGAAGGGATGCACCTGCGTATTGGTCACGGCCTTCACTGGTTAGGCTTTGCAGAGCCCTGTAATACTCCGACACAAGTGCGCCAGGCCTTGGTGCAAATGGCTCACGCTGAAAAATGGCCCACTGTTGAGCCGGTAGAGGCTTGAATTCACGAGCTTGCGACGTCACGTAGGGTCTATTGGAAGATACTCTTCCGTCGAGGAACTCATTTGATGCGTGTTTTTCTGTTTCTTTTTTTGCTTTTTCCGGTGCTTGAGCTGTTCGTACTGGTGAAAGTCGGGATGTCTATCGGCTTCCTGGCGACGTTCCTATTGGTCGTCGCAGGGTCCATGCTGGGTGTGTTCGTGATCCGCGTTGCCGGGTTCGCGACCGCGATGCGTGCCCGCGAAGCGCTGGCGCGTGGTGAACTGCCGGCGCAGCAAATGATGGACGGGTTGATGATGACGGTCGGCGGCGGTCTGCTGCTGTTGCCAGGGTTCATCAGCGACGTGTTGGGCCTGATTTGCCTGATGCCGTTTACCCGCAAGGCGCTGGTCGCGAAAGTGCGTAAGCGCGCTGAAGATCAGGCCATGCGCCAGCGCGCCTTTGCCGACGATCCCCTGGCCGGCGGACCTTCACAGCCAGGCCCTGGCCGAACTGGAGCGCGCAAGCCCGAGGTGATCGAAGGCGAAGTGATCGAAGGCGAGTTCGAACATCGCGATAAGTGATTGCCTGGCTGGTATTGAGCGGCACCTTCGGGTGCCGCGTTTGTTTTTGCGACCGTTCCTGCCACAAAAAATTTCTGCCTTGAGCCTTGTAATCAGCTTCCCCGCCCTTATGTATGGGTCACCGCAAGGTTTCTGGCGCGTTTCGCCAGACCGTATTCTGCGGTTCGCTCGCGAACCGTAACCGGCAAGCCCGGCTGTTTTAACCTCGCCGGGGTATTACCGGGCGTTCAAAAACCATAATCAGGAGATCGACAATGAAGCTTCGTCCTCTGCATGACCGCGTCGTAATCCGTCGCAGCGAAGAAGAAACCAAAACTGCTGGCGGTATCGTTCTGCCGGGCTCGGCCGCTGAAAAGCCAAACCGTGGCGAGATCCTCGCTGTCGGTACTGGTCGCGTGCTGGACAACGGTGAAGTCCGCGCGCTGGCCGTGAAAGTGGGTGACAAAGTGGTGTTCGGCCCTTACTCCGGCAGCAACACTGTGAAAGTAGACGGCGAAGACCTGTTGGTGATGAGCGAGAACGAAATTCTCGCAGTCGTCGAAGGCTAAGGTTTCCCTCGCATTTTCCCGTTACTACAAAGTATTTAAGGAATATCGATCATGGCTGCTAAAGAAGTTAAGTTCGGCGACGTTGGCCGTAAAAAAATGCTCGCCGGTGTGAACGTCCTGGCTGACGCAGTAAAAGCAACACTGGGGCCGAAGGGCCGTAACGTGATCATCGAGAAAAGCTTCGGCGCTCCTCTGATCACCAAAGACGGTGTTTCGGTTGCCAAAGAAATCGAACTGAAAGACCGTTTCGAAAACATGGGCGCGCAGCTGGTTAAAGACGTTGCCTCCCGTGCCAACGATGACGCTGGTGACGGTACTACCACTGCGACCGTTCTGGCTCAAGCCATCGTCAACGAAGGCCTGAAAGCCGTCGCTGCCGGCATGAACCCGATGGACCTCAAGCGCGGCATCGACAAGGCGACCATCGCTATTGTTGCCGAGCTGAAAAAGCTGTCCAAGCCTTGCACCGACACCAAAGCAATCGCTCAGGTCGGCACCATCTCGGCTAACTCCGACAATTCCATCGGCGACATCATTGCCGAAGCCATGGAGAAAGTGACCAAAGACGGCGTTATCACCGTTGAAGAAGGCACTGGTCTGGAAAACGAACTGTCGGTTGTAGAAGGCATGCAGTTCGACCGTGGCTACCTGTCCCCGTACTTCATCAACAAGCCAGACACCATGGTTGCCGAGCTCGACAGCCCGCTGCTGTTGCTGGTTGACAAGAAGATCTCGAACATCCGCGAAATGCTGCCAGTTCTGGAAGCAGTGGCCAAAGCCGGCCGTCCGCTGTTGATCGTTGCCGAAGACGTTGAAGGCGAAGCCCTGGCGACTCTGGTTGTGAACAACATGCGCGGTATCGTCAAAGTTGCAGCCGTCAAGGCTCCAGGCTTCGGCGACCGTCGCAAGGCAATGCTGCAGGACATCGCTGTTCTGACTGGCGGTACCGTTATCTCCGAAGAGATCGGCCTGAGCCTGGAAACCACTACCCTGGAACACCTGGGTAATGCCAAGCGCGTCGTTCTGAACAAAGAAAACACCACCATCATCGACGGTGCTGGCGTTCGTACCGACATCGACGGTCGTATCGCTCAGATCCGTCAGCAGATTGGTGACACTTCTTCGGACTACGACAAAGAAAAACTGCAAGAGCGTCTGGCCAAGCTGTCTGGCGGCGTTGCAGTGATCAAGGTCGGTGCTGGTTCTGAAGTTGAAATGAAAGAGAAGAAAGCCCGCGTTGAAGACGCCCTGCACGCAACCCGCGCAGCCGTTGAAGAAGGCGTGGTACCTGGCGGTGGCGTGGCATTGGTTCGCTCGCTGCAGGCAATCTCCGAGCTGCGCGGCGACAACGCTGATCAGAACGTCGGTATCGCTCTGCTGCGTCGTGCTGTTGAAGCACCTCTGCGCCAGATCGTTGCCAACTCCGGTGACGAGCCAAGCGTTGTCGTCGACAAGGTCAAGCAGGGTTCGGGTAACTACGGTTACAACGCTGCGACTGGCGAATACGGCGACATGATCGAAATGGGTATCCTGGACCCGGCTAAAGTGACTCGCTCTGCTCTGCAGGCTGCGTCCTCGATTGCCAGTCTGATGATCACCACCGAAGCGATGATCGCTGACGTGGTTGATGATAAAGGTCCAGCTGGCGGCGGCATGCCAGACATGGGCGGCATGGGTGGTATGGGCGGCATGATGTAAGCCAGCTTTACCCCGATGTAAAAAACCCCGCTTCGGCGGGGTTTTTTTTGAGCGTTTTTTGATGGCGGGTATTGTTTGCAAAACCTGTAGGAGCGAATTCATTCGCGAGAGGCCGGTGTGGCTGGCACTTTTTTCATGCGCAAGCCGATGCATCCTGGCTTTTTCTTATGTACTGCGGACGGGGTATAGATCCGTTATTGGTGGTGGGGCTTATATCGGTTCCGCCCTTACGGCGGGTCACTTTTGCCAAACGCCGCAAAAGTAACCAAAAGGTCTTGCTCCCGGTTTGGCCCGACTTCGTCGGGTTCCCTCACTCCGGCGATACTCCGTGGGCACGCGCCGAACGGACATCCATGTCCTGACGGCGCTTGCCGGGCATCCCTGCCCGGCAGCCCACTGCGCATCACCTGCGTTCGGCCTGCACCCAGGTCGCGATTTGTGGTGTTTGGGCTGGCGTGGGTGAAGATCAAGGGCGTTCGCTTTTCTGCCTTGGGCGCTGGGCCGGGCTTTGTTACAACCACCCCGTCTTCTCGCGAATAAATTCGCTCCTACAGGTTTTGTGTCGAACCAACCTTTCGGATACGCCACAAAGTGCGACTTTGGAAGGCCGAACGCAGGCGTTGTGGAGGGGACAGCGCGGCATGGATGCCGCGTTAGCCGCCCCCGGCCATGGATGGCCGCCCCGTAGCAATGCCGGAGTGAGGGAACCCGACGAAGTCGGGCCGGACACGGGAGCGAAAGCGTTTGGGTTACTTTTGTGCTTCTCAAAAGTGACTCGCTGTAAGAGCGAAACCAATATCAGCAGCATCCGAGTTAACGGATATACACCCAATAACCAAATCGTCAGACAGCCAAGATGCGTTGGCTCGCGCATGAAAAAAGCGCCAGCCACACCTGCCTTTCGCGAATAAATTCGCTCCTACAGGTTTGCGTCAGATTTTATCTCTAGTCAGACACTACTTCCGCACCCACTACCTTCTCTTTCCTGCCGGCCGGCCTGTAAAGCACGGCGTAATAAGCCCCCAGACAAATCAGCCAGCAAAACACCGCCGTCCAGATGTTATGGGAAAAGAAATGCGCCCCTTGCAGCATCCGCCCAATCGAAAAAACCGTACCCAGACCAAACGCGAAAATCAGCCCGGCCTTGGCCAGTTTCGGCTTGCGATCACGAAGAACAAAAAACAGCGCAAACAACGTAAACCCAGTCGCCGCATGACCACCCGGCCAGCAGCGCCCTGGCTTGTCCGTCGCCGGACGAGGACTGAGCAGCTCACTGTACGTTTCCTTACCGCCAAATTCAGTAAGACTCCACGGGCACTGCACCGAAGTCACCACCTTTACCGGTGTGACAAAACCGGTCGACAGCGCCATCGACAGCACCAGGCAACCCAGCTCGCGACGCCATGGTTTGAGTCGCTCAATGAAAAACGCCCCCACAAACCCGATACAAGAGAGGACTGCCAAGGCAATTACCACCTGTTTGGCGCGGTCATGCAGCACGTTTTCCAGGAAGTAACTGTGGCGACCGATAAAGTCCCCCGCCAGTGGGTCATACGCCATCTTGGCGATGTCCATGTCCAGCGAGGTGAGTTCCAGCAACAGGAGCGCAATGGCCGTCACAGCCGGTATGCCCAGACACACCCACAGATTGAGCGGGCGCGACTGAGGCCGTTGAAGGGTCGTTGGCATGTCTGATCCAGAGAAGATGTCGGTAATGCTCGGACGCGGCCCGAGGGAAGGCGGCAGAGTGTACGCATTGCTGTCAGCAGCCTGTGAACCGGGAGTGAAAAAAACGTTATGCGTTGCAGCGCTTTCCCTGAGCCGCGCTTCCCCTTAAGCTGCCGCGAACTCTGACCATCGCACACGTCTTCGGTGAATCACCAATGCGTGGCAAGGCTCAGGCCGTACCCTGCATATGGAGATCGTGCGCCCATGCGAATTCTGCTGGTTGAAGACAACCGCGACATCCTCGCCAACCTGGCTGATTACCTGGGGATGAAAGGCTATACCGTCGACTGCGCACAGGATGGCTTGTCGGGCCTGCACCTGGCTGCCACCGAACATTACGACCTGATCGTGCTCGACATCATGCTGCCGGGCATTGATGGCTACACCTTGTGCAAACGCCTGCGTGAAGACGCGCGACGCGACACACCGGTGATCATGCTCACAGCCCGTGACCAGCTTGACGATCGTCTGCAAGGGTTCCGCTCGGGTGCCGACGATTACCTGCTCAAGCCGTTCGCATTGTCGGAACTGGCGGCGCGCATTGAAGCAGTGCTGCGCCGGGCACAAGGCGGCGGCAAACGTACCTTGCAGGTCGCGGACCTGATCTACGACCTGGACACGCTCGAAGTGACCCGCGAAGGTCGACTGCTCAAACTCAACCCGGTTGGCTTGAAGCTGCTGGCCGTGTTGATGCAAAAAAGCCCCCACGTTCTGCGCCGGGAAGTCCTTGAGGAAGCGTTGTGGGGTGACGACTGTCCGGACAGCGACAGCTTGCGCAGCCACGTCCACCAGTTGCGTCAGGTGATCGACAAGCCGTTCGCCAAGCCGCTGCTGCAAACGGTCCACGGCGTGGGTTACCGCCTGGCCGAGGGCCGTGATGGAGTTTAAGCAAAGCCTTGCGCAGCGGATCATCATCGCTTTCGCCCTGATGAGCGCGCTGGTGGCTGGATCATTCGCCATGGGCATCGTCGCAACCGTGCACCTGGTGGAAGAGAAACTGATTTCAGCCGGGCTGGGCGGCGACCTGACGCGTCTGCTGCTGATGGACAACGTCAGTGACTGGAGTCATCGGCCCGAGCCGGATCAGCTGTTCTACTTCAGCGGCGGCCCCGGGGATTTCGACCTGCCCAAAGACCTGCGCCATCTGGAACCGGGTTTTCATGAGGTGTTCCGTGGTCCCTTGTCTTATCACGCGATGGTTGAGGTCGTAGACAACCGCCACTACGTGCTGCTGCAGGACCAGAGTGATTTCGAAGAGCGCGAGCGGGTGCTGTTTGCCGTGGTGCTGGTGGGTTTTGTGCTGGCGTTGGCCCTGGCTGTGTTTCTGGGCTGGATTCTTTCACGCCGGGTGATGGCGCCTGTTGTGCGGCTGGCGCGACAAGTCCGCCACCGCGACCAGTTGCTGGGCCTGGCGCCGCCGCTTGCGCCTGATTACGCCGCCGACGAAGTGGGTGAACTGGCAGTTGCCTTCGATGCAACCCTGGGGCGACTGCGCGATGCCTTGACCCGCGAGCGCATGTTTACCAGCGATGTCAGCCACGAGTTGCGCACACCCTTGATGGTGCTGGCCAGTTCCTGCGAGCTCCTGTTGGAAAATCCGGCCCTTGACCAACGTGCCAAGGCTCAGGTCGAGCGTGTTGCACGGGCGTGCGAAGAAATGCGCGATCTGGTGCAGACATTCCTGATGCTGGCGCGTACTCAGCGCGATGATGCTGGCATGAACCCGCAACTCACCCTGCAAGCCGCCGCCGAGCAGCTGATTGCACTCTGGCGCGAGCCTATCGAACACAAAGGGCTGGAGCTGACTTACGCGCCCGGTGTGGCCTCGGGACAGTCTTACAACGCGACGTTCCTCTATGCGGTGATGGGCAACCTGTTGCGCAATGCCTTGCACTACACCGACAAAGGTTTCATCCGGCTCGCCCTGCACGCCGAGGGATTTGTCGTCGAGGACAGCGGTGTAGGAATTCCGGAAGAGAAACGCGAAGCCATGTTCAAGCCATTCGTGCGCGGCAATGAGCAACGCGGAGAAGGGTTGGGCTTGGGGCTGTCGCTGGTACAGCGTATTTGCGAAAACCAGGGCTGGACCGTCGACCTTGAAACCATGGAGCCCAACGGCTGCCGTTTCAGCGTCGAGCTTAAAAAGCCGCTGGGTTAACAATTGCCGCCTTTATGACAAAACGTAGAAGATTTCGTCCGTTTTCTCATTAGATGGCACCTTGATTCGTATCTTTCTTGCAAAACCTCGTAACATTTACCCCGCCCATGTAACGTTTTTTTCACATGGACATGACCTGAAGATTACGTCCGCCTGCCTAACGTGGACGCAGATATCTTCAGGAGATCCACCCATGACCAAGCGGATAGAGCTGGATTTTTCCCGCAAGTACAACCAGACACATGCGCAAAAATATTTGCGCAAGCACAAGGATGGATTGGCGCGGACGTTGTCACATCGTCGCGATGAGCAGCTGGCACGACGCGCTTTGGCGCTGGCCGGTGAGCCGGGGCTGGTGATGGACTTGCCATGCGGTGCCGGACGTTTCTGGCCGCTGCTGGCCGAGAAAGCCAATCGCGTCATCATCGGCGCTGACAATTCAGCCGACATGGTGAACATCGCTTGTGCATCGCAAGCGGCAGAAGTCGTGAAAAGGGTACAACCCTTGCAGACATCTGCCTTTGCCATCGATATGCCTGACAATGCTGTGGACAGCATTTTTAGCATGCGGCTGTTGCACCACGTAGGTGACCCGCAGCATCGGGCGACTTTATTAAAGGAGTTTCATCGGGTTACGCGAGACAGCGTGATTATTTCGCTGTGGGTGGATGGCAACTTCAAGGCCTGGAAACGCAAGCGCGCCGAGCGTAACCGTCAGCAGGAGGGTTACCAGAACCGTTTCGTGTTACCGGTGGACACAGTTGAAGCTGAATTTATGCACGCAGGATTTCGCATCCAAGAGCGATTGGACTTCCTGCCGTTTTACGCCATGTGGCGTGTATACGTATTACGTAAGAGGTAACAGGATGGCCGTTGATTTTGTAGCAGACGTGGCATTACCGGCCAAAGATCGTTTCGCCTATTTCTGGAACACTCGCGGTGACTGGGTCGAGGAACCTAATCGGCGTCGTGGCGGCGAGAGCGGTGTGCAGCGTGTGGTGTCCGAGAACGGCCGATTGCTGTATGTGAAGCGGCAAACCGGGCACATCTACCGCAGCTGGCTTCACCCGTTCGGTCGTCCTACTGTCTTGCGCGAGCGCGACGCCCTCGAGGGTTTGCGTCAACTGGATGTCAACGTCCCGAAAATGGTGTTCTGCGGGGCCGAGCGCGACGAAAACAACGAGTGGCGCGCGCTGCTGGTGACGGCTTCGCTCGACGGCTTCGAGGAAATCGAAAACTGGTATGCAGCCGGTGGCCGTGAACAGCATGGCGAGGCGGTGCATGATTTGATGCTCAAGACGCTGGCAGAGAACCTTGCCCGCATGCATAAAGGGCGCTGGCAACACAGCTGCATCTATATCAAGCACGTTTTTGTGCGCGTGGTGGGCGAGGGCGTCCACGCCAGGCCCGAGGTTGCGCTGCTTGATCTGGAAAAATGCCGACGCCGCCTGACCGCTTATGCGGCCGCGCAACACGACATGAAGCAGCTGCGTCGCCATTCGTCGTTCAAGCCAGCAGATTGGAGCAAGCTGGTCTACTTTTACGAGGCAGCGTTTGGCAGCTCTATCAAAGGTTTAGATCGATGAAGCTAGAACTGGCTCGAGGTTTGTTTCTGTTAGGTGCATTAGGTGTTGCTTCCGTCGCTCTAGCGGCTTGGGAGCAGCCTCGGGCGAAGATCCTGGGCGCGGAAGATGGCCAGGGCATCTGTCATTTGCCACGTGTCGCCCAAGTGCAGGTCCCTGCTCGGCCTGATCACGACTTGCTTTTGTTGATGTACGGTCTGGCCCAGGGATCAGGGCGACAAAATTGAATCCAGCCCTCTACTGAAAGGCCCCGTTGATCGGGGTTTTTTTTCGTCTTGCGCAAGGCTGCCTGGGAATGGATCTGTCAGGTACCGGCAATTCCACCCGCTGGCTCCGTCCGTTTATCCTTCACCGCGAGCAACGTGTAAACACACGGCAGCACAAACAGGGTAAACAGCGTCCCCACAGACATACCGGTCGCGATGACCATGCCGATGTCGAACCGGCTCACCGCGCCCGCGCCGGTCGCCAGAATCAGCGGGACCATGCCGAACACCATCGCTGCTGTGGTCATCAACACCGGGCGCAAGCGTATTGCGGCGGCTTGTTCCACGGCTTCACGTGCCGACAGGCCCTTGTCGCGTCGCAGTTGGTTTGCGAACTCCACGATCAGGATCCCGTGCTTGCTGATCAAGCCGATCAGCGTTACCAAGCCCACCTGCGTATAGATATTGAGCGTAGACAGCCCCAGAAACAGCGGGATCAGCGCTCCGCAAATTGACAGCGGCACCGTGACCAGAATCACCAGCGGGTCGCGGAAACTCTCGAACTGCGCAGCAAGCACCAGAAAAATGATTGCCAGCGCCAGCCCGAAAGTGACCCATAACGCGTTGCCTTCCTGCACGAACTGACGGGAGGCGCCGGCATAGTCGTAGGCAAAACCTGCGGGAGCTTCTTCGCTGGCGATTTGTCTGACCAACTCGATGGCCTCAGCCTGACTGACCAGCGGGAATCCCGAGATGATGGCCGAGTTGAGCTGCTGGAACTGATTGAGCTGACGCGGCCGCGCGCGATCACTGACGGTGATCAGCGTCGACAGCGGCAACATCTGACCTTTGTCGTTTCTCACGTAATAGTTGTTCAGCCATTGCGGATTGTCGCGAAACGGCCTTTCGACTTGCGCGATCACCTTGTAGCTGCGGCCCTCGATAGTGAAGCGGTTGATCTCGGACTCACCCAGCAGCGTGGCCAGCGTGCCGCCCAGGTCCTGCATCGAAACGCCCATCTGCGCTGCTTTGGCGCGGTCGATGTCCACCACCACCTCCGGTTTGTCGAACGCGAGGTCGATGTCCAGAAACGCGAACTTGCCGGACGCTTCGGCGCGTTTCTTGATGCGGTCAGCGACTTCCAGCAGCGCGGCGTAATCGTTGGGTGTATTGAGCACGAATTGAAACGGCAGACCTTCGCCAGTGCCCGGCAGCGACGGCAGATTGAAGCCGAAAATCTGCAGGCCGGTGATGCCCGCAAGTTTGGCCTGAACCTCGGGCAGGATCGCCATTTGCGTGCGGCTTCGCTCGTCCCACGGTTTGAGCAGGAAACCGCCTACGCCCGATTGCACCCCGTTGAAACCGTTGATCTGGAACGAGGAGTAGTACTCCGGAAACTCCTTGAAGATTTTGATGAACTGATCGGTGTAGGCGTTCATGTAATCGAGGTTGGTCGGTTGCGGGCCGGTCGAGATCATGAAGATGATGCCCTGGTCTTCATCCGGAGCTAGCTGCGACTGGGTGAACTTGAGAAACACCGGGATCAGGCACAGCACGATCAAGGCGAAGACGATCACCACGGGGCGCGTATTCAGCGTGCCATGCAACACGCGCTGGTAGCGCACCTTGAGGCCCTCGAAGGCGTTGTCGAGCTTGTGCGCCAGCCCTGTAGGGTTTTCGTCGCGACGCAGCAGCAGCGCACACATCATTGGCGACAGGGTCAACGCCACGATCCCGGAAATAATCACGGCGCCTGCCAGCGTCAGCGCAAATTCCTTGAACAGCGCACCGGTCAGCCCCTGAAGGAACCCGATCGGGGCGTACACCGCTGCCAGCGTGATGGTCATTGAGACCACCGGCATCGCAATCTCGCGCGCGCCCTCGATGGCCGCATTGAGCGGCGTCTTCCCTTCTTCAATATGTCGGTGAATGTTTTCCACCACGACAATCGCATCATCGACCACCAGTCCAATAGCCAGCACCATGGCGAGCAGCGTCAGCAGGTTGATCGAGTAGCCCATGAGCTGCATGAAAAACAGCACGCCGATCATCGACAACGGAATGGTAATCACCGGAATCAACACCGAGCGCAGCGCACCCAGAAACAGGAACACCACGACAATGACGATCAGCACGGCCTCGATCAGGGTTTTCACCACCTCATGAATGGATGCGGTGATGAACAGCGTGGCGTCGTAGGCAATCGATACCTTGAGGCTCGGTGGCAGCTGGCTTTCGAGCTCTGGCATGATCCGCCGGACCTCTCTGATGACATCCAGCGGGTTGGAACTGGGCGTGCCCTTGATGCCGATGTACACCGAGGGCGTGCCGTCGAACGAACTGACGGTGTCGTAGTTTTCCGCGCCCATCTCGACCCGGGCCACGTCACCCAGCAGCACGCGGCTGTCGCCCTCTGTCTTGAGCGGGATGGCAGCGAAACTTTCCGGTGATTTGAGGTCGGTGCTGGCGTTGACGCTGGTAACCACGTACTCGCCTTTGACCTCGCCTGCCGCCGACAGGAAGTTGTACTTGCGCACGGCGTCGGTCACATCGCTGGCGGTCAGGCCGAACCCTGCGAGTTTCACTGGATCGAGCCACAAGCGCATGGCGAATACCTGATTGCCCAGAATCTCGGCTTCGGCCATGCCGGGCAGGGTGGCCAGTTTGGGCTGAATCACCCGCGACAGATAATCGGTGATCTGCGGGTTGCTCAGTTGCGTGCTGTAGAAACTGATGTACATCAGCGCCGACGCGTCAGCCGCTTCTTTGCTCAGGACCGGGTCTTCGGCGTCTTGTGGCAGCTTGTTTTTGACTTCGTTGGCCTTGGCCAGCAATTCGGTGAACAGCCGGTCGCTGTCAGAGCCGATGCGGGCGTAGATCGAGATCACCGAGAAGTTCTGTCGACTGACCGAGGTCATGTAGTCAATGCCTTCGGCACTCGCCAGACTTTGCTGCAGCGGTTGGGTGATGTAGCCCTGAATGGTTTCGGCGTTTGCGCCGGGGTACGCCGTAGTCACCGTGATCAAGGCATTTTCCATCTGCGGATACTGGCGGATGGTCAACTTGCTGAACGCCTGAAAACCCAGCAGCACGATCAGCAGGCTGATCACGCTGGCGAGCACCGGACGACGAATGAAGGGATCTGTAAATGCCATTCCAGCTCCTTGGGGGCCAGCCTTGATCAGTCAGCGCGCGGCTGGCCGTTCTGTCCCGGTAACGCAGGTTCAGTGCTGACGATCACATGCGCGCCATTGTCCAGCTTGAGTTGCCCGCCGCTGACCACCTGCTCGCCTGCTTTCACTCCCTTGTTGATGATGACCTGCCCGCCGCGTCGCTCGCCGGTCTCGACAAACCGTCGCTCAACCACCAGTTGTGCCTCGCCCTTGTCGTTTTTTTCAGGCTGGCCCTCGGCATTTTTCTTCGGCACTACGACGTATACCGAGTTGCCATACAGCGTGTAGGTGATGGCGCTTTCGGGTAGCACCCACTGCCGGGTATCGTCGCCCAGCACAACCTGCAGACTGGTGAACATCCCCGGCAGCAACTTGCTTCCAGGGTTGGGAAGGGTGGCGCGAACCAACACGTTGCGTGTGGCGTCTTCGACTTTTGGATTGATCGCGCTGATGTTGGCGTCGAACACCTGATCCGGGTACGCCGCCACGCTCACCTTTACCGCTTGGCCGATGGCCAGTTTTGGCAAGGTCTGCTCCGGGACGTAGAAATCGACATACAGACTGCTGAGGTCTTGCAGCGTGGCGATCACCGTGCCGCTGGCGAGGTAATCGCCGACGTCCACCTGACGAATCCCGATGGTGCCGCTGAAGGGCGCGAGGATGCGTTTTTTGGCCAGCGACGCATTGAGTTGCGCCACCGTGGCCGCTGCTTTTTTCTGGGTGGCCGCCAGCTTGTCGAAGTCGCCTCGGGAGATCGCCTGATCGCCCACCAGCTTGCTGCCGCGGCCGTATTCCACCTTCGCCAGGCCGAGATCGGCTTCGGCCGTCCCGAGTAGTGCCTTCTCGACGTCGCTGTCGAGTTGCACTAACGGCTGACCGGCTTTGATCTTCTGCCCTGACTCGAACAGCACGGCCTTGACGGTGCCGGCGATCTCCAGACTGAGGTTCACGCCTTGCAGGGCCTTGAGGCTGCCAATGGCCGGAAGCCGGCTCTGCCATGGCCGGTCTTCGACGACTGCCACTGCCACGCTGATCGGTGGTTTGGGTGCGGTGAACTGCTGAATTTGCTGATAAACCGAGAAGGCTTTGTAACCGCCCAGGGCCAGAACTACGACCAGCACAACGGCCAACATAATCAGCATGCGGCGACGCAACATATTCCACTTCCTTGCAAAACAGGTTTCCGATTCGACTCGCATCAAGTGTAGGAGCTAACGAGCACCGCGGTGCTCGTCAACTCCTACAAAAGGGCGCCGGATGCCGTGATTTCAAACCAAATGCAGATGGTTGTCCCACAACCCGGAGGGCAGCTGCAGCGGTTGCGCGACGAGGGTGCTTTGGCGGCAATCGTAAAACCTGCAGCGGCCTTGTCCGGAGGTCACGACAAATCCGTCTGCCACGGCGCCCACGCCTGCGCAATCGGGGAGGGCAGCGTCCAGTCGCACGGCGCCGCTGTCCAGATCCCAAACGAAAAACCGGTTGCCACGCGGCGCAGTAAGCGCCACCAGACGCAGTTCGCTGTGAACAGCGACGCTGGCGGTGTAATGCCCCATCGATTGCAATTGAGCCTCGTCCACCGCAAAGGCCGTAAAGGGTTGGCCCGGACGTTTGATCGCCAGCAATTCGGACGACTCATGGGATGCGCCCATGAACTGCTGACCCGAAACGATCGTGCCGTCGCTGGCAATCGCCAGGTGCCGCACGCTGTTCATGTGTTGCGACAGCATCTCCTTGCTCAGCAGTACACCGTCACGCTGCATCAACACCAGACTGGGTTCCATGGCATTGAGGTTCATCTCGACACGGCTCTCGGCCTCGGTACGAATCCCGCCATTGGCCACCACCAGCGTTTCGCCGTCCGGCATCCATGACACCTGATGCGGGCCGATACCGTGGGTCGACAGTTCACCGGAACGCACCAGACGCTCATCGACAAACCGGTACACGCCCAGCAGTCCGCGCCCCGGATCGGTGGTGTCGTTTTCGGTGGTGTACAACCACTCGCCGCTGCGATGAATCACCGCATGGCCGTAGAAGTGCCGGTTGACAGGCGAGACGATGGTTTGCAGCAGACGGCCGTCGCGCAGATCGATCAGATAGCTTTCAGTGCCCGGCCGGCGCGCCACGAACAGCGCAATCGGCAGACTCGGGTGGTTGATGATGTCGTGGCAACGCTGAGCCACGTGCGTGGCGAATACCTGAGTGCCATCCACCCGATAACCCACGGCGTAATGTCGACCATTGCCGTCATCGCGTGCCGACAGCAGCAGCGGGCTTTCATGCTTTCTCTTGAACAGCGTCCAGCCGCCCAGCGTGCATGCGCTGAGAACAAGACTGCCGAAAGCCAGGGCCTGGCGTCGCAACATATCAGTCACCGTCGTTGGCATTGAAGCCCAGTTGAATCCCCAGCGCCTTGGCCAGCTCGCCCTCATGCAGGCGATGAACCGCGTTGAGGCTGTCGTAGAACGCATTCAGTTGCTGACGCCCCTGCTCGGTAGCCAGCAGGTCCACCAGAGGCGGCTTCAGCTCTGTCAGCTGTTTGCGGCTGGCCGCGTAAGCTGCGTCGATTTTGTCGGCCAGTGGTTTTTGCTCGGCGGGCAACAGGCCGCGCAGGCCATGGTTGTCGACGCCGACCCAGACGGTTTCTGCGCTTTCGAGGCTGGCCTGCAGGCTGCTGAGCGAGGACTTGCTGCGCCAGGCTTCTGCCTGAAAAGGCTGAGGGACGCCTTTGGTCTGACGCCCCAGCGGGGTGCCGAGTTTTTTCTTCAGGCTGTCCAGCGCAGTGACTTGTACGCGCAGGAGTTCAGCGATGGCTTCGTGGGAATCGGCGTAGCGCTGGTTCGGAAACTTGCTCAACTGCGCGAGCATGCCGTCGGTGCTGTTCCAGCTGTTGAGGATTTCCTCGGCCAAACCCTTCTGACGCTCGCCGATGGCCATCAACAGCGGGCAGTAACGGGCCTTTTGCTGGGCGTTGGCCATGTCGATGTCGGCGTCGAACAGGATGTATTCGTAGGCCGACAAGCCCTGTACGACCACGCTGGATTTGACCAGGCCTTCAGCGGTGATGTCGGGTTGAGCGGTGATCAGTTGCTCAACCTGACGACCCACGAGGTTCTTCTTGTCTGGCCAGAACTGCACCTGCCATGAACGGTTGCCCTCGGCCAGCGGGCCGATCAACAAAGGCTGCAACTGCGCCCAGGCTTTTTGTGCGTGCAGGAAGTCAGCGCGAGCGGTTTCCAGATCCGATTTGCCCTGACAGAAAGCCAGTGCGCTGACGGCCAGTTGCCGATCGGCGTCAACCCAGCGGCTGTAAGTTGGCAGGATCACCTGTTTGGCAATGGCGGCGGAAGTCACAGCCTGCGGGTCCGAGGGCGCGCAGGCACCCAGCGCGAGTGCGGCAAGGCTGGTAAACAACAGCTTGGGACGGAACATGTCCGGCTCCTTGGTCTTCAGAAAGCGGTTGAGAAATCGGGTTGCGATACGGTTAAAGCGAGTTCAGAAACGCCAACAGGGCAGCACGTTGTTGTTCATCGAACGCCAGCACGTGGCGTTGTGCCGCCTGCGCTTCGCCGCCGTGCCAAAGCACTGCTTCCATCAGGTTGCGCGCCCGGCCGTCATGCAAAAATTGTGTGTGCCCACTTACGCTCTGCGTCAGGCCGATGCCCCACAACGGCGGCGTCCTCCACTCCTGGCCGGTTGCCTGGAACTCGCTGAGGTTGTCAGCAAGGCCTTCACCCATGTCGTGCAGCAGCAGATCGGTATACGGACGAATCAGTTGACTGGCCAGCTCCGGTTCGCTGGCATCAGGTCGGGTCGTGAATTGTGGCGTGTGGCACTGCTGGCATCCAGCCTTGAAGAACAGATTCTTGCCTTGCAGCACGCTCGCGTCTTCCACGTCGCGCCGCGCCGGGACGCCAAGGTTACGCGTGTAAAACGTGATCAGCCGCAGGATGTTGTCGCTGACTTCGGGCTCGCCGTCGGGGCCTTCACCGTTGGGTGCATTCAAACAGTCGGTCTGTGCCTGCGTGCAGTCATCGGCTCGTTTGAGCGTCGACGTCAGGCCCATGTCGCCCGCCATTGCGTGGACGTTCTGCTGATTAATGCTCGGCTGTGCCGCCTTCCAGCCGAAGCGACCCAGTACGGTCCTCTGTTGTGCGTCGTCCCACACCCAGTTGGCGCGGCCAGAAATACCGGTGCCTTTTTTCTCTTCCGGGTCGGCGTTGGCAAGGATCGCCGACTCTGGAATCGCCTCCAGCAAACCCAGGCCGATCATGGGCGGTGCGATACGCGCCGACGCGCGGGTCTGCGGGTGCATAGGGCCGTAGCCCAGCTGAGTGATTTGCAGAGTAGGGCGGCGCAGGTGAATCGGTGTGCCGTCCCGGAAGTGCAGGGTCATCGAGTCGTACTCGACGCGCACTTTGCCCTCGGGCGCTACACCGGGCACGGCCATGTCCTGCAGCTGCGTGCCGTAGACCGGTTCGGGCGTGAGCCCCAGTTGAGCGATGCGGTCGGCATACGCCGGATCGTTAGGAATGGACAGGCGCACCAGCATTGACACTGCGTTGCTGTCATTGGGCTCTGGCGGGTGACCGCGGCCGTCCTTGATATGGCAGTTTTGACAGGCGTTGGTGTTGAACAGCGGCCCGAGCCCGTCGCGGGCGGTGGTGGTGGAGGGCGCGATGACCCACGGGCTGCGGAAGAAGCTGTTACCGACGCTGAAGTCCAGGCGCCGCGAAGGCGAGAGGTTGGCAGATGGCTGCGAGAAGGCGTTGCGATCAGCCTTGCTGACAGTGGCGGCGCCGGCGGACAAGCGCTCGCCGGGCTCTGCCTGAGTGAAACGCGGGGCGTCGTCACACCCGCCAATGGCTGTAGCCATCAGCAGGAGAATTGAAAGACGAAACCACGTGGTCATACACATCCTGCAACGGGCTGGTATTAAGGGCGAGCAAGCTTACCAGTCCAGCCATTCAGGAATAAGAGGGATTTGCGTTTGCTTCCCCGTTGGCAACGTGTTGTTACCAATTAATCGCTCAGCATCACACGCTGTTTTTATACGCCGACTATCTCCAGCGAGGGGTTTTGGATAATCAGTTGCATCAAGTGTTTTTCCCCATGCTCTACCTTGTACGAGCGGTAATCACCCAGTTGATCGAGTTGCCGCTCGCGCTCGCGGATGGCGAGTTGCTTGGCCTGTTCATGGCCATAGAATTCGACCCGGAACGACTTGGTGACGCTGCTGCCATTGCGCAAGGTGGTGCGCGCCACCCAATAGGCAACGCCGGTGTAGCAGCGATAGTGCACGCCAGGATGGCCGCTGGTGTTGGTGCTGATCAGTCGCTGACGGATGTCGCGGCTGAGTTTGGGCAGGTTGGCGAGCATCAGTTGGTCACGGCATTTATCAGCCGCGGCACGCGCTGCGTCCTGACCGCCGTAACGGGAGAATGAGAACAGTCGGTTGTAAACCAGACCATCGCGGTAGATCGTGACTTTCCATGCTCTGGGGCCTTTGGCGCCTACCAATAAATGGATGCCGTAATCGTTATGGTTAACGTCTTTGACGGTGCGCCTTTTTCTGACTTTTGTTGGCACTTGCTGTCTCCCTCCTGGATGGGGTGGATCAAGGAAGTGGGGATAATCGATGTGCCAAGTTCAACCTTCAATCCGACAAGGATTGAATAGGAAATACCCTACGCAAGTTAAAGATACGTCCGGCGCGGCTGACATGAGTCTGCGGTTTCATTGATTTTTGACGTAAAAAAGCCGGTCGTAAAAACGGCCGGCTTTCCTGTGTGAGCGCTGTGCTCAGCGGGTGATGCGTTGGGGATCAGAACTCGTGATCAGCGTTGTCCGGGTTCAGGTCGGTGATGCCCAGCTTGGCGGCCGCTTGCTCGATTGCGCCGGTCTGCTTGACCAATGCCCCGATGGCATCGCGCACCACTTGGTTGCCTGCGGTATTGCCCGCCGTGATCAACTGATCGAAGTGCTCGCCTTTGTTGGCGTGGTCGACGATGACTTGCAGCTTGGCCTGCGTGGCATCCAGGTCGGCACGCAGCGTGGCGTCGGTTGCAGCGTCTGCCTTGGCGACCAGCGACGACAGGCTTGGGCCGGTCACTTTATTGCCGTCAACGCGGGTGTATTCACCCAGATAAACATTGCGAATGCCCAGGCCGTTATAGAAGTGCGAGTTGTGGGTGTTATCGCTGAAGCAGTCATGTTCGTCCTCGCTGGAATTGGCCTCCAGCGCCACCTTCATGCGCTCGCCCGCCAGTTCACCCAGCGACAGGCTGCCCATGCCGAAGAGCATCTTGCGCAGGCCAGCTTCGCCCGACTCGGCTTCCAGTGACGCGCGGTAGTTGTCGGCGACACCTGGTTTCCAGTTGTTGACCATCTCTTCAAGGTCGCTGACCAGCAGGTCGGTCACCGATTTCAGGTAAGCGCGGCGACGGTCGTTATGTCCGCCAGTGCCACCGTTGCCTTCGATGTAATCGCTGGCTGGGCGCTCACCCGCGCCCGGACCGTTGCCGTGCAAGTCCTGACCCCAGAGCAGGAACTCGATGGCGTGGTAACCGGTGGCGACGTTTGCTTCGGAGCCACCCAGCTCGTTCAGGCTGGCGAGTTTTTCAGGCGTGATGTCCTTGACGTCGACTTTGTCTTCACCCACCTGCACGGTGGTGTTGGCAATGATGTTGGCCGTAGCGCCCGGATTGCCCAGGGCGTGCTGGTAATCCTTGGCCACGTAGTCGATCAGGCCTTCGTCCAGAGGCCAGGCGTTAACCTGTCCTTCCCAGTCGTCGATGATGGTATTGCCGAAGCGGAAAACTTCAGTCTGCATGTAGGGCACACGTGCGGCGACCCACGCGTCACGAGCGGCTTTTAGCGTCTGATCGTTTGGGTTGGCCAGAAAAGTATCAATGGCGGTGCGCAGTGTTTTTGCGGTGGATTCAGCGTCGCTGAAGGCAGCGAAGACCATATTGGTGTAATTGGCGACCACGGCTTTGGCGGCAGCATCGTTGGTCTGGGCCGGCGCTACTGCGGCTGGCGTCGTAGTCGTTGCGGCAGGCGCGGCAGCGGGAGCTGCAGCGGCGGGCTTGTCCTTGCCTTCGCCACAACCGGCGAGGGAGATAGCGATGGCCAACAGACTAGCGGTTGCCAGGGGCATACGAATCATGACGGAATCCTGCGTCGAGAGAATGAGATCGGCGATACGCGCCAGAAAAGCTGCGACATAATGCGAAAGATTTGCATTCTGTGTAAAGGCGTAATGCCTTTAGTCGTGCAGGTAGATATTTCAAGGTGTAACAAAGATTGTCATACGGATGACGGCGGGATCTCTGTATCAGCGAGCTTGCTCGCGAGCGGCTGTAACGGCTTCACTCAGGAAGCTGCTCCGCCTACAAGTTGGCCCCTGCAGTGTTCAATCAGGCCGTTTACAGCACTCCCATGTGCGTGCGTTCAGCCTGTTTGAGATAGGCAAGCAGTTCGCGCGCGGGCAGCGGCTTGTTGTAGAAATAGCCCTGACCCTCGTGGCAGCCCTCGGAAATGATGTACGCCTCTTGCTCTGCGGTCTCCACACCTTCGGCAATGACCTGCATCCCGAGGCTTTTACCCAACTGAATGATCGCGCGCACGATGGTCGCGTCGTCGTCATCGTCGTCGATCAAATCCTGCACAAAGCTCTTATCGATCTTGATCTTGTCCAGCGGCAGGCTCTTGAGATAACTCAACGAAGAATACCCGGTACCGAAGTCATCAATCGCAATCAGCGCGCCGGAGCGGCGCAGGCTCAGCAGGTGCTGGGCGGCGGTGCTGATGTCTTCCATCAAGCCGGTTTCAGTGACTTCCAGTTCCAGACTGCGCGGCGGCAGGCGATAGATTTGCAGCAGATTATTCACCACCCGCGGCAGTTCGGCGTGATGCAGTTGAACCGTCGACAGGTTGACCGCCATGCGCAGGTCCATGAAGCCCAGATCGTGCCATTCGCGTAGCTGTCGGCAGGCTTGATCGAGCACCCATTCACCAATCGCGATGATCGTGCCGTTCTGTTCGGCCAGCGGGATGAATTGATCCGGTGGCACAAAACCGTGTTCCGGGTGCGTCCAGCGAATCAGCGCTTCCACGCCGACCACGCGCTGATTGCGGTAGCTGATTTGCGGCTGGTAAACCAGGTGGAACTGCTCGCGGACCAACGCTTCTCGCAGGTCTTTTTCCAGTTCGCGGCGGCGGCGCATCTCGCAGTCGACGCTCGCGATGTAGAACTGGTAACGGTTACGTGACCGGGTCTTGGCCAGCGTCATGGTCTGTTCGGCTTTCTGCAGCAGCTTTTCGGTGCTGTCGCCGTCCTCCGGAAACAGCGTGATGCCGATGGTCGCGCGCAGACGGATTTCCTGCTGATCTATCGCGAAGGGAGCTTCCAGGTCATCAAGGATGTTCTGCGCCAGCTCGGCGGCTTCATAGGGTTGTTCAATATCGGCCTGCACCAGCGCGAATTGATCGCCCCCCAGACGAGCGAGCGAGCCGAGGCGACCACTGTGGCCGCGCAACCGGTCAGCCAGGGCCAGCAGCAATTGATCGCCGGTCTGATAGCTGAACTGCTCGTTGATGCCTTTAAAGTCATCCAGTCCCACACACAGTACAGCCACCCGGTGCTGCACTTTGCCAGCGTCTCCCAGGATCTTGTCGAGCTGCTGCTGCAATTGCTGGCGATTGGGCAGACCGGTAAGGAAATCATACTCGGCCATGCGCAACAGGCTGGTTTCAGCTTCATGCCGCAAGTGCGTGTTGCGCTCGATAGACGCCAGTAGCTGATTGGCGGTGTTGACCCACAAGCCTAATTCGTTTTTCTCGTGCCCTTTGAGCAGCGGAATCTGGTTCTCGCTCGGGCGGTCGGGATTGATGCTGGTCAGGTGCTCGATGATTTTCGACAGTGGTCTGGTCAGCATCCACTGATAGACCAGGTACAGCACAAGGCCCATCGCCAACGCGCGCAGCACGCCAGAGATGAAAATGATGAACGAGTTGGTGATCAAGCCTTCGCCGTAGGTGGCGGTATCGAGGGTAATGCGCAGGTCGCCGTAATATTCGCTGTAGGGGCTGCGGCCGACCAGTTGGGTGGTGAAACTGCGCTCCTTACCCAGGATTGGATCAGTCAGCCAGCGGGTGGGGGAGGCGTCTGGCTCTCGGGCTTTTTCGGCGAGCAGCGTTTCGTTCGGATGGCCGATGGAAGCCATGCGCACGGCTTTGTCCTGAAACAGTCCTTCGATGACCTGCATGCCCATTTCACGATCCAGGCTGTAGACCGCCTGGGTCGAGGGATCGCGAAACATGTCGAGAATCCGCGCGGCATCGTTGGCCACCGCCTGACGCGTCTTATAAGCGTCATAGACAATCTGCGCGCAGCTCAGCAGGACGCCCACGATCAATGCCGAGAGAAATACCACGCGCAGCAGCTTTACCGACAAGCTGTTTTTGAATTCCAGCTTCAAATGGGTATTCCTTCATCCATGCTGAGAACGGGTGACTGGTTGCAAGCACTGGCAAAAGCAAACCCTGGGCTCGAGCGCCATGGAATAAGCCTGATCGCATCACTGTTTCTTTGGATGCCTAACTGCGCGCGCAGTGAGGCCATCGTCACTGTGTCGGTCGACATGGGGCTTAACTTTAGGCGCTTTTGATCAATTCAGGGCGCAACTGATATTAGTCCGCTATCGGTTTCTGACAATACATAAACAACGAACATAAGGCGAAAAAAAACCCGGACATGCCGGGCTTTTTTCAACGTTCAGCGCTGAGGGATCAGGCGGTGAAGTTTTTGCCTTCGAACTGCTCGGCAACGAACGACCAGTTAACCAGGTTCCAGAATGCTTCAACGTATTTTGGACGCAGGTTACGGTAGTCGATGTAGTAAGCGTGTTCCCAGACGTCGCAGGTCAGCAGCGGAGTGTCGCCGCTGGTGATCGGGTTGCCGGCGCCGATGGTGCTGGCCAGAGCCAGGGATCCGTCAGCCTTTTTCACCAGCCAGCCCCAGCCGGAACCGAAAGTGCCGATGGACGTTTTGCTGAATTCTTCTTTGAACTTGTCGAACGAGCCGAAGGCTGCAGTGATCGCGTCAGCCAGAGCGCCGGTAGGTTCGCCGCCCGCGTTTGGCGCCAGGCAGTTCCAGTAGAACGTGTGGTTCCATACTTGAGCTGCGTTGTTGAAGATGCCGCCCGAAGAGGATTTGACGATCTCTTCGAGGGTCTTGCCTTCGAATTCTGTACCTGGGACCAGGTTGTTCAGGTTCACGACGTAGGTGTTGTGGTGCTTGTCGTGGTGGTATTCCAGGGTTTCCTTGGAAATGTGCGGTGCCAGTGCATCATGTGCGTACGGCAGCGGCGGCAATTCAAAAGCCATGGTAATTCTCCTAATCAGGTCAGGTTGCGGTGGGCGCAAGGCCGATCACGGACGGCCAGACAAACACGCCGACGAGTTTGTACTCTTTGCGGCGCAGGGGCAGGATCATAGCACCGGCCCCAGACCTTAACCACGCAACAACTGTGTTGGATAGAGGTTCCAGAACATGTGGGCGAAGATCATGAAGATTTTTGATGGGCGATGGAAAGTTGATTAACGCCCCGTACCTTGTCGAGTATTGCGAGGGGACTGATTTATTTTTCGCAGACTTTGCGCCGCACGAACATGTTTTGCGTGCCAATTTCCATGATCAGCCCTGCGGCCACCAGTTAACCGTTGAAATAGCTTTGCCACATGAAGAGTGCTCCGGGTCTAACTCAGTGAGCGTTGCGAGCGAGGCTGCTCAGCACATCAAGGGCCTTGAGGGCGTCGTTTTTTCCGACGAATAAGTGATCGTGGTAAAACCCGGCGATCACGTTGCAGCTGATACCTGCCTGGCTCAAGGCACCAGCGAAAGCCGCAGTCAAACCGACGGCCTGAAGTGACGAATGCACGGTCAAGGTGATCCAGGCCATCACATAGCCGCAGTCGAGCCCTAACGATTGGGCGTCGCTGCGTTCGAGAATCACGGTCAACCCCTCACGCTCCCGGAAGCTGCCGATCGCATCCTTGCCTCTGACTACATTGAGATCTGCCACGCTGCAGAACACGTAATCACCGGGGTTAAGGGCAGGGCTCATGCTTTGCAGCAGGACGTTGAGGGAAGTTTCGCCGGACATGAGCTCGTCTCGTTAATAGAAGAATGTGGCGAGTCTAGAGTCAGACGCTGTATAAGAAAAACCAATAATATTCATCGTGCATTAGGAAAAATGATGTTCGACTACAAGTTACTGGCAGCCTTGGCAGCTGTAATCGAGCAGGCCGGGTTCGAACGCGCCGCTCAAGTGCTGGGTTTGTCGCAATCGGCGGTGTCTCAGCGCATCAAACTGCTTGAAGCGCGTATCGGCCAGCCGGTGTTGGTGCGAGGGACGCCGCCAACGCCCACCGGCATAGGGCGGCGCCTGCTCAATCATGTGCAACAAGTGCGTCTGCTGGAGCGCGATCTGCAGGGCCAGGTACCAGCGCTGGACGACGGCAGGATGCGCGAACGCTTGCGTATCGCGCTCAATGCCGACAGCCTCGCGACCTGGTGGGCGCCGGCCGTGGGGGATTTTTGCGTGGAGCAGGGCGTGCTCACTGACTTGGTGGTAGAAGATCAGGACGTAGGTCTCAAGCGCATGCGTGCGGGCGAAGTGGCCGCCTGTTTATGTGGCAGTGAGCGTCCGGTGGCCGGGGCCCGAAGTTTATTGTTGGGGGCCATGCGCTACCGTGCGCTGGCAAGCCCCGCCTTTATTGCTCGTTACTTTCCCAATGGCGTAGACCCGCAGGCCATTGCTAACACGCCAGCGCTGGTCTTTGGTCCGGATGATTTCCTGCAACATCGTTATCTGGCTGCGCTTGGCGCGGAGGACGGTTTTGAGCACCATCTCTGCCCATCGTCCGAAGGGTTTATTCGCATGACCGAAGCGGGAATGGGCTGGGGATTGGTGCCGCAGTTGCAGGTTCGCGAACAGCTCGAACGCGGCACGTTAGTGGAGTTATTAGCTGATCGTCCCATTGATGTGCCGTTGTACTGGCATCATTGGCGCAACGGTGGGCAGTTATTGACGCGGTTGACTGAGCATCTGGCAAAAAATGCCGGACAATGGCTGGTGCCGCTGGTGCCGCTGGCGCCGGATCAGGCGTCAGTATCTCGACTGTAGGAGCGCGCTTGCCCTCGATCGCTGTGTGTCAGGCGACAAATACATTGCTGAAACAATGCTATCGCGGGCCAGCGCTCCTACAGGTCATCTCACCTGCATCAAGTAATAGAGCAAATCAAACGGAGCGGTAAATGAAGATTCTGGTCACCGGCGCGAGCGGCTTTATTGGCGGGCGCTTTGCGCGTTTCGCTTTGGAGCAGGGCCTGAGCGTGCGGGTCAACGGCCGTCGCGCTGAGGGTGTCGAGCACTTGGTGCGCCGTGGCGCCGAATTCATTCAGGGCGATCTGACCGACCCGGATCTGGTCCTTCGCTTGTGCTACGACGTCGAAGCCGTGGTGCATTGCGCGGGTGCTGTCGGCGCCTGGGGACGGCGTCAGGATTTTCACCAGGGCAACGTTGAAGTCACGGAAAACGTCGTCGAGGCCTCTCTCAAGCAGCGTGTTCGACGATTGGTGCACTTGTCCTCGCCGTCGATCTATTTCGACGGAAATGATCATGTGGGCATCAAGGAGGAGCAGGTCCCCAAGCGCTTCAACAATCATTACGCGGCTACCAAGTATCTGGCCGAGCAGAAAGTGTTTGGCGCCGAGGAGTTCGGTCTGGAAGTGATCGCGCTGCGCCCGCGCATGGTCACCGGCGCAGGCGACACCAGCATCTTCCCGCGCTTGCTGAACATGCAGCGCAAAAATCGTTTGTCGATTATCGGCAATGGCTTGAACAAGGTCGATTTCACCAGTATCCAGAATCTCAACGAAGCGATTCTCAGCAGCTTGCTTGCGGCGGGTTCAGCGTTGGGCAAGGCCTACAACATCAGCAACGGCACACCGCTCCCGATCTGGGACGTGGTCAATTACGTGATGCGCCAGATGCAATTGCCGCAGGTCACGCGCTATCGCTCATATGGCCTGGCTTACAGCGCTGCGGCCTTTAACGAAGCTGCTTGCATGTTGTGGCCTGGCCGACCGGAGCCGACGCTGTCGAGGCTGGGCATGCAAGTCATGAACAAGAATTTCACCCTGGACATCAGCCGCGCTCAGTATTATCTGGACTATCAGCCGCAGGTCAGTCTGTGGACGGCTCTGGATGAATTCTGCGGATGGTGGAAAGCGCAACAGTGACGGCTGGCGATTCAGCCGTTCCGTTAACCGCGGTTATACTGCCCCCCATTCAGATTTAACGGCTTGCAAAGGGATATCCATGCGCAAAGATCCATACGACGACGTTGATGACATCCCCAACCTCAGCGCCAAAGACGACGACGAAGATTTCCTGCCCACCCCAGGCGCTCGTGACCGGACCACGGTCTATTCACGGACCACGCCGGTGGTGAAGGTCAAGGCGCAGGGTACTGGCGCGCTATGGACCCTGATTGTCATCCTGTTCATCGCTTTTTGCGGATTGGGCTGGTGGAGTTACCAACAGGTTTCGCTGATGGAACAGCAATTGGTCGCAACGCAGGAAAGCTTCGCGCGCATCAGTGAGGAAGCGGCGGGTCGGCTAAAGGATATTTCCGGCAAGGTTGTCGCTACAGAGTCCTTCGCCAGTAGCGGCGGCGAAGCGCTGAAGGCTCAGATCAAGCAGCTTCAAGACAAGCTGGACGAGCAAAATAGACAGCAACAGGGCGTGGCCGGTGCGCAGGGTGGTCTTGATAAGCGACTGGAGTTGATCGCGACTCAAGCCACTCAACAGCAGGCGACCAACACCCAGTTGCAGGACCAGCTCAAAGCCTTGTCGACTGAGCTTGCCGCCTTGAAAGCATCGCTGCCGGACATGCGGTCGGCGCAGTCCGGACAAGACAAGCTGGATGCAGAGATCAAAAGCGTGGCCGCAGACGTGGCGAACCTGAAAAAGAGCAGTCCGGGTGCCGCGATCGATCGGCTTGAGCAGGAGATGATCGTGCTCAAGAGCGAGCAAGAGAATCGCCCGGCGGCTTCTTCTGGAACAGCGACCGCAGAGTTTGACGCGTTTCGCGGCCAGGTGACGCGTAACATCAATACGCTGCAAAGCCAGATTCAGACCTTGTCGCAACAACTCAACGCCCGGCCTTGAGCCCGGCTGACTCTGTAGGAGCGAACGTGTTCGCGAGGCGTTGCACCTGATACACCGCACACCTTCCTCGCCAACAAGTTGGCTCCAGTAGAAGCGGATATATCAACAAAAAGCCCCGACTCATCACTGAGCCGGGGCTTTTGCGTTTCAAGGCAGACCGATTACAGCGCTGGGTAGTCGATATAGCCGACCGGGCCTTTGGCGTAGAAGGTTTCCGGGTGCGGCTCGTTCAGCGGTGCATCTTGTGCCAGGCGCGCCGGCAGGTCCGGGTTGGCGATAAAAGGCACGCCCCAGGCGACGGCGTCGGCCTTGCCAGAAGCAAGCCACGCATTGGCGCTTTCCTTGGTGAACTTCTCATTGGCGATATACGCGCCGCCGAAGGCTTGCTTCAGGCGCGGGCCCAGGCTGTCATCCAGTTCGCGCTCACGTGCGCAGATGAACGCGATGTTGCGCTTGCCCAGTTCAGTAGCCACGTAGGTGAACGTTTCGGCCAGGTTCTCGTCGCCCATGTCGTGCAGGTCGGCGCGAGGCGAGAGGTGCATGCCGACGCGGCCTGCGTCCCAGACTTCAAGTACTGCGTCGGTCACTTCCAGCATCAGGCGTGCGCGGTTTTCCACAGAGCCACCGTACTGATCGGTACGGGTATTGGTGCTGCTTTGCAGAAACTGGTCCAGCAGATAACCGTTGGCGCCGTGAATTTCCACGCCGTCGAACCCGGCTGCCTTGGCGTTTTCTGCGCCGGTGCGATAAGCGTCGACGATGTCGGCGATTTCAGCCAGCTCCAGCGTGCGCGGGGTCGGGTAGTCGGTGATCGGGCGCACCAGGCTGACGTGGCCTTGTGGCTGGATGGCGCTCGGTGCAACCGGTGCTTCACCATTCAGGTACGAAGGATGGGAAATACGGCCAACGTGCCAGAGCTGCAATACGATTTTTCCGCCCGCGCCATGCACCGCCTTGGTGATGTTGCTCCAGCCGCGCACCTGGTCCTCAGACCAGATGCCCGGGGTGTCAGGGTAGCCCACGCCCATTTCAGTGATCGATGTCGCTTCACTGATGATCAGCCCTGCCGAGGCGCGCTGCACGTAGTACTCAGCCATCATCGCGTTCGGCACACGGCCTTCGTCGGCGCGGCAGCGGGTCAGCGGCGCCATGATGATGCGGTTGGTCAGTTCCAGATCGCCCAGCTTGATCGGATCAAAAATAGTGGTCATTCAAAAGCCCTCTTACAGTCAGTTCAGGGAAACAGTCAGTGTGAGATTCGTTACGTCTGATATTTATCGAGTCGCCGCCGCCAGTTCGGCATCGCCGCGCTGACGGAAGTTGATCAGTGTCACCAGCAGTGCCACGACAGCCAGTGCGGCGGCGGCCAGAGGTACGCGGGTCAGGCCGAAACCTTGTTCGATGACCACGCCGCCGATCCATGCGCCCAGCGCGTTGCCGACGTTGAACGCACCGATGTTGAGGGTCGAGACCAGGTTGGGTGCGTCTTTACCGAACGTCACCACATTGATCTGCAACGCAGGCACAGCAGCGAAAGCGGCCGTCGCCCAGAGGAACAGGGTGATCTCGGTCGGTATCAGCGCGACGCTGGTCCAGCTCAGTGCGGTAGACACCACGGCCATGGTGATGAACACGCCGATCAACGTTGCCGCCAGACGACGGTCAGCCAGTTTGCCGCCGATGATGTTGCCCACCGTCAGGCCTAGGCCGATCAGCAGCAGGGTCCAGGTGATGCCGTTGGGCGATACGCCAGTGACCTCGCCCAGAAGCGGAGCGATGTAGGTAAATAGCGCAAACATCGACGCTGAAAACAGGGCCGTCATGCTCAGCGACAGCCAGATACCCGCGCCTTTGAGTGCGCCCAGTTCAGCGCGCATGTCGAGTTTTTCTTCGTCGCGACGGGTGGGCAGAAAGCGAATCAGGCCAATCAGCGAGATCACACCAATCACCGTCACTGCAAAGAAGGTCGAGCGCCAGCCGGCGTATTGGCCAAGCGCAGTACCCAGCGGCACACCGAGCACGTTGGCAAGGGTCAGACCGGTGAACATCAGCGCTACTGCAGAAGCACGACGGTTGGCCGGTACAAGCCCTGCGGCAACCACCGAACCGATACCGAAGAAGGCACCGTGACACAGGGCCGTCACGATCCGGGCAAACATCAGGATGTTGTAATCAGCGGCCAGCGCGCACAACAGGTTGCCGATGATGAAGATGCCCATCAACGTGACCAACGCAGCTTTGCGCGGCAACTTCGCGGTAGCCATCGCCATGAACGGCGCGCCGATGGCAACGCCCAGGGCATAACCTGTGACCAGCCATCCGGCGCCGGGGATCGAAACGCCCAGGTCGCTGGCGACGTCGGGGAGCAGGCCCATGATGACGAACTCGGTCGTGCCGATGGCGAAGGCGCTCAGGGCCAGAATAAGTAGCGATAGAGGCACGCGGCGTCTCCTTGAAAATACGGATCAGAGCTGTTCGGACAGCTCTTTCAAAAACGCCTGTATGGCGTCGTCATTACGTCTGAAAAAATGCCACTGGCCATACTTTTTGCTGCTGATCAGGCCTGCGCGTTGCAAGGTCGCGAGGTGAGCAGAAATCGTCGACTGGGACAGGCCTGCACGCTGGTCGATCTGGCCGGCACACACACCGTTTTCCAGCGAGTGTTCCTGGTCCGGGAAGCATGCATGTGGATCTTTGAGCCACTCAAGAATCTGACGGCGAACCGGATGAGCCAGGGCTTTTATTATTTCGTCGAGGTCGATAGGCATGTCGTTCTCAATATGGGTGTAACGCAATATCGCGATGGGGCGAACTTTATATCTGTATTTCGCGATATACAAATATGAATTGATGCTTAGGATCGCGCGAAACGGTATATCGGGTTATATCGATATGGGTCGAAAGCAGAAATCGGCGTAGGCTCGGGGTACATATTTTTTAGCACGCTGAAGATCCAACAGAGCTTCGGCACGACAGCGAAAAGGTCATCCGCCTCATGAACTACCTCGCGCATCTCCACTTGGGCGGCCAGCGCCCGGCGCAGCTCCTCGGCAGCTTGTATGGCGACTTCGTCAAAGGGCTGCTGCCGGGTCGTTTCCCGCCCGATATCGAGGCTGCCATCCGGCTGCACCGGCGCATCGATGCATTCACCGACAGCCATCCACTGATCAAGCGAGCGGCAGGGCGTTTTCCGGCAGAGCGTCGGCGTTATGCGGGAATCGTGCTGGATGTGTTCTTCGATCATTGCCTGGCGCGTGACTGGCACCTGTATGCCGATGTCCCGCTTGAGGCGTTTACCGACAACGTCTACAAGGTGCTGGCGGACGAGCCGGAACTGCCCGAGCGACTGGCTTACATCGCGCCGCGTATGGCCGCTCAAGACTGGCTGGGATCGTACCGGGAATTTGAAGTGGTGGGCGACGCGCTGGCAGGCATTGCCCGGCGTCTCTCCCGTCCAGAAGGGCTGGCAGGCGCGATGCACGAATTGCGCGGGCTCTACCAGCCGTTAAGCGAAGACTTCAGCGAGTTTTATCCACAGGTCCAGGCGTTGGCTCAGGCCGCTCTGGCTGCAGGACGGGATTCCACTGGCTGATCAGCTTCCCCAAACAGCGCGAGCTGAACGGCTTGCTGTGCTTCGAATGCCAGCGCGGCGCGTTCCTTGCCTTGGGTTTCTATCGGCGTCAGCAGGTGAATATGCACATCGCCTCGTTCGTTGGCGAACAGCCGGCGCAGGTGTGACAGCAAGTCGTCGTCGCCAATGAACGGCGCGATAGGGTCAGCTTTGCCGTCGCGCAGGTACTGGATCGCTACCGGTTGCAGCGGGACACCGGTTTCCACAGCGCTGGACAGCAGGCGGCCATGAAAGGTGCGCAGGCTTCGACCGTCAGTGGTGGTGCCCTCAGGGAAAATCATCAACGGGTGATTGCCCAGCAGGTGCTGCCCGATCTGCTTCTGAATCAGTTTGCTGTCGCCTGAGCCGCGACGAATGAACAAGGTGCCCGCCTTCAGCGCCAGCCAGCCTGCCACCGGCCAGGTGCGGACTTCGGCTTTGGACAAGAACGACAGTGGCGCAAGCATCCCCAGCAAAGGAATGTCGGTCCACGACACATGGTTGCTCACCCACAGCATTGGACGGATGGGCACTTGTCCACTGACCGTCACCCGAAACGGCAGCGCGGCCGTCAGGCGCGCCATGAACCAGCTGCTCCAGCGTTGCCGGCGGGCCATCGAGTTGCCGATGCGCGTGCGCTCCATCAGGGTGAATGCGCCAGCGATGGTCAGCCCCAGAGCGATGACCCACAGCACGCGTGCGACTCGCGCATAGCTGCGCAGCGTGCTCATTACACCGCTGCCTTGAAATGGCGGGCGTAACGCGGGCACAACTCGTCGCGCTTGAGCAGGATGAACACGTCGGCCACCTGGAAGTCTTCGTCCCAGCAGGGTTCGCCACAGATTTTTGCGCCCAGGCGCATGTAGGCCTTTAGCAGAGGCGGCATTTCGCAGATCACGTTGTTGGGCAGATCAAGGGTCGGCAGCGGTTTCTTGGGCTCTGCGCGAAGGTGCTCGGTGCAGAGATACCGTTCGCGCAGGCGCTGCATGATCGCGTGGGCCTGGATGCCGCCGTCCTGCATCGGTATGCTCGCGCAACCCATCAAATAGCTGTAGCCGCCTTCGTTGAGGATTTCAGCCAACTCGCTCCAGAGCACGGCGATCGTGCCGCCGTTGCGGTAGGCTGGATCGACGCAGGTGCGGCCCAGCTCCAGGATCGGGCCTTGCAGATGACCGAGGCCGTGGAGGCTGAATTCTTCTTCGCTGTAGAACTTGCCCAGCGTGCTGGCTGCCTTGTGGTCCAGCAGGCGGGTGGTTGCCACGAGGCGCCCGGTGACCAGATCACGGACACCGATGTGTACGCAGTGAACGTCGTAATCGTCGATGTCCAGACCCAGTTCGGCACCCTTGAGTTTGGCGTCGAACTCGCCACTGAACACGCTGAACCGCAAAGCCTGGGCTTCCTTCAGAGCTTTTGGACCTGTCAGGCGCTCGGCCTGCAGGCAACGTTCCGCGCGGGTGTCTCGAATGCTGGCGATCTGAGTCATGCGTCGTCTCCATGGGCCAGCCGGTGAGTACAGGCTGGTCGACTGTATGGTTTGAACCATTGCTTCACTTATGCAGGCTAGGGAGAGGCGATGTCACCGCCATTAAGCTTTAGTGATGGTTGCGTGACAGGGGCATGGGCTGGACTGCAGGAGCGAGTGGGCGGCATTCCGGCTTGTCCGCGAAGCTGGCGACGGAGATCTTCGGATGTGGAGCGTCAGGGCCGCTCGCCAACAAGCTGCCTCCTGCAGAAAGTTTGCGTCGCGATGGCTTGTCATTTATCACGGGTATGTTTTCGCAATCCTTGCCAGAGACTCATCCATGAGCCGCCGTCTTATCCTGACTTGCTTGCTGTCGCTGATCGCCTGCTCAGCCACCGCCGAAACCTGGCCCGGTGAGACGTGGGCCGTTCAACCCATTGCGGCGTCGGCTGCGCTGGCAGACCTTGAAAAATACGCCTTCACGCCCCGTGACGAGCTAACCCGAGACGGTATCCGCACCGATGCATTGCTGGTGATCCGTGACGGGCACATCCTCTATGAGCGCTACGCAGGTCCAACCCACGGCAATACACCGCACCTCACCTGGTCGATCAGCAAAAGCGTGATGGCGACGGTGTTGGGTGTGGCCTACGGGCAAGGACGTTTCAAACTGGACGACCCGGTCGCGATGTTTTATCCGCCGTTTCGCGCGCATCCGGACATAAAGATGCAGGACCTGCTCCATTGGGCGTCCGGGCTGGACTGGCAGGAAGATTACGAATACGCGCCGCTCAACTCCTCGGTCGTCGCCATGCTGTACACCCGAGGGCGTGCAGACATGGCGCGTTTCACCGCCGAGCATCGCGTCGCCCAAGCCCCCGGCACGTCTTACCGCTATTCAAGTGGCGACAGCACGGTACTGGCCGCGGCGTTGAGGGGCATCGTCGGGGATCAGGCGTACGCCGACTATCCATGGACAGCCCTGTTCGAGCCCCTGGGTATCAAAAACGCGACGTGGGAAACCGACGCCACCGGTACGTTCGTTGGCTCGTCCTACGCCTACATGACTGCCCGTGATCTGGCCCGTGTCGGCGTACTGATGCATCGCGAGGGCCGATGGCAAGGGCGGCAGTTGGTGCCCAAGGCCTGGGTCGATTTCAACCTCACGCCTTTTAATCAACAGGTGCCGCTGCCATCGGGAGAAGTGCCTGGCGGGCAATGGTGGCTCAATCGTACCGGCAGCGGTCAGCCGGGGCCCTGGCCTGACGCCCCGCCCGATACGTTCGCCGCTCTCGGCCATTGGGGGCAGGCCTTGTATGTGATCCCGAGTGCCAGGCTGGTGATCGTGCGTTACGCCGATGATCGCGATGACACCTACGACCACAATGCGTTTCTCAGGCTGGCACTGGCGGCGTTCAAAGAGGAGGGCGGTCAATGAATGAGCGCAGCCGTTTTATCCGACGTCGTCCATTCACCAGCCTGTTGATCTTCGTCGCCCTGGTGTTGGCCGCGCTCGTCTGGCAATACCGCCTTCAGCTTCAGGCCTTTCCCGACATCATCAGCGCCTACACCGCCAAGGAATACTGTTCGTGCCGCTACGTCATGAACAACCCGGTGGAGTACTGCCAGACCTACGTGAAGCAATGGTTGCCCAGCGAATTACACGATGACCCGGCGCGCAAAATCGTCAGTGCCAGTGGTTTGGGACGCAGCAATAGCGCGAGCTGGGAGGGGGCGCGACAAGGTTGTCGTTTGCAGGCAACTGCATCGGGATATTGATTGGGCCGAACAGAGCCGTTTGCCAGCGGTCAGACTGGCGGATAAGGTTGCCCTCATTCGCTGATCTGGAGTTCGCATGACCACGTTCCCCCGCCCGCTGCCGGCTCGGCCCGCCAGCGTGTCATTGCGTTTTGTGCCGGGCGCGTCGGCTGCCGATTTCACCTTCACTTTTCCCTCAGCCGCAGCGGCGCGCTGAGATGGCGGGCTCGATTTTTCCGTGGCGTGAAGACAATGCGTTTGAGTTGATGATCGACGGCCCTGCGTTTTTTCCGCGCATGATCGCGGCTATCGAGCAGGCTCAGGAGCAGGTCGAACTTGAGTTGTATCTGGTGGAGTCGGGCTTGTGTGCCGAGGCGCTGGTTGAGGCGTTGGTCGATGCCGCGCAGCGCGGCGTGACCGTGCGCTGTCTGTTCGATGATTTCGGTTCTCTCGCGTTTGCCGTCGGCCTGCGAAATCGTCTGACGGAGGCGGGCGTCATCCTGCGGTTTTACAACAAGGTCAACTGGCGGCGCGGTATCCGCAATTTTTATCGCGATCACCGCAAGTTGTTGCTGGTGGACAAGGCGCTGGCGGTAGTCGGCGGGACGGGCGCGACGGACGAGTTCTGGCAACCGGGGAGTGAGACCAGCGACTGGCACGAAGTGATGGTCGAAATCCGTGGGCCGCTGGTGCTCGATTGGCAAGCCCTGTTCGAGCGTCAGTTTCATGCCAATCCGCTGCGCACAGCCTGGCGCCCCGGGCAAAACTTCGGTTTGCCGCGCCTGCCTCCGGCGCCAGTGACCGGCCATGGTCTGGGGCGTGTGGCCTACGCCGACTCGCGGCAGCATCGCGACATTCTGCAATCGCTGGTGCGCGCCCTTAATAGTGGTCAGAAGCGCATCTGGCTGGCGACTCCCTATTTTCTCCCCACCTGGAAGGTACGCCGCTCGCTTCGGCGCGCAGCTACTCGGGGCATCGACGTGCGATTGCTGCTGACCGGTCCGCGCACCGATCACCCGTCGGTGCGTTACGCCGGGCATCGTTACTACCCACGGCTGCTTCGCGCCGGGGTCAAAATCTTCGAGTATCAGCCTTGTTTCCTGCACCTGAAGATGGTCCTGATCGATGACTGGGTGAGCATTGGCTCGTGCAATTTCGATCACTGGAATCTGCGCTTCAACCTGGAGGCCAATCTGGAAGCCCTTGACCCGAGCCTGACGCAGGCCGTCGCCACCAGCTTCGAGAAAGACTTCAGTCTCAGCAGTGAAGTCAGCCTGGCCGACTGGAAGGCCCGGCCGCTCTGGCGCCGCGTGCAACAGCGGGTTTGGGGCTGGCTCGACCGCCTGGTCGTCAACTTGCTGGATCGGCGTGGCTGAAGGGGTAACCTGGCGCCGTCAGATCGGGCTGGGTTGGCGCTGAGACATACCGACCGCATCCGCTCTTTGCGTTGTAGTACTACGCTGTTACCCAAGGCAGTCGAGGGGCGCCGATACTGGATTGCCTCAGGTAACCACAATGCGGGAGCTGACCATGTCCGAACTCTACGTAAAAGCCGACCCGATCCTTTACGAATCGCGATCCCGTTCGTTACGCATTTGTGGGGTGGTCACGACTTTGCGTCTGGAAAATCAGTTCTGGGACATCCTTTCAGAAATCGCTGGCCACGATGGCATGACCACCAATCAACTGATCAGCAGTTTGTATGAAGAAGTGATGGGGCATAACGGTGAGGTGATCAACTTCGCGTCGTTTTTGCGGGTCAGTTGCACCCGGTACTTGAGTCAAAAGCGTCCTGCTGTGCCCGAGTTGAGCGTGGTGCGGTCGGTCGGAAAGTAGCGTCCGACCTCCTTTTCCCAAGATGCAGAAACCCCGCTTTGTCAGCGGGGTTTTGTTTTGCAGCTTTCAAAATCAGCAGCGGCGATTACTGGACTTCTACCGCCAGGCTTTCGCTGATCTTCTTTTGCCAGATCGCAGGGCCGGTGATGTGTACCGACTCGCCTTTGCTGTCCACTGCAACAGTCACCGGCATGTCTTTGACCTCGAACTCATAGATCGCTTCCATGCCCATTTCAGGGAAGGCCAACACTTGCGATTTCTTGATTGCCTGAGCGACGAGGTAGGCAGCGCCGCCGACGGCCATCAAGTAAACGGCCTTATGGTCCTTGATCGCTTCGATGGCGGTCGGGCCGCGCTCGGACTTACCGATCATGCCCAACAGGCCGGTTTGCTCCAGGATCTGACGGGTGAACTTGTCCATGCGCGTGGCAGTGGTCGGTCCAGCAGGCCCCACCACTTCGTCGCCTACCGGATCGACCGGGCCGACGTAGTAGATGAAGCGACCCTTGAGGTCCACCGGCAACGTTTCACCCTTGTTGAGCATCTCGACCATGCGCTTGTGCGCTGCGTCGCGACCGGTGAGCATCTTGCCGTTGAGCAATACGGTTTCCCCCGGCTTCCAGCTTTGCACGTCTTCTGGCGTGAGGGTGTCGAGGTTGACACGGCGCGCCGACGGACCGGCTTCCCAGACGATTTCCGGGTAGGCATCCAGCGGCGGTGCTTCCAGCGAAGCCGGACCGGAACCGTCGAGCACGAAGTGCGCGTGACGGGTGGCAGCGCAGTTGGGAATCATGCACACCGGCAGCGAGGCTGCGTGGGTCGGGTAGTCCATGATCTTGACGTCGAGCACGGTGGTCAGACCGCCAAGGCCTTGAGCGCCAATGCCCAATTGGTTGACCTTCTCGAACAGCTCGATGCGCATCTCTTCGATACGGCTGGATGGGCCACGCTTGATCAGCTCGTGGATGTCGATGGACTCCATCAACACTTCCTTGGCCATCACGGCGGCCTTCTCGGCCGTACCACCGATGCCGATGCCGAGCATGCCCGGTGGGCACCAGCCCGCGCCCATGGTCGGCACGGTTTTCAGAACCCAGTCGACAATCGAGTCGGACGGGTTGAGCATCGCCATCTTCGATTTGTTTTCAGAACCGCCGCCTTTGGCCGCTACGTCCACTTCCACGGTGTTACCCGGAACGATGGAGTAGTGAATGACCGCCGGGGTGTTGTCCTTGGTATTTTTGCGAGCGCCTGCCGGGTCGGCGAGGATCGAGGCACGCAGGACATTTTCCGGCAGGTTGTAAGCCTGGCGCACGCCCTGGTTGATCATGTCGTCCAGGCCCATGGTGGCCCCGTCCCAGCGCACGTCCATGCCCACGCGCACGAACACGGTAACGATGCCGGTGTCCTGGCAGATAGGACGATGGCCGGTGGCGCACATGCGCGAGTTGATCAGGATCTGGGCCATGGAATCGCGTGCCGCTGGCGATTCTTCGCGAAGGTAGGCCTCGTGCATGGCCTGAATGAAATCTACGGGATGGTAGTAGGAAATGAACTGCAGGGCGTCTGCGACGCTCTGGATCAGGTCATCTTGCTTGATCACGGTCATGTGGGCGCGCTCCTCTGATTGGCGGGAACATTCTGTTTGCTGGTTTCGACAGTACCGCTAAGGTCTGAAGAAAGCATCTTCATGGTGTTGGTCAGGCATACCGACATCTGCGCCGAGCAGCGTCAGGATAAAAAGGCGCGGCAGTATAACCTGCGGGCAGGCCAGGTAAACGGGCAAGCATCCCTTCGTTGGTCGAACATCGGATATCTTTTATGACATCTGTCATCTTCACCGGTCTGTGCAGTTAGACGGCGCACTAGAATTGATTAGTCAATTTCCAGCGTAACCACTAAAGTGCCGGGCTGCCTGCAATGCCGATCATTCAGATGAACGTTCGATTCATCGCTGACCTCAGGCGTTTGTGCGGGGCATCTTGCCAATGTGGGATGGATCCTTTTTACGCATGATGAGTCATCACGTGACCGACAAATCCATACATACATTGATACTCAAACGGTTTGCCCTGGCTGCCAGCACCTACCTGCTGGTTCTCGCGCTTGCCTGGGTGGCGATGTTCACAGGCTACTATCACGCGCCGCTTTACATGGCCGTCACCGGCTCCGCGCTGTTGATATTGATGCTGGCAGCCCTCGCCGCTGTTTTTCTCACCGGTTACAACCAACGCTTCGACGACCCCAGCATGACCGAGCTTCAGGTTTTGCTCGGGATTGGCTGGCAAACCTATCTGATCAGCCATCTCGACAGTGCGCGCGGCACCTTTCTGATGCTGTATGTGTTGATCCTGTTGTTTGGTGTGTTTCACCTTCCGCCCAAAGTATTCGCACGCTCGGCATTTCTGGCGCTGGCAGGTTTTTGCGGGGTAAACCTCTGGGAGGCGGCAAACGGTCAGTTGCAGGACCCCCGTCTGGGTGCGCTGCAAGTCGGCACGCTGTTCTTCGCTCTTTTCTGGTTATGCCTATACGCGCGGCTTGTGCAGCGCTCGCGCTATCGCATGCACCAGCGGCGGGTGACGCTTCAAGCTCACCAGGACACGCTGCGCGGCATGATGTTTCAGCTTGAAGAACTGGCCGCGACCGACGAGTTGACCAATCTGTATAACCGCCGTCATTTCCTGCGCATGGCCACCCGCGAGATTGAAATGATGGACGGACATTACACCCAAGGCCTGGCACTGATCGATCTCGACCATTTCAAGCGGGTCAACGACGTATATGGTCATGCAGCGGGTGATCGGGTGTTGCAGGCGTTCGCTGCCAGTGCAACTGACTGTCTTCGTGAAAACGACATCCTGGCGCGTTACGGCGGTGAGGAGTTTGTGCTGTTGATGCCGCGTTGCACCCGCGCCCAATTGCTGGAGTGCTGCGAGCGGATTCGGCAGACTTTCCAGACGGTGCAGGTGCCTGATCTGAGCCAGATGGATTTGAGTTTGTCCATTGGCATGACGCTGCTCGAAACCGGTGATGACATGGACAAAGCGCTGCAACGCGCAGATCTTGCGTTGTATCGTGCCAAACACGGCGGTCGTAATCGCTGCAGTGGCGCCTGGGAACACGCCGATGCCTGAGTTGCGCGCAGGCGACAGGCAGTGGTCAGTGGCTCAATCGACCAACTTGCTGGACGCGCTTAACGCTGCAGGTGTTTCAGTGCCCTACAGCTGCCGCGCCGGCAGTTGTCATGCGTGTCTGGTGCGTTGCGTGTCGGGTGAGCCCTTTGATGCAATGCCGCAGGCCCTTCAAGCGGACAAGCGCGAGCAGGGCTGGCGGCTGGCATGTCAATGTCAGGTGGTCAGCGATCTGAGCGTCGAAATTTTCGATCCGTTGCGTGAAGGCTTACCCGCGAAAGTCAGCGATGTGAGGTGGCTCAGCCCCTGCGTGTTGCGCCTGAGGCTCATACCTGAGCGCCCGTTGCGTTATCGCGCCGGGCAGCACTTGATCCTGTGGGCTTCAAATGGCGTGGCTCGACCGTATTCACTGGCGAGCCTGCCGGATGAAGAGGCGTTTCTGGAATTCCATATCGATTGTCATCATTCAGGTGAGTTTGTCGAAACTGCTAAAGCGTTGGCGATTGGCGATCCGATCCGTCTGGGCGAGCTGCGAGGCGGCGCGCTCCAATACGACGCAGACTGGCAGCAGCGTCCACTGTTGTTACTGGCGTCGGGTACCGGACTTGGGCCGCTTTGGGGGATAGTGCGTGAAGCGCTGCGTCAGGAGCATCAAGGCCCGATTCGCTTGATTCATGTGGCGCGTGATAGCAGCGAGCAGTATCTGGCGGATGCGTTGCACGCGCTGGCCGCTGAACATCCGCAATTACAGGTTGAGCTGATTGAAGCCAGCGGTTTTCAGGCCGCACTGGGCGGCATCCGGATCGCCTCCCGGCACACTGTTGCGCTGGTGTGTGGCTCGCCCGTCAGCGTTGAGGCCTACTCCAAACGGCTTTACATCGCAGGCCTGCCAAGAGGGCAAGTGCTGGCAGATATGTTCTTAGAGCGTGAGTAGTTATCTAGCCCTGTAGAAGCGAATTTGTTCGCGAGGCGTTTTATCTGACTCCCCGCATAGAAGGCTCTCCAGCGAGTTGGCTGCAGGTGACTGTCAAACCCCGCCACTCAAAATACCAAGCCCCGATCTCTTGCGAGTCGGGGCTTGGTGGCATGCTGCTGAACCGAGCCAGCTATGAAATCACTTCCTTACCCTATGTAACGCAGTACAAATGCTTCAGTTAAGTCGTTAGTAAACGTCGTGCCGCAAACAATAATTTTTTCGTCAGGCTGCACAGATAATCCTTGCCCCATATCGACGCTTTTGCCGATCTTGGTGCGGACCCAACCGCCTCCTTCCCCAAAGCTGTTATCCAGTGAGCCGGTCGGTAAATATCTGGCAATCAGAACATCTGCCTCTTCAAAACCTTCTGTGAAGCCCACGGCTACAATCCTTCCGGAAGCCGGTGATACCGCGGCTTGCAGCCAAGCATTTTCTTCGGCAGTGAAATCGCTGATCACGATGTTGCCGCCAGCAAGCTCCAGGTCAGCGCTGCCGTCCATGTTTTTACCGATCAGCAGGCCCCTGTTGGGCACAGCAGTGGTACCCACCCCCAAGACTGTTTCGGATTCTACCGATCGCATCGCTAATGCTTCGATCGAGCTACCGATGTCGTTCTCTACCAGAACGAAACCGTTTTCTCCGTACTGTGTGTCTAGTGCGCCCGCTTCGTCATAACGTGCAAAAAAACCATGGAACAGGTTAGCTTCTCTAAGGCTACCCGCCACTAGAATGCCCCCTGATGCCGTGATCTGCAGTGCATTTAAGAAGGTCGGCGAGTCATTAAGCTTTACTCTGATATAACCGCGACCACCGAATTCTTCGTCCAGATCACCATGCTCTTTAAGGCGAGCGATGATCGCGTAATCACCATCGGCGGTTCTGTATTGACTTGTTACCCATATGTGGGGACCTGCAACGAACCCGCTACCGATGATGGAAACACCTTCACCAAGATTCTTTTTGCCGGGCCACTTCGCTTAACGTTTAGTGCCACCTTTCGGCAAGCCGACAACGGTCTTGCCTTCCTTTCCGAATGAAATATCAGCAGTGCCATGCTTGTCGTATCGGGCTAGAGCGGGATAGGTGCCGGTGGAATCACTGCTGGTGCCCAGTAGAATTATTCGCCCATCATCCATCACATGCACGGTCGACGCAGTCGCCGGACAATCGGTTTTAAACTCGCCGGTAATGGGGCTGCCGTTATTAAACGAAGGGTCTGGAGTACCGTCGCTGTTTAGCCGGACGAGGCAAAATTTTCCTTCGCTGATATCGCCTGTGATTAGGATTTTTCCGTCTGGCTGGAGGGCCGTGCCAAGTGCTGCGCTCGAGCCGTTGGCGGGAAATAAGGACGTAACCAATCCACTATTCCCAAAGGAGAGGTCGAGCTCACCTGAACGTCCTTCCTGTTTTTTGATGTTCATTTTGTCCGTCCATAGAATTGGGATTCGAGAGCGCCATGCGGGCATATCGGCCTCATGCGATGCATGCGGACAACTGCTTGTGCCTGTGGACATTAAGAACCTCAACGAAACGTCGTCAACTGTCAGAAATGACAGGTCCTGAAGAGTGGTATCCGGAAAGTAAAAAGCCCCGAACTCTCGCGAGCCGGGGCTTTTTTGATGCGCTGGCGTCTTAGACCATTGGGTCGCCGACGTGCAGGATCTTCATGCCGTTGGTGCCACCGATGGTGTGGTAGCTGTCGCCCTTGGTGAGGATGACCCAATCGCCTTGCTCGACCAGACCGCGCTTGAGCAGCTCGTCGACCGCTGCCTGGCTGACTTGACCTGGCGGCAGGGCTGCCGGGTCGAATGGCACGGTGTACACGCCACGGAACATGGCGGCGCGCGCCTGAGTGCCACGATGCGGAGAAAACGCATAGATAGGCACGGAGGAACGGATGCGCGACATGATCAGCGGGGTGTAGCCACTTTCGGTCAGTGCGATGATCGCTTTAACGCCCGGGAAGTGGTTAGCCGTGTACATAGCCGCCAGCGCGATGCTTTCGTCACAACGGGTGAACGAGTGACCGATGCGGTGGCTGGATGTCTTGCCAGTCGGGTGACGTTCGGCACCGACGCAAATACGCGCCATGGCTTCGACCGCTTCGACCGGGTAGGAACCTGCCGCACTTTCAGCCGACAACATGACGGCGTCGGTGTAGTCGAGCACCGCGTTGGCGACGTCCGAGACTTCAGCGCGGGTTGGCATCGGGCTTGAAATCATCGATTCCATCATCTGCGTTGCCACGATCACCGCTTTGTTATGGCGACGTGCGTGCAGGATGATTTTTTTCTGAATGCCGACCAGCTCAGCGTCGCCGATTTCAACACCGAGGTCGCCACGGGCAACCATGACGGCATCGCTGGCGCGGATCAGGGCGTCGAGGGTTTCGTCATTGGCGACGGCCTCTGCGCGCTCGATCTTCGCGACCAGCCAGGCGGTGCCGCCGGACTCGTCACGCAGCTTGCGTGCGTATTCCATGTCCGCAGCGTCGCGAGGGAACGAAACGGCCAGGTAGTCCAGATCCATTTCTGCAGCGAGCTTGATGTCTTGCTTGTCTTTTTCGGTCAGTGCCGGCGCTGTCAGGCCACCGCCGCGGCGGTTGATACCTTTGTGGTCGGACAGCGGGCCGCCGATCAGCACGGTGCAGTGAAGTGAGTCTGCGGTTTGCGTGTCTACACGCATGACCACTCGTCCGTCGTCCAGCAGCAATTCGTCGCCAACACCGCAATCCTTGACCAGATCGGGGTAGTCAATGCCAACGATTTCCTGGGTACCGTCAGTCAGAGGATGGCTGGTGGAGAAGGTGAATTTGTCACCGACTTTCAGCTCGATCTTCTTGTTGGTGAATTTGGCGATGCGAATCTTCGGACCTTGCAAGTCACCCAGCAGCGCAACGAAACGACCATTCTTGGCCGCGATGTCGCGAATCAGCTTTGCCCGAGCCTTGTGCTCGTCGGGGGTGCCGTGTGAGAAGTTCAAACGGGCAACGTCCAGGCCCGCGAGAATCAGTTTCTCGATAACTTCTGGCGAATTACTTGCAGGGCCAAGTGTGGCTACGATTTTGGTGCGGCGAACGGACATGCACAAACTCCTTAAATGAAGCGCAGAGAGAGGCTACTACTCTACGGCGCTGTAGTCATTGTTCCTTTGCACTACCTCACTGCCAGATTGCTGGGCAATCGGCAGATGATCGGCAGTCAACGGACCCTGAAGAATTCCCGAAATGCGCCGATACAATGCACAGCACAGGAGAGTCTCATGCGAATCGTGATGATTTTAATCGTGATGGCCGCACTCGGCGGCTGCACACGTTGGTCGATGAACAGCCATTTGAACAATGCCAATCGCGCCTATGCGCAGGGCGACTGCGATGCAGTCATGTACAACCTGTCTAAGGTTGACCGGGAAAGTCGCTCGCGCCGCTATGTACAGCCCGAGGTGTCGATGTTGCGCGGCCAGTGCCTGGAGCGTCAAAAGCTTTACCTGGATGCCATGCAGACTTATCAGTTCATCGTCACCCAATATCCGAGCAGCGAGTATGCATACCGGGCGCAGGCACGTATGGATACACTGCATCAGTTGGGCCACGATCGGGGTGGGCAACCTGCTGTTACCCGGCCGGCGCCGCTGTGAGTAACCATCAACAGATGGACGGCGCCGTTTTGGATGTCTTGCTAACGATCTTGAGATAGTCTGCAATAGACAGGGAAGTCGAAGCGTTCGATCTCCCGGTGCCTCCTCGACATTTTGTGTACGAGCGAATTTAAATGCACTAGCGCGATCATGCTCAATGGTCATACAGGGCGAGTGTCCAATGCTTATCGAAAGACGAATCGAGCGTCATCAACTGCCGTATTACCTGCAAGTCTTTAATCGGTACACCGATAAGCCGATGGGATGTCTTGGCAACGTATCCGAACAGGGCCTGATGTTGATCAGCGAGTTGCCGGTGCTGGTCGGTGCAGATTTCCAGTTGCGGCTCAAAGTACCTGACGGCAAGAACGGCGTGAAGATCATCGATATCAACGCCAGTTGCCTGTGGTGTCAGGAGGACGAAACTCCCGGTATTTTCGACTCGGGGTTCCGGCTGCAAGCAGCGCCCATCGAGTACCACCAGTTGATCCAGGCGCTGAAGCGCTACTTCAGCTTCCATTCCCTTGAAGCTTCTGCCTGATCCGGCACCTTCTTTAGCCGGCGCGTTTTACAAGGTGCCGGCTTTCTTCCAGCTCAAATACTGACTGATCAACTCTGGTCCCAAATCACTGGGGCGCACATCCAGCACCGGTACGCCATGAGCGATCAGCCGTTCATGCACAGTGGAGCGGGCGTTGAGAAAATCCACCGTCCCGCAGTAATCCAGTGCTTGCTGCCAGGTCTGGACTTGCGTGGCGCGCAAACCGTCGAGCACCTCCTCGCGCAGGCTGGCCACCAATACTCGGTGGTAGCGCCCCAGCTGTTTGACAGCTGCCAGAAGCTCGTCGTCGTCCTCGTCGCGCAAGTTGGTCATCAGTACAACCAGTGCCCTGCGCTTTTGTCGCACCAGCAACTGTCGAACAGCTGCGCTGTAATCGGCGGGGCGCTGGGTACTGTTCAGGTCGTAAACCGAGTTGAGCAGCAGGCTCAGTTGCGCGGTGCCTTTGCCCGGTGGCAGGAAGCGGTGTTGATCGGCCGCAAAGGTTGAAAGCCCCACAGCATCGCCCTGGCGCAGCGCAACATGGCTCAGCAGCAGGCTAGCATTGAGCGCGTGATCGAAGTGCGTCAGGTCGCCGTCCTGACTGCGCATCCTGCGCCCGCAATCGAGCATGAACATGATCTGTTGGTCACGCTCGTCCTGGTATTCCCGGGTGATGGGTGTGCGCTGGCGGGCGGTGGCCTTCCAGTCGATCTGACGCAGGCTGTCGCCCTCGCGAAATTCTCGTAGCTGATTGAATTCGAGCCCCATGCCCCGGCGCTGACGCTGGCGGACACCGAGCTGGCTGAGCCAGTTGTCCACCGCCAGCAACTGACCGCCGTGCAAGCGTGCGAAATCGGGGTAAACCCGGGTCGAGCCTGCAGCGGCTATGTAGCGCCGCGATGTCCACAGGCGCAACGCACTGGGCAGGCTGATTTCGATCCGTTCGAACGTGAATTGCCCTCTGCTGGTGGGGCGCAGTCGGTAGCCCAGTTGCGCAGTGCGGTTGGGTCTAAGCTCGATACCTTGTGGCAGGTTTTCTACATCGAAACGTTGACTGGCGCTAACCGGGCCGTGATCGAAGACTTCTATCGGCAGCCGGCGGGCGTAATCATGCTGGATGTCGATACGCACATCGCTCCAGCGGCCTAATGCCAGGCTGCCCGGCAAAAGGCGCTGTAGCCGTGGCGACGGCAAACGCCATAACTTCAGCGCGTCAAGGGCTGCGACCACGCCAAGCAACAGCAATAAAGTCCAGAACACGGTAGCGAGTCTGCTGACAGGACCAAGCTCAAGCGCGTCCAGAACGCCCAGCAACACGGCCACCCCCAGCAACAGCGAGAGGCAGCGGAGCAAGCGGGGCGATGGCCGGAGGGTTTGTCTCATTGGCGGGGCGCCGGAACCTGATCGAGGAGTTGCTTGAGCACTTGATCCACAGACAGCCCCTCTATATCGAGCTCCGGCGAGACCCTGACCCGATGCCTCAAAACGGCCAGTGCGCAGCTTTTTATGTCATCGGGTATCACGAATTCGCCGCCCCGCAGCAGTGCGCGAGCTCGCGCCCCCCGTACGAGTGCGATGGATGCGCGAGGGCCGGCACCGATGATCAACCCCGGCCACGTCCGGGTTGCACGCGCCAGACGCACGGCATAGTCGAGCACCTGCTCGTCAACCGGCAGCTCGCCCGCAATACGCTGCAGCACCAATACGTCTTTGGCTTGCAGCAACGTGCGCAGCGGTTGCACGTCGAGCATGTCCGAGCGTGTCGATTTACTCACCTGCCTGACCATTTCAAGCTCTTGCGCGGCGTCGGGGTAGTCCATTCGCAGCTTCAGCATAAACCGGTCTAGCTCGGCCTCCGGCAAGGGATAGGTGCCTTCCTGTTCGATAGGGTTTTGCGTCGCCAGCACCATAAAGGGTTGCGGCACTGGCAGCGCGCGGCCCTCCAGGGTGACCTGCCGCTCCTGCATGGCCTCAAGCAATGCGGCCTGGGTCTTGGCGGGAGCACGATTGATTTCATCAGCCAGCAGTAAGTGAGTGAACAGCGGACCTTTACGCAGCTTGAACTGCTCGGTGTGCAGGTCGTATACCGCGTGGCCCGTCACATCGCTGGGCATCAGGTCGGGAGTGAACTGAATGCGCGCGAACTCGCCACCGAAGCAGCGGGCGAGGGCGCGCACAAGGAGGGTCTTGCCCAGCCCCGGTACGCCTTCGATCAGCACATGGCCGCCGCCGATAAGGGCCGTCAGCACATCGTCGATCACGGCATCCTGTCCAATGACGGCCTTTTGCAGTTCATGTCTGATTGCTTGAGCCAGGTGCACGGCGCGCTGACGCTGTTGCTGCGGATTGCTGACGGGTGCGGCAGCGTCGGCGACTGCGGACGCAGGCTTTGCCTGATCTGTCGGGCTCGCTGGTTCTGTCGGGTTATCGCTCACAAGTTCCGGAGAGTTACTCGCTGTTATATTAGATTTATTGTCCATGAATCAATTACTTACCTAATTTAACTTTTCGTGATTTTTTGTGCGGAGCGACTTAGTGCTTCTTCCCTCGCCTAGCATTATTTCCATGGTAACCGCTCAGGGCATGCGGCGTGTCGGTGCATGCCATTCAATTGCACTGACGTAGCTGCTGTCTGCACCAAAGGTAGAAATCTGCGCAAGGATGCCTTTTCTGAACGGGTGTCTCGTGGCTCCAAGGTCAGCAGTCCCGTTAAACAAACAGCTTGGGCGTGGAATAACACCACCTAGGTGTAAGCCGTGTCAGTGGCCGTGCTCTGAGAGGGTCGCGCCTGCTGATAGGAGCTTTGAGCGTTCATTGCGGGTCGGCAGCTCGCTCCACGGCTATGATTTTCGATGCCGTCACATAACCCTTCGACTGTATCTAACCCTGAGAGGACGCACCATGGGCAAGGTGGCAATGAAGGAAGGTGTCAAACAGTACGTCCACCGTGCGCTTGATGCTAAAGACGAGGTAGCGACGAAAATGATTGCTGCTGGTGTTGAGCCTTTACAGGCGCTTAAGGCATCGAGTGTTGTCACGAAAGATGCAATGGACGAGTTGATTGATCGGCATTTTGATAACGCCAGTGCTTCGGAATTTAATACCACGCTTAGCGACGGGGTATCACCGAGACTGAACTGATGGTGCGTATCCTTGTACAGAAAAATGGCCTCCGGTATCGAGTATGCCGGGGGCTTTTTTGTATGTGGCGCACAAGGTCATTTTCCGTGAACATCAGGTAGGGCCTGCTGATTCCCTTGTCAGGAGGCCCCGGCCTGACTCTCTCCAGATTGAGCACGATTCCCGTGCAATCCTGACAGAGAGGCGGCATGACAACCCGCCGCGCTACTTCGCTCCGCCCTGGACAATTTAAACACCTGATTCGCGTTGCGTCCGTTACTGGCCGCTTACCAGAGCGCGACGTAATGCTGCTATGGCTGACCCACACCACGGGCATTCGTGTTCCCGAGCTGGCCTTGCTGGAGGTGTCAGATGTTCTGTACCCCAGGCCGCTACTCATTAGGTCGTGCACGTCCAATGGAAAATTGTCAGGAGGCTGCGCGCTGACAACGAGATCCTTTCTTCCAATCGGGACACATCCATCAAAAAAAGCGCCATCAGGGCTCTTTTTCAGGTGAAGCGGCTTTATTTCTTCAGCCATCCCTCGACGACGTCAGAACCGTGTTCTGCTTTCCACTCCTTCAACGCTCTGTGATTCCCACCTTTGCCATAAACAGAAAAGCCCGAACGCATTAACGCAGCAGGCGGAAGGTGTCACGCACATGCTCGATGAGCGTTGCCGGGTTTTCCATGGCCGCGAAGTGGCCGCCGTGCTCGGCTTCAGCGAAGAACCTCAGATCGTCAAAACGCGCCTGCGCCCAGCGCCGTGAGAGACGAAGCAACTCGCCCGGGAACATGCTCACGCCCGCTGGGATGGGTACAGCGGGGGCAGGGCGTTGCTTTTGCATTTCGTCCATCCCTTCCCAATAGAAACGGACCGAGCTGGGTCCAGCATTAGGCAGCCAGTACAGCATGATGTCGTCGATGAGCGCATCGAGCTCGATTACCCGCTCAGGCTCTCCGCCGGTGTCGGAGGCATCCTGAAACAGCGCATACACCCACGCCGCCAGGCCAACGGGCGAATCCGCCAAGGCGAAGCCTACTGACTGCGGCCGGGTGCTTTGCACTTTCATATAACCGGAAAGCTCTCGCTCGTAGCGTTGTGCATCGGCCAACATGCGCTGTTCTTCAGGGGTGGCCTGCGCGACTTCCTCCTCGGTGGGTCGGTACATCACCATGTTCAGGTGAATGCCGATCAGGCCAGGTGGGCGCATCTGCCCAAGGGCGGTGGTCACGGCCGCGCCCCAATCCCCTCCCTGGGCGGCCCAGCGCTGGCCATATCCCAAACGGTCCATCAACTGAGCCCAGGCCGCCGCAGTTTTGCTGACGCCCCAGCCCTGAGAACGTGGCTTATCACTGAAACCAAAGCCCGGTAGCGCCGGGATCACCAAATGGAACGCATCGCTGGCCTTGCCACCGTGGGCGGCCGGGTCGGTGAGTGGCCCAATCATCGCCCTGAACTCAAGAATAGAGCCTGGCCAGCCGTGGGTCATTAGCAAAGGCAAGGCGTCAGGGTGAGGTGAGCGGATGTGAAGAAAGTGAATACCAAGACTGTCGATCTCGATCCGGCTGCTGTTCCACTGGTTGAGTTGGGCTTCAGTGGCCCGCCAGTCATAGCCATTACGCCAGCGCTCGACCAGCGCGCGCAGACGCTCAAGCCGTGGCCCTTGGCTGTTGTCGGATACGGTTTCTGGGTCAGGCCAGCGGGTTTGCGTCAGGCGCCGAGCCAGGTCGTCGAGTTGCGCCTGGGGGACTTGAAGGGGAAAGGGCTTGATAAGGTGGGTCATTGGTTCATCCCTTGCACATGGGTACGGGCCAGTGTGTCATGCACGGATGCCCATTTACGTTGGCCGTAGCGGTCGTTATCCAGGTTGAGCAGCTTGCCCCGCCCACTCATCATGTCTCGCAGGTATTGCATGCCTTGCCAGGCTGGGAAGGGCTTTTCACTAGACGGCGTGAGCGCGCGCACCACGTAGATAAGGGCGGACAGCGTGCCGATATTCCCAGGGCGCAGGGTGCGGTAGCGCTGCCCGGTCAGCTCGGTCAAGATGCGGGCGATCTGCGCAGGCGGCAGGGTGTTACCGGCAATGCGCAGAAAACGTGGAGTGTGGGGATCGAGCGCAGCATCGGCGGTGAAGGAGGCTACGTCGTCCTTGGCCGTGAAGTCCAATGGTTGTTGTGCGTCACCGAAATGCAGCACTCGGCGTCCGGGTAGCACGATAGGTGCGTCGCCTTCGAGCAGCTCGAGAAAGCCACCGTTCAGGATAGAGGTAACGGTAATGTCGGCCCTATCAAGCAGGGTGGCGAAGCGCCGGCGAAGGTCCAGGTTGCGGTTATCTCCAGGGCGGGTACGGGTGTAGTCGAGCGAATAATCCGAGGGAATGAACCTGGGTACCCCAGCCGCTACAGCGGCCTCCAACAGCATGCACTGCTGCTCAATGATCACCTCTTCCAGGCCGTTGAGCGTAGACACCACACAACCCGAGCCAGCAATGGCACGACGCAGGCCCTGAGCGTCATCCAATGAAACGGGCGTGATCGTCGTGCAGCTGTTGCGCAGGCCATTCAGCCGGACTTGCTCAACGCCTGGCCGAACCAGCGCTATTACATGGGCGCCGCGCTCTGCCAGCGCACGCACTACGCGGTGGCCTAAATCTCCTGTAGCGCCAGCAACCACAATGGGTAAAGCAGTAGCGTGATTCACAGAGCGCTCTCTTAGTCGGCTTGAATGCAGACCGTGTGAAAACCAGATAACCAGCAGCTAACCAAAAAAATGCCCCGATCACCTCGGGGCATTTCCCATTTATACAGAGAGAAAAAAGGCCTTCCTCAGGCCAGCAACTCCATCATTCGGCGCACGCCCAGGACGTTGATAGCCCTTTTCAGGTTATAGGCGTTTATCGCAAGCGCCATTTCCGTTCGCGCACCCTTTAGCTGGCGAAGCAAGAACCGGCCATTGCCGTAGATCCATTGTTTGAGGTTGCCAAACGGGTGTTCGACGATGCTTCTTCGGGCATCAACCATCTCAGGATGTGCCTGCATTCGCTGCTTCATTCTTTCAAAAGCTTCTTCGTGAACGTGTCGCTTGATCGAGCGATAGCGGCTCTTGGTGCATCGATGTTTAAGGGGGCAGGAGCCGCAGTCATTAGCGTTTGCGCGGTAGATTCGCTGTCCCTTGTTCAGTTGCAGCAGGGGCAAAAAATGCCCGGCCGGGCATTGGTAGCGGTCGTTTTGCTGGTCGTAGTTAAAATCGTCCCGGCCAAAAAAAGTGGGGTCTTCAATGTTGTTGCCCCGATTAATCGGTACGTACGCCGTGATGCCGGCGTCATCACAGGCCTGAAAATGCTCGCCGTTTGAATAGCCGGCATCTGCAGTAACGGTCAGATTCGGTTGTTCAAGGACTTCCTGAGTCGCTTTTGCCATCGGCTCCAGTTGCTTGCGATCATCGCCTTCCTGAGTCACTTCGTGGTGCACGATCAGGCTGTTTTCAGCGTCGACTGCGGTCTGCACGTTGTAGGCAACGGCCATGCCCTGCGGGGCTCGCATCATCCGCGCGTCGCTTTCGGTGCTGATGAATTGGGTGATCTGCAGTTCGTCCATCAGCGCCTGGCAGGTCAGGTAGTCGTCCCGTTTGGCGGTCAGTTTTGCCAGCACCGTCTTAACAGCGCTTCGATCAACCACCTCTTCATTTTCGTCGCGATCTGCGCAGTCCAAATCCTCTAGATACTTGGCTATGCGGCGGTCCAATTTTTCCTGATCGCGCTTGAGGTGCTTGGTGCTGATGTGACGACGGGCCGAAGCGACAGCCTTGAATTTGCTGCCATCGATGGCGACCAGATCACCTTTGACCAAGCCTGCGGTTCGGCAGAACTGAACAAACGCGCGGCAGGTTGCAGAGAACGCGGTAGCGTTATCCTTGCGGAAGTCGGCGATGGTTTTGAAGTCCGGCGCGAGGCGGTTGAGCAGCCACATGACTTCGATGTTGCGTTGGCACTCAGCTTCGAGCCGGCGCGAAGACCGTATGCGCTGGAAGTAGCCATAGATGTAGAGCTTGAGCAGATCGGCGGGGTTGTAAGGTGGACGTCCGTTGCCTTTGGGATGGCTTTATCAAACCCCAGAACCCGGAGATCAAGGCGCGAAACATAGGCATCAATGACCCGGACGAGATGGTCTTCGGGAATGACTTCGTCGATGGAAACCGGAAACAGGCTGGTCTGGTTTCGAGATTCGCCCTGGATGTACGCCATAAGAAAATGCCCCGCATCTTTCGATGCGGGGCATTTTCTTAGATCTGGGGCGGGTTGGCTAGGTTTTCACACAGTCTGAATGGGTAGAAGCGGCGGTTACCTGTCTCAATTTAACTGAACGTTACCGTTTAGTTGACGAACAAACAAGACGTCTGTAAGTTGCCGGCCATGACGTTGATCAAGACCAAATCCAAAGGCGGCAGGCCCAAGCAGAATCAGGCGGGTGAGGCCGAGCGTCGGTTGCTGGATGCAGCGCTGCAGCGCTTTCTGGCCGACGGTTTCGAAGGCACCTCATGCGAAGACATCGCCCGGGCGGCCTGCGCCAGCAAAGCCACCCTCTATGCTCGTTACGCTAATAAAGAGGCGCTGTTCGAAGCAGTCGTGCAGCGCCACGTGGCCACATTGCTAATGCCTGCTGAAACAACGCCCACGCTCCCACTGGAAGGCCGCCTGCGGCATGTAGGCCAGGGCATCCTCGAGCACGCGCTGCAAGCCGATACCCTGGCAATGATGCGCCTGGTGATAGCAACCTCCACCCGCGCCCCGCTGCTGGCGGCTGAAGTAAATCGCATCGGGTGGGAAGGCGGTTTCATTAGGGTACGTTCGGCCATATTGGCGGGCCCAGACCAACCCACGGACCCTGACGCACTGGCCCGTCAATTCATCGACCTGGTGTTCGCCCCCCATCAGCTTAGAGCGCTGCTGGGGGAGGACCGGGGGCAGCTGATTCAAGCCATTCCCGAGCGAGTGGGGTGGGGCCTGAAGCTGGTTCACATCGCCGGTTTACTGCACTGAGTGCTTTGGCTTTAACGGCTTGCGAGGCAATTTGCCTGAACTGTAAATCCCTCACGGCGCCTTTGACTCAGGAGGCCTACCACTGCTCATTACTAATAGCTGAGCCGCGATTTCTGATGGGTGCCACATTGACCACTCTCATCACGCTTTATGTGGGCAATGTACGGTCGGGATCAGTTGACCACTACATGCGTTGGCGGGTGGTGTTCAGCGCCAGTCCGCACGTCACCAAGCAGTAGTCTCGATAGGCTGCCACAAGGGTTTTGGCCTCACCACGATCCACGTCACGCCCATCAATTCCATGGGCTCCAAGAAAGCTGAAAAAGTCGTAAAGCGCTCGGCCAGTATTGGGCCACGAACGCTTAGAACCGATGGCCCCGCGAAGCAGGTAGTGACGAAAGAACTGGTTGACCGGGACGCAACTCTCCATTGAGTCCTAAAGCAGGATAGGGAACCCCGCATAGGGCTGCCCGACAATTACCAAATCCTCTGTAGCCCACACAAGCTCCATCTGCTATCTCCTGCACTGAACAGCTGCCCATTGCTCAGTACCAAGACCTATGAGCTTCTAAGATGTTGATTTCACTATGGCAGGAATCTAACGGTTTTCGAGTACCGGATCATAAGGCATTCCTGAGGGTTTGCAGGTAGGCAACCTGACGGGTGAATTCCGATCGGGAAAGACGCTCGCTCGGACGAGGTCGTAGCGCCTGGCCGACGGCGCTGACCGGTTGACGAGTCAGACGTGCAAGCGCCTGCCATTGTTCTGCGACGACTAACCCGTCAAATCCCGGATGACGTTGCCGGGCACGGCGCAGGATGTCGGTTTGCAGCGTACGCAACAGCAGCTGTTGTCCTCTGCGTCTCAAGAGAAAGTCGGCGCTGGCACGCAGGTGTTCGGACAATTGTCGGCGTGCTCTTTCAGGGGCTGGCTGCAACGGCCCCTCACGCATGCCCACTCGCCACAATGTGAGCATCGTCAACAAGGTCAGCGAGGTAAGCGCCAGAGGAAAGTGCTTATTTAAAAGGCTGAACAAATCCGCATGTTCTGTACGAAGCAGCAGCGTGACGTCGGTGTCCTGCGTCAGATACCACAACAGCCAGGCGTTGTCGTATTTGCCGATTGAGCGGTTTTTCCACAGATTGGCGTCGGTCACCACAGTGATCAGGCCCTTGCCGTAAATCATCTGGAGCATGTGCGTAGCGTCGGCGCTATTCGCCCAGGATTGCGCGTGGTCCTGAGGGTCGTCCAGATGAAACTCCGGATCAAAACTCATATAAGCCGGGTCGGTTTCGTTTTGCACGTAAAGACGAGTCAGCTCTGGCCATGGCGTCTGCGGGGTGGATGCAAAGGTCGGGCTCAACGGGATCACGGGCTTGATCATGTTCATTTCCCGGCGCCTCTCCTGATCGCGCAACCCCTGGGTGAGAAATTGATGGATCTGCAACTGATCGAGCAGCAGATCGCCGCTTCGGCCCTTTTTGTCATCCCACAGTTGTTCTGCAACGAACAGCAGACGCCCTCCTGATCGGGCCCACGCCAGGACGCGTTCCACTTCGGCGGGCGTCATGTCTTCTCGCGTGTCGAGCAGCATCAGGCTTTGGGTGCGCTGTCGATTATCGGGAAGCCCATGCAGCGTTTCGATAACGCTCACAGGAATTGATCGCAGCTGCAAGAAATGTTGCGCAGCGAGGTAAGGATTGGCACGGGCCTCGGGAGACGGGCCTTGGTCGACGACTTCCTGATAGTGCTCCAGTCGCTGAAAAAGCGGCAGGCTGAAAGCACCGATGATGACCAGAGCCAGCAGCACGATGCCCACCTGTGCGCGGCGGTTCATACTGATTTACCTGTCGGGAACAAGCGGCGCCACTCATCACACAGCGCTTGCTGCGCATCAAGTGGCGGCAAGCTATGGCCGTAGGCAAGGTTCTGCCAATGAGAGGTCAGGATTCGACTGAAATCCTGCAGCGATGGCTGATTCAGCGTGGCGATACGCTGAAGCACCTGACCTTCGGTGTCCGCGTTTTTCAGGGGCAATTGGTAATCCGTGAGCAATCGATTCAGAAGGGCTCTGTAGAGCAAGCTCAATGCTTCGCGCGGCTGCTGTGTCCAGAGCGCTTCTACGCTTGTGGCGACGTCACCGGGCAGGCTCTGTGTATTGACCTGCAAGCCGAAGAGTTGCTGTGGTGTTGTGGGGCGCGGCGCAGTCTTGCGCTCGCTGCCGCTGACGAATGTTCCGATCCAGCTTCTGTATCGCCATGCGCACCACCCCACTGACACGGCAATCGCCGTCCACAGCAAAACTTCTACGGCGTTGGCCAGTAACGAGGCGACGGCCAGAAGGCTGCGCATCATATCCGCCACCCAGGAAGGCGCTGCACTGCTTCTCGCCTGTTTGACGTCAGGCTTTTGGTCAATGCGCCAGCCCGAAACAGTCTTGGGATTTTTGAATGGCGGATTCTCCAACACACCTTTGATGGCGGTTTCGGATGCTTTGCTCGTCAGCGCCTGCTCGAGCAGGCGAGGGCTTGCAGGCGCGGCCACGGAGTCTTCGGCGTCAGGTTGGTCCAGCGGCGGAAGCGGGCAACTGTAGGTCTGAGCGTCTCGGGGAGGCAGCAAACTTTCGTCGGCCATGACCGGCGTGGCTGGTATTGATAACAAGAGGGCGCAGCCGAGCAGGATTGCGTAGGCGCTACCCGTCAGCCGCTGGCGCATCCGTCGAAATATCAGCTCGATGTCCCATGCCTCAAGCTGGGTACGCCGGTTCAGATAAAGGCTAAAACCGCATGCGACATAAAGGGGGCCCCAAACCATCAGCACCAGCGCATAGAAGGCGTTGGTGAGATGCTCGAGCCATGTCCACTGACCTTCGACTTCGAGCAGGCTTTGCCATGACCAGTCGATCTCTACCTGCTGGGGAAGCAGCGAATAGAACAACCCCATCAGGCCGACCCATAGGCACATTTCGAGTGCACTCCCCACCGAGGTAAGGCAGCGGGCAGCGCTTAGCCCGTCCCGGCTGAGCGTCGCAATACGATGTGCTTGCTCCGTGCCCGACAGCCCTTCGAGCTGCTGGACCGGCAGTTTGAAACTTCGGCTGAGGCTCAGGCGGCGCCAGGTCAGGCTCGCCAGTAACTGCGGTTTCAGCGCCCGGGGCCAGGCAAGCAGGGCCTGCTTTAATGTAGGCGTTATGCCAAACAATGTTTGAGAGAGGATCAGCAGCGTAAGGCGCTCGTACAGAGGCTTCAGCCACCAGAACAGAAAAATCGCAAGCGACGGATAGTCCCACAGCACGGCTGTGAGAAGGGCGAACACCGGCAGCGTCACCATTGCCCAACTGATCATTAGAAGGCTGCGATGCTCTTGCACCATCAGCACCCCAAGGTCTATGGCTTCCCAAGGGTTGCGCGGCCGAATGGCGACGCTGGCATCAGTCAGTCGCATGAGCGTTTCGTCCGGCGAACGTTAAATAGCAGGCAACCAGTGCCCAAAGCGCGGTACCCACCAGGTACTTGGTCAGCGGTGCGGGCCAGCTCATTGATGACCAGTACGCCTCGATGAAGGCAGCAATGACTAAAAACAGAATGACGCCAACGATGAGGCGGATGCTGGTTCTGGCGGCTATTCTCAGCGCTTCGGTTCTGGGCAGCGCTTCCGGCGCAAGCAGGGCCCATCCGAGTTTCAAACCGGCCGCACCCGACAGCGCGATGGCGGTGAGCTCGAATGCCCCGTGCCCGATAACGAACGGCCAGAATGTCCCCCCGTAACCAACGCCAGTCAGATGTCCGGCCACGGCACCGATCATCAAACCGTTGAAGAACAGAAAGAACAGGCTGCCGAGTCCGAAAATGAGGCCGCTGGCAAAGGTCTGAAAGCCGATACCGATGTTGTGCATGATGTAGTAGCCGAACATCAACCAGTCTTCGCTCGATCCGCGATCCGCTGCCTGACCGATGCGTCGCGCTGCCGGGTCGTACATCGCCTCCATGTCACCCACGTCAGCCGGGCTGACCACTCTGTAGACGAGGTCCGGGAAAACGTAGACCAACACCCCCATCAGCAACAGGCTGCCGAAAAACAACAGGCTGGCAATCAATACTAGTCGCCATTCGGCTCGGACCAGCCTCGGAAATCCGGCGAGGATGAAACCGAGCAGTTGCGCGCCCAGTTGGCTGCGATGACGATACAGCTGCTGATGCCCACGCATGGCCAGTTGGTGCAGAGGGTCGACGAGGTGGCTGCTGTACCCGCGTTCCTGCGCTAAGGCCAGTTGTTGGCAGATGCGTCGATAATCGGCCGCGAAGGTTTCAGTGGCCTCCACTTTGCTTCTGCTGCGCTCAAGTGCGTCCAGCCGCTCGGCAAACAGTTCCCAGTCTTCCTGATGACGGGCTTCAAACGGGGCCTGTTTCATGTTTGGTTCGTCTTCATACCGGACCCAATAGTCCACGTGCAATGCCGTTCAGGCGGGCGATCGCCTGATCTGGCGAGGCATTGAGCGGTTGCGCGAGAATCTGCGCGAGTTCATGGGTGCGCGCCGGTGAGAGGCTCACCTGGCGCTCGGCAAAAGACAGGATTGCCCGCTGCTCGTCCAGCGTCATGGACACCGGCGCTACAAAGGACGCGGCGTCCGGCAGTTCAGGACGCTTGATCGGCGCATCGCGATAAATCACCAGCGTACCGGCGGCAAGGTCGCCCAGCCGTTTGAACGATGGATGCTGAAAGCAAGTGAACGCGCCCACGCTGTAACCGAATGGCAGCATGTCGACAAACCGCAACAGGTTACGCAACAAGGAGGCGGACCAGCCAATGGGCGTGCCGTCGTCATGCACGACGCGCATGCCCATAAATTGTTTGCCCGGTGAGCGGCCCTGATTGAGAACCTCGAAGAGCACCATGTACCACCACGTGACGAGAAACAGCGCCAGTGCGCCCAGGCCCATGCCGAACTTCTCGAAGGGCTGAAGCAGTACAAACAACACGCCCAGAAGCGTCGCGCGGATAAGCAGATCAATGCCGAACGCCAAAGACCTAGGGACAAGGCCTGCCGGGCGCAGCAGCAGGTCGATGCCTTCAGGGGTTTCCATTCGGAGGCGGGTATCCAGCGGCGCAGACTGCGGCGCATGCCTTGGCGTTGCGTGCGAAGTGGGCATATCAGAAGGAGGACACCTTGGAGTGAGAGGTTGATGCTAGCCAGCAAGGTCCAGCTAAGCAACCAGCCACTTCCGACACGGGATGTAAGAAGATGCTTCCGGTTATGCGTGGCTCACTAGGCGCAAGATTTGTCCGTCCCTCCGCATTTCGGTTTCGGGCTCAAAGTCGTCGAGTGTCCTACAAAGTCGCCCCGGTACGATCTGATAGACTTTGTCCGACTTTTGTTCAGGATCAGCCCGTGACCTCCAGCATCTTCTGGTACGACTACGAAACCACCGGGATCAACCCGCGCAATGACCGGCCGCTGCAGGTCGCCGGCATTCGCACCGATGATCAGCTCAACGAAATCGCCGCCCCCCTTAATATCTACTGTCAGCCCAGTGACGATATCTTGCCGCACCCGATGGCTTGTCTTGTCACCGGGATTACGCCTGAGCGCCTGGCGGAAAAAGGGTTGTGTGAAGCGGACTTCATGACGCGCGTCCACGCTGAGCTGGCCGCACCGGGAACCTGCGGCGCGGGCTACAACACGCTGCGTTTCGATGATGAGATGACTCGCTACAGTTTGTACCGCAATTTTTTTGACCCGTACGGGCGCGAATGGCAGGGCGGTAATAGTCGCTGGGATTTGATCGATGTGGTTCGCACTGCCTACGCGCTGCGTCCCGAGGGGATTGTCTGGCCCCAGGAAGACGGGCGAGTCACGTTAAAACTGGACCGGCTCACTGTTGCCAATGGCATCGAGCATGGCGAAGCCCACGAGGCGTTGTCGGATGTCCGTGCAACTATCGCACTGGCCCGACTTGTTCGCGACAAACAACCCAAGCTTTATGACTACCTTTTCCAGTTGCGCAGTAAGCGCAAGGTGCAAGATCAGATTCGACTTCTGCAGCCACTGGTGCATATATCGGGGCGTTTTTCGGCTGCGCGCAGTTACTTAGGTGTGGTGTTGCCGCTCGCGTGGCACCCCACCAACAAGAATGCGTTGATTGTGTGCGACCTCCATCTAGACCACGAACCGCTCTTGCACGAAACACACGATGTGCTGCGTCAGCGTTTATATACCCGGCGTGAAGACCTCGCTGAAGGCGAGTTGCCGGTGCCCTTGAAGTTGCTTCATATAAATAAATGTCCGGTCATCGCACCGTTGAGCGTACTGCGTGAGGAGGATCGTCTGCGTTTGCGTCTGGATATGGACGTGTTGAAAGACCGCGTCCAGCGGCTAAATGAAGGGCAGGCGTTATGGCAGGAAAAGTTGAAGTCCATTTATGCCAGTGACGACTTTTCATCCAGCGAAGACCCGGAACAGCAGTTATATGACGGTTTTATCAACGACCGTGACCGCCGTTTGTGCGAGCAGGTCAGAATTGCCGAGCCGCAACAACTAGGCAGCGATCCCTGGCCTTTTGACGACGAACGACTTCCCGAGTTGTTGTTCCGGTACCGCGCGCGCAACTTTGCCGAAACCTTGAGTAACGCCGAACAACAGCGCTGGCTGAGTTTCTGTCAGTCGCGTCTCACCGATCCCCTGGCCGGCGCACCCAATACGCTCAAGGACTTTACCAAGGCCTTGATTGCGGCCTCGCTGACCGCATCGCCTGCTCAGTTGAAGGTTCTGGGTAAATGGCAGGATTACGCTGAGGCGTTGCGCGTACGCTTGGGCATCTAGCGCAGGGACAGCAATATTGCATGCAATAAAAAACGCCAGCTAGCTGGCGTTTTTTATTGAGCTGTACGTCACTGCACAACCACTTCCCTTACATCGGTAATTAGCCGAGCAGGGTGGCCCAACCTTCGACTTCGTCACCGCCCCACTTGGCTTTCCACTCTTTCAGAGTCTTGTGGTTGCCACCTTTGGTTTCGATGATTTCGCCGTTGTGCGGGTTTTTATACTGCTTTACTTTGCGAGCGCGTTTGGTGCCGGTAGTTTTCACGGCTGCGCCACGTGGTGCTTTGTTAGTTTTTGCTTCTGGATCCAGCAACGCGATGATGTCGCGCAGGGATTTTTGATACTCGCCCATCAGGGTGCGCAGTTTGCCTTCGAATTCCAGCTCGGTCTGCAGTTTGTCGTCTTGTTTCAGGTTCTGCAGACGAGCTTGCAGTTCTTTGATGGCTTCTTCTGCTGCGCGGTATTCGTTGATCAGGGACATGAGGATTACCTTATGTTGTGAAGTGCAGGGTGTATGGACGCAATAATAGTCACAGCGTTTGTGCAAGTAAACATTCAAGTCTGGTTTATTTGAAGTATTTCCAAGTAACGGCAGGTATGAGAGGACCGCCGAACTAATTCACACGCTATACGTAGCCGATATGTAGCGCTAATACGCAGTTTTTTCTTCACGGTGTGCGCAATGATCTGGTGGGGCCGGCGCGGCTTGCCTGTGCAGGCCTGCTTTTTTGGCACAAAGCCATTTGCGCGCATTCCATTACTGCACAGTCCTCGGGTAGTCGCTAGAATGGCCGCCTTTGCGAAGTTCTGGAGTTTCCCTCATGCGCACTTTTCGTCTGGTGATTGCTTGCCCGGACCGTGTTGGTATCGTTGCCAAAGTCAGTAACTTTCTGGCGTCCTACAACGGCTGGATCACCGAAGCGAGCCATCACTCGGACAACCTGAGTGGCTGGTTCTTTATGCGCCACGAAATTCGTGCCGATACTTTGCCGCTCGAACTGGACGCTTTCCGAGAGGCGTTCAAGCCTATCGCTGAAGAGTTTTCGATGGACTGGCGCATCACCGATTCGGATCAGAAGAAACGCGTTGTGTTGATGGCCAGCCGAGAGTCCCATTGCCTCGCAGACCTGTTGCATCGTTGGCACAGCGACGAACTTGATTGCGAGATTGCCTGCGTTATTTCCAACCATGAAGACCTGCGCAGCATGGTGGAATGGCACCATATCCCTTATCACTACGTGCCAGTTGATCCTAAAGACAAGGAGCCGGCGTTCGCCGAAGTTTCACGTCTCGTGAAACAGCACGAAGCCGACGTAGTGGTGCTGGCGCGCTACATGCAGATTCTGCCGCCGCAGTTGTGCCGCGAATATGCGCATCAGGTCATTAATATCCATCACAGCTTTTTGCCTTCGTTCGTTGGCGCCAAGCCTTATCACCAAGCGTCATTGCGCGGTGTGAAGCTGATCGGTGCGACATGCCATTACGTCACTGAAGAGTTGGACGCAGGACCGATCATCGAGCAGGACGTTGTGCGCGTCAGTCACCGGGACAGCATTGAAAACATGGTGCGTTTCGGCCGCGATGTAGAAAAAATGGTCCTCGCCCGTGGTCTGCGTGCCCACCTGGAAGATCGCGTGCTGGTACATGACAACAAGACCGTGGTTTTCGACTGACCTCTTTGTCGTCGGCGTGGCGCTCTGATGGGATCCACGCCGACACCGTCATCACGAGGATTGCCCTATGACTGATCCGCTCGACAAAGCCACCTCAAAGGCGCCGCCTACGGTGGGTGAGGGTTGCTTGAGTCGCTACGACGTTGACAGCCTTACTGATGAGGATGGCGCAACATTCGACGGCGCGGCCGAGCTTTGGCAGCAACTGCAGCAAGCACCCAATGCCGGACAAGCACCGGTCCCGGGTCCCCTCGACAATCCCGGCAACTGCGAATAACAAGGCGACTGATCACGCGCCTTTCAGGCGCATCAGTTTGTTAAGTAACGGCTTGCCGACCATTAGCAGAAAGACCGGCCCGCCTGCGATCAGATAAAAATAGTAGGTCACCGCGCGCCAGATCAGAATGGCGGCCGCAGCGGTGGATTTCCCCACCATGGGCGCCAGCAATGCGGCAGACGTGAGTTCTGCTGTGCCTGCCCCACCCGGCGACAGGCTGAATTGCCCGGCACTCAGAGACAGCATCTGAATCAGAAACGTCCACGCCCACTGCACATCTGCCCCCAGGCCTCGCAGCGTCAGATACAGCACGCTGTAGCGCAGGCCCCAGTGCAGGCAAGTCAGCACGAATACCTGAAATAACACGCGGTGCGGCATTTTCCAGGTTTCGGCCAGAGCGTCGCGAAAGTGCAACAGCTTGCGCGCCCACCGCATTCGCGTTGTCGCCTTGGTGTTGAAGCGTTTGAGCAGCACGCCGTTGAACAGAATTATCCGCCGGTGATAGCGCGCAAATCCTGCGCAAGCCACCAGCCCGGCGACGATCAGCAAAGCGCTGACAATCAGCATCCACTCCAGCCGCTCGCTCAGGTTGTGAAACAGCGCGTAGATCAGAATGCCGATCAGCGCCATCAGGAAAAACACCAGGTCCATCAACTGATCGGTGGCGAAGGCGGCAGTGCTTTTGGCAGGGCCTATGCCGTTGCGCGAGAGCAGCGCGACAAGCGTCAGCGGTGCGCCGCTGCCGCCGGGTGTCGCGCTGTAGGCAAACTCCGTGGCCATGACCACGCCCAGGCTTTTGCGAATGCTTAATCCGCTGGCGCTGTCGCCCAACAACAATCGTAAGCGTGCGGTGTTGCAGCACCAGCCAACTAGGACCATGCCAAACATGATCAACAGCAGATCCAGCGGGAAGGCGCGCAGCCGATGAAACATGTCGGTGCCTCCCATGAAAAGCGGAATCAACAAGGCCAGGATCAATGCGGCCGACAGCCATGCAAGTCGCTTCACGCAGCGGCCCTCTGGCTGGGTGATGACGCGGTGCGCGAGGTTGGCCGTGTCACTGGCTCGCGACGTTTTACATTAGATAGCTGCAAAGTCTTCAACCGGTAAGTGCAGAGAGGAAGTGATGGCGATGGCCGGATCTGTTCATCCGTCAGCAGCGCGATGATAACCGCGCGGCGTATGTTCATCATCCCATATGTCGGTTTCGTGCAGGGCGCGTTACCGGATGTCAGCTAAAGTGAGCAGAGCCACATCGACCGGATTGCTGGCGCTCACGTGAGGTACGTCTCGCGCTCACTGGGTGTTGGCGTGTATGGCGGGCGAGTTTCTGGGCGGGTTTGCAGGCAGGCCATGAAGAGGGCAATGCGCACGGCAGCCAATCAAATTGGTCGTGAGCTGGTGCGGGGGTTGATGGGTTCGTTGCTGGGTGGAAGCAAAAAGAGGAAGTAAAGCGGATCAGCTTTAAGGGGCGCTGCGGTCCCCAAACGCGGGACCGCATATCAGGGCGGATGAGTCCGCCCTTATATATCGTGTAGTTCCCGGCGTTACGCCAGCGCCTTGGACGCCAGCCAGAACAATCCGGCCGACAGCGCCACAGTTGCCGGCAGGGTCAATACCCACGCCAGCAGAATAGTGCGAACTGTGCCGCTTTGAAGGCCGCTTTTATTGGCGACCATGGCCCCGGCAACCCCTGAAGACAAGATATGCGTGGTCGACACTGGCAGCGCGAAGACGTTAGCTGCGGCAATTGCGCATGCTGTGGTGATTTGCGCCGACATGCCCTGAGCGTAAGTCATGCCTTGCTTGCCGATCTTCTCGCCGATGGTCAGCACTACGCGTTTCCAGCCCACCATGGTTCCAATACCCAACGCCAGTGCCACCGCCAGAATCACCCAGAACGGCGCGTATTCAGTGGTCGTGGTCAGGTCTTTGCGGAGTTTATCCAGATCGGATTTCTCGCGGGCACCCAGGCTTGGCAGCTTACCGACCTTACGCGCCGTGTCGTCCAGGCAGAGCAGGTAGCGACGGACTTCGATGCGGTGTTCAGGGGTGATCGAATGATAATCGGATACGCCTTTCAGATTGGTCAGCAGCGCGTCGATGGTCGGTTCGGTCTGTTCAGGATTGCAGCTGAAGCGCTCCGGCAGATCGCCTTTTTGCGACTTGCCCAGCGCCAGGTATTCACCCAGCGTCGCGTTATTGCGCTGATAGAACTGGCTCAGGTGCAGCGTGGCATCGCGGGTTCGTTCAATCTGGTAAGTGGTACTGCTCAGATCAAGCACGAACTGCGCAGGAACAATACCGATCAGCACCAGCATGATAAGGCCGATACCTTTCTGGCCGTCGTTTGAACCGTGCACGAAGCTCACTGCCATCGCTGAAATGACCAGCACCAGGCGGTTCCAGAAAGGCGGATGCTTTTTGTCATCGAGCTTGCGGCGCTGATCTGGCGTTTTGTGCATTTTGGACAGTGGACGCCAAGTCTTGAGTGCGATCAGCAGGAGTGCCGCCACGATGAACCCCGCCAACGGAGAGAACACCAGTGAGGCACCGATATCGATCGCTTTCTGCCAGTTGACGCCTTCACCCAACGGAATGTCATTGATCAGCGCGTTGGCCAGGCCGACGCCCAGAATCGAACCGATCAGGGTGTGGGAGCTGGAGGCAGGAATGCCGAAGTACCAGGTGCCCAGGTTCCAGGTGATGGCAGCGGCCAACAACGAGAACACCATTGCAAGACCATGGCCTGTATTGACGTTGATCAGCAACTCGACCGGCAGCAAGTGAACGATGGCATAGGCCACCCCGACACCGCCGAGCAGCACTCCGAGAAAGTTGAACACGCCGGAGAAGAACACGGCCAGATGCGGCGGCATCGCTTTGGTATAGATGACTGTCGCCACCGCATTTGCGGTGTCATGAAAGCCGTTGATGAACTCGAAGGTGAGGACAAAAGCGAGGGCGAGCACCAGGCTCACAATTACCCAAGCATCCAGTCCGCTGAATAAATCGATCATGGAAGGTTTTCTGACCCGGTATTAAGGGGGCGGGATTATGACAGAAAAAAAACTAATCGATAGGCGTGCTGCTGATTGGTGTTGCTGATAGCTGCTGGCAGCTACGAAAAATCAACCTGGAGCAGTGGTCGACACTTATCTGGACATCCAAACGCACGCGTCTGCGCCGGATCAATCCATCGAAACGAATTGATTTGGCGCAGGCACATGACAGGCGTTACAAACCCCTAGGCACGCAGACATTAGTTGGCGTCGGGGGGGGGCGGGGCTTCAAGGTTCTTCCTTGAGCTCTCTTTCCATCTTCTGCAGCTCTTGCTGAAACGCTTGATCAAGCAGGCTGGCCCGTTTACGCCACGGTTTACGCTCCGGGTCGGGTTGTGCGGCGTAGGTGGTGACTTCCCCGCCGTACACATCCTTGTAACGTTGTTCCTGGCGCTCTAGTTCCACGCGCAGTTCATCTTTTGTCACGGTATTACCTTGTGTAGTTTGAATGGATTCCGGCGACGACGCAGCGGGCGTGAAGTGTCAAATGTTGTAGGCAGTTGAGCTGGTTGATAGCGGCTCGAAAGGAGCGTTCAACGAATATTAATCACTTCTGTCACTGCGGCTACGAACGCCGGATAAACACAAATGTCGTAGCGACATTCTATTTTCGGTATGCCATTTGGGGCTGATTGACCAGGCTTCTGGCCTGTCTTACGCCGTACAAGCACATTAAGGGTGCATGCATTTCCGGGTTGGACCGCGCCGGTGAGACGCTGGTTGAACCACGTAGCGGCGTCATAGCGTGTCAATTGAACGCTACTATCTCCAAGACTGCTGAAAGAGTCAACTACACCGGCATGCAGGCATTTTTAAATGCGGGCGTGCAGTAGTTTCTTGTACGAAGCTTCCGAAGTTATCGAAGGTAAAATCATGACTAAACTTGTTAACCAAATGACAGTTGCCAGACAAATTTCTGACGGCGTAATTCCAGGCAAATAGGCCGTGAGAAATGTTCGTATCAATGTGTCGACATTTATACAAAAGTCCGCGGCCCAGGCAGGACAGAAACCGTAGAAATAAAAAAACGGCCTTGCGGATAGCAAGACCGTGCCTGGGACTTCTCAGTGGGTACCTGACCAGTATTTCCAAGAAGCCACATGGTGGCATGTGAAAGGTATAAGCAACGCGACGGCGGGTCAAATACGATTATCGCCCAGTTGTTCGATAATCGCCCAAATCGCTCTTGCCAGCATCTGTAAACGAGGCGAGAGTGGCGGTCTGCAAGGCTGAGCAAGCCACGACGAACGGTATCAATAATGAACGACCAACTGCGCAACGCGTTCACCTCACTGGCGCCACCTATCGTCGCCTCCCCGGCGAAGCGGATTCAGGCACTCACGGGTGATCCGGATTTCATGACGTCACTGGCCAGGGGGCTTGCGGTGATTCAGGCGTTTCAAGAGCGTAAGCGGCACCTGACGATTGCGCAGATCAGCCACCGAACCGAGATACCCCGCGCGGCGGTCAGACGCTGTTTACACACGCTGATCAAGCTGGGATACGCCACCACCGACGGCCGCACCTATTCGCTTTTGCCTAAAGTACTCACCCTTGGCCATGCTTACCTGTCGTCGACGCCGCTTGCAGTGTCATCGCAGCCTTATCTGGATCGCATGAGCAATCAGCTGCATGAGGCCTGCAACATGGCAACGCTGGAAGGCGACGATATTCTTTACATCGCGCGCTCAGCGACCACGCAGCGGCTAATCTCCGTAGACCTTGCTGTGGGCGGTCGTTTGCCGGCGTATTGCACATCCATGGGACGCATTTTGCTGGCGGCCCTCGATGATGTATCGCTGCGTGAATACCTTGATCACGTCGATCTGCAACCCAAGACCAGTCGCACCTTGCGTACCGCCGATGCCTTGTTCGAATGCTTGCAACAAGTGCGTCAGCAAGGCTGGTGCATTGTCGATCAAGAGTTGGAGCAGGGCCTGCGATCTGTCGCCGTGCCGGTCTATGACGCTTCGGGCCAGGTGCTGGCGGCGCTCAATGTCAGCACCAGCGCCGGCCGGGTTACGCGCAATGAGTTGGAGCAGAAGATCCTGCCCATCATGCTCGACGCCAGCCGGGACCTGAGTACGCAGTTGTTTACGTGAGTGAGTGATTGTGTAGGAGCCAACGTGTTGGCGAGACGATCAATGCGGCGTGTCAGATAAATCGTCTCGCGAACACGTTCGCTCCTGCAGGGATCGGATGCTCAGCTTATGTTGTTCGGTAATCGAACACTTAGTCGATTATCGGATTGTTCGTCTCTTGGCCCAGGCATAACCTCAAGACAATTGCAGCGCTCACTGTTGCGCTGTTGTTCATTGAGCGTTTGAACTGGAGCATCTCATGGCTGACATCATTTCCCTGCGCGACGCCGTGAAGCAATTCATCAACGATGGCGACACCGTTGCGCTTGAAGGCTTCACCCATCTGATTCCGACGGCTGCCGGTCATGAAATCATTCGGCAGAAGAAGAAAAATCTAACGCTGGTACGCATGACACCTGACCTCATCTACGACCTGATGATTGGTGCAGGCTGTGCGAAAAAGCTGATCTTTTCGTGGGGCGGTAACCCGGGCGTTGGTTCATTGCACCGTCTGCGTGACGCTGTTGAAAGACAGTGGCCTCAGCCCCTGGAAATCGAAGAGCACAGTCATGCCGATCTGGCCAACGCCTACGTGGCCGGCGCCTCGGGGCTACCGTTTGCGGTACTGCGGGCTTACGCAGGGTCCGACTTGCCGAAGGTCAACCCGTTAATCAAAACCGTCACCTGCCCGTTTACTGGCGAGGTGCTCGCCGCTGTGCCTGCTGTGCGGCCGGACGTTACGGTCATTCACGCACAAAAAGCGGATCGCAAAGGCAACGTGCTGTTGTGGGGGATTCTCGGTGTGCAGAAAGAAGCCGCGCTATCAGCCAAGCGTTGCGTTGTCACGGTGGAAGAAGTCGTTGACGACTTGCAGGCACCGATGAATGCCTGTGTGTTGCCGACCTGGGCTCTAAGCGCTGTCTGCGTCGTACCGGGTGGCGCGCATCCTTCCTACGCGCATGGGTACTACGAACGCGATAACCGCTTTTATCAGGCGTGGGATCCGATTGCCCGGGATCGTGCGACGTTTACAGCGTGGATCGACGAATACATTCATGGCACGCGCGATTTCAGCGAATTCCAGAGCAAGCTGGCCACCGCTTCGGAGGCAAAGTAATGACTTACACCACCAACGAAATGATGACCGTGGCTGCCGCTCGCCGTTTGAAAAATGGCTCGGTGTGCTTTGTCGGCATCGGCCTGCCTTCCAAGGCAGCCAATCTGGCGCGGTTGACGTCGTCGCCTGACGTGGTCCTGATCTACGAATCCGGTCCCATAGGCGCCAGGCCGGATGTCCTGCCGCTGTCGATTGGCGACGGCGAGCTGGCTGAAACGGCTGATACTGTGGTGTCCACCAGTGAGATTTTCCGTTACTGGCTGCAGGGCGGTCGTGTCGATGTCGGGTTTCTGGGCGCGGCGCAGGTCGACCGTTTCGGCAACATCAACACCACGGTCGTCGGCGATTATCACCACCCAAAGGTGCGACTGCCGGGTGCGGGAGGTGCGCCGGAAATCGCAGGGTCCGCCAAACAAGTGCTGATTATCCTCAGGCAGTCCCCTCGCGCCTTTGTCGAGAAGCTGGATTTCATGACGTCCGTTGGCCATGGCGAGGGTGGCGATTCGCGTAAGCGCCTCGGTCTTCCGGGTGCTGGCCCGGTCGGCATCATCACCGACTTATGCGTCATGGAGCCGGAGGAGGGCAGCAACGAATTTGTCGTCACGGCCCTGCATCCGGGCGTGACGCGTGAGCAGGTAATTGCCGCCACTGGCTGGACAGTGCGCTTCGCAGAGCAGGTGTTCCAGTCTGCGCAACCCACTGCATCTGAACTCAAGGCCCTGCGTGATCTGGAGGCCAGAACGGCCGCCGCTCATGGTCAGGCACCGGGAGAAGCATGATGCGTGAAGTCTTTATCTGTGACGCCATTCGCACGCCGATTGGTCGGTTTGGCGGTGCATTGGCGACGGTGCGTGCCGACGATCTGGCCGCGTTGCCCATCAAGGCATTGATGGCACGCAATCCTTCTGTGGACTGGGCGCAGGTCGATGAGGTGTTCCTCGGCTGCGCTAATCAGGCGGGCGAAGACAACCGCAACGTTGCTCGGATGGCCTTGTTGTTGGCCGGCTTGCCGGCGTCGGTGCCGGGCGTCACGCTCAATCGACTGTGCGCTTCCGGGCTGGACGCGGTGGGTACGGCGTTTCGGGCGATTGCCTGCGGCGAAATGGAGTTGGCGATTGCCGGTGGTGTCGAGTCGATGTCGCGGGCACCGTTTGTGATGGGCAAGGCCGAATCCGCTTTCGGGCGAGGCCAGAAGCTTGAGGACACCACGCTTGGGTGGCGCTTCATCAACTCACAGATGAAAGACCAGTACGGCGTCGAAAGCATGCCGCAGACCGGTGACAACGTGGCCGCAGACTTCGACATTTCGCGCGAGGATCAGGATGCGTTTGCCTTGCGCAGTCAACTGCGCACTGCAGCGGCACAGGCGTCGGGTTTCTTTGCCGAAGAAATCGTGCCGGTGCACATCGCCCATAGAAAAGGCGAGACGGTCGTCGACACCGACGAGCACCCGCGCCCCGACACCCGACTGGACGCGCTTGGCAAGCTCAAACCTGTCAACGGACCGGGCGGTACGGTCACTGCGGGCAATGCGGCGGGACTCAACGATGGTGCCGTGGCGTTGATTCTGGCGTCCGCCGACGCGGTCAAAAAACACGGCCTCACGCCACGTGCCCGTGTGCTCGGCATGGCGAGCGCAGGTGTGCCGCCTCGGGTGATGGGCATCGGACCGGTACCTGCGGTGCGCAAATTGACTGAGCGACTGGGGCTGTCGCTGTCGGATTTCGACGTCATCGAACTCAATGAAGCCTTCGCCAGCCAGGCGCTGGCGGTGCTGCGTGAACTCGGGATTGCCGACGACTCATCGAGGGTTAACCCGAACGGCGGGGCCATTTCGCTGGGCCATCCTCTGGGCATGAGCGGCGCGCGTCTGGTGCTGACGGCGCTGCATCAACTCGAGCAGACCGGCGGCGGCAAAGCCTTGGCGACGATGTGTGTCGGTGTCGGACAAGGGCTGGCGTTGGCAATAGAACGACAACGGCTGGATTGAGATTGCACGGGTAAGCGCCAGTGGCCCTTGTGATGCGTGGCACTTGCTGCTAAGTCTTAGTGTTACAGGTTATGTCTTAGACTGACTGCTTTGGGCTTGCGTGTTGCAGCCCTTTTTTTAAAACCGGGAAAAATAATGACAACGACTCACTACACCGGGGAAGAGCGACGCAAGAGGATTTTTGCGATCGTGGGCGCCTCTTCCGGGAACCTCGTCGAATGGTTCGACTTTTACGTTTATGCTTTCTGCGCCATCTATTTTGCGCCAGCGTTCTTCCCGTCCGATGACCCCACCGTTCAATTGCTCAACACAGCTGGCGTGTTCGCGGCTGGCTTTCTGATGCGGCCCATTGGCGGCTGGTTGTTTGGCCGCGTGGCCGACAAGCATGGCCGCAAGAACTCCATGATGATTTCGGTCCTGATGATGTGTGCTGGCTCGCTGGTCATCGCGTGCTTGCCCACTTATGCGCAGATTGGCGCCTGGGCTCCGGCATTGCTGTTGATGGCGCGTTTGTTTCAGGGCCTGTCGGTGGGTGGCGAATACGGCACCACGGCGACCTACATGAGTGAAGTGGCATTGCGCGGGCAGCGTGGTTTCTTCGCCTCGTTTCAGTACGTGACGCTCATTGGCGGTCAATTGCTGGCGGTCCTGACCGTGGTCATCCTGCAGCAGTTCTTGAGCGCCGATGAACTCAGGGCTTACGGCTGGCGGATTCCCTTTGTGGTCGGCGCCATCGCTGCGGTGATTTCGCTGCTGCTGCGCCGCACCTTGAAAGAAACTACCACTGCAGAGGCACGTCAGGACAAGGACGCCGGCAGCATCGCGGCGCTGTTCAAGCACCACAAAGCGGCGTTCATCACTGTGCTGGGCTACACCGCTGGCGGCTCGCTGATTTTCTACACCTTCACGACGTACATGCAGAAGTACCTGGTGAACACCGTTCACATGGACCCGAAAGTCGCCAGCTACATCATGACGGGCGCGCTGTTTCTGTACATGTGCATGCAGCCGGCGTTCGGTGCGCTGGCAGACAAGATCGGCCGTCGCAATTCGATGCTGTGGTTCGGTGGCCTAGGTACGCTGTGCACCGTGCCGCTGTTGATGACACTGAAAACCACCACCAGTCCGGTGCTGGCATTCGTGCTGATTACCTTGGCGCTGGCGATTGTCAGCTTCTATACCTCGATCAGCGGTCTGGTCAAAGCCGAGATGTTCCCGGTGCAAGTTCGGGCGCTGGGTGTGGGCCTTGCCTATGCCATCGCCAACGCTATCTTCGGGGGTTCGGCCGAATTCGTAGCGCTGAGCTTCAAGAACGCCGGCATTGAAAACACCTTCTATTGGTACGTTACAGTGATGATGGCCGTCGCGTTCCTGTTCAGCCTGCGATTGCCCAAACAGCCGGCTTATCTGCACGAAGATCATTGATTGATGCGTGCGCACCTGTTTCTGGGTGCGCGTTGTCCAACCTTCAATACATCACTTTGAGCGTTCGAATAAAGAGGGACTTCCATGCCATTCGTACAACTTGATGACGGTGAGCTGCACTATCAGATCGACGGCCCGCAAGGCGCGCCGGTGCTGGTGCTGTCCAACGCACTGGGCACCGATCTTCACATGTGGGACGCCCAGGTGGACGCGTTCAGTCAGTCGTTTCGAGTGCTTCGTTACGACACGCGAGGGCACGGCAAATCGCTGGTAAGCCAAGGGCCTTATACGATTGAGCAGTTGGGGCAGGACGTTTTGGCGTTGCTCGATGCCTTGCAGATCGACAAAGCGCATTTCTGCGGCCTGTCGATGGGCGGGCTGACTGGTCAGTGGTTAGGGATTCACGCCAGTGACCGACTGCACAAGCTGGTGCTGAGCAACACCGCAGCGAAGATCGGCACGCCTGACATCTGGAACGAGCGCATTACGCTTCTGGAACACGAAGGTGCCCAGGGCATGCTGACACTGGCGCAGACAGCGCCTCAGCGCTGGTTTACCCCGGAGTTCACGGCGAGCCACCCGGAGCAGGTCAAAGCGGCTACCGACCAGCTCGCCGCGACGTCGCCATTCGGCTACGCCGCCTGCTGTGCTGCGCTACGCGATGCCGACTATCTCAAGCAGGTCAGCTCGATTGCGGTGGACACTCTGATCATTTGCTGCAGCCATGACGCGGTCACGACCGTTGCCGATGGTCATTACCTGCAAAACCATATCGACGGATCGCAGCTGTCCGACTACTACGCAGCGCATATGTCCAGCGTAGAGCTGGGGCAAGTGTTCACGTTGCGTGTGACAGAGTTTTTGCTCAGCTGAACACGCTGATCTGACCGGTATGTCCTGTCGCAAGCAAGCTCCCCCACAGGCCAAAAAAAACCCACCAATCGGTGGGTTTTTTCATGGTGCATTTACATCAGAACAACCGGGTAGACGGCACGTCGCCTGAGGTCGGCTGCTTCTGGCCAGCTGGCGTCCGTTCGTACCAGCCGCCGCCAAGCGCCTTGTACAAATTGACCTCACTGGTCAGCTGCGACAGTCGATCACTGATCAACGACTGCTGCGCGCTGAACAACGAGCGCTGGGCGTCGAGGAAGGTCAGGTTACTGTCGATGCCGATGCGATAACGACGTTCAGCCAGACGGTAGTAGTCCTGGTTGGCCTGAACGAAATCGTTTTGCGCCTGCAACTGCTCGCGGAACGTCTTGCGCGAAGCCAGGCCGTCGGAGACTTCCTGGAACGCTGTCTGAATCGCCTTCTCATAGTTGGCGACGCCGATGTCCTTCTGGATCTTCGAATAATCCAGGCTGGCACGCAGGCTGCCGGCGTTGAAGATCGGCAGATTGATCTTCGGCGTGAACAACCAGGTTCCAGAGCCGCCCTTGAACAGGCCGCTCAAGTCACCGCTGGCGGTACCGGCACTGGCCGTCAGGCTGATGCTGGGGAAGAACGCTGCACGGGCTGCGCCAATGTTCGCGTTCGCCGCTTTGAGGTTGTATTCGGCTTGCAGGATGTCCGGACGACGTTGCAGCAAGTCAGATGGCAAGCCCGGTGGCAGCTCTGTCAGCAGGTCGTTGCTCAAAGGCTGGCCTGTCGGCAGATTCTCCGGCAGCGTCGTGCCCAGCAGCAGCGTCAGGTTGTTCAGATCCTGAGCCACAAAGCGCTGGTACTGCGACAGCTTGACGCGAGCGCTTTCGACCGAAGTCCGCGACTGCGCCAGGTCCAGTGCCGATGCCACACCGACTTCATTGCTGCGCGAAGTCAGGCGATAGCTTTCTTCAAACGCGCCCAGCGTGTCCTGGGTCAGCTTGAGCAGTTCTTTGTCAGCCTGCCAGGTCAGATAAGCCGTTGCCACGTTGGCAACAAGGCTGATCTGGGTGCTGCGGCGCGCTTCCTCAGTGGCGAAGTATTGCTGCAAGGCTTGTTCGCTGAGGCTGCGGATACGGCCGAACAGGTCGAGCTCATAGGCACTGATGCCCAGACCGACCGAGTACTGGCTGGTGATCCCCGCCTGACCTGTCTGCGACAGATCGCCCGGTACCCGCTGGCGTGTACCGCTGCCTTCTGCGTTAACGGCAGGGAACAGGTCCGCACGCTGAATGCGGTACTGCGCGCGGTAGGCATCGATATTCAGCGCCGCAACGCGCAGGTCACGGTTATTGACCAGCGAGGTCTGAATCAGCTGCTGAAGCGCCGGGTCATGGAAGAACTGACGCCAGCCTTGTTCGGACGCCGCCACGTTGGCCGCCTGGGCCGGCGAATACGCCGGGCCTTGCGGATATTGTGCGGCGACCGGGGCCGCAGGCTGGTTGTATTCAGGGATCAACGAGCAGCCGCCGAGAATGAACGCGGTAACTGCCAGCGAGATCAGGGACTTGCTCATTGGCCAGCCTCATCGTTTGGAGTGTGTTTCTGTTTGCCCTTGAACAATCCGGAGATCGATACGAAGAACAGCGGTACCCAGAAGATCGCCAGCACCACGGCCGTAATCATACCGCCGATTACACCAGTACCGATGGAGTGTTGGCTGCCCGAACCTGCACCGCTGGAGATCGCCAGAGGCACAACGCCGAGGATGAACGCCATTGACGTCATGATGATCGGACGAAGACGCATGCGGCACGCTTCAATCGTGGCATCGACCAGACTTTTCCCCTGCTCGTGCAGTTCTTTGGCGAACTCGACGATGAGGATGGCGTTTTTCGCCGCCAGACCCACCGTCACCAGGAGCCCGACCTGGAAGAACACGTCGTTGGACAGACCTCGCAGGCTGGTTGCCATCAGTGCGCCGATCACGCCAAGCGGGATGACGAGCAGCACGGCAATCGGAATCGACCAGCTCTCGTACAGCGCCGCCAGACAGAGGAAGACCATCAGGATCGAAATGGCATACAACGCTGGCGCCTGGGAGCCCGACAGGCGCTCCTCGTACGACAGACCTGTCCAGGAATAACCGATGCCGGCTGGCAGCTTCTTCACCAGCGCTTCGACTTCATCCATGGCCTGGCCCGAGCTGTAGCCCGGCGCTGGTGTACCCAGCACTTCCTCGGCCGGAACGCCGTTGTAACGCGACAGTTTCGGTGAGCCGTAGACCCACTCGCCGGAGGCGAACGAGGCGAACGGCACCATGTCACCTGCGCTGTTGCGCACGTACCATTTTTTCAGGTCTTCAGGCTTCATGCGGGCATCGGGTTGACCCTGTACGTACACCTTCTTCACGCGACCGCGGTCGATGAAGTCGTTGACGTAGTTGCCACCGAAAGCCACCGACAACGTGGTGTTGATGTCGCTCAGGCTGACGCCCAACGCACTGGCGCGTTCGTCGTCGATCACCAGTTGATACTGCGGCTCATCGTTCAGACCGTTAGGACGCACGCCAGCCAGAACCTTGCTCTGCGCCGCCATGCCCAACAGTTGGTTACGCGCTTCCATCAACTTGGCGTGACCGACACCGCCCTGGTCCTGCAGGTATAAGTCGAAACCTGTGGCGTTACCCAGCTCCAGTACTGAAGGCGGGACCACTGCGAACGACAACGCATCGCGGAAGGTGAAGAACTGCGCCTGAGCGCGTTTGGCCAGCGCGAAGACACTGTTGTCGTCGTTACGGTCGCCCCACGGTTTTAGCAGGATGAACGCCAGACCGGAACTCTGACCACGGCCCGCGAAGTTAAAGCCGTTGACCGTGAACACCGATTGCACTGCACTCGACTCTTTGTCGAGCAAGTAGCTGCGCGCCTCGTCGAGGACCGCTTGGGTCCGTTCTGCGGACGAGCCTGGAGGCGTCTGAACCTGGGCAAAGATCACGCCCTGGTCTTCTTCTGGCAGGAACGCAGCCGGGATGCGCATGAACATCCAGATCATGCCGGCGAAGATCAGCAGGTAGACCAGATAGGCCGGAATCTTGTGGCGCAGCATGTTGCCGACACCACGCTCGTAGCTCAGAACACTGCGGTCGAACGTGCGGTTGAACCAGCCAAAGAAGCCGCGTTTAGGCTGACCGTGTTTTTCCGGGTCGATCGGCTTGAGCATGGTGGCGCACAAGGCCGGGGTGAAGATCAAGGCAACCAAGACCGACAAGCCCATCGCCGAAACGATGGTGATCGAGAACTGCTTGTAGATCACGCCCGTGGAGCCGCCAAAGAACGCCATTGGCAGCAATACTGCAGAGAGCACCATGGCGATACCGACCAGGGCGCCTTGAATCTGGCCCATGGACTTGATCGTGGCATCTCGGGGGGAGAGCTTCTCCTCCTCCATCACCCGCTCGACGTTTTCCACCACTACGATCGCATCGTCCACCAGCAAGCCGATGGCCAGAATCATGCCGAACATGGTCAGGGTGTTGATGGTGAAACCGGCGGCGGCGAGGATGCCGAATGTCCCGAGCAAGACCACTGGCACTGTCATCGTGGTGATGATGGTGGCGCGGAAGTTTTGCAGGAACAGGTACATCACCAGGAACACCAGAACGATCGCTTCACCCAGAGTATGTACAACTCCGGTAATCGATTCGCTGACCACTGGCGTGGTGTCATACGGGTAAACCACTTTCATGCCGGGCGGGAAGAACGGTTCCAGCTGGCTGACGGTGGAGCGAATCGCTTTTGCGGTGTCCAAAGCGTTGGCGCCGGTCGCGAGTTTGATCGCCAGACCCGAAGCCGCCTTGCCGTTGTACTGCGCGTCTACGCTGTAGTTTTCGCCGCCCAGACCGACCGTACCCACGTCTTTGATCCGCACTTGCGAACCGTCGCGGTTGACCTTCAGCAGGATGTTGCCGAACTGCTCGGCCGTCTGCAGACGTGTCTTGCCGATGATGGTGGCGTTGAGCTGTTGATTGCTGACTGCTGGCAAGCCGCCCAGTTGACCGGATGAAATCTGAACGTTCTGCGCCGCAATAGCGGTTTTGACGTCCACTGGTGTCAGCTGGAAGTTGTTCAGCTTGGCCGGGTCGAGCCAGATACGCATCGCGTACTGAGCACCGAACACCTGGAAGTCACCCACACCGGAGGTACGAGAGATCGGGTCCTGCATGTTGGAAACGATGTAGTTGGCCAAGTCTTCCTTGGCCATGCTGCCGTCTTCCGATACCAGGCCGATCACCATCAGGAAGTTCTTCACCGCCTTGGTCACACGAATGCCCTGCTGCTGCACTTCTTGCGGCAGGAGCGGGGTTGCCAGGTTCAGTTTGTTCTGTACCTGAACCTGTGCGGTGTCGGGGTTGGTGCCCTGATTGAAGGTAGCGGTGATGGTCATGCTGCCGTCGGAGTTACTTTCCGAGGCGACATAACGCAGGTTGTCGATACCGTTGAGCTGTTGCTCGATGACCTGAACCACGGTGTCCTGCACGGTCTGTGCTGACGCGCCTGGGTAGGTCACCTGAATCGCGATGGCCGGTGGCGCAATCGCTGGATATTGGTTGATCGGCAGCTTGAGGATCGATAAACCCCCGACCAGCATGATCACGAGGGCTATTACCCACGCGAAAATTGGACGGTCGATGAAAAATTTCGACATGAATTACTCCCCTTTACTGCCTGCGGCTTTGTCAGTTGCCGGAGCAGCGGCCGGGGCGGATTCTGCAGATTTGACGTTCTTGGCGTCGGCGACTTTCACTTCAGCGCCGGGCTTGACGAACTGCAGACCTTCGGTGATCACGCGGTCACCTGCATTAAGGCCTTTCTCGACCAGCCAGTCGGTGCCGGAAGTCCGGTTGGCGACCAGCGTACGCAGCTCGACTTTGTTGTCCTGGTTGACAATCAGCGCGGTAGGCGTGCCTTTGAGGTCCCGCGTGACACCTTGCTGCGGCACCAGAATTGCCTGGGCACTGACACCCGATTGCAACTGCGCATGAACGAACATGCCTGGCAGCAGGCGGTGCTCAGGGTTGGGGAACACTGCGCGCAAGGTCACGGAACCGGTGGTCTGGTCGACCGACACTTCCGAAAACTCCAGCTTGCCTTCCTGTTTGTAGACGCTGCTGTCTTCCAGGGTCAGTTTGACCTTGGCTGCGTTGTCACCGGATTTCTGCAGTTTGCCGCTGTCCAGATCGCTGCGCAGGCGCAACATCTCGGCTGAAGACTGAACCACGTCGACGTAGATAGGATCGAGTTGCTGGATTGTTGCCATTGCATCGGCCTGGCCGTTGCTGACCAGCGCACCTTCTGTCACCGAGGAACGCCCGATACGGCCGGAAATAGGTGCATAGACCTTGGTGTAGCGCAGGTTGATATCAGCTGTCTGCACCGCAGCCTGAGCTTCACGCGCGGAGCCGACGGCGGTGTCGTACTCCTGACGGCTAACGGCCTGCTCATTGATCAGCTGTTTGTAACGACCGGCCAGCGAGTTGGAAGCTTGATAAGTGGCTTTCGCGCTGTCGAGCGTCGCTTGATAGATGGACGGATCGATCTGATAAAGCTGCTGACCCGCCTTGACGTCGGCACCCTCAGTAAACAGACGTTTGAGAATGATGCCATTGACCTGCGGACGAACTTCCGCGATACGGAATGCCGTGGTGCGGCCAGGCAGCTCGGTAGTCAGGGTATAGGCCTGGGTTTGCAGAGTAACTACGCCGACCTGAGGAGGCGGTGGTGCTGCGGCCGCTTCTTCCTTTTTGCTGCATCCGCTGAGCAGCGATGCCAGGGCGACGGCAGTAACCAGTACGGTAACAGCTGGCTTGAATTGCATGAAGATCCTCGGGTCAGGAGCTAGTGCTCATGAAAGTGGAAAGGGCGAAAACTTTTTCCGGCTGGATAAGTAGCAAGCTAACGAATATACTTACGTTCACGGTTGTTTGTAAATACCCAAGCCTGCGACAATCAAGCGCAGCAAGCAACTTTTTGTAAAGTCGGGACAAGGCGATACAAGCGCTGCCCGGAAAGCTGGCCAGGCGCATCAGCCTGCAAGCCTGAAGCAATTTTATTGAGGTTTTACTGCCATGGTCCGACGCACCAAAGAGGAAGCTCAGGAAACCCGTAAGCAGATTCTTGAAGCGGCCGAGAGAGCTTTTTATGAGCGAGGGGTGGCCAGGACCACACTGGCAGACATCGCCGCACTGGCGGGCGTGACCCGCGGCGCAATTTACTGGCACTTCAGCAACAAGTCGGATTTGGTCCAGGCGATGCTCGACAGCCTGCACGAGCCGCTGGAAGAAATGGCCAAGAATAGCGAGAGCGAGGACGAGGTCGACCCGCTTGGCTGGATGCGGAAGCTTCTGGTTCATTTGTTTCAACAAGTTGCACTGGACCCCAAAACCCGTCGCATCAATGAAATCCTGTTTCACAAGATCGAGTTCACTGACGAGATGTGTGACATGCGACGCCAGCGGCAGATTATCTCGCTGGAATGTAACGAGCGCATCGCGTTAACCCTGAGCAATGCCGTGCGTCGTGGACAGTTACCCAATGACCTCAACCCCGTGCGCGGGGCAATCTGTTTGCATGCGCATATAGATGGCATTCTGGGTCAGTGGTTATTGGTCCCGGATAGCTTTTCGCTTCACGATGAAGCCGAGAAACTGGTCGATTCCGTCATAGATATGCTTCGCTTGAGCCCGGCCTTGCGTGGCTGAGTCGCTGCAACGTTGAGGGTCAACGTGGGGCATTACCCCTCCGATACGACTGGTTTCAGCCTCGCTCTGCGCCCGATTGACTATAACTGCACGGCGTCTGAGCATCTATACCCTCCACAATCCCGCTTTAATAGTCGGCCGACGTCCTGTTTGCCGATTCCCTTCTTTTATTCAGCCCCCCGACAGCCTCTTGACGCACCAATCTGGCGTTTCTCATAGGTCTGACGAATGATTCCCTATCGCCATACTGTGGCTAAGCTGTGAGCCAAATGTTTCAAAAACACTCATAAGATCGGGGGTTGGCAATGGGCCTTTTGTCGGGAGATCGTGCTGTCAAAACAGCCCTTGTCGTCTTGCTGGCTTTGCTCTGCATCAGCAAGTCCTGGGCTGCCGGTGATGAAGCACAAGAAGCATCAGCTGCCAGGTCCTTGCTGGAAAAAGCCGTAGCCCGTTATCGGCAGGAAGGCGACAAGGCGTTTGCGCAGTTCAGCCGTCAAGGTGAATTCGTTGACGGTGAGCGCTATGTTTTTGTGACCGACACCCACGGCGTAATGCTTGCAAGCGGCGGACCGTCAGTGGCGCTCATCGGACGTGACGTCTCCTCTGTGCTTGACCCCGAACTGCAAAAAAACCTCCAGAGCGCGCTGCAAACACCTGAGAGCGCTGGCATTCAGCAAGCCGAGTACCGTTGGCAGAACTGGGCCGATGGCAAGGTTGAGCGCAAACGGGTTTATTTCCAGCGAGTGGGCAACCGCCTGCTGGCCGTAGGGTATTACCTGCCGCGCGCCTCGCCAGCACAGGCGAAGGCATTGCTCGACAAGGCTGCAACTGAGCTGTCAGCGGATGAAAAAGGCACCGTTGACGCGATAAATAGCCTCAAGGGCGGCTTCCTGCAGGACGATCTCTATGTGTTTGTCGTCAACACCGACAGTCAACGCTACGTCGCTCACGGCACCAATCTCCGGCTGGTCGGCACTGATTTCAGTAAAGTCAAAGACCCTGAAGGCAAACCGGTAGGCGTACCGATGCTGGCGATGGTCAAAAAACAGAGCGACGGCGAGTACGAGTATCGCTGGCGAAACCCTGTCACCAACAAGATTGAGCTCAAGCACGCCTACATGCGCAAGGTCGGTCATTTCATGGTTGCGGTGGGTTACTACAGCGGTTGAGCCGGCCTTGGCGGGAGGGTTATTCCCGACAGGGACGTCATCGGTCCTTGTCACCCCGGCCACGCAACACGTGATTGGGCATTGCAAAGGCGGCGGCCAGTCCCAGCAAAGAGATCGCGGCGCTCGCGAACAGGAGATGCTGGAAGGTCATCGACAGTTTTCCCCGCAGCAACTCAAGCCCTGGCCCGCTGGCGGCGTGCAGGCTGTCCATCAGCAAATTGCCGGATGCGCCTTCGCCGGTCAGCGTGCCGTTACCTGGACTCACCACGCCCGAGCCCGCCAGCATTGCCAGCAACAGCGCCGACATCGACGCCACACCGACAGCACCGCCCAAGGAGCGAAACAGGTTAGTGGTGCTGGTGGCGACTCCCATGTCTTTGGGTTCTACCGAGTTTTGTGTGCCTACCAGAGAGGTCGGGAACTGCAGACCGCTGGCGATCCCTGTGAGCACCATGAACACGCCCGTGAGCACGGCCGATTGCGGCGGCGTCAGGGCGATGCCCAGAATCGCCAGCGGCATCAACAGAGCACCCGCGAAAATGATCGGCTTGTAACGACCGGTTTTCGAGGTGCGACGACCGCCGAAATACGCCCCCATCGGCATGCCGATCGCCAGCGGCATGAGGTGCAGCGCAGCGCTGTCCGCACCCCCGCCGGTGACTGTCTGGAACCGCAACGGCAACAACACAATCAATGAGATCGCCTGAAAACTGGTGAAGAAGATCGTGCACCAGCACAACACGGCGCTGCGGTTGGCAAACAGGTGCATCGGCAGCAGCGGTTCACGTGTGCGACGTTCGTACAGGACGAAAAGCACCAGGGCCAGCAACGCGATACCCAAGAGCGTGATCACCTGTTGATCGCGCCAACTGCGTCCCTGGCCAATGTCAGTGATACCGAGCAGCAGAGCGGTCAGGCCGATGATCATCAGCAGCGTGCCCAGATAATCAATGATTGGCTTGCGCTGCGGTATGGGCAGACCCACCAGCGTCTTGCGTGCTACCCACCAGGCGGCAAGGCCCAGCGGCAGGTTGATAAAAAACACCCAGCGCCACGACACGTATTCCGTCATCAACCCGCCGAGTACCGGGCCGGCGACGCTGGCCGCTGCGTACATCCCGCTGAAGTAACCCTGATAGCGACCGCGCTCACGTGGCGGGACGATGTCCCCGATGATTGCCTGGCTTACCGATACCATCCCGCCGGCGCCAATGCCTTGCAGGACCCGCGCAAGCACCAGCTGCTCCATGCTCTGCGCCATCCCGCAGAACAACGATGCCAGCGTAAACGTGCCCAGCCCGAACAGCATCAAGCGGCGGCGGCCGTAGAGGTCGCCCAGCTTGCCGTAGATCGGCACAGCCACGGTCAGCGCGACCATGTAGGCGGAAATTACCCAGGCGAGCAGGTCGAAGTCATTGAATTGAGTGGAGATCGCTGGCATCGAGACCGCAACGATGGTCTGATCGAGCGCACTGAGGAAAACGGCCATCATCAGCGCAAACAGAATGCTGCGAATGTCCGGTCTTGTTTGATTGAGACTGGTCAAGGCTGGGGACCTGAACTGGCAGAGTGTCCCGCCGAAAAGTCAGCGGGAGAGGCGGCTCAGTCTAATCCGATAGCTTGCTAATCGATAGCGGCCTTGATCAGTCAACACATGGCTGGTGAAGATTTATTCATCGCAGCGCGCTGAAACTCGTCGCCGTTGGCGTGCAGTGCCCGAATGAACACACAGCAACGCTCGGTGTTCGCCTCAACTGTTCAATCCGATAAGCGCCAGCGCCATAAAGGGACAGTACAACCGCGACTGAAAGTACATAAACGCATTGTCTTTTTATTGTGGTTTTCATGCTGTTTACCTCAATCCGACTTAAAAAAAGTTTTTAAACGGGACAAGGTAAGTGTAGGCGGGGATTGGCAGAGTGCGATGCTCTGTTGAGTGAGTTTGCCAAACGGAAGCGGGGGCGCTTACGCATCTTCCCGCGCAGAAGCCTGCGCCAGCAGCCAGTCAATCAGCTCCTGCAGCGGTGGCGCGGCTGCGGCACGATTTGGGTAGACCAAATAATAAGCTGCGCCGGTTCTGACTTTCAGATCAAAGGGCATCACCAGCCGCCCGGCGCTCAAGTCCTCGGCAATCAACGCCCAGTCACCCATCGCGACACCCGAGCCTTGGGACGCCACTGTCATTGCCAGGTCCAGCGTGTCGAAGTGCTGACCTTTGCCGATGTTGCTCAACGTGGTGCCCGCCACGTTCAGCCATTGCTCCCAATCACGCTGGTCTCGGGTCGGGTGCAGCAGCATGTGGTGTTCCAGATCACTCGATTTTGCAAGCGGCTGCGGGCCGTCGAGCAATTGCTGCGAGCAAACAGGCGTCAGTTGTTCATCGAAAATGTGATGCACCTGCATTGATCCATCCGGTCGGGTGCCATACACCACCGCCGCATCGAAGGCCTCGCGCTTGAAATCCACAGCATGCTGGACGGTCGTGGTCAGTTCCACGCGTACATCGGGACGTTCTTTTTGCCACTGCAACAAGCGCGGTAGCAGCCAGCGCATCATGCACGTCGGTGCTTTGAGTTGCAGCGCCTCACGCTTGACGCCGACTTGATCGACCGCATCGTCAATCAACGCAAAAATCTGCTGCATCCGCGCAAACAGTTCTCGCCCCTGCGCCGTCAGGCTCAACCCCCTGGCCTGACGCTGAAACAGGCTGTAGCCCAAATAGCTTTCAAGCCCGGAAATCTGCCGGCTGACCGCGCCCTGAGTAATGTTCAGCAGCTCGCCAGCACGGGTGAAGTTGCAGCACTGAGCCGTGATCAGAAAGGTATGCAGCGCGGGGAGGGGAGGCGGGCGTTTCATCGGCGTGCGCAGCCATGCGTTGAGAACATGGCTAAGCATGACATTTTTTGCGTTGTCACAGATATGGCCGCGCGGTTCCAATCAGCCTCACTGCTGGCGGTGCTCGTTGTGCACGATGAGGGCACTGGAACGGCTCCGTTGTTGAGTGATCCCCGAAAACAAGGACTCAGAGACATGGCAACCTGCGGCGAAGTGTTGGTCAAGTTACTCGAAGGCTATGGCGTCGAGAAGGTATTCGGGATTCCCGGCGTACACACGGTAGAGCTTTATCGCGGGCTGGGCAGCTCGACGATCAACCACGTGACGCCACGTCACGAGCAGGGCGCAGGCTTCATGGCCGACGGCTATGCGCGTACCAGCGGTAAACCGGGCGTGTGTTTCATCATCACCGGCCCCGGCATGACCAACATCACCACCGCCATGGGCCAGGCGTATGCCGACTCGATCCCGATGCTGGTGATTTCCAGCGTTCAATCACGCAATCAATTGGGTGGCGGGCGCGGCAAGCTGCACGAGCTGCCCGTACAGAGCGCCTTGGTGGCAGGCGTCGCGGCGTTTTCTCACACGCTGATGTCTGCCGCGGACCTGCCCTCTGTACTGGCGCGTGCGTTTGCAGTGTTTCAGGCCGGCCGGCCGCGCCCTGTCCACATCGAAATCCCGTTGGACGTGCTGTTGGAGAATGCCGATGCACTGCTCGACAGCCAGCCCGTCAGTATCAGCCGTGCCGGTCCGTCGCCTGCCGCGATAAAGCAGATGGCGACGTTGCTGGCCCACGCTGAGCGTCCGTTGATCCTTGCGGGTGGGGGCGCTATCGATGCAGCCGAAAGCTTGACCCGACTCGCGGAGCGACTGGCGGCGCCCGTTGCCTTGACCATCAACGCCAAGGGGATGCTGCCGTCCAGCCACCCATTGCTTATTGGTTCCACGCAATCCCTCGACCCGACCCGCGAGTTGATACACGCCGCCGACGTTGTCCTGGCGATTGGCACCGAGCTGGCTGAAACCGACTACGACATTACCTTTCAGGGGCACTTCAAAATCCGCGGCACGCTGCTGCGCATCGACATCGACCCCGATCAGACGGTGCGCAACTTTGCGCCGAAAATCGCGCTGGTATCCGATGCCCGAACCGCCGCCGAGGCGCTGGTCCTTGCGCTGGACAATGAGCATCTGGCACCACGTGGCGATGACTGGGGCCACAAGCGCGCCGCAGCACTGCGCGAAAGCCTTGCGACGTCCTGGGATGAAGCGACTCGCGGCCAGACAGTGTTCCTCAAGACCGTGCTTGAAGTGCTGCCCAACGTGGTGCTGGTCGGCGATTCAACGCAGCCGGTCTACACCGGGAACCTCACGCTGGACCTGGACCATCCGCGCCGCTGGTTCAATTCATCCACCGGCTACGGCACGTTGGGTTACGCCTTGCCCGCAGCCGTGGGCGCCTGGCTCGGCAGTCAGGACAAAGGCGAGTGCAATCCTGTGGCCTGCCTGATCGGCGACGGTGGCTTGCAGTTCACGCTCCCGGAGCTGGCCAGCGCAGTCGAAGCGCGCACGCCCATCATCGTCCTGCTGTGGAATAACCAAGGCTACGAGGAGATTAAAAAGTACATGGTCAACCGCGACATCGAGCCGGTCGGCGTGGACATCTACACCCCGGATTTCATCGGGGTGGCCAAAGCGCTGGGCTGCGCGGCTGAGGCGGTGAGCAGCGTCGCCCAGCTCAAGGCTGCGCTAAATGAAGCAAATGATCGTCAAGGGCCCACTGTGATCGAGATCGATCAGCGCAGCTGGATGAAGGGATTGAGCGAAGCGTAACGCGGTGGCTGATCCCGACGCGCACACTCACAAGCTCTTGCGCAAACGGGCGAGATCGCGTAACGGCGGTGCGCCAAATAGCCGGCTGTATTCGCGGCTGAACTGCGAAGGGCTTTCGTAACCCACTTTATAGCCAGCGGCGGACGCTTCCAGTCCGTCGTTGAGCATCAGGCGACGGGCTTCCTGCAAACGCAGCTGTTTCTGATATTGCAGCGGGCTCATGGCGGTGACCGCCTTGAAACGATGATGCAAGGTCGAAACGCTGAGGTTCACTTCCCTGGCCAGTTCGTCGATACGAAGCGGCTGTTGATAATGTTCGTTCAGCCATTTGATCGCCTGCGTCACACGGTGCGTCTGACAGTTGGCAATCGCGATTTCGTACAGCTTGTGTCCTTGCTGCCCACGCAGCAGGCGATAGAGTATTTCGCGATTGATCAACGGCGCCAGCATCGGTATGTCTTTGGGGCTGTCGAGCAGCCGGATCAAGCGAATCACGGCGTCGAGCAATGTACTGTCGATACGCTCTATGTACAGACCACGCCCGCTGGGCCGCGAGGGCACACTCATGGGGCCCGCTTCGGCGATCAGCGCGTTGATCTCGGCAGGGTCGATGTCGATCCGCATCGCCAGATGTGGCTCTTGCGACGAGGCGTAGACGATCTTGCCACTGATGGGCATCGCCACTGACAACACCAGGTAATGCAGCGGGTCGTACGTGAAGCTGGCGTCCCCCAGTTTCACGTCCTTGCTGCCCTGGGCCATGATGCAAAGCGCCGGCTGGACCAAGGTCGGAATCGACTGCGTCGGGGACTCGTGTCGCACCATGTGCAGCGCCTTGATTGCCGTCTGCTGGCTGCCCTCACTTTTGGAGTGGCGCAGAATCAGATCGGTCAACTCGACGCGTTGTTGCTCCATCTGAGCGCTCAGTTCGGGCTGCTTGACGGGGCATGGCAACGCGTCTTGGCTGGCTGCGTTTGGCATGGGTGGATCCTCTGACAGGCGTACATTGGGTCACAGCTTATTTTTGTGCAAGCAATGGCGTTAGGCGAATCCTGCTGGATGATTGCCTGATTCTGTCGTGGTCGGGTGAATGCCGCAATGCGCAGCCCTGAGCGCAGGCGCAACTTGCTTGAAAGTCCTCGCGGTGGGGTTCGGGGTTTTGCATGCTTGCCGCACCCGTACGCGTCATTGGCGCAGGATCAGGCAATCACCGCGCAGTAATCGGCTAACCAGCAATCGCTTTGCGCCTTTACGCTTCATTCCTGCCGCAACGCCTCCCTTCGACGCGGCCTTAAAGGAGTGCAGACCATGCCCAGATCCTCCATCGTGATTCACCATGTCACCGCCCGAGCCCGTAAAGGGCACAGTGAACGACTCGGCGCGGCGCTGAGCGGCCTGGTGGGTCTCGCATCCGCCGCGCAGGGTTGCCTGCATTTTGCTCTTGAGCAATCCACCACCGACGCTGAGTCGTGGGTGATCAGCGGCTCATGGACGGGGGAGCAGGCGATGAATGCCTGGCTTGGCTCTCCTGACCTGTCCGTTTTTTCGGAACTGGTCCAGCAGTGCGTCGTCAGCAGCTTCGATTTCGAGACGTTCGTGAGCGTGGGTGCGGCCGAGGCCGAGGCGGTCTAGAATCTGCCCTTTTACTTCAGGCAGGGATCAATCTCATGGCTCGCAAAGAATTTCAGTATTTCGAGGCGGTGTCTGCCGCGTCTCCGGGTGAAGACGGTTACAGCGCCGCAATCGCGGTAAAGGGTATTGGCGCTGGTGGTGCACCGACGTTTAATCGTGTGCTGCAAGACCAGCGTTTCAAGACTGCGCTGGAGGCCGATCAGGCCGCTGTTCAGGAACTGGAGCGGCTGATCGACGTAACGCCTGAAGGCGAACTGCTGTTCGCCCAGGATTAATCAGGACTGCGGTCGATACATTTTGAACAGTGATTCAGGGCCCAGCTGGAAATAATCAGCCGGGCCGCCGCCGCGCAAGATTGGCTCGCCGGCAGCGGTGTCGTAAATCCCGTCCTTGAGCAAGCGCTTGGCGATATGCACCGCCACCACTTCCCCCAGAATCAGCCAGCTCGGCACTTCGGTTTTATCCGCCCGTTGCAGCTGAATGATCTGCGTCACCTTGCATTCAAACGCCACTGGCGTTTCCTTTACGCGGGGCACCGAGACAATGCGCGAAGGTTCTGCAGTCAATCCTGCCAGCTCGAACTCACTCACATCCGGCGCCACTGGGGCGCAGCTTTGGTTCATCTGCTCGGCCAAAGGCCGCGTTGCCAGATTCCAGACGAACTCACCGGTTTGCTCAATATTGTTGAGGCTGTCTTTGCGGCCAACGCTGCAAAAACCAATGATGGGCGGGATGTAATTGAAGGCGTTGAAAAAGCTGTACGGCGCCAGGTTCAGCCTGCCTTCTTTGTCGTGGGACGAAATCCATCCGATAGGTCGTGGGCCGACGATTGCGTTGAAGGGATCGTGTGGCAAACCGTGGCCGTTGGCGGGTTCGTAGAAATGGATTTCTTCTGACATGGCGCGCTTCCTGAAGAGCTGATATGACGGTAGAGATTAATGAGGGTCGTCATAGTGCAAGGCATTAGGGCAGGTTTCTACACCTGTATCGCTGGGTTTGACAACGCCACGCAGATTTTCTCATGCCTCAGAAACGATCAAGCCCGGCAGATGCCGGGCCAGGTATGGAAAGGTGAAGCGGTTGTTAGCTGACGCGATTGTTGCCTACACGGTCAGCACCATCTGCTGCCAGACGGTTGGCACCGATGTGATCTGCGCCATCAACGGCTTGACGGTTATTGCCGACGCGGTCAGCACCATCTGCTGCCAGACGGTTGGCACCGATGTGATCTGCGCCATCAGCAGCTTGACGGTTATTGCCTACGCGGTCAGCGCCGTCAGCGGCCAGACGGTTTGCACCGATGTGATCCGAACCATCCGAGGCCTGGCGATAAGAGCCGGTGTGAGAAGCATTAGTGTGGGAAGAACCACCTTCTGCGACAACAGTGCCATTTAGTGCAGAATAAGTTTGTGTGCCTGGCAGTGCAAAAGCGCTCGATGCCAGAAGTGAAAGTGTGAGGCCCATAATCAGTGTGTTGGTTTTCATGATAGTGACTCCATCAAAGTTCAAAAAAGTTCAAAAGTTTGTTAACTCGGTATGGAGCCAATCTTACGCGTGCAACGATTAAGTAGAAGTTAACAAGGTTGCTAACGAACATCGCTATAAATGATAGTTGGCTGAGATGCCCGATTTTAAAGCGCTCCAGCGGATTGTGGGCTGCATTGGGGCGTTTCTCTGTCAGTTTGGTAATTTAGAGTGTTGACAGATTGCCTTTCGTGAGTGTTGACGATTTTCTTCGCGAAGGGGATCAATGCACAGGTGCTGGGCCGAGCGGGCTTCTGAACGACATTTTTCATCTTCAGTCATGACAGGCGGGTAGGGCTGAGGCAAGTAGGGCAAGGGTTTTAGGGGCTTTGCGCGGAAAAAACTAAGCCCGGCAAAAAGCCGGGCTGGGGGAGGACGTCGAAAAGCGATCAACTCAAGCGATTTGCGCCGACACGATCAGCGCCATCAGCAGCGAGGCGATTTGCACCAATATGGTCAGCGCCATCAGCAGCAACTCGATTTGCACCGACGCGGTCAGCACCGTCAGCGGCTACGCGGTTTGCACCAACACGATCAGCGCCATCAGCAGCCAACCGACCTACATTGGTGTGGGAAGAACCGTTTTCAGCGACAAGAGGCGCATTGATGTGTTGAGTTGTAACGTTGCCTGGAAGTGCAAAAGCGCTACTTGCAAGAAGAGAGAAAGCCAGGCCGAAGATCAGTTTGTTAGTGTTCATGTTAGTTGCTCCAGATCGATGATTAAGTGCGTAACTCGGTATGGGGGCAACTTTACTCGGCTATGGATTATTAAGAAGTCAATCGTGTTGTTAGCCATCATCGTTGAAATTGATACTACAAAAACCGGGCGGTTGCAGAAGCTGAGTGCAACACAGTTATTGACTTGAGGCTGGGGCCGTATCATGCATTCCCATTACTTCAGTCATTACTTCAATCGGACATTTAAAACCGAATCGCTTACGAGGACGAATATTCATTTGATAGAGAGATGGCGTCCAGCGCCTCCTGACTGTAGCCCGGCAGGTCAGTACCTTGGCGAATCAGGCCGTTGATGTTCTCGTTACTGCCGCGCTGCCAAGGGCTATGCGGGTCACAGAAGTAGATTGCTACCCCAGTTTTTTGCGTTATTTCAGCATGCCTGGCCATTTCCCGGCCCCGGTCATAAGTTATGCTTTTACGCACCGAAAACGGCATGCTATTGAGCGCAGCGCTGAACCCCTCGACGGCAGAATCAGCTCCTTGCGCAACTGCCCAACAAGCAGCGCGTAGATCGCGTTAGGGGTCAGATAGGCGAAGAAAGTGGCTTCTCGTTTACGCCGACCTGTCAAAAAAACCTATCTAACAAAAAAATCTGTACTAGCCTTACTAAGGCAACAGAAAACGTGTCATTTTCACTATACAGGGAGTATTTTCATGGAAACTAAAGTCTACGCAAACAAAGGCTGGCAACACATCGGAAAAGTGCTTGAAGCAGGTAATCTGTATGCAGACGGGGAATGGTGCTTTAATACCAATGAACGCCAGGCTCGAACCTGCAACTCCAAGGGATCCGGCTCAGCCGGAAACTATTACATCATTGAGATCGGCAAGGGTGATAACCGTTATCCCTATAGCGGCGACAGGGCTAAAGTTGGTCAGTTGATCTTCAGGGTAGGAGAGCATGGCTCGCCAGAGGCTATGGATATCCGTGGAGAGTTCAGCGGTGGCGAAGATCTGTGGATGACGATTAACGATACCGATATTGAAAATAACGATGGCTTCTTGACGCTCAGATTCGTTTCCGCGGCAGCCTCTCAGGCCTATGAGGATCGGATGAAGCCTACAAACTCCTATGGCGACCCTATCGGGACTCAGTACACCCGAGACGGTGCCGGCAATTATGTGAGGGTGCGTTAAGTCAGTTACTTGAAAGCTCTGCGGGGCTATGGAATCCAACATAGTCCCGCCCCGGTTATTCGTGCACTGAAAACTTAACGACACTCAATGAGTAAGCACGGTAAGCGTCTACCCTACACACCTTGCGTAGTTGAACGGGCGCCCACTCATGCGGCAGCAACGTAAGCGTTCTATAACACCTTCCCATTGCAACTACTGGCGCCGTCGATCGATACCCCCATCATGCAGGGCGTAGATCGCGAATATGGATAACGGCATGCCAAGATTGTCATTCACCGTCAGAATTTCGGTCACATACTGCCTTGCCCCTTATATCAATTCAGGCACTTACCTTCCATCCGCGGGTGCGCCGACGCGCAAAAAGGGCAGCGCACGTGAGTGGGCTGCCCTGGTTTTTGCTGGCGGGAGGGTGGTTTTCGGTCAGTCGGTTTCGATCCGCGAATGCTTGCGGGTGTCCTTCATGAATACGTAAACCAGCAGCGAGCAGGCAATACAGGCGGTGACATACCAGTAATACCCGGTCTCCATGCCGATGCTTTTGAACCACAGCGCGATGTATTCAGCGGTCCCGCCAAAGATCGACACCGTCAATGCGTACGGCAGGCCGACGCCAAGGGCGCGGATCTCGGTTGGGAACAATTCGGCTTTCACCACTGCGTTGATCGAAGTGTAACCACTGACGATGATCAACGCCGCCATGATCAGGAAAAATGCGCCCCACCAGCTTTGCACGGTGTGCAGCGTGGTCAGGATCGGCACAGTGCACAAGGTGCCGAGCACGCCGAATGCGATCAGGATCGGGCGCCGACCGATTTTGTCAGAGAGCGCACCTACGACAGGTTGCAAGAGCATGAACAGAAACAGCGTCGCCGCTGAAATACTGGTGGAGTCCGTGATGCTCATGCCAACCGTGTTCACCAGGTATTTCTGCATATACGTGGTGTAGGTGTAGAAAGCCAGTGTGCCGCCCATCGTCAGGCCAACCACCGTCATCAGCTCTTTGGGATGACGCATCAGCGTGCGCATCAGGCTTTCTTTTGGCTTGTCCTTTTTGCGGGTGAATGACTCGGTTTCTTCCATGCCGCGGCGCAGGAACAGCGCGACCACAGCGCATAATGCGCCGATACCAAACGGAATACGCCAGCCCCACGACGTCAGTTGTTCAGTGGTCAGTGTTTGTTGCAGCACGATCAGCACAGCCAGCGCGATGAGCTGACCGGAAATCAGCGTCACGTACTGAAAGCTGGAGAAGAAGCCGCGACGCTCTTTGGTTGCCATCTCGCTGAGGTAGGTGGCGGACGTGCCGTATTCGCCGCCTACGGACAGGCCCTGCAGCAAGCGGGCGAACACCAGAAGGATCGGGGCGCCCACGCCGATGGTTTCGTAACCTGGGGTGAGGGCGATGATCAGCGAGCCGAAACACATCAATAGCACCGAGGCCATCAGGGCGGCCTTGCGACCTTTGCGATCCGCATACAGGCCCATCAGCCAGCCGCCGATGGGACGCATCAGGAAGCCAACGGCAAAAATGGCGGCGGTGTTGAGCAGTTGTGCGGTGGTGTCGCCTTTGGGGAAGAAGACTTTGGCGAAGTAGAGGGAGAAGGCGGCGTAAACGTACCAGTCGTACCACTCGACCATGTTGCCGACAGAGCCGCTGAAAATCGATTTCAGACGGCTTTTGGTGGTTTTTTCAGCGGTCGGCGCAGCAGCCGACCCTTTCGACAGAGTGTTGGGAGTATCCATGAGATGCCTGCTTTTCATTGTTTTTAGAAGGAACGCACCGGGGCGCTCTAATGATCTTGATAGCAGGAGCTGTGCCAGCGGGAAAACGTGGCTCTAGAGGGGGGTTAGCTGAATTTATGAGCGGAATTCCGCTGGTGACGGCGCAAGGCGTAAGCGGAAAACCGCCGATCGCTCAGTGAAAACCGGGCGGTCATGCTGAGCAAGGTCAGTCGACAAAGGTTTCGCGCAGCAAGCCGTGACGCTGCATTTTCTCGTTCAGCGTGCGGCGGGGCAGTTGCAGCTCGTTGAGCACGGCCTTGATATCGCCTTTGTGACGCGCCAGCGCCGAGCGCAGGCAGTGGGCCTCAAACGCTTCCTGTTGTGCGGCGAGGGACTGACCCGCCTGAGCTTCAATCGCGTGCGGTGCGTCCAGGCCCAGCACGTGTCGTTCGGCGGCGTTGGCCAGTTCACGTACGTTGCCCGGCCAGTCGTGGCTAAGGAGGTGACTCAGTTGCGCACCGTCCAGCACCGGCGTGCTGCGGCCCAGGCGTTGCGCTGCAACCTGGGCGAAGTGACTGAACAATGACGGGACGTCTTCGCGCCGCTCACGCAACGGCGGCAAACGCAGCTCCGCGACGTTCAGACGGTATGCCAGATCCTCGCGAAAGCGTCCGGCGCGGGCTTCCTCCAACAGGTCCGGTTTGGTGGCCGCAATGATTCTCAGGTCAACCGTGATGCTTTGGTTGGAGCCCAGACGTTCCAGGCGTCGGTCCTGAATCACTCGCAACAGCTTGACCTGCTGCGCCAGCGGCATGCTTTCGATTTCATCCAGAAACAGCGTACCGCCGTCAGCGTATTCGAGCTTGCCGATGCGCTTGCCTTGAGCGCCCGTGAATGCTCCCGTTTCGTGACCGAACAACTCGGCCTCGAACAACTGCTCCGGGATCGCCGCGCAATTGAGCGCCACGAAGGGTTTGCCCGCTCGCGGTCCAAAGTCATGCAGGCAGCGTGCGACCAGTTCCTTGCCGCTCCCGGTTTCCCCGCGTATCACCACGTTGACCGGCAAAGTCGCCAGATCAAGCACCTGGCGGCGCAGGGTCTGCATCCCCGCAGACTGACCGATCAGCGTGGCGTCCAGTCGGGTCCTGGCGTCGGCGCGCTCATGCAGTCGGCGGTTTTCCAGCACCAGCGAGCGCTTCTCAAGCGCACGGCGCAAGCTGCTGAGCAAGGTTTGAGGGGTAAACGGTTTTTCCAGAAAGTCATAAGCGCCGTCACGCATCGCGTCGACGGCCATCGGCACATCGCCATGCCCTGTCAGCAAAATCACTGGCAGATCGGCATCCAGCGATTGCAAATGCGACAACAGCGCCAGCCCGTTCATATCCGGCATGCGCACGTCGCTGAGGACGACACCTGGAAAGTGCTCCGGCAGATTCTCAAGACAGTCCTGCGCACGGCTGTAAACCTGAACGCTGAAGCCAGACAGCGTCAGCCATTGCTCGACCGCTTCGCGAATGGGGGCTTCATCGTCAACCACAATCACCGAGTTCAGCATGCAGGCTCATTCTCCAACGCGTTGGGTAGGCAAAAGAAAAACACTGCGCCGCGCCCTTCGTCGCCCACGCAATGATTGCTCGCACTCAAGCGTCCGCCCAGCTCGTGAACGATTGCATAGGACACCGCCAGCCCGAGCCCCAAGCCGTCGCCCACCGGTTTGGTGGTGAAGAAGGGATCGAAGATGTTCGCCAGATGCGCCTCGTCGATGCCGCCACCACTGTCACCTACGCTAAGGCGCCAGTTGTCTTCTTCTTGATCGATACGGATTTCCAGACGTTTGAGTCGTTTATCGCCCATGGCATCCAGCGCGTTGCGCAACAGATTGATCAGCACTTGTTCCAGGCGAATCGCGTCGCCGCGTACCCAGGCTGGCCGCGTGAGGTTGAGCACACAGCTGACCCGTTCGTCTCGCAAACGGGCATCGAGCAACAACAGCGCCTGATCGACTACCGATGCCAGATCAAGGCGCTCGCGCAGGCCGCCAGGGCTTTTGCGCGCGAAAGTTTTCAGGTGACCTGTGAGCGCCGCCATGCGCGTGAGCTGTTGATCGAGCAGCGTCAGGGCGTTATAGGCGTCGTCCACGCGGCCGTGATCGAGCAGCAACCGCAGCGTCGCCAACTGCATGCGCTGCGCGGTCAGCGGTTGATTGATTTCGTGAGCCAATGCGGCAGACATCTGCCCGAGCGCCGCCAGCTTGGTTGATTGCACCAGCCCATCCTGTGCCGTGCGCAGGTCTCGCGTGCGCACTTCCACCAGTTGCTCGAGTTCATCACGGCTGCGCTGACGTAACCGCGCCAAACGCCAGCGCTGATAGAGAAACAACCCCAGAAACACCAGTGTCAGCCATACGCCGGCTGCGGCCAGTGCAGCATTGCGGATGTCCTCCGGCGCCACTTGCGGTTTGCGCAACAGGTGCAGGGTCCAGCCTTCGTGGGGCAGCGGTAGCGACTGCCAGAGGTAATCGACACTGCCATCCGGCGCCTGTACACGGCTCAACTGGCTGGTCTCGCTGAAGATGTGCAACGGCTGTCGCTGGAGGGGCATTAAAGGTTGTTTGTCGTACTGGCGGGTGGCGGTCAGTTCCGCCTGGTCCTGGCTGGACAGCGCGTGCAAGGCCCGGTAGCGCCAGCCCGGCTGATTGGCGATGAACACGATGCCTTTGGCGTCGCTGACAAGCAAAAGATCATCGCCTTGCGCCCAGTTGTGCTCGAGGTCGGGAAACTCCAGCTTGACCACCATTGCGCCAAGGAAGCGTCCGTTTTCATCGAGTACCGCGTTGGACAGAAAGTAACCGGGAATGCCGCTGGTGACGCCGACGGCATAAAAACGGCCGGTGCCCTGTGCCCGCGTCTGCTGGAAGTAAGGCCGAAACCCGTAATTGTGGCCGACATAACTGCTCGGCAAGCGCCAGTTGCTGGCGCCCACCGCAAGGCCTGTCTGATCGAGCAGCTCCAGCGTTGAAGACTGCGCAGCGCCGTTTATGTGCTCGAGTTTGACGTTGAGCGCTTGCGTTGCCTCGGCGCTCACCGGACCGCTCAGCGCCTCGCGCAATTGCGGGTCCAGCGCCAGCACGGCGGGCAGGGCGCGATAGCGTTCAATCAAGGTTTGCAGCGTATTGGCGTAAAGAGACAGTTGGTCCTGAGCACGACTGGCATCGTCTTCAAGGGCATGGGTTCGGGCTTGATGCATCGCCAGCGTCGCCGCCAGCACCGCCCCCGCGAGGATGAGGGCTGCGCAGAGGAGGAGACGGGCGGTGCGGGGCATGGGGGCGAGCCTTTTTATGAAGGAGCTTTAGATGCAACGCCGAGGTGGCGAGACTGCGATGGTGATGTCCGGGATGGTGTCCGGGATGTAGCGCATCGCAGTGTCGCGCAGCTCGTAAGCGCCGGTTAAGACCAGTGGGCGCTTACAGCAGATTGAAGCTGGCCTCTTTCACGTCCACCGAGTCCAGCCCGATCATCACCTTGAATTCGCCGGCCTCTGCCGCGTATTTCAGCGACGGGTTGAAGAACTTCAGGTCTTCTTCGCGCAGCGTAAAGGTCACGACCTTTTCTTCGCCGGGTTCGAGCATGACCTTCTCGAAGTTCTTCAGCTCCTTGACCGGACGGCTCAACGATGCGGCGATATCACGCAAGTAGAGCTGAACCACAGTGGCTCCCGCGACTTTGCCCGTATTTTTGACGGTAACGCTGGCGGTCAGCTTGTCCTTGCGGGTCATGCTGGTGTTCGACAGGGTGATGTCCGACACGCTGAAGTCGGTGTAACTCAAGCCATACCCAAAGGAGAACAGCGGGCCTGTGGGCTCTTCAAAGTAGTTCGACGTGTAGTTGGACTCGTTCGGGCGATAAGGACGACCGGTGTTCAGGTGATTGTAGTAGGCGGGGATCTGGCCCACCGAACGCGGGAAGGTCATGGCCAGTTTGCCCGACGGGTTGTAGTCGCCGAACAGCACGTCTGCCAGTGCATTACCGCCCTCAGTTCCCAGGAACCAGCTCTCGACCATTGCATCGGCCAACTGGTTTTCTTCATTGAGCGCCAGAGGACGCCCGTTCATCAGCACCAGCACCAGCGGTTTGCCGGTGGCCTTGAGGGCCCTGATCAAATCACGCTGACGACCCGGGATGACAATGTCCACGCGGCTGGCGGCTTCGTGGGACATGTTGCGGGATTCGCCGACCACGGCAACGATCACGTCAGCCTGCTGAGCGACTTTCACTGCTTCATCGATGATTTCCTGAGCAGGACGTGGATCGACGGTGATCTGATCGTCCATTTTATTCAGGTAGGTGATGGCGTGCTGGTTGTCGGTGACGTTGGCGCCCAGTGCGAACACCAGTTTCGCCTTGTCACCGACCGCATTGGCCAGACCGTCGTAGGCGCTGACGGTTTGTCGCGCCAGACCCGCTGCTGACCAGCTGCCCATCATATCCATCGAGCTTTTGGCCAGCGGACCGATAACGGCGATGGTGCCTTGCTTCTTGAGTGGCAGGGTGTGGTTGTCGTTCTTGAGCAGCACGATACTTTTGCGCGCCACGTCGCGGGCGGCTTCGCGGTGCAGACGGCTCTCATCGTTGCGGTCGGCCGGGTCGTTCGCAGCCGAACCAATGCGCAGGAACGGGCTGGCGAACAGGCCCATTTCCCACTTCGCGCCGAGTACTTCGCGCACAGCGTTGTCGACTTCCTTGATCGACACTTCACCGCTTTTCACCAGACCCGGCAGCTCTTCGCCGTAGGCCTTGTCGTTCATGCTCAGGTCGACGCCCGCCTTGATCGCAAGCTTTGCCGCTTCACGGAAGTCTTTGGCGACGCCGTGGTCGATCAGCTCCTTGATGGCGCCGTGGTCGCTGACGGTGACGCCTTTGAAGCCCCACTCCTTGCGCAGCACGTCCTGGAGCAGCCAGGCGTTGGCGGTGGAGGGCACGCCGTTGATCGAGTTCAAGGCAATCATGACGGCGCCCGCACCGGCATCAATGGAGGCGCGATACGGCGGCAGATAGTCCTGACGCATGCGCACCGGGCTCATGTCCACCGTGTTGTAATCGCGGCCGCCTTCAACGGCGCCGTAAAGCGCGAAGTGCTTGACCGCCGCCATGATGCTGTCAGGCGCTTTTGTGTTGTTGCCCTGAAAGGCCCGGGTGATGGTGCTGGAGATGCGCGACACCAGATACGTGTCCTCGCCGAAACCTTCGGAGCTGCGGCCCCAGCGTGCATCGCGGGTGATGTCGACCATCGGTGCGAAGGTCATGTCCAGACCGTCGGCCGAGGCTTCGATTGCAGAAGTGCGGCCGGTCTGGGTGATCGCGTCCATGTCCCAGCTCGCTGCGAGCCCGAGGCTGATCGGGAATATGGTGCGGTGGCCGTGCACGACGTCGAAGGCGAAGAACATCGGGATCTTCATGCGGCTGTGAGCGACGGCCGCGTCCTGCATGGCGCGGTTATCGGGCAGAACCACCGAGTTGAATGTACCGCCTATCCGGCCAGCGGCGATTTCCTTGAGAATTTCTGACTTGGGCATTTCCGGGCCGATGCTGATGAGACGCAGCTGACCGATTTTTTCATCGAGTGTCATCTGCTGCATGAGCTTGGAAATGAAGGCATTCTTGGCCTGTAAGGTAGAAGCATTGTTGCCGTCAGCGTTGGCGGCAAGCGCAGACTGACTGACCAGACCAACCACAAGACCCAATAAACACAGCTTATTCATGAATGTTTTCTCAAGGCGTTGCTCGGCAACTCGCGTGGAATACCGTGCAGCCATTATGTTCGGGGATTCAAAACTTCGGCTTTTATTGTGATCAGTGCGATGTGTTCGCTGAACTCTTTGATGCCGATGAGTATCTGTAGCGCAGCAAGTTTTATCTGATTGCCTTTCAGCAATCCAGCACCTGACAGCGCGTTGGGGAAGATTATGCCGGGGATCGCCTGATTTGGCTAAAGTCATATCTGACCGGAAGACATATCCATCATTTCTAGGGAGCATCAAGGCCATGCAAATCCAACACCACGAGCACTTTCGAGGTCATCGTTACAAATTGTCACTGATGCTCTTGATGGTGTTGAGCACGTTTCTGGCCGGTTGCGGAATCAACAACATTCCGACCTACGACGAGCAAGTGAAGGCTGCCTGGGCGCAGGTGCAGAACCAGTACCAGCGCCGTGCCGACCTGATCCCCAATCTGGTGGAAACGGTAAAAGGCTACGCCAAACAGGAGCAGGACACGTTGACCGCGGTGATTGAAGCGCGGGCCAAGGCCACTTCGATTCAGGTCGATGCCAACACCCTGAACGACCCGGCAAAGCTCAAGCAGTTTCAGGATGCACAAGGCCAGTTGAGCGGTGCCTTGAGCCGTTTGATGGTGGTGTCGGAGCGCTATCCGGACCTCAAGTCCAACCAGAACTTCCTTGCCCTGCAATCTCAGCTTGAAGGCACCGAAAACCGTATCGCCGTTTCGCGTCGGGATTTCATCGCCTCCGTCGAGCGCTACAACACTGAAATCCGTACCTTCCCGGGCCGCCTGTGGCACACCGTGATGTACAGCGATTTGCCTATCCGCCCGAATTTCGAGGCTACTTCTGCGGATGCGGATAAAGCCCCGCAAGTGAAATTCTGATGCGCGCGCTGCGGCGGGCCTTGCAGGTTGCCTCGTTGTGCGTATGCGCCGTGCTGGTTACGTTGCCCGCGCACGCAGCCCTCAGTTTTCCGGCGCTGACCGGGCAGGTGGTCGATACCGCCGGCATGCTTGATGCCCCAAGTACCGAGCGTCTGTCGCAAATGCTGCGTGCCCATCAGCAGTTGACCACTGAGCAAGTGGTGGTGGTCACGGTCCCGAATCTGCAAGGCACCAGCATCGAAGACTACGGCTATCAACTCGGCCGTCACTGGGGCATCGGCCAGAAAGACAAAGACAACGGCGCGCTGTTGATCGTGGCGCGCGATGATCGCAAGGTGCGGATCGAAGTGGGTTACGGCCTGGAAGGTCGCCTGACTGACGCGCAGTCTTCGGTGATCATCAACCAGGTCATTACGCCAGCGTTCAAGAAAGGCGACTTTGTCGGCGGGATCACTCAAGGCACAGAGGCCATCGTGCAGGTGTTGGGCGGCGATCCGCTTGCCGAGCCAGCAGCCGGCGCGACGGGCAACACCGAATCCTCCAGCTCCCTGTTCGAGAGCCTGGCGTTTCTGGTGCTGTTGCTGATCTTCATCTTTATTAATCTGCGCGGCGGGCGTGGACGCTCCGGTGGCGCCGGTTACCTTGGCGCCGGTGCACTTGGCGGTCTGGGCGGGCTTGGCTCGCGCGGCGGCGGTGGCGGTTCGGGTGGTGGAGGTTTTAGTGGGGGCGGTGGCAGTTTTGGTGGCGGTGGCGCGTCTGGCAGTTGGTAATTGATCGCTCAACAGGAATGTGCACAGCATGTCGCTACTTAATGAAGAAGAACAACGACAGGTCGCTCAAGCGATTGATCACGTCGAACGAGGCACCGACGCGGAGCTGGTGACGGTGCTTGCTGCGTCCGCCGATGACTACGCATACGCGCCGCTGATCTGGGCGGGAGTGGTTGCATTGCTGGTGCCCGGGCTGAGCAACCTGTATTTCGGCTGGCTGGACGCCAACGAGCTGCTGATGGCGCAAATCGCCACGTTTATCGTGGTCGCTCTGATCGGCTGGCTGCCAGCGATAACCAGCCGTCTGGTGCCCATGCGCGTTCGGCACTGGCGCGCGGGTAACCTGGCGCGGCGGCAGTTTCTGGAGCAAAACCTGCACAGGACAGCAGGCGGCACCGGAATCCTGATCTTCGTCAGCGAGGCTGAGCGTTATGTCGAAATCCTGGTGGATCACGGCATTTCTCACCGGGTGGACGACAGTGTGTGGCGGGCGATGGTCGATGAGTTCACCCAGCGGGTGCGTGATGGCCAGACGCTGGAAGGGTTTCTTGGTTGCATTCAGGCCTGCGGCGAAGTGCTCAGCGAGCATGTGCCGGTCACACAAGGACGCAATGAGCTGCCCAACCGGTTGATCGTTTTGCAGTGATGCATGGCGGCGGTTTCCGATCTGCGGATGACCGCCGGGCCACAATTAAATCCACCTGCGGCGCGCATCGCGCCTAAAATACCGGCCTCGCATTTTCTGCTCCTTGAGGCTTCACCCGATGTCCGTCACTGCACCCAACGCCGCTTCTGCGCCGGATCACCGCGCTCAGTTTCTGAGCCTGCTCGACACCTGCCTGACGCAAAATTCGCTGATCAAGCTGGTTCTGGCCAAATACGTCGGAGCCGAAGCTGATCTGCAACGGGTGATCATCAAGCCTTTGACCGTCAAGGATCAGCCCTGCCTCTCTTTCGTCTACCGCTATAAAACGCGTGACATCACCAAGAATCACCCGCTCGACGAAGCGCAGGCGCTCATTGCTGAGCTGTTGCCTGATTCATTCAAGAACGCTCATTTGCTGTCGCTCACCGATGAGGTGCAGCTGGAATTCAGCAAGAAGGGCAAAAGCACGCTGTTCCGTAACAAGGCTCAACAACAGCGTGAAGCGCCTTCTGCCGAACATGATCGCGAGAAAAAGCGTTACCTGGAGCTGACCCGGCCGTTCCTGATGGATCTGGGCGTGACCAATAAACAGCATGAGCTGATCCCGGCCATGTCTCGCAAGTGGAAGCAGATCAACAAGTTCATCGAGGTGTTTTCCCACGCCTTGACGACGTCGCCCATCAAGCTCGATCAGACGATTACCGTGGCCGATTTCGGCTCCGGCAAAGGCTATCTGACCTTCGCGATCCACGACTACTTGCGCAATACGCTGCAAGCCGACGGGCAGGTCACGGGTGTTGAGTTGCGCGAGGACATGGTCACGCTGTGCAACAACGCCGCCTCGCGCCTGGAGCATCCGGGGCTGGTGTTCAAGCATGGCGACGTGCGCTCGGTAGCGCCGAGCGAGCTGGACGTGATGATCGCCCTGCACGCATGTGACATTGCCACCGATTACGCCATTCACACGGGGATTCGCTCGGGTGCGTCGATCATCATGTGTTCGCCATGCTGCCACAAACAGATCCGCTTGCAGATCCAGAGCCCGACGCTGCTGCGGCCGATGCTGCAATACGGTTTGCACATGGGGCAGCAGGCGGAAATGGTCACCGATGCCTTGCGCGCACTGCTACTTGAGGCCTGTGGTTACGAGACCAAGGTTTTCGAGTTCATTTCGCTGGAGCACACCAATAAGAACAAGATGATTCTGGCGGTCAAGCGCGCAACCCCGTCAGACCCTACAGAGCTGCTGGCAAAGATTCAGGAACTGAAAACCTTCTACGGGATTCAGGAACAGTGCCTGGAAACGCTGCTCAAAGCCGACGCGCTGATCTGATCAATCTGTAGAGCCAACGTGTGGGCGAGACGGCGGCATGGGTTGAATCCGATGCGCCGCCACGCCAATGAGCTCGCGCCTACAAACTCCCATGGTGTCGGCGACGACCCCCTTCAACGTCACGGCCAACAGCGCCTGGAATTGTCCCTCGTACTTCTTGTCCGAAGCCGCTTTTGCCTGGGGCGTGAAGTTTCACCCGCGCCGCCTCGACATTGGTTCGAAACTTGAATGCAACCTGACTGCAATCGTTTGATGGTCAAATTTGCGTAAGAGCATTCAGCCAGGAGAAGCGTCATGTCAGATATCGGAAAGTGGGCGTTGCAAGCGGTCGTCGTGTTCCTGTTCGCCTGGCTGGCCATCGCGGCAGCGCAATGGAGCAACAGCGTCATCAAAACCACCAGCAGCGACCGATTGGCGGCGTTGAGCAGCGTGCGTTATTCGCTCGAACCGGTCGCCTCCAGCGTCAATAAAAAGACGCAGGGCGGGGCGGTTGGTGTGGGGGCTTTGGCACAAGGTAACGAGTGATTGATTGCCGGTGGGTAGATTTGAAGCGGTGCCGAGAAAGTTGTTTTCCCTCAGACCTTCAAACTGTCCACCGGAACCAGAAAATCGGCATTGCCCAGCGGGTGTGTCTTGGCGTTGAAAAACTTCAGTTCCGATCCTGACTCGGCAAACAGCGCGCTGTAGTGGCGCTTTTGATGCTGAATGAACGCGTCGCTGCGCGGCAGAATCGAGAGGGCGATCGTGGCAGGTTTAGCCTCACGTACCGCCTCGACGATATGCCGATCCTGTTTGCCCAGCGCATGCCCGAAGATGCACAGCGCACCCTCGTGGCGGGCCAGTTGCGCATTGCAAAACGACAGGTAGTCAGAGCCTCGAATCACTTTGAGCTTTTCCTGCGCGCTGCCTTCGCAGACGAACAGCGGCACGTCATCCAGCGCATTGACTGCAAAACTGCCCAGCAGGGTGCTTTCCGATGACAGCAATTTGCGAGCGCTGCCATCGAAGTTCTTCACCAAGTGCATTCCACCGTGCAGGTACAGCAAGCGTGTGCCGCTGGCCTGGTTGGCGTGCAGGTTGAACGTGGCGTCTTCGCTGAAAAGGTCATCGAACGGCGCTTGCCCGTGCATCGCAGCCCAATAGGTGATCAAGTCGTAGTTGGTGGAATACACCGTGCCGTATTGGCTGAGTGCCTGACTGATGGCGAGCAACGTATGTTGCTCCATCAGCCGCCAAGGGATATGCACCGAGCGCACACCGTGGATCAACGCTTCCTTGATCGCAAAGTAACGATTGCGCGGTGAGGACGAACTGATTGTCAGTGCGGCGTTTACCCGGATAGACGTCTTGAGGGCGCTCAATACAGGCTCGAAATTCTGAGTCTCCATCGCTTTGAACAGCGCAAGCTCGGTCGGGCTTAGCGGCTTGTTGCGCGTGGTTTGCGCCAGCTCGAACAGCGAGTCGTAGGAAAAGTTTTTCCAAACGGCCAGACTGGCGCCGTTGCCCAGCAACAGCCCGGAACACGGCGTGGTGGCCTGCACATCGTTCCAGTCGCCAAGGGCTGCGTCAAAATCCGTGAATTCCATTGTCTCGCTTCGCTATCGGTTTTAAGGGCGCCGTGGCCGGGCACGCCAGAACGGAGAGGACTTATAGGAACCTCGGCCAACAATGTCAACGACCGGCCATGGCGTTGCCCGGTTCAAATTAAATCGAACAAGTGGTTTCGCTTCACAGCTGTGGGGTGATGGTGGGATGAGGTGTTCGTGTCAGATTGAAGTCGTTAGACCTGGCTCAGGAACTAGCCTGATTTCAACGCGCTGGCCCAACGCTCGCGCCGCGCTGGCGAGTGTCGCCAGTGTCATCCCGGGATCGTTTTGATCCAGTGCTCGATCCACTGCCGTTCTGCTGGTGTGCATGCGCTCGGCGAGTGTTTTTTTGGTGAGGCTCTGGGCCTTCATCAATTCCGCTATTTGCCAAGCAATCACGCGTTTCAAAGCGGTCGCAGAGACCTCCTCGGCAATGCCTTGCTCGTCTAGAAACTCGTCGAAGTCAGAGCCTATATGTGTGCTCATTGAGCGTCTCCTAAACTGGATTTGCGATGTCTTGCCACCTGTAAGTCGGCGGCCGGAGTCTTTTGCGATTTCTTTATGAAGCCATGCAGCAAGACCATTTCACCGCCCTTGACGGTGAAGATTATCCGGGCAATCGTCCCGATAAGATGGGTCCGCACTTCCCATAACCCGTTTTCAAGCTTGCGTACCACTGGCATTCCCAGCGGCCAGCCAAACTGAACAGTCTTCACGTCGGTTCCTATTTCTTTACGCGATGCCTTTGACAGCTCACTGAGCCAGTTTCGGACAGGCTCATTTCCATTCTCGGACCGGAAAAATTTGACTCGCAAAACCGTTGGGATCGTATCAGGCATCGAGTGTACCAAAAAAAGTGCATTTACCAGGTGTTGCGATCAGGGTGCTTGCACCATGAAGGTTGGCGTGAGGTATCTGGAGCCTAGTGCGTTGCTTGACTGTGCGGAGGGTTGCTGTATTGCCGGACATGACGGCTGTCTGAAAGACCCCTTGTTTACCGATACGTCGATTGCCCAGCTTCACGTATGCATCCACAATGCCATCATCCTCCACAGAGAAACTCATCATGCGCAGCACTCTTTCCGTTTTGGGCCTGACCCTTGTGATGTCTCAGACCGTATTCGCAGCGGGCGATGGCACGGCAGCAGTAGGTGGCGGCCTGGGCGGGGCGCTTGGTAACGTGATCGGCCAGCAAATGGGCGGCAGCACCGGCGCTGCAGTGGGCGCTGGTGTCGGCGGCGCGGCAGGCGGTGCGGTCGGCGCGAAGAAAGGCAATCGTGTGGAAGCCGCGCTGGGCGGCGGCATCGGCTCGGCCGGTGGCTCGTTGATCGGTAACCAGCTCGGCGGTTCCACCGGTTCAACCATCGGCGCAGGCCTGGGTGGCGCGGCAGGCGGCGCGGTCGGCAATAACCTGGGCAATGACGATGGCCACAGCTCCAAAGGCAAGAAGCACAAGCGCAAGCATCGGTGATGACTGAGCGGTAATTCGCTCACACCCGACGCACAAAAAAACCGGCTCTGAAGAGGCCGGTTTTTTTATGCTGAATCAGCCGGTTGAGGCGACCTCAGACAGCCGCTGCTGGCAAAAACCTCAAGATACCTAGAATCTCGCGACCGGCTTTGCCCACACGATCTGAGGGATGATTCACGTCATCGTTGACGGGAATTTCCTCAAAATCAAACGGGCTAACACCTGCCAGGCATTAAGCGTTGATACCAGGTTGATTGGGATAGAATCGTCCCAGGTGAGGATAGGTAAGTGAGAAGCCTGTGGTCGACTTAAATAACCTGCTGTTGGTATTCACTGCCTACATCATTGGAGCCGCAAGTCCTGGGCCCAGTAACATGCGAATAATGGGCGTCGCGATGCACCAAGGCAGGCGCTCGGCACTCATGCTTGCGGCAGGTGTAATAAGCGGGTCGTTGTTGTGGGGGACGTTAGCGGCAACGGGCGTTTCGGCGGTGTTGACGCAGTATGCGCAAGCGCTGGTAGTCCTCAAGGTTTTGGGTGGAATCTACCTGCTTTATCTGGCGATCAAAGCAGGCAGATCCGCCCTCACGACTGATGAGAAAACTGCGACGCAATTGGCCGCAGTTCCCGGCACCTCAGGGTTCAGACTCTTCCAGCGTGGCTTGCTAATGCATCTCACAAACCCCAAAGCGTTGTTGGGATGGGTGGCCACGATGAGTCTCGGGTTGGGGCCAGGCGCATCCTCATTGACAGTTGCAGTGATACTCGCCGGATGCACCTTGCTCAGCATTACGATCTTCTGCGGTTACGCCATCGTCTTCTCTACTGCGCCCATGATTCGGGGATACCGTAAAGCTCGTCGCTGTATCGAAGGATCATTGGCGATGGTCTTTGGCGCTGCTGGCGTAAAGTTGCTGTTCACGGGGAGCTGATTGCCGTAGCGATAACACTGAATACCGGCTTTTTGAATTTTCGAGGGTAACTCGCCAGGTCGTCCGGTCAATGATGCCAGTTGGCAAGGGCGGTTGTTGTAGTGGTGTCCATCGACGGCGTTCAAATACGCTGCTCGGATAGGCAGTATTGGAAGTTGAGGTGCAACGCTAGCCCCGCCTGACCTTGTGCGCAATCTTCAGCCCATATGAACTATCGCCCCTTGAGATCCTTTGGTGAGCCGCCACTTTGGCGTCCTGGCTGGAGGTGACGATAATGATCCAGACCCCTCCAATGCTCTCTTGTCAAAGCCCGAGCTCAATGTTTTTCCAATCCTGTTTTTCAAGACGCACCGGCGCCACGATGTTAAATAATGTTAGAAAAAAATTAACTTAACATGATTTGATCATTGGAGGATTATCTCTCCAACACCCGTGACCCCCTGACCAAAGTACAAAACAGGATGGGAACGAAGATCCCCCCTATGTAAACCCAGCAGCGTTGCGCCACGGTGGCCCCGACACAAGGGCCAGCGACCGGAAGGCGCGTTAAGTGATCAATCTCCTGCAGGTACTGGTGCGCAGGGCTACTAAAATAAAAACAATAGGACATACACATGCATAGATTCATTTCACGTCCCGCGATCGGGTTGTTGTTTTCTCTAGCCTTCCTCGGCTCCGCCGTCAGCGCCGCGCCGTTACCCGCCACGACCGAGGGCGACTGGATCGCCCCGCAGTTCACCTTCCATACCGGTGAAAAACTCGCCAACCTCAAACTGCACTACATCACCCTTGGCAATCCCAAGAACCCCGCCATCCTTTACTTGCACGGCACCTACCGGCCAGGCAGCGATGTGCTGAGCAAGGATTTTGCCGGGGAGCTGTTCGGCCCAGACCAACCGCTGGATGCAAGCAAGTACTACATCATCTCCACCGATGGCATTGGCGTGGGCCAGTCCAGCAAACCATCGGACGGCTTGCGCACTCGGTTTCCGGAGTACAACTACAACGACTTGGTTCAAGCCCAGTATCGGTTGGTCACTGAAGGCCTGGGGGTCAAGCACCTTAGGCTGATCATCGGCAACTCCATGGGCGGCATGCAAACCTGGATGTGGGGCCAGACCTGGCCGCAGATGATGGACGCACTGGTGCCCATGGCGTCCCAACCCACCGAAATGTCATCCCGCAACTGGATGATGCGCCGCTTGCTGGTGGAGTCGGTCAAGCAAGACCCGGCCTGGAACAACGGTAACTACAGCGCGCAGCCGCCGTCCCTGCGCTTGGCCAACGCGATGTTCAGCGTCGGTACCAGTGGCGGTACCCTCGCTTATCAGACGGCTGCCCCGACCCGCGCCCAGGCCGACAAACTAGTGGATGAGCGCCTCAGCGCTACACAAACCGCCGACGCCAATGACTTCATCTACCAATGGCAATCTTCCGCCGACTTCAACGCAGCCCCCGGTCTGAAAAAAATTCAAGCTCCGGTGCTGGTCATCAATTCGGCGGACGATGAGCGCAACCCACCGGAAACCGGACGGCTGGAGGCGTCGATGAAAGAACTCAAGCACGCACGGCTATTACTTATCCCCGCCAGTGAAGACACCCGTGGCCACGGCACCACGAGCATGGCGAAGTTTTATAGCAAGGAGCTGGGGCAGTTTATGCACGAGACTGAAAAGGCGAGCTAAATCCGCCCGATGATCTGTAACTCACTGCGCTACTTCAACTCGCGGTTCTTGATAGGTCAATCGGCGCAAGCAGCTATGGGGCAAAGGATTCAGGCGCACGACGCTCAGAGTGCGAGTGATATCGCCGATTTGCTGCCTCATAGCTGGATGTGTTCCTAATTCACTCAAGATGGGCTCGTCAGAGGCTTATGCCTTGAAACAAGGAAGGCTGGAAAAATCATGAAAACGAATCTCATCGAGGTTGGTAACGAGCCAAATCCCGAGCTTGAGGAAGCAATTAGTGTCGGTTTGAATGCATTCAATGATCAGATCACTGGTTCAAATGATCGCAGTCCACTGACAGTGATTGTCAGAGACCCGAATACGAAAGAGGCCTTGGGAGGAATTATCGGAAGGTCGTCTCTAGGGCTGGCGTTTCTCGATCTTTTTCATCTTCCAGACGCCCTCCGTGGATCGGGATTAGGGACGAAAGTACTGAAAGCGTTCGAGGATGAGGCGCGTAGCCGGGGGTGTCGCTCGGCCGTGCTTTACACCATTAGTTTTCAGGCGCCTGGTTTTTACGAAAAGAACGGGTGGATACGTTTTGGGGAAATAGCCTGTGACCCAGAAGGTGCGAGCCGTGTTTTTATGAGCAAAAAGCTCTGACGGCTAGATTAAACAATCTCACTGGCATAAACGTCGCTGGTGGCAAGCAGTGATAGGCACCCGCTTAATGCGGCAGTTAAAGCGGGCGGAGGATAGTCGATGAAAGTTCGATACTGGTAAGAAATGGCGAATCAACCAGACCCCGAGTCATGCATGTTGCACCGTGAGGTGCAGGGGTGAAGCGTTGACAGGGGAAACCGAGAGGCCAGCCATTGAGCCGCGTAATCAGGAATCCGGGATGCCGATGCTGTTAAGCGAAGCAGAACGCAATAGGGAGCATGGCGTTATACGGCAGTCATGCTCTGATGCCGCGCGGTCGGAGACCCTGTGCACGTCGGGAAGTCCTTTCGCACAGAAACTGGGATATCTCAGCGGTGCCCGGTGCGCAAGCACCGGGCTGAGCACGCAAACGCCAAGTTGCAATGCTGGAAAACAATCAAGGTCTCAACGTAAGCCCCATAGGCTGGGATGAATACCCAACAATTGGCCGTAACGGTACTTATATATCTGATAGACAAGCGATTTCCAGCATAACTGGACCTCTGAATATAGGAGGTGACACAGTGATAACTAGATCACAAGCAGCTCAGCTGGAGCAGGCAATGGGCTTGCAGCCGGGTTCCATGGCCAATGGATTCAAGGTGCGCCAAGTGGACGGTATTAGGAAAATGTCTCCGCATAGCCCTCTGCAAGGAAATGAATACTTCTTAGGCGCAGGCAAGCATCTTCCAGGGGGCAGCCCCGAGATGGTTATCAATTCAATACCGACAATTGATTCTGTGAATGTTAAGACTATTACCACGGTGATTGTGAAATGAATACTATAAAAGACACTACAAAGGCCTATGTTGTGGAGGCTGCGCTATCGGAAATTGTAGTGAGCGTCATAGATGATAGTGTGATTGAACTACTCGTGGTGTTAGGTTTCGTCCCGGCGCCAGATAAATAAAAGAAAATGATGTCTTTAACAACCCCAAATCAACGCTCTAAAATAATGTTTTTTGAAAAATTGCGAGATGAGGGAGTATGCTTTTCAGCTGGTCCAGATTGGTGTCCTGCCGATGTATTTGAATTCATAAGAGATAATAAGATGCTGATTGGCTCGTACCGAAAAATAGTATGGCGTGGGCCTGGTGAGTCGCAAATAATCGAAAACTGTTAGTTTGTATTGATCTAATGAAGTCGGACACCCATTTAGGCGAGAATGCTCGCCAGATAGAGGTGTCTGATGACCACGCGCGGCGTTTATAATAATGAGGGTCGACATCATAAAGCTTTCTTTGCTGAGATTTTTTACAGACAGACGAGCCTAAATAATATTCAACATCCAGATGTATATTTTATAATTAGTGGGCAACGCTCAGAAAAAGCTACAATATGCCTTTTTTAGAAAATAACCCCGATAAGAAATTACTACAAACAGCCTGTTGGGGTCTTTTGATTAAAGATAACCTGCTTCGTCGGTTATTTATGTCATCTACCGTTTTCCAAAACGCCAGACCGGCCTAGCTTTTTTGTCCGTCTGAGTAACTCCAGTGACTTTTCCAGCCACTTACGATTGTCGAGCGACTCTTCCCAGAGAGTCAATCGAACGGCCTAGCACAAGTCTTTGCCACGAGGCCTGAAAGGGATGCGCTAAGCGGTTGCTGATTTTTTAGTATTTAAACCATTTTTCACTAGAGATACCAGAGTATAAAAACCAATGTGGTCCCACTGGTCAAGTTGAGTGTGTGACTGGATCGAATACAGGTAAGTGGTCAACTGCCTGCGATTACACAGCGATCCCTCACAAAGCCGGATGCGTAATATGAACAAAAACTGTAAAACCACCCAAGCACATCCAGAAAACGAAAAACATCCAAGGTGTCTGCTTCGAGAAACGCAACGCCGGTTTGTGGCCTTTATCAGTTGACTCCCAGCTACTAAACAGTGGCGAATCATCGTAGGCGAGACCGATGAGCGGGTCGCTTCTCAAAAAGCCGCTCTGCTTGAAATGCCAGTGATCAATGATGGCGCACGAGGCTTTCATACCGGGCCACGCCATACCCGAGCTTAACGCCCCGAAGAGAGCCAACATTACTGGGACTACCATCGTAAACAAGAGACCCCATTGGGCGTTAAGGTTCGCCATGCTTGAGGCGTATGCAATCACCAGGAATGACTGCGAAGCCAAGTATGCATTTGTACGGCTTGAGAGATTGGTGGTTTCGAAATGAATTTCGCGGCGGTAAAAATCTAGCCTGTCCTTGGCTGTGCTGAAAATTGTTCCTTGCGAGCCCGTCTCTTCAAATAGACCAGTTGCTGAGGTGATTATCTTCGACACAAGAATGCCTTTGGTAAAGAGCGGTTTAACGCTAGTCAAGTTGGCCATACGCGTATGTGCGTAACCGAATGAATGTACCGCTCAAGTATAAAAAAGCCGGAGCGCTCACTTAGTACTTAAAGTCACGCATCTAGCGACGGCTATTTAGTCAAGAGTAAATACATTATTTCTTCAATGGCAGACGTCTTACAGTAGGTGGCAGACTCGGTCCAGTCTATCTCTTTCTGCATGGCAGCGTGACGAGCGACGTGTTCCCAGCTATCCAATCGTTGTGGGCCAAGACCTCTGGGGGTACTGCATAGGCGTGTGTGTCGTCTGGGTGTAACGTAATGAGGGTACTTAGAAGAGTGGAAATGGGCTGAGATGCCCGGAAATACTGGGGGGAGGTGGAGCGGGTAGAGGGAATCGAACCCTCAACTAAAGCTTGGGAAGCTTTCGTTTTGCCACTAAACTATACCCGCATCGCGCGCTTCAGGGTGCACCAACCGTGGTTGTCCAATGAGCACACTCGTTATCAGCTTTGGAAGCTGGAGTAATGCAATACGACACCCGCTTGTCGCCCTTGGAGCGGCTGACTTTGTACCAGAAGCGGGGCTTTAAATGAAGCAATAATTTCTGCCTGGCGCAAGTTTCAGCGCTGCGGCGGGATGACAGTGACTGGTCCATTGGCCGCCTTGTTGCAGGCGCTGACAACCGAGTTCCTTGCCGCGATCAGATCATCAGGATTTCGGCGGCATCCAGAGGCCGGTACTGCCCAGGCTCCAGCGTGGAGTCCAGCACCAGCGGTCCCATGCGTTCACGGTGAAGGTTCAGCACTTTATTGTCGAAATAACCGAACATCCTTTTGACCTGATGGTAGCGGCCTTCAACGATGCTCAGCCGTGCATGATGAGCGTCGAGCACCACCAGTTGCGCTGGCTGAGTGGTGAGGTCTTCGAACGCAAAGTAGAAACCATCCGCGAATTTCTGCACGTAGTGTTCACCGATGGGCTGCTCGGTTTCCACGAGGTAGACCTTCGGTAACTTTGTGGCGGGTTGGGTGAGACGACGCGACCACTGGCCGTCGTTGGTAATGAGCATCAAGCCCGAGGTGTTGAAGTCCAGCCGTCCGGCAATGTGCAGCTCATGCTTATCGGGCTCATCAAGCAGATCAAGCACAGTCGGGTGTTGCGGGTCGACGGTGGCGCTGACGCAACCGGGCGGCTTATGCAGCATGTAATAGCGCGAAGGCTTGCCCGCTTGCAGCGCCTCGTCATCGAACAGGACGCAACTGAACTCGCGCACCTCGTGGTGCGGGTCGCGGACTGTCAGGCCATCAACCTTCACGCGGCCAGCGATCAGCGCAAGGCGCGCATCCTTGCGGCTAAAGCGGGGGAGATTGCTGAGAAAGCGGTCAAGGCGCATAGAGGCAGGATCGCGTCATGTGATCGGATCGTCCCCCGGGGGCTGCAGGCCCGCGCACCTCGGGCACAGACACGCTTTGTTTCGCAACGCTTCGGGCAAGTTGGCGAGTACGGCGGGATCGATTTCCACTGAAAAGCACCAGCACGGCGCGTCGGCCGTACGTGGGTCAGCCAGCGTGCAGCGGTTACTGAAACCGCACACAGGGCAGGTATCAAGACTCCCAGAAGACGTTGTCATGCAGGGACCGCCTTCTCGGTGCACACCCGATTCCGACCGGTTTGCTTTGCGCTATACAGCGCCTGGTCTGCGCGGGCGATGAGGCTTTGCAGCGTGTCGTCGGGATGAAGTTCAGTCAGCCCTAGACTGACCGTTACTTGAAGGGCTTTGCCGGAAAACACGTAAGTATGTTGCTCGGCGAGTAAGCGAATCTTCTCCGCAACGCGTCGAGCACCGGTGTTATCTGTGTCCTTGAGCAAAATGATGAACTCCTCTCCGCCCCAGCGGCAGGTGATGTCAGTTTCGCGCAGGCAGCGACGCACGTCATCCGCGAAGCCGATCAACACTTCGTCCCCCGCCAGATGCCCATGGGTGTCATTGAGTCGTTTGAAATGATCCAGATCGAGCAACAGCGCCGATAACGCCGTTCGATCACGACGTGCGTCGTGAATCGCTTGCACGGCCATATCGTCAAAGCCACGGCGGTTGGGCAGCCCGGTCAGACTGTCCAGTGTCGCTTGCGTTTCGATGCGTATCTGAAACCGGCGAACCACCCGGTTCAACAGAAACAGCACCACCAGCATCACCACCAGACAGATGCTCAGGTTGAGGTACAGCGATTCACGCACATCGCTCAATGCGCCGTCTTCAGGCTTATCGACGAACAGATACCAGTTCAGCTCGGGAATATAGCGCACGTTCAAAAAATGCCCGGCGCCTTGCACATCGTATTGGTAATTGCCGCTTTGAGGCTTTGGCATCTTGCTCTGAAGGTCGCTCAGGTCAGGCAGTTGGCGCAGGCTCTGACCAATTTTGGCGCCTTGGGGCCCGCCTTGCGCACCGGTCAATACGAGCCTGCCGAACGCATCGACAAAATAAACGCTGCGCTGATAGCGCTGTTCGTAACGGTCTATCAGCTTGATCACGGCGTCCACAGTCAGGCCGACTCCCGTCGCACCGATGAAGTTGTTGTGGTAGTCGAAAACCTTGTAATTGATGAAGAAGGTCAGGTTGTCCTTGTTCGCCAGGTCCGGGTCGACGTTGATCTCGTAAGGCTCGGCCATGTCCCGTACTCGGTAATACCAGGTGTCACGGGCCTCTTGCGGGTTGATCTTTTTGAGTACGCCCTTGGCCTGGTAGTAGGTCAGGCTGCTGTTGGACACGAAAAAGGAGGTGTAGGCGCTGTTGTGGTCCATCACCTCTTTCAGATAACGAGTCAACTGCTGCGGATCTTTCTCGCCTGCAACCACCCAGTCCCGGACGAAGGTGTCGCGGGCCATCATCGAAGAAATCAGAACCGGTCGTACCAGGTCCTTTTGAATCTCTGAATACACGGTGTCCGAGGTCAGCGGCAATTCAGTGTTGATGATGGTGTCGCGGATGGCGTCTCGCGATGCGTAATAGCTGAGCAAAGATGTCGCCAGAAAGCCGCTCCCCAGAAGGATCACCAACGTCAGCAGCAACGATCGTTGTGAGTGGAGCGGTGAAGGAAGGAGCATGACCAATCCGGTTTCGGGGAAATTCAGGTGATGGCGCATGCTAGCGTGCCGCCACCTTATCCCGCCACGACCGCATCGATTTTTTGCAATGGGCCGGGTGGGAGATTATTCACGGGCTGATGGGTGTGCTGCCGAGCGGGGCACGAAACGCAGGCGATAGGCCTAGCGCCGAGCTTATGGCGGAGCAACGGCAATGCAGCAACAGAATATGGTCGTAGTGAATGCCTTGGCGTGACAGGCCTGCAAACAGATCTTCAAGCGTAGGGTTGCTTCTGCCGAAGCGGTTTCTGACGGTCAGTACGTCCATGGGTGTCGACATCAGCTTCCCGAAAAAGGGCGATTGGCGGCTGTGCTGCACGACATTGCCGATATCTCGATAGCTTTCGTACCGTTCGCTTTGAAATTTGCTCAGCGTGTAATTTTTGATCCGGCCGGTCTGGGAAGTGCCTGCCAGCGCTTTGTCGGTGAGTTGCCAGTCGGGCAGGTGACTGGAGGCAGGCCCCGGCGTGTTTTTGCCGCTGGTCAAAATCGAGTAAGGCTGTACGCCCTGGCTGACGACCCTGTGCAGTTTCGGGTCGATCAGCTCGAATCCGTGAGGCACGTACGTGCGTAATTCGGTGCCATTGGGAATGGCCGCCGTTTTGCTCCACGGCAGGTGATAGCCATGGGTGCTCACCACCAGCGTGCGGGCCTGGCTGCCGTGGGAAGTCCACAGCAAGAACTTGCGCTCCAGTTTCCAGGCCTTGACTACCAGCGTTGCAACGTTCTGATAGGCAGGGAGCGTCCAGGTCTTGAGCAAGCTGCCGCTGCCAAAAAAGCGCTCCAGCCGAGTGTTGCGAGCGGCCATCGAGCGCTGCAGCCGCTGGTTGAATCCGCGCACAAGGGGCGGCGTCGGTTGCGTCATCGGCGAGGTAACGGGGCGGGTCGTGGTGAAGGTTCGCAGCGCTCGCAGCAGTTTGGGCGTCAGCGTGCCCATGCTCAGGAGTCCCAGCGAAAGCGCCGTCAGCAGCAGCTGTTTTGTGTCCTGCGAGCGATCGCCCGGTAGCGTTGCCGCTTTGGCGTTCAGATAAAGCGTACCTGCGCTGGCCACCATTGATGCAAGCGTGGCCGGTGTGAGCAGCAGCGACAACGGCGTCAACATCACTTGCAGGCGATCAAGCCGCTGGGTCCAACTGCGTAGCGACACCTGGGTTGAAGTGATGACACTGTCTTCGGCGTCACTGATTGAATGATCGTGCATGCTCTGGCGCATGAAGGCGAAGGGTGACATCGCCCGCCCGTGATCGCAGAGTTTTCCGGCCTTGGTTTGATGGACGTCCTCATGGTAAAGCGCATCCAGCCACGGGCGCAGATCGGACGCTGGCTTTGGGAACGCGCGCACTCGCCCCCATAGCGTCAGCAGGTAACTCACGCGTGTCTGGTCCCTGGTGGGCAGATAGTTGAGCAGTGTCGCTCGCCAGTGCTCGTTGGCAGCGGCGCGCGTCAGATGCGCGCCAAGCTCGTCGCCGCTTTTGTATTCGAAGAAGGGCGCCTCCTGGCCCGCTTGATAAAGAATGCTGCCAGCCTTCTGATCGTGGCTGAACTCCATCAGGCCGATGCAGCACACGCAGCGCGAGCCGGGGAGCAGCGGTTGCTTCACGTGAAGACCCAGGGCCGACCAGCGTGTGTGACCGACGCCAGGGGCTCCGGCGGATTCTTCCAGCACGTTGACCAACGTGTCGAAACCGCTGCGTGACAACTCGCCCATTTTGAGGCTCAGCAGCGCCTGGGTCATGAAGGTGGTGCGCAGCGAGTGTTCGACTGCGCTGCCTTTCTGATCCCAGAACCGCTGGAGCTGGCGTGAGATAACCGCCAGCAAGTCGATACTCCGAATCTGCGCCTCGACAGCGTCTGCGCTTATGGGCAGTTCATTGGCGGCGGTCCAGGTGCCTTGTCCGGTAGAGTCGACGTACACCACACTGCGCCCACCGTTATCGATGAAGCCAACGGGGTGCGCAACGCGATAGTTGTCCATCAGCGCCTGGCCGAGACTGACGGGTGATTCGCTAGGCACTTCGACGAGGGTGACGGGCGCACGTGCATGGCCCAGTGTTGTGGCGGAATCTCCCCGCACGTAGCGCACGTAAACGTGATCAACGCTTACGGTCAGATGATGGCTGCGTTCCAGCCAGCGCTGCATTAACTGTTTGGCGGTCGCCAGCGGGTCAGGAAGTCCTGCGCGAACGTTGCTGTCCTCTCCCCACAGATCAACCACGCTGACCAGTTTCAGCCCCGGATTGATTGGCATCAGCAACAGTTCATTGTGTTCGGCAGTGTCAGCGTCGTCTTCCGGGATGTCGCCTGATTCAAGGCTCCTCGATACAAACCCCCGTTGCGCGCGGGTCAGGGCCGTGAACAGGTCTTCGGTGCATTCAACCATCGTCAAGCGTGCGGCGCTGCCGGACTTCCCGGTTATATCAATGTAGTGCCTGTGCCAGTCCGAACGATTCATCACATCGAGTAGCGGCTGCTCACGCCAAGGGCTGTCTGCACTGATGTATTCGAGACACTGGGGTTGATCGCCCAGTGTGTGGAGGTAGCAGTGGGAGGTGTTTCTGGATTTCAGCTGAAAAATGCCTGGCACAATCTCGTCGTCGAGCATGACCAGACTTAGGACGGAACGCTGGCCATTCACTCCCGTCATCAGGTCGTCCAGCGAAGTCGGAAACGTGCTGAGCCCCAACGCCTCCAGCCCCAGGTGATAGGCATCGAGACTGATCTTTTGCTGCTTGTGCAAGCGCCAGATCCCGTCGATGAACGAGAGTTTGGCGAGGTTCCGATAAGGGTTCTGGTAGCTGTCCCAAAACGCTTCCAGCTGCGCCTGATAGTCGGTGCTCCATGTTGAGCGCGAAATCAGGTCGATCAGCTTTTTGATGGTCAGTTTCGGCGCGTCAGGATGGAGCGGACGATCGGCTTCCACGCAACGAATCAGGCCCATAAACCGGCGAGGATCCAGCGATGCATGCGCCAGCGCCTTTACGGTCAGCCGGCAGGCATGTTGCTCGCGTCCGTCTTGCGCTATGGCGGGGTTCGTGTCGGTAAAGAACTCAATCTGCAGCGCGCCAGATGACAGCGTGCCGAGACCTTCATCAAGCAATAGCTGGCTGAGCTTCTGATCAATGAAGCCGAACGGTGTCGGGGGGCAGTCCATGTCGAGCTGACAGGCGTGCAGTGTCCAGATCGAGCCCTTCAGCAGTTTGCACGCCGGGCTGTTTCGCAGACGGCTGAGCGCTTTGTGATTGAGGGTGTGGACCGTGTCGGCAGGCACGGCGACCGGCATCAACGGCGCCATGTCAGCAAAAGGCGGTGTCAGACCGGGTGAACTCGATGCGCTTGAATCGTTGCTTTGAAGGGCAAGTCCGTCGAGGTGGGGTGCGTTCCAGTGGTCTTTCATGGGATAGGCATGGACAGAGTGATCGGGAGGTTCACTCTGTCATGCGAGGGATTGAGGGCTGGATTACCTATATACCGCAGCCCTCCAAACGAGGCGAAAGTCGCGCCTGCAACCTTGGCATCAGCTCTTCAGGTAGGCCCGCCAGCCGCCAAAATGGCTGATGTCTGTCGCGCCTTCCAGGCCATGGTTTTCGCAGATGAAGCCGGTTTCCCAGCGACCGTCTGCCAGTTGCACCTTGCCCAAGCCCAAAGGCGCCGGAATGCCGGTGAGAAATGAACCCAACTCCCGGCTGGGCAGCTCCCAGACTTCGATTTCAATCGCCACGCCGCCTTGATGGACACGGACCATACCCGGCCGAAACGGTGGCCCGCCTGCCAGCGCGTACAGCTGATAGTCCGGCGAGCTTTGCGTCGATTCAATCAGGCGAGCGCCGCGTTGCTTGAGCTGCCAATTGAGCGCCAGACCGTCAAGATGCGCGCCACACACCACCAGTCGGGTCATGTCACTGCGCGCAGGATTGGCCAGCGGGGAGGCGACCAGCGTCTGCCTGCCCACCAACGGCAACTCGGTCACCGCTTGCAACCCTTGAGCGACGCTCAGCAAATACTGATCAGTGAACGCGCGGCCAAACACGGTCACACCCCACGGCATGCCGTTGTTCATGAAAGCGGTGGGCACCGCGACGGCGGCGTAATCGAGCAGGTTGACGAAGTTGGTGTAGTAACCCAGCTCCGAATTGCGCAGTACGGGCTCCTCGTGCAGTTCGGCCAGTGTCACCGGGCGGCCGATGGTGGGGGTGACGACGAAGTCCAGGCCATCGAGCAGCCGGTCGCACTGGGCTTTCAGCGCTTGCAAACGGTACTGCGCGCGAAAGGTCTGCACGCCTGTCACCGAAGACGCCTTGGCGAGGACCGCTGCAATCACCGGCAACACCGCTTCGGGAGTGGTGTTCATCAGCGCTTCGACGACGCTGTAACGCTCCGCGACCCACGGCCCCTCGTACAGCAGACGTGCCGCTTCCAGAAACGGCGACAGGTCCAGCGTCACAGGCTCGCCGCCCATGGCGGTCAATTGATCGATAGCATCGCCAAACAGCAGCGGCCCCTGCTCGCAGCCAAAAAAGGCCAGGTCCTGCGCACGCGGCACACCGAAACGAAACGGTCGGGCCGTACCGAACGCCGAGCCGTCGTTCCATGACGGATTGCTGCGGCTGTACTCGTCGCGTGGGTCGAGGCGCGCAGTCAATGCCAGCAACTGGCTGGCCTCGCGAGCGGTTGCGGTAAAAGTGGTGACGCAATCGAGCGTACGGCAAGCAGGCACCACGCCGGCTGTCGAGATCAGCCCCTTGCTGGCTTTCATGCCCACCAGATTGTTCAGGCCGGCAGGCACACGGCCTGAGCCTGCGGTGTCGGTGCCCAGTGCAAAACTGGACACGCCCAAGGCCACGGCCAGCGACGACCCGGCGCTGGAGCCGCCGGAGGGATAGTCCATGTTCACGCTGTTGGGGCATGCACCGTAGGGCGAGCGACTGCCATTCAAACCGGTGGCGAACTGGTCCAGATTGGTTTTGCCCATCGGGATCGCGCCCAGGCTGATCAGTTGCTCGACGATGGTTGCCGAGCGCTCGGGCAGATAAGTAAAGTCGGGACAGGCGGCGGTGGTGGGCACACCGGCCAGATCAATGTTGTCCTTGATCGAGAATGGCACGCCGTACAGCGGCAGGTCTTTGAGCTCACGGCCTTCCAGCGCCACCAGATACGGCTCCAGTTCCTCGGCGCTCAGCAGGTAAATGAACAGGTGATAGTCGGGTTCAACGCCGCCGCTTTATCGCGCAGTGAGAGGATCAGTTGACGCGGCGTCTGGCTGGCGCTTTGGTAAGCCGCACGCACGCTGTCCAGTCGCAGGTCGAATGAAGAAAGGTTCGGATTCATGGCTGTATTCCGTATTCGTCAGAAAAGTTAAACCGCTTCATTGCGCTTCCAGCACCACCACCCGTTGCCCGGCACGCACGGCCGATCCGGGTTGCACGCGCACTTCCCGAATCACGCCTGTGATCGGCGCGAGGAGGGGGATTTCCATCTTCATCGATTCAAGAATCACCAGCGTGTCACCCGCCTCGACGCGCTGGCCAAGGGTGACTTGCACCTGCCACAGATTGCCGGCGATGTGGCTGTCGATGCTGACGTGGCCCGTCTCCAGAGGTGCTTCGTCGTTTGGCTCGGCGACCGCTTCATCGCTCTCGAACGTCGCTTGGCCATTGGCAATCCAGCGTTCGCGCTCCGCCTGAAAGGCGCTCTGTTGTTGGGTGCGAAAGCTGGCGATGCCCTCGGCTTCTCTGGCGAGAAACGCCTGGTAATCGGCCAGATTCAGCGTGCTGTGTTCTATTTGCAGCGGGTAACGGCCCAGCGGGAAATCCCGGCGAATGCGCAGCAGTTCGTCAGCGCTGACCGGGTAGAAACGGATCTGATCGAAGAAGCGCAACAGCCAGGGCTTGCCATCGAACGCGGCCACGTCGCGGTAGCGGTTCCACATCTGCAGCGTGCGGCCCACGAACTGATAGCCACCGGGGCCTTCCATGCCGTAGACGCACATGTAGGCGCCACCAATGCCCACCGAGTTTTCGGCGGTCCAAGTGCGGGCGGGGTTGTATTTGGTGGTGACCAGGCGATGGCGCGGGTCGAGCGGTGTGGCGACGGGCGCGCCGAGGTAGACGTCGCCCAGGCCCATGACAAGGTAACTGGCGTCGAACACCGTACGTTGCACTTCATCCAGATTGGGCAGGTCGTTGATACGCCGGATGAACTCCAGATTGCTCGGGCACCATGGCGCATCCTTGCGCACGGTCGTCATGTATTTCTCGATGGCCAACTGGCAGGCCGGGTCATCCCAGGACAGCGGCAAATGCACGATGCGTGAGGGCACTTCAAGGTTTTGACTGGCGCATACGGCGTCCCATTCGCCTGCCACGATCTTCAATAAGTCGGCGAGCGGGAGTTGCTCTGGGTGGTAATGCACTTGCAATGATCGAATACCCGGCGTCAGGTCGATTACGCCGTGCAGAGATTTGGCATCCAGTGCCTGCATCAACGCATGCCCCCGGAAACGCAGCACCAGGTTCAACTCTGGTGCGCCGATTTCCAGCAACAAGTGAGTGTCGCCGGAGAGGCGCGCGACGAGACGCGTGTCGTCGCTCCCGATGTCCAACACAACCGGCGAAGTTAACGCGATCCTTTGTAGGAGCGTGCTTGCCCGCGATTGCGATGTGTCATTTTCCGAAGATGTGTCGGATGTACCGACCTCATCGCGAGCAGGCTCCCTCCCACCGTTTTGTGCAGCGCCACCGATCTTCTGTAGGCGCGAATTCATTCGCGAGGGGGCTTCAGCGCAGTCCGAGGTCTCGCCAACCAGTTGGCTCCTACAGAACAGGGTTCGAGCCAGCGCAATGCTGACCGGCGAAAACCGCACTTTGTCCCCAGCCTTCAACTGGCCCAGCTGCCACAAATCGGCTTCGATGATCGTCACGGGGCAGACAAAACCACCCAGGCTCGGACCGTCCGGGCCAAGAATCACCGGCATGTCCCCGGTGAAATCCACGGCGCCTATCGCATATGGGTTGTCGTGAATGTTGGAGGGGTGCAATCCCGCCTCACCGCCATCGGCCCGCACCCATTCCGGCTTCGGTCCGATAAGGCGCACGCCGGTGCGGCTGGAATTGAAATGCACTTCCCAGTCGGTGGCGAAAAACGTCTCGATGTAGTTTTCGGTGAAATATTCCGGCGCGCCGTGGGGGCCGTAAATCACTCGGATATCGCGCACGGCAGGCAGGTCCAGAACCTGCGCTGACGGTAACGACTGCCCGGCTAAACGATCGGCCAGTGGCAGCAGGTGCAGCACATCACCTGCGCGTAAGGCGCGACCGCCATGCCCGCCGAATTGCCCCAGGGTAAACGTGCTTTTGCTGCCCAGGTAGTTCGGTACGTCCAGCCCGCCGCGCACGCACAGGTAGCTGCGGGCACCGGCGCCGAGCATCGTGCCCAGCGCAAGGGTCGATCCGGCCGCGATGTGCAGCGCCGTATTCATCGGCTGCGGCTCGCCATCCAGCGTCAGGGCAATCACCGCACCGGTGACTGCCACCACCGCGTCGGTATTGAAGCGCAGCAGCGGACCGCTCATGGTGATTTCCAGCGCGGCACAGCCTTCGGGATTGCCCAGCAGCAGATTGCCTTGTCGCAGTGACCGGCTGTCCATCGGGCCTGACGGAGGCACACCGACTGCCCAATAACCCAAGCGGCCGGGATAGTCCTGCACACTGGTTTGCGTGCCGCCGCTCAACACCTCAACAGTGTCGGCGCGATAGACGAGATTCTCCAGGCAGCGCGTCCACGGCTGGCCGCTCGCGAAGGGTTGATCGGCAATGATCTGCCTCAGGTAATCGCGATTGGTTTCCACGCCATACAAACGGCTCTCGCTCAGCGCTTGCGCCAAACCTGCGCTGGCTGTGGCCCGATCCGGCGCCCAACTGATCAGCTTGGCGATCATCGGATCGAAGAACGGTGGGATCTCGCAACCGGCTTCGACCCACGTGTCAATGCGCAGCGTTTTGCCATCGGTGGCGGGGAAGTGCACCGCCGTCAATAAACCGGGGCTCGGCTGAAAATCCCGGCCCGGATCTTCGGCATACAGCCGCGCCTGAATCGCATGGCCGCTGGCTTTCAGCCCCGCCTGCAACGAAGACAACGGCGGCAAATCACCCGCCGCCAATTGCACCATCCAGCTCACCAGATCGACGTTCCACACCTGCTCGGTCACGCCGTGCTCGACCTGCAAGCGGGTGTTCACTTCCAGAAAATAAAAGCGCTGATCGTCGCTGTCGAACACGAATTCCACGGTCCCGGCGCTGCGGTAATTGACTGCTTTCGCCAGCTTGATCGCCGCCGCACACAGTTCCTCGGCCATACCATCGGGCAGGTTCGGCGCAGGCGTTTCTTCGAGCACTTTCTGATTGCGGCGCTGCACCGAACAGTCGCGCACACCGAGGGCGATGACCTCGCCCTTGCCGTCGCCGAACACCTGCACTTCCAGATGGCGGGCGCGCTGGATGTACTTTTCGATGAACACGCCTGAGTCGCTGAAGTTGTTCTGGCCCAAGCGTTTGACGGCTTCGAACGACTCGCTCAGTTCGCTGGCGCTGCGGCATACGCGCATGCCGATCCCGCCGCCGCCTGCTGTGCTCTTGAGCATTACCGGGTAGCCAATGACGTCGGCCGCCGACAATGCCGACTCAACGCTGTCGAGCAATTCGGTGCCTTCCAGCATGGGTACGCCATGCTGTTTGGCAAGCGCTCGCGCCGTGTGTTTGAGCCCGAATACCCGAAGTTGCTGCGGCGTCGGGCCGACAAAGGCGATGCCGGCGTCTTCACAGGCTTGAGCGAAGGCAGCGTTTTCCGAGAGAAATCCATAACCGGGGTGGATCGCTTTGGCGCCCGTGGCCTGAGCGATGTTGAGGATCTTGTCCACCGCCAGATAGGTCCCGGCGGCGCCGCCTTCGCCCAGGCTGTGCGCCTCGTCGGCCTGAAGAATGTGCAGGCTCGCCGCATCGGCTTCGGAGTAAACCGCAACGCCCTCGACGTTCAGGTCACGCAGGGTGCGCAGGATGCGGCAGGCAATCGCGCCACGGTTGGCGATCAGCAGTTTGTCGAACATGTTCTCAACCCCGGAAACCGTCGCGCTTGTGCGCTGTGCCGGTCTCGAATGGGAAGCGGGCCGTCCCGCTGTTAGTCGTTCTGTGCGACGGTCGTCCGTCGCCACTCACTCACACGCTCAGCGATGCACCATCAGTCCCAGACCAGCAACTCGGCTGCGGTCGGGTTGTAGCCGTTGCACGGATTGTTCAGTTGCGGGCAGTTGGAGATCAGCACGATCACGTCCATTTCGGCCCGCAGTTCCACGTACTTGCCGGCGCCGGAAATCCCGTCTTCAAAGGTCAGCCCGCCGTCAGCAGTGACGGGCACATTCATGAAGAAATTGATGTTCGGGCTGATGTCACGTTTGCCCAGCCGACCGTCGTGGATGCAGGCGCGCAGGAAGCTGTCGCGGCAGCTGTGCATGTGGCGTTTGTCCAAGGCGTAGCGCACGGTGTTACTCTCTTGCGCGCACGCACCGCCAAGGGTGTCGTGACGGCCGCAGGTGTCTTCGACGATGGTCAGCATCGGGCGGCCGAGGTTGGAATACAGCACGCTGCCTTTGCTCAGATACACGTTGTTCTGCCGACGCAACGTACGTTGCACGTCATAGCGTTCACGTGGATTGGCCAGGCTGTAGAACAGCGTATCGACCGCCTGATTGCCCTCAAGATCGAGCAGGCGCAGGGTTTGCCCGGCCTTGAGTTCGGTCAGTGAAGGTTCGCCAGCCGCGATGTGAGTGGTAGAAACAGGAGCTTTGATGGCTGCAGTGTTCATGGGGTCATCCTCAAGCGAACAGGCGGGCGGTGTTGATAAAGCCGCGCACGTTTTCCGGGCGCGAGGTCCGGCAGTGCTCCGCCACACTGGCGTCGGCTTTCATCCAGGTCAGCTTGACCGGCTGCGGTGCGTATTCCGGGTTCGGGTCCATCGGATGTTGCAGCGCGGTCAGCACGATCAAGGTGTCCATCGGCGCGTACAGCTCGATGTAGTCGCCGGCTTTGGAATTGCCTGGGACGTACCCCAGCGCGCCGTGATCGTCGACGTTGACCCGGCTGAACAGATTCAGGGTCATCAGCAGATCGGCCAGGCCCAGATCCCATTTGCCCAACTCGACCAGCAGGTTGTCGGCGCCGTTGCGGAAGAAGCCGTTGCGCAACTCCTGATAGCGGCCCTGGCCGTATTTTTCAGCGACTTCTTCAGCGCATAGCACGCCGCCGATGCTGTCGCTCCAGCCACAGGTGTCCGCAGTAATCGCCGCCAGCACCCGGCCCATGTCCGAATACAGGCAATGGCCGCTGGTGAGCTTGGCGGTGTGCTGGCATTTGAGGCTGTCGGGCAGGTTCAGGCGTTCGGTTTTCTCATTGGCATTGAGCATCGTCAGACTGACGTTGGCGTTGCCGTTGAGGTCCGTCAGGCGCAGCAATTCACCGCGCTTGAGGACGAACGACAGATGTCCGCCCCCGGGCAACAAGTCTTCGGCGAACACGGGGAAAATCAGGGTTGAATCAGTCATGTGAAAAGTCCTCTAGACCGTTTGCAGCGATTCAAAGGCGGCGCGCGCGGCGCGGCGATCGCTGTTAAGGGGAATGTCGTAAGTGATGCGGGCGCCATAAGCGCCGGGGGCGTGCGGGTCGTGGCGAACCTTGTCGAAGACCATCAGCCGCGTGCCCAGGTTGAAGCCTTCGGACAGGTCGTGAGTGACCATGAACACGGTCAGTTGGGTCTCGCGCCACAGCTCCAGCAACAGCGCGTGCATGTCTTTGCGGATGCCCGGATCGAGCGCGCCGAAGGGTTCGTCGAGCAACAACACGCGCGGCTTCATGATCAGCGCCTGAGCAATCGCCAGCCGCTGCTGCATGCCGCCCGAAAGCTGCGTCGGGTATTTGTCCAGCGAATGGCCGAGGCCGACTTTGTTCAGCAGCACCGATGCCTGCTCCCGGGCCTCGCGTTTGGCGTTGCCGAACAAACGTCCGAGCAAGGCCGAGCGCGGCAATTCCAGACCGAGCGCCACGTTGTCCAGCACGCTCAAGTGCGGGAACACCGAATAGCGTTGAAACACCACGCCGCGACTGGAATCCGGCTCGCTGGCCAGCGGTTTGCCGTCCAGCAGAATCGAGCCTTTGCTCGGCACTTCCTGACCCAGCAACAGGCGCAGAAACGTCGATTTACCGCAGCCCGATGCGCCAACCAACGTGCAGAACTCACCTTCGGCGACACTGAGGTTCAGCCCTTCGAGCACCACTTGATCATCGTATTGTTGCCAGACGTTGTTCACCGAAATGAAGCTCATGCGCGGGCTCCTTCGTACCAGGGAAACGCCTTGCGGGTGAGCGCTTTCAGGCCCCAATCCATCAACCAGGCGAGCAGGCTGATCCACACCACGTAGGGCAGGATCACGTCCATCGCCAGGTAACGGCGCACCAGAAAGATTCGATAACCCAAGCCGTCCGTAGACGCGATGGCTTCAGCGGCGATCAGAAACAACCACGCCGAACCCAGCACCAGTTGCAATGAAATCAACAAACGGGGCAGCAATTGCGGCAGCACCACGCGCAGGATCAGCGTCCAGGTCGTGGCGCCGAGGGTTTGCGCCTTGATCAACAGTTCGACCGGGATTTCCCGCGCACGCTGCTCCAGATCACGGGCCAGAATCGGCGTGATACCGATCACGATCAGCATCACTTTCGACAGCTCGCCCAAGCCAAAGACGATGAACAGAATCGGCAGGATTGCCAGGGGCGGCACCATTGACAGCACTGTCAGCAACGGCGAAAGCGGTGCCCCGAACAGTGGCAGGATGCCCGACGCGATACCCAGGCAGAGGCCGACGAGGGCGCTGATGCTCAGACCGATGGCCAGGCGTTTAAGGCTGGCGGCGCTGTCCTGCCAGAGCAGGTATTCGCCGGTGCGGGCGTCCGGGACAATCGCGACACGCTTGATTGCATCGGTCATTTGCACTGCGCTGGGCAACAGCTTGTCGTTGGGGTTTTCCGTCAGCCGCGTCGCCGAGCCCATGAAATAGGCGAGCAACAACAGGGCGAACGGCAGGAGCACCAGAATCAAACGGCTGGCGCGATCCGGACGGCGGTTAATCAAGCGCATGGCAATGACCTTTGAACGATTAGCGGTTTACAACTTGCCGTCGGCAGCCATCTGCACGTAGCTCGGGTCGAAATGCAGCTTGAGGTTGCCTTTGTCGCCTTCGGTCACGCCGCCTGCGAAGGTCATGCCGACAGCGCTTGCGTCTTTGGCGCCTTCGCCGAGCAAACCGTGGTCGAAGGAGAAGTCGGCCACTTTGCGCATGGTGCTCGGCAGCTGTTTGCTGTTGGCGAACTCGAGGGTTTCTTTGGGCGTGAAAAACAGCTTGGTGGTCGCCAGTTGCGACTTGAAGCCCTCAAGGTCAGTGCCGGACGCCTTTGCCATGTGCTCAAGTACGGCGGTGGACGCAGCGGTCTTGGCGTTCATGGTGTCCATCACTTCGAACCACGCGCCGGTCAGGGCTTTGCCCAGATTCGGGTTGTCTTTCAGGGTCTGGGTGTTGACCACCATCATGTCCATGATCTCGCCAGGGATCTTGCTCGAATCGAACACTTCGGTAACACCTGGCTTGGTCTTGATTTCCGACAGCATCGGGTTCCAGGTGGTGACTGCCTTGACGTCACTGGTATTGAAAGCGGCAGCGATGTCGGCGTCGGAGGTGTTGACGACTTTCAGGTCTTTTTCGGTTAGATCGACGGTATCCAGCGCGCGTGCCAGCAGGTAGTGGGAAACCGACAGCTCGACCAGATTGACGTCCATGCCTTTGAGGTCGGCAACTTTCTTGCCTTCGCCCTTGATCACGATCCCGTCGTTGCCGTTGGAGAAGTCGCTGACGATCAGTGCGGTGCTTTCAACGCCGCCGGCAGCGGGGATGGTCAGCGCGTCCATGTTGGTCATGGTGCAGCCGTCGAACTGGCCAGCGGTGTATTGGTTGATCGATTCGACGTAGTCGTTGAGCTGCGTGACTTTGATGTTGATGTCGTACTTCTTGGCCCACTTGTCGACGATGCCTTGGGTGCCAGCGTATTCCCACGGCATCCAGCCAGCGTAAATGGTCCAGCAGACGTTGAAGTCTTTCTTGGGGGCGGCGGTGGCCGAGAGGCTCAGTGCTGCGAAGACGCTTGCGGTAAGCAAGCCGATAAGACGGGACTTTTGCATGGTGAACAATCTCCAGTAGCGAAAAGGGGCGGTCAGGAGTACGGCGACACCACTGGTGTCCTGTCTCCCGGGCTTTTATCCCGCCGTGTAACCTCTACTGGAGGTCGCCAACTCTCGGACCAGCCACTCGCGAATCGCGAGCCGGAACCCTAGTCGGCTATTGCAAATTGTGGTGCCGCGAACCGGTATTGACTCCTGCACGGAGGTTTCTTAAGCGAGAGTTGTGCCAATTCGCTGCAAGCCATACGGGGTGCGGGATAGCTGCATGGCGAGGGGGGTGAAAGTCTGAGGATGACGATTTCAGGGTCGATTCAGTGCACCGTCGCGGGGCGCCGTCTGGCGGTAACGGTGCGTGGCGGGGCACTTGGTCATGAAATTGCAGTCTTATCGATTGTCCGTCAGTTGCTTGGCGGATGCCGACCAGCGTCGCTGGTTTGAGCCCTACCGCGGTCCGGGAGGCCGCCATGTATCGACGAATCCTGCTTACTCTTTTCATGACTTCCACGCTCTCAGGTTGTTACGCAGATTCCGGCTACTACCAGCAAGAGGTGTATTCGCAGTCGGTCTATGCTCAGCCTGTTTACACCCAACCGGTTTACGGAGGCGGGTACGGCAGCACCTATATTTATGACGGCGGCTACCGCTCGTATCGGCGTGATGTTTACGTAGCGCCACGTTATTACGCGCCACCGCCGCGTTATTACAACGGCTATGGTGGTCGCCCGTACGGCGGTGGTTATCAAGGTCCGCGCCCAGGCTATGGCGGTGGATATCAAGGGCCTCGTCCGGGGTATGGCGGCCCACGGCCAGGAGGCTGGAATGGCGGCGGCCCTCGCCCCGGTTCTGGATATCAACCCGGCCGACCGCCAGGAGGCGGTGGCCCACGCCCTGGCTGGAACGGCAATCCCGGTGGCGGCGGTGGACATCAACCAGGCCCGCGCCCAGGCCGTCCGAGCGGCGGCAATATGCGCCAGGACGGCAATTTCGGTAACGGTGGCCATGGCGGACCAGGCGGCGGCAATCGCTGAAGCCTGAACAAAGAAAGGCGCTCGTCGGAGCGCCTTTCTTTATGTTTGGTTACCAGGTCACCCTGAGCTGACGAGCCAGAGCGAGGCCGCGATTGCGGTTTGTCAGGCGGACCGTATCGCAGCCTCGCGCGGCTCGTCACTTCCTGCAACGACGGTCGCGATCAGTGGGCATCAATACTCAGACAAATCCGCCAGTGGATGCCGTCCTTCCCACGCCTTTTCGAAATGCGCGTCCACCACCGCCAGTGGAATGGAGGCGACGTCTTGCCAATGCCAGTGCGGCTTGTGATCCTTGTCGATCAGCCGCGCACGCACCCCTTCACTGAATTCGGGATGACGGCAGCAATTGAGGCTCATGGTGTATTCCATCTGGAACACCTGCGCCAGCGACATGTGCCGGGCCCGGGCGATTTGTTCCCACACCAGATGCGCCGTCATCGGGCAGCCCTCGGTGAGGGTTTTTGCCGCTTTTGCCAGCAACTCATCGCTGCCATTGAGTTGAAGCCTGATAGCGTTGCAGGCGCAACTGACGTCAGCGATATCCAGCATCTGGTCGATCTTCTGCCGACGCGGCAGCCACTGCGCCGGGGGCAGTTGTGGCAGCGCTTCCTGCTGCAACGCCTTGAACAGACTGTTGAGCTGCATGGCGGTTTGTTCCTGCCAGTTCAGTTGCAGTAACCGCTCGATCATCTCTTCCTGCTGATCATCCAGCAGAAACCGGTCGGCCAGGTCCAGATCCAGAGCGTCGCGGCCATTGATGTGGGCGCCGGTAAGGCCCAGGAACAACCCCAGCTTGCCCGGCAGCCTGGACAGGAACCAACTGGCCCCCACGTCAGGGTACAAACCGATGCTGACTTCCGGCATTGCCAGGCGGCTGCTCGGAGTGACTACCCGAATGCTGGCGCCTTGCAACAGGCCCATGCCGCCACCCAGTACGTAGCCATGGCCCCAGCAAATGAGCGGTTTGGGGTAGGTGTGCAGCGAGTAGTCCAAGCGGTATTCAGCGGCGAAGAACTGCGCCGCCAGCGGTGGGACCTGGCCTTTATGGGCGTGGCCGGCCTCTACCAGTGCTCGGACGTCACCACCGGCACAAAAGGCTTTCTGCCCGTTGCCGCGCAGCAACACGCAGACAATGTGCGGGTCGCTGGCCCATGCGTCGAGCTTGTCTTGAAGCGCCAGAATCATGGGCAGCGACAGGGCATTAAGTGAGTGTTCCGCGTCCAGACTGGCGATGCCGAGGCGGGCGCCGTCAGTGCCGGTAAGCTCTTCGAATTGCAGATTCATCGTGACCTCTTATCAGTGGTACGGAGCACCGTTCAAGGTTGTGAGTCCTCCAGGTGCGGCGACGTTGCACAGCTTGCCTGAGGGAGAGTGTAGGAAAACCTGGGTGCGCCGTACTGGAAATAATGGGCAGCAGCCCCTAAAGTCCGCCCATTGATTTTGCCGGACGACACCATGACAAGCGATGACCGCATCAAACTCGAGCCCAGTTGGAAGCACGCGCTGCGCGAAGAATTCGAAAAGCCCTACATGGATGCGCTGCGTGAGTTTCTGCGCCAGGAGCATACGGCAGGCAAAGAGATTTATCCGCCGGGGCCGCTGATCTTCAACGCGCTGAACTCCACGCCGATGGACAACGTGAAGGTGGTGATTCTGGGGCAGGACCCTTATCACGGGCCGGGTCAGGCTCACGGGCTGTGTTTTTCGGTGCAATCGGGCGTGCCGGCGCCACCGTCGCTGGTCAACATCTACAAAGAGCTCAAGCGCGACCTCAACATCGACATCCCGAACCATGGGTATCTGCAGTCCTGGGCCGATCAAGGCGTGCTGATGCTCAACACCACCCTGACTGTCGAGCGCGCCAATGCGGCGTCACATGCCGGAAAGGGCTGGCAGCATTTCACCGACAAAGTGATCGAGGCCGTTAGCGCCAACCAGCCGCATCTGGTGTTTTTGCTGTGGGGCGCTCATGCGCAAAGCAAACAGAAGCTGATCGACGCGACCAAGCATTTGGTGCTGACCTCGGTTCACCCGTCACCGCTGTCGGCGTACAAGGGCTTTCTAGGCTGCGGCCATTTCAGCAAGGCCAACAAGTTTCTGGAACAGAACGGCATCGCACCCATCGAGTGGCGGTTGCCGCCCACTGTTTAGTCATCCCCTACACAATGATTTGCGTCGGTCAGACAATCCGCCGGTTCCAGTACCGGAATAACGGCTCTGCCAGAAACAGCACGAACAACAAGCGCATCACTTGCATGGCCGTTACCAGTGGCACGGACAGTTGCAGGACTTCGGCGGTCAGGCTCATTTCAGCAATGCCGCCGGGCATCATGCCCAGTGTCAGAGACCGCAGATCCAGCAGCGTCAATGTGCTGAGGATCAAAGCAGACGCGGCCGCGATGATCATCGTCAGCGCTGTACCGATCAACGTGCGACCGATGAATGAAGGCGCCCGCCGAAAGAACGCCCGGTTGAAGTGACAGCCCAGCCCGCTGCCTATCAGCCATTGCCCGATCTGGCTGCCGCCGTTGGGCAAGCCGATATGCAGGTCACAGCTCACGCTGACCACGGCGCTTACCAGCAACGGCCCGAACAGCCATGGATTGGGCTGCTTCAAGCGCTGCCACAACAACGCCATCGCAGCGCCTGCGGGGAACAAAATCGCCAGCCACATCCAGTCCACCGCAACTGGTTGCAGGACTGGCGCCTTGGCTTCCAACAGGTATTTGAAGATGGCCGGCACGCAGAGCACCACGGCCAGTACGCGCAGGCTTTGGCCGGCCGCAACGTTGCTGAGGATGGCGCCATTGCGTGCGCCCAGGTTGACCATTTCCCCCGAGCCGCCCGGCATGCTGGAGAAGAATGCCGTGGCGCGGTCTTCGCCGGTGCGCAGCATCAGCCACACCCCGACCACGCTGGAAACGCTGGTGACCAGTGCGCCAATGAAGATCAAACCAAAATGCGAGAGGACTTGTTCGATAACGACGGGGGTGAAGTGCAGGCCAATGCCGATGCCGACTACCCATTGGCCGCATTTGCGGCCGCCGGGTATTTCAGCAAGTTGCCACGGTGTGAGGCAGCGCACCAGGATGATCGCTAGCAGCGAGCCGACCATCCATGGCAATGGCCAGCCGACCTGGCTGGCGAGGTAGCCGCCCAACAGGCCGACCAGTGGTGTGCCCCACCACGTGATTGACGGCCTGTCAGACATTCGCCAAATCGCGACGCTGTGAACGCTTGCGCCAGATACGTATCACTGGGAAGGCCAGCATGATCAAAGTCAGCACCCAGACACCGAGGGTGATCGGGCTCGACCAGAGGATATCCAGTGCACCGTTGGAGATCGACAGCGCCCGACGCAGGTTCTGTTCCATCAGACCGCCCAGGATGAAACCCAACAAAATCGGCGACAGAGGGAAGTCCAGCTTGCGCAGGATGTAGCCGAAGATGCCGATAGCGACCATCAGGAACAGATCGAAGGTGGTGGCGTGCACCGCGTAGACGCCAATCCCGGTGATGATCGCGATCACCGGCACCAGCGCCCAGTTCGGCACGGCGAGGATGCGCGTGAAGATGCGGATCATCGGGATGTTGAGGATCACCAGCATGACGTTGGCAACAAACAGCGACGCGATCAGACCCCAGACCAGATCAGGCTGCTGCTGAAACAACAGCGGTCCTGGCGTGATGTTGTAAAGCGACAGTGCGCCGATCATCACCGCAGTGGTGCCTGAACCCGGAACACCCAGCGTCAGCATCGGCACGAGCGCACCACAGGCCGCGCCACCGATGGCCGTTTCAGGTGCTGCCAGGCCGCGCATGTCGCCTTGACCGAACTTCCCATCCTTACCGGCGATTTTTTTCTCGGTCATGTAGGCCACTGCACTGGCGAGCGTAGCGCCCGCGCCCGGCAGCACCCCCATGATGAAACCCAAAAGGCCGCAGCGCAGATTGACGGTGAACACCGCGCCGGCTTCTTTGAGATTGAACATCATGCGGCCGGTGGCTTTGACGGCTTCCTGGCCACGATGGGTTTTTTCCAGCAGCAACAGGATTTCACTCACCGAGAACAAGCCCAGCACCAGCACCACGAACTGAATGCCGTCAGCCAGGTGGATGTTATCTCCGGTGAAGCGGTACACGCCGCTGTTGGCGTCTATACCGATGGTCGACAGAAACAGCCCGATCAGCGCCGCAACGAAGGTTTTCAGCGGCCTGTCCCCGGCCATGCCGCCCAGACACACGATTGCGAACACCATGAGCACGAAGTATTCAGCCGGTCCGAAGGCGATGGCCCATTTGGCCAGCAACGGCGCGAACAGCACCATGCCGCAGGTGGCGATGAATGCGCCAATGAACGAACTCCATGCGGACAAAGACAACGCGACGCCAGCCAGCCCTTGTCGGGCCATCGGATAGCCGTCCAGAGTCGTCATGACGGTGGACGCCTCGCCCGGGATGTTCAGCAGGATCGAACTGATGCGGCCGCCGTATTCACAGCCCAGGTAAACCGCTGCCAGCAGGATCAATGCCGACTCGGGCGGTAAGCCCAAGGCGAAAGCGATGGGGATCAACAGCGCCACGCCGTTGATTGGTCCAAGGCCTGGAAGCAGGCCGACGACGGTGCCGATCAGCGTGCCGGAAAGCGCGGTAATGAGGTTGTACGGGGTCAGCGCAACGCCGAAGCCCTGCCCGAGATAGCCAAGAGTATCCATGTCTTATTTCTCCAGAACGTCGAGCAGACCGAGGGGCAGAGGCACGTCCATGATTTTGTCGAACAGCACGTACAGGCCAATGCTCATCAAAGTGATGATCACGATGCTGGGCACCCAGCGACCGCCGTAAAGGCGCGCCATCGGGATGCCGACCAGGATGCTGCTGAGGACAAAACCCAAGGGTTCGAAGAGGCCGGCGAAGATCAGCAGCAGGCCCGTGCAGATCGCGATCTTGATCAGCGTGGCGCGGTCCAGTTCGGGTTCGTCTTCGCTGTGCACGATGGGCGCCGGGCGAAACACCATGTACAGCAGGGAAATCCCCATCAGCGCCAGCATCAGCAGCGGAAACGCACGCGGGCCGACGGGTTCGTAGGAGAACGGGGCTTTGTAAGGCCATGCCATCAGCGTCAGTCCGACGCAGACCAGCAGCAGTACAAAGGCAAAAATTCGTTGCAGGACCATGGGTAAACTCCTGGGCTGCGCCGCCGTACAGGCTGCGCAGCCACTCGTCAGTCAATCGAGTTTTGTCACTGAACCAGGCCGAATTCCTTGGCCAGGACCTTGTAGTCGGCGACCTGTTTTTTGACGTATTTGTCGAGCTCGTCACCGGTCATCGCGAACGGGAACAGCTCGCGCTGATCACGCAGTTTGGCGAAGTCTTCCGAGGCCAGCAGTTTGTCGAATGCTGCTTTCCACCAGTTGTATTCTTCGTCCGTCACCTTCGGCCCGAGGTAGAAGCCGCGAACCACCGGCCAGACGATGTCGTAGCCTTGCTCTCTAGCCGTCGGGATATTCTTCATTTCCGGCTCGTCCAGACGCTCTTCCGAGAACACCGCCAGCAGGCGCATGTCACCGCTCAGGATGTGCGGCATGGAGTCGGAAATATCGGTACTGCCCACCTGAATGTGGCCGCCGAGCAGGGCGGTTGCGATTTCGCCGCCGCCTTCAAGGGCGACGTAACGCAGATCGCGAGGATTGATCCCGGCGGCTTTGGCGATCAGCGCGGTTTGCATCCAGTCCTGGCTGCCCACGGTGCCGCCTGAACCGATCACTACCTTGCTTGGGTCGGCCTTGAGTGCCTTGACCAGGTCATCGAGGTTTTTGTAGGGCGAATCTGCTTTGACAGCGATGGCGCCGTAGCTGGTGCCGACCGCCGCGAGCCAGCGAACCTGATTCTCGTCAAACCGGCCGAACTTGCCTTGAGCAAGGTTCAGCAGGGAGCCGCTGGACCATGCCACCAATGTGCCCGCATCGGCTGGGCGCTGTGCGACCACGGCGTTGTACGCCACGGCGCCGACGCCACCGGGCATGTAGGTCACACGCATCGGTTTGGACAGTATTTTCTCGTTCACCAGTGCGCTTTGCACCAGCTTGCATGTCAGGTCGAAACCGCCACCTGGCGAGGCGGGGGCGATGCATTCTGGGCGGTTGGGTTCTGCAGCCCACAGTTGAGTGGCTACCAGCATGCAACTGGCGGCGACGCTGAAGCGGCGAAGTGTCGAGTTCATGGGTCAGTCTCCAAAGGAGTTGTTGTTTTTTGGGATCAATCAGGCGCTCACGGGTTATCCCTGCGAGCAGCATCAAGCGGCATCGGGAAGTATCAGGCGTGAGCCGCAGCGGTCTGGTTAAACAGGCGGGGTGATCCAGTGCGCACGTGAACGCTGTAACGATGGATTCGGGAAACAGAGTGCGCAGAAGGCGGGGAAGCAATTAACGGGGTAAAGCAGGGCGCAGGAGGCGACGCTTGGGTACGCAGCATGGCAGTGACTCCGATATTGTTCTTATTGTAGAAAACGCATCGAGGCGTTTTTCAGTTCGGCCCGCGAGGCGCTAGGCCGTAACAAGTCGTGACGGGATCGTAAGCGGCGAACCTTTCACCAACCTTTCAGCTACCTTTCAACGAGCATTCCCGCCCGTGCCTGCCAAGAGATTGTCTGGTTATGATGCGCGCCGACGCTTCACAGTCCGGGCTGCGCCTGTAAACTCCGCCTCCACCGAACGCCTCAATCTGGAGAAGTCGATGCGTGTCCTGCTCGTTGAAGACCATCTGCCATTGGCTGAAAGCGTCGCCCAGGCGCTCAAGAGCGGGGGGCTGACCGTGGATGTACTGCACGATGGCGTAGCAGCTGATCTGGCGTTGAGCAGTGAGGAATACGCCGTCGCCATCCTTGATGTCGGCCTGCCGCGCATGGATGGTTTCGAGGTGCTGGCGCGATTGCGGGCGCGGGGCAAAAACCTGCCGGTGTTGATGCTTACTGCACGCAGTGACGTCAAGGATCGCGTGCATGGCCTCAATCTGGGCGCCGACGATTACCTGGCCAAACCCTTTGAGCTCTCCGAGCTTGAAGCACGGGTCAAGGCGTTGCTGCGGCGCAGCGTGCTGGGCGGGGAGCGTCAACAGCGTTGTGGCGTGTTGGTCTACGACCTGGACACGCGGCGTTTTACCGTAGGCGATGAGTTACTGACTCTGACCCAGCGCGAGCAATCGGTGCTTGAAGCGCTGATCGCACGTCCAGGCCGGGTGATGAGCAAGGAACAGCTGGCTGCTCAGGTATTCGGTCTGGACGAGGAAGCCAGTCCGGACGCTATCGAAATCTACGTCCACCGCCTGCGCAAGAAGCTTGATGGTCAGCCGATTGCCATCGTGACGTTTCGAGGGCTGGGCTATTTGCTGGAGAGCCGCGATGTCTAGTCTGTTTCCTGACCGGGAAAACAGCCTGCGCTGGCGATTGCTCTGGAACCTTGGGTTATTGCTGGTGGTGCTGATGATCGCAAGCGGCATGAGCGCCTACTGGAATGGGCGCGAAGCGGCAGACACCGCTTATGACCGAACCCTCCTGGCGTCGGCCCGCACGATTGCAGCCGGGTTGTCCGAGCGGGACGGCACGCTTAGCGCCGATGTACCTTACGTTGCACTGGACACCTTCGCGTATGACAGTGCCGGACGCATCTACTACCAAGTCAATGACATCGAAAAGCACCTGATTTCTGGCTATGAAAACCTGCCCGGCCCGCCTGCCGGAACGTTGCGCACCGACGATTATCCTGCGTTGGCTAAATTCTATAGCGCGCGTTATCAGGGCCAGGATGTGCGGGTGGTGAGCCTGCTCAAGGCCGTCAGCGAACCCAATATGAATGGCATGGCCGAGATTCGCGTGGCGGAAACCGAAGATGCGCGGGTGAAGATGGCCCGTGGTTTGATGGCCGATACCCTGTTACGGCTGGGGATGCTTGGCGGGGGAGCACTGTTGCTGGTGTGGTTTACCGTCAGCGCGGCCTTGCGCCCACTGGATCGTTTGCGCACCGCTGTCGAGGAGCGTCAACCGGACGATTTGCGTTCACTGCCCTTGGTTGAGGTGCAGCATGAGCTTCGGCCGCTGGTCAGCTCGCTCAATCACTTTACCGAGCGGTTGCGCCTTCAATTCGAGCGTCAGGCTCAGTTCATTGCCGACGCAGCGCACGAATTACGCACGCCATTGGCCGCCCTAAAGGCGCGTCTGGAACTGGGCCTGCGTGAAAGCGATCCGGCTGCGTGGCGCTCCACTCTTGAAACCGCCGCAGTGGGCACCGACAAGCTGACCCATCTGGCGAATCAGCTGTTATCACTGGCGCGGATCGAAAACGGCGCGAGGGCGATTTCAGAAGGAGGTGCCCAGATTATCGACCTCAGCCAGCTTGCCCGGGAACTCGGCATTGCCATGGCGCCGCTTGCCCATGCGCGCGGGGTCGCACTGGCGCTGGAAGCCGATGCGCCAATCTGGCTCAGAGGCGAGCCGACGCTGCTCAACGAGCTATTGAGTAATCTCATCGACAACGCGCTTGCACACACGCCACAAGGCGGCAATGTGATTTTGCGGGTTCACGCGCCGTGTGTGCTGGAGGTCGAGGACGATGGTCCGGGTATTCCGCTGCAGGAGCGTGAGCGCGTATTTGAGCGCTTCTACCGGCGCCACCAGCAAGGATCGGGGTTGGGATTGGCCATCGTTGGCGAGATATGCCGTGCGCACCTGGCGCAGATCAGTTTGCATGACGGCGCAGAGCGAGGCCTGAAGGTGAGGGTGAGCTTCGTGGCGCTGGAGAGTGGCACCGCCTGACCGGGAGCGTCTGCCTGATGTGGCGTGCAGGCGCGGGCCTGCAGGCTCAGTAGGCAGACTTAATAAAGAAGTGTCATGGCGTGGTTCATTTCGGCGATGAGTGCGCCGTCTGTAGGTTCGAGCCCCAATTTATGCATCGCCGGCAGCACGCTCATGCTGGTGTTCGGGTAGGCGTTGCCCGTGACATCGTGCACATGCACGGTCGCCACTTGCACCAGATCGACGTAGTCAGCCTGTTTCGAGACACGCTCGAAATTCTGGAACTGCGCGGGAACAGTCGCCAGTGCTTCCGGGAAATCCCAGGACCGCAGCAGTCGCTCGCCAATCACCGGATGGATGCGCTCGATCACATGATTGAGGCTGACCGGGTCGGAGAGCAGTTCGAAGTTATCTTCGGCGTACGTCAGGATCGGCAGCACGCCAATCAGATGAATCAGCCCCGCGAGCGTCGCCTGGTCCGCCCGCAGATTACGGGCCCTGTAGCTCAAGCTGCTGCTGATGCCCGCCACCTGAAGACTCAGCTTCCAGATGTCGCGCATTTTCGTGTCGATGACTTTGGACTTGGCGTGAAACATCTGCTCCACCACCAGGCCAATGGCCAGGTTGCAGGTGTAATTCACGCCCAGTCGCCGAATGGCTGTCAGCACGTCGCTCACTTCGAAATTGGGGCGCAGCAGCGGACTGTTCACGACTTTGATCAGGCGTGCCGAGAGCGCGGTGTCGCTGCCGATCACCTTGCTCAAGGCAGCAATACTTATCTCTGCGTCTTCCGCAGCAAGGCGGATTCTCAGTGCTACTTCAGGGAGTGTCGGCAAAAACAGGGCGTCCCTGTCGATTGCCTTGATCAGGTCCCTCTGCACCTCGTCAGCCATGTTGCTCATATTGCTACTCTAGGGCGTTGCATTGAGTCACACCTTCAGTCTAGCGGTTGACTGAAGGTTGCAACGGGTACGCTGAAGGTTGTGGTTGTTTGCGTTGCGCTTAGCGTTGTGTCTCAAGTTTGCTGTCCAGCACGTAGGGCAGGTCGCATATCTTCAGAGCCGGACCTTCCGGCGAGCCCAGGTGTACGTTGCCACCTTCGGCTGCATCGGCCTGCAACACAGCCAGAAGTTCGCTGCCGTCACCGGTACTTGCTGCGATCACGACTTCACCTACTGCGCTGGCATTGACTGGGGAGAACAGTGCAGTGCCAGCCTCAGGCAATGAGCCCCCGGAAAGGTTCAGGCGATATAACCGGCGTTTGAGTTTGCCCAGGTACTGCATGCGCGCAACGATTTCCTGACCGGTGTAACACCCCTTTTTGAAGCTCACGCCGCCCACCGCCTGGAGGTTGAGCATCTGCGGAATAAAGGTTTCGCGCGTCTGCCCCAGCACTTGTCCGATGCCTGCCCGGATCTGGCCAAGCAGCCAATCGTTGAGCGAGCCCTCAGAAAGCACATCGCTCAGATGCATGCGCACCTCATCGGCTTGATCGGCGCGGGCCCACACTTCGGCGCGGCCAGGCGATACACGAATTGCGATCAGGTCGTTGGCTCGCGCCACGGCATCGGTGTCCTGTGGAAGATCGAGCCCCAGTTTCGCTAGAGCGCCGTCGCCATCTTGCAGGCCGAACCTGGTCCAGGCAGCGCTCTCATCCGTCAGTTTGGACTTGGAGAAGACAGCATATTTTTTCAGATCGAGTAGTTGCGCTTCGATCAGCTCGCTGGCCATCGCCAGCAGGTAGCCATCAGTCTCGGGCAGGATGCGGAAGCTCGATTGCATACGGCCTTTTTGCGTGCAGCGGGCACCGAGCGTGGCTTTGGCCTCGCTCAGGTAATTAATGTTGCAGGTCAGTTGGCCCTGAAGGAATTTGCCGGCGTCCGCGCCGCGAACGGCGAGAACACCTTCGTGGGATAGGATGCAGAAGAACGCTGAGTCGGCCATGGGTCATCGCAGGGTGAAAGTCTGGGGCACCATGATAGTGCCGTGGGTCGTCATTGGGTATCTGAAAACTGATGAGACGAAGTGCGCGTACGCCGAGAGCCTGTGCACCTGTATACTCGTCGCCAAATTCGAGGAGCCCTCCATGGTCGAAGATGTTGAACTCAATCGCCTGTTTTGGCACAGCCGCCGCGGCATGCTGGAGCTGGACGTCCTTCTGGTGCCGTTTGTAAAAGACGTCTATCCGCACCTCAACCAGGTTGATCGCGATCTCTACGTTCGCCTGCTGACGTGTGAAGATCAGGACATGTTCGGCTGGTTCATGCAGCGCGCAGAGTCCGAGGACCCTGAGCTGCAACGCATGGTTCGGATGATTCTGGACCGTGTCCAGCCGAAGTGACCGCTTCGAATGCCGTTGGCAGGCCTCGCCCAGGCTGCTGACGGCGTATCTCGGCGCTCAGGCCCTGGCACTGGTTGCCGTGTACTTCCTGAATATTCCCGTCTGGATCAAGCTGATCGGCGCTTTGTTGTGCCTGTGGCATGCCGTACGCCATCTGCGCAGTACGGTGTTGTTGACCGATGATCGGGCCTACACGGGATTACGCCGTGACGGCGATGGCTGGCAGCTCTGGAGCGACCGGTCAGGCTGGCAACCGGTCCAATTGCAGCGCGACAGTATGGCTTTGCCCTTGATTGTGGTCTTGCGGTTTCGCCTCACGGCAGGCCGCTGGATAGATCGATGGTGGGTCAAAAGCGTCTGCATCGCGAGTGATTCGCTGGCGCCGGATATTCATCGACGCCTGCGCCTGCGCCTCAAATTCAGCCGACGTAGGTGGGAGGCACCAAAATAGTGTCGACCGCTTCGGGCAGCATGTCCGGATAATCGAGCGTGTAGTGCAGCCCCCGGCTTTCCTTGCGCGCCATGGCCGAGCTGATGATCAATTCAGCCACCTGGACCAGATTGCGCAGCTCGATCAAATCCCGGCTGACCTTGTAGTTGCTATAAAACTCATCAATTTCATCGAGCAGCAATCGCACCCTATGTGCTGCGCGTTGCAGGCGCTTGTTAGTGCGCACAATCCCCACGTAGTCCCACATGAAACGCCGCAACTCATCCCAGTTGTGGGCGATGATCACGTCCTCGTCCGAATCGGTTACCTGGCTGGCGTCCCAGGTCGGCAGTTCTTGCGGCTGCGGGATGTGCGGCAACTGTTCGATGATGTCCGAAGCCGCCGAGCGCGCATAAACAAAGCACTCCAGCAGCGAATTGCTGGCCATACGGTTGGCGCCATGCAGGCCCGTGAAGCTGGTTTCGCCAATCGCATACAAGCCTGGCACGTCGGTGCGTCCGAGCTGATCGACCATCACCCCGCCACATGTGTAATGCGCGGCAGGCACCACAGGGATTGGCTGTCTGGTGATGTCGATGGAGAATCCGAGGCAGCGCTCGTACACGGTGGGGAAGTGGGTCTTGATGAACTCTTCAGGCTTGTGGCTGATGTCCAGGTAGACGCAGTCAATCCCAAGGCGCTTCATTTCGTGGTCGATGGCACGGGCGACGATGTCCCTTGGCGCAAGCTCTGCGCGAGGATCGAATCGCTGCATGAAGCGCTCACCGTCAGGCAGTTTCAAGTAAGCGCCTTCTCCGCGAAGCGCCTCGGTGATAAGGAAGCTTTTGGCTTGCGGGTGATAAAGGCAGGTGGGGTGAAACTGATTGAACTCAAGATTGCCGACGCGGCAGCCTGATCGCCAGGCCATGGCGATGCCGTCGCCGCAGGCCCCGTCCGGATTGCTGGTGTACAGGTAGACCTTGGCCGCACCCCCTGACGCAAGAACGGTGAATCGCGCACTGTGGGTGTCGACCTCGCCAGTAGTCCGGTCCAGCACGTAAGCGCCCAGGCATCGCTGGCCATCCAGGCCCAGGCGGCGCTCGGTGATCAGATCGACAGCCACCCTTTGCTCCAGCAGTTCGATATTGCCGCGTTCTCGGGCTTGACCCAGCAAGGTGGTGAAGATCGCCGCTCCGGTTGCGTCAGCAGCGTGGATGATGCGGCGATGGCTGTGGCCGCCTTCGCGGGTCAAGTGGAACTCGAAACCGCCGTCAACCACTGCGGTGTTGTCATCCCGAGTAAACGGCACGCCCATGTCGATCAGCCACTGGATTGCTTCCCGGCTGTGCTCGACGGTGAAGCGTACCGCTTGCTCATTGCACAATCCGCCGCCCGCATCCAGGGTGTCCTTGACATGCGACTGAACCGTGTCAGTTGTGTCGAGAACCGCAGCAATGCCGCCCTGAGCCCAGAATGTGGAGCCATTGGCCAGCTCACCTTTGCTCAGCACTGCAATACGCAAATGAGCCGGTAAGGTCAGCGCAAGACTCAATCCCGCTGCGCCGCTACCAATCACAAGAACGTCGTGTTGAAAATGTTGGCTCATCTGAGTTCGGCTCTCTTATCCGGCCACTAGTATATGTAGGGGTGTAACGGCACAATAGCGGCGATTTTATGGCAATGGTGAACCCACAGCGGGCCCGGATTGTGCGCCACTCAGGTGTGCCGTGCCTACCGTCCTGCGGTATGAAACAACTGAGGGGTCAGCCTCATTTTCGTGCCGCGTACGAAGTGACGTGAGCCATACACCCAAAATGAATGTGGAACTTTTCGATAAGCACCACGTTCAATAGAAGGTTGCCGATAAAGGAAAAGCGTCGGCGCTATGCGGGGATTTATACATGACCATCGCCAGCGCGTTCGACGAAAAGATTATTCACGCAGCCGACCTGGTTCGAGCTGCGTTTTTCGTGCGGGCCACCGTCGCTCGCCGGAAACTTGCTTGAAGGGGGGGAGAACTTTTGCGAAAAGCCCGAGTCTATGTTTGCAAGCCTGTGAATGAGCAGATGCAGCGCTCCTTTAAGCTTTATGAGGAGTGTTCATGCTAACCCAGGAAGAGGATCAGCAACTGGTCGAACGCGTACAGCGCGGCGACAAGCGAGCATTCGATCTGCTAGTGGTGAAATATCAGCACAAGATTCTTGGGTTGATCGTGCGCTTTGTCCACGACACCCATGAAGCCCAGGATGTCGCGCAAGAAGCCTTTATCAAGGCTTATCGCGCACTTGGAAACTTCCGCGGTGACAGCGCTTTCTACACTTGGCTGTACCGCATCGCCATTAACACGGCGAAGAACTATCTGGTGTCGCGAGGTCGGCGGCCGCCGGACAGTGATGTCAGATCTGAAGACGCGGAGTTCTACGACGGCGATCACGGCCTCAAGGACATCGAGTCGCCGGAGCGTGCTTTGTTGCGGGATGAGATCGAAGGTACGGTCCACCGAACCATACAGCTGCTTCCGGAAGATTTGCGTACAGCGTTAACTTTACGTGAGTTCGACGGTCTGAGTTACGAAGACATTGCAAGCGTCATGCAGTGTCCCGTTGGTACCGTGCGCTCACGCATTTTCCGCGCTCGGGAAGCCATTGATAAAGCCCTGCAGCCTTTGTTGCAGGAATCCTGAGACAGCGGCGATAGCCAAAAGAGAGGAACCGCCATGAGTCGTGAAGCCCTGCAGGAATCGCTGTCCGCGGTGATGGACAACGAAGCGGACGAGCTGGAATTACGTCGAGTGCTTAGCGCAATCGACGATGCGGATACACGTGCCACATGGTCGCGTTATCAGATCGCACGTGCAGCGATGCACAAGGAATTGTTGATCCCGCATCTGGACATCTCGGCAGCAGTAGCCGCCGCGATTGCTGATGAGATTAGCCCGATTAAGGCAGGCCGCGGTCAATGGCGTACTCTTGGTCGTCTTGCCGTTGCCGCATCGGTGACAGTTGCCGTTCTGGCAGGTGTACGCTTGTACAACCAGGATGACATCGCGGGTGCTCAACTTGCCCAACAGTCCGTTCAGCCTGCCAACCTTGCTCCTCAGGTGAAAGGCCCGGCCGTGTTGGCTGGCTACACTGAAAGCGAGCAGGCTCCAGGCCCTATGGCCAGTGGTGTATTGCAAGGTCAGGCCGGTTGGCATGATCAGCGCCTGCCTGGTTATCTGCGTCAACATGCCCAGCAGGCTGCTTTGAAAGGCACCGAAAGTGCGCTGCCTTATGCACGTGCCGCAAGCCTGGAAAACCGTTAAGGAGGATCATGCGCCCCATCCCTCTATTGCCGCTACTTCTAGGTGGATGGCTGGTCCTTCCGGTTCATGCCGATGATGCGCAAGATCAGCTTAGGCGTCTTGCGCAGGCAGAACAGAAGCAAAGTTTTCAAGGCACCTTCGTCTATGAACGAAACGGTAGCTTCTCTACTCACCGTATCTGGCACCGCGTCAAAGATGGCCAGGTCCGTGAGCGTCTTCTCCAGCTCGATGGTTCCGCTCAAGAAGTGCTGCGTATAGATGGGGTAACCCAATGCGTGAGCGGTGTTCTTGTGCCCGGCATGAGCAACATACCTGACTCTGCGGTGCATGCGTTTGATGCGTCAAAGCTGTCTGCCTGGTATGACTTGGCGGTTGCCGGGAAATCGCGGGTTGCGGGGCGGCCAGCAGTCATCGTCACGCTGACGCCCCGTGACCAGCATCGCTACGGAGTGGAGTTGCATCTGGATGCCGAAACCGGTCTGCCATTGAAATCACTTCTGCTAAGCGACAAAGGTCAGTTGCTGGAGCGTTTCCAGTTCACAGATCTCGATACGACCGACTTGGCTAGCGATCAGATGCTCGCTCCAAGTGCGGATTGCAAGCAGGTTGAAGTACCAAAACCCAAATCTGATTCTGCTAAAGCCGCCCCGATTGCCTGGCGTTCGGATTGGCTGCCGCCTGGTTTTGAGCTTAGCAGCTCTGCGGTGCGCAAAGATCCCGACTCCAAATCCCTGGTTACCAGCTTGATGTATGACGACGGGCTCGCGCGGTTTTCGGTTTTCATCGAGCCGGTCTCGGGCGCTGCGGTCACTGATATTCGCACTCAACTGGGGCCTACGGTCGCCGTGTCGCGTCGACTCAATACACCAAAAGGTGATGCAATGGTGACGGTCGTGGGTGAAATCCCTATCGGCACCGCTGAGCGAATCGCATTGTCCATGCGCAATGATGCTGATGCGCCCGCCAAGAAGTGAGTCGGTCAACAGCCAACGTTTAGAAGGTCTGACGTCCACTATGAAAAAGGTTTCATTCTGGGCGGTCCGGCGTGTGGGCCTTGTGTTTACGGGCGGGACGCGAAGCGCTGAAATGTTTGGTGAGGTTTGCCGGTTGCAAATACTTCTTTTTTTTTCTATAGGTCACAGCTTATCGGCTCTGGCCTTTGTTGTTTCCGGGGTTGGGAAGCCGACCGATAGAAGTTCACCGCTGCGTGCTCAATTGCACGTCTGCACCGCGGGCCTGCAGGTCCGTACCGCTTAACCATGCTCGTTGTGAACGGGAGCCGTATGTCGATACCACGCTTGAAATCTTATCTGTCCCTGATGGCCGCCATGCTGATGCTTGGCCAGGTCGTTACCGCCCAAGCGGAGGCGTTGCCAGACTTCACCTCGTTGGTGGAACAGGCTTCGCCCGCTGTGGTGAACATCAGTACCCGTCAGAAACTCCCGGACCGTGCCGTCGCTCAAGAGCAGATGCCGGATCTTGAAGGTCTGCCCCCCATGTTGCGCGAGTTCCTTGAGCGCAGTATGCCGCCAGGGTCTCGACCACCGGGTTCCGGTTCGGGCAAAGGGGATCGCCAGCGTGAAGCCCAGTCGCTGGGTTCAGGCTTTATCATCTCGGCGGATGGCTATGTCCTCACCAACAACCATGTCATTGATGGCGCCGATGAAATTCTCGTTCGCCTCTCCGATCGCAGCGAGCTGAAAGCCAAGCTGGTCGGCACCGATCCGCGCACCGACGTGGCATTGCTGAAAATCGACGGCAAGGACCTCCCCACCGTCAAGCTCGGTAATTCCGACAAATTGAAAGTCGGGGAATGGGTACTCGCCATTGGCTCGCCTTTCGGGTTCGATCACTCCGTAACCAAGGGCATTGTCAGTGCCAAGGGTCGCAGCCTGCCAAACGACACGTATGTGCCGTTCATCCAGACTGACGTAGCGATCAATCCGGGTAACTCCGGTGGTCCGCTGTTCAACATGGCCGGTGAAGTGGTTGGCATCAACTCTCAGATATTCACCCGTTCCGGCGGATTCATGGGGCTGTCATTCGCGATTCCTATTGATGTCGCGCTGGACGTATCCAACCAGCTCAAGGCCAGCGGCAAGGTCAATCGCGGTTGGTTGGGTGTCGTGATCCAGGAAGTGAACAAGGATCTGGCTGAATCGTTCGGCCTCGACAAGCCAGCCGGTGCGCTCGTTGCTCAAGTGCTTGATGACGGTCCGGCTGCGAAAGGCGGCCTGCAGGTCGGTGACGTGATTCTGAGCGCCAACGGCCAACCAATTGTGATGTCAGCTGACTTGCCTCACCTGATCGGCAATCTGAAAGACGGCAGCAAAGCAGAGCTCGACGTCATCCGTGACGGCAAGCGCCAGAAGCTGACCGTGACCGTAGGTGCCTTGCCGGACGAAGGCAAAGAGATGGGGCTGGCCGCAGACGGGGTTGAGCGCAACAGTAATCGCCTGGGCGTTTCCGTCGCCGACCTGACTGCCGAGCAAATGAAAAGCCTGGACCTCAAGGGCGGCGTGATCATCAAGGATGTGCAGGATGGCCCTGCTTCTTTGATAGGTCTGCAAAAGGGTGATGTCATCACCCACCTCAACAATCAGGCCATCAGCTCGGCCAAGCAGTTCACCGACGTGGCCAAGGGCTTACCGAAGAACCGCTCTGTATCGATGCGGGTCCTGCGTCAGGGGCGTGCAACGTTCATCACCTTCAAGCTGGCGGAGTAACAGCCGCTTGAATGAAAGGAGCGGTTATGCCGCTCCTTTTTTTGTCCGCAATAACTGCCCTTGCTGGCCTCGAGTGCAAACGTGACGCCCCAGTCTTATCTCAGGTACAATTCCCGGCTATTTTTCGGCGGGCAGTCTGCCTGCAATCTTTTGAGTGTTGATCCGTGAGTGATTTGAGTCATATCCGCAATTTCTCCATCATCGCCCACATTGACCATGGCAAGTCGACGCTGGCTGACCGTTTCATTCAAATGTGCGGCGGCCTGTCCGAGCGCGAGATGGAAGCTCAGGTGCTTGACTCCATGGACCTCGAGCGCGAGCGCGGGATCACCATCAAGGCCCACAGCGTTACCTTGTATTACAAGGCAAAAGACGGCATCACCTATCAGCTGAACTTCATTGATACGCCAGGCCATGTGGACTTCACCTACGAAGTCAGCCGTTCGTTGGCTGCCTGTGAAGGTGCGCTGTTGGTGGTTGATGCGGGGCAGGGCGTTGAAGCCCAGTCCGTGGCTAACTGCTACACCGCGATCGAACAGGGCCTCGAGGTCATGCCGGTCCTGAACAAGATCGATTTGCCGCAAGCCGATCCGGACCGCGTCAAGGAAGAGATCGAAAAAATCATCGGCATCGATGCAACCGATGCGGTGGTCTGCAGCGCCAAGACCGGCCTGGGCGTCGATGAGGTACTGGAGCGTCTGGTTCATACCATTCCTGCTCCTACCGGCAATATCGAAGACCCGCTGCAAGCGCTGATCATCGACTCCTGGTTCGACAACTACCTGGGCGTTGTTTCCCTGGTCCGTGTGCGTCACGGTCGAGTCAGGAAGGGCGACAAGATTCTGGTCAAATCCACCGGCAAGATGCACTTGGTGGATAGCGTCGGCGTCTTTAACCCCAAGCACACCGCAACCGTCGATCTCAAAGCCGGCGAAGTGGGCTTCATCATCGCCGGCATCAAAGACATTCACGGCGCCCCGGTTGGCGACACGCTGACCCTGAGCACCACGCCGGATGTCGAAGTCTTGCCTGGATTCAAACGCATCCAGCCGCAGGTATACGCCGGACTGTTCCCGGTCAGTTCTGACGATTTCGAGGATTTCCGCGAAGCGCTGCAGAAACTGACCCTGAACGATTCCTCGCTGCAATATTCCCCGGAAAGCTCTGACGCGCTGGGCTTTGGCTTCCGCTGCGGCTTCCTCGGCATGCTGCACATGGAGATCATTCAGGAGCGCCTTGAGCGCGAGTACGACCTGGACCTGATCACGACTGCGCCGACGGTTATTTTCGAGCTGCTGCTCAAGACCGGTGAAACGATCCACGTAGACAACCCCTCCAAGCTTCCGGACCTGTCCAGTATCGAGGACATGCGCGAGCCAATCGTTCGCGCCAATATCCTTGTGCCTCAGGAGCACCTTGGTAACGTCATTACGTTGTGCATCGAGAAGCGGGGCGTGCAGCACGACATGCTGTTCCTCGGTACTCAGGTTCAGGTGACCTACGATCTGCCGATGAACGAAGTGGTTCTGGACTTCTTCGACCGGCTGAAGTCGGTCAGTCGTGGTTATGCGTCCCTGGACTACCATTTCGACCGTTACCAGTCAGCCAACCTGGTGAAGCTGGATGTACTGATCAACGGTGAGAAGGTCGACGCGCTGGCATTGATCGTTCATCGGGACAACGCGAACTACAAAGGTCGCGCGTTGACTGAAAAGATGAAAGAACTGATTCCTCGTCAGATGTTCGACGTTGCAATCCAGGCCGCCATCGGCGGGCAGGTTGTGGCGCGTACAACCGTCAAGGCACTCAGAAAGAACGTATTGGCCAAATGTTACGGCGGCGACGTCAGTCGTAAGCGCAAGCTGCTGGAAAAACAGAAGGCCGGTAAAAAACGCATGAAGCAGGTGGGCAATGTGGAAATTCCACAAGAAGCCTTCCTTGCAGTGCTCAGGTTGGAATAGTCAGGCCCTATGTCACTAAATTTCCCACTGTTGTTAGTCATCGCCGTCGCCGTATGCGGCTTGCTGGCTCTGTTCGATCTGATCGTGTTGGCGCCACGCCGGCGTACTGCGATAGCGACTTATCAGGGCAGCGTCAGCCAGCCTGATGTCGGCGTCGTTGAACAACTGAACAAAGAGCCATTGCTGGTTGAATACGGCAAATCGTTCTTTCCGGTGCTGTTCATCGTGCTGGTGCTCCGGTCTTTTCTGGTCGAGCCGTTCCAGATTCCGTCTGGTTCAATGAAACCAACTCTCGACGTAGGCGATTTCATTCTGGTCAACAAGTTCTCGTATGGCATACGCCTGCCAGTGCTTGATCAGAAGGTAATTTCCTTGGGTGACCCGCAGCGTGGGGATGTGATGGTGTTTCGCTACCCAAGCGATCCAAGCGTCAACTACATCAAACGCGTCGTGGGTCTTCCGGGCGACAAGATTCGCTACACCAGTGACAAGCGCCTGTTCGTGAACGGTGAGCTGGTTGCCAAGCAGTTGATCGGCACCGAGCCAGGCACGCTGGGCAGCGCGGAGCTTTATCAAGAGAAGCTGGGCGACGTGGAGCACCAGATCCGTCAGGAAATGAGTCGATACCGCGCGCCGCCGGACAGCGAGTGGACAGTCCCGGCAGCTCATTACTTCATGATGGGCGATAACCGCGATAACTCTAATGACAGCCGTTATTGGGATGACCCTAATATTCCCAAGGATGAGCTGGGCATGGTTCCGGACAAGAACATCGTAGGCAAGGCTTTCGCCGTGTGGATGAGCTGGCCGGAACCCAAGCTGAGCCACTTCCCCAACTTCTCGCGAGTCGGGTTGATCAAGTAGCCAATGCGGCGCTGTTTCCAACAGCGCCGTATGTCATTTTGGCAGGCTGAGAAACGGGTGAATGCCAATTCTCCTTTCAGACAGAATTGAAAGACTACTCTTGAGGTCGCACATGACATTCGCCCGTTCGCAAAAAGGCTTGTCGTTCATTGGATGGCTGGTGCTGCTGGCTGTCCTCGCCTTTGCTGCGACCACTGCTGCAAAGCTGGTGCCGCATTACCTCGACTACATGTCGGTGAAGAAGATCATCGAGGCGGTCGGGACTGACAAAGCGGCAGATGTCACAACGGTCGGCGCCTTTTACGACTACGTCGGGAAAGGGATGCAGATCAATAACATTCGGGATTTGGATTTGAACAAGGCGTTAAGCGTGACGGCGGAGAACAACGGGTTCCTCGCCCACTTGAAGTACGAAAAACGTGAGCCACTTATCCAGAACATCGATCTGGTGGTCAAATTCGACCACGAATTCAGCGTGGGTAAACCGTGAGCGTTTCATTGAGTCGCCTCGAGCGTCAGCTCGGCTACACCTTCAAGGACCAGGAACTGATGATCCTGGCCCTCACACACCGCAGTTTTGCCGGACGCAATAACGAGCGTCTGGAGTTTCTCGGCGATGCCATTCTCAACTTTGTCGCCGGTGAGGCGTTGTTTGATCGCTTCCCGCAAGCGCGCGAAGGACAGCTGTCGCGTTTGCGTGCGCGGCTGGTGAAGGGTGAAACCCTTGCCTTGCTGGCCCGCGGATTTGATCTGGGTGAATACCTGCGCCTGGGTTCCGGTGAGCTGAAAAGCGGTGGTTTTCGTCGCGAGTCAATTCTTGCCGATGCGCTGGAAGCCTTGATCGGCGCGATTTATCTTGACGCTGGCATGGACGTCGCCCGTGACCGGGTGCTCGCCTGGCTCACCACCGAGTTCGACAGTCTGACGCTGGTCGACACCAACAAGGATCCCAAGACCCGACTGCAAGAGTTTCTGCAATCGCGTGCCTGTGATCTGCCTCGCTACGAAGTCGTGGATATTCAAGGCGAACCGCATTGCCGGACGTTTTTCGTCGAATGCGAGATCACCTTACTGAATGAAAAAAGCCGGGGACAGGGTGTCAGCCGCCGCATTGCCGAACAGGTAGCAGCGGCCGCAGCACTTATTGCCCTTGGCGTGGAGAACGGCAATGACTGATTCAACTGCAACACGCTGTGGCTATGTCGCCATTGTTGGCCGGCCCAACGTGGGCAAGTCCACGCTGCTGAACCACATCCTGGGTCAGAAGCTTGCGATCACCTCGCGCAAGCCTCAAACCACACGCCACAACATGCTGGGCATCAAGACCGAGGGCGCCGTGCAGGCGATCTACGTCGACACCCCCGGCATGCACAAGAATGGCGAAAAAGCGCTCAACCGCTACATGAACAAAACCGCATCCGCCGCGTTGAAAGACGTCGATGTGGTGATTTTCGTGGTTGACCGCACACGCTGGACCGACGAGGACCAGATGGTCCTCGAACGCGTTCAGTACGTGCAGGGTCCGGTGATTCTCGCGATCAACAAGACTGACCGTATCGAAGACAAAGCCGATCTGATGCCGCACCTGGAGTGGCTGCAAGGCCAATTGCCGAATGCCTCGATCATGCCTATTTCCGCGCAGCACGGGCATAACCTCCAAGCACTGGAAACCTTGATCGCCAGCCATCTGCCGGAGAACGATCACTTCTTCCCGGAAGACCAGATTACCGACCGCAGCAGCCGGTTTCTGGCGGCTGAACTGGTGCGAGAAAAGATCATGCGTCAGCTCGGTGCCGAGGTTCCGTACCAGATCACCGTCGAGATCGAAGAATTCAAGCAGCAGGGCAGAACCTTGCACATCCACGCGCTGATCCTGGTCGAGCGTGACGGTCAGAAGAAGATCATCATTGGTGACAAGGGCGACCGCATCAAGCGCATCGGCACCGACGCGCGTCGGGACATGGAGCTGCTATTCGACTCCAAAGTCATGCTCAATCTCTGGGTCAAGGTCAAAGGCGGCTGGTCCGACGATGAACGCGCACTGCGCTCGCTGGGTTACGGCGACCTGTAAGACGTCCAGGCGCTGTGACAGATGGCTCTGATGTGGGAGGGGGATTGCTCGCGATGAGGGCGTAACATTCAGCGTTGATGTTGGCTGTTTCACCGGGCATCGCGAGCAAGCTCCCTCCCACTTTGGTTACGGGTTGTGTAAACCGCTTTCTTTCATCGAGAAGTGCATGTCCTCACCGCCGCCAGCCGGCCAGCTCGCCTATGTGTTGCACAGCCGGGCGTACCGAGAAACCAGTGCTCTGGTTGACTTCATCACGCCCCAAGGTCGCCTGCGTGCCGTATTGCGCAGCGCTCGTGGCAAGGCGGGGACGCTTGCCAGGCCGTTCGTGCCGCTGGATATAGAGTTTCGTGGACGCGGCGAGTTGAAGAACGTGGGTCGCATGGAGGCGTTCGGGGTTTCCTGCTGGCTCGAAGGTGAAGCGCTTTTCAGCGGCCTGTACCTGAATGAATTACTGATTCGTCTTTTGCCCGCCGAAGACCCGCACCCCGGGGTGTTCGATCACTATGCTGCAACACTGGTGGCGCTGGCCGAGGGCCGTGCGCTTGAGCCCTTGTTGCGCTCGTTCGAGTGGCGCCTGCTGGACGACCTGGGTTACGGTTTCGCCCTCGACGTCGACGTCAATGGGGAACCGTTATCAGCCGAAGGCATGTATCGGCTTCAGGTGGACGCAGGCCTTGAGCGTGTTTATCTGTTTCAACCCGGCCAGTTTCAGGGCGCCGAATTGCTTGCTATGGCTGAAGCGGACTGGACGGCGCCGGGTGCTTTGTCGGCGGCCAAACGCTTGATGAGACAGGCGCTGGCGGTTCATCTGGGCGGGCGGCCTCTTGTCAGCCGTGAGTTGTTTCGCCAGCCCTAGAATCCGACCTATCGCTTTGCAATCCATTTCCAGGCAACACGTCCTGGCCAGATCAGAATTTCAGGAGAACACTGTGACCCAAAGCACCCGCATTCTTCTTGGCGTGAACATCGACCACGTGGCCACGTTGCGACAGGCCCGCGGCACCCGCTACCCCGATCCGGTCAAGGCTGCGCTCGACGCTGAAGAAGCGGGCGCCGACGGGATTACCGTTCATTTGCGTGAGGATCGCCGCCACATTCAAGAGCGCGATGTATTGCTGCTCAAGGACGTGCTGCAGACCCGTATGAACTTCGAAATGGGCGTGACCGACGAGATGATGGCGTTTGCCGAGCGGATTCGTCCGGCGCACATTTGTCTGGTCCCGGAAACGCGTCAGGAACTCACCACCGAGGGTGGTCTGGATGTTGCCGGTCAGGAAGCGCGCATCAAGGCTGCCGTGGATCGTCTTTCAGCCATGGGCGCCGAAGTGTCGTTGTTCATTGACGCCGACGAGCGCCAGATTGAAGCGTCGCGCCGAGTTGGTGCCCCGGCAATTGAGCTGCACACCGGTCGTTATGCCGATGCGCAAACTCCGACCGAGATCGCTGAGGAATTGAAGCGCGTGGCGGACGGCATTGCATTCGGCATCGCTCAAGGCCTGATCGTCAATGCGGGTCATGGGCTGCATTACCACAATGTGGACGCCATTGCGGCGATCAAGGGTGTCAATGAGCTGAACATTGGCCACGCGCTGGTGGCCCACGCGCTGTTTGTGGGTTTCAAGGCAGCTGTTGCAGAAATGAAAGCGTTGATTCTCGCGGCTGCTTACAAGGGTTGATGCAACACCTACCAATCCTTTAGGAGCATGTTTGGCCGCGATGTGCGTGGGGTCAGATACGTGGCTGTTGCCTGACCCACCGCGATTCGCGGACAAGCGCGCTCCTACAGTTCCCGTCGTCCGTGGGGATACCGGGAAGCTAGGGCTTGCGGCCCACGATCACCGCGCGACGCGGTGCTGGCAGGCCTTCGACGGTCTTGCTGTGATCTTCGGGGTCCAGGAAGTCGCCCAGCGACTGAAAGCGCATCCACTCCGTCCCGCGCTGTTCCTCAACGGTCGTAGTGCTGACATCCACGCAGCGCACATCGACAAAGCCAGCGCGTCTTAGCCACAGTTCGAGTGCCGGGACAGAGGGCAGGAACCACACGTTGCGCATTTGCGAGTAGCGGTCTTCAGGCACCAACACCTGATGCACGTCGCCTTCCACCACCATGGTTTCGAGTACCAGTTCACCGCCTTTGACGAGGCAATCCTTCAGCGCGAGCAAATGGTCGATTGGCGATTTGCGGTGATACAGCACGCCCATCGAAAATACCGTATCGAAGCCTTCGAGCTTGGCAGGCAGATCTTCCAGGGTGAATGGCAGGTGCCAGGCTGGCAGATCCGGCAAGAAGCGCTGCATGGCTTGGAACTGGCAGAAGAACAGCCAGTTAGGGTCAACGCCGATCACGCAATCCGCCCCGGCACCGAGCATGCGCCACTGGTAATAGCCGTTGCCACAGCCAACATCCAGCACGCGTTTGCCCTTGAGATTAAGGTGCGGAGCTACCCGCGACCACTTCCAGTCCGAGCGCCATTCTGTGTCGATGTGCACGCCGAACACGTTGAACGGTCCCTTGCGCCAAGGGGATAAGCCCATCAGCGCTTTGCGCGTTTGAGTGCGCGTCTCACCGTTGCACTCAGCGTCCAGCGTGAAGCTGTCCTTCAAATTGACCCGCGTCGGCAGCAGATCGGGCAGGGCGTTCAGTGCGCCTTGCCAGCGCTCAAGGTCGCCGTGGCCTTTCTGCATCTTGGTATCGAGTTGTGCCTGAAGCGTTTGAGCCCAGGCGTACAAAGGTGTCCCCGCCAAGCGGCGGACCAGGGGCACTAAATCAATCATGGCAGGGCAATCAAAGAGGCGAAATTAAGGCACTGGAACCACGGCACGACTTTCGAGAAGCCTGCTGAGAGCAAGCGTTCGCGGTGCTGCTGGAGGCTGTCGGGTTTCATCACGTTTTCAATCGCGCTGCGTTTCTGTGCGATCTCCAGTTCGCTGTAGCCGTTGGCGCGTTTGAACGCGACGTGCAGGTCGGTCAACAGCGTGTGCTCATGATCGTCATCGAAACGCAGTTTTTCCGAAAGAATGAGCGCGCCGCCCGGCAGCAGCGCCTGATGAATACGGGTCAGCAATGTCAGGCGTTGATCGGGCGCGATAAATTGCAGCGTGAAGTTGAGCGCCACCACCGAGGCTGGCTGAAACTCCAGCGCGAGAATGTCGCCCTCGATCACCTCTACTGGCAGCAACTCCTGAAACATCGAGTCTTGAGCGTTGAGGTATTCCCGGCAGCGCTCGACCATCGCACTTGAGTTATCCACAGCGATGACCCGACAGTCGTCCGTGCGCACATGGCGGCGCAGTGCCTGAGTGACCGCGCCCAGCGAACTGCCCAGGTCATACAGCACGCTGTGGGGCTGCGCGAACTGAGCGGCGAGCACACCCAGGTTCTCGACGATCGCTGGATAACCGGGCACCGAGCGCTTGATCATGTCCGGGAACACCCGCACCACGTCCTCGTTGAAGGCGAAATCCGGCACCTGGGGCAGCGGTTGGGCGAAAAGGCGGTCGGGGTCTTTGCTCACGATGATTCCGGTGGGGGCGACGAAAAGTGCGGCATTTTAGCCAATTACCGCGCCGGGCCGAAACCTCATATCACGAAGGACGCACACCAGAAGCAAAACCCGTGGGCGGGCAGCGCCTGGCCGCCGCTTCTGCCGAAGGCGTAGGAGTTGACTTGTCGACGATCTGGCGCGAAGCGGCAGGCCTGCGGTATGCCGATGCAACGGTGGCATCTGGTTTCTGGGCTGCTGCGCACCCCATCGCGGACAAGTCACGCTCCTGCGGGCTGCGCTCAGAATCAAAGGCGCAGCGGCTCAGCCTCAAGCGGGGCGCCACTCAAATGAGAATCAATGTCGGGAGTTTCTATTTCTCGTTTCTCATATGTATCTTCCGTGACACAGAGGCGGCTTTTTGCGACAGCGTCAGGGCAAACCCCCCGCGCAGATGGCGGGCTAAAAAGCGGATGCGCGCATTTTTCTCCCCCGGCTGGACAGGTATTGCGCGGTGATGTAATAAACATGACTCGTCGCAGCACTGCGTCGACTCTTTCCCGCCGCGTTCGCGGCACACCTCATCTCAAACCGATGTGCTAGCGGTAGCTACGCTCGAACGTTTTCGTTCCGGCGTGAGCTCGTGTTGTCGCCAGGCTTTTTATCGCGCTGCCAATCACCTGCTCACCCACAAGGAAGATCCCGATCATGGGGAATGTTCATAATCCTGCACTCAAGTACCGCCCCGAAGTCGATGGATTGCGCGCGGTCGCTGTCATTCCTGTCATCCTGTTTCATTCGGGCCTGCACGTGTTCTCCGGCGGTTTCGTCGGGGTCGATGTGTTCTTCGTGATTTCCGGTTACCTGATCACCTCGATCATTCTCAGCGAAATGATGGCTGGCAGGTTTTCGCTGGTTACGTTCTATGAACGCCGGGCGCGCAGGATCCTTCCGTCGCTGTTTGTGATGATGCTCATCTGTCTGCCAGCGGCGTGGCTCATTCTTGACCCCCCGGACTTCAAGTACTTCGCGAAAAGCCTGGTAGCGGTGCCGGTTTTTTCATCGAACCTGCTCTTCTGGCTTGAAAGCGGCTATTTCGATGCCTCTGCCGAACTCAAACCCTTGCTGCACACCTGGACGCTGGCAGTTGAGGAGCAATATTACGTTCTATTTCCGCTGTTGCTTATGCTGACCTGGAGGTTGGGGCGGGTGTGGATCCTGGCGCTGCTGGCGGCCGGTGCAGTTGCCAGTCTGACGATGGCGCAAGTGGGCGCCGCTCAGGGATCCAGCACCAGTTTCTACCTGCTTCATGCCCGCGCCTGGGAGCTTTTGGTCGGATCGTTCATCGCCTTTTACTTCTCCTGGCGACCCCGTGTCGAGGACGCACGCGGCCCGCTCAACCAATGGGCTGCGCTGCTTGGCATCGGGATGATTGCGTATGCCGTATTTGCCTTCGACAGCAACACGCCATTCCCTGGCCTGAACGCGCTTGTGCCTACGCTGGGGGCGGCGCTGATCATCCTGTTTGCCACGCCAAAGACGTGGGTTGGCGCTGTGTTGAGCAGTCGCGGCTTTGTGTTCATCGGGCTGATCAGCTACAGCGCTTACCTGTGGCATCAGCCGGTTTTCGCTTTTGCGCGGCAGAGCACGTTTAAAGAGCCGTCGGCGGCTGTGATGCTACCGTTGGCGGGGTTATCGCTGCTGCTGGCTTATCTGAGCTGGCGCTATGTCGAGCAGGCCTTCCGGCAAAAAACCACCTTTAGCCGCAAGCGGATTTTTACCCTGGGTGCCTTGGGCTCGGTGCTATTCATGGCGTTCGGGATGGCGGGCTATCTGAGTAACGGCTTCAATCAGCGTTTTAACATCGACCGCGCGCTGGACAGCGAATTTGCTGAAACCGAGGTGCGCAGTCGCTGTGAGCACAATGCAGATGGTAAGGGCCGCGGTATAGGGTTTTGCCTGTTTGGCATGGCAAATCCGCACGGCACACCCGATCTTGCAGTGTTCGGCGACAGCCATTCAGAAGCACTTCTGCCGGCGTTCGATGCAGCAGCGAGGGGGCGCGCAGAAACCATCGTGCATATCGGGCTGGGGGGGTGCCCTCCGTTGCTGGGTCTGGACGTGGCAAACGGCAACTATGACCCAGGGGTATGTACGCAGCTGGCGGATCGGGAGTTTGAGTACGTAAAGTCCCACGGCATCCAGCGCGTGGTGCTGGTGGCGCGCTGGACGCTCTACACCGATGGAGATTATGGGCAGAGCGAACTGAGCAAATATTTTTTAGTGTCTGAGCAAAGTCGCATCAAATCGCGAGAGGCCTCGCGCCGGGTGTTCACCCAAGCGCTGGACCGCACGATCGAGGCCTACCGAAGCATCGGCACTCAGCTCTATGTGGTGGCGCAAGTGCCGCAACAAACCATCAATCCCAAGAATCTGTATTACCGCCTTGCACGTCTGGCCGATGACCCTGAGTCGCAGAAATTGCAGTTGGTGAACGACGTGTCCGTGCCGCTGGCCAAACATGGTGCGTTACAGCGCTACTCACGCGAGCTGTTCGAGCGTCATGACGAAAGGGGTCGCATCAAACTGGTGAAGCTGGACGATCTGTTCTGCAAGGGCCAGACCTGCTTGATCGGGGATGTCAGCTCCTTTTATCAAGACTTCAATCATCTCAACGCACACGGTGCCAGCCTGATCGTGGGTACGCTCGATGCCCGTATTTTTCAGTAGTTGAAGGGGGTTATACAGTTAAGAAGTTACAAAAAGAGAGGCTGATTTGTTCTCCGAGAGGTCACGAATCGGTCTTTTTTTGCCTCAATATTCCACCCATCCAAATGAGGTGAAGTGGTAAAAGACTCTGGCTATCGACCCGTTGTTTTAGTTCTATTGGCGCTCTGGCCCCAGGCCGCTAGTCTAGATCGGGTTCAGGCCACGCTGGCCGATTCAAGTTTCAAACCTGCTAAGGAAAATAAAAGTATGTCAACCGAATCGAAATGCCCTTTTAATCACGCCGCAGGTGGCGGTACGACCAATCGCGATTGGTGGCCGAAACAACTTAATCTGAAAATCCTTCACCAGCAATCTGACTTGTCCGATCCGATGGGCGAGCAATTCGACTACGCCAAAGAATTCAAGAGCCTGGACCTCAACGCCGTCAAGCAAGACTTGCGCGCGCTGATGACCGATTCGCAGGACTGGTGGCCGGCCGACTTCGGTCACTATGGCCCACTGTTCATTCGTATGGCCTGGCACAGTGCCGGTACGTATCGTACCGGTGATGGCCGTGGTGGCGCCGGGGCAGGGCAGCAGCGTTTTGCGCCGCTCAACAGCTGGCCCGATAACGTCAGCCTCGACAAGGCGCGCCGTCTGATCTGGCCGATCAAGCAAAAATACGGCCGCAAGATTTCCTGGGCTGACCTGATCATCCTCACCGGCAACGTTGCGCTGGAGTCCATGGGCTTCAAGACATTCGGCTACTCGGGTGGTCGTCCTGACGTGTGGGAGCCAGAGGAAGAAGTGTACTGGGGTTCTGAAACCACGTGGCTGGGCGGCGAAGATCGCTACGGCGCGCAGAAGGAAATGCAACAGCCTGGCGACGGCACGCTGGTCGCCGAGCCTGAAAATCACGGCAACGAAGAAAGCCGTAATCACAACCCTGAGCGCAATCTCGAGAACCCGCTTGCCGCAGTGCAGATGGGCCTGATCTATGTGAACCCGGAAGGCCCTGAAGGTCGGCCAGACCCGGTCGCATCGGCCATAGATATTCGTGAAACATTCGGCCGCATGGCCATGAACGATGAAGAGACCGTAGCGTTGATCGCCGGCGGCCACGCCTTCGGTAAAACCCACGGTGCAGGCCCGGCAGACAACGTGGGCGCGGAGCCTGAAGCGGCTGATCTGGAGCAACAAGGTTTTGGCTGGAAAAACAGCTTCGGCACCGGCAAGGGCGCTGACACCATCACCAGCGGCCTGGAAGTGACCTGGACCTCGACGCCTACCCAGTGGAGCAACGAGTATCTGGGAAACCTCTTCCGCTTTGAGTGGGAACTGACCAAGAGCCCTGCCGGCGCGCATCAGTGGATCCCGAAAAACGGCGGCGGTGCCGGTACTGTTCCGGACGCTCACGACCCGAACAAACGACACGCACCGACCATGTTGACCTCGGACCTGGCGTTGCGCTTCGATCCGATCTACGAGCCGATTTCCCGTAACTTCCGCGATAACCCGGATCAGCTGGCCGACGCGTTTGGCCGCGCATGGTTCAAGCTGACCCACCGAGACATGGGTCCATTGGCACGTTACCTCGGTCCGGAAATGCCGGCTGAAGAACTGCTTTGGCAAGACCCGATTCCTGAGGTTGATCACGCGCTGGTCGATGAGGCCGACGTTGCCTCGCTCAAGAGCAAGATTCTCGCTTCGGGCCTGTCCGTGCCGCAGCTGGTCTCGACGGCCTGGGCATCTGCCTCCACCTTCCGTGGCTCCGACAAGCGCGGCGGCGCCAACGGTAGCCGTATTCGTCTCGCCCCGCAGAAGGACTGGGCGTCGAACCAGCCTGAGCAACTGGCGCATGTACTGAGTGCCCTTGAAGGCATCCAGAACGAGTTCAACGGCGCGCAATCGAGCGGCAAGAAAATCTCGCTGGCGGATTTGATCGTGCTGGCGGGCAATGCCGGCGTAGAGCTTGCAGCGAAGAACGCCGGTCAGAGCGTGAACGTACCTTTCACGCCAGGCCGTATGGATGCTTCCCAGGAGCAGACCGATGTCGAGTCGTTCGGCTTCCTTGAGCCGATCGCCGATGGCTTCCGTAACTACCAGAAGGGCAAGTACACCGTTTCGGCCGAGGCGTTGCTGGTCGACAAGGCGCAACTGCTGACATTGACCGCACCGGAAATGACGGTGTTGGTGGGCGGTCTGCGTGTCCTTGAAACCAACGTCGGGCAGAGCAAACACGGGGTATTCACGCAACGTCCCGGCGCACTGACCAATGACTTCTTCCTCAACCTGCTCGACATGAGCACTGAGTGGAACGCCACGTCGCCCGCCAAGGATGAGTTCCAGGGCCGCGACCGTAAAACCGGCGCTGTTAAATGGACCGGCACGCGGGTCGATCTGGTCTTTGGCTCACACGCCCAGCTTCGCGCGTTGGCCGAAGTCTATGGCAGCGCCGATGCGCATGAGAAGTTCGTCAAAGACTTCGTGGCAGCCTGGACCAAGGTAATGCACCTGGACCGTTTCGATGTGAAGTGATGTGAAGTGAAGATGTAGCGTTCAGGCGCCTGCAGGAGTTGTCCTTCTGCAGGCGCTTTTTTTTGGTCAGGCACGTGATTGATACCTTCAACTACCCCGATTTATGAGCATGTTTCCAACACGGTTTAGCGGTATGTTTGGCCAACTTCCTACAAGGACGAACCATGGCCACTTCAGCTGCCAACCACTCGCAAAAACACCTCGCTGTATTGATTGACGCCGACAATGCGCCCGCCGCCATCGTCGAGGGTCTCTTCGAAGAAATCGCCAAATATGGCGTCGCCAACGTAAAGCGCATCTACGGTGACTGGACCGGCCCTCAACTGGGCGGCTGGAAAAAAGTCCTTCTCGAACACTCGATCCAGCCCATTCAGCAATTCGCCTACACCAAAGGCAAAAACGCGACCGACAGCTCGCTCATCATCGACGCCATGGACTTGCTCTACACCCGGCGCTTCGACGGGTTCTGCCTGGTGTCCAGCGACAGTGACTTCACCCGGCTCGCCTCCCGCCTGCGTGAAGAAGGGCTGACGGTGTATGGCTTTGGCGAAGAGAAAACCCCCAGACCGTTCGTATCCGCCTGCGACAAGTTCATCTACACCGAACTGCTGCGCGAAGATGCAATTGCGCCGTCCGAGGGGCACGAAGTGCCTGCAGCCACAGAATCGCAGTCGTCCACCAACGAGGCTGCGAAAACCGTTGCAGCGCCGGCTGAACAGAAAAAGCCCAAAGTGCCGGTAGCGTTCATTGCCAAAGTGCTGGATGACATCGCCGACGATGAAGGCTGGGCGCAGTTAGGGGCACTGGGCACCAACATCACCAAGTTGCGCCCGGAGTTCGATCCACGCACCCACGGTCATAAAAAGTTGAGTGACTTGATCAGGGCGCAGAACAGCGCATTCGAGCTTCAGACCCGAACGGCGGCGGCCTCAGGCGCAGGGGTTATCTATGTAAAACACCGGGTAGCGCGCTGACGTCCGTGCGTTCGTTGACCGGTTACCAGATGATCTGGGGCAACAAATGGGTTCGCAAGGCAAGCGCTTTGCGAGTAAGTACCATTCGTCGTTAAAGCTTTCGTGACAGCAGCCGATTCACATCACCTAGAGCACCACTTTCCACCTTGCCCCAGGGAGTCACGGCATGCAGACGTTAAAGGCCTTCTATGAGTCTATTGAAAGGCAATTCTTCGACTCACTGACCAAAAAGCTGTCGAGCCTTTTTCTGTTGGTGGTGGTGAGTGGCCTGCTGTACTGGGTTGCGCTGAGCATCCGTGCAGACATCGTGCTGCTCCTGCGCAGCATGCAGCTGGACGCGGGTTTGCTGGTCCAGATCCAGGGCAAGCTCGACCTGCTCAGCCGTGCCATTCTCATCAGCACCCTGTTCACGCTGTGCATGGTCAGTTTCATGGTCTGGTACTTCCGACACCTGATCGTGCGGCCCGTGACCTACATGACCAAAGCACTTGAGGGCATCGCCAACGGTGAGGGCGATCTGTCGAAGGATCTGCCGTTACTGACCCACGACGAGATTCGTGTGTTGGCCAGTACCTGCAACCGCTTTCTGGCCAAGCAGCGCGAGATCATCAGCAACGTTCAGGCGTTGACGGTGCACATCGCCGTGGAGTCGGCGCGTTCGCTGAAGAACATCAGTGATTCCAGTGACAGCGCTACGCACCAGGCACGTTTTGCCAAAGAAGTGATGGAGCAGAGCAACACCGCCGTGGGCCGCATCGAGGAGGTGTCGCAGCAGACGCAAGGCATTTCCAGTACCACCGCGCAGAACCTGAGCATGGCGCGTGCGTCCTATTCCGAGCTGCTTGAGGTGACGGGCAACATCGGGGAAATCTCCCGCAGTCTCAATGAGTTCGGCACGCTGGTGTCAGCGCTGAATCAACGCTCTTCAAGCATCAAATCCATCGTCGGGCTGATCCAGCAGATATCCTCCCAAACCAACTTGCTGGCGCTCAACGCGGCCATTGAAGCGGCGCGTGCGGGCGAAAGCGGCCGTGGTTTCGCCGTGGTTGCCGATGAAGTGCGCACGTTGGCGCAAAACGTCAGCCGTGCCACGGAGGACATCTCGCAAAACATCGATGCGATGCTGCTGGAAGTTGGCTCCACCCACGAGCAGACCACGCAGATCAGCCACAGTGCGCGTGAAACCCAGAAAGTGGTCGAACGCGCTTCCGGCCATTTCGAGAGCATGATCGTTGACTTTGAGTCCACCAACGGCAAGCTCGCCGACATCGCTGGGCACATCCAGCAATTTGCCGACAGCAACACAGGCATCAACGAACGCGTCACGCAGATCCATGCCGACAGTCAGTCCATTGATCAGCGCATGCAGCATTCGGCGACCGCCACCCGCGACCTGTCCGGCGTGGCAGAAAAGGTGCAAGCGCTGCTGGGCAAATTCGTTCTCGGTCACGGGCAGCTGGACGCTGCAATCACGCGTGCCAGCCATTGCCGCGACGTTTTGCAATCGCGCCTGGCTGAGCTGCTGGGGCAGGGCGTCAATCTGTTCGATCAGACCTACAAACCGATTCCGAACACCGATCCGAAGCAATTCATGACCAGTTACACCGAGCGCTTCGCCCAAGTGTGTCAGGAGGAGTGCGACAAGCTCACCAAGGGCACACGCGGCGGCAAGGTTACGTTCATCGTCGACGCCAAGGGTTACTGCCCGGTCAACAACAGTTGGGTTTCACAAAAACCTACCGGCAATCGTGAAGTCGACCTGCCTGTTTGCCGGAACAAACGCATGTTCTCCGACCCTATAGGCCTGCGTGCGGCGGGGAATAAACAGCGCTTCCTGTTGCAGACCTACCTGCGCGACACCGGCGAAATAATGACCGAGATCGACGTGCCGTTTTTCTTCGATGGACGGCATTGGGGCAACTTGCGCCTGGGATTCGATGCGGCGGTGTTGCTGGCGGAATGAGGCGCGGTGTCAGAGAGATTGCATCGCAGACTCGCGTTGCTTGTCAGCCCCTGCAGAGTTTGCGCAGACCTTATAGGTGCGCGCTTGCCCGAGAAAAGGCCAGGATGTCAGAGGCATCTCCGGCGGCTGGAACAATGGCTTCGCGGGCAAGCGCGCTCCTACAGGTTTCGTGGTTGCTTCAAGCGTTGTGATCGCCTGACCGGATCAACGAATACCGGTCGATATCTGTCCTCAAGCTCCAGCCTTGGCCGCTCCAGTATTGAGCGGCTGCGCTGTTGGTCTTGATCACGTCGAGGTGGCATTTGACGATGCCTTCTTGTTCCAGCCCTGACAGGCAGCGCTCTACCAATGAAGCGCCCAGGCCCTGACGTCGGTGCTCAGGTGCCACGATCAGGTGCTGTAAATAGCCACGGCGACCGTCGTGTCCACACATCACGCACCCGACGAGTTCGCCTTGAGCTTTGGCGACAAAGCTCAAGCCCGGATTACGTTGCAGGTAGCGGGCGGTGGATTCCCGTGAGTCTGCGTCCCTGAACGTGACGCCGGGAGTGCGCTTCATCAGATCGATAACCGCGTCGTAATCGGCCAGCGTCATGACGTCTAGGGTGAACACCTCAGTTCACCGTAATCGCGCAATCGAAAGTGCGCTCAGGCGGGACTTCCGGCGCCCACGGTTGCTGGTAGACCATCATCAAGTGCCCGTTGCCTGCGTTTGCCGCCTTGTAGCGCCAGACCGATTGCCCCGATGTGCCTACCATGCCGATGTCTTCCGGGTTGTTGTACACCTCAGGGCCGAGACTGCGCAGGATCGAGGGCGCAGGGTTTTGCATAAGCCAGCGGTGGCCGGTGGTGGGGTTGCTGGGGAGCATGAGCATCAGCGTCTGGCCGGTCTTGAGTTTGATCGGGCAGTCGCTTTGGTCATCCAGGGAAACGATTTGTCTGGGTTGCTGGGCGCAAGCGGCCAACAGCGCGAAGGTTAGCGGGACAAGCAGGCGGGCAGGGGTCATGGAGGCTCCGGTCTTGGGCAACGTAGGCCGAGCATAACCGAAGATGATTCAAGATTTTGCTGCTGAGCGGTTTTTGATTCTGCCCGGAGGGCGTGGGAGAGAGGCTTCGCGATAGGCCGGGAACCGGTCGTAGAATCTGAGCACGCGGGGGGTCAGGTCCACCGCGTTCGGCCAGTTGCTGTCGCTGCGCAACAGATCGCGGGACAAGCCACGCTCCTACGCCTTCGGCAGAAGCGGGATCAGCCAGGTGTGCATGCGCCTTTGGCAGAAACGGGACAAGCCTGGCGTGCGTGCGTGCGTGCGTGAGTGCGGCTTCGGCAGCGGCGGGGCAAGCCAGGGTTGCACCCGCCTCCGGGAAGAAGCGGGGCGGGCTTAGCCCCTTTTTGCCAATGTCAGAACAACACCTTTGCCACATCCGCGAACTTCTTGGCGAAATGCACGGTGATGCCTTCTTTCAGGTAGTCCGGCAGTTCCTCGAAGTTGCCGCGGTTCGGCTCAGGCAGGATCAGTTCGAAGATCTTCTGGCGCCGCGCCGCGATGACTTTTTCACGCACCCCACCAATCGGCAGTACATGCCCGGTCAATGTCAGCTCGCCGGTCATGGCCACGCCTTTCTTCGGTGCCTGATTACGCGCCAGAGACAACAACGCACTGGCCATGGTCACGCCTGCGCTCGGGCCATCTTTCGGGGTCGCGCCTTCCGGCACGTGCAGATGAACGAAGGCCTCATCGAAGAACGACTTGTCGCCGCCAAACTTCGCCAGATTGGAGCTGACGTAGCTGTAGGCGATTTCGGCAGACTCCTTCATCACGTCCCCCAGTTGCCCGGTGAGCTTGAAGCCGCGGTTGAGCGTGTGAATCCGCGTCGCCTCGATCGGCAACGTCGCGCCGCCCATGCTGGTCCAGGCCAGCCCGGTGATGACGCCCGTACCCGAAAGCACTTGCTCGCTACGGAACACCGGCATGCCCAAGGAAGATTCCAGGTCTTTGGGGCCGATCTTGACCACGCTGTCGGGTTTATCCAGCAGCTTGACTACAGCCTTTCGCACCAGTTTGCCCAGCTGCTTTTCCAACTGACGCACACCGGCTTCACGTGCATAACCTTCGATCACCGCGCGCAGGGCGCTGTCGCTGATGCTCAGCTTGTTTTTGGCTACGCCGGCCTTTTCCAACTGCTTGGGCCAGAGATGGCGTTTGGCAATGGCGAGTTTTTCTTCGGTGATGTAACCCGAGAGTCGAATCACTTCCATTCGGTCCAGCAGCGGGCCGGGAATGGAGTCCAGCGTGTTGGCGGTGCAAATGAACAGCACCTTCGACAAATCCAGGCGCAGGTCCAGGTAGTGATCAAGGAACTCGACGTTCTGCTCAGGATCGAGGGTTTCGAGCAATGCCGAGGCCGGATCGCCCTGGTAGCTCTGGCCCATCTTGTCGATCTCATCGAGCATGATCACCGGGTTCATCACCTCCACGTCTTTGAGCGCCTGCACCAGCTTGCCCGGCTGGGCGCCAATGTAGGTGCGACGGTGGCCCTTGATCTCGGCTTCGTCACGCATACCGCCAACGCTGAACCGATAGAACGGCCGGCCGAGGGATTCTGCGATGGAACGCCCGACACTGGTTTTGCCCACGCCGGGCGGGCCGACGAGCAGCACGATAGAGCCGCTGATCTCGCCTTTGTAGGCGCCGACCGCGAGGAATTCGAGGATGCGGGTCTTGATGTCATCAAGGCCTGCATGATGTGCATCCAGGGTTTTTCGGGCGTGTTTGAGGTCCAGTTTGTCTTTGCCAAACACGCCCCACGGCAGGGCGCTTGCCCAGTCAAGATAATTGCGTGTTACTGCGTATTCCGGCGATCCGGTTTCCAGGACTGAAAGCTTGTTGAGCTCTTCATCTATACGCTTGCGTGCCTGAGGCGGCAGCGTCTTGCCGGCAAGGCGCTCTTCGAACTGCTCGATGTCGGCGCTGCGGTCGTCCTTGGTCAGCCCCAGCTCTTGCTGAATGACTTTGAGCTGCTCCTTGAGGAAGAACTCTCGCTGGTGCTCACCGATCTTGCGATTCACCTCGGCCGAGATTTCTTTCTGCAAGCGCGCGACTTCGACCTCTTTGCGCAGCATAGGCAGGACTTTTTCCATGCGTTTGAGCACGGGTACGCAGTCGAGCACCGCTTGCAGGTCGACGCCGGTGGCGGAAGTCAGCGCGGCCGCGAAGTCAGTCAGCGGCGAAGGATCATTGGGGCTGAAACGGTTGAGGTAGTTCTTCAACTCCTCGCTGTACAGCGGGTTGAGCGGCAGCAGCTCTTTGATCGCGTTGATCAGCGCCATGCCGTAGGCCTTGACCTCGTCGGTCGGCTCGTTGGGCTGATGCGGGTACTCGACCTCCACCAGAAACGGCGGACGATGATGCTTGAGCCAGGTCTTGATGCGCACCCGGCTCAGGCCCTGCGCCACGAATTGCAGCTTGCCGTTGTCGCGGCTGGCGTGATGCACCTTCACCAGCGTCCCGTATTCGGGCAGCGCTTTGGTGTCGAAATGGCGCGGATCATCGGGCGGCGTGTCCATGAAAAACAGCGCCAGCGAGTGATGATCGGATTTACTCACCAGTTCGAGCGTCTCAGCCCAAGGCTCTTCGTTGACGATGACCGGCAACACTTGGGCGGGAAAGAAAGGACGGTTGTGAATCGGGATGATATAGACCTGATCCGGGAGATTCTGGCCCGGCAGTGCCAGGCTTTTACGGTCTGAACCGAGGGTGACTTCGGGTTCGTCGTCGAAGTCATCCTGGGAATTTGATGAGTCTGGTTGCTGGTCGCTCATTGGGGCACCTGCGCAAATGGAGATGTGCTTTAGATGGGGCAGTCTCACTCAGGTTTCAATAGCTGCGGTCGATAGCATGAAAGACGGGAGGCGATAGGCAAAAATGAGGAGCGCGCCCAGTCTTTGCTCGGCATGATTTGCGTGATGGCGTTGTGCCTTATTTAGTGCGTGCCTGTCTGCTGCGCGACGGCTAATCTAGCCGTATCGCAAGTTTTGCCAGGGCCGGCACCCATTTTCTACGTAGCCGCTCTGGATTATCGGAATGACCCACGTTGTCTCATCTTGCCTGGCCGCACTCGTTGCGGTTGTCTTAAGCAGCGCCATTGATGCCGCCACGCTGACTGCCGACTTTGTCGACGCGCAGGGCAAGCCATTGAACGATGCCGTCCTGACCCTCAAAGGTCCGCTGGACAAGCCTGATGCCGCGCTCAAAGCCGACATGGACCAGCGCAAGCAAGAATTTGCGCCGCATGTGTTGGCGGTGCATACCGGTACCCAGATCAAATTTCCCAACAGCGACAACATCCGCCACCAGGTCTACTCTTTCTCTGCGCCCAAACGCTTTGAGCTGCGCCTGTATGCCGGCACGCCGTCAGACCCGGTGTTGTTCGACAAGCCGGGCGTTGTGGTGCTCGGCTGCAATATCCATGACTGGATGCTGGGCTATGTGTACGTGACCGACGATGGCTGGTTTGGTGTCAGTAACGACGCGGGCTCTTTGGTTCTCGATCAGTTACCGGCAGGGCGCTACACCGCGACGTTATGGCACCCTCTGGTCGCCAACCTGCAGCCGGTGCCGGGTGGCGATTTCGAGGTTCCTGCGGCCGGGCTTCATCAGCGCTTCAGCATCGCCATTCAGTCCAAGGGCACCGAAATGCCATCTGCGCCCACCAGCACTTTTGGCGACGCATTCAATAAGGCTGTGCATGATGAAGCTGCGCACTAGCTTCCAGGCCCGTATTGCGGGCGTACTGATTCTGTTGCTGCTGATCGTGGCGGTGTCCGTGCTGCTCGCGGTCAAGGCCGCGACTAAAGACGCTGTGCAAACCCAGGCTGAGGCCCAGTTGCAAGTGGGCACGCGGGTGTTCGAGGGGTTGCTGGAAATGCGCGGCAGACGCTTGCGCGACGCCGTGCAGCTGTTGTCCAGCGACTTTGGTTTTCGTGACTCGGTGGCGACGGCTGATGCCGAGACCATCCGCTCGGTTTTGCAAAATCATGGCGCGCGGATCAACGCCAGCGACATGTTCCTGCTGGGCATGGACGGCACCGTCATCGCCAGTACCGTGCCACAGATTCCTGAAGGCTCGCCATTCCCCTACAACCAGGCGTTGCGTGAGCTCAAGACTCGCAAGCAGTCGATGCTGATTGTGCCGCTGCAAGGCAAGGCGCATCTGTTGGTGGAAAGCACGGTTTTGGCACCACTGCCGATTGGTCGGGTGGTCATGGGTTTTGCCATGGACAACGATCTGGCGCAGGAGCTGCGTTCGCTCAGCGGCCTTGAAGTGTCGTTTCTTTCAGTGGTCCATAAGGTGCCGGGGCAAATCGTCAGCACTCAGCCCGAATCGCTTTTCGACAGTCTGCGGGCGGTGATGCTCGATCAGGTCACAGACGCGGTGCAGATGACTCAGCATCAGAATCAGCGTTTTCTGAGTAAAACGCTGACCCTGGACAACACCGCCGATACCACTGACGGGCAAGTCTTCGCTTTGCTGCAAAGCCCGCTGGATAAAGCGATGTTGGCGTTCGCGCCGCTGAATCAAAAAATTGTCTGGATCACGTTGATTGGGCTGATCGGCTCGCTGATTGGCACGTTGCTGTTGGCGCGCAGCGTATCGCAGCCGGTCAGTGCGTTGGCGCGGGCAGCCGAGCGTATTGGTCAAGGCGACTACGGCACGCCGGTTGTGCTTGAACGCAGCGACGAGTTGGGCCTGTTGGCGGGGGCGATCAACTCCATGCAAAGCGGCATTGCCGTGCGCGAGCAGCAACTGGCCCACAACGCTTTGCACGATGGCCTCACCGGTCTGCCCAACCGGGCGCTGGCGATGGAGCGGCTGGGCAGCGCGATTGCCGCCAATCGCCCGATGGCGCTGTTGTGTCTGGGCATCGACAACATGCATGCGATCAACGACAACGTCGGTGCAGAAAGCGTCGATGTGTTGATGCAGGAAATCGGCCGGTTGCTGCAATTGCCGCTTGGTCCCGGAGACACGGCCGCGCGCCTGAGCGCCGAGGAGTTTCTGCTGCTGGTGGAAAACGCCGAAACTGACAGCGCCGTGGCGATGGCCGACCGTCTACAGCGTCTGCTGGCTACCCTGCATAGCACCGGCGAGCACGATATTACGCTGGAGTGCTCGATTGGCATCGCAGCTTACCCGGCCAACGGCGATACCGCGCCGGGCTTGCTAAAGCGTGCCGGGATTGCCCGTCAGGATGCCGCGACCCTGCCTGGGCGCCTGCAGGTGTATCAAGACGGCCGCGACCTTGCTCATCTGCGTCAGATCAGTCTGATTCGCGACTTGCGACACGCCGCCCGCAATGGCGAACTCACCCTTCATTACCAACCCAAACTGGACATTCGTCAGGGGCGTGTACGGCAGGCTGAAGCGTTATTGCGCTGGCAGCATCCGCAGTTCGGCAGCGTTTCGCCGGGGGAATTCATCGTTCTGGCCGAGCGCACCGGCAGCATCCAGATTCTGACCAACTGGGTGATCGAGGCATCCATGCGCCAACTGTCCGAGTGGCGGCAGCGGGGGTTATACGTGCAGCTTTCGGTCAACATTTCCGCAGATGACTTGCTCAGTGGCGACCTCGCTGCCCGTGTATCTGCGCTGCTCAAGTCGTACCGCGTGCCGGCCGACCAATTGATTTTCGAGATCACCGAAAGCGCTGTCATGAAAGAGCCTGCGCGTGCGCTCGTTGTGCTCAACCAGTTGCGCGACTGCGGCATCAGCCTGTCGGTGGACGACTTCGGGACAGGCTATTCATCGCTGGCGCACTTGAAGCGTTTGCCGGTGCAAGAGTTGAAGATCGACCAGTCGTTCGTGCGTGATCTTGATGAAACCAGCGAGGACGCTGTCATCGTCAGGTCGACCATTGAAATGAGCCATAACCTTGGGCTGACGGTCGTCGCTGAGGGCGTGGAGTATGAGCGCAGCCTGCAACTGCTGGCGCGCTGGCATTGTGATACCGCGCAGGGCTATCTCATCAGTCGACCGCTTGATGCCGTCGCGTTCGAAGCCTGGATGCTCAAGTCCAGCAGTTCGCGTAGCGCGATGATTCATTGACGGATTTAGAGTGAAAATAGATAAAAAGCGCCATTTCCGAGCCGTTCTGAAGCCTGTGCTGCTGAGCATCGCGGGCTGTTGCCTTGCGCCGGTCGCGTTGCAAGTCAGCGCCGATCAAGGCCGCCTGATTGCCACGGGCGGCGCCAGCAGCATCGAAGGCGGTGCCGGTGGCGGCATCATTCCGTGGGCGGTTCTGGCCGGTTATGGCGAACAGGGCGAGTGGGGCGCCAATGCGTTTGCTACCCACGTCGATTTGCCGGACTACACGCTGGACGTTGCCGGGATGGCTGCAAGCTATGGCAACCGCGTGGAGCTTTCCTACGCTCATCAGCGCTTCGACCTTGGTTCGCTGGTAAAAAAATTCGGCCTGCCTGACGACAACCTCACCCAGGATATTTTTGGGGTCAAAGTGCGGCTGTTTGGCGATCTGATCTACGACAACCTGCCTCAGGTGTCGGCAGGGCTGGAATACAAACACCAGAACGATTTTGCGATTCCCCGCCTCATTGGTGCCAAGCGTGACTCCGATGTGGAGGGTTATTTGACCGCCAGTCGTTTGTTCATGGGCGCGGCCTTTGGCTACAACGTGGTGGTTAACGGCGGGCTACGCTACAGCCGCGCCAATGAAACGGGCTTGCTGGGTTTCGGCGGTGATCGTCGTGACAGCCGCAGCGTGCTCAAGGAGGGCAGCGTGGCGTTGCTGTTCAACCCCAACTGGGCGGTGGGCGTGGAATACCGGGATAAGCCCGACAACCTGTCGTTCGCCAGGGAGAGCAACTGGATGGATATGTTTGTCGGCTATTTCCCCAACAAGCATGTGTCCTTCGTGTTGGCCTACGCGCGGCTGGGTGAAATCGCCACGCTGGACAACCAGAATGGCACCTACCTGTCGATCCAGGGGAGCTTCTGAGCATGCGGCTTTTGCGCTGGATAAGCGTTTTGACACTGATGGCATTGGTGGGTTGTGCGCAGCAACCGGCCAGGGATGACAGCCTGTATCAAGCCCTCGGCGAGCGGCCCGGGATACAGAAGATCGTTGAAGGGATGCTGATCAATGTCGCCAAAGACCCCCGCATCGTCGAGTATTTCCGCAAGGTCAACATCGTGCGATTACGTGACAAGCTGGTCGAGGACTTTTGCGTGGAAGCCGGCGGACCGTGCACCTACACCGGCGACACGATGGCCGAAGCACACAAAGGCCTGAACCTGAGCCGCAGCGATTTCAACGCGCTGGTGGAAGACCTGATCGCTGCGATGGATGCACAGCATGTCCCCGTGCCCACGCAAAACCGCCTGATTGCCCGGTTGGCGCCCAAGCGCGGGGATGTAACCGGGAAGTAAGCGTCAGACGGCTACGTATCGGAGCTGAGCCTTCGTGCGAAAAAGCACGACACGTGTTGGAGCGAGTGGGCGGCATTCCGACTTGCCCGCGAAGCTGTGTTTCAGGTTTCAGGTTTCAGGTTTCAGGTTCAGGCCTTCGGCGTCTGCGTCCACCTGGGTAATAAGCCGTGCCCGATTCTGTAGACGCCCACTTGTTGGCGAAGCGATCTGACAGGGCGAACCTGTTCGTACGTTTCGCGAATGAATTCGCTCCTACAGGATCTGCGATGATCCTGCAGCAAACGGTGGATTAAAAGCTGTCACAAAGGTGCGTGGGGCGTTCAGCTCAATCGGGTCAGGTAACCCGGTACGGTCTGTTCTGGCAGCACCGATAACACTTTCAGGCGTTGCAACATGCGTTGGCGGGCGCGGTGCAGGTGCTCTTTGAGGTTTAGCGCGGCGGCATCGAACGCACCGTGCAGCAGCAACTCTAGAATCAACCGGTGCTCGGCGAGCATTGCTTCGTCGGGGCCGATACCCAACTGACTGTGGAAAATCCGGCTGATGATCATCGGGCTCTGGCCCTGACGGATCAGCGTGGCGATCTTGCGGTTCTTCAGGCCGGCGAGGCAGTGGTGGTGCAAATCTTCCTCGATGCGCTCGATCTGGCCCATGCTGCACACCTCACTGCCTTGTGCCTCGATTACCCGGCCAAGCATCGCTTCCAGCGTTTCCCGGCTCAACAGCGGTGCGGTCTGGCGTAACGCCTCAGGCTCCAGGCAGGCGCGCAGCTCGTAATCTTCGGTCACTTCCCGCGCAGTCAGCGGCCCTGCCAACCATTGTGAGTAAGGCTCCTTTTCCACAAGGCCGCGATCACGCAAACGCATCAACGCTTCACGCACCACGGCGCGACTTACGCCGTAATGCTCGGCGGCGCTTTGCTCATCCAGCCGGTAATGGCCGAAGGCGATGCAGGTCGACAACGCAGCGCCAATCTCATCGAACATACGCTCACCCAACGGCCGGGTGTCCACCAACTCTTCATGGCTTTGCAGGCCGAACTGCGTGCGGGTGAGGTTCAGACGCAGGGGTTCGACATCGCTGGCGTCGGGGTTGACCAGGTATCCACGGCCATCGAAGCGGCTGATCAGCCCTTCCTCGTGCAGCAGATTCAACGCTTTGCGAACCGGCACGCGACTGGTCCCGAACAACTCGGCCAGCGGTGCCTCCAGCAAAACCAGACCGTGGGCGGCGGCGCCATTGACGATGGCATCGCGCAGCACCTGACGGATCATGGCGTAGCGTGACGCGGTGCGGGAATCCTCGGCGGACATCGATTTCATACGCTTCTCGGGGGAGGGATGGCGATTCTCGCACAGGTGCATTTGTCACTGTGCGCCACATTGCCATGCTCGTTCATGGGGCCGCTGTTACCTTTTTGCACTGAAATGTATCTTTTATAAAACGTACATTATTTCAATTTGGCTGCTGTCTTCCGACGTTCTTCTCGAATCGTTTAACTCACGACCCCGCTTGAAAGGCATAACGCGCAACGCCGCGTGACACATTCGTCCACCTTCCTGTCGATGCGGCGAAGGGCTCGATCAGCACTCTGGCATGGTTTCTGCCTTCTTAAAATGTACATTTTACTAATATGTACATTTAGGAGTGATGGGTATGGCAATCGCTAACGTCACAGGGCCTGGGCAGCATGCTGACGCGACGGCCATGGCTCAGTCGTTTGCCTGCGGACACAGCGATCCCGTTCAAGCGCTCGATGAAGCGTTGGCCAAGGCTGCGCAGGCCGATCACGTGTTCATCTCGCTTTGCCCTGAGCGCGCGCGACGTGAGGCGCAGGCTTCGGCCGCACGCTGGAAAGCGGGCCAACCGTTGAGCGCGTTCGATGGGGTGCCGATGGCCTGGAAGGACTTGTTCGACGTGGCTGGCAGCGTGACGACCGCAGCTGCAGCCGTGCGGCGCGAGGTTTCTGCCTCCTTGCTGGACGCCACCACGGTTGGCCTGCTGACGCGCGCCGGGATGGTCAGCGTCGGCAAAACCAACCTCAGTGAGTTTGCCTATTCCGGGCTCGGCCTAAACCCGCATTTCGGCACGCCGCTCAATCCACATGGCGTTGATCAACCGCGCATTCCCGGAGGCTCATCGTCAGGCTCGGCGGTGGCGGTTGCCTCGGGCATCGTGCCCATTGCGATGGGCACCGACACGGCCGGGTCAATCCGCATCCCCGCCGCGCTCAATGGTCTTGTAGGTTTTCGCAGCAGTTGCAAGCGCTACAGCCGCGACGGCGTATTTGCGCTGGCGCCCACGCTCGACAGCCTCGGGCCGCTGACCCACAGCGTGCGTGATGCGCTGGTCATCGACGACATTCTGCGAGGGCGTGCCCAACCCACGTCTTCGATACCCCGCAGCCTGGCCGGGCAACGTTTCTGGGTCGACGAAGCGGTGCTCTTCGATGATCGCGTAGAGCCGGCCGTGCGCGACAACCTGCTCAACGCAGTGAGCGTTTTGAAAGCGGCGGGCGCACTGATCGATCTGCGCCCGATGCCAGCGTTTCAGGCCACATTGACCCTCATCCAGGAACAAGGCTGGCTTGGCTCGGCGGAGGCATTCGCGCTGCATCAGCCACTGCTCGACAGCGACGCCGCCAGCCAGCTCGACCCCCGCGTGCGTCGTCGGCTGGAAGCGGCCCGCAGTTTTCCTGCCAGCCAGTTGATCAACCTGTATGCGGCGCGCGAACAGCTGCAACAGCGGATCACCGACGAACTCGACGGCGCCTTTCTGATGACCCCGAGCGTGGCCCACGTTGCGCCACCATTGGCACCGCTTGAAGCGGACGACGAGCTGTTCGTGCGTACCAACCTGGCGACCTTGCGCCTGACCATGCCCGGCAGTTTGTTGAACCTGCCCGGTGTGTCGCTGCCCACGGGACGTGATGCGCTCGGGCTGCCTACCGCCCTGTTGATAAGCGCCCCGCCCGGCGAGGACTCACGCGTGTTGCGTGCAGCGCTTGCGGTGGAAGCGGCGCTGCGACAGCCCTGAATCACTGCTTGATCCCCTTTGATGACCCCCGCAGGAGAACAATGATGGCTAAAGAAATTCTGTGCGCATTTGGCGTCGACGTAGACGCGGTAGCTGGCTGGCTGGGTTCGTACGGCGGCGAAGATTCGCCAGACGACATCTCACGCGGCCTGTTCGCCGGTGAAGTCGGCGCGCCGCGCCTGCTCAAGCTGTTTGAGCGTTACGGGCTGCGCACCACCTGGTTCGTGCCGGGTCACTCCATGGAGACCTTCCCGGAACAAATGAAGGCCGTGGCCGACGCCGGGCATGAAATCGGTGTCCATGGCTACAGCCACGAAAACCCGATTGCGATGACCCCCGAACAGGAAGAAATCGTCCTCGACAAATCCATCGAACTCATCACCCGGATGACTGGCAAGCGCCCGACCGGCTACGTTGCGCCGTGGTGGGAATTCAGCAAAGTCACCAACGAGCTGCTGCTCAAAAAGGGCATCAAGTACGACCACAGCCTGATGCACAACGACTTCCATCCGTACTACGTCCGCGTCGGCGATAGCTGGACCAAAATCGATTACAGCCAACACCCCGACACCTGGATGAAACCGCTGGTGCGTGGCCAGGAAACCGACCTGGTGGAGATCCCGGCCAACTGGTACCTCGACGACCTGCCGCCGATGATGTTCATCAAAAAAGCGCCCAACAGCCACGGCTTCGTCAACCCGCGCCATCTGGAAGAAATGTGGCGTGACCAGTTCGACTGGGTCTACCGCGAAAACGAACATGCGGTGTTCACCATGACCATTCACCCGGACGTGTCCGGTCGCCCGCAGGTGCTGCTGATGCTTGAACGTCTGATCGAACACATCCAGAGCCACGCCGGTGTGAAGTTCGTCACCTTCGACGAAATCGCCGATGACTTTGTCCGCCGTAATCCCCGTAACCGCTGATTGCTCCTTACTCCCGAGGCGTGACCCATGTCCATCTACAACAAGCTCGATCTGACCGGCTGGAAACCTCAGCAACTGACCTCCGAACAAGTGCGCTACGCCACCTGGATCGCCTTTTTCGCGTGGGTCTTTGCCGTGTACGACTTCATCCTTTTCGGCACGTTGCTGCCGGAGATCGGCCGTCACTTCAACTGGGGCGAGGCCGAGCAGGCCGAGATCGCCACATGGGCGGCGGTGGGCACGGCCGTGATCGCGCTGGCCATCGGGCCGCTGGTGGATCGCCTCGGTCGTCGCATGGGCATCATTTTTACCGTGACCGGTTCGGCAATCTGTTCGGCGCTGACCGCGTTGGGCGGTTCGTGGGGCAAGTCGCCGCTGATTTTGATTCGCTCGCTGAGCGGCCTGGGTTACGCCGAAGAAACTGTCAACGCGACTTACCTGAGTGAAATCTACGCCGCCTCCGAAGACCCGAAACTGGCCAAGCGTCGCGGGTTTATCTACAGCCTGGTGCAGGGTGGCTGGCCGGTGGGCGCGCTGCTCGCCGCAGGTCTGACCGCTGTGCTGTTGCCGATCATTGGCTGGCAGGGGTGCTTTATCTTTGCCGCGATCCCGGCACTGGTCATCGCCTTCTTGGCGCGCAAGCTCAAGGAGAGCCCGCAGTTTCAGATTCATCAACGCATCACCCAGTTGCGCAAAGCCGGTGATGTGGGCCAGGCGCAAGCCGTGGCGGCGACGTACGGGGTTGATTACGAAGAGCACCGCACCGCAGGTATTGGCGCGGCGTTTCGCGGGACTTCACGGCGTGCAACGCTGGTGATCGGCGCAGCGATCCTGCTGAACTGGGCGGCGATTCAGGTGTTCAGCGTGCTCGGAACATCGGTGATCGTGAGCGTGCATCACGTCTCGTTCGAGAACTCGCTGATCATCCTGGTGCTGTCCAATCTGGTGGGCTATTGCGGCTACCTGAGCCACGGCTGGATGGGCGACAAGATCGGCCGCCGCAATGTCATCGGCCTGGGCTGGATGCTCGGCGGTCTGTCGTTTGCGGCAATGCTCTTCGGGCCTAGCAACATGGCGACGGTGGTCGGGCTTTACAGCCTGGGGCTGTTCTTTTTGATCGGCCCTTATTCGGCGGCGTTGTTTTTCATCAGCGAAAGCTTCCCCACCAGCATTCGCGCGACCGGTGGCGCCATCATTCACGCCATGGGTCCGATTGGAGCGGTGGTTGCAGGTTTCGGCGCTACGTCGGTGCTGAGCGCGGGCGGCGACTGGCAGACCTCGGCGCTGTATTTCGGCGCAGTGCCATGCTTTCTCTCGGGTGTGTTGATGTTTGCTGCCAAACACGTACGCCCGGAAACCGTGAAATAAGGACCCTTCTATGATTCGCAAAGTAGCGTTGATCACCGGTGCCGCCAGCGGTATCGGACAGGCACTGGCTGTTGCCTTCGCCAGGCAGGGCGTGGCGGTGGTGGGTGGGTATTTTCCGGCCGATCCGCACGACCCGCAGATCACCCGCCAGCAGGTGGAGGCGGCGGGCTGCGAATGCCTGATGGCACCGCTCGACGTGACCGACACCACTTCGGTGGATGCGCTGGCCGAGCAGGCAATCAGCACCTTTGGCCGTATTGATTACGCGGTCGCCAATGCAGGTTTGCTGCGCAAGGCGCCGCTGCTGGAGATGACTGATGAGCGCTGGAACGAGATGCTTAATGTCGATCTGACTGGCGTCATGCGCACCTTTCGGGCGGCGGCCCGGCACATGGGCGAGGGCGGTTCGATGGTGGCGATTTCGTCGATTGCCGGCGGCGTCTATGGCTGGCAGGACCACTCCCATTACGCGGCAGCCAAGGCCGGTGTGCCAGGGTTGTGCCGGTCGCTGGCCGTGGAACTGGCGCCACGCGGGATTCGTTGCAACGCGGTGATTCCCGGGCTCATCGAAACGCCGCAATCGCTGGACAGCAAAAACTCGCTGGGGCCGGAAGGGCTGGCGAAGGCCGCCAAAGCGATCCCGTTGGGGCGCGTAGGGCGGGCCGACGAAGTGGCGTCGCTGGTGCAGTTTTTGTGCAGCGACGCGTCCAGCTACCTGACCGGGCAAAGCATCGTCATTGACGGCGGTTTGACCGTGAGATGGCCGGAATAGGGAGCGAGCTACGAGCTACTGCGGCGCTTGATTCTGCCCGCAGGGCGTAAGAGCCAGCTTGCTCGCGATCTGGTGCGCAGCGCCAGCAAGACCATACGCCTCGGTGTGTCAGCTACAACGGGTACACAGGTTTGCTGCCGGTGCCCGGCAGATCGCTGGCAAGCCAAGCTCCCACGCCTTCGGCAGAAGCGGATTTGCCACCACCTGTATTCGAGGACCCACACATGCAACTGAATAACAAACGTGCCGTGATCACCGGCGCTGGCAGCGGGATTGGGGCGGCCATCGCCCGCGCGTACGCCGAACAGGGCGCGCGGCTGGTGCTGGGCGATCGTGATCCGGTCACGCTGGCAAACACGGCGCAGGACTGCCGCCAGCTCGGCGCCGAAGTGATTGAAAGCGTCGGCGACGTCGGCACGGTCGAAGGGGCTCAGGCGGGTGTGGATGCCTGTGTCCAGCAGTTTGGTGGCATCGATATTCTGGTCAATAACGCGGGCATGCTCACCCAGGCGCGCTGCGTCGACCTGACCCTGGACATGTGGAACGACATGCTGCGCGTCGACCTCACCAGCGTCTTTATCGCCAGCCAGCGCGCCTTGCCGCACATGCTCGCTCAACGCTGGGGCCGCATCATCAACGTGGCCTCGCAGTTGGGCATCAAGGGCGGCGCCGAACTCACCCATTACGCCGCCGCCAAGGCCGGTGTCATGGGCTTCACCAAATCCTTGGCGCTGGAAGTCGCTAAAGACAACGTGCTGGTCAACGCCATCGCGCCCGGCCCTATCGAAACACCGCTGGTGGCAGGCATCAGCAGCGCCTGGAAAACCGCCAAGGCCGCCGAGCTGCCGCTGGGGCGTTTCGGCCTGGCGCAAGAGGTCGCGCCCGTCGCCGTACTGCTGGCCAGCGAGCCGGGCGGCAATCTGTTTGTCGGCCAGACGCTGGGGCCCAATTCCGGCGACGTCATGCCTTAAAGCAAGGAGCGAAACGATCATGTGTGGACTGTGTGGCCTGCTCGGGGAAGACGTGCACTGGAGCGATCCGCTGGGCGATGAACTGCCACGCCGACGCGAACGCCTGCGCCGGATCGCGGCCATCAACAAAGTGCTGGCGCCGTTTCGGCTCAAGGTCGAGGACTTTCAAGGCGTGTCGTATCTGCTGCTGGGCGCCACCGGCAAGCAGGAGCTGGCCAATGGGCTGGACCAACTCTGGCAGCGCGCCGAACAACTGATCGGTCGCGCGCTGGACCCGCTGGATGAAAAGCTGCTGGATCAACTGGAGCGTCCATCGTGAGTATCGCCCTCAACGTCATCACCGGCTTTCTGGGCAGCGGCAAGACCACCTTGCTCAAGCGCCTGCTCATGGACGAAAACCTGGGCGACACCGCATTGCTGATCAATGAATTCGGCGATGTCGGGATCGATCATTTGCTGGTCGAGGAGGTCGCGCCGGACACGGTGTTGTTGCCCAGTGGATGTGTGTGCTGCTCGATTCGTGGCGAGTTGAAAGACGCCTTGACCGGCTTGCTGGAGCGTCGAGCCAAGGGCGAAATTCCGGCGTTTCGTCGCGTGATTCTAGAGACCACGGGGCTGGCCGACCCCGCGCCGATTCTGGCCACGCTCGGCATGGACCCGCATCTGCGCGGGCGTTTTCACATCGGGCTGGTAGTGACGCTGGTGGACGCGACGCACGCTACGCTGCAAGCGCGTTTGCACCCCGAGTGGATGGCTCAGGTCGCGGCGGCGGACCGATTGCTGATCAGCAAAACGGATGTGGTCACCGATGACGAACAGCAGGCATTGCGCGCCCGGCTACAGGCGATCAATCCGGCGCCGATTCTGAACACCGCTGATATCTACAGCGGCGATCAACTTTTGCTGGGCGAGGGACTTCGCGGTTCGGCACCGTGCGCTGAGGTGACGCGGTGGCAGTTGCACCGGGTGGTGTCGACGCAGGGCCGTCACGGCGATGCGCAAGTCTGTTGCCTGACCTTCGAGCGTCCCCTGGATTGGGTCGGTTTCGGGGTCTGGCTTTCCATGCTGCTAAGATGCCACGGCGAACGAATTCTCCGCGTCAAAGGACTGCTCAACGTGCACAACAACTCAGCCCCGGTGGTTATTCACGGCGTGCAGCATTGCCTGCATGCGCCGGTGCATTTATCGGCCTGGCCGGGAGAGGATCGCACCTCACGCCTGGTGTTCATCCTTCGTGGCCTAGACCCCGCGCTGCTGCAACGCTCATTCGAGGTGTTCAGCCGGTCGCTCTCGCCAGCCACCAACGGGGCGGCGGCATGAGCCTGACGCTGCGGGTATTGGGGACGTCAGTCACGCTGCTGGAATCGCTTCGACTGCGTGCCGAACAGGATCTGGGCATCACGCTGGTGTATCAGGTGCATGATGTGCAGACCGCGCAACGCATTGCGGTCATGCAGCCAGACAGCTACGACCTCTATGACCAGTGGTTTCACAACGTGGATTTCGTCTGGCCCGCGCGCGCGATTCAGCCCATCGATACCCGGCGTATCGCGCTATGGCATGAAATCAACGACCTGCCCAAGCGCGGCCGGTTGTCGGTCAACGATAAGCTCGGCAGCGGCAGCCGACCGAGCGAGCGCCTGTTCGTGCAGCACGATGGCAGCCTCGGCAGCGCGGTCAGCGAGCGCATCAGCATGCTCCCGCTCACGCATAACGCCGACAGCTTTGCTTACCGCCCGGAACGTCTACCCGCCAGCCTGAATCCTGAAAACGAGAGCTGGGGCTGGTTGCTCGATCCGGCGTGGGGCGGGCGCATTGCCCTGCAAAGTGATGCTGCCATTGGCGCGCTGGACGCAGCGTTGGCGGTCCAGGGCGCGGGGCTGGCGCGGTTCGATGATATCGGCAACATGAGCATCGAAGAGATCGACACGCTGGCCGACATTCTGGTGCGCAAGCAGGAAGAGGGCATGTTCGGCGCATTCTGGTCGGACGACGAAGAGGCCGCCGAATTGATGCTGCACCCGACCATCGACATCCAGAGCCTGTGGTCACCGACGCTGGTGCGCCTGCACCGTGCCGGCGTCAAATACCGCGTGGCGGTGCCACGAGAAGGCTATCGCGGGTGGTTCGGCGGACTGTCGCTGTCGCGGCATGCTAAAGGCCCGGTACTCGACGCCGCTTATGCCTATCTCAACTGGTGGCTCTCTGGCTGGCCGGGTGCAGTGATGGCGCGTCAGGGTTACTACATCGGCAACCCGGCGCGCAGTCGCGATCATCTCAGCCCGGCCGAATGGGACTATTGGTACGCAGGTCTACCGGCGCGTGAGCAACTGCTGGGCAGCGACGGCCTGCCGCTGATCGATATAGGTGAAGTACGTGACGGCGGCTCTTACGCGCAGCGCATGGGCCACATCGCGGTGTGGAACGCGGTGATGGATGAGCACAATTATCTGGTGCGGCGCTGGGGCGACATCCTGCGCGCGGGTGTGAAGGCTAATGGGCGCGGGCGCTGACTCGCCCACTCGCAGCGAATCGTGATCGCTTGCCGGCCACTGCGCACTGACCGGCCGCAAGCATGAAAAACTAGCGCACTTCCACTCGCAGGGCATGCACCGCGATGCCGTGGCAACCACACGCCAGTCGATGACCCTGCAATACGATGGGAATACCGTTTCGGCGTCGTCTCGTGTGCCCCTCAACGAAGGGGTAAACACCAAGGTGCAGCGGACAGCTTGCAGTGTCTCCCAACACTGCAGGCGTCTTGCCGTTGATGCTGTGGGTGCCTGCCAATTGGCACGACACGACGAAGCCACCACCGCTGGTGGGATCGCCCAGGCAAACGGGATGGCTCATGAACCCGCCCCCGGTGCGCCGAACTTGAAGGGGTCAGCCCAGCGGGTTTCTGCGTTTCTGGCTTTCATGGCATCGCTGGGCGGGCGGATCATCTGGATGGTCGCGCTGCCGTCGGCGCCGGGGTAGACCACGGCGCTGACACCACCGTCCAGGTAGCTGGCGATGGTCGCGAGATTGATTTCGACCAATGCGCCACTGACCCCGGTATTACCCAGACGGCGACCGATGTCGTAGCCCTCGTTGACGTTGCTCAGGTCTAGGCCTGTGCCATCGACATTCATCGCTACCAGCGCCTGCGTCAGGGTGACTTCACCTTCCAGATTGTGAGTGCTGTCGTAAAACACCCGCACTGGTTTTTCCCCAGTGGGCAGGGTTTTAAGCGCCTGCATCCAACCGGCTTGCAGGGCTTTGGCACGCATCGCGGGTTTGAGTGGATTGCCTTGTTCGTCATTCATCGAGACTTTGATCGGGCGATGCAGATAGCCCAGGGTTGGCGCTTCGTCGAACTCGTCGATCTGATGCTGTGCCCAGCGGATGGGCAGCCATTTGGTGGGCTGGAAGTGACCGGGCCCACGGTGGGTGGTGGTCTTCCAGAGTTCGGGAAGTTGGGCGTGCCAGTAGGCGCTGGACATGGTGCCAGGAGCATAGGGCTCCTCTACGCCTTCGGCTTTTTTTGAAGTCTCATAAACCGTTCGAAATTCGGGAGAGTGCTTCCAATAGAAGAACCATAACTTGCCCAGGTCGGTGGATTTATCTTGATTGTCCTCCTCTTCGCGAACTGCAAATGGGCGTAAGTAACGGTCCACGCGGTCAGTTCGGGCAAGCAGTAAACCCGTCATGCTTTCGTAGACGGTCGGAACGTATAGGCCATCGGGTAAACCGGGTGTGCCAGGCAATCTGTTACCGGCACGGGAGACATCTCCGTCTGACGTTAAAATCAGAGCCTCGGGGACTTCCGCGTTCTCCGCAAAAAACTGGAACACACGTTCAATGATGTGCTGCGCGTGGGTGGTGTCTTCAGATGCTTGCCAGAGGAACAAGTTGACGCCCAGAGTTGCGGCGTTGCGTGCGCCGAGGATATCGGTAGCTGCAATGTCCTCTCCCGGTTGACTCTCCGGACCTATCGCAAACGTTGGCATCGGCCAGTAAGCCACGGCGTCTCGGGCGGAGTGCCGTGCCGCTGCTCGGATATTGATGCTTGATGTTGTTGTACGGCTGTCAGCTGTGTCTGGATAATCTTTTGGATCACCCGAAAAGATGGAGGAGAAATTGCTGTTTTTCTTTCTGATCAATCTCCATATCGTTGACTGTTGATCTTCATCAACAGCCAATCCCGCTGCTCTGATCTCCAATGAAAAAGTACGCTGCTCACGGTCTTGCTGTTCCGCGAAATAGCGCGTCTTGTTTTCCAGTTGTACCTGCTTGTCCAGTTTGCTCTGCGCCATCGCGATGGCTGACCAATGCCCGCCAAACACCAACATCACGGCAGTAATAATCCCTGCAATCCCTTGTCCAGTTCCCTTTAAATGAATCATGAACCCGCCCCCGGTGCGCCAAACTTGAAGGGGTCGGCCCAGCGGGTTTCTGCGTTTCTGGCTTTCATGGCGTCGCTGGGCGGGCGGATCATCTGGATGGTCGCGCTGCCATCGGCGCCGGGGTAGACCACGGCGCTGACACCGCCGTCCAGGTAGCTGGCGATGGTCGCGAGATTGATTTCAACCAATGCGCCACTGACACCGGTATTACCCAGACGGCGACCGATGTCATAGCCTTCGTTGACATTGCTCAGGTCAAGGCCTGTGCCATCGACATTCAGTGCCAGCAGCGCCTGCGTCAGGGTGACTTCACCTTCTGGATTATGAGTGCTGTCGTAAAACACCCGCACCGGTTTTTCCCCATTGGGCAGGGTTTGAAGCGCCTGCACCCAAGCGGCTTGCAGGACTTTGGCACGCATCGCGGGTTTGAGTGGATTGCCTTGTTCGTCATTCATCGAGACTTTGATCGGGCGATGCAGATAGCCCAGGGTTGGCGCTTCGTCGAACTCGTCGATCTGATGCTGTGCCCAGCGGATGGGCAGCCATTTGGTGGGCTGGAAGTGACCGGGGCCACGGTGGGTGGTGGTCTTCCAGAGTTCGGGCAGTTGGGCGTGCCAGTAGGCGCTGGACATGACGGGAGCGGTGGGGAATTTGAATCCTTCTGCTTTTTTGGCCGCTACATAAGCCGAATCGAACTTCTGCTCATGCTTCCAATAGAAGAACCATAACTTGCCCAGATCGGTGGATTTGTTTTGGTTGTCCTCCTCTTCGCGGACCGCAAAAGGGCGCAGGTAGCGATCCACGCGGTCAGTTCGGGCTAGCAGTAAACCGGTCATGCCTTCGTAGACGGTCGGAACGTATAGGCCATCCGGTAAACCGGGTGTGCCAGGCATTCTGTTACCGGCGCGGGAAACATCTCCGTCGGACGTTAAAATCAGAGCCTCGGGGACTTCTGCGTTTTCCGCAAAAAACTGGAATACACGTTCAATGATGTGCTGCGCGTGGGTGGTGTCTTCAGATGCTTGCCAGAGGAACAAGTTGACGCCTAGAGTTGCGCCGTTGCGGGCCCTCTGCATAAAGCTCGCAGCGTTTTCACGTCCTGTCGGACTCAAAGGGCCCACCGCAAAGCTTGGCATCGGCCAGTAAGCGACGGCGTCTCGGGCAGAGTGCCGCGCCGCCGCTCGGGTATTTATGGTGGATGTTGTTCTACGACTCTCAGCAGTATCGGGATAAGCCTTTGGATCATTCGAAAAGATCGAGGAGAAGTTACTGTTTTTCTTTCTGATCAATCTCCATATCGTTGACTGTTGATCTTCATCAACAGCCAATCCCGCCGCTCTGATCTCCAACGCATAAGTACGCTGCTCACGGTCTTGCTGTTCCGCGAAATAGCGCGTCTTGTTTTCCAGTTGTACCTGCTTGTCCAGTTTGCTCTGCGCCATCGCGATGGCTGACCAATGCCCGCCAAACACCAACATCACGGCAGTAATAATCCCTGCAATCCCTTGTCCAGTTCCCTTTAAATGAATCATGAGCCCGCCCCCGGTGCGCCGAACTTGAAGGGGTCGGCCCAGCGGGTTTCTGCGTTTCTGGTTTTCATGGCGTCGCTGGGCGGGCGGATCATCTGGATGGTCGCGCTGCCATCGGCGCCGGGGTAGACCACGGCGCTGACACCACCGTCCAGGTAGCTGGCGATGGTCGCGAGATTGATTTCAACCAATGCGCCACTGACACCGGTGTTACCCAGACGGCGACCGATGTCATAGCCTTCGTTGACATTGCTCAGGTTTAGGCCTGTGCCATCGACATTCAGTGCCAGCAGCGCCTGAGTCAGGGTGACTTCACCTTCCGGATTGTGAGTGCTGTCGTAAAACACCCGCACCGGTTTTTCCCCATTGGGCAAGGTTTGAAGCGCCTGCATCCAAGCGGCTGCAGGGCTTGGCACGCATCGCGGGTTTGAGTGGATTGCCTTGTTCGTCATTCATCGAGACTTTGATCGGGCGATGCAGATAGCCCAGGGTTGGCGCTTCGTCGAACTCGTCGATCTGATGCTGTGCCCAGCGGATGGGCAGCCATTTGGTGGGTTGAAAGTAACCGGGCCCACGGTGGGTGGTGGTCTTCCAGAGTTCGGGCAGTTGGGCGTGCCAGTAGGCGCTGGACATGACGGGAGCGGTGGGGAATTTGAATCCTTCTGCTTTTTTGGCCGCTACATAAGCCGAATCGAATTTCTGCTCATGCTTCCAATAGAAGAACCATAACTTGCCCAGATCGGTGGATTTGTTTTGGTTGTCCTCTTCTTCTCGGACCGCAAATGGGCGCAGGTAGCGATCCACACGGTCAGTTCGGGCTAGCAGTAAACCCGTCATGCTGGCGTAGACAGTTGGGACGTACAGGCCATCAGGTAAGCCAGGAGTACCAGGCATTCTGTTACCGGCGCGGGAAACATCTCCGTCGGACGTTAAAATCAGAGCCTCGGGGACTTCTGCGTTTTCCGCAAAAAACTGGAATACACGTTCAATGATGTGCTGCGCGTGAGTGGTGTCTTCAGATTCTTGCCAGAGGAACAAGTTGACGCCTAGAGTTGCGCCGTTGCGGGCCCTCTGCATAAAGCTCGCAGCGTTTTCACGTCCTGTCGGACTCAAAGGGCCCACCGCAAAGCTTGGCATCGGCCAGTAAGCGACGGCGTCTCGGGCAGAGTGCCGCGCCGCAGCTGTTATATTCGCGCTGGTCCTGTTGTACCGGCTGTCTGCGGTCGCAGGGTAAGCCTTCGGATCTTGAGAGTAGATGGAAGTAAAGTTGCTGTTTTTGAGTTTTACTTTTTTCCATACATTCGATTGATGCCAGCCGTCGACAGCCAATCCCGCCGCTCTGATCTCCAACGCATAAGTACGCTGCTCACGGTCTTGCTGTTCCGCGAAATAGCGCGTCTTGTTTTCCAGCTGTACCTGCTTGTCCAGTTTGCTCTGCGCCATCGCGATGGCTGACCAATGCCCGCCAAACACCAACATCACGGCAGTGATAATCCCTGCAATCCCTTGTCCAGTTCCCTTTGAATGGATCATGAACCCGCCCCCGGTGCGCCGAACTTGAAGGGGTCGGCCCAGCGGGTTTCTGCGTTTCTGGTTTTCATGGCATCGCTGGGCGGGCGGATCATCTGGATGGTCGCGCTGCCGTCGGCGCCGGGGTAGACCACGGCGCTGACACCGCCGTCCAGGTAGCTGGCGATGGTCGCGAGATTGATTTCAACCAATGCGCCACTGACACCGGTGTTACCCAGACGGCGACCGATGTCGTAGCCCTCGTTGACGTTGCTCAGGTCTAGGCCTGTGCCATCGACATTCAGTGCCAGCAGCGCCTGAGTCAGGGTGACTTCACCTTCCGGATTGTGAGTGCTGTCGTAAAACACCCGCACCGGTTTTTCCCCATTGGGCAGGGTTTGAAGCGCCTGCATCCAACCGGCTTGCAGGGCTTTGGCACGCATCGCGGGCTTGAGTGGATTGCCTTGTTCGTCATTCATCAAGACTTTGATCGGGTGATGCAGATAGCCCAGGGTTGGCGCTTCGTCGAACTCGTCGATCTGATGCTTTGCCCAGCGGATAGGCAGCCATTTGGTGGGTTGAAAGTGACCGGGGCCACGGTGGGTGGTGGTCTTCCAGAGTTCGGGCAGTTGGGCGTGCCAGTAGGCGCTGGACATGGTGCCAGGAGCATAAGGTTCCTCCACGCCTTCGGCTTTTTTTGCAGTTTCATAAACCGTTCGAAATTCGGGAGAGTGCTTCCAATAGAAGAACCATAACTTGCCCAGGTCGGTGGATTTATCTTGATTGTCCTCCTCTTCGCGAACTGCAAATGGGCGTAAGTAACGGTCCACGCGGTCAGTTCGTGCAAGCAGTAAACCAGTCATGCTGGCGTATACGGTTGGGACGTACAGGCCATCAGGTAAGCGAGGAGTACCAGGCATTCTGTTACCGGCGCGGGAAACATCTCCGTCGGACGTTAAAATCAGAGCCTCGGGGACTTCAGCGTTATCCGCAAAAAACTGGAATACACGTTCAATGATGTGCTGCGCGTGGGTGGTGTCTTCAGATTCTTGCCAGAGGAATAGATTGACGCCCAGAGTTGCGCCGTTACGCGCGCTTATAATGTTGCCGGCTGCACTGTCTTCCCCTGGCGGACTCTCAGGTCCGATCGCAAATGTTGGCATCGGCCAATAAGCGACCGCGTCTCTAGCAGAGTGAGTCGCAGCCGCTGTTATATTCGCGCTGGTCCTGTTGTATCGGCTGTCTGCGGTGGCAGGGTAAGCCTTCGGATCTTGAGAGTAGATGGAAGTAAAGTTGCTGTTTTTGAGTTTTATCTTTTTCCATACATTCGATTGATGCCAGCCGTCGACAGCCAATCCCGCCGCTCTGATTTCCAACGCATAAGTACGCTGCTCACGGTATTGTTGTTCCGCAAAATAGCGCGTCTTGTTTTCCAGTTGTACCTGCTTATCCAGTTTGCTCTGCGCCATCGCGATGGCTGACCAGTGCCCGCCAAACACCAACATCACGGCAGTAATAATCCCTGCAATCCCTTGTCCAGTTCCCTTTAAATGAATCATGAGCCCGCCCCCGGTGCGCCAAACTTGAAGGGGTCGGCCCAGCGGGTTTCTGCGTTTCTGGCTTTCATGGCATCGCTGGGCGGGCGGATCATCTGGATGGTCGCGCTGCCATCGGCGCCGGGGTAGACCACGGCGCTGACACCACCGTCCAGGTAGCTGGCGATGGTCGCGAGATTGATTTCAACCAATGCGCCACTGACACCGGTGTTACCCAGACGGCGACCGATGTCATAGCCTTCGTTGACATTGCTCAGGTTTAGGCCTGTGCCATCGACATTCAGTGCCAGCAGCGCCTGAGTCAGGGTGACTTCACCTTCCGGATTGTGAGTGCTGTCGTAAAACACCCGCACCGGTTTTTCCCCATTGGGCAAGGTTTGAAGCGCCTGCATCCAAGCGGCTTGCAGGGCTTTGGCACGCATCGCGGGTTTGAGTGGATTGCCTTGTTCGTCATTCATCGAGACTTTGATCGGGCGATGCAGATAGCCCAGGGTTGGCGCTTCGTCGAACTCGTCGATCTGATGCTGTGCCCAGCGGATGGGCAGCCATTTGGTGGGCTGGAAGTAACCGGGCCCACGGTGGGTGGTGGTCTTCCAGAGTTCGGGCAGTTGGGCGTGCCAGTAGGCGCTGGACATGACGGGAGCGACGGGAAATTCGATTCCTTCTGCCTTTTTTGCCGCTACGTAAACCGAATCGAATTTCTGCTCATGCTTCCAGTAGAAAAACCATAACTTGCCCAGGTCGGTGGACTTGTTTTGGTTGTCCTCTTCTTCTCGAACCGCAAATGGGCGCAGGTAGCGATCCACGCGGTCAGTTCGGGCAAGCAGTAAACCGGTCATGCTGGCGTAGACGGTTGGGACGTACAGGCCATCAGATAAGTCAGGAGTACCAGGCATTCTGTTACCGGCGCGGGAGACATCTCCGTCGGACGTTAAAATCAGAGCCTCGGGGACTTCTGCGTTCTCTGCAAAAAACTGGAACACACGTTCAATGATGTGTTGCGCGTGGGTGGTGTCTTCAGATGCTTGCCAGAGGAACAAGTTGACGCCCAGAGTTGCGGCGTTGCGTGCGCCGAGGATATCGGTAGCTGCAATGTCCTCTCCCGGTTGACTCTCCGGGCCTAACGCAAATGTTGGCATCGGCCAGTAAGCGACCGCGTCTCTAGCAGAGTGAGTCGCAGCCGCTGTTATATTCGCGCTGGTCCTGTTGTAGCGGCTGTCTGCGGTCGCAGGGTAAGCCTTCGGATCTTGAGAGTAGATGGAAGTGAAGTTGCTGTTTCTGAGTTTTATCTTTTTCCATATATTCGATTGATGCCAGCCGTCGACAGCCAATCCCGCCGCTCTGATCTCCAACGCATAAGTACGCTGCTCACGGTCTTGTTGTTCCGCAAAATAGCGCGTCTTGTTTTCCAGTTGTACCTGCTTGTCCAGTTTGCTCTGCGCCATTGCGATGGCTGACCAGTGCCCGCTAAACACCAACATCACGGCAGTAATAATCCCTGCGATCCCTTGTCCAGTTCCCTTTGCCATGCCTGTTATCCCTTCGCCCGCGGCGTTTGCCTGTTCATAGAGGTGCCATACAAGTCCCAGCCAGACGCCGATCAGGAGCACCATTATCCAGAGGTAAACTTCCAACTTGGGACGCGAACTTTTCGAGGTGTTCATCAGCCTGTGCCCTCCTTTCGCTGGTAATGCACCAAGGTAGGGGGGCTCAGCGGCACTAAGCTTTCTGACGGAAAAACTCCTTTGTCGTAGTACAGAAAATTCGCTGTAACTAACGTCTTTGCTTCCGCGCTGAGTCTTTTCCAGCCAGGCAGTCTCGTAATCTTCTTTAAGTAACGCCCTTTATCCATTCGCCAATCCGCTATCGCAATCAACACTTCCCGCATATCCCGATCATCCAGGCACTTGGCCTGTCCGATCGCCACGTCCATCGCCGTCACCCAGCGATGGTTCTCCGGGCTGCGCAAGATCGCCGAGTGATAGCTGTTGATGTCCCATTCCTTCTTATCGACCGCCATTCGCTTGCGGATTTCGTTGGGCGTTTCCTCACGTTCGATCAGGTAATAGTCGTCTCGTCCCTTGCCGCTCATGCCTTGTATCGGTATCTGACGCAGCATCCGCGTCTGATCGTCAGGCTCTTTCCCTTTGTTCCATTCACTCCGGGCGGCGTCCAGATGCACCTTCTGGCTGCGCTTGTCGACGTAGATCCACTCAAAACTGCCACGTGAGTTACCCAGGGCGGTGTTTTGCGCAACGGCGTCTGGACGGTCTTTGCCTGGCTCATCCGGGGTGCCAACCAAGGCCTCTCCACCGAACATCTGCGGCGCATGGCTGGGCGTCAGAGCTTCGGCATTGATCAAACGCAGATCGCCCTTTTTCATTTCAGCCTCGGTCACCCACGACACCGCTGCGTTGTGTCCGGCGCTGCGCCGCTCTTCATCCGTGCGTATCTCGATCTGCCCAGGCTCGGCACCTACAAGTACGGGTCGAGCATCGCGCTCGCGCTTGCTCCACAGTCGCTGGTGAAAGCGCAGCGCTTTCAGGCGGTTCATGGCAGGCGTGCTGTCGGGCAGTGCATCCGGCACGCCATAAGTGCCGATGCCGCTGACGTCGCGCAATGCAACCGTGGTGTCGTCGTGGCTGAAGTACAGATAAACCTTGCCGCGATTGTCGCGCTCGGGAAACACGACGGTGGATTGATCCAGCCCCAGGCGTTGACCCTGCTCCGGTGACCATTTGGCGCCGGTTCTTCCGCCATAGCCGGGTTGCCCGGCGGCAATGGCATCAAGAGGAGGCTGCGGGTGTGGCGCTGCCGTCACGGCCTCGACGATGTTGACGAGCGTGTCGAGTGTCTTTGAATGCTCGGGGGTTTTGTCCGGTAACAAGGAGTACGGCGAGGCGACCATGATTGCGCAGTCGGCGCAGCGCTCCCCGCGATCAACCAACAATGCCTGGGCCAGCAAGGTGATCAGCGTGCCCTGGCTGTGCCCCATGACGGTGACCGTTTCATTCGGCGATACCCGGCGAATCTCACTGATCAGCATCGCCAGGCGATGTGCAGCCAGCACGAAGTAACGGCGATGCGGGCTTTTGCCCATGTACAGCGGGTTGGACAAAGCCAGGTTGGCGGGATGCCTCACCCACTTATCAAAACCCGGCCCGTACATCTCGGGCAGATTGTTGGTGGCATTGGCGAAGAACCCTCCGCCTTTTGCAAAGTGACGGTCCAGGCGGTTTTTGAACCTGTCCTGATACTGCGTGCGCAACTTGGTGGGCTCACCGTTGCGGTCGCGCTTTATTTCATCCGGCGCAGCGCGATAGCCCCAATAGAAAGGGATGAACACGCTGCGGTCTTTATCGGCCGGAGCGCTGCGCTTGTAGAGATAGGTATCGGGATCGTCGACAACTACACGTTGGTCATCCATCAAGTCCTCGACGGGGAGTGCGTTTGCCGTCAGGAACTCTGCACCATATGCCCCCGCCAACAAGTCAGACCGATCCAGCCGCTCATTCAAGCCATGGCACAACCCCTTTTCCACAGACTCATAGGCTGCACCGGGATCGTTTACGCCATGCAGGAAAATCACGACGCCGGGCAGGTCACGTGGGACTTCGACTAGAACATCGCCCGGACGATTGGGAATAAGACGTGTGGTGTGTTCGGCAACAACGCCTGGGTTTGCAGTGTTCATTCGATGACGACTCCTTCGTCTTTGGCACCGGTATCCGGTTCGGCACCCTCACGCAGTGCGAACACGTGAAGTTTCTCCATCAGCGCCTTTTCAACCACTTGGGTTGCCCCTGCGCTGTCGGTCACGCCGTTCAGCAATGTTCCGTCTTCCAGCTTCATTTGGTAGCGGTGACCGGTGGCCAATGCAGGGCTTTCCTCCCCGTGACCGCCATAGTGGAAAACCGCGCGCTGACTCGCTTTATCTCGCCCAAACACCGGGACCCCGGCACTGTCTGTTTTTGCGGGCACGCAGTCGTGATCGCTGGCAAATATCGTTGCCTTGCCCGAAGTGCCGATTTCGATGCCGCCACCAATCTTGATGTAGCTGCCGTCGTCGGCGACGAGGCGAATGGTGGGGGCGGTGATGAGGACCTCTCCCTGACTTGCCGAAACCTGCACATTGTTCAGTGCGTTGAGCACCAGGTCGTCTTCCTGAGCCTGCACCAGCACCTTGCCGCGATTGGCGATGGCGCTGATGCCGTCCTCCTGAGCAAAGGCCGAGAGGCCTTTGCCGGCGTGAAGGTGCGTGGCCCCGCCGCTGGTGAGATGCAGATGGTCTTGCGCGGTGGTGTCGTGATTGGCCCCGGCGTAGTGGGCCTGCGAGCCGGGCGTGGCGCTGATCAGTCCGGCTTCGCCGGTGATGGCAACCACCGGCTCACCCTCCGTCTGGCTGTCCGGCGCCGGCCATTGTTTTAGCGCCTGGCGAAGGCCCTCGATGCCCGCAGGGTCGACAGCAGCAGCCCCGCGTGCGGTCGCCGTCTGGCCCAGTGCGGTGAACAGGTTGGCGCATTGCGTGAGCAACTCCGACAGTGCGGCTCGTTCGAGTTGATCATCCTCTGCACGGTGTCTGGCGTTGGCAGTCAGCAGCAGGCCTTGTGCAGCACGCAGTGCAATGGCGGCGTCGGTGCGCAATTCGGCGCCGTTGCCCAATGGTTTGGCGCGACCGTTCTGGCGCGGTCCGGTCAGCCTCCCCAGGTTCAGTGCTGTGGCGTGGTGCGTGGTGGCCAGCCGGGCCTTCGGCGCTCCGGTGGTGTCGTCGAGCAGCAGCTCGTTGTAGCCGCGTCCTTTGTGTTCCTGGGTCTTGATACCGGACAACGCTTTATTGCCGGGTAATCCGGGCGAGGCGCTGAAGCTGGGTGTCGAGTGCGTGCCGTTGTACAAGACAGCCGTCACGACGGGCCGATCAACGTCGCCAGCCATGTACTGGACCATGACTTCCTGGCCGATACGCGGCAAAAACTGATGACCAAAACCAGCGCCTGCGCTGGGCATTGCGACGCGCAGCCACGCGGTGTCTTGCGTGTCCTGGCGAGCAGTTCCATCGCCAGCGTCTTCGCTTCGCTGCCAGTGAAAGCGCACCCTGATGCGCCCCAGCTCATCGGTAAACACCTCCTCACCTTCAGGTCCGACCACGATGGCAGTCAGTGGCCCCGCCATGTCGGGCCGCGCCACCGTCAGGACGGGTTTGAAGGGGATTTTGCGACGAATGCAGGTAAAGCGATTGCTGTAGTGGGCGAGCTCGGTCGAGCCGTAATTATTGCGGCCCGAATGCTCGACGGTGAGCAGCAAAAACTGGCGGTCCTCAACCGAGCCCAGGTCATGATCGAAATGCTGCGTCAGCTCAAAGGTGTAACCCGCCTGCATGCCACGGCAATTGCTCGCACCTTTGAACAGCTTGCCCTGCGCCTCATACGCTTCGATCCGGTTACGCAACAGCGCTTCACCCTCGTCGTGGTGACGATGTGAGCATGGCAGCGTGAACTCATAGATCTCATGCCTTGGGGCGGTACCTTGTTCGTTGAGGCTCTGCATGCTGGCCGGCAGCGCGTTCTGCGGTTGCTTGTAATCGAACGTTTGCGCACTCATCCGTCCGGATTGCTGCACCCGGTGTGCGCTCCAGTGCGTGACGACGTCGGCAGTCTCGGTGACAGATGCGCTGTGATAGCGAATCTGTGAGTGCCCGGTCAGCGTGTCCAGCTGGCTGGAGCGGTCCATGATGACAAGGGTGTGGCCCTGCGCGGTGTGCTCAAAAAAGAAGAACAATCCTTCGTTTTCCAGCAGCCGCAAGACAAAGTGCAAATCAGTTTCAAAGTACTGAGTGACGTAACTTCGGGTCTTGAGTGGGGCAAACAGTCTGAACTCGAAGCGTGGTATCGCCCCGTAAACGGCAAATACCGCGCAGATGATTTCTTCAACCGTCTGCTCCTGGAAAATGCGTGAATCCTGCCGGTTGCCGAGCTGCCACAACCACGGGCTCAACGTAGCGTGATACCGCGCCAGCCCGCCGTCGCTGCCCTCCAGACTGAACCGGGTAATGTACCCATCGATAAACCGCACGCCGCCATCTGCCAGTGCGAGCTGTATTTGCGCAGGGGCGCCTGTCAGCGATTTCAGTTCGATAAGGGCGTGCCGCGAAATCAGTTCAAGCTCGTAGCTGAAGAGTCGGGACAGCCCTTCATGACCCGTAAAGGCGTCCAGCAAAAGCGTCTCATGACCTCGTAGCGGTGAGACAAACTTGATCAATCGTTGATGTTGCGGGGCAAACAATGCGTCCAGATCCATGGCGGCTGATCTCCTGTGGCCTTGTCAGCAACCAGCGTGCTGATGGCCGAATTACGTCCGCCCATTGAAAGCTGAAGATTGGTGCGAACAGCGAGAGCGCACGTTATTCCCACAGCACCCCTTTGCCTGTCAGGTGCAGCGGTCGTAGGACGTAGGTCAGGGATCGCTTTGTTGTGGCTTGTGGACTACAGACGTTGGTGTTGTCCTGGTAGCGCCACGCAATACAAAAAGGGCGGTCATCTTTCGATGACCGCCCTTTTGGTTTACCGCGACTTCATTGGATGCAGCGCGCTACCGAATCAGTCCGGCAGTTTGTAGGCAATGATGTAATCACCCATGCGCGTGCCCAACGAGCCGTGACCACCCGCCACGATCAGCACATATTGCTTGCCGTCTTTGCCGGTGTAGGTCATTGGCGTGGCCTGACCACCCGCTGGCAGACGCCCGGCGAACAGCTCTTTGCCGTTCTTGACGTCATAGGCGCGCAGGTACTGGTCCAGCGTACCGGCCAGGAAGCCGACGCCGCCAGCGGTCACCATCGAACCGCCCATGCTCGGCACGCCGACTGGCAGGCCGATAGGGACGGGCGTGTTGTCACGGCTGGTGCCGTTCTTGTGCTTCCAGATCACTTGATTGGTGGTCAGGTCGACGGCGGCGACGTTACCCCACGATGGCGCCTGGCATGGCAGCCCGATCTGCGAGACCAACGGGTGCATGATGACCGCGTACGGCGCACCAGTATTTGGCTGCACGCCGCTGGTTTCGCTTTCGCGCTTGCTGTTCGCGTCGACTTCGGCGCGAGGCACCAGTTTGGAGACGAAGGCCATGTAGTTCGGGCTGGTGAACATCAGCTGACGCACTGGGTCGACCGACACGGCGCCCCAGTTGAAGACGCCCACGTTACCCGGATAGATCAGGCTGCCCTGTTCGGACGGAGGTGTGTACTGACCTTCGTAACGCAGCTCCTTGAACTGGATGCGGCATAGCATCTGGTCGAACGGACTGGCGCCCCACATGGCTTTTTCAGTCAGTTCCGGTGGCAGCATGTTCAGCTCGGAACGTGCCTGGGTCGGCGCGGTGTGGTCGCCTTTGGCCGCGCCTGTGGGCGCAGGGACTTCGTGGATCGGAACGATAGGCGTGCCATCGCGGCGGTCCAGCACGTACAGGCTGCCTTGCTTGGTCGGCTGAATCACGGCCGGCTTCACGCCGTCCTTGGTTTTCAGGTTGACCAGGGTTGGCTGGCTCGGCACGTCCATGTCCCACAGGTCGTGGTGAGTGAACTGGTAGTTCCAGCGCACTTTGCCGGTGTTGACCTCCAGCGCGACGAGGCCTGCGCTGAACTTCTCGGCGCCAGGGGTGCGGTCCGCGCCGTACTGGTCGGGCATCTGGTTGCCCAAAGGCAGGAACACCAGGCCGAGTTTTTCGTCCACGCTGGCCAGCGACCACATGTTCGGGGCGTTACGCGAGTAGAACTGGTCGGCGGCAATCGGTGCCGTGGCATCAGGATGGTTCGGGTCCCAGTTCCAGACCAGGGTGCCATCGTGCACGTCGTAGGCGCGAATCACGCCAGAAGGCTCGTTAGTGGATTCGTTATCGGTAACGTGACCGCCGATGATGATCAGATTGCGCGTGATCGCCGCTGGCGAGGTGGAGTAGTAACCCCCTGCCGTAAACGGACCGATGTTGGCGCGCAGGTCGACGGCACCTTTATTGGCGAAGTCTTCACAGACCTTGCCGGTGTCGGCATTCAGCGCGATCAGACGAGCATCGGCCGTTGGCAGGTACAGACGACGCGGGCACGAGGTGGCGATGGCGTTGCCGGCAGCGGAACGTGCTGCGGCAGGCGCGCCGACGTCGGACTTGGCGTACGCGTCTTCGTCGTAATAGGAAACGCCACGGCAGGTCATGTGCGCCCAGCCGGTGAAGTTCTTCGCGCCTTCCTTGGAGATCTGCGGGTCGTAGCTCCAGATCGTCTTGCCGGTATCAGGGTCCAGCGCCAACACTTTGCTGTGCGGTGTGCAGGCATAGATCATGCCGTTGACTTTGAGCGGTGTGTTTTCGTTGGTCAGCTCGACCGGGTCTTCAGCGCTCGGCAGATCGCCGGTCCGAATACGCCAGGCTTCCTGCAGCTTGCCGACGTTTTGCGGCGTGATCTGCGCAAGCGGCGAGTAGCGATTACCGTGTTCGGAACGGCCATACGCTTGCCAGTCACCGTCAGGCATCGGCTGCGGATCGTAAGCTACGCCGGCATCATCACGGTCAAGCTGACCTTTGATTTCACCGGGGTTGGTGAACTGGCTCGCCAGTGCGGTCAAGCCGGCCAGCACCACGGCGATACTCAGCGCAACGGTGGGCACGCCGCCAGGCTGGCCACGCAGCACCGGGCGGCGGAACCATGGCAACAGCATGACGATACCGAGCACGAACCACAGCGCAAGACGCGGCACCAACTGCCACCAGTCCAGGCCGACTTCCCACAGCGCCCACACCGTACTGGCGAACAGCACCAGCGCGAACAGCCCAAGCGCCGAGCGACGGCCCTGGATCAGCAGCACGCCTGTGATGGCAAAGCCGATACCTGCGAGCAGGTAGTACAACGAGCCCCCCAGTGTCAGCAGTTTTATGCCCCCGGCCAGCAAGGCCAGGCCCATGATCAGAATTACCAGCCCGAGCAGGCTCGGCAGCAGGCGGCCCTTACCGAAAGCACCTTGAGTGCTCATAGTTTCTTACTCCGTAACGATTAAGTGGTTGACGCTCGTCCTTGTTTTAGCGTGGCGCCTGAGCCTTTGAAGCTCTTGTATTCACGCTAGTTCCTAAAAGCACATACAGAAAGGTGAATTACGCCATTCAGAATGAAGATTGAATCTTCAGACCGGCCACCAACGCGTCATCGACCTGATTTTCCCCACCGGGATGGCGAATGAATTGCAGGTTCGGGCGCACCGTCAGCCAGTTGGCCACGTGCACGCCGTAGTACAGCTCGGCGTTGTATTCGGTGTCTTGCAATGGGATGAAGGCGGGATCGTTGTAGTCCGAAATGCCCGCTGCCTGGTTCTGCAGGCTGACGTTTTTGCGCCAGGCCGGGTTGACATGAATGCGACTGACCGCCAGTCCGATATCGTCTGCAGGACGTGCGTCGAACGGGCCTTCGTAGGTAGCGCCCAAGGCGACGTAGTTGTCGATCATGTTGGTTTTCTTGTCGTGCAACGTACCGTTGGCGAACAGGCTCAGGCCACGGCTGTTGTCGCTGGACTCACTCGTCACTTGCTGGCGCAGGGTCAGCCACATGCCGTGCTTGCTGGACGAGCCGCGATAGTCTTCGCCGGTCAGCGCCGCGTAGCCACCGTTGCTGTCTTTATAGACGTCGGTGCTGTCGGCGGTGCTGTAGTAATAACCGAGGCGGTATTGACCGGGCAGGCTATTGACCTTCGGCGACCAGACCACTTCGACCGGCAGGATGGCACCCTGGGTGCCGCTGCCGCTCAACTTGAAGCCGTTGTCGTTTTCGAGGTTTGACGGGTTTTGCTCGAACGCGCCGATCTGCACGAACAGCTCCGGGTTGAGCGGGTATTTAACGCGCATGGCCCATTGGCTCACAGGCCAGTTGTACCAGACGCCACCGCCCCAGTTGCCGACCTGCGAGCCGCAGAACGCCAGGTTCTGGAAGTCGCAGGGGAAGGTGTTGAAGTCTTCGCCTTCGTTGAAGCGCCCGATCTTCACGCTGAGCGCTTGATCCAGGAATTTCTGCTGATACCACAGCTGCGTCAGGCGCGTGATGCTGCCCCGGCCCCATACTTCCTGCGAAGACGAAATCGTGCCGACGCGCGGATCGGACACGCGGTCGTTGCTGATGTTGTCGCCATTGCGGTTACTGAGGGTCAGCTGGAACTCGGCGTCGTGCCAGCCGAGAATCTTCTGCAAGTCCAGGTGCGCGCCGAGCGCGTATTGATCGCTGTAGCGGGTCGTGGTGTCGTGGTTATAGCCGCCGTGCAGGTTGGAGCCTATTTCGATGACTGAATCGAGCTTGAAGTCATAACCTTGTTGCGATAGCGCCGTGCGCTTGCCGTTCCAGTCGCCCAGCATCCATTGCGAGTCGCTGTCGAATGCGTCGGCAGCGTGGGTACAGGTCGCCAGCCCGCATAGCGTCAGAGCGAGGACGCTCCTGATGTTGGGCGCAGGGCAGGGCAGGCGGGAACTTGATGGACGGCGCGGCGGATGAGTGAACATAAGGCGGCAGTTTCTTTCTGAAATAGGGGCAATCTGACAAGCAGCGTGGTCAACGGCATGCACGTGAGTGCGGCGAGGCGAGCAGTTCATAACTGGACGGATTAAACGATTCAGCTTTTAGGGCGGCGATGATAGGACCCTAACGAATTATTAAAAAGCAGAAATTCGGACATGGATCGTTGCGATGGCCGTAACAGTTCAACGATGCCGGTGCTTCCAGACCTCGATCACCTCGGCTAAGGTGCGCACCTTCCTATCAATGTCTCCATCATCACGTACCGAAGGCCTGGCATGACGACATCCAACAACAACCCGCTGCATGGCGTCACGCTGGAGCAAATCCTTCATGCGCTGGTCGAGCATTACGAATGGTCCGGACTGGCCGAGCGGATCGACATTCGTTGCTTCAAGAGCGATCCGAGCATCAAGTCGAGCCTCACGTTCCTGCGCAAGACGCCATGGGCGCGCGAGAAAGTCGAGGCGCTGTACGTCCGGCTGGCGCGTAGCAAAGGCTGGTAAATGAGCAGCGATCAAGTGCAAGTCAGGCCGGGTCACAAGCGTTTCGCAACCGTATGCGCGATTTTGGGCTGGTTCGGTCTGGCGGTGCAGCTCTATCTGATTCTGCTCGGGCGGTGGGAAATTCAGGCCAGCCCGATAGGTGGCCTGGTGAAGTTTTTCAGCTTTTTCACGGTCCTCACCAATACCTTGGTAGCCGTCGCATTGAGCTGCGCGGTTGTGAATCGGCAATCGGCCGGGCACCGGTTTTTCAGGTCACCCATCGTGTGCAGCGGCATTACCGTCAGCATCGTGTTGGTGGGTATCGCCTACAACCTGTTGCTTCGGCACTTATGGCATCCCGAGGGCTGGCAGCTTGTCGCCGACGAACTGTTGCATGACATCATGCCGCTGGCGTTTCTGGCCTACTGGTGGCTGTACGTGCGCAAAGGTGTGCTGCGCCTCAAGCACGTGTGCGTTTGGACGGTGTATCCGCTGGTTTATTTCGCTTATGTGCTGTTGCGCGGAGATTTGATCGGCGATTACGTGTATCCCTTCATCGACATCGGCACGATTGGCTATTTCAGCGCATTCACCAACGCGCTGGGCGTACTGGCTGGATTTGTGGCGATGGGGCTGCTTTTGTTGGGAGTGGATCGGCTTCGCGCGCCTCGGCCTGTGTGAGCAGCCTGAAATGCGCGCGTTAACCTGATTATTACGCCTCGTCCGACGCATCCAGACGCCAATACCCGGCAGCCTTGACCGCCGCTTCGTTCAACTTGAAATCATCCAGCAGTACGCGGCGGACTTTGCGCGATAAAGCCGATTCCGTAGCGACCCATGCATACAGATCGCCGGACGGCAGCAGCAAACCAGCGACCACCTGCAACAGATCCTGCTGGCCGCGCACCACCCAGATCACCTCGACCTGCGCTTTGCTGTGCAACGTCTGACGCTCGGCATCGTCTTCGATTTCAACCACCACCAGTGCGCAACGGTTCGCGGGCAGCTCTTCAAGGCGGCGGGCGATAGCGGGCAGGGCGGTTTCATCGCCGATCAACAGGTAACTGTCGAACATGTCCGGGACGATCATCGAGCCCTTCGGGCCGGCGATGTACAGCGACTGGCCCGGTTGGACCTGCGCGGCCCAGGTCGCGGCCGGCCCGTCTCCGTGCAGCACGAAGTCAATGTCCAGTTCGCCCGACACCGGGTCATAGCGACGGGGCGTGTAGTCGCGCATCGCCGGACGCGGGCCCTCGCTGTCGCCGCCCGGGGTGAGGCTCTGCAGAGCGGCCTGTTCTTCAGGCGTGGTGGCGAACAACAGTTTGACGTGATCGTCAGTGCCCAGGCTGATAAAGCCGCTCAACTCCGGGCCATGCAGCGTGACGCGGCGCATCCGCGGGGTCAGGTCGGTGACGCGCAGCACCTCGAGTTTGCGGCGTTTGATCTCATGGCTGACCCGGTGGATCGACTGTGGTGAAGTCATTCAGCTGTCTCCTGTGGTGTGGCGTTCGTGGTGTCCTGAGTGGCGTCGACGATGGCCCGCGCGGTGTCATTTAGCAGGTCGCGGACGCGGACGATTTCCTCCGGATTCCAGCGGCCATGGTGCAGTTGCAGCGCGTGGCGCAGGTTGTGAACCGCTTCGTGAATCTCCGGTGGCCGGTCATGCCCGCGCAACGAGCGCTTGCTGACGTCGATGCGCATTCTGACGCCATCCAGCGCGACCGCCTGTTCGGTCAACGATTGCTGACCGGTTTGGGTCACGGTGTAGCGTTTCTTGCCGCCGTCTGCGTCGCCCAGAATCATTTCGCTTTCTTCAAGAAAGATCAGGGTCGGATAAATCACGCCGGGGCTTGGGCTGTAGGCGCCGTCGAACATACCTTCGATCTGCCGAATGAGGTCGTAGCCGTGGCACGGTTGCTCGGCAATCAATGCCAGCAGCAGCAGTTTCAGGTCGCCGGGTGCAAACACACGCGGGCCTCGGCCTCCGCGTTCTTTGCCTGGGCGTTTCTCAAAACCGTCGCGGCCTTCGGCGTGTTCGCCAAAATGAGGGCGGTGGTGGGGACGTTGTTCATGGGGGTGGTCTTTCATTTCGTACATCTCTTGTGACAACTTAGATATACCGTAAGATATATCTTAATGCGTCGCAAGGGCCCGTATGACGAACGGTTCTCAGCCGGTGAAGAGCAACTTGGCAACAGCGCCATCTAATCGCGTCAAAAGCTGGCGACTCGTTCAGGCGCTGCGCATTGCGTGTGGGCGCCAGGTTTCAGGTAGGGATTGAGGATCGGCGCCATGCCCTTAAGCACTTGCACGGGCAGCGCGGAAGTGAAACGGAAGCCTTCAGCCGCCCGTCCGGGCACGAACGCGGTCAGAGTGCCGAAATGGTTATCACCGATATAAAACACGAACGTTGCCGTTCGGTTAATGGCCCGGGAGGCGAGGATTCTTCCGCCCGCGCCAATGCTTTCGATGCGGTTATCACCCGTACCGGTTTTTCCCCCCATGGCCAGAACGCTGCCATCGTCTAGCTTGAAACTGCCCGATACGCGCCGCGCCGTGCCTGCATCGACCACCCGCGACAGCGCATCGCGCATGGCCGCCGCGACTTCGGCGGGCAACACGCGTTTGCCCAGGTCAGGGTTGTTGGCCAGTTGCGTTTCATACGGCGTATCGGCGGCGAAATGCAGGCTGTCGATGCGCAGAGTCGGCAGGCGGATGCCGTCGTTCTGAATGATCCCGATCAGCTCCGCCAGTGCTGCCGGACGATCACCCGAACTGCCGATCGCCGTCGCCAGCGAAGGCACCAGATGGTCGAACGGGTAACCCAGCCGTTGCCAGCGCTGATGGATATCCAGAAATGCTTCGATCTCCAGCATCGTGCGGATCCGGCTGTCACGGGCACTCTTGTGCCGGCTTTTGAACAGCCAGCTGTAGACTTCCTGACGTTCGAAACGGCTGGCCGCCACCGCGTCCTTGAACTGCGCGTCCGGATGCTGCATCAGGTAGCCCACCAGCCAAAGGTCCAGCGGGTGGACCCGCGCGATATAACCTTGATCCGGGAGATCGTAGGCACCGGGTCCATAGTTTTGATACAGCTCTGCCAGGCGTTTATCAGTCGCTGGCGGCCCGGTTTTATCCTGCACCGTGCGTGCGCGCACAAAACTGTTGAACGCCGTCTGGCTGGCGTTCGGCAACAGGTAGCGATGCACGGCTGCCAGCCGGCTTGCCGCCGGGTGTACGCCATCGAGAAAAGTCTCCAGCCGTTCTTGCGTGCTCTTGTCCTTATAACGTTTCCAGAAGCGCAGCAAAAAAACCGTGCCCTCGCGGTCGGCGAAGTTCGCCAGGTATTCCTGACGTCGCGGATCGCTGTCGTCCCTCATCAGCTCGGCGCTGTTGCTGGGGCTTTGATACGTGCTGTAGCGCACCAGATCGCGCATCAGCCGAATGAACGGCAGGTTGATTGACTCCTGCAACGCCTCACGCAGGGTCGGCAGCCGGCCGTTGTCCTCAGGGCGAAAGTTGTTGAAATGATGCAGACCGCCCCCGGTGAAAAAGCGCTCGGCCGGGCTCGCTGAATATTTGCGATCAAGCGCGGCGGACAACATGTTCGACAGGTCGTGATCACTGTTTTGCATCAGGTAATCAACGGCCCAGCGCGTCAGCCGGTCTGGCTCCTCTACGGGGACTTTCTTCAACTGCGCGTTGCTCATGGCGCCGTAGCGTTCATGCAGTTCGGCGATGATCTGCAGATACGTCGTGAGCACGCGCATCTTTGCGGTCGAGCCCAGTTCCAGCTTGCTTCCTTCATTGATGTCGAACGGCTGATCGGTGCTGTCGGTTTGCACGCGAACCCTTGAGCCATCGGCGCCACGCTCGAACAGGGTGAAGCTGTAGCGCACCTGTTGAGTGCTGGCGGGCGTGAGCAGATGCTCGCCGAGCAGACCGACCTGACCTGCAAATTCAGGCGTGGCGAGGTCACGCAGGTAATGACCGACCTTGACCTGCAGATCGTTCTGCAAGGTGCTGGTGGCCGACAGATCCAGACGGTCCAGGTCGTAAAGCGGTCTGTTGAGCAGGTTGGATAACCGGGTGCGGGCGACGCTGATGCCTTTGTTGGTCTCGTTAGGCTGGATCGTCGGCTGCTGAACCCAGTCGCGATACGTCACTGTCGCCGACAGCGCAGCGTCTGCAAGCGCAGGTGTAATGACCTTGTTCTGTGCGAGCAGACGAATATGGCTGCCAGTCAGTTCCGCCAGCTCTTGTCGGCCTTTGGTGAGAAAGTGCGAAGGCCGCCGCTGCGCGATCACCAGTGACAACACCTCGCGCAGCGCGAGGCCTTGATCGTCCAGGGTAGCCGCATCGGTTGCGCTCGCGGCCAGCAGCCGATTGGTGCGCTCGAAATCCGCGCCGTACCAGACTCGCAAGCCTTCGGCCATGCCATGGACCTCACCGTGGCCGGGCACTGCCGACAACGGCACGCTGTTGAGATAGTCGCGCAAGACGCGTTGGCGTGCCTCCAGCGTCTGCGTACCCGGCTGGTAAGCGCGTACGCTGGCAGAAATCATCTGGCGCAGCTTTTCACTGCCCGACTGGGTCAGTCCGTCTGGGGAGTGACGGTACTTTTCCAACTGTGTGGCCAGCGTACTGCCGCCCGCTGACTGACCTGGCAGGCCAACCATCTTCGCGACCTGCGACAACGCCGCTTTCAAGAACCGTGGCCAGTCCACGGCCGGGTTTGCCATTGGCTGATTGTCGGCCAGCAAGTCGCGGTTTTCGATGAACAGCAAACTGTTCACCAACACGGGAGGAATTGATGCGAAATCTGAATACAGCTGCTGCGGGTACGTGAATTGGTACAGCGGTCCGCCGCGACAGTCCGTGATCGTCAGGCCCGCTTGAATCTTTTCTTGGTAGGGCACGAAAAAGCCGCGCTTGGTGTAGGCCAGCAGGTCAGGGGAGAAGTGAGTTTGCTGCGTGATCAGGTAGTCGCGCTTGAGCAATCGCGGCATGAACTCGCCCAGAGATGAATAGCCCAGGCGTTTGTCGAAGGGGCCGTCGCCAGGGTACGCAATCGCGGTGCTTGGTCCGGGCTCAAGCGAATAACTCAGCGATTTGGCGAAGCGGCTGAATTCACGTGCCTGCCATTTCGAACTGCGCGTTTCTGAATAGACCGCAAACCCCAGCGTCAACAGAGCGATCAGGATCAGCAGCCAGAACACGCGCCAGATATAACGTCTGCGGCGAGGGCTTTTTGGCTTCTGAAGTTTGCTCTGACCGTCAGCAGGGACTGCAGTCTTCTTTTCATCGGAATGCCACAAAGCGCCCATATCGATTGGCCCGGTTAAATCCGTTTATCGCACCTGTCTCAAGCGTAGACGCTGCATGACGCAACTGAGACTTTTGTAACGGACGGTCAGGGGTTTGCGATGTGGTGCAGCGTCGATGTGGGCGGCTGTCGAAGGCGGGCTCAGCTCAGGTGTCAGACCCGCGTCGCGTTCGCGGGTTTGCCCAGACGTTTGTTCAACTCCAGAAAATTTGCCATCAGCAGCATGAGCGCCAGGCCGACCAGCGCTGTAATCACGCGCATCGTCCACGTGTCGCCAGCCAGCGCGTTGGCCATGTCGGCGAGGGGCGCAAGCAGCACGCCCAGACAGAACACCTCAAGGGAATAACGGCCCATGCGGCAGGTCTGGCGGGCTGCGTGGTTATCGAGCCATGCGTGCGACGCCGGCAGCAGTTTGATGATCACGTAGACCAGCGCAATGAAGTGCAGCAGGCGCAACGGGGACAGATCTGTCTTGCTGATCGGGTAAAGAAGATTGCTCAGCGCTTCAGGCATCAGCGCGTCATGAACTTCGGGGAATTTCCACAGAAAAGTGATGACTCCTGCCGCCAGCAGGTACAGCGCGGCCAGGATGAATAACGGTTGAAGCCATTTCGAGCGCACTGTCGGTGATACCACGGGTTCACGCTGGGAATAAATCGCGCAGGCGCCGCCCAGGATGAAGATCAGTTGCCATGCCACCGGGTTGAAATACCACACGCCACCGCCCTCGTAGGCCGACAGGTTCCACCCCAGCAGGGGCACCATCATGTACAGCGCGACGGACAAACCAATGGCAACTTCGACCTTGCGCAACAGGATCGGCAGGATCAAGGGCAGCGCCATCATCAGCAGGATGTAAAGCGGCAGCGGATCGGTGAGATTGGGCTTGAAGCGCAGCAGGAGTTCATCGGCCAGTGCCTGCTGCGGATTACTGACGAAGTATTCAAGGCCCATTTCGCGGACCATGTCGCGGGTTTCAACGTGATTGTTGGCGACGAAAACGATGCCCATCAGCAGCGTCAACAAGAAGATATGCACCACGTACAGCACCCAGGTGCGACGCAGGATGCGCACGCAGGCAACGACAAAACCGTCGCGTTGGGCGATGCGCCCGTAGGCCAGCACCGCAGCGTATCCGGCCAGAAAAACAAAGACCTCGGCCGCGTCGCTGAAACCGAAGTTGCGCAAGGTCAGCTGAGCGAAAGGGTTGTCCGGCACGTGATCCCAGAAAATGAAGATCAGCGCCAAACCTCGAAAGAAGTCGACCCGGTGGTCGCGTCCGTTCGTCATGACGGTGGGCTCTTGAGGTCAGTTCGATAAAGGCGGGCCTTAACGGGCCATGATTGCGCGCCGCCAGCCAAGGCTGATCGGCGGCGCGCAGGGTGGCGGGTTTGCCCTGTTAATGCAAAGGGCGGGTATTACAGAATGTCTCCGCTGCGGGATCACTCAAAGCATTGATCCCTCATCAGTAGCCGGTGATTACGTGGTCGATCCGTGCCCATAAGCGGACGATCCACGCACAAAAACAAGAAACGCTTTTTTCTGCCGAACTTTTCTCTGCCATAAAACCTATAAATCCGGAGTAGTCGCTCATGGCTCGCTTGCAACGCACCCTTTCATTAGGGTCGGTGGTGCTGTTCGGCATCGCCTACATGACACCTATTATTGTGCTTGGCACCTTTGGCATTCTTGCGCAGTCCACCCAGGGCAGTGTGCCGGCCGCGTGTCTGGCGGCGTTGGTGGCGATGTTCTTCACGGCCATGAGTTACGGACATATGGCGTCAGCATTTCCGGTGGCAGGCTCGGCTTAAAGCTACGTGCGCAAAGCCATCAGCCCCAAGCTCGGCTTCATTGCAGGCTGGGCGGTGCTGCTCGATTACCTGTTCCTGCCGATGGCGATCTGGTTGATTGGTGCGGCGTATCTGGGCTCGGCGTTCCCGTCCTTCCCCCAGCCGATCTGGGTCCTGGCGTTTATCGTCATCACCAGCGTGATCAATGTGATCGGCCTGAAACTGGCCAACACGGTCAACGCACTGCTGATGATCGTGCAGTTTCTGGTGCTCGCAGCCTTCGTTGCCCTGTGCGTTCACTGCATCGGCGGCGATGCGAGCAAGCCTTTATGGACCCTCGCGCCGTTCTTCAATGGCGACATGCAAATGCCGTTGATCATGAGCGGTGCAGCGATTGCCTGTTACTCGTTTCTGGGTTTCGACGCGGTCAGCACCTTGACCGAAGACACCAAAGACCCCCGCCGGACCATTCCCAAGGCCATCATGCTGATCACCCTGATCGGCGGTTTGATTTTTGTCGGTGTGTCGTACTTCGTTCAGCTGGCCCATCTGTCATTCCAGTTCGAGAGCGTCGATTCGGCGGCGTATGAAATCGCCCGCAATATCGGTGGTGATGTGTTCGTGACGATTTTTCTGGTGGGGCTGATCGTGGGGCAATTCGCTTCAGGGCTGTCGGCGCAAGCGAGTGGTTCGCGTCTGCTGTACGCCATGGGGCGGGATGGCGTCCTGCCTAAACGCTATTTTGGCCACCTGAGCGAGCGTCATGGCACACCGATCAACAGCATTCTGTTGTGCGCTGTGGTGGCGTTGCTGGCGCTCAAGCTCGATGTGACGACTTCGACGTCGTTCATCAACTTCGGTGCGTTTCTGGCGTTCAGCCTGGTCAACCGCTCAGTGATCTTCCGTTACTGGATCGGTGCGCAACAGCGCGGTCTGCGTGAGGCGGTGCTGTTTTTGATCTTCCCGCTGATCGGTCTGTTTGCAGACCTGTGGCTGATGATCAGCCTCGACAGGCTGGCAATCATGCTTGGCGTGAGCTGGCTGGCCATTGTTTATCTGGCGTGGCTCACCGGCGGTTTTCGTCGCCAGCCGCCCGAGATGGATTTTCAGGAATCGGTCTGACCGAAGGGGGCGTGCGCCGGGCGTACGCCCCCTTGCCTTGGCATGGGCAGCGATTATCGCCTCAGATGTCGGTCCGGACGTAAGGCTTGAGTTTGGCCGTACGCTTGACCATTTCGTGGATCTCTCTGGCGCCTTCGGCACTGCTCGATCGCAGGCTCTGTATGAGCTCGCGTTCTATCGGTGCCAGTGCGGTGAAGCCCCACTCACAGGCCTTGCGCATGAAGGCGTCGCGGCTGTCGACGGCGAGTGCGTCTTCGACCACCTTGTCGAGCGCGATACGCAGGGTGTTTACGTGCTGTTTTAGGGTTTCGGGTTTGCAGCCCGCCTCAGTTGCTTCGAGGTAGCTGTCGAGCAGGCGTTGCGATTGTTGGGCATGAAGCAAACGCTCATGGCCTTCAAGAGACAGTTCATAGCGATCAATCATCAACATGGCAATGACCTCCTTGGTGGATTTTGCAGTCCATTCCTGACAGGGCGTCAGGGTGTGGCCGAGTAACTGCGGCGCGAACCTTAGCCGTCGACGCCCGCACGGGAGAAGCCAAAAGTTGTAACCGTAACAAAAATGCTTTGAATTGAACTTCGTTGATTTGTTACTGTATAACGTATTGAATGATCATCTAAATATGGAGATAGACATGAAACCCGATATCCATCCCGACTACCGTACCGTGCTGTTCCACGACACCGCCGCCGACGTGTTTTTCCTGATCGGCTCCACCGTTGACACGGATCGCACCCAGCAACATTCGGACGGCAATACTTACCCGTATGTTGCGCTGGACGTGTCCAGCGCGTCGCACCCGATGTACACCGGTCAACAGCGTAAAACCACCACTGAAGGCCGTATCGCGGGCTTCAACAAGCGTTTTGCAACGTTTGGCTCCGGTGGCAAGAAAGATTCAACTGCTGCTGAATGACGGCGTTCAAGCCCGCGCTCCGAACGATCTGGCAAGATCAATCGGGGCGCGGTTTTTTTTGCCTGGCGAAAAGTGTTCTGCATTCTGTCAAACAGAGGCTCGCGGGACTGGACGAACGCTGCAAATTGCTTTTAGCTCTGCGGCCTGAAATCCAGGAGTTTGCGTTTTGAAAAAGTCAGTCGCCATCGTCTTCGGCGGTCAGTCCTCCGAGCATGAAGTGTCGTTGCAATCGGCACGCAATGTGATCAACGCGATTGATCGCAACAGCTATTCCATCACCCTGATCGGCGTCGACAAGCAGGGCCGCTGGCTGCGTTTCGACGAGCGCGATTACCTGCAGAACGCCACCAATCCCTCGACCATCAAACTCAGCGAAGCAGGCCGTGTGTTGTCGCTGTTGCCCGGTAGCCAGGGGCCACAGTTCGTCGAAGTCGAGACAGGTCTGGAGTTGCCGCGTATTGATGTGGTGTTCCCGCTCATCCACGGCAACCTCGGCGAAGACGGTTCGCTGCAAGGGCTGTTGCGCTTGATGGACATTCCGTGTGTCGGCCCGGATGTCCTCAGTTCTGCCGCGTGCATGGACAAGGACGTGACCAAGCGCCTGCTGCGCGACGCAGGTATTTTGGTGGCGCCATATGTAGTGCTTGAGCGAGGCGAGAGTCTTGATTTCGCCAGCGTATCGGCACAATTGGGTCTGCCGTTGTTCGTCAAACCGGCAGCCCAAGGATCGTCCGTCGGCGTGAGCAAGGTCATCGATGAGGCGGGGTTCGTCGCAGCGTTGAAGCTGGCGTTCGACTACGACCACAAAGTGCTCGTCGAGCAGGGTATGGTCGGCCGGGAAGTGGAGTGCGCGGTGCTGGGAAACCGACAGCCGCAGGTCAGCGTGTGCGGTGAAGTGATCGCCAACGATGAGTTTTATGCTTACGACACCAAATACCTGAATGACGGTCAGGCGCGTGTCGCGATCCCTGCGGACCTGCCCGCGGACCTCGGTGATGACGTCCGGGCAGTGGCGCTTCAGGCGTATCGGGTGCTGGGTTGTGCCGGGCTTTCGCGGGTTGACTTCTTTGTCACCGACGCGCGGGAAATCGTGATCAACGAGGTCAACACCCTTCCCGGTTTCACCTCCATCAGCATGTACCCCAAGCTGTGGCAAGCAAGCGGTGTGACGTATCCCGAGTTGATTGATCGCTTGATCGTGCTGGCGCTGGAGCGGGCAGACGAGTCGCGGGCCTTGAAGCACGAGGCATTTGCATGAAGGTGATCCGGATTGCTGCCGCTTTGTTGATCGGTGCGGACGGGCGTACGTTGCTCGTGCGTAAGCGCGGGACGCAAGCGTTCATGCAGCCGGGCGGCAAAATCGAGGCCGGTGAGCCTCCTGCGCTGGCGATGGCGCGGGAGCTGGCCGAAGAATTGGGATTTTTGGTCGAGCCGGGCAAGGCGCAGTTTTTGGGTGAGTTCACAGCCGAAGCGGCCAACGAGCCGGGGTGTGAGGTCAATTGCCAGTTGTTCCGCCTCGACATCGATCAGGCGCCGGAGCCGGCGGCCGAGATTGAGGAAATCGTCTGGGTGGACGCGGGCGACGTCAGTCATTTAGAGCTGGCACCGCTGACCCGGGACTCAGTCCTGCCGCTGTACCGGGCGCTTCAAACGTCCTGAATTCAGTCAACCGCGCGGGAGCCGTGTTTTGGGGTGAGTCAGCTCCATCGCCTCGCGAATGAATTCGCTCCTACAGATCGTTGAAGTGCGGTGCACCCGTAGGACAAACTTCTCACCGCACAGCGCTCACGCCATCCAGGGTCGAAAACGAGGTGTCCTTGGCCGTCAGCAGGAAGTCGCGCATGTAGGGCGCGTCCAGCATGTCTGCGCGAATGGCGGCATACAGCGTGGCGAATAAACCTTTTTCGCCCAGACGTTTGGCTTTCACATAGCCCCTTGAGCTGTATTCATGCAGCGCCCAGTGCGGCATCCCACACACGCCTCGGCCGCTGGCCACAAGTTGCATCATCATTACGCTCAGTTCAGACGTGCGTACTAGCGCCGGCTCAACGTCTGCGGGCTCAAGAAACCGCGTAAAAATGTCCAGCCGGTCACGTTCCACCGGGTAGGTAATCAGTGTTTCCGTCGTCAGATCTTCCGGCACGATATACGGCTTGCTCGCCAATGGATGCTGATTGGCCACCGCCAGCATCGCCTCATAGGTAAACAGCGGCACGTAGGTGATCCCGACCAGTTCCAGCGGGTCCGACGTCACTACCAGGTCCAGGTCACCGCGGGCTAGCGCAGGCAGCGGCGCGAACGCAAAACCCGACGCCAGATCCAGTTCGACCTCGGGCCACGCATCACGAAATTGATCGATGGTCGGCATCAGCCACTGAAAGCAGCTGTGGCATTCGATGGCCATGTGCAGACGCCCGGCTACGCCACCCGCGAGACGCGAGATGTCGCGTTCTGCCGCACGCAATTGCGGCAGCATCAGGTCCGCCAGTTGCAGCAACCGCAAGCCAGCGCTGGTAAAGCGCACGGGCTTGGTCTTGCGCACAAACAGCGGCATGCCCATGCGCTCTTCGAGCTCTTTGAATTGATGAGAGAGGGCAGACTGCGTCAGATGCAAGCGATCAGCGGCGTCAACAAGGCTGTCGGCCTCGCGTAGGGCATGCAACGTCCTGAGGTGGCGTATTTCCAGCACTGCTGTGCTCCATGAGTAAAACTTGTGATCATGACGAAGGATATGAGTTTGTCTCATGTTGTGTCCCGTGTCGACAATGGCTCCCTGTTTTGCATGGAGGACTTCACGGAGTCTTGCCCTGACACGGTGCTTCGCCGATGCCGTGGCACCCGTCATGTCACAGTTTCATGACCGCTCAGCCCCCTTCATCAAACTGTCACGCAAGTGTGGCAGCGCGCCGGACAAAACTTCATCAGACTCGCGGCCTACTGGGGTTCTGCGTTTCGGTGTTTTCCATGCGGGTTTTACTTTTTCTGGCTGCCTTGTTGTGCGGCCTGCCGTCTTTTGCGGCTTCTCGATGCGATGTCAATGTTCCTACGCAAGTGGCCGAACTCAACGATGTGCACCTGGCATACCAGAGCATCGGTCGGGAGTCCGACCCTGCGTTGCTGCTGGTCATGGGCTTGGGCGGGCAGTTGATCCACTGGCCGGATGAAGTGGTCGTTGCGCTGTGTCAGCAGGGTTTTCGGGTCATTCGTTACGACAATCGTGACGTAGGCCTGTCGACCTGGGTGCAGGCGCCAGCCTCGCCCAATCTGACCTATGAAGTACTGCGCTACAAAATCGGATTGCCGGTCTCTGCGCCGTATTCGCTGACCGACATGGCGCAGGACGCCCTTGGCTTGATGGACGCGTTGAAGGTTCAGCAGTTTCATGTGCTGGGCGCGAGCATGGGCGGGATGATTGCCCAGCACTTGGCCGACATGGCGCCCCGGCGAGTGGAGAGTCTGACGCTGATCATGACCAGTTCCGGCGCGCCGGGTTTGCCGATGCCGAGCCCGGCGTTGCTGCAATTGCTGGCGCGCCGCGGCGCACCTGACCGGCAAACCGCGCTGGAACAGCAAGCTGATTTGCTCGCCGCGCTGGGAAGCCCGGAGGTGAAAGATGATCGGCAGGCTCTGTTGCAGCAAGCTGCTATTTCCTACGACCGAGCATTCAATCCCGACGGGGTGAAGCGGCAAATCCTGGCGATTCTGGCCGAGCCCAGTCGTGTTGAATTGCTGAACCGTCTGCGCGTGCCGACGCTGGTGGTGCACGGCACAGCGGACCCGTTGCTGCCGGTCATGCACGGCATACACGTTGCGGCGCATATTCAGGGCAGCCAGTTGAAACTGATCCCAGGGCTGGCGCATCGCTTTCAGGAGGCTTTCAAAGCACCGCTGTTGGGCGCGGTGCTGCCTTATTTGCGCGAGCATAGGGACGAGGAGCAGCTGCAAGCTGCAAGTTACAAGCTGCAAGCGGCCACATGCCCGACTTCCCAGTCCTGCAGCTAGCTCGTGCTTGCAGCTTGCAGCTTAAAGCTTGAAGCTAATCGTTTTCCCCTAACGAGTGAGGCTTCTCATGAGCACTCCGCTGAAGATTGATTTCATCTCCGACGTTTCCTGCCCTTGGTGCATCATCGGCTTGCGCGCGCTGGATCAGGCACTTGAATACCTGGGCGACGACGTACAGGCGCAGATTCACTTTCAGCCGTTCGAACTCAACCCGGACATGCCGCCCGAGGGCCAGGACCTCAACGAACATATTTTCCAGAAATACGGTTCCACGCCCGAACAATCCAAGGCCAATCGCGAAAACATTCGTGAGCGCGGCGCGGAATTGGGTTTCGTCTTCAACGAAGGCAATCGGCGTATTTACAATACGTTCGACGCCCACCGCCTGCTTCACTGGGCCGAACTTGAAGGCAAGCAACATGAGTTGAAAAGCGCGTTGTTTGCAGCGTACTTCAGCCAACTTGCCGATCCGTCGAGCCACACCGTACTGGCTGACACTGCGCAAAAGGTCGGGCTGGACCGGCTGCGTGCAGAGGCCATCCTGGCATCAAATGAATACGCCGATGAAGTTCGCGCCCTTGAGCAGCTGTGGGTATCGCGTGGCGTCAGTTCCGTCCCCACAATCGTCTTCAACGACCAGTACGCGGTCTCCGGTGGTCAGCCGGTAGACGTTTTTGTCGGCGCCATTCGTCAGGTGATCGACGAACAGTCGACAGTCGTCAATCCAGCCGATTGACCCTCTGAGCCGAGCCTCGATTTTGTGAGCAAGCTTCCTCCCGCAGGCCTCTCATTGGTTCTGCGGGACGCAGCTTGTTGGTGAAATAAGCCCTTTGAGCTGCGTCCCTGGCTCACGCCAATCTAGTCATTCTCTCGCGTCGATAAAAAATCGCTTGATCATCGGTCCCGCTTTCAGCTATCAATTTGTACATGATTAGACATGTTCGATTTGACAAGAAAAAACGCGTGGTCGACGAGCTCGCCCGACGCATCGAATCCGGTGAGATGGAGTCCGGCGACTTGCTGCCCGGCGAGCATTTGCTGGCGCAGGAGTTTGACGTCAGCCGGGGCACGCTGCGTGAGGCGCTCTCCGAACTCAAGCGGCGCAATTACATCGCTACCCAGTCGGGGGTGGGTTCAATCGTCACTTACGACGGCATTTCGCTGGACCAGCGCAGTGGTTGGGCGCAAGCGTTGGCTGACACCGGCGCCCGGATCCACGCCGAGATTTTGCGGCTGGTGGAAGTAGAGCGCCCGGACCTTGAAAGTCGTTTTGGCACGCGTCACTTCATCGCCATTGACCGACGTCGTTGCGCCGCCGATGGCAGCGTCGTATCCCTGGAGCGCGCGTTGGTTCCCGCCAGCGATGGTCTGGAAAACGTGCCAGCGACCGGCCTGATTGAAGACTCGTTGACCATCACCCTCGCAGCCCATGGCTTTGTGGGCGATCGCGGCGATCAATGGATCGGCGCCGAGCCGCTGACCATCGACGATGCCGGTCTGATGATGCGCCAGCCCGGCACGGTTTTTCTCAAGGCACTGCGAACCACCTACGACCGCCGCGAACGTTTTATGGAGCATGTGGAAAGTCTTCTGGACCCCGTGCATTTTCGTCTGCACCTAGCGTTTGGAACATCCTCATGACCGGCCTTATCGATACACGCGACCGCGCCCTCGGGGCGTTTTACGGCCTGGCCCTCGGCGACGCGCTGGGCATGCCCACTCAGTCGCTGAGTCGCGAACAGATCAAGCAACGTTTTGATCGCATCACCGCGCTGACGGCGGCTGATGCTGACCAGCCGATTGCGCCGAACATGGCGGCGGGGTCGATCACAGATGACACCGAACAAGCGGTGTTGGTGGCCGAACTGCTGGTCGCAGGAGGAGGACGCATTGATCCGGCGGACCTGGCGCAGAGCCTGATCGACTGGGAAGTCGTCATGCAGGCCAAAGGCTCACAGGACCTGCTTGGCCCTTCGACCAAACGCGCCATCGAAATGATTCTCGCGGGCCACAGTCCTGAAGAAGCAGGGCGTTTTGGCACCACCAACGGTGCGGCGATGCGCATCACGCCTGTAGGGATTGCTGCGAACGTACGTAATCCGGAGCCGTTTGTGGACGCTGTGGTTCAGGCGTGTCAGGTCACCCACAACACGACGCTGGGTATTTCCAGTGCGGCCGCCGTTGCGGCGGTGGTCTCAGCCGGCATTAACGGCGTTGCGCTAGGCAGTGCGCTGGAAATCGGCGTGACAATCGCGCAACAGGCCGAAAAACAGGGCCATTGGGTGGCGGGCGGTCGGATCGCAGCGCGCATCCAATGGGCGAAAACCCTCTGCGCCGATTGCGATAACCAGCAATTGCCGACGCTGATCTATGAGGTGATCGGCACCTCGGTCGCCTCGCAGGAGTCAGTGGTGGCGGCGTTTGCCCTTGCGCATCAGGTTGCGGCCGGTCGGCTGACTGCATTCGATGCAGTATGCATGGCCGCCAGTCTGGGCGGCGACACCGACACCATCGCGGCGATACTCGGCGCCATGCTCGGGGCCTGCCAAGGCCTGAGCGCGTGGCCGGAGCGAATGATCGAGCAGATCAGAGTCGTCAACGATCTGGAGCTGTATCCGCTGGTCGAGCAGTTATTGTCCCTGCGCGTGGTATGACAAACCGCTCGCAGTAAGGCGCACGACACAAGGACGCTGAACACTTTATAAGACTCAAGGTTGCGGCCGGTTGTCCGGCAGCGATGTGGGGCTTTTTGCAGCCTGAAAAGCCCGTATGACAGGGATAGCGTTTGGATTGCGTACTGCCCACAACCAGAATAAACGGCAACAGGAGCATCCCATGACCTCATCCAACGCCACTCCCGGCGCAGGACAACTTGAAACACGCGGCATCGAACCGGTTCCGGAAACCGAGTGCAATGGACACCCTTTGCAACTGTTCTGGGTCTGGTTTGCCGCCAACATCAGCATTCTCGGACTGCCGTTGGGCGCCACGCTAATCGCGTTTCGCGGGCTGTCGATCTGGCAGGCGATCATCGTCGCGATTCTCGGCGCTGCGGGTTCATTTGCGGTGGTCGGCGTCATTTCGATTGCGGGCCGACGTGGTCGAGCGCCGAGTCTGACGCTGTCCCGTGCCATTTTCGGTGTGCGTGGAAATATCGGTCCTACCATCGTTTCGCTGATGTCCCGGTTGGGCTGGGAAACTGTCAACACCACGACAGCCGCGTTCGTACTACTGTCACTCTGCGCCATCGTGTTCGGCACCCCCGTCGAGGCCAAAAGCGCCCCTGCGCTAACGTTGGTGTTCATTGCCATCTTCGTGCTGATGACGCTGTCGGTTTCCGGTCTCGGCCACGCCACGCTGTTGGTGATCCAGAAATGGGCCACCTACATCTTTGGCGCGCTGAACATTGTGGTGGGTGGTTTCCTCATCGCACACATCGACTGGACGGCAGTATTCAACGCAACGCCAGCACCCTTGAGCGCCATGATCATCGGCGTCGGCACCATGGCGGCGGGCACGGGGATCGGCTGGGCCAACGCGGGCGCGGACATGTCGCGCTATCAACATCGCAGCGTCAAAGCGGCCGGGCTTGTTGCGTCCGCAGCATTTGGCGCAGGTATTCCGCTGGTGCTGCTGATTACCCTCGGCGGACTGCTGTCTGTGGGCAACGATCACTTGGCCTCGGCCACTGACCCGATCATAGCCATCCGTCAGTTGCTGCCGACCTGGATGGCCGTTCCTTACCTGATCACGGCGTTCGGCGGGCTATTGCTGTCGAACAATCTCTCGGTGTATTCAGCCGGTTTGACGACCCTGACGTTGGGATTGAAGATCAAACGGGTACACGCCGTGATTGTCGATATCGTGGCGATTTTCGCCGGTTCCATCTACTTCATGCTGATCGCCGACAGTTTTTACGGCCCGTTCATTACCTTCATTTCGATGCTGGCTGTGCCTATCACCGCTTGGGTCGGGATCTTCATCGTCGACCTGATCCACCGCCATTACTACTCTCCCGAAGACCTGATGGACACCACGCCGAGCAGCGCCTATTGGTATCGCGGCGGCGTGGAATGGCGTGCAGTCGGCGCCTGGGCGCTGGCCATAGTGCTGGGTTTCAGTTTCACCACTGTCGCCACCACGCCGGAAAACGTCCTGTTCAAGGGCTTCCTCTCCGACTCCTGGTTGGGCCATAACGGCTTGGGCTGGATCGTGACCTTCGTGGTTGCCGGTGGCTTGTACGCACTTCTAGGCGGTTCGCGCGACCGTCGTCTGGCCACAAACGAGTCTGCTCATGCCCGCTAGATTGATTTATACCGGCCAGGTCGTGGTCGACCTGGTCATGGCCCTTGACGCGCTGCCCCGTTCGGGCGGAGACGTGCTTGCCCGTTCAGCGAAGTTCGAGACGGGTGGGGGCTTTAATGTGATGGCCGCTGCCTGTCGCAACGGTCTGCAAACGGTGTACCTCGGACGCCACGGCAATGGACGCTTTGGTGAGCTGGCGCGTCAGTCGATGGCCGCCGAAGGCATCGAGGTCGCCACCCCATGCTCGGATGATCAGGACACTGGCCTGTCGGTGGCGCTGATCGAGCCGTCTGCCGAGCGTTCGTTCATCTCGTATGTTGGTGCTGAAGGAGGGTTGTCAGCCGAGGATTTGCTCAGTGTTTCGGTCCACCCTCAGGACTACGTATTTGTCAGCGGCTACAGCCTGTTGCACCAAAACAAGGTGTCAACGCTGTTGGGCTGGCTGTCCGACATGCCGATAGGCGCGGGCGTGGTGTTCGATCCGGGGCCGTTGGTGAATTCGCCGGACGACGCCGAGATGCAGGCCGTGCTGCCGCTGATCACCTTGTGGACCAGCAATTGTGAAGAGGCGTTACGTTTTACCCGGTGCGAAGAGATCGCCGACGCGCTGGACAGACTGGCGCAGTGGCTGAACGCAGAAACGTTGATCGTCGTGCGCGACGGGCCGCACGGTTGTTGGATTCGTCAGGGCGCCACAACGCAGCATGTGCGCGGATATCCAGTGACAGCCATCGACACAAACGGCGCGGGCGATGCCCATGCGGGTGTCCTGCTGGCCAATCTGGCGAAGGGACTTTCGCCGGAACAGGCAGCGTTGCGGGCCAACGCCGCTGCTGCCATCGCCGTCACTCGCTGGGGCCCGGCGACCTCGCCGACGGCGTCGGAAGTGGACGCGTTGATCGCAGCAAACGAACACCGGCAGGTACAGGGTTTTTGATTCTGCCTGGAGGGCGTAGGAGTCCAGCTTGCAGGCGATCTGCCGGGCACCGGCAGTAAACCGGCAAATGCGGTTGGTCAGATGCACCCGGTGCGAATGGGTTGAGGCCCGCTGCGCGGCCCATCGTCAGCAAGCTGGACTCCTGCGGCCTCCGGCCTGAAGCGATCAGCCAGCCGACCAGTCACCCCAACCCGTACTTCTTCACCTTATCGAGCAGTGTGGCCTTGGCCATGCCCAATTCCTGACTGGCCTGGCTCAAGGTGCCGCCGCTGCGTTGCGAGGTGGGTGTGGTTATTGGCAGCGCGCTCCTGCAACTATCGGGCGTGATTGTGAAGTCGGTGTGCCGCCAGGGCTCACCGCACAATCTTGTCCACATGAATCTCCAGCTTCTTGAGCCGGTACCACAAGCTGCGCTCGGAAATGCCGATCAGTTGCGCGGCAGCGGCCTGGACGCCGTGTGTCTCGTGCAGGGCGGCAAGGATGTAGGCTTTTTCCACTTCCGCCAGCGCTGCGTCCAGGTCTTTCGGGATGCCCGGTCCGTCGCTGAGAATGCTCGCCGCCGAGCTGTCCAGCGGCCTTGAGCCAAACAGATAAGCGGGCAGGTCCGACTCTTCGATCGTCTGTGAAGACGCCACGATCGTGGCTCGCTCGACGCAGTTCTGCAGCTCGCGAATGTTGCCTTCAATTGCGGGTTTTGCAAGTCATCGCTGCACGGCCCCAGCGTAATGATGCGCTGGACGTTGGGCAGCTTGAGCGCCCTGTTCACCCACGAGCCGCAATGCCGACGAGGCGCTAAATGCACCCAGTCCGGGTGATTGTCAAAATGAATCAACGTGACCGGTTCCTTCAAATCGCCAAGAAGCGCCGGGGTCAGGTGGTGATAGTCGCCGGAACCGACGAAGAAGATTTCCGGGCGATTACCCGAGGGGCGGGTGCGACGGCCCAATTGTCCGGTAAAGCGCCGATAGCTGGTCTCTGTGGACCAACGGCGCAGCAGTGGGCCCAGCTCCAGCAAATCCAGCCTCGTCGCACGACCGTCTCGCAGACGGTCCTTGATCGGCGCTTGCTGCGTCAGGCTGTGGTCCAGATCGAGAATGTTCAAGGTTGCTTTCACCCATCCAATGTCGCTCAAGACACCGGCTTCATGGGTATGAGCACCGGCCGAGCGGCCCTTGAAGGGGCATTGCAAAGGGTGAGCCACGAGGTTGAACCGCGGCTGAATAAAAGAAAATGCTGCGGATTTGGCAGGCGCTTGCCCGCTAAGGGCAGTGTGTCAGTCGGCAGATTCTTTATCCGCCCCACAGTCTTCTCGGGCACGCCTCAAACAGTCAGGGGCTAATCACCCCAACCCGTACTTCTTCACCTTGTCGAACAGTGTGGTCTTGGCCATGCCTAATTCCTGACTGGCCTGGCTGAGATTACCGCCGCTGCGTTGCAGGGCCTCACTGAGGAGATTTTTTTCGAACGCTTCAACTGCTTCGGAGAACCCAAGGTTCTGGCTGTCCACCGTCGCCCCGGTTTTCTTGAATGCGGGTAGCCCCAAAGCATAGCGTTCGGCCACATTACGCAGCTCGCGCACGTTGCCCGGCCAGTCATGGCTCATCAGCGCTGACCTGGTTTGCGGGTCCAGTTGCGCCGGTTCGCGATCAAAGCGCAATGACGACAGCTGCAAAAAATGCTCGAACAATTGCAGGATGTCCTCGCGGCGCTCGCGCAGTGGCGGCAATTCCAGCGTGACCACGTTCAAGCGGTAGTAAAGGTCGCTGCGAAACTGGCTGCCTTTGCTCAGCTCGACCAGATCGGACTTGGTCGCTGCGATCACCCGGCAGTCCACTGCCACGCTCTGGTTCGAGCCGAGCCGTTCCAACGTGCGCTCCTGCAACACCCGCAGCAGCTTGATTTGCAGGCTGACGGGCATGCTTTCCACTTCATCGAGAAACAGCGTGCCATTGTGTGCGTGCTCGATCTTGCCGATGCGTCGCTTGCCCGCGCCGGTGAACGCGTTGGCCTCGTGACCGAAAATCTCGCTCTCGAACAGATTCTCGGGCAGACCGCCGCAGTTCAGGGCGACAAACTGTTGCCCATGGCGACGGCTGAAATCATGCAGGCAGCGGGCGACAAGTTCCTTGCCGGTGCCGGTTTCGCCTTCGATCAACACGTTGGCGGAGGTGTCGGCCACGTTGGCGATCAGCGCTCGCAGCTGCTGCATGGCGGGGGAACGGCCGATGATCTTGCCTTCCAGCGAGTCACGCTCGGCCAGTTGCTTGCGTAACGACCAGACCTCTCGCGCCAGCCCGCGTTGCTCCAGTGCTCTGCGCGCGACGTCGACAAGTCGTTCTGGTGAGAAGGGCTTTTCCATGAAGTCGTAAGCGCCGTCGCGCATGGCATTGACGGCCATCGTCACGTCGCCGTGCCCGGTGATCAGCACGACTGGCAGGCTGCGGTCGCGCGTCTTGAGACGGGTCAAAAGCTCCAGCCCATCAATGCCCGGAAGACGAATGTCGCTGACAACGATACCGGCAAAATTGTCGCCCACCCGCGCTAATGCTTCTTCGGCGCTGGCGACACCTTCGCTGTGAATGTCTTCGAGCGCCAAGGCCTGCTGACAACCGAGCAGCACGTGGGGGTCGTCTTCGACGATGAGGACGGTGAGGTCAGTGTTCATGCGTAAATCCTCATCTAATCCGAAGTCTTAATACAAATCTCGTCGCTGCCCTGTTTCGCCTCTGCCCGGAGGGCGTAGGAGTCCAGCTTGCTGACGAGCTGGTGCGAAGCGCCAGCAGAACCTCTACATGCGGTGTGTCAGCTATTAATGATGCGTCTGGTTTTGCTGCCGGTGCCCGGCAGATCGCTGGCAAGGTGGAGCGCCACCCCGGCAACTCCCACGGCCTCCAGCCAGAATCAAAAGCAGCGGTAGCCGCATCCACTCCCATCACGTCGCCACCATCGGCACACTCAACACAAATACCGTGCCGCCCTCGGGCGGATGCTCGGCATTCAAATTGCCACCCGCCGCTGCGGCGAGGCTTGCCGAAAGCGTCAAGCCCAGCCCGAGCCCTTGCTCACCGGGTTTGGTGGTAAAAAACGGTTCGAACAGATGCTTGCGTGCTTCGGCGTCTATGCCATGACCGTTGTCGCGCACGCGCAGGCGATAACGTCCGTCCACCACCTCTCCGGTCAGCCACAACTCCGGCAGAGGTTGCGCCTGCATGGCGTCCAGCGCGTTACCGATCAGGTTCACCAGAATCTGTTCCAGCCGCGTCTGATCGATCATCAGCGCCACCTCCTGAAAATCCTGATGCAGTGTCAGCGAACACGTTTCCAGCCGGGCGGCCAATAATTGCAGCGCTGCCTCGACCGCTTTGCCAAGCGAGGCCTGGCCCTTGTCTTCTCCGCGCCGGGCGAATGCTCGCAGGCTGGCGGTGATACGGCCCATCCGGTCCACCAGATCATTGATCGTGCGCAAGTTGGCGCTCGCGGTGTCCAGCGCGCCACGCTCGATAAACCGCACGGTGTTGCCCGACAGCGTACGCAGCGCGGCCAGCGGTTGATTGAGTTCGTGGGCGATGCTGGTCGACATCTGGCCGATGGCTGCGAGCTTACCGGCCTGCACCAGTTCGTCCTGAGCCTGGCGCAGCGTGTCTTCGGCTTGCCGGCGCTCACGAATCTGCCCCTTGAGGCGCTCATTGCTGGCGCGCAGGTCGGCGGTGCGCTCCGTGATTCGCCGCTCCAGCTCATTGTTGGCTTGTTCAAGTGCCTCGCGGGCGGCCAGCCGGGTCGAAATAACCTTGCGCCGCTCATTCCAGGCAATCAGCAAAAAAGCCACCAGCGCACAGGCAACCGCCACCAGCATGCCCTGGTTGGCGGCTTCACGGCGCTGGTCTTCCAGCGGTGTGAGTAAGGTCAGGTGCCAGGGTGTGTCCGCCAGATCACGCGTCTGAGCGAGATAACTCACCACAGTGTGTTCATGATCGACGCTGCTGTTGGCAGGGAAGGTGAGCTTTTCAACTCCCTCGCCAATCGACTCCCGCTCAAGCGGCACCAGTTCATTGAGTGGCCACCAGTAATACTGAAGACTGCGCGCCAGCCGCTCTTTGATCTCAGGGCTCAGTGCGCGTACGGACTTGAGGCGCCGCGCCGGATCGCTGGACAAAATGATGATGCCGTTCTCGTCGCTGACGAACGCTTCCAGACGGGCTCTTTGCCAGCGCTCTTCAAGCGCTTCCAGCCGCACTTTGATCACGGCGACGCCGATGATTTTGCCTTTCTCTTCCAGGCCATGCGCAAGGTAGTAGCCCGGCTCGCCGGTGGTGCTGCCGATGCCGTAGAAACGGCCGGGCAATCCACGAATGGCGTCCTGGTAGTAAGCACGGAAGGACAGATCCTCGCCCAGATAGCTATCGGCATCGCGCCAGTTACTGGTGGCTAGCACACGGCCGGTGGTGTCGAGCACATAGATGGCGCGGCTGCGGCTGCGACGATTGAGGCCTTCAAGGTAATCATTGACCTTGCCGCGCAGTTCGGGCGACGGGTCGTTCAGCAGGTCCGAGACATTGGATTCGAGCTCCAGCACGCTGGGCAGGTAGTTGTATTTGTTGATCTCGCTTTCGACGGTGCGCGCATGCAACTCCAGCTGGCGTTCACCGTTTTCGCTCAGCGCCTTGATGCCGTTGTTTTCGCTGAACAGATAGCTGACGTAGCCGAGCCCGATCATCAGCAGAATGATCAGCGGCGGCAGAAACATTTGACGTATCAGACGGGGTTTCACGGCGAGTGATGGCGGCGGGTCGCGATAGAGAGGAGGGTCGCATTTCATCACAGTCGTCCTGGACCGACCAGCCGCGCGTTCCCTGGATAGCGGAAAACGCACGGCCGGAGGGTGTGTGCCCTTGTGGGGCTTTTTTAGTGCTGCAGGATTTTGGCGAGGAACTGCTGGGCGCGTTCAGACCGCGCGCTGACATCACCGAAGAATTCTTCCTTGGCGCAGTCTTCGACGATCTGCCCCTGATCCATGAAGATCACCCGATTGGCGACTTTGCGCGCAAAGCCCATCTCGTGGGTCACGCACATCATGGTCATGCCTTCGTGGGCGAGTTGCACCATCACATCGAGCACTTCGTTGACCATTTCCGGATCGAGGGCCGAGGTGGGTTCGTCGAACAACATGACGACCGGGTCCATCGCCAACGCCCGGGCAATGGCCACGCGCTGTTGCTGACCGCCAGAGAGCTGGCCCGGGTGCTTGTTGGCGTGAGCCGACAATCCCACACGCTCCAGCAGCGCGAGGCCCTTTTGGGTGGCTTCTTCCTTGCTGCGCCCCAGGACTTTGATCTGCGCGATGGTCAGGTTTTCAACGATAGTCAGGTGTGGGAACAGCTCGAAATGCTGGAACACCATGCCCACGCGTGAACGCAGCTTCGGCAGGTTGGTCTTGGCGTCGGCGATTGAGGTGCCGTCGACCACGATGTCGCCTTTCTGGAACGGCTCCAGCGCGTTGACGCATTTGATCAGGGTCGATTTACCCGAGCCGGAAGGACCGCAAACCACCACGACCTCGCCCTTGGCGACGTCCGTGCTGCAATCGGTCAGTACCTGAAAGTCCCCATACCACTTGTTGATATTTTTGATGGAAATCATACGGCGAACCTTTTCTGCAGAAGCTTCACCAGGCGCGAGGCAGCGAAGCTGATGATGAAGTAGACCAGACCGGCGAAGATCAGGAATTCATTGGCCCGGCCAATGATGTCGCCGCTCGAGCGCGAGGCGTTGAGGAAGTCCACCAGGCCCACGGTGTAGACTAGCGAGGTGTCCTGAAACAGGATGATGCTTTGCTGCAGAAGCAGCGGGGTCATCTTGCGAAATGCCTGCGGCAGGATGATCAGGCGCATCATCTGGCTATAGGTCATACCCAGCGCCTGAGCCGCGCCCATTTGCCCGCGTGATATCGACTGCACACCTGCGCGCACGATTTCACAGAAGTACGCCGCTTCGAACATCATGAAGGCCACGACGCACGATCCGAACGCGCCGATGGGCGTGTCTTCCCCGGTGATCCAGCGCAGCACGAACGGCACCGCCAGATAGAACCAGGTGATGACCAACAGCAGCGGGATCGAACGGAAGTAGTTGACGTAGGCGCCGGCGATGTTGGCCATCCATTTGTTCGACGACAGGCGCATCAACGCCAGCAGCGTCCCAAGGATGATGCCGCCAACAACGCCCATGACCATCAGTTGCAGGGTCATGACCATGCCGTTCCACATGCCGGGAATGGCGGGGACGATTCCGGAGAAGTCCATTATTTGCCTCCCACGGAGATCAAGCCTGGCACCGCGACTTTCTTCTCGACCAGACGCATGAGCAACATCAGGCTCATGTTCAGGGTGAAGTAGATCAGTGTGGCCAGCGTGAACGCTTCAAACAGGTTGGCTGAGAACTCGGCGGTCTGTTTGGTTTGCGCGAGCAGCTCCATCAAGCCGATCAACGACGCCACGGACGAGTTCTTGAACACGTTGAGGAATTCGGAGGTGAGCGGCGGAATGATGATCCGGTACGCCTGCGGTAACAGCACGTTCCAGTAGATTTGCGGCAGCTTGAAACCCATGGCGCGGGCCGCGGATTCCTGGCCGAGCGGCAAAGCCTCGATACCGGTACGCACCTGTTCACAGACGCGCGCGGCGGTGAACAGACCCAGGCACACCACGACGCTCAGGAACGCCGAGGTAGTCGGGTTGAGGTCTTGCTTGTACCACTCCTGCAGGCTTTGCGGCAGCAAATCCGGGATCAGGAAGTACCAGATGAACAGCTGCACCAGCAGTGGCACATTGCGGAAGATTTCCACGTAAACCGTGGCGATGGTCGATACCAGACGGTTTGGTACCGTGCGCATGACCCCGAGCACTGAGCCCAGCAGTAACGCGATGATCCAGGCGGCGACGGCAATTGCGATAGTCCAGCCCAGCCCGGTGATGTACCAGTCCAGATAGATCTCGCTGCCAACGCCCGTGGACTTGAAGAACACACTCCAGTCCCAGTTGTAATTCATCAGGGTCTCCCCTCTGATCGATCGTTATGCACGCATCGCTTTTCAGCGAAACCCGGGGAAACAATGGTTCCCCGGGCACAGGCTTTTACGGATTAGGCTTGAGTGTGGTGACTCAGGCTTTCTTGTCCGGTGCTGGCTTGTCGTTAGGATTGGCGATCAGGGCCTTGAGCTGTTCGCTCATCGGGAACATCAGGTTCAGGCCTTTTGGCGGAATCGGCTGGGTGAACCACTTGTCGTAGATCTTGTTGATTTCGCCGGACTTGTAGGTCGCGACTATGGCGTCATCGACGGCCTTTTTGAAGTCGGCATCGCCTTTGCGAACCATGCAGCCGTAGATTTCATAGGACTGTGGCGTGCCGGTAACGGCCCAGTCGGTAGGCTTTTTGGCTTTGGCCATTTCGCCCGCCAGCAACGCGTCGTCCATCATGAAGGCAACAGCGCGACCCGATTCCAGCATCTGGAAGGATTCACCGTGGTCTTTGGCCGAGATCACGTTCATGCCCATTTGCTTGTCAGCGTTCATGGACTTGAGGATGCGCTCGGACGTTGTGCCGGCGGTGGTGACGACGTTCTTGCCTTTCAGGTCGTCAAAGTCCTTGTAGGACGAATCGGCCTTGGACAGAAGGCGGGTGCCGATTTCGAAGATGCCGACGGAGAAATCAACTTGCTGGCCGCGCTCGGCGTTGTTGGTGGTCGAGCCACACTCGACGTCTACAGTACCGTTCTGAACGAGCGGGATACGGGTCTGGGAGGTGACCAGGTTGTACTTGACCTTGAGGTCGGGCATGTCGAGATCTTTCTTGATCGCTTCGACGATTTTCAGCTGGATATCAGCCGAGTAGCCAACCGGTACGCCGGTAGCGTCAGCAATGTAGGAAAACGGAATGGAAGAGTCACGGTGACCGAGCGTAATGGTGCCCGATTCTTTGATTTTTTTAAGGGTGCCGGTGAGTTCGGCGGCGAAAACTGGCGTGGTGATCAGAGCGGCTGTGATAGCTGCGCCCAACAGATGGGGAACGATGCGCATCAATGAATCCTCGACTTTTGTTTTTTTATGGGACCGGTGTTGGACGGCCCGCTTGTTTTCAGAACGCTTCAACCGCGGCCCAATCAGTGGCATACCAAGGTCGAAGCAATCGTGAAGAAGTGTAGAGCATGACTCATGCCAAGCTCGCGAGGGTGGGCAAGTGCTTGATGTGAATAGAATTTATGGAGGGCGGTACAATTACGGGAGGAGGCGGCGTACGGGAACCCGAATTAACGCGGGGAGGGTGTTCGGAAAACCGAATGGGTAGAGGTGTCCGCAGGAGCCAAGTTGTTGGCGAGGCAGTGGAGAGCTACTTACAGGCCACCGCCTGGCGAATAAATTCGCTCCTGCAGATCAATCAAGCGGCTGCTATTTCGCTTTTACTGAGAGCCACTTTGTTCAGGTATTGCTGCACGTTTTCCTGCTCTTGTGCGGTAGTGAACAAGCCAAGCTTGGTCCTGCGCCACAGGATGTCGTCGGCATTGGTCGCCCACTCTTCGCTGCACAGGTAATCGACTTCTCGCGAGAAAAGCCCGCCGCCTAATGATTCGCCCATGTCGGCAACACTTTGTACGCCTTCGATAATCCGAAAGCTGCGGCTGCCGTAGGTAATGGCCCAGCGATTGGCTGTCTCGGCAGGCAACCAGGCGCAACGCTTTTGCAACTCACTGGCCAATGCGGCTGGAGTGGTCATGTTCTCGCCGCCAGGCAGCCTGCCTTTTGCAGTCCAGCTCGGTTTCATCTGCGGGAAGAACGGTGCAAGTTGCTGCATGGCCGATTCCGCCAGTTTACGGTAGGTCGTCAGCTTGCCCCCGAATACCGACAGAATCGGCGCTTCCTCGGCGCTGCCGGTCAATGACAACGTGTAATCGCGGGTAATGGCTGAAGGGTTATCCGACTCATCATTGCAGAGCGGGCGAACACCCGAGTAACTACGAAGGATGTCGTCGCGACTCAATTGCACTTTGAAATGCTCGTTGACGATCTTCAGCAAGTAATCGGTCTCGCCGTCAGTGATCGCGACTTTGCTCGGATCGCCTGTGTATTCGCGGTCGGTGGTGCCAATGATGGTGAAGCGCTCAAGGTAAGGAATCGCGAAAACGATCCGCTTATCTTCATTTTGCAGGATGAAGGCGTTCTCGCCCTCATACAGCTTCGGCACGATCAAATGGCTACCTTGAATCAAGCGGATGCCGTATTGCGACTCGAGCTTCAAATCTTCGCGAATAAACTTCGCGACCCACGGACCGGCCGCGTTGACCAGCGCTTTGGCGCGAATCGAGAACAGGCTACCGTCGGCGCGCTCCATGTTCAGTTGCCACAGGCCTTTGCTGCGGCGTGCATTCAGGCATCGTGTCTGCGTGTGGACGTGCGCGCCTTTCTCGCGAGCGGCCATGGCATTGAGTACCACCAGACGGGCATCGTCAACCCAGCAATCCGAGTATTCAAAACCGCGAGTAATGGTTGATTTGAGCGGGCTGTCGACGCCGAAGCGAACGTTTTTGGCCGCAGCCAGTTTTTCACGCTTACCCAGATGGTCATACAGGAACAGGCCCGCGCGGATCATCCACGCCGGGCGAAGGTGCGGCCGGTGCGGCAACACAAAGCGCATGGGCTTGACGATATGGGGGGCCTTTTCCAGCAGGACTTCACGTTCTGCCAGCGCCTCACGCACCAGACGGAACTCGTAATGCTCAAGGTAGCGCAGGCCGCCATGAATCAGTTTGCTACTCGCCGAAGAGGTATGGCTGGCGAGGTCATCCTTTTCACACAGGAAAACCGATAGACCTCGGCCCGAGGCATCCGCCGCAATTCCGACACCATTGATGCCACCGCCGATGACAGCGATGTCGTAGACCTCGGAAAGCGGCGGATTTGGCAATGTGGAATGGGGCATGGGAGCCTCCTGTGTTCGATTATCTTGGGTTCGATTGATGATCGCTCAAGGGCGAATTCGAACATTCATGTTCATTTCCGAAAATAATAGCGCAAACAGAAAGGACCAGCCACCCAGTATTGATTGAAAATACTGATCAGGAAGCCGAAAAAGGAACAAAAGTGAACATGGGTAGTACTTGTGATTCTGGCCGGAGGCCTCAGGAGTCCAGCTTGCTGACGATCTGCCGGGAACCGGCAGCAACACAGCTGGTTCGATTTGCCATGACGTATTGCAGCACATGATTGACGACCGGTTCCCGGCCGATCACTGTCAAACCGGGTTCCTGCGCCCTCCGGGCAGAATCCAGCGCAAGGCGCAAATCGGGCGGAACGCGTTAGACCACTTCCAGCCGAATCTTGTTTTGCGTCAGCAGCTGCGCAAGGGCAGGCACCGGAGCCTGATCGGTAACCAGGCAGTCGATAAGGGTGATCGGGCCCAGTCTGACCATCGCGTTACGCCCGAACTTGCTGGAGTCCGCCGCCAGGATGACCTGACGCGCATTAGCGATAATGGCTTGCGAAACCCGGACTTCCTGATAGTCGAAGTCCAGCAGGCTGCCATCGTCGTCGATACCGCTGATGCCAACCAAGGCAAAATCGACTTTGAACTGTGTGATGAAATCGACGCTCGCCTGACCGACGACCCCGCCATCGCGACGTACATTGCCACCTGCCAACAATACTTCGAAATCATCCTTGCCGCTGAGGATCGACGCGACATGCAGATTGTTGGTAATGATTTTCAGATGATTGTGATTGAGCAGCGCGCGGGCGATGGATTCGGTAGTGGTTCCGATATTAATGAAGAGCGAGGCGTGGTCGGGGATCTGCGCCGCAATCGCTTCGGCGATGCGCTGTTTTTCGTCGCGCATCTGATCGGCGCGCATCGCATAGGCAGTGTTTTCGATACTCGAATCGTAGGCTGCGCCGCCATGGTAGCGACGCAGCAGGTTCATTTCCGCCAGCTGATTGATGTCTCGGCGGATTGTTTGCGGTGTCACGACGAACAGTTGGGCCATTTCCTCGATGCTGACATAGCCGCGCTCACGGACCAGCTCGAGGATCTGCTGTTGACGGGGTGGCAGATTCATTTTTTTTCCTTCCGGCACGGGCGCTCATGATGCCGTAGCGGCGCGTTATCTGTCAGCCGGAAAAAACATGAAGCGTGAGGCGATTCTCTGCAGGACCCCACTTGTTGGCGAAGCGGCTGATGGGTGTTCCAGTCAGAACGCTTCGCCAACAAGTTGGGTCCTACAGGGGGGGCGACTATCAATCAGTCGTTTCGTGCGGTTCCCAATCGCGGGTGCGGTCGACGGCTTTTTTCCAGCCCGCGTACAACCGCTCCTTTTCCTCTTCGCCACATTGCGGCTCGAACCTGCGCTCGATCACCGCTTTGTCTTTCAGCTCATCCAGGCTGCTCCAGAAACCAATCGCCAGGCCGGCAAGATAGGCCGCGCCCAGCGCCGTGGTTTCGCGCATTTTCGGGCGCTCGACTTCTCTCCCGAGAATGTCGGCCTGAAACTGCATGAGGAAGTTGTTCGCCACCGCACCGCCGTCTACGCGCAACGCTTTGAGGCGCTCGCCGGCGTCCTGCTGCATGGCGTCCAGCACATCGCGGGTTTGATAGGCGATGGATTCGAGCGCGGCCCGAATGATGTGATCGACCTTTACGCCGCGCGTCAGACCGAACAGCGCGCCACGGGCATACGGGTCCCAGTACGGTGCGCCCAGGCCGGTAAAGGCGGGGACGAGGTAGACACCGTTGCTGTCTTTGACCTTTGTGGCAAAGTATTCGGTGTCGATCGAGTCGTTGACGATCTTCAGCTCGTCACGCAGCCATTGCACGGTCGAGCCACCGTTGAACACGGCCCCTTCCAGCGCATAAGCCACTTCGCCTCGTGGGCCGCAGCCGATGGTCGTCAGCAGTCCGTGGTTGGATTTAACGGCCTTCTTGCCTGTGTTCATCAGCAGGAAACAACCGGTACCGTAGGTATTTTTGGCCTGCCCGGGCTCTACGCACATTTGCCCGAACAACGCTGATTGCTGGTCTCCGGCGATTCCGGCGATAGGTATGCCACTCTTGCTGTGGCCGTAGACTTCGGACGAAGACTTGACCTCGGGCAGCATTTCACGCGGCACGTCCAGGACATCCAGCATCCGCTGGTCCCACTCAAGCTTATGAATATTGAACATCATGGTGCGTGAGGCGTTGGTGTAATCGGTAACGTGAGTGGTGCCGCCGGTGAATTTCCAGATCAGCCAGCTATCGACGGTGCCGAACAGCAGCTCGCCACGACGCGCACGCTCCCGGCTGCCTTCGACGTTATCGAGGATCCACTTGAGTTTGCTGCCGGAAAAGTAGGGGTCGATGACCAGCCCGGTGGTTTCCTTGATGTACTCCTCAAGCCCGTCGCGTTTGAGTTGCTGACAGATTTCGGTGCTGCGGCGGCACTGCCAGACGACAGCGTTGTAGATCGGGCGGCCAGTGTCTTTTTCCCACACCACCGTTGTTTCACGCTGGTTGGTGATGCCAATAGCGGCGATCTGGTTGTGGTGAAGGTTGGCCTGGGCCAGGACCTTGGTCATGCAGGCAGTCTGACTGGCGAAAATCTCCATGGGGTCATGTTCGACCCAGCCCGGTTGCGGGTAATGCTGGACGAATTCACTTTGCGCTGTGCTGACCACATTGGCATCGCGGTCGAAAATGATGGCACGCGAACTGGTCGTACCTTGGTCAAGAGCGATGATGTAATTTTTATTTTCTGAGTCGGTCATGTCGATTGCCTGGTGATAAAGCGTGGCGTCAGTTTACGTCCAAAATCCGGCGAGACCCATGGGTGCGACAGTGTGGTCTGGATATTCGTATTCGAAAAAATATAGACATAAACGAAGCCTGTCAAAGTCGAAACTGAACAGTCGCATTCCCACTTGATACAAAGCGTTCCGCAAGGAGATGGCCTAAAGTAGTGGCACCTCCCAATACACGACCCGGTACGTCTGGAGTGCCTGAATGACCCCTGCATTGGACTTGCTGAAAAAAGCCCGAGCTCAGCACCGTATTCACAGTTACGAGCATGATCCGAAGGCTGCCTCTTATGGCCTCGAAGCGGCCGAGAAATTGAATCTGCAACCCGCTCAAGTGTTCAAAACCCTGCTGGCGAGCACCGAAAAAGGCGAACTGCTGGTCGCGGTGGTGCCGGTAATCGGGACGCTGGACTTAAAAGCGCTGGCACATGCGTCGGGCGCGAAGAAAGTGGAAATGGCCGACCCGGCTGCAGCGCAGCGTGCAACCGGCTATTTGCTGGGTGGGATCAGTCCGCTGGGTCAAAAAAAACGGCTTCGAACCTTTATCGATACATCGGCCCAACCCTTTCCGACGATCTTCGTCAGTGCCGGGCGCCGCGGGCTTGAGGTGGAGCTGTCGGCCGCTGTACTCGCCGAGCATACGCATGCGACATTTGCACAAATTGGTCGTGAATGAGTGCGATGCGTCGCAAGCGTGTTAGCAGTTGTTCGGGTAACGATGTCTGGCGACCGATTGGCCGCTGTAGTGATTAATAACGGGGATGCCTTCCATGCAGCTTGAATTTCATCAAGTCGACGCTTTCAGTGACCGGCCTTTTGCTGGTAATCCCGCGATGGTTTACAAGCTCGACACCTGGCTTGCGGATGAACTGATGCAGTGCATAGCTGCCGAGCACAATCTGGCCGAGACCGCTTTTTTGGTGCGCGAGGCGCAGGGCTGGCATATCCGCTGGTTCACGCCGACCACCGAGGTCCCCTTGTGCGGGCACGCAACGCTTGCGAGCGCTCATGTCCTGTTTGAGATCTACGGTGAGACGGCCGAACGGATCGATTTCTCGGGCAGATCCGGGCCACTGAGCGTCAGCCGCGAAGGCGGGCGTTTGCTCCTGGATTTCCCGGCAATGCCGCCCAGTGAGGTGGGCGTTACGGTGGATATCGAACGTGCGCTGGGCGTTGAGGTGGTGGACGTGCTGGGTGCCGCCGAATTGCTGGTGGTTCTGGAGTCAGAGCAGGCGGTGCGAGATTGCAAACCGGACATGGCCGCCATTGCGCGCTTGCCGTGGCTGGGTGTGATCATCACTGCCAAGGGCGAACAGCATGATTTTGTCTCCCGGTACTTTGCGCCAGGTCTGGGGATCAACGAAGATCCGGTCACCGGCTCCACCCACTGTTCGCTCATCCCGTATTGGTCTGGGCGTTTGAACAAGCTGAGTCTGAGTGCTTACCAGTGTTCGGCGCGAGGTGGAGAGTTATTCTGTCGACTTGAAGGCCCCCGCGTGAAGATCGGCGGCTACGCCGTATTGGTGGCAAGCGGGAAACTGATCATCGGTTGAGGCCCATAAAGGCAGCCGCTAAATCAGTCCTTACATCGCGTTCGCAGGATGCAGCGCAACGCTGCCTGCGGCCGGAAACAACACCAGATGCTCGGCCGCCACTTCAATCCCGACATGATCGCCTGGATTGAGGTCGGCATGGCTCGGGAAGAGTCCTTCCAACTGCGTACCGGTTGGCAATTGCAGGCGGTACAACGTGGCTGCACCTTGAAAGGTCTTGCTGGTGACATGTACTTTGAGTGCGCTCTGTGGCGCGTAGACAATGTCGTCAGGACGGAGCAGTACATCCATCGGCGCGCCGCTGACCCCCGCGTACGCACGATTGCCGCGTAGCACACCCAGCTCGGTCTGGACCGACTCGGCATCAATCAACTGACCACGAATGAAATACCCCTGGCCGATGAAGCTGGCCACAAACGGTGTAGCCGGCTCGTGATACAGGTTGTACGGCGTGTCCCACTGCTCCAGCCGGCCCTCTTTAAACACACCCACGTGATCACTGACCGCAAAAGCTTCTTCCTGGTCGTGGGTGACCAGAATGGCACTGGTGCCGCGCGCCTTGAGGATGTCGCGCACCTCATGGCTCAGGCGTCTTCGCAGCTCACCGTCGAGGTTTGAAAACGGTTCATCGAGCAGTAGCAATTGTGGTTCAGGTGCCAACGCTCGCGCCAATGCCACACGCTGCTGCTGGCCGCCGGACAGTTCATGCGGGTAGCGTTTGCCGAGCGTCCCGAGATTGACCAGTTCCAGCATCTCGGTCGTCAGTTGCGTCAGACGCGGGTGATTACGAACCCCAAAGGCAATGTTTTCGGCCACGGTCAGGTGCGGAAACAGCGCGTAGTCCTGAAACACCATGCCGATGCGGCGTTTCTCTGGGGCGAGCGTGTAGCCCGCACGGGAGATAACTGCACCCTCCAGAACGATTTCGCCCTCATGAACCGGCTCGAACCCGGCGATGGCGCGTAACGTGGTGGTCTTGCCGCAGCCCGATGAGCCCAGCAAGCAGCCAATGTCTCCCGCATTGAGGTGCAAATTCAAATCCTGCACCACGCGTTGATTGTCGTAACCGCACGCCAGATTTCGCAACTTCAGCAGCATGGGCGGGCTCACGCGGACTGTAGGGCTGGGGCAACCAGGAACTCAAGCAGCGCCTTTTGCGCGTGCAGGCGATTCTCCGCCTGATCCCACGCCACGGAACGCGCGTCGTCCAGCAGGTCCTGGCTGATTTCTTCTCCTCGGTGAGCGGGCAGGCAGTGCATGAACAGCACGTCTTCAGCCGCCAGGTCCAGCAAGCCGCGAGTAACCTGAAACGGCCTAAACAGAGCAATCCGTCTGGCGGTTTCTTCCTCTTGGCCCATCGACGTCCAGACATCGGTGCTGACAAGGTGCGCGCCTTTGACTGCTTCACGTGGATCGCGGGTCAGGGTGACGCGATTTTCGGCGAGCGCCAGGAAGCGAGGGTCGGGTTCATAACCTTCAGGGCAGGCGATACGCAGATTAAAGTCGAACTGGATCGCAGCTTCTATATAGCTGTTGCACATGTTGTTGCCGTCGCCGATCCAGGCCACGGTCTTGCCCTGGATGGAGCCACGGTGCTCTAGAAAGGTTTGCATGTCGGCCAGCAACTGGCACGGGTGCAGATCATCGGACAGGCCGTTGATCACCGGGACACGGGAGTGCGCGGCAAACTCGGTCAGGTTGCTGTGCGCGAAGGTGCGGATCATCACTGCGTCAACCATGCGCGACATCACCCGGGCGCCGTCTGCGATAGGCTCGCCGCGGCCAAGCTGGGTATCGCGCGGCGACAGAAAAATCGCCTGACCGCCGAGCTGGATCATGCCCGCTTCAAAGGAAACCCGTGTGCGAGTCGAAGATTTCTCGAAGATCATCGCCAGCACGCGGCCTCGTAGCGGCTCAAAAAGTACGCCGCGGTTACGCAGGTCTTTTAGCTCTATGCCGCGACGGAGCACGCCGACCAGCTCATCGGGCGTGTAGTCCATCATCGAGAGAAAGTGCCTTGCGCTCATCATTAACTACCTTTCTGCAACAGACCGCAGAGACTCAAAGCCGGGTTTTATCGGGAAAACGGGCGAGACCTGCGGCGAAAGCCGCTCGGGGCGACGAATAGGGAAGGCGCGAGGGTATAAGAAAATGTCGCTTGATGCCAAGGCCCAGACTGAGGAGAAAGTTTCTCCGGACATTCGGTAGCCCGCAGGCGCTGTTTTCTGGACGCCTTTAGTGTTTCCGGATGCTACAGTTGTGCCGACAGCAATGCATATCGCCAGCCTCGCGCCACTAATGGTGCACAGTTGTACACCGACGCTGTCTGCATTGGCAATTAATGCTGGTTCTGTAACAGTTCAACAGGTGTGCTTCATATGCGACACGCTTCACGCCTCGCAAGTACGGACGTTTATTAATTATCAGGCGTGGGTTATAAATACCGCTTATGTGCACCTAGGGGGTGACGAATGGATTCAAAAGAGAAACAACTAATGGAATTGCTCGGGCTTACCGCCCGTACCCTCACTCACCTCACCGCTTCCATGACGTCAATGTCGTTCGAGTTAATGCGCAGTGAAGATGAAGTGACCCGTTCTGCAGGCCGCCGGATGATTGATCGGATGGCTACCATCAGTTCTGGCCTTGATGATCACTGGCGTCTTATTGGCGAACTGACTGGTGTGCAAGTCTCCCAGGAACAGGTCGAGACGGTTCACGAGATTCAGCTCCAACGCAAAGTGGTCACCCCGATTGGCGGTTCTGCTTAATAGTGTCAGCCAGCGTTACCTTGATTCAGGTGAACGCTATTGGCTCGCCTGATGCAATCCGATTCATGTCACGAACCTTTCTGGCGAAGTGACACATCTCGCTGCATAGTTTTGTTTCCGCAATCGCCCTGATTGCCACACAAAAATATGAGACTGGCGATGACCAAGACTCTTCACCACCGAGCCTGTCACCTGTGCGAGGCCATCTGCGGCCTGACCATCGAGATCACCGCTGACGATGATGTCGCGCCCCGGATCACCTCGATCAAGGGGGATGCGCAAGATACGTTCAGTCGTGGTCACATTTGCCCAAAAGCTATTGCGCTGCAGGACATTCAGAACGACCCCGACCGGCTGCGTCAGCCCATGCAACGCATCGGCAGTGAGTGGCGCGCCATCGAATGGCAGGCGGCGTTCGAGCTGGTTGCGGAGCGTCTGCTAGACATTCAGCAGCGGCACGGCCAAAACGCGGTGGCGGTGTATCAGGGCAATCCCAGCGTTCACAATTACGGCTTGATGACGCACAGCAATTACTTCCTGGGTTTGCTCAAAACGCGCAACCGTTTTTCAGCCACCTCCGTGGACCAGCTTCCGCATCATCTCACCAGTTACCTCATGTATGGTCATGGCTTGTTGTTGCCCATTGCCGACATCGACCACACCGATTTCATGTTGATCCTGGGGGGAAACCCGCTGGCGTCCAACGGGAGCATCATGACCGTCCCCGACGTCGAAAAACGGCTGAAGGCGATCCAGGGACGCGGTGGCAAGGTTGTGGTAGTGGATCCACGTCGCAGCGAGACGGCAGCCATCGCAGATCAGCACGTGTTCGTGCGCCCCGGTGGCGACGCAGCTTTGTTGTTCGGCTTGTTGCATACGCTGTTTGCCGAGGGCCTGACCTGCGACAGCCACCTGCCGGTGGATGGGCTTGAGGAAGTTCGTCTTGCTGTAGCCGCGTTGGACGCTGAGGCGATGAGCCCACGCTGCGGCGTGCCCGCCGAAACCATTCGTCAACTCGCACGTGATTTTGCTGCGGCCGACAGGGCTGTTTGCTATGGCCGCATGGGGATTTCCACCCAATCGTTTGGGACGCTCTGTCACTGGCTGGTTCAGCTAATCAATGTGGTCACCGGGAATCTTGATCGGGTGGGCGGCGCGCTGTGTACCGAGCCGGCGCTGGATCTGGTGCAGTCCACGTCAGGCGGAGGATTCAACCGGTGGCAAAGCAGGGTGTCCGGTCTGCCTGAGTACAGCGGCGAGCTGCCGGTGTCGGCTCTGGCCGGAGAAATGCTCACCGAGGGCGAGGGGCAGGTGAGGGCGTTGATCACTGTGGCGGGCAACCCTGTGTTGTCCACGCCCAATGGACGACACCTGGAGCGAGGGCTCGACGGTCTCGAGTTCATGCTGAGCATCGACTTGTATATCAACGAGACAACGCGTCATGCCGACCTGATCCTGCCTTCGACGTCGGCGCTGGAGAACGACCACTACGACACCACGTTCAACATGTTTGCCGTACGCAATGTCACGCGCTTCAACCGGGCTATCCTTGAAAAGCCGCCCGGAGCGCTGCACGACTGGGAGATTTTCGTGGGCCTCGCACAAGCGTTTGCCGCCAAGGCGCAGCGAGAATTGAAGCCCACCGTAGCGCCTTCGCAGATCGTCGATCGTGGACTTCGGGCCGGACTGTACGGCGATGCGTCGGCCTGGAAGCTGTCAATCGAGGCCCTCGGCGACCACCCGCATGGGCTTGATCTCGGGCCTCTCAAACCCAACCTTGGCGGCAGGATGAAAACCGCCAATCAGCATATACAGGCGGCGCCTGCGATCATTTTGGCTGATCTTGCCCGATTCAAAGCCACGCTGGCACCGCAACCGGGTGAGCTGTTGCTGATCGGTCGCCGCCACGTACGCAGCAACAATTCTTGGATGCACAATTATCACCGGCTGGTGAAGGGCAAGCCTCGGCATCAATTGCTGATGAATCCTGACGATCTTGCCACTCGCGGGCTGGTGGATGGGCAGACAGTGCGCGTGACCTCTCGTGTTGGCGTCATCGAGGTTCAGGTGTTGGGGACTACCGACATGATGGCGGGTGTGGTCAGCCTTCCACATGGCTGGGGGCACTCGCGTCCTGGTGTGCAGATGGACATCGCCAGAGACCAGCCGGGCGTTAGCGCAAACGACCTCACAGACGAGCGGGAGCTTGATGCGCTGTCCGGCAACGCCGTGCTAAATGGCGTCCCTGTGGAGGTCGTTGCGGCCTGATGACTGGCCATTCTTTCAACTGAGGCCATGACCGAGCGTTACGCTAGGGATTCCGTTACAATGCGCCACCGTGTCGACTCATAGAGTCGTAAAGTTAAGCCGAGGTGTTCCATGGATATCATCGAAACGATTAAAGAGCAGATCGCCAACAACACCGTTCTGCTTTACATGAAAGGCGCTCCGAATGCCCCTCAATGTGGTTTTTCGGCCAAGGCTTCTCAGGCATTGATGGCGTGTGGCGAGAAGTTCGCTTATGTCGATATCCTGCAGAACCCTGAAATCCGCACCAACTTGCCAAAATACGCCAACTGGCCGACCTTCCCGCAATTGTGGGTTGGCGGTGAGTTGGTTGGCGGCAGCGATATCATCACCGAAATGCAGGCTGATGGTTCGTTGCAAGCGCTGGTCAAGGAAGCGGTCGCGAAAAACACCACTGCTTGATTGACCTGCAGAACAGACGCAAAAAAGCCCCGCATCTCATTCGAGAGCGGGGCTTTTTGTTGGCGCTGGATTAGTCTTCTTCGCCCATCTGCGATTGCAGGTAGTTTTCGATGCCGACTTTGTCGATCAGGCCCAGTTGGGTTTCCAGCCAGTCGATGTGCTCTTCTTCCGACTCAAGAATATCCTCGAGCAGTTCACGGCTGCCGAAATCGCCAACCACTTCGCAGTGAGCGATAGCGGCTTTCAGGTCTGCGTGGCCGGTGCGTTCGATGCGCAGATCGCACTCCAGCATTTCTTTGGTGTGCTCGCCGATCAGGATTTTGCCAAGGTCTTGCAGGTTCGGCAGGCCTTCCAGAAACAGGATTCGCTTGATCAGCTTGTCCGCGTGTTTCATCTCGTCGATGGACTCGTGGTACTCGTGCTTGCCCAGCTTGTTCAGGCCCCAATCTTCATACATACGCGCATGCAGAAAGTACTGGTTGATCGCGACCAGCTCGTTTCCGAGGATCTTATTGAGATGCTGGATGACTGTAATGTCGCCTTTCATGATCGGGGTCCTGTCGATTAATAACTTATTAAGGCGCAAGTCTGAGCTGCCTCTATAAGTCTGTCAAACCTAAGTTATTGAATAATAAGTGAAATTAAATAGGAATAAGAATGTTTGTCTTACGCATCCGAACGCTAAGCGATTGAATTAAAGGCATAAAAAAACCGGACATCAAGTCCGGCTCTTCAAATATCGGTGTTCAGGCGGCTGAAAATTCTGCCGGATAAGCCAGTGCAGCCTGGCTAACCTGGAGGTCGGTCAGCGTCTCCCGTACGACTTGCTTGGCAAGGCATGCACATTTACCGCATTTACTGGCGACATTCAGGGTTTCGCGCACTTCGCGGTAGCTGCAGCATCCTTCCATGATCGCTTCGCGGATTTGTCCGTCAGTAACACCTTGGCAGAGGCATACATACATAAATAAAAGACCGTCGCTGAGTGATTGGCTCAATGCGATGGATACTAATGTTAATGAGAATGCTTGTCAAAACTACTTCCCCCTTCATCAGTGAAGCCCGATGAGCGGTGCCATAGCGCGGCTGAATACTAAAAAAAACCGGCCACTTGGGCCGGTTTGATCGCGGGTGAAGACTCACTCAATCGTGAAAGTCTTCCCAGCCGCCCATTTCTTTCCAGCGGTTAACGATCCCGCAGAACAGCTCAGCGGTTTTCTCGGTGTCATACCGGGCGGAGTGAGCCTCACGACCGTCGAAATCGATGTCAGCGGTCTGGCAGGCTTTGGCAAGCACGGTCTGCCCGTACGCCAGTCCGGCCAGTGTCGCCGTGTCGAAGCTTGAGAACGGATGAAACGGATTGCGCTTCATGTCCATTCGGGCAACAGCGGCGTTCAAAAAGCCCAAGTCGAAACTGGCGTTGTGGCCTACCAGAATCGCGCGTTTGCAGCCATTGGCCTTCAACGCCTTGCGCACGCCACGGAAAATGTCGGTGAGCGCAGTTTCTTCGCTCACGGCCATTCTCAGCGGATGATCGAGCTTGATCCCCGTGAACTCGAGTGCAGCTGCTTCGATGTTGGCGCCTACGAACGGCTCGACCCGGAAGAAGTAGGTGTGTTCGGGGAACACAAAACCCTTTTCGTCCATGCCGATCGTGACAGCAGCAATTTCCAGCAGTGCATCTGTCGCAGAGTTGAAACCGCCGGTTTCTACATCGACAACGACGGGCAGGTAGCCGCGAAAACGCGCTGCCATTGGATGCCTGGAGCCGGTACCGCCGCCAGAACCTTCCTGTTCGTCGTCGTATTGGTCTTCACTCACGCGTTTTTCTCCAGGCGCCAGCGCAGTTTTTCACCGGCGCGCAGCGGGATAACAGAAAGCTCGCCGAATGGCAGGCTGGTTGGCGCAGTCCACTCGTCACGAATCAGGGTAATGGTGTCACTGTTGACCGGTAGCCCGTAGAACGCCGGACCGTTGCGACTGGCAAAGCCTTCCAGCTTGTCCAGCGCATTACGTTGCTCGAACGCTTCTGCATACAGCTCGATTGCGGCAAAGGCTGTGTAGCAGCCCGCACATCCGCACGCAGCTTCTTTTGCGTGCTGGGCGTGTGGCGCGGAGTCCGTACCCAGAAAAAACTTGCTGCTGTCGCTGGTTGCTGCGTCCAGCAGGGCGACTTGATGCGTGTTGCGCTTGAGGATAGGCAGGCAGTAGAAGTGCGGGCGAATGCCCCCAACCAGCATATGGTTGCGGTTGTACAGCAAGTGATGGGCCGTAATCGTTGCTGCCACATTGGCAGAGGCCTCGTTCACGAACTGCACGGCCTCGGCGGTGGTGATGTGTTCGAACACCACTTTAAGCGTTGGCAAAAGCTCCACGACCCGGCGCAGATGCTCGTCGATAAAGATCTTTTCGCGGTCGAATACGTCGATGTCGCTGCGTGTGACTTCGCCGTGGACCAACAACGGCATACCTACTTCAGCCATGGTCTCCAGCGTTGGCAGAATCTTGTCGATGCTGGTCACACCAGAATCCGAATTGGTGGTTGCACCGGCCGGGTACAGCTTGGCAGCGTGCACGAAACCACTTGCCTTGGCGGCGCGGATGTCTTCGGGCTGGGTCAGGTCAGTCAGGTAGAGAACCATCAGTGGTTCAAAAAGGCTGCCGGCGGGGCGTGCGGCAAGGATACGCTGACGGTAGGCGTCGGCTTCCTCGGCGTTGCGTACCGGAGGGACCAGATTGGGCATGATGATTGCGCGACTAAAAGTGCGCGCGACGTCCGCGACGGTGTGAGGCAAAACAGCGCCATCACGAAGATGGATGTGCCAGTCGTCGGGGCGCAGGAGGGTCAGGCGGTCGGACATTGGGAATTCCAGGCGGGTCAAACTCGCTGGGAATGCTACCGGAAAAGACTCCTCCAGGCACTCGCTATCAAGTTTTGTAGGAAGTAACCGATAGCGACGTGTAAGCAATAAATTTTGTAATGCGGAAAAATCTTTGTGGAGCCTCCCGTGCGCCAGCGATATCTAGCCCTGCTCAGCGTGTTTGTCAGCTTGCCGGCCATGGCTCTCACTTTCCAGACGCGTCTGGAGAACATCGAGTGGAAGGTAGAAGGCGATCAGTTCGAATGCCGTCTGACTCAGCCGATTACCGACTTTGGTGCGGGCGAGTTCGTGCGACGGGCGGGAGAGCAAGCGACGTTCAGGCTAAAGTCTACCGGCTACGGGCTGGGGGCGGGCTCTGCCACCTTGCTCGCAGCGGCTGCGCCTTGGCAGCCGGGCAGGGGGGATTTGAATCTCGGTGCCGTGAAGGTGGTGAACGGGCAAATTCCCTTCAACACATCTCAAGCCCAGGCAGGCCGTTTAATCAGCGGTTTGATGGACGGGCGCAGCCCGGTGATCCGACACGTTGCTCGTGATGGCGGCGGCGCGATGGAGGTTCGGTTGCTGCCGGTCAAGTTCAGCAAAGCATTCAGCGATTTTCAGATATGTACTACAAAGCTTCTGCCGATGAACTTCGAACAGGTCAAGCAATCTGAAATTGGTTTTCCTGGCGGCGGGATTGATCTTGACGCACCGGCCAAAGCGAAGCTGGACGTGATGGTTGCGTATATGAAGGCTGACCCTACGGTTAACCACGTTGAACTGGACGGCCACTCGGACAACAGCGGCAACCGCCTGACTAACCGTGATCTGTCGCGTCGACGAGCGCTGGCTGTGATGGATTATTTGAAGGCCAATGGCATCCCCGAAGATCAGGTGACCTTGCGTTTTCACGGGGAGCGGTATCCATTGGTACCCAATACCAACAACGCCAATCGCGCACGAAACCGCCGCGTGAACGTTCATCTGGAGCGCGTAGCACCGGAAAACAAACCCGTGCCGGTCGCCGCAGCAGGCACTGCTGGCGCGACTTCCTGAGGGCCTGAATGCGTCGCTGAATCGACATAACTTGTCGCTTCGTCGTCACAAGCTGTCGCGACACTGTAAATCCACGTGCTGGAACGGTAGAATCGCCGGTTTTCCGTACAACGCGTTGGAGTAAAGGCATGGCGGACGTAAACAAGGTAGTTCTCGCGTATTCCGGGGGCCTGGATACTTCGGTAATCCTCAAGTGGCTGCAGGATACCTACAACTGCGAAGTGGTGACTTTTACTGCCGATCTCGGTCAGGGCGAAGAAGTCGAGCCTGCACGCGCCAAGGCGCAAGCCATGGGCGTCAAAGAAATCTACATCGACGACCTGCGCGAAGAGTTCGTACGCGATTTCGTATTCCCGATGTTTCGCGCCAACACTGTCTATGAAGGCGAGTACCTCTTGGGTACTTCCATCGCTCGTCCGCTGATCGCCAAGCGCCTGATCGAGATCGCCAATGAAACCGGCGCCGACGCCATTTCCCACGGCGCCACCGGCAAAGGCAACGACCAGGTTCGTTTCGAGCTGGGCGCTTATGCACTCAAGCCGGGCGTAAAAGTCATTGCTCCATGGCGCGAGTGGGACCTGCTGTCCCGCGAGAAGCTCATGGATTACGCCGAGAAGCACGCCATTCCAATCGAGCGCCACGGCAAGAAAAAATCTCCGTATTCGATGGATGCGAACCTGCTGCACATTTCTTATGAAGGCGGCGTGCTGGAAGACACCTGGACCGAGCACGAAGAAGACATGTGGCGGTGGACCAAGTCCCCAGAGGACGCGCCCAACACCCCGACTTACCTTGAGCTGACCTACCGCAACGGCGACATCGTTGCTCTGGACGGCGTTGAAATGACCCCGGCGACCGTGCTCGCGACCCTCAACCGCATCGGCGGCGAGAACGGTATCGGCCGGTTGGATATCGTCGAAAACCGCTATGTGGGTATGAAGTCCCGCGGCTGCTACGAGACGCCAGGCGGCACGATCATGCTGCGCGGCCACCGTGCCATCGAGTCGATCACCCTCGACCGTGAAGTTGCTCACCTCAAAGACGAGTTGATGCCCAAGTACGCCAGCATGATCTACACCGGCTACTGGTGGAGCCCTGAGCGTTTGATGATGCAGCAGATGATCGACGCCTCCCAGGCTCACGTGAATGGTGTCGTGCGCTTGAAGCTGTATAAGGGCAACGTGATCGTGACCGGCCGTAAATCTGATGACTCGCTGTTCGATGCCAATATCGCGACGTTTGAAGAGGACGGCGGCGCTTACAACCAGGCCGATGCTGCCGGTTTCATCAAGCTCAATGCGCTGCGCATGCGTATCGCGGCTAATAAGAACCGCAAGCTGTTCTGATTCGCGGTGATGAGAAAAGCAGCCCACTGAGGCTGCTTTTTTTATGGGCTCTGGAAATATTTATCCCTGAGTATCAGTGAAATGATAATTAACGTTTCGCTGCAGGTTTCTTTTTCGGCAACGCGACGTCAACGGCATACGTTGGTTTATCTTCGTGGACGGAAGTGCTCACGACACTTGGTTGCCATCTGAGCATCTCTATGACATCCTCGGTGCCTTTATTGAAACGCTTCATCAGCGCTGTCAGCTTCTTCTCGAACTCCAGTTCGGTAGTTAGTTCTGTTTCGGTTTTAAGTGCTTCCAGCCGTGCCATATGGATCTTGAGTGCGTGCTCAAGGTCATGAAACTCTTTTAGTCGTGACATAGGTTTTCCGTTATTGAATATAAGCGAGCATTAATTAAATGCAGCGTCAGGGGATGCTCATGCTTAATGGCCGAGCCTCTCACCTAACGTTAGCCGTTTTTATCTCAAGGAAAAACATTGGCTGAGGCAACAGTCAGCCGCTGGTTTTCGATTTTTTTTATGCGCGGCCTTTAAACGCAAGACCTTTGTGAAGGTCTTCTATGTGGCAGTAAAAAAACTTGGCAGAGAGTCGTCTTTTCCCACTTATGCTATCGTTTATTCCGGTTCTGGATTTCAGCGTGCAACAGGGGGGCTAGTCGTATTTTCCTACTGCTAATGTCGGGCCTGACCGTGCTACGTCAATCCTGCGAAGGTTCGCCGTCGGGCGCTGCCGTCTTGGGCTGCTTGAATTCAATACGGTACGCTTTGGCGATGTTCCAGACATCGCGGACACTCAGATTCAACAGTTGTGCTATTTCGGGCGCTGAGTAACCCAAGCTTGAATAATGCATGGCATGGCCAGCAACGACATCGTCTTCTGCACCTGATTCTTTTTGTCTTGTGGGCCTGTTGCCTCCTACAGGTTGGCTGCAGCGGATGGTTAGCCCGTTATCCGCCGCCAACCGTTTGATGTCCTTCCTGTTCATTCTCAATGAATATTGCAAGGCAGAGACCCCTGCACCTTTGGCAACCAACCCCCTGAGCAATTCCACTTTGGCGCTATATAGCGTCTCGTCATCAGGCCCGGTTTCCTGGATTTCAATCATATGGGAGTCTGAAGAACTTTCCCCTGACTGTCCGTTTTGCACCGTATTGATCACGCCACCTTTGTCCATGAACAGCTGGACAGCGGCTGCAAGTTTCAAGCTGGTAGTTTTAGGCGATGGTGAAGTCCGTACTTTCTTGTTCATAATTTATTCCTTTTTTAATAGGGTGTCGACCCGGCAGACGACTCATGGCGTGCGTGTGCGCGCAAAGCGAAGTCAACGTCTTAACGGATTGAATACGCCGGTACTGCAGCAAAAAAACTAAGCAAGGCTGTTCCGGATTAGTATTAACCTGGTAGCTCATGTTGTTTGTGCAAGGTTGATCAGTCCGGATCAGTTTACAAAAAAATAACCATTGGTAATAAAATATGCAAGATAAAAAATCTATTTTATCTGGATTGACTCGAGAGGGATAACCAGTCTTACAGTTAGGTGTAATAGATCGTGTGGATGTGTAGTCTTTTTCCGATTTGCTAACTTGGCTATGGATTTATAGAACGATTTAGTATTACGTCAAGACTTGGCGAAGGCAGCTCTGAACAAGGGATGTTGGCTAAGTGCTCCCGCCGACCCATCACACATCTCATTCCTGATCGCTATTAGCTTTGGACGCGGAGACTAGTGGCTGGGTCTTGGCGAAAATTCGGATGAGTCGTTATCTGTTGTAGGAGTATTCTTGAAATATATAGTTGTAGATATACCCGTTCCGAGGTGTGTGATTTTTTGATATTCCGCGTAGTCAGGATCGATTCGGCGTGGCCGACATATTTGATGAATCTTGTTATTTGGCAAGAATGATTAATTGAGCTTAGGCTGACAATGAGCGTCTGCAAAGAGATCATCTGCGCAGGCATTACGCCGGTGGTGTCGACACTCATGATTGATCGGATCACTGAAACACCAGGCAATCACCACGGCTCTGCCTATTTTTTCTGGCCCACGCTCGATATTCACTAATCAGCGATCGACCAGGGTATTACGTCCAATGAGGTATTAGCGATGAATGGATCTTCAACAATAATGATCGGATACGGATCGCGTGCGCGTACCTGCCAGCTTGGACCCACAGACCGGCGCGAGTCTCAAGGAGAGGATGCTGTGAACACACCGAAGCGGTCTTCACTTATGGCAATACTTGTAGGAAGTTTCTGCTGTGTCCGTAAGAACGGTCTTTGCCTGTTGTTCCGTGGGGGGGGCCGCCATGCAAAGTACTAAACGACTAAGCTATTGTGCTGCCTCCGAAAATTCGAACAGCAAAAAATGGACTGCTCATGAATAAAGTGTTGATCGTCGATGATCACCCTGTCATTCGCCTTGCTGTGCGCATGCTGATGGAGCGTCATGGTTATGAGGTCATTGCAGAGACGGATAACGGAGTAGACGCCTTGCAGCTGGCACGCGAGCATTTGCCAGATATTGTCATTCTGGACATTGGCATCCCCAAACTCGATGGTCTTGAAGTCATTGCAAGGCTGTCTGCGATGACCTTGCAATTCAAGGTGTTGATTCTGACCTCTCAGGCGCCGGGGCATTTTTCCATGCGCTGTATGCAGGCAGGAGCGGCAGGTTATGTTTGCAAGCAGCAAGACCTGACTGAACTGCTCAGTGCCATCAAGGCTGTCCTTTCAGGCTATAGCTATTTTCCGAATCAGGCATTGCACACCGTACGTTCCAGCCTGGGCAACGCCAGCGAGGCAGAAATGGTCGACCGGCTCTCCGGTCGCGAGATGATGGTGCTACAGCAACTGGCGCGCGGTAAAACCAATAAGGAAATAGCCGATGGAATGTTTTTAAGCAATAAAACAGTCAGCACCTATAAAACCAGGCTTCTACTCAAGCTCAACGCTCACTCGCTTGTCGATCTCATTGAGCTTGCCCAGCGCAACGGCTTGGTCTAGAACACCTTCCAGGTGAAACGGACAAGGGCGTATGCAGGCTTGAGGTCTTTGCGTTTGGGTGGGCTCTATCGTACGCGCCAAAGCCTCTCTTTCGTCGGAGAGGCTTCGGTACAGACGTTTGGGATGGGAATATCGAGCGGGCAGATCGTCAAAGATCGAAGTCGTAATCTGCCAGTTGTCTCTGCAGGCGACGTTCTTCAAGAAGATTATCGATAGTGCGACGCTTATTGAGGTTGGTCTTCGCGGGTTCCACGGGTGACTGTGCGTTGTCCTCAGGGTCTACGGCGATAAAATCGTCATCTGCATCCAATTGCTCTTTGCCAGTGCTCATAAATTGACTCCAGGCTTAGGCGGTCATGGCGGACCTTATAGCGACATTCCTGCACTTGGTAAAAAAGATTTTTTCAATCGATCACGCAGCGAAAACCCTATTCCTCAATCGTCCGACGTTTTGTCCTTGTATTCACAAAGATCTTCTATTCGGCAACTGCCACAGCGAGGCTTTCTTGCCTGACACACATAACGTCCATGCAAAATTAGCCAGTGATGAGCGTCCAGAAGAAAGTCCCTCGGCACGAATTTCATTAACTGCTTCTCGACCTCGACCACATTCTTGCCCTTTGCGATCCCGGTTCGATTGCTTACCCGGAAAATATGGGTATCTACCGCCATCGCTATCTGTCGGAAGGCGGTGTTGAGCACCACGTTCGCAGTTTTGCGACCCACGCCCGGCAGCGCTTCCAGCGCTTCTCGGGTCTGCGGCACTTCGCTGTTATGCCGCTCAACCAAAAGCCGACAGGTCTCGATCACATTTTTCGCTTTGCTGTTATAGAGCCCGATCGTCTTGATGTACTGCGAAAGGCCGTCGACACCTAGCGCGTGGATCGCCTCTGGCGTATTTGCCACCGGGTAGAGGCGGGCGGTTGCTTTGTTGACGCTTATGTCGGTCGCTTGCGCCGAGAGGATGACCGAAATCAGCAACTCGAACGCAGTGGTATAAGCCAGTTCGGTTTTCGGGTCAGGATTGTCTTCGTGCAGCCGACGAAAAATTTCCAGACGTTTAGCTGCATTCATGGTGCGGGTAAGTCCTTTCAGTTGGCTGCGGTTTATTGCCCGATTCTAAGAACTCAGCTGTTAGTACCAAATCCTGCGGGCATTTCCATTTCCATTTCCAGTTCGCTCAGCATTCGCTCGGCTTCGATGACGGCTGCATTCAGGGTCTCGATCTGATCCGCTGGCGCTTGTGCCGCAAAAGCTTTTTTCAAGGTGGCCCGACGCATCGCAACTTGAAGTTTCGCCCGGTTCAGCGCAGCGTTATCAGGTTTTGAAACGATAGCCGTCGAAGGGCCTGAGTCAGCCGCTTTTAATGTTTCAAGCGCGTGTTCGGCCCTTTCAAATTCTCGCTGAAGCTCTACCAGGCGTGCGGCTTGTTCGGCGATGGGTGGATGACCGAATGCTTTCAGAGATTTATTAAGTTGCGCCCGGCTCATTGCAACGGCTATGCGAGCCTGTTTCATGGCAGTTTCGCTGTTTGCAGCTGCATTCCCTGATGGGCTGTTGCCTGCTTCAGCTTGTGGGGCAGCGGTGCCGGACAGCGTTTTCCTGGCGCGAGCGAGTCGCTCGGAGAGTCGCTGGTCGTCTTCTCGCTTCAGCCTCGCTTTACGGGATTCGAACCGATGGCGGGCATGATCGCGCTTTTTGAGACGTGTCTGGTATTGAGTATGGGAAAACGCCAGTCCGCCAACGATTGCAGTTGTCGCGGGAGGTAATGGCCGCATTTCGATGCAGTCGACAGGGCAAGGCGCCACGCACAAGTCGCATCCGGTGCATTCGTCGACGATGACGGTGTGCATCAGTTTGGCCGCGCCAACTATTGCATCAACCGGACACGCTTGTATGCATTTGGTGCAGCCTATGCACTCGGCTTCACGAATGAATGCGACCTGGGAGGGGGCAAGTCCGCGGTCAGTATCGAGGGCTATGACAGGGACTCGGAGCAGTTGCGCCAGTTGAGCGATGGTTTCGTCGCCACCCGGCGGACATTTGTTGATGGCTTCGCCGCCCGACAGACCTTCCGCGTACGGTTTACAGCCTGGATGTCCACATTTGCCGCATTGCGTTTGCGGTAGCAGGGCGTCGATGCGTTGTATCAGGCTCATGTTTTAATCATTGCCTAGGGTGGGATGGAGCCGCAGTTAGAGCGCGCTGAAATCAGGCTATGTATAACGCCCGCCAATCGAAAGCGATTGACGGGCGGTTTGGGGTTTACTTGATTCGCTGACCTGGCTTGGCGCCGCTGTCAGGGCTTAGCAGGTAAATTTCTTCGCCGCCGGGTCCTGCCGCCATCACCATCCCTTCCGAGATGCCAAAACGCATCTTCCGGGGCTTCAGGTTGGCAACCATCATGGTCAGGCGGCCTTCGAGCTCAGCCGGGTTGGGGTAGGCACTCTTGATGCCTGAGAACACATTGCGTTGCTCGTCGCCAATGTCCAGCGTCAGGCGCAACAACTTGTCGGCGCCTTCCACGTGTTCGGCTTTGATGATCAATGCAACGCGCAAATCAACTGCCGCGAAGGCATCGAATTCTATTTCCGGTGAAAGTGGATCTTTGGTCAGTTCGCCGTTCCCTTGTGGGCCGGTATCGGTCGCGCTGGCGGTAAGGTCTTCCTTGGACGATGCGGTCATCGCTTCGACCTTGGCCGGGTCTATGCGGGTCATCAGGGCCTGGAAAGGATTCAACTGATGGTTGCTCAACAGGGTTTTGTGATCGTCCCAGGTGAGCGGAGCGACATTAAGGAAGCGCTCAGCGTCGGCAGCCAGCAAAGGCAGCACCGGCTTCAGGAAGATCACGAGCTGGCGGAACAGGTTAATACCCAGCGCGCATACCGCCTGAACCTCATCCTGTTTACCCTCCTGCTTGGCGAGTGACCAGGGTGCTTTATCGGCGATGTAAGCGTTGGCACGGTCCGCAAGGCCCATGATTTCACGCATTGCCCGGGCAAAATCGCGAGCCTCATAGGCGTCGGCGATGCTGGGCGCCGCAGCGAGGAAGGCGTCGGTGAGTTCCGGCGCGGCGTTGTCCGCCACCATTACCCCGGCGTTGCCCTTGTGGATAAAGCCTGCGCAGCGACTGGCAATGTTGACTACTTTGCCGATCAGGTCGGAATTGACCTTTTGTACGAAGTCGTCCAGGTTCAGATCCAGATCATCGACCCCGCGTCCCAGCTTTGCCGCGTAGTAGTAACGCAAGTATTCGGGGGACAGGTGATCCAGATAAGTACGCGCTTTGATGAAGGTACCGCGCGACTTCGACATTTTCTGGCCGTTGACGGTCAGGTAGCCGTGTACGTTGATGCCGGTTGGCTTGCGCAAGCCTGAACCTTCGAGCATTGCCGGCCAGAACAGGGCGTGGAAATTAACGATGTCCTTGCCGATGAAGTGGTAAAGCTCAGTGGTCGAATCCTTGTCCCAGAACGCATCGAAATCCAGTTCCGGGCTTCGGGCGCAAAGGTTCTTAAAGCTGGCCATGTAGCCGATCGGCGCATCCAGCCACACGTAGAAATACTTACCGGGCTCATCAGGGATTTCAAAGCCGAAATACGGCGCGTCGCGGGAGATGTCCCACTGCTGTAGACCTGCATCCAGCCACTCTGCGATCTTGTTCGCGACCGCGTCCTGTAGCGTACCGCTGCGCGTCCAACTTTTGAGCATCGCGTCGAAAGCAGGCAGATCGAAGAAAAAGTGTTTGGAATCTCTCAATACGGGCGTAGCACCGGAAATCGCCGATTTCGGATCTTTCAGGTCTGTGGGGGCATAAGTGGCACCGCATTTTTCGCAGTTATCGCCGTATTGATCTTCTGTGCCGCATTTAGGGCAGGTGCCCTTGATGAAGCGGTCAGCCAGAAACATCTTCTTTTCGGGATCGAAGTACTGGGTGACGGAGCGCGTGGCAATGTGTCCAGCATCGCGCAGTCGGGTGTAGATCTCGCTCGACAGCTCGCGATTTTCGTCCGAGTGCGTGGAGTGGAAGTTATCGAAATCAACCAGAAACTCGGCGAAGTCGGCGCTGTGTTCAGCCTGAACGTTGGCGATCAGTTGCTCTGGCGTAATGCCTTCCTTCTCGGCGCGCAGCATGATTGCCGAGCCGTGGGCGTCGTCCGCGCAAACGTAAATGCACTGGTTGCCGCGATGCTTTTGGAAACGCACCCACATGTCGGTCTGGATGTACTCGAGCATGTGGCCAAGGTGGATGGAACCATTGGCATAGGGCAGGGCGCTGGTAACGAGAATCTTGCGTGGCTCGGACATGGGGCTCGGCTACTTGAAGTGAAACGGAGGTCGGCCACTATAAAGGTCTGAGCATTTTTTTTCACCCCGCAGCGCTGTGGGAAACGTGCCGCAAACGCAGGGAATCGATGTCGTCGCACGACAGAAGGGGTAGGATGGCCGCCTGTTTTACTCAGTCTTTATTTCGGGAGTGACCCATGAGCGCTGTTAGTCGCGCAACGGTGGAAGCCGTCCTTCGCCAATATACAGATCCATATTTGAACCAGGACCCGGTGAGCGCCGGGTGCGTGCGGACAATCGACATCAGCGGTGATCGCGTCAGCGTTCAGCTAGAACTGGGATACGCGGCAGCTTTGTTCAAAAGCGGTTGGGCTCAGGTGTTGCAAATCGCCATTGAAGGTCTTGAGGGCGTGTCATCGGCCAAAGTCGACATCAGCACGACCATCACCGCACACAAAGCGCAGGGGCAGATTCCGGGTCTGGCCAACGTCAAAAATATCGTCGCGGTCGCTTCAGGCAAGGGCGGCGTGGGTAAGTCCACTACGGCCGCCAATCTTGCACTGGCATTGTCACGCGAGGGTGCGCGTGTCGGGATACTTGATGCTGATATCTATGGCCCAAGTCAGGGCGTGATGTTCGGTATCCCTGAAGGCACGCGCCCCAGGATCAAAGATCAGAAGTGGTTTGTACCCATTGAGGCTCACGGTATCGAAGTGATGTCGATGGCCTTTCTAACCGATGACAACACGCCGATGGTCTGGCGCGGGCCGATGGTTTCCGGAGCGTTGTTGCAATTGATCACCCAGACGGCCTGGAATGATCTCGACTATCTTGTGATTGATATGCCGCCTGGCACTGGCGATATACAGCTGACGCTGGCGCAGAAAGTGCCGGTGGCCGGAGCAGTTATCGTCACGACGCCGCAGGATCTGGCGCTGCTGGATGCCAAGAAGGGCGTGGAGATGTTCCGTAAAGTCAATATCCCGGTGTTGGGTGTCGTCGAGAACATGGCGGTGCACATTTGCTCAAACTGCGGCCATGCTGAGCATTTGTTCGGGCAGGGCGGAGGCGAGAAGCTGGCCGCTCAATATGAAGTCGAGCTCTTGGCCTCGTTACCGTTGTCGATGTTGATTCGTGAGCAGGCTGACGGCGGGAAGCCAACGGTGATCGCAGAGCCAGAAAGCCAGATCGCAATGGTTTATCAGGAATTGGCGCGTCATGTAGGAGCGCGGATAGTGCTGCAGGAAGCAGCTTCCCCGGCAATGCCCGATATCACTGTCAGCGACGACTGAGGTTGCTGCGCGCCTGAAGTGCCTGTGCTGAGTTTGCGTTGCGTCAGCTTCATCAGCTGATGCAATGCAAGAGCGTTAAAGGCGTGCACAGGAGGTCTGCTTGGGTTTGCAGGTGTAGAGCGCGTCATACAAAAACTGCGGGCAATAAAAAACCCCGCTTTTGAGGGCGGGGTCTTTTTAAGCGATTCAGTGCAAGTTAGATAACTTGAACTTCTTCAGCTTGCATACCTTTCTGACCGCGGGTAGCGATGAAAGAAACCTGTTGGCCTTCTTTCAGGCTTTTGAAGCCGTCGGATTGGATTGCTTTGAAGTGAACGAACAGATCGTCACCCGATTGTGGAGTGATGAAGCCGAAGCCTTTTTCATCGTTGAACCACTTAACGGTACCAGTTTGGCGATTAGACATGGTGTATCTCCTTGGACAAAGTTAACTGCGACTCAGGAAGAACCCTGGCCGAGACTGAGTGCAAAGAGCAGGAAAAATTCTTGGAGATGGTTGGATCGAAATTCAACATCGTGTAGAGATTCTCAGTGACACAAGCAACACAGTGGACCCACCTTAACCGTTTTCTTCTGATGTGCCAATGGTCTGTTCACGTTTATTTCGAGAGAGGCGAAATCGATTTGCCGGTAACCGAGCACAGCCTTTGAACCCTGCGTCCTGGCCCGGTAAGATGCCTCATATCTTTTTCACCTCGCTACTCAGGACATCGCCATGAGCATCAAATCGGATAAGTGGATTCGCCGCATGGCGCAGGAACACGGCATGATCGAGCCGTTCGTGGAGCGTCAGGTGCGGGGCGAGGGAGCTGACCGTGTGATCTCGTTCGGCGTGTCCAGCTATGGCTACGACGTGCGTTGCGCCGACGAATTCAAGGTGTTCACGAACATCAATTCGGCAACGGTGGACCCGAAAAACTTCGACGAAAAAAGTTTCGTAGACGTCAAAAGTGATGTCTGCATCATCCCTCCCAACTCATTTGCGCTGGCCCGGACCGTTGAGTATTTCCGTATCCCACGTAACGTTCTGACGATTTGCCTGGGTAAAAGCACCTACGCACGCTGTGGGATTATCGTCAACGTCACGCCGCTCGAGCCTGAGTGGGAAGGCCACGTGACGCTGGAGTTCTCGAACACCACCACGTTGCCTGCGAAGATTTACGCCAATGAAGGCGTCGCGCAGATGCTGTTTCTCGAATCCGACGAAGAATGTGAAGTCTCTTACAAGGATCGTGGCGGCAAGTACCAGGGCCAGCGTGGCGTTACCTTGCCGCGGACTTGAAAGCCACATGCTGGAAACGTGAAATACGTAAGAAACGTGCCGTTGGTCATTTCGAAAATGAATTAGTCTCCAAATCGGCACTCTACTGACTGAACCGTTCCCTCTCGCCGCATGCGGGAGGGGCCAGACGCTCAGGGAGTACCCTATGAAGACACAGCAACTGAACACCAACACTCAGGAAGCGGACCCGGGACGCAATCAGGTAGGCATGCTCGCTTGGTCGCTGATGGCGCATCCACAGCTGAACATGGTGGGCGGCGGCATACCCGGCCAGCCGAATCCTGATAGCCCGAATGACTATCCGCAGCCTGAAGAACCTGGTGGACCGACTGTTCCCGACGAGCCACCTCCCGCTCCAGTCGCATGATTCCAACCCTGCCGTAGCCAATGCTTCGGCAGGGTTTTTGCTGTAATTCTCCCCGCTGAAAGCTTTCAGTTTTCTTGAAATGCGCAATCAATGCGCTTCCCAGATGGCATCATCTCCCACGACAAACACGCGACTCCCGTGCGCTCGCTCGATATTCATCCCACCTGTAAATGCCCCGAATGCCGGCAAAAGGCTTACCTTTTGCTGAACGTAGAAGCACGGAAGTCTCAAGCGTTGTCGGCCCATTCCGTAAAGCCTATAGGCAGGGTGAACGTGACCGGCCAGCACATGGTGCGTCGGGTGAGGGTCCGGTTCGTGCTGCAAAGCGTACGGGCCAGCCAGCAGGGGTTCGGTAACGACCTCGATCTCAAGCCGCTCAGGTGGGTCGCCCGCCCGTTTGTCGTGGTTACCGCGAATCAGGGTGATGCTCAAACCCGTGTGCCGCGCACGCCACTTGGCCAAAGCCGAGAGCGTTCCTGATGCGTGAGATTCGGGCGCGTGCAAAAAATCTCCCAGAAAAATCAGGCGGTCACAGGGCCAGGCGTCCAGCAGGGCATCCAGACGCTGTAAATTGCTCTCGGTAGTGCCATGGGGGACTGGCTGCCCAAGCTTACGGTAGGCAGCCGCTTTGCCGAAATGAGCATCGGCGATCAACAGGGCTCGTTCGGCGGGATAGTAAATCGCTTTGTCCGCAAGTAAATACAGCTCGGCGCCCGCCAGTTCTATAGACAACCAAGGCTTCATTCGCCGACCTCTGGGCCGGCGGCTTTTTCCAGATCGCGGACCATCCGCGCGATTCGGTCTGACAGTTTTTCGCTGCTGAGGCTCTCACGCATGCGCTCCACCAGCAGTGGAAACGCCAGCGGGGTGGGGCGCTTGATGACGTGCACATCCAGTTGCCGACCGTTGATCCGCCGCAACGTGTCTTCCAGTCGGGCGACATCCAGTTCCTGGCGCATGACTTCCTCCTCGGCTTGGGTCAGCAATAAATTACCGGCGTCGTATTGTTTGAATACTTCGAAAAACAGGCCGCTGGACGCCTGGAGTTGGCGATTGCTTTTGGGCGCGCCGGGGTAGCCCGAAAAGACCAACCCGGCAATCCGGGCAATTTCGCGAAAACGGCGCAGCGCCAGCTCACCGGCATTGAGGCTGGCGATGATATCGGGCAGCAGGTCGTCCCCGGAAAACAGACCGCCGTTCAGCTGTGCCGTCCAGTCGATGTCTGTCGCGCTTAGCAGCTCGAAGCCATAGTCGTTGACCGCAATGGAAAACGTCAGCGGTTGATCACGACTCAGGCGCCAGGCCAGCAGGCTCGCCAGCCCCAGATGCACATGGCGGCCGGCAAACGGATAGATAAAACAATGCCAGCCCTCGCGGGACTTCAACACCTCTGCCAGCAAAGTGGTTTTGCAGGGCAGGGCAGACCATTCCCGCTGAACTTCGAGCAAGGGCCTGACCGCGTGCATTTCCGGGCTAGAGAAATCCCCGTGGGCTGCGGCATCGAATTTTTCCACTACGGCGTCAGCCAATTCGCTGGAGAGCGGCATCCTCCCGCCGTTCCAGCGTGGGACAGCGGCTTTCTTGGTGGTGGCGCGCTTGACGTATGCGCTCATGTTCTCAACGCGCACCAGCTCCAGCAAACGCCCGCCGAAGAGGAAGCCATCGCCGGGCTTGAGGCGCGCGATAAACCCCTCTTCGACGCTGCCCAGCGAACCACCGCCGCCGCCCTTGCTCCACCACTTAACGTTGATGCTGGCGTCACTGACGATGGTGCCGATGCTCATTCGATGGCGTCGCGCCAGCCGCGCATCTGGCACACGCCAAATACCATTTTCGTCAGGCTCGACCCTTTGGTAATCGGGGTAGGCGGTCAGCGACAGTCCGCCCTGGCGAACGAACAGCAATGCCCATTGCCACTCTTCGTCGGTCAAATCCTTGTAGGCCCAGGCGGTGCGGACTTCGGCGAGCAGTTCGTCAGGCACAAAACCGCCGCCCAGCGCCATGCTCACCAGATGCTGCACCAAAACGTCCAAGGGTTTGTGGGGCGATTCCCTGGGTTCGATAAGACGTGCGGCCACCGCGTCATGTGCGGCGGCTGCTTCCACCAACTCCAGACTGTGGGTCGGCACCAGGGTGACCCGCGATGGCCTGCCAGGTGCATGGCCTGAACGACCGGCACGCTGCATCAGGCGCGCAACGCCTTTGGGCGAGCCGATCTGCAACACCCGTTCGACCGGCAGAAAGTCCACTCCAAGGTCCAGGCTTGAGGTACAGACCACCGCTTTCAGTTGCCCCTCCTTCAACGCGCGTTCGACCCAGTCCCGGACCTCACGCGCCAGCGATCCATGGTGCAGCGCAATCAATCCCGCCCAGTCTGGCCGGGCATCGAGTAGTGCTTGATACCAGATCTCCGACTGCGCCCGGGTGTTGGTGAACAACAGGCAACTCTTGCTGCTGTCCACCTCTTTGACTACCTGCGGCAACATGCGCAGGCCCATGTGCCCGGCCCAAGGGAAGCGCTCGATCGATGACGGCAGCAGCGTGTCGACGATCAATTCCTTTATAACTTTGCCCTGCACGGTGACGCCGTTGTCGCCAAGCAGCACGTCCTGGGCGTGGGCCTGGTTGCCCAATGTCGCCGACAGCCCCCAGACGATCAGGTCGGGGTTCCATTTGCGCAGCCGGGCCAACGCCAGTTGCAGTTGGACGCCGCGTTTGTTGCCGATCAGTTCATGCCACTCATCGACCACGACCATTTTCAGTGTCGATAACACAACGTGTGCGTCTGCACGGGTCAGCAACAAGGTCAGGCTTTCTGGCGTGGTGATCAGCGCAGTAGGCAGGCGTCGCCCCTGTTTGGCCCTCTCGCTGCTACTGGTATCGCCCGTACGCAGACCAATGGACCAAGGGATGTTCAGCTCTTTTAACGGTGCCTCCAGCGCGCGAGCAGTGTCGGCGGCCAGCGCGCGCATGGGCGTTATCCACATCACGCTCAACGCCGGCGCGGGCGGTTTGCGTTTGCGCGACTTTTCTTCGATTACCGGCGCGGCCTGCTGAGCGAACCGGTTGAGCGCGCCGAACCACACCGAATAGGTTTTCCCTGCACCGGTGCTGGCGTGCAGCAAGCCGGAGTCACCGCGTTTGATGGCTGCCCAGACCTCTTTCTGAAACGCAAACGCCTTCCAGTCACGTGGGGCAAACCATCGCTGGGCGAAGTCGGGGGATTTGGGCATGCGTGGGCCGATTGCTGTGAGCGGGGTTAATTCAGAGACAGCCGGGGGAGGGAATTAGTTTGAAGTTTGTTATGCCGTCCCTTGCAGTAGCCAACTTGTCGGCGAGAGAGAATGCGGTGTATCAGGTACACCGCCTCGCGAACAAGTTCGCTCCTACAGAGGATCGCAGGTTACTTCAGGTTTCCGCTCAAGAACTGCTGCAACCGCTCGCTTTTTGGATTGCCAAGGACTTCGTCCGGATGGCCGATCTCTTCGATCTGGCCTTGATGCAGGAACACCACCTGATTGGCGACTTTGCGCGCGAAGCCCATCTCGTGAGTCACCAGAATCATCGTTCGGCCTTCTTCGGCCAGGCCTTGAATGACCTTCAACACTTCACCCACCAGTTCCGGGTCAAGGGCCGAAGTGGGTTCGTCGAACAGCATGATTTCCGGCTCCATCGCCAACGCCCTGGCGATAGCGACGCGCTGCTGCTGGCCTCCGGACAAGAAGGCCGGGTATTGATCGGCGACGCGTGCCGGCAAGCCTACTTTGTCCAGGTATTTGCGGGCGCGTGTTTCGGCTTCAACCTTAGATACGCCCAGCACCCGACGCGGGGCCATGGTGATGTTTTCCAGCACCGTCATGTGGCTCCACAGGTTGAAGTGCTGAAACACCATCGCCAGTCGCGTGCGGATACGCTGCAGTTCAGCCGGGTCGGCCACGCGCATGCCGCTGGCGTCGCTGACCATACGGATTTGCTGGCCGTCCAGGCTCATCGCGCCGTCGTTGGGTTGTTCGAGAAAGTTGATGCAGCGCAAGAAGGTGCTTTTGCCCGAGCCACTGGCGCCGATCAGGCAAATCACGTCGCCGACGTTGGCCTTGAGCGAGACGCCTTTGAGGACCTGGTGATCGCCGTAGCTTTTGTGCAGGCCATCGATGGTCAGTTTGTACATGACTGGCAATCCTTAAGGTGAAAGTAGGTAGCCGCTGCGATAGGGGTCAGTACCGGCGATATGGGCAACGACCATGCCTGCGGTCGCCATGCGTCGCAAGGAGCGGGCGTACATCAATCCGGGGTTTTGGGCGTGAATCTGCATCACCGCATCGCTGATCGGGTCGATGACCTCGGCAATCAGTTGCCCGGCCTCGACGTACTCGCCCGGCAGTGTGCAAAAAACCAGCAGGCCTCCAACGGGTGTCGCCACCGGCTCGACTGCGGCCAGCGGTGTGGCCGGGTACAACAATGCAGGAGGCTGGACGGGCTCGCCCGCAATGGCGCCGAATTGCATCAGGTAGCTGATGATCGCCTGACAGTCGCGGCTGCCGAGTGCGTGGTTGACATCTCCCTGGCCTCGCAGCTCAAGCGTTACCGAAAAACTGCCCATCGCCATTGCAAAACGATTGGCAAAGCGTTGCTCCAGTTGCCACCAGACCAGGGTGAAGCACTCATCGAACGACTGCCCGCCGGAGTCCGTCGCCAGCAAGCTCGCCTGTGCGCCGAGATAGCGAGACAGCGGCTCGACCTGCGGCCAGGCCTCGGGCGTGGTGTAGAGATGCTCGACCGATTCGAAATCGCAATGCAGGTCCAGCACCATGTCGGCATCGCACGCCAGCCGTTGTAAGGCCAGACGCTGGGACTCCAGTTGCGTGGCGGGTACACGCGCCTTAAGCGCTGCCAGCAGCGTCGTGCGAATCAGGCGCACGTTGCTGTCGACGTCATCGGTCAGCCGCGATTCGACTTCATCGCCCACCTGCTGGCTGAGGTCGACGAACCAGCGGTTGAAGTTCTGTCCGCTTTCCAGCTCGTAGCGGCCAAGCGGGATGTCCATCAATACCTGTTCAAGGCCGATCGGATTGGCAACCGGCACCACCACGATCTCCCCCAGCAATTGACCGGCATTTTCAAGCTCGGTCAGGCGCTGCTTCAGGTACCAGGCGACCAGCATCCCCGGCAGCTCGTCGGCGTGCAGAGACGCCTGAATATAGATTTTGCAGGCGCCGTTTTCCGGGCCGTAGTGAAAGCTGTGGATCTGCCGCGCCGTGCCGGGCACTGGCGCCAACAGATCATGCGTCTGGTGTCGCATCGAACGTTCCTAGTGAGAAGGGCCAAGGAACGCTAGCCAGCGGCGCTCCGCAAGTCGGAACAGCCCGACCAGAATGAAGGTCACCGTCAGGTAGATGATGGCTGCGATACCGAACGACTGGAACGTCAGGAACGTCGCCGAGTTGGCATCACGCGCCACTTTGAGGATGTCCGGTACGGTGGCCGTGAAGGCTACCGTCGTGGAGTGCAGCATCAGAATCACTTCGTTGCTGTAATACGGAAGCGAACGACGCAGGGCCGAAGGCATGATCACGTAGGCATACAGCTTCCAGCCGCTCAGACCGTAAGCCTTGGCCGCCTCGACTTCGCCATGGTTCATGCTGCGGATGGCACCGGCAAAAATCTCGGTGGTGTACGCGCAGGTGTTCAGGGCGAAGGCAAGGATGGTGCAATTCATGGCGTCGCGGAAAAACACATCCAGCATCGGCTGCTCTCGCACGGCGGCAATGCTGTAAATGCCGGTGTAGCAAATCAGCAACTGGATGTAGAGCGGTGTTCCGCGAAACAGATACGTGTAGAACTGCACCGGCCAGCGCACCAGCGGATTACGCGAAACACGGGCGATGGAAAGCGGAATAGACACCACGAAGCCAATCGCAATCGAGGCGCTGAGCAGCCACAGGGTCATCGCCAGACCGGTAATGTTCTGGCCATCGCTATAAAGGAAGGGACGCCAGTATTCCTGAAGCAACTCGATCATCGTTGAGCCTCCCGGCTGCCTGCCGCATAGCGCCGTTCTGCCCAGCGCAACGCGAAGTTGGACACGCTGGTGATCACCAGATAAATCAGCGCCGCGAGCACCAGGAAATAAAACAGCTGGTACGTACTTTTGCCGGCGTCCTGCGCGGCTTTGACCAGATCGGCCAGGCCGATGATCGACACCAGCGCAGTGGCCTTGAGCACCACTTGCCAGTTGTTGCCGATGCCAGGCAGGGCGAAGCGCATCATTTGCGGGAACACCACGTAACGAAAGCGCTGACTGCGAGACAAGCCGTAAGCGGTCCCGGCTTCGACCTGGCCGCGTGGCACCGCAAGGATCGCGCCGCGGAAAGTTTCGGTGAAGTAGGCGCCGTAGATGAAGCCCAGCGTAATCACGCCTGCGCTGAAGGGGTCGATTTCGATGTAGTCCCAGTCCATAGCGTCGGTCAGCGTGCTCAACCACGTCTGCAGGCTGTAGAAGATCAACAGCATCAGCACCAGATCGGGTATGCCCCGAATCAGCGTCGTGTAGACCTGAGCGGGTACCCGCAGGATGGCGGATTTCGAGAGTTTGGCACTGGCACCGAGCAGGCCGAGCACAATGCTCAGCAGCAGCGACATCAGTGAGAGTTTGACGGTCATCCAGGTGCCTGCCAGCAGCAGCGGGCCGAAGCCTTTAAGGCTGAACGCCGACAGTCCCAGGTATTGCAGGAGGGTTTCGAGCATGTGGAACCTTTGCAGTCAATAAAACGCCCGCCGATCTCAGCGCGGGATGGATGATCGCTGAAATCGACGGGCGTTTGTGTTCTTACTTACCGCTGTACAGATTCAGATCGCCGAAGTGCTTCTTCTGGATCTCGGCGTATTTGCCGTCGTCGTGTAACGCTTTGATACCTTTATCCAAAAGTGCTTTCAGCTCTTTGTTACCTTTGGAGATACCGATAGCGGTTTTGGCTGGCAGCAACGGGCTGTCGATAGGCTTGCTGACTTCGTAGCCCGCGCCTTGTGGCGACTTCAAAAAGCCCAGTTCGGCTTGCAGCATGTCCTGAACGGAGGCGTCCAGACGGCCCGACACCAAGTCAGCATAAACCTGGTCCTGGTTGGCGTAGGCCTGGGTTTTTACGCCTGCCTTGTCCAGCACGGCTTTGGCGTAGGCTTCCTGAATGGTGCCTTGCTCGTAACCGACGGTTTTGCCTTTCAGCGTGGCAGGGTCTTCGGTGAAGCCCGCGCCTTTCTTGAAGACCAGCGATGTCGGGCCGGAGAACAGCTCTGACGAGAAGTCGATGACCTTCGAACGTGCATCGGTAACGGTCATGGACGAGATGACGCCGTCGAACTTGTTAGCTTTGAGGCCCGGAATCATGCCGTCGAAATCGCTTTCGACCCACTTGCACTTGACCTTCAGTTCTGCACAGATCGCGTTGCCCAGATCGATGTCGAAACCGACGAGGCTGCCGTCAGCGGCTTTCGATTCAAAAGGTGCGTACGAAGGATCGACGCCAAAACGCAGCTCCTTGTATTCCTTGGCCATTGCATTACCAGCGGCCAGACAGATGGCGAGTGCAGAAAGGGTCAGCCATGCTTTTTTCATCGTTCAGTCCTTAAAACCAAATTGAGCGTTGGGAACACGCGAAGGCTTGCTACCGGCGAGTGCCAGACCGCAAATAGACAGCAATTTCCGAACCAAAGATACGAACGTGCGTTTTAAATGTACGCAGTTGTCGCAATGATGACTTAGCGCCATCTTTCGCTGTTTTTTGTCGATGGCGGGCGTGTGGGAGAGTAGCGGGGATGAGGGTATTTCGCTTTATCAATTTGTAGGAGCGCGCTTGACCACGATTGCGGTGGGCCATCAAGGGGGAGGGTGACAGGGAAGACGCGTTCGCGGGCAAGCGCGCTCTTACCCCGGCCAAACTGGTGCGCGGCGATATGAGCGCACCAAAATAGTGCTCAGCCGAGCAGGTCCTGCAGCGTTGCCAGGCTGTCTGCCTCAGCAACAGGCTTGTCCAGCCGCCACCGAAGCATTCTTGGAAACCTCACGGCGATCCCGCTTTTATGGCGTTTTGACAACGCTATGCCCTCAAACCCCAGCTCAAACACTAATGTTGGCGTCACGCTTCGCACAGGGCCGAACTTCTCCAGCGTGGTCTTGCGGATGATCGCATCGACTTTGCGCATTTCCTCATCGGTCAGCCCCGAATACGCTTTGGCGAAGGGCACAAGCGTGCGTTCGCCGGCGTCTTCGGGGCCATCCCACACGGCGAACGTGTAATCGCTGTACAGGCTGGCGCGCCGACCGTGGCCGCGTTGCGCGTAAATCAGCACCGCATCGACGCTGAACGGATCGACCTTCCACTTCCACCAGACGCCCATGTCCTTGGTTCGGCCCACGCCGTACATCGAATCACGTGCTTTGAGCATCATCCCTTCAACGCCCAGGCTGCGGGATGCCTCGCGTTGCTTGCCCAGATCGAGCCAGTCTTTGCCGGTCAGCACGGGGGAGGGCAGCAAGACCGGGCTTTCGCAGTCTTGAATCAACGTCTCCAGCTGCGCGCGCCGCTCATGTTGTGGACGGCTGCGCCAGTCGTGGCCTTCCCACTCCAGCAAGTCGTACGCGAGGATGACCACCGGAACGTCTTCGAGAATTTTCTTGCCCAGCGTCTTGCGTCCGATGCGCTGTTGCAGCAGCGCAAACGGCTGCACAGACGGAGAGGCCCCGTCGGGTACTCCGGGCGCTGGCGTCTCCAGAGAGAATCCCTCGCCCTTTTCCGAACTCAGGTCGGGCGCTTTCCACACCACGATTTCGCCGTCGATGACCGTGCCGTCCGGCAGGGACGCAGTCAGGCTGTGGAGTTCAGGGAAGCGCTCGGTGACCAGTTCTTCGCCTCTGGACCATATCCACAAACGGCCCTCTCGCTTGACGATTTGCGCGCGTATGCCGTCCCATTTCCATTCCACTTGCCAGTTTTCGGCCGGCCCCAGCAAGGTCTCGAATTGATCGACCGGTTGCTGCAAGGCATGGGCGAGGAAGAAGGGATAAGGCTGACCGCCGCGCTGCGCGTGTTCGTCCTCGGACTCTGGGGCGATCAGTTTCAGATAACCCTCGGCGCTCGGCCGATGGGACAAATCGGTGTACCCCACCAGGCGCTGCGCCACGCGCTTGCTGTCGATCTCTGCCAGCGCTGCAAGGGCTCGCGTGACCAGCAGTTTTGACACGCCGACCCGAAAACTGCCGGTGATCAATTTTAGGCACACCATCAGGCTCAGTCGGTCCAGTTGCGCCCAGAACGTCGGCAGGCGCGTCATCAATTCCTCAGGCGGCAGGCCGCGCAACGGCAAGAGTTTGTCCTCTATCCACGACGCCAGGCCTTCGTCCGACTTGTGGTCAGCCTGGGGCAGCAGCAGTGACAGCGTCTCGGCGATATCGCCAACTGCCTGGTAGCTTTCTTCAAACAGCCATTCGGGCAGCCCTGACAAGAGGATCGCCTGTTCCCTCAGCATGCGGGTCGGCACCAGTTGGCGCGGCCGCCCGCCGGACAGGAAGTACACCGCCCACGCTGCATCTTCTGGCGCTGCGGCGGCAAAGTATTGCTGCATGGCGGCCAGTTTTGCATTGCTGGATGTGGTGGCGTCGAGGGCCGAATAAAGCTCGGCGAATGCTCTCATGCCGTCTCCTCACTGGCGGTTTCAGCCGGGGCCGGCGCCTCGTCTTCCTCGGCGCCGTATTCGGTGGCGAAGCCTTGCGCATCCAGACCCTGCTCGCGCAGGTAACGCACCAGAATCGCCACTGAGCCGTGCGTGACCATTACGCGCTCGGCGCCGGTGTTCTCAATCGCCCAGAGCAATCCTGGCCAGTCGGCGTGATCAGACAGCACAAAACCGCGATCCACGCCGCGTCGACGTCTAGGGCCGCGCAGCATCATCCAGCCGCTGGCAAAACCGTCGCTGAACTCACCGAAGCGGCGCATCCAGGTGCTGCCACCGGCTGACGGCGGCGCGATGATCAAGGCTTGGCGCAGGGCCGGGTCGGTTTTTTTGAAGTCGCCCGCGTACTGGGTTTCCGGGATGCGCACACCGGCTGCGCGGTAAACGCGATTCAACGGCTCGACCGCGCCGTGAACAAGGATCGGACCGATGCTGGGGTCGATTCCGTGCAGGATGCGTTGGGCTTTGCCGAACGAATAGGCGAACAGAACGCTGGCCTTGCCAACAGCGGCATTTTCGCGCCACCACTCATTGATGCCCGCAAAGATTTCAGACTGCGGCTGCCAGCGGTAGATCGGCAGGCCAAAGGTCGATTCGGTGATGAATGTGTGGCAGCGCACCGGTTCAAAAGGCGCGCAGGTGCCGTCGGGTTCGACTTTGTAATCGCCCGATGCGACCCAGACTTCACCTTCGTATTCCAGACGTACCTGGGCTGAGCCCAGCACATGACCAGCGGGATGAAAGCTGAGTTTGACGCCGTGATGGGTGATGCTTTCCGCGTATTCGAGGGTTTGCAGGTTGATGTCCTGGCCCAGCCGGGAGCGCAGAATGCCTTCGCCGGGTGCAGCGGCCAGGTAGTGTTTGTTGCCGGTGTGGGCATGATCGCCATGGCCGTGAGTGATCACTGCCCGTTCAACCGGCCGCCATGGATCGATATAAAAATCTCCGGGTGGACAATACAAACCTTCGGGACGGGCGATGACAAGATCCATGGAGTGACCAAGTGGAGGGGCTTGTCAGTTATGAGCGGGGAGGGCCGATGATCGTTCCCATTTTCAGCTATTGATAATGCTGTGGGAGTGAGCTTGCTCGCGAGGCGCATGCCTGAACAGATCGCACTTGTAGGCGCGCGCTTGCCCGCGAAGGCATCGAGTCAGTCACCATTGGCGTTTCTGACACACCCTCATCGCGGGCAAGCGCGCTCTTACAGCAGTCGATGCGCGCGGGCACGATCATCGATGGTTTCTACTTCCCTGGCGTCAACGTCAAACGCGCCTTGCCGTAGGCCTTCTCGAAGTTCTCCGGCTTCATCGGGATGGAAAGGTATTGGCCTTTCAACCACGGCTCGATGCCGTCTGCGTAATGAGGGCTCGCCGGGTTACCTGATTGGCCTGCGCCGTTCTGGCCTATCATGGGCTCCTGTTGCGAGAAGTCCACGATGATGCGCAGGCTGGAAGCTTGCACGGCATCGAAATCCTGCCCCCAGCGATACCCCGAAGCATTGAGCGTGGTGTGATCGCCACCCGCTGCAACGGGCCCTTTGAACAGGTTCGGTTTAGTGCCGCCCAGCGCTGCCGTCAGTTGGGCGCTTTGGCTGGTCCAGCCGTAATGGTGCAGTTTGCCCCACTGCCACGCCTTGTGATCGCCGCCAAGCAGGCTGTCGCCCGAGGTGATCGCTGCCGCCAGACTGCGCGCCAGAATGGTGGGTTTATCTTCCTTCTGCGGGGTTTTCACGTCATCCCAATACGGACTGTCGTCGCGCCCCAGCAGGTGATCGGCTTGGGCTGAATAGGACAAGTCCGCGTTCTGCACCAGTGCTTTCCAGGCCGGGCTGCTTTCAGGGCCAAGCTCATCGAGGAAAATCTGCTTGGCGCTTTCCTGAAGGAACAGCTCATAGATCGCCGCGTCAGCTGAAGTCAGTGCGAGTTTGCCGTCGAACGCCATCAGACGCGTGTAGGCCTCACGGGCCTTGTCGCGCTCAGGTGCCGGCAGTGCGTCGATCGCCTGTTTCAATGGTTGAGACATGCCCGGCGCCTCGAACATCTTTTTGAGCTTGGCCGCGAAGGTCGTGGTCTGGTCGTACTGCATGGCGATGGTGCTACGGGTGTCCTGCTTGCCGCTGTTGGCCAACTCGGCGATGCGTTCGGCGCGCTCCGGGTAATCCCAGGAGTTGGACAGTTGCATGCCGTACCCTTTGGGGATCGTGCGGTTGTTGGCGTTGCCGATCCAGCCGGACTGCGGATCCTGGTCGTACGGGTGAAGCATGGAGTCGGCGAACCCGTCCCAGTCGAAACGGCTGTCCCAACCCGGCGACGGCATCAAGCCCAGTCCTTCACGACGATTCGGGTATTTGCCGGTTACCTGCCAACCCACGTTGGAGGCGTCGGCGAAAACCATGTTCAGCGTAATTGCGCGGATCTCGCGGGTCGTGTCGAAAGCCCGCTCGACAGTCTGCGCGCGGGTCAGGTCAAACAGGGCATCCAGAGATTTGTCGTCTTTGGCGTCCGGTGTTTGCAGCGCCAGTCCCAGTCCGCTGTTGAGCTGGGCTGAGCTGCCGTTAAGCAATGCGCCGTGACGGGTGGCGTAAGCCGCTTCCCGCACAGGACGCTGGCCTTTGACGAAGTAGGTTTCTTCGTGGGCGGACGCGGCCAGCCACTTGCCGTCGGCCATGTACATCAGGCGATTGTTTTCGCGTTTGATCTTCTCCAGAAACAGGTCCTGGTTGTCACCCAGTACCGGCCCCATGCCCCAGGCCAGCGTCCCGTTGAAGCCCGACAGCACCAAGGGCAGACCCGCCACAGTGACGCCTGCGGCCTGGTATTTAGGCGCACGTATCTGCACGAAATTCCACATCGACGGCAGCGTAGTTGGCAACTGACTGTCAGTGGCCAGCATGCTTTTGCCTGCACGCGCGCGTTGTGGCGCAATCGCCCAGTTGTTGGATGCCGCGACGCCCAGCAGATTGAGGTCCGACAGTTGCAGCGAGGCCTTGTCCAGGTCACTCAGGCCAGGCAACTGCGTACCCAGGTTCAAGCCCTTGAGTTTGTCGGCCTCTGCAAAAGGCAATTCTTCGTCGGGATACGTTGGCAGCAGCCATGCGAGCTTGTCGGCGCCGACTTTTTGCGCCAGCACCAGCGAGGAGATCTCTTCTTGCAGATTCACCGACAGGCTGAAGTTCAGCAGGCTGAAGATCAATGCTGAGTCTTCTGGCTTCCAGTATTCGGGTTTGTAGCCTGCGTCGCTAAGGTCAGCGGGCAGTTTGTCGCGATAGCGGAACAGGTAGGCGTTGACCCCACGCGCATACACTTCAAAAAAGCGCTTCAGACGTGGCGACGACGCAGCATAGAGCTCACCGGCGCTCTGCTTGAGGTTGGCGGCGCGCATCATGCGGTCGAGATCGAGCGCCCCGGGGCCTGCGATTTCCGACAGGCGCCCTTGCGCCAGCAAGCGCATCTGCACCATTTGGCTGATGCGATCGGTGGCATGCACGTAGCCAAGGGTGAACAGCGCATCGTGGAACGTGTTGCTCTCAATCAGCGGCATGCCCTGATTATTACGACGCACGGAGACGTTCTGCGCGAGGCCTTTGATGGCAAACACACCGCTGGCAGGCGGCAGCGTACTGCTGTCACCGCCGTTCAACTGACAACCCGCAAGGCTCAAAAGCCCCGTCATGGCAGCGGCAACACCGAACCGGTTTTTAACGAATGAAAGGGCTGGCGAGGCCATGTTGAAGCTCCTGCGGGGGTAGGCGTACGAAAGGCGCTACGTTAGAGAGCGGGCAGGCAGCACGCAAGCAGGGCGCAAGAGTTTATTTCGGGAAATTTCAGGGGGAGGGTAGTCGGCCGCCAAGAGTGGGGGTGGCCGAGCCTGTGAGGGCTGCGCTGCACAGCGTCTGTGAAGACGCTGTGCAGCCCGGTATTGCGGCTCAGCGATCAGGCGCCGTGGCATTTCTTGAATTTTTTGTCGCTGCCGCAAGGGCACGGGTCGTTGCGACCAACGTCTTTCAAAGCGTTGCGAACAGGCTCTTGAGGTTCGTGGTTGCAGTGCGGGCCGTGGACATGACCGTGATCGTGGTGATGGTCATGCGCGTGATCGTGGTCACAATCAGGGCCGTGCACGTGGGCTTGCTGGTTCATCAGGGTCACTCCGGAATAAAATCGCCGGGAATTATGTCGCAATTCCCGGCTATTGCCTAAGCGCCTTACGGCACGGGCGTTTTAGGTAATGGTTTGCTGATCTTGTACCGAATTTGTACCAACCAACACGCCCTCAAGCTTGTCGACTTCACTCCAGTCATCCTTGGAGTTGATCCAGCGGGCGTACGTTGAAAGCAGCATTCGGACACTGTGCCCAAGTTGGCTGGCGATGAACGCAGGGTTCATGTTTGCCATCAGGCACATGGTCGCATAGGTGTGACGGCAATTGTATTGCGGTCGGGGCCGGATAGCCAATGCATCCACTGCCGCATCGAAGTGTTTGGCGGTAACGGTCGTATCTTGAATGAACTCCGTTGTCCTCGATGGCGGGAAAACATAGGGTGAATTGGGCACCTTACGCCGGAACTGTGTTGCTCGGAGGTCCGCCACCTTCCTGGCTTCGGCCAAAGCATTCATTGCCCGACTGTTTAACATGACATGCCGGTCATACCTGGTCTTCGTCCTGAACTCTACCTTCTGGTCGGCAACGATCTTGAACACATGGGCGGTTCGTTTTGACATATCGATGTCATCCCAGCGCAGCGCGTAAATCTCACCTGGCCGCATTCCCGTAAAAAACGCGAACTCAGACAGAGCGGCGTATATTTTCATTGATTTGGGCAACTTCGCATACATGCTCGCGATAATCCGATTGGCTTCCTCCACGCTGAATGGGTCGATATCTTTGCGACCTGGTGCTGGCGTCTCGATTGATGACAAAGGGTTTCTCAGCAAAAGACCATCCAGCATCGCCGTTACAAAGATAGGGTTTAAGCGTTGCAGTGCCGAACGCTTAATAGCCGGCCGTTCCCACGGAATCTCGCCAACAATTTTGCGCAGGAACGTCGAGGTGATTTGGTCAATTGGGATTGTTGCGAGTATGGGCATCCAATAGTTATTCAAAGACGACAGATAGTTATTCTTGGTTCCCAGCACAATGTCTCGGCCATTCAACCAACTTTGGGCATACTCGCCGAAAGTTGGCATGGCAGATGAAGTTGAATAACTGGAGTTTGGGAAAAATTCGGAGTACCGACTTTCATCAAGTACTCCAAGTTTGGCGAGAGTTATTACGTTAGAACGTAGATCGGATGCTGCCTTGATGCCCTTGGGCGTCTGGGGAAGGCCGAGGGTTTCACAGCGGCGCTGCCCTTTCCATGTGAAGCGGATTCGGATTGTCTGGCCGATGAATTCCACTCCGGCGGGCAACTCCAAAGGCTTTCGAGCCATTGCTCATATCTCCTGATGCTGTAGTAAACCTTCCCATCGATCGTGTTCCACACCCCCTGCGGGATGACGCCGCGCGCCCGCCGGCTTTGCAGTGCCCGGCGCGTAGTGGAAACGAGCTCTGCCATCTTTTCTTCCGGAACGATATCGAACTGATAGCCTTCCGGTATCTGCTCTGCGTTTGCCATGGCTTTCTCCGTCTGGGGTCTATGCGGGGTTGAGAGGCTGAGCCGCTTCTGATTTGTGAGCCTTGGCATGCCCCACGCAGAACTTGATGGGTTCGCCATCCTCGCCCGTGTAGGCATGGCACATGAAGCCTTTGCGCTCGAAAGCCATATAGGCTGCGTCTGCAGTGGTGATGGGCGATTGGTTGGCAATCGATCCGAGCCGATAGGCGCAGCCATGGCATGTACCGGTTGTGCTGCAACCGCTGGCCAGCACAACGCCCTGCAGCGCACCGATCATGTTCGGCATGTTCACTCCCGTGAACTTGTCCGGGTGCACACCGCATTCCTCGATCAGAACTTGGTCGCTCATTTCTGAGCAGTTTTCGGCTACAGCGTTGGCCATGCCGATGAACTGGGCGAACAGTTCGATCAGGCGCAATTCACCGTTGAGCCTGGAGTACTCGCTTAGTTGTGTGATCCGCTGGCCCTGATCAGCCTGGGCAATGGGTGTCAGCCAGAGCGCATCGGTGTTTTTCATGGTGTATTCGCAATTCGCGGGCATTAGCATCTCCCGCCCGCCGTACACCGGCAGGCATTCAAAGTTGATTGTCTTGTATGCGATGCATGTCCGCTGATTGGCGCGGGATGCATTGGATGGGGTGCGTTAAACGGCTATAGCCTCGGTCTGTGTATTACACAAAACGACGGAGTAGCCATCAGGGCTGTCATCTGACTCAAGAGCCGCAACGACTCCGAGCTCTTGCAGTGCCTGGGCAGCGGCGACGGGGTTGGCGCGCAAAGCAACCTTCTCCGCTGACGCCCAAATATCAACGCCGGTGCCGCTGTCGCCGCAATTCGAGTAGCTGCTGCACGCTTCGGCCTCGTCCTTCGCCGCTTCCAAAAAGTCCTTGGTCCGGCAGCACGGGCAAATCTCGCTGGTGTCTTCTGGGTCATAACCTTCGCCATCACCTGCGTACCAGAGATATCCGCCCTCGCGGCATTCCCAGTCGCCTTGCGTGTATCCGCAGGCGCTGTTAGCGCGCTCGACCGGTAGAGTCCGGATTAAAACTGTTTCTTCAGGCATGACTTCGTCCTCGCCGCATACGCAGCAGGCAATAGGGATAGGGTTGGTTTAACGGGTGAGTGTGCGGAGGATCTTGCCGACTGGAATGGCGAGGGTGAAACCGACGACCAGCCAGGCCGTCATGAGGATTGCGGCGATCTGCCAGCCGCTCATGACTGCTCACCAATCTGTCGGGCGAATGCAGCAACGCACATCGCGCCGTATTCCTTCATCTGCTCGAGTGTGTAGCCAGGCACTTCGCGATCTGGGAGAAAGAAACCGGTGTGGCGGGGCGGGTGCGGCAGGACTGGCGTAACCGGGAATAGCTGCCCGGGCATTGAGAGCTTGCGCTTGGCGCGGCGGTAAAGCGGCGTGTAACCATCGACCTCAGAAAACATAACGTCGTAGCACTGCCCATTTGATTTCGCCAGCACTCCAGGCAGCCACTTGAACCAGAGCACCGGCTCATCCACCACATCGCCAGCAGGCGGCACAGGGGCAACCATGCCGTAGCAGGATTCATCTACAGGGACAGGGTGCTGCGCCGGACCTGCGGCGAGCAATGCATCGCACTCTTTCCAGCGTGGCGAAAACTGTCCGCAGACCGCGCAGTTAGATTTCGGATAGGCCTTCCCATCTGCCGCAAGCTGCTGACGGCAATTATCTGGCGGCAAGCTGGTCATTCCTGATCTCCCGTGTACTTGCGCCATGGGACCTTCACGCCGTCGACCAGAAATCCCCAGTCACCTTTCCAACTGCTGGTGATGAAGAGCGTCCAGACACCTTCCGGCGATACCTCGTCGATGCGGTGGTATTCGCCATGGCGCAGCTGGGCGGTATCACCTGGCAGGCGGTCGATATATTCGGTCGCCTGGTAACTGCCTCCCGATGATTCCAGTAGCGCCCTCGCGGAATCCATCAGACCTGCCAAAGCGGGATCATCGCCGTCGAGCAGTCGCTGCTCTCGATACCATCCGCGTAAGATCACCGTCCGGGCATTCCATGGGTGGTCATGCAAGTCGCGGTCGGCGTCCGGGCGCTTAATGTGATGGATGCGAAACGACCAAGGGAACCACTTGATGCTCGGCTCATGGGTTTCACGAGAGTAGGGGTTGAACAGCCACCAGCGGCCCATGTAGGTCTCTTTGCCGTCAGCGGACATGATGTGCAGGTAGGGCGTGCGCTGGGCGTGCGTGATCAACCATTCAGACACGGCGGGTCGGGCCAAGAGCTTTGCAGCAATGGCCCAGAGAAAGCATTTCAGTTGCACGTTGACCTCAATGTAGCCGCTGGGGGCTACTACTGGATAAGTAGCCTGTGGGGGCTACCTCTGGGAATGGATGTCCCTATTTCAAGCGCTGGCGATAATGTCCGCTTCAGCGATTTCACAGAAGAACGAGCAGGACGGCAGTTTTTCGTTGCGCCGAACCGGGCCGTCGCCGAGGTCTCGAAGGGAAAACCGCTCTTCCGTTTTTCGGTTGCGGTGCAGGTAACTGCCTGGGCCAAGCTCGTCCTGCACTTTGCAAAGCTCTTCGAACTGTTCCGGGAAGTCTTCGCGGATAGCCCGGTAGTAGCCTTCGCCACCTTTCACGCATCCGATGCAGTTGGCGTTGTCGTAGCCAAGGCGGTACATCAGCGGCAACTCAATACCTGCCCGCAGGAGCATTGCTTTGCAGTCCTCCTTCCCAAGGCCTCGTTCAATCAGCGGGGCTATGACGGGACGATCTGGATTCCTCTCGCGGAAATCATCCAGGCGGTCGACCTCCTCTGCGGTGTAACCGAACACCATCACGTCGCCCTCTTGTTTCCAGGTGTCGAGCTGACGTCGTTTGAGGAGCTTGGTGCAAGGCGCGCCGTACTGGTTCTTCATGAACCGCTCACGACGAAACACCTGAATGATGTCTGCACCGTATTTTTCGTCGCGAAGCACCGTAACTGGCTGGTCGAACCAAGCTTCGCAATCAGCGAGGAATCGACGGCTGTCCGAATGCTCATTTGCCAAGTAGGCGTTGATGATTTGAACGTCATGGGTACGGCCGTAATCTGCCAACGCAAGCTTGGTGGCCACCGCAGATGCAGCACCACAGCTGAACTGGCAGACGATGCGCGGCTTGTCGTCGTTCATGAAGACTCCTTGGATGAAGTTGGTCAGGCTGCTGCGGATTGGCTTTGCGTCTGGCGCCACGGATCGTTGGCGCGGGCAAGTGCTGCCATTGGGGGAGGGCTGACGCTGTTACCGCACATGTGGACCTGCTGAGTCTTGGTGAACGGCTTGCGGTCGGCGCCGTGCGCGATGATGTAGTCGGGCGGGAAACCTTGAGCCCGGTACAGCTCTGCGGGTTGCAGCATTCGCAGGCGGATATCCACGATCACATAGGGCGTTCCCTTGACCATGACCGTCACCAGGCCGAGCCGATCTTTGGTGGTGATCGTTGGCGCTGGCTTGTTGCAGCCGCTCATGTTCTCTGTGCCGTAATAGCTGATTAGGAATGCCGCGACGCGCAGCGCTCCTTCTTCGTGCTCCGGTGAAAGGCAAAGCGAAACCACTGAGCTTTTCCCGCCACCGCCGGCGGTCACCGTGGGCGCGGGTTCACTCAGGCCCTGGCCAACGCTGGCGCCAAACTGACGCTCCATGAACGCCGATACCAAACCGTGATGGGTTCCACCAGCGCTGACCGTGTGCAACGGGTCGTTGACGTCGCGGGCATCGCAGTTACCGCGCAGATGCACCAGGTTCGCCGCCACAAGTTGCTGCTGACTGCCCGTGTTGGTGACAGTGGTCATTGGCTCGTCGGCACCCTTGGCGTGGGTAGTGTTGAAACCGCCATTCATCTGAGCCATGAATACTGTTGAGATGCCCATCGCGTGAGCAGCACCGGCGGGGCGCTGGTAGTTACCGCCGCTGGTGATGGTTGGCAACGGCTCGTCCAGCGCTTTGCCAGCATCGTCGAAACGAAACTTCACAAGATGCGCAGCGGCTAAGCCGTATTTGCCGCCCGACGCCATGATCGTGCCCAGCGGGTCGTGCAGGTCGGCAGTTCGCGGCGCTGATCCAGCCTTATCTCCGTTGCCAAGCTGCACCAGCGATGCCGCGGCTACCCCGCGATGATTCTGTGTAAGAAGGGTGCCGACCGGCTGGGCCGCTGCTGTCGGTTTGCCTGAGTATTCTGGCCCGCCCGCACCCACCATGACGGGGCTGATCAGCGTCAGCTCGCCTCGGTTGGCGCAAGTCACGGTCGGAAGTGGTTCCATTGGATCATTGATGCGATCGCTACCCTGATGCGTGGCTGGCGCAATGATCGGGCTGACCACCGAGAAGGCGCCGCCCTTAGGGTATGAGGTGACTGTGCGCAGCGGCTCGTTGGCCGACTGCACCGTTTCGCCTGACCAGTTGGCAATGGGCACGATAAAGGGCGCCGGGTTATCGATGACGAACTTCTTCATGCCCTTGGCTACGCGCCTTAGAGTGGCTGGGGCCAGGTCTTTCTTCCGGCCGAAGATGCTTTTGCCGAGGTCGCTGAAATCAATGCACTCGGCGGCGGTGCGCCAAGGCTTTTGGCCCCTGCCTGGCTTCTTGGCGTGGGTAGCTTCCGGCCAGATGATCGGCTGACCATCGCAGCGTGCGAGCATGAAGAGTCGTTCGCGGCTGGTGGGCGCTCCGAAGTCACACGCCTTAATCACCTTCCATTCGACCACGTAACCCATACCTTCAAGCAGAGCTACGAACCGTCGCCATGTGCGGCCGCGCTGCTTCGGATCAGGTATCAGGAACTGCTGGCCCACCGGCACCACCTCGCCAGGTGCAGCGACCGCACCACCCAGCTTGATCACCCGCCCGGTAGCTTTGTCCCGCTTGGCGATCAGCCGACCCCACTGCAAAATCTGCTTCACGTTCTCCAGGCTGATCACCCGGGGGCGCTTCATGCCTGCCCACTTCAGGCCTATCCACGACAGGTTGCGGATCTCGCGCTTGCGCGGCTGGCCGCCGGCGGCCTGGCTGTGATGAGTGCAATCGGGCGACATGTGGAACCAGCCAACCGGCTTACCGCCGCACTCCGTATCCGGATCACCTTCGAACACATCTGTGGTGAAGTGCTGCGCGCCCGGGTGGTTGATGGTGTGCATGCTGATCGCCGTAGCGCTGTGGTTCTTCGCCACGCTCACCGCGCGGCCAAGGCCCATTTCCAGCCCGGTACCGGCGCCGCCACCACCGCAGAAGAAGTCCACGACGATCTCATCGTCTTGCGGATCGAAGCCAAGGCCGTACTGAGTTTTGAAATCGAAGGGGTGTTTCTTCTGATGTGCAGACATAGGGGATCCTCGCCAGTGGCGTGATTCGTTAAAGAAGAGGGTTGGGCTACGCGGTGAACAGGCTCAGTTGTTGATCCTGCAGGTGCTGTTCGCGCTGCTGGCGCTGAATTTGGGCATGGACATATGCGACGCGGGCCTTCGCAATTGCCATGTACTCCGGATCACGCTCGATCCCGATGAAATCGAACCCCTCGAGCGCCGCCGCTTTACCGGTGCTGCCTGAGCCCATGAACGGATCCAGAGATTTACCACCCGCTGGCGTTACAAGTCTGAGCAGGTAAGCCATCAGCTCTGTGGGCTTCACGGTGGGATGGTTGTTGCCCTTGGTGTCAGTTGTTTGAACCTTACGAAGGGTGGTGCCCTGTTTGAACTGTGGGCCAGGGTCAATCAGGCCTTCGTGGCGGTCGGCTCTGCTCGTTTTGGCGCAGTAATAGAAGCGGGCGGCGCTGCCGGAATCTCCATGGAATGCGCCCTCTACACGTGAGTATTCGCCGTAGGTATTTTTGTCAGGGGTGCTGGTTTCTGTCCCCTTCACTGGCGATGCGGCACCAGCCTCGGCCGGGAACATAGCGACCACCACATCACTACCGTCGTGAATGAGATTCGCTGGCCAGCGCCCCGGCTTCATTACGCCAACGAATTGGACGTCCTGTTTGTATGCGCCGGTGGCGTTTTGGACATGTCCGGGCGCCATTCGCTTCTGGGAGTACTCGCCGCCCATAGCGTCATCAGCGTGTATGCGGCAAGCATCAATGTTGATGGCGCCGGTGCCGTGGGCATCAACATTCGCGGCTACCGTTCCGGGGAATGGCTTACGGGCCATGCAGATTGGCTCATGGGCCGGCTTCAGCGCCGTGCCCCAGCCTTCGTGATCGCCCTTGAGGTTATGCGACTTCGGAAAGCCAGAACCGAAAACCCACATGATTTGGTCGCGGATCTCGAAGCCTGCCATTTCAATGCCGACCGCCATGTGGTGGTAGGTTCTGGCAGCAGCAAAAGAAAGCAAATGTCCGCCAGGCTTAAGCACTCGCAGCGCCTCTGTCGCCCATTCCAGAGTGAAGGCCTGGAAGGCGCGCATACCAGCAGGCGTGAGGTCGTATTTCCCAGCTTCGGCGGCAACTGATCGATGTCCACCATTTGGGCCGCAAGCATCTGCGTGTGAGGGCATGCTGGCGCGGTAGGCCGCGCGGTCTTCAATGTCTCGTCCGTCCCAGCTTTTCCCCATGAAGCGGATGCCGTAGGGTGGGTCTGTTACAACGCTATCAATCGAGTTCGCGGGCAGACCCCGTAGCACCTCCAGGCAATCGCCCAGGTGGAGTTCGTATTTCATGGCTCGATTCCGATGGGAGTTGAGATTCGTCTACGCTTCCAGCTCCACAGGGAGGGAACCGTCATGAGCGAAGAGCGAGTGATTGCGCTAGAGATAGCGCTGAAGGCCGTTTTGAGCACGGCGCGGGAACAGGGGATAGACGTTGAGCAGTTATCCGAAGCTACGATTGACGGGCTGGTGAAGTACCACGCCTATCGGTCGGTCCATATTACGAATGCAGCGGACCAGATTGAGCAGGCTTTCCATGCGCTGGAGTATCCGGCGCCGACGTTGGTGTGACTGGCGCCTGCTTCAAGTAGACGGTGATCGGGCCATTGCGAAGATCGCCGTCAATACTTCCATCCAGCGCCGCGACCTCTGTCTTGGTGAGGTTTTTCCATTTGGCGATGACGAACTCACCTTTCAAGACCGGGATCGGATGCATTACGCAGCTTGACCCGTAGCTATACCCGTTTGCTTCGAGCCAGTCCTGAGCGGCATACAGCGCCTGGAAGGTGCCAGGCTTTTCAAAGACTTTACTGAACATCTCGATGCTCCATGCAGGCGCCTCCCTCCGATGTCAGGACGGTGGCGAATAGGTTGGTGGTGGGCTATACGTGGTGCAGCAATCATGAGAGGTAATCAGCAGATGGAACAAAACCAGCAATGCATGTACGAACTAGCGTTCATACGTGCGAGGAAGCGGTTCATCGCTTACGCAGTTTTGGCAATACTAATTCCAGTTGTTGGTTCCGCCCTATGTTATTGGCTCGGAAAGCCGACCTCTTGGATGGGAAGATCCGGTGCCATAATGGCGGGGCTGGCTTTTCTCGCAGACCTGAAGGCTAGGGACATGGCGGATGTTTTCAAGCCATCTGGCTATGTGGGCATTTCGTTCAGCGCGACTAAGAAGAAGTATTTTTCACAAGTAAAAATTGCGCAGGGTATTTCTGTACTGCTGATATTAGTAGGAACAGCGCTGTGGGGCTTTGGCGATCTTTTACCTATAGGCTCACAAATTCATTAGTTGTTGTATGCCGACTTTGCCCAACATGACTTCTCTAATGTCGCGCAAAGTCGGGTTGGTTAAACCGAGAAGCTCCCCAACGTCAACTTGGCTGCTGTACCGATTTTCTCTTCAAGCACGGATTTGAATTCCTGAGCAATCTCTTCGCGCTGCACTTCCTCACCTACCCAACGAAGCTTCAATACCGGAACCGATCCGCTTGTGATAACCGAGATTCGCAAAGTGATGCGCTGCTCAGTCAAACCTTCGAACGGGACGATGTGGAACTGCAAAGCCGCAGGTAGTGTTTCTTTGCTGCGGGCTTCGATCTGGTCCATCGCGCTACGGCTGGCGCTGGTGTCACCAACAGTCGTTTCTGACTCGCTGGTTGCCTTGATCGTGATGGTCCGAACCGCTGCAATTGCCTTGGCGATCGGGATAGCGTTGCCTGCGTCGTCAACCGGCGTTAGATACTGATGCCAGTCCTCGATCCAGTCGCTGAGGTCCTTCTGCCCGAGACGCTCACCGGCGATTGCCTGTACGGCTTTATAGCCAGCGGACGCTTTCAACTTCAGCACAGCGCGGTCATCGGCGTGACCAGGCTCGTTGACGTCGCCGAGGTTGAAGAGCAGTGCGCAGCTCATTTCGTCCTGATTGATGAAGCCGCGTGCGGCTGTGGTGGCACGGTCGGTCACGTAGGCGCTGAAGTCGGCCAGCGAATGGGTGGAGAAGGTGCCGCGAAAGCGACTGCGCAGCGCCTGGTATTTCTCCAGATCGATCACCCGGGCGCTTTCGGGAAGAACTACCGTCGGCACCAGAGTCGCCAGCGGCTTGCCGGTCGCTTCGAGCGCTGTATCGGTGATGAGTTGAATTGCTTCTTTGCTCAGGGACATTTTCAAAGTCTCTTGGGGAAGGGAGGTGCAGCGGTGAATCAGGTGCGGGGCTTGATCGGCGCTTCGTCACGGCTGAAGAGCTGGTCGTGTTTCTCTTGGAACAGTGAAATCTTGCCGCCGGTGCCGACGTGCATCGGGGTGTCGAGGCTGGTGTTCTCGCTGCGTGTGCCGCGCTTGGTCGGCACCTTGTAGTCGAGCTTGTGCTTGATCTTCACCATCTGGCCTTCGCCGATCTGGCTGAGGTCCAGCGTGATGACGAGCTTCCCGGCCTTGCCGTGGTCGACCACGCCGGCGGCTACCTCTGAGAGGGCGTGACCGATCTGGCTGGCGAAGGCGCCGCCGTTGAGCTCTTCGAGGAACTCGGCGGTATCAGTTGGTGTGGACATGCATGATTCTCCGGAAGGCCCTTGAGGCCGCTGGGTGGGAGTTGGTGTTGAATTTGTCTGCGGCGAGGGTTCGCCTTGGAAATAGCTCGGCGCATCAGGTGCCCGTGATCTCTATCCCGTTCTCGCTGGCAATCAGCTTTACGGTGCGGGTGTCACGGCCGATCTTTTTGGCGATATCGCGCAGCGGCATACCCTGTTCAGCCAAAGCTTTTACCTGTGGCGCCTTGGACGTGCGGCGAGCCCTGAGCTTTTCATGGTGAGTGGTAGTGCCGAACATTGGCGCTTCGGCGCTCACTCCCGGGGCAATCTGCTGCGTGAACCCGCCGTCGGCAAAGAATGCGTCGATCTGGCTCGCAATCTGCGCCGCAAGTTGTTTGTGCTGGTCTGGAATGTCCTCGCCGATCATTGCACCAGCCTCAGCACGGGCTGAGCATCGAGTTGCTGGGCAAAGTTGACCGCCTCCTTCCAGCTGGTGAACGCTCCACGCAGATCACCAGTGACCAGCTCGACAACGCTATAAGAGCCGCGTGCCATGCTCAGCACCTGGAAGCGAACCTTGCTACCAGGCATTGCCCGGTCGGTGCGCTTGCTGAACTCGCCGCGTGCGGCGCTTGAGCGCTGGAGCAAAACCCCCAGCTCAACGATACGATCCTGAAATGCCTGATGCATGGCGTGTCCTCTTGTGGTGTTGCGTCTATTCGTCAGCGCTCTTGTGGGTGAGGGCTGACGGATAATCGCGGGCGTAAAAAAGCCCAGTCGAAACCGGGCTTTAGCGGGTAAGCATGCCTCCATACGTCACCCTGAGCCGTCCGCTGCATTAGGCAGCTGGCGGTTGATATGTCGTTTACATGGCTGAATCCTCTGTGTGGTGGCGACCGCGGGGAAGTCCTCGTCAGTCGGAGCAGGGGGCCGCTTTCGCGGTGTGTTCTCTTCCGCATCGGAGATTGATCGAAGCACCGGGACGCTGGCCCGCTTGCTTCCCGCCGCGTTTTTGGTATTGGCCGTCATGCGAATATCGGCTCAGGACATTTACGGGGCTTTGCGATCCTAGCGCTGCAGCTCGCTTGAGCACGCTTCGATCAATCTCCAATGCGACCTGGTGCTGGGGAGTACCAGGTGCTCGGGCCCGGGCTTGCACCGGACTTCCACGTCACCATTACTTTTATATGGGGTTCATACGTGTAGTTCGCCCATTTCCGGAGGCTTTCGCCATCCCGCTGCGCACTCTGTGAATGCGCAGGAGGATGGTTCAGTTGCCGGAGTCACGAATGCGCTGAATATCAGCCAGCGCATTTCTATATGCTTCGTGCATCAAGCGGAGCGCTTCGCATCTTGACTGGATGAATCCCATGCCATCTTCATGATCGGCTGGCAATCCATACATCTTGTAGTGCGCTATAAGCTGTTCAAGTCGGGCCAGTTCATCCGGCCATGCCGCGCTCATTGCGCAGCTTCGAAGGTGGCGGACGAAGCCGATACGCCGAAGCGCGACCAGCTTGTCGGTGAATACTGCTCGACCACCTTGGCAATCCGAACGATAAACTCGGCGCCAAATCTGAATTTCTTGCCTTGGTAGACCCGAGGCATCGTTAGCTTCTTGTCCAGGCAGGTAGCACCAACGATCCGCCCGTCGCTCAGCTTAATTCCGTGCTTAAGGGCGCGACCGCAATGCTCGCAGTTGCAATCATTTTCGTAGCCAACTATTGAAATCTGGTTCATTGCGGTTCTCCGGTTGATTTCCCGTCTGGCCCTGTCGCCAAGGCCAGCCAGTGAAATCTGTTGGTTGTCACTCCAGCAAACCTTGCGTGCCGATATCCGGACACGGAAGCAGGCCGTGTTGCGTACTGATCCCTGAACTCAACGGCCGTCTGGCGTCAGGGTCTGTCTTTGTCGATGTTAAAGAGCGTTCCGGTTGCCCGAGGCCTGTCGGCCTGTCTCGGCGTGTTTCGCTTAGATAAGTGGACAATACGCTCGCGTATCGTATCGGTCAATACGCAAGCGTATTATTTTTGGTGCAGGCGTAAAAAAGCCCGCGCTAGGCGGGCAAAGAGGGATTCGAGAGTCAGTCTTCTTTCTGGACGGTCCAGAGCAACTGAATAATTGCATCGTCACGGTGGGCGATAGTCACGTTATCGTTCTCAGCGATTTCGTTCAGGATGCGTTCCCAGTCGGCCGGGTCGTCATTGGCCGATCGCTCCAGCAGGACTGATTTGGACAGCTGGGCTTTAGGGGTGTTGATTGCCCGCTGAATGCGCATGCCGAGAAGGTCGTATGAAGACGGTTCTTTCGATGCCAGGGGTTTCTGCTTCGCCATGGATTACCTCCTTGTCTACTGTATAAATCAACAGTATTTCAATCCGCTTTTCATCGCAACCAAAAAGAGTACAAATGTTCTCTTGTGTGTTGCGGACATCAAAAAGCCCGCGGAGCGGCGGGCTCTATCTGTCTGCCTTATTGCGCCAAGAAGCGCTTGCAGATCTCTGCGGCCAGGACGTGAGGAGAGTCGTGCGGAACTTGGAGGGTCAGACGAATAACCCGGCCGGTTCCGTCATCAATCTTTAGGGCGGGAAAGTCGCAGAAGCTCGGTTCGGGATCAAGCCAGACAATAGTCTTTGGGAGGCTGGCAATTAAGGCCTGGCGAAGGACGGGGGCAAATCTGCTTGCTTTGTGTCTTGCATTCATAGCGGAGCACCTTCTGATGCTTGATAGGAATACAAGAACTTATGTGACTGGATTCAGACCGCAAGAGGTTTGCGTGGTGGCATGACTACATCATGAAAACTGACTTAGGCATTTTTCCGTCGACCACAGTGCCCACGATCTCCCAGGTATCATCGACCGGCTTTGTTGGGTAGGAGGGATTCAGAGGCTTCAGATAAAGCTCGCCTGCATCGCGGACCAGCTGCTTAAAGGTCGCCTCGTTCGAGTCGATCATGCGAGCGACGACGAACTGCCCTTGGCGCGCTTCGATGTCAGGCGCTACCAAAATCAAGAATCCCTCCGGAAAGGAATTTCCAGAATTCGAGGTCATTGAGTTGCCCGTGACCCGCAACCAAAACGCATCCTCTCCAGCCCATACGTCAGAGGAGTGTTGAGGGCACAGCGCAATATTGCTGAGCTCAATTGCCTCCCTTGCGCTTCCGGCTTGTACCCAGCTTATTTCCGGATACATGAAAGCGCGGGTCGGTTGCAATGCCAGCTCGACATTCGCATCGAATTGATCAGCGAGATCGGGCCTTGGGCCGCCATCCCAAAGCCACTTGCTGGAGACTCGCAGAGCCCTAGCTATTTTCTCAATATTTTCACGCTTCGGCGCCTTTGATTCGCCTGTGATGATCCGGTGAATCGTGGGCTGCGTAATATTCGCCTGTCTTGCAAGCTCGCCTTCGCTCCAGCCCTTCAAGCTCATTTCCGAAAAAATTCGGTCCCCGATGTGCATTAGCCACCAATAGAAATACGTATTACGGGAGTGTATTGCCTGATCCAATACGTGCGCGTATCATTCAATTAATACGCTGCGACATTGGAGGCAGACATGACTGTTAAAGAAATGCTCAGCGGCTTGTTTGCCCTTGGATTTTCCCAGAAGGCAATTGCAGACCGAACCGAGACAACCCAGCCGACGATCCATCGCGCAAGCAAGGGCGCTGGAGTTCGCTATGAAACCGGCAAGGCCATCGAAGCGCTGTATGAAGAAGCCTCGCAAAAGAGCGCTGCCTAGCGGACACCTTCGAGACACATGTTGATACGAGTGATGGCACGACGCCACGTAAACAAACCAGAGGGTTTATGAATGCAAAGTTTTCTGAAGGCTTGTGACGCAGTTGTTGAAGAGGCTGAGACCAAGAGCCTCGCGACGCTCATGAACATGCCGCCGGTAAGCCTGCTTCAGCGTGCCAACGCGAACTACGACGGTGCCTGGTTCAACGTCAAGCACCTGTATGCCTTGCTGCTGCATACCGGTGACGTCCGCCCGTTGTCTGCTCTCGCTGGTGAGTTCGGTTACACGATCGTGAAAGCGGTTGAGCCCGTGCCGATCGACATCCACCAAGCACTTGGCCGCGCCACCCTGGAGTTTGCCGAGGTCACTGTCGAGACGCACTCGGCAATGGCTGACGGTCGAGTCGATCAGGTCGAGCGCGCTCGAATCTTGAAAGAGATCGCTCACGCCGAGAATGCGTTGGCGCAACTGAAAGCATCCGTGAAGGTGGACTGATCGTGAAGAAGCCCGAGCCTGGCGTTATCTACTCCGAAGTAGAGCTTCGGCAGCTTCTCGGCTGGCGTGAACTGCTTCGACGCAAACTTCGACGTCTTCTCCGGTGGTGCGGTTTGTCAGAACGACCTGACCGTGATCCTCAAGTGCGCCGAACACCACGTCATGGATGCTCACCTCTCCATCCTCAACATCAACAACCGTATAGCCGTGATCAGTCCGCACGGCGTAGCGCGGTAGATGAGGGTGGTAACCGCAAATGACTCCTTCAATTTTCATGTTCGGCCTCCGAGGCCTTTTCGTGTGGAAGCCAAAAGCTACCACGGATGCGCCGGACACCTACATCGCCTGAATTACAGGCACAAAAAAGCCGACGGTCAGGTCGGCTCTTTCTACAGCGTTTGCGAGGTCGATTATGCACACAACACCCATCCCGAGCAATAGGGCCGCTGATTCGTCAGTTTTGGCAGGGGTACGAAATATGTCTCGCCAGTTCATGTCGTCGCGCGAAATTGCCGATCTGACCGGTAAGCAGCACAAGAACGTCAAGCGTGACATCGCGTCAATGCTGGCGGACTTGAAAAAAGATGCGCTCAGTTTTGAGCGCACCTATCTGGACGGCCAGAACCGCAACCAGACCGAGTACCTGCTTGATCGCGAGCACACCGACTGCCTTCTGACCGGTTACAGCGCACCGTTACGCATGGCAGTTGTTCGCCGCTGGCGCGAGTTGGAAGAACAGGCCGTCCCGCGAATCCCCGCCAATTACGCCGAGGCGCTCCAGCTCGCGGCCGATCAGGCCAAAGAAACCCAGCGTCTGCTTGGCGTCTTGGAACTTCAGGCGCCCAAGGTAGCAGCCATCCGCCGCCTTGCCGCCGCCGAAGGTGCAATCTGCATTACTGACGCGGCAAAGCAGCTCGGTATCGCGCCGTCGAAGCTCTTCGACTGGCTTCAGGCGAACCGCTGGATCTATCGGCGCACCAGCTCTACTCGCTGGATAGCGATGCAGCCCCGCATCCGTGACGGCTTCCTAAAACACAAGGTAACCGCACTCAAGCCTGATATTGAAACCGGTCTTGAACGCGCTGCATATCAACCCCTCGTTACCCCGAAAGGCCTCGTACGCTTGGCCGAAGAGAACATTGGAGCCGTGCTGTGAGTGTTGAAGCAATGTCGTGGGCGATGAAAATACCGACGGACTCTCTGCCAAATCCTGCGGCACGTCACGTACTGCTGTGCATGGCGAACTACGCGGGCCCTGAAGGTCGTGGTGCCTTTCCATCCGCGCTGACGATCTCCAGCCAGACAGGCCTTTCAGAGCGGACTGTGCGCCTGAAACTTGATGAGCTGGAGCAAGCGGGCTTCATCGCTGAGGGAAATCAAGCCATTGCTGCTGCCTACATAGATCGGCGTGACCGCCGCCCAGTTGTATACGACCTACAACTTAAACGGGGTGCAAATGCTGCACCCCGTAAAGAACGGGGTGCAGATAACCGAACGGGGTGCAGCTCACAGCAGAACGGGGTGCAGGAAAACGCAGAACGGGGTGCAGCAGCTGCACCCAATACATCACTTAACCATCAGTTAACCGAACAGCTGCAGCAGCGCGAGATTTTGGACGCCGTCGTTGAGCAGGACCTCGAAGTCCTGCAAGCGACTGACGACCGTCAACGCTTCGCTATGTTCGCTAGTTGGGAACCATCGGCTAAGGCTCTGTCAGCACAACTCCAAATCGCTGCACTGCCAGCTGACGCCGCAACCACCAAGCTGATTGCCAGCTTCAAGGGTTTCTACCTGGCTCGCCCGTCCACTGTCGACAGCAACGGCGGCTGGGCTTACCGCCTCGCCTCATGGATCAAGCGAGATCGAACCACCAGCGCAGGTACCACGGCGCCCGTCGACAGCACCGACGACGAAGACACCAGCTGGATGGAAGGGGTGAACTCATGAAAACAGTCGCCACCTACGCAGCGTCTGCGATGACCAAGGTTCACGCTGGCGAGTTCGTTGAAGCGGGCACCGCCGTATCCGCCCAGGCCAAACAGGATCAGGCCCGGCAGACCGGCCAGGTGATCAACCACCTGTTTAAGGAATTGCGCTCGATCCGCACGGCTTGGCGCCAAGCGTGGCCGGATAAGCAGTCCTATCTGGAATCGAAAAAGACATGGCTTCAGGGGTTCATCGAGAACGGCATCTGCACTCAGGAACAGATCGATATCGGCCTGATGCGCTGCCGCGCCGAGGATTCGGACTTCATCCCCAGCGTGGGCAAGTTCATTCAGGGATGCGTGCCCACTCCTGAGATGCTGAACCTGCCCAGCGTTGAATCCGCCTACGAACAGGCTCTGCGCAACTGCCATCCAGCTATGCGCGATAGAGCGAAGTGGTTTCACCCGGCGGTGTATCACGCCACTGCGGCCGCCGGCTTCCTCAGCCTTCCGCTGCTTTCCCGTCAGCTAGGGCTGGCCAGCTTTGAGAAGCGCTACCAGATTCAGGTGTGCAAGGTCTGGCGTGGCGAGCAGTTGGCGCCGGTGCCCGTGGCAGAGCTGGCTGCGCCTTCACCAAAAATAACCCCTGACGTTGGCAATAAGGCTTTGGCCGAACTGCGCGCCCGCCGCGCCGGAGCATCCGCATGACCAGACTGACGAATGCCGCCCGTGATCGCGAATGCCAGGTGCGCTTTCCGGGTTGCCGCTGCGAGCCATCCACCACGGTGCTTGCGCACTACCGCTTGGCTGGCACGTGCGGGATGGGAATGAAGCCCAACGACTTCCAAGCGGCTTGGGCCTGCGGGTACTGCCACGACGTAGCTGATGGCCGGCTCCGCGCACCGGGCGAGCTGAGTCGCTACGAGGTTCGCCTCTATCTGGCGGAAGGCGTGATGCGAACCCAGGACATCCTAATCCGCGAAAAAAAGGTGAAATTGTGATGAGAACTCAAATCGTTACGAGAGTATTTGACGCGGTTCTGATAGCCGCGTTGGTATCGGGTAATGCGGACGTGAAGACATTTGCATTCTGGATGATCAGCATCATGGTAACGCTGATGTTTCTCGGCTGCTTCGCAGTGAATGCGGACATAGCTGAAAAGATTCAAGGGCGATCACTTGGCAAGAAGACATTCGGGACATTCGTCAATCTTGCCTACATTGCCGCTCTTATCTACGCCGGGTTTCCTGTCCTCGCCGCGATCTACGCTATGTCCGCTTTTTTGATCCGGACAATCGCGCAAGCCAAGCTGAACGCTGCTGCGCAATGAAAGCCCCAACGATGAAGGCATTCAAGCCAAAGTCACTGCGCGCGCCACGTGTCGACCGCGAGGGTCTGGAGCAGGCCGCACTGTTGTCCGAGATTCAGCTGAAGCATCCCGAGGCTTTCGCGCTGATCTACCACGTCCCGAATGGTGGACACCGGCACATCAAGGTCGCCATGGACTTGAAAAAACAGGGTGTCGTTCCAGGAATTCCAGACTTGGTGCTGACCATGGCCCGCGGCGGGTATTTCGGCCTGTACATCGAGTTTAAGGCCAGCCCGCCGAACGACGCGCCGGTGTCGCCCGAGCAGCACAAGCGCCTCGCCGCGCTCAACGCTCAGGGATATCTCGCCATCGTTTGCCGTGGGCACTTCGACGCCATGGAGCAGTTGCGCGCATACCTTCGACTTTCTCCGACCGTGGTGGCTGCATGAGCAAGACCCGCGCCGTGAAGTTCAGTGACGCCGAGATCCGCCGGCAAGCAGCCGACCCTGCGGTGCACGACCTACGCGATCCGCGTCACCCCGGCCTGTACCTGCGTTTCGGACAGGATCGCCAGCGCGGGTCGTGGTATCTGGTCAAGGGCAAGGCGTGGAACCACATTGCGCGTTTCCCCGATCTGGGCGCCGCTGCCGTGTTGGCCGAACTGCCTGCGCTGCGTCAGCGCCTGCTGCGGGATTCTTCGGCCACCGTCGCGCTCGGTGGCCTGGCCACGTGCGGTCAGTTGATCGACTGGTACGGCAACCGCATGAGTCTGGATCGGTCTCTGTCGGCGAAGCGCAAGGCTGGTGCCAAGTCGGCCATCAAGTGCCACCTGAAGCCAAGACTCGAAAACGTCCCGGTGCGCGAACTCACTGCCGCCGTGTTGGACAAGGAGCTGATGTGGCCATGTCAGCAGGAGTTGTCGCTCTCGTACGTGCACCAGTTGTTCGTGCTGTTGGTGGTCGCCTTCCTGCAGGCCTACAAGCTGGGGCTGATCGACAAGAACCCGATGGCGGACATGAAGTTCGTGGACTTCACCAAGGCCCGGATCATGCCTAAGGCTGCCCGGTTGCGCGGCGTGCACCTGGTGGAAGTGGTACCCATGCTGACCGATCTTTTCGAGAGCCGTCCGGGCGAGGCCATGTTGGCAATCATGATGCTGTGCCATGGCACCCGCGTCGGCGAGACGCGGATGGCACGCTGGTCTGACATCTCGATTCCGGACGGTGAGTGGTTCATCGCCGCCGAGAACACCAAGACCCGGACCGAACACCGCTTGCCACTCACCGCCCAGGCCAAAGCGCTACTGACCCGCTACAGGGCAATCCAGATCAGCCAGGGTTACGAGGGCATTTACCTGTTTCCGTCACGTCGCGGCCGGGCCATCAGCGAAGGGCAGGCCAGTGCAGTGTTCAGCAGGATAGGGCAGGGCGAGTGGACCAGTCATGACCTGCGCAAGGTAGCCCGCACCGCCTGGACAGACCTCGGCATCGACGGGCACATCGGCGAGATGCTGCTCAACCATTCGCTGGGCAAGATCGCCTCCACCTACATCAACACCCAGGCTCGGGCTCAGCGTTTGGCGGCGTTGGAGAAGTGGCACAACTGGTTAGATGAGCGCGGCTTCAAGTCGATTCACAACCTGACAGACACCCAATATGAAGATTCGCAAAACCCTGTGCAGGCCACGGGCGGCGTGGGCTGCGAGCCTGTTTCCAACATTGTGAATGGCGAGGTTTCAAAATGAGCGAAAAGCAACTCGTAGCCTTCGATGAAGCCGATAACGATGCGGCTCGGATCGCCGCCATAGCTGAGCTGGAAGGGTTGCGGAGAGATGCCGAGCGCTACCGGTGGTTTCGCGATCACTCGATCCAAATCGTGCACACCTCCACGCTCTCTTGGGCCTTCCATTTGGACAAATTGATCGATGACGCCATGGGCGACCGCGGGTACCACCCGATTCGTAATAGCCCATGTCACGAAACCAGTGAACGACGGATATCCGTTGATATAGCGGAAGACCGGTTTGAAGGCCCTGTCATTGGACTGGCTATACATGCGCCTTCCAAGGCTCAGCCGTGTCGCCCATGGTTGAGCAAAAAGAAAGGTCGGGGTGCGCAATGAAGAAGAGCCACGGCCCCGACTTCCGCCGCCAGCTGAAGCCGCTTATGGAGTGCGCGCTTTGCCGCGGCGCTGGCAGCACCAGTGGAATCTTCCACCAGATCGACTGCACGGCGTGCAATGCCTCGGGCTGGATCTGCCAGGCGACGGGCGAGCCCCTGCCGCTGGAGGAGTTGGTGCCTCAGTTGAGCATGCGGCTACGTAACACCACGGCAGCACTCGCCAGGGCGAACAATCGTGGCACAGAAGAACAGAACAACCGCCGCGGCGCCGGCGCATCGCATCACACCGGCGACTGACCGGTACGACTATTTGATTGGGGAGAGCAGCACATGAAGTTGATAGGAGCTCGTCAGGCCTGGACCGATTCGCAGCATGAGTCCGGAGCCTCAATCTCAGCCGTGGCCATCGAGACCGCGAAGTCAGGCATCAAGAAGAGCAAGGCGCGCATTCAGCGTCGTGACTCGCTTTTCCCGGCGATGGGCCCCGAGGAGAACGAAAAGGCTGGTCGCTTTCCAGTGCTGGGCCAGCGCATCAGTATCAGCGAGACGCGCAGAACGCCTGCAGGTCGATCCACGGCCCGTGCTGCCCACTTGACGATGATGGGTAAGTTTCAGAGAGCAATCGCAACGCTGCCGTTTCAGGTCCAGCAGTTCGGCCACTATATGTACTCGCCGATCCCGAACATGCGCTACGTGATGAATGCCGTGCTGCTGATCGCCACCCGTGCGGAGTTGTCGGAGCTGACCCCGCTCCGCCGCGCCCGGGCTGTGTACCTGGTTACTCCGGCGTTGCAGTCATTCAAATGCGAGGTTACCGGCGCGCCTGAGTGGGGACCGGCGCGCGTAGCCGACTTCCTTAAAGAGTTCTACGGCGTGACGATCGAACAGAAGAATTGGAGCAGAGACTGGTTGCCGACGTGGATTTTGCTCAAGGCCACCATAAAGGCAGTGGATATTGAAGCCCAGTCGCCGCTTTGGCAGGTTATTCACTCGGAGATTGATGAAGGGGCAGCATAATCCTTTGCTTTGAAGGTAAAACGCAGGTATATTTCCCATAGTGCGAAAGTTACCTCAGCCGCACACCAATTTAGACCCCGGCCACCGAGCCGGGTTTTTTGTGCCCCGAAGAAACTCCAACCTACCGAGGAATGCCGCATGCGTAAATTCTGCACGTACCTGGGCTTTGCGCTTGCCGCATGCCTGTCCTGCTTCTCCATCTCGGTGCTGGCTGAGCCCATCAGCCATGCCTGCAGATCGGTTGCCGCGATGGCAGACTTGCCGAGTGTCGCGCTTCGCCGCATGGAGCTGACCTTGGTCGCTTGGCGAACGGGTAGCTCTCCCAACGACGACCCACTGAAGAGCAATCTGCGCGCTTCCAGCAATCACTTCGTGATGACCACGGCCAAGGCGATGCCCGAAAGTGTCGGCCTAGCACCCTGCTGAACAAGCCTGATTGCGATGAGAAAGCCCGGACATGCTCCGGGCTTTTTTGTACTTCGGAGGAAAGCCGCCGCGATTGGATGCTTTCCCGGACGTATAGATGACGCCCCCTAATTCGGCACACCCACACCCGTCGCCCCGAGCTGGGAGTGCTGGTGATGCCGTCTCAAACTGCTCCTCCTTGCCCGTCCCCTCGGGCCCTTTATTTCTGAGGTAACGATGGACCCAACCGACCTCGGCCCAGGCACAGCTACCTGGCTGGGCGGTACTGGGACTGTTTTGCTTGGCGGCTTCCTGTGGCTCAGGAGATTCCTGCAAAAGGACGCCACTGACCGGGCTATGGATAACGCCGATATTGGAACCGTCCGACGCCTGAACGAGCTGCTTAACACCGAACGCGTGCGAGCCGACTCAGCCGAAGCTCGTGCCGATCAGTTCGCCAAAGAGCGTAACGACGCTGTTGCCGCAGTTGGCCGTATGGAAGGGAAGATCGAAGCCCTAACCAGCCAGGTATCCCAGCTCACTGACAAAGTAACCACGCAGAGCGAAGAGATTGCTCGCCTGCGTATTCAGGTGGGAGGAATCAACTGATGGAATCATGCGCAATGAAATTTATCGCCCGTCACTGGTGGAAGCGACTGGAGATTTGGGTTATCGCCATGCTTCTGGTAGCTGGGGGGTTGACCCTTGGTTATCAAGCCGGTGTCTGGTCAGCGAGTAGCGAGCAGACTAAGCAGCTGGCGGAGGTCCGCGCCGCTTACGATGCCGCAATGGGTAAGCGTGACCTCCGACTGACTAAGCTGGCGGAGAGTACGCAAGAGGCTGCGTCCAAGGTTCAGGAGGCATCCGGCGCGGCAGTACAAGCGGCGGGTGTCGCCAGCAAGGCAGCCGAAAAAGTGAGCGAGGCGGTAGACAGGCAGGCGCCTTAATGAAGAAAAGCTGGTACGTAACAGCGGCAGGCTACAAGCCGTTTCCAATGATCATGCAAGAAGATCGCGACCACGCTTCTGCTTTGGCTTTCGCCCAATCCATCTGGCCTGGCTGCACCGTTGAGTGAGGACGTCCAATGATCCGCGTGCAGACGTCAGGGCTTGCCGAAAACCTCGCAGAGCTGACGGACATCGAGCGCAACCAGATCCCGTTCGCTACTGTTCTCGCCCTTACTGAGACGGCCAAGCTGATCAAGGAACGGTTGGTCGGTGAGATGCGGACAGTGTTCGATAGGCCGACGCCTTACACGCTCGATAGCCTAAGGCTGATACCGGCGACCAAGCAGAAGATGGAAGCGCGGGTTTGGATCAAGGATGAGGCAGACGGCGCGGCCCCGGCCACACGCTGGCTTACGCCTGAGGTGTATGGCGGTGATCGCAGCCACAAGCGCAGCGAGGCGCTATTCCGCGCACGCGGCATTCTTCCTGAAGGGAAGTTCGTCGTGCCTGGTGCGGGCATGAAGCTCGACAGCTACGGCAACATCGGTCGCGGTCAGCTTCAGAAGATCCTGTCTGGTCTTGGGGCTCAAGGTGATCGGCATCAGAACAGCACGGATAGCAAGCGGAGTGCTGGCAATCGCACGCGTTACTTCGTCATGCGCCGAGGCAGCGAGCCTATAGGCATTGCTGAGAGAACTGGTACCAAGCGCTCTCAGGTGCAGATCCTGATTGCGTTCATCAGCAAGCCTGGCTACTCGAAGGCGCTCGACTTCTTCGGCATCGGCGAGCGGGAGGCAGATGAACAGTTGCCCATTCAGTTCGCCAAGGCGTTTGAACGTGCCATGGCGACGCGGCGTCGGTGAAATAGGTTGATTGCAGCAATCTGGTGCAATGGGTCCTTTCCCCCACCCCCCTGGGGTGAGGGTAATTCGAGCCCCGGCTTTGAACTATGTATGACTTTTTTTCAGGGGGGTTGGTTGTTGTATTGTCGAAGGCCTGAAACGCCCGGAATAGAGCGGTTTTTGCCGTTTAATACACCAACCTGACCCCCGGAAATACCAACTAAACACCAACCGGCTCGCGGCAGCTCCCAGCCTCGTCAATGGAGGAGGCAAATGGAGCCCAAACCTCACTGGCTGAACAAGAGCCAAATGGCGGCAAGCCTCGGCATCACCGTCCAGGCCTTCGACAAGTGGAAGGTCGAGTCTATCGCCAAGATTGGCCGGGAAAACTTCTACGACGTCCGAACCATTTTGAACAACCGGCTTGCCCAGGCTGAACAAAAAAACGCCGGGTCCGAAACCCCTGACGGTATTGATCCGCTAATCGAATACAAGCTGATGGAAGAGCGGCGGGGCTTAACGGCGGCTCAGCGTATTGGTCAAGAGAAGAAGAACGCCATCGCCGAGAAGCAATTGGTGCCGGTTGATTTTGCGATATTTGCCCTGTCAAAGATCGCTGCACAGCTTGGCTCTTTGCTGGATACGGTCCCGCTTAAGCTCAAACGCAAACACCCGGATATCGATGTAAGACACATCGAATCTTTACAGCGCGAGATAGCCCTGGCGCGGAACCTCGCCTCCGAATCCGGCGATCAATTGCCGGAATACCTAGATGAGTACCTCGAATCCTTGGTTGATTGACCTGCAAAAGGCGATCAAGGCCGGGCTTCGTGCGCTTTATAAAGAGCCGCCATTGACTGCGGTTCAGTGGGCAGACACCCACTTTTATCTGTCATCCGAGTCGTCTTACCAGGAAGGAAAGTGGGAAACCACCCCGTTTCAAGTTGCCATCCTCAACAGCATGGGAAACGACCTGATTCGGGTTATTAACCTTATCAAGTCTGCCCGTGTCGGTTACACCAAGATGTTGATGGCGAACATCGGCTACAAGATTCAGCACAAACGCCGTAATGTCCTGAGCTTTTGCCCTACTGATCCCGACGCCGAAGAGTTGATGAAGCGCCACGTCGAGACGATGGTGCGCGACGTTCCCACGCTGTTGGAGCTCGCACCCTGGCACGGTAAGAAACACCGTGACAGTTCGCTGAGCGCCAAGCGCTTTCAAAACGCGAAGATGCTTTGGTGTCTGGGCGGCAAGGCGAGCCGGAATTACCGGGAAAAATCCCCTGACGAAGTCATTTACGACGAGCTGTCAAAGTTCGAAGCCAACGTGGAAGGCGAGGGCGCCCCGACATTTCTCGGTGACAAGCGTCTTGAGGGTGCAACGTTCCCGAAATCCATCCGGGGATCGACGCCCAAGACCAAAGGCACCTGCCAGATCGAGAAGGCCGGCGAAGAATCGCCGTATTTCCTCCGGTACCACGTTCCATGTCCGCATTGCGCGAAAGAGCAGCACTTAAAGTGGGGCGGCAAGGATTGCGACTTCGGCATCAAATGGGAGAAGAACGCACACGGTGAAGTGTCGCAAGCCTGGTACGCCTGCGAGCACGGCGGGTGCGTGGTCTGGTATCACGAAATGGTAGAGGCAGCCCGGAACGGGCGCTGGATCTGCGAAAAATCTGGAATCTGGACCCGCGACGGCATCGACTGGTACGCGCCAGATGACACGCTTCGGGGCACGCCGCGCATTGTCACCTTTCACATCTGGACCGCGTACAGCACTTTCACCACCTGGCTCGACATGGTCACCGAGTTCGACAAGGTCAGGGATAACCGTGAAAACCTGATTGCCTTCGTCAACACCACGCTCGGCGAAACTTGGGAAGACGATCAGGGGGAGAAGGTCGACTGGGAACAGCTCTACATGCGCCGCGAAGTCTTTGCGCAGGTCCCAGCGCGCGGCCTGACGCTGATGGGCTCAATTGATACGCAGGATGATCGATACGAAGGCCGAGTCTGGGCTTTCGGTGTCGGTGAAGAAGCCTGGCTGGTCGATAAATGGGTGCTGATGGGCGATCCAGCCAGCGAGGAGCTTCGGCGCAAGGTCGGTTTGAAGATCCAGCAGCAATACACCCGGGCCGACAACGCCAAGATGCGCGTCGAACGGTGGTGCTGGGACTCCGGCGGCCACTACACCGATGAGGTGTACGCCGAAAGCCGACGCCACGGCGAGATGTGGGTGATTCCGGTCAAAGGTGCAAACAAACCAGGCAAGCCAATCGCCAACTGGCCTAAATCGCGCAATGCGAAGAAGGTCTGGCTTGTTGAAGTCGGCACTGAAAACGCCAAAGAGCTCATTTACAGCCGCTTGAAGATTCAACCCAACACCGCCGGCGCAGCCGTCCCGGGATGCGTGCACTTGCCCGCGAACGATGACATCTGCGGCGAAGATGAACTGAAGCAACTCACCGCTGAAATCAAGGAACTGAAGATAGTAAAGGGTGTGCGCATCTATCGCTGGACCGCAAAGGGTCGGCGAAACGAAGCCCTCGACTGTTTTGTGTACGCCTTGGCAGCACTTCGTATTAGTCAACAGCGTTTCGGCCTTGATCTCCAGTTACTTGCGGGGGTTCGCCGCGCTCCAGCACAACGCGGTACGCGCAGTCGCGCCAGAGGATAGCCATGACAGAAGCACAGCAGCGCCTGGCGGATGTCCGCATGGCAATTGAAAAGGTTTTGAAGGGTGGCCAGATTGTTCGTTACGGCGAGCGCCAGGTAACGCGCGCTGATCTGGCGACGCTTCGTAACCTTGAATCCGACTATGCCGCCGCAGCATCGGCGGAAGGCAATAAATCACGCGGGCGTAACCGCATCAGCTATATGAGGTTCTGAAATGGGTTGGTTCACACGTACCACTCCAGAAGAGCGGATGGTGCGTGAGGTCACGCGCGCCGCATCTGATCTGGTCCAGAGCCAACCCAGAGCGCAGGGTGGTGGTGGCGGCAGCGAAACCCGCTGGCATGGCGCATCCCGGGCTTTGCGCAGCATGTCGAGTTGGTTGCCCTTCCTTGGTAGCCCGAATCGCGACCTGAGCACGCCTGAGCGTAAAACCCTGGTTGCACGCTCCCGCGATGCGATGCGCAATCACCCGATCGCGCGCGCCGCCATTGTCCGGACACGCACCAACGTGGTGGGCACCGGCTTGATCTGCCGTCCGCAGGTTGACCATGAAGTTTTAGGGCTTACGGAAGAGCAGGCCGACATTCTGAACGCGCAGATCCAGCGCGAATGGGAGATGTACGCCGGCGACCCCCGCGAGTGTGACGCCGAAGCCACACTGAACCACTACCAGCTCCAAGCCTTGGCGTTGGTTTCTGCGATGACCGGCGGAGACTGTTTCGTTACCACTCCGTGGATTGATCGGCCGGGCACTATTTACAGCACGCGGCTCCAGCTTATCGAGACCGACCGTGTCTCCAACCCAAACGGTCAGCCTGACAGTCAATTTATGGTTGAGGGGATTGAGTTCGACGAGTACGGTGCGCCGGTTGCGATCCACATCTGCACCGGATATCCCGACGATAAGTTCTTGAAATACCCACTGCGCTGGGAACGAGTCGAAGTGTTCGGCGCGCAGACAGGCCGACGTCGCGTGCTGCAGGTCTGGTGCGATAAAGAGCGCCCGGGTTTGAAGCGCGGGGCACCCTATCTGGCACCAATCCTTGAACCGCTGCAAAAGCTCGAACGGTACGCTAGCGCTGAACTGATGAGTGCCGTCATTTCCGCGATGTTCACCGTCTTCATCAAAAAGACCGACAGTTTCAACGATGGTGGACAGGGTCAACCGCTGTTTGGCGATGAAGATCCTGCGCCCGGTGTCGGTGGAGGGGGCAGTGGGGCGGTTGAGCTGGGTGAGGGCGCCATTGTCGACCTTGCTCAAGGCGAAGAGCCGATGGTTGCGAACCCGGCGCGACCGAATGCTCAGTTCGATCCGTTCTTCTCGGCGATTGTGAAAGAAATCGGAGCCGCACTGGAATTGCCGCTGGAAGAACTGATGTTGCATTACAGCAGCAGCTATAGCGCCGCGCGCGCTGCAATGCTTCAGGCCTGGCGGTTCTACACAATGCGCCGCTGGTGGCTGGTCTGCGATTTCTGTCAGCCGAGCTATGAGCTGATGTTCGACGAGGCGGTTGCGCGTGGCCGGATCAGTGCCCCGGGATATAGCGACCCTGCATTACGCAAGGCTTACACGAAATCAATCTGGATCGGCCCAGCGCGCGGTGCAATCGACGAGCTCAAGGAAGCGAAAGCAGCTCGCGAGCGGATCGACGTCGGCATCAGTAACGAAACAATTGAGACGGCAGCCATGACTGGCGAGACCTGGCAGCAGGTCAACCGGCAACGGGCGCGTGAACTGGTGCAGCGTCGTGCGAACGGAACAACTGTTGAGGTGGCCCCCGCTAAACCGGCGGTTGCCACCAAACCGGAACCCGAAGAAATCGAAGAAGAGGATTGATCATGCCAAGAGCCTTTGAGCTGGCCAGCGCTCAGCCTTGGCTGATGCTTCCTGACGCGCTCGACAATCTGCTTTCCATCGCTGATAGGCAGAATGATCTGGAGGCGCTGGAAACCCGGCTGGGGAAGCAACTCGACAACACCCGCACCGTCACCCAGCGCGGAAACGTTGCTGTCATTCCTGTAACTGGGCCGATCTTCCGCTACGCGTCTTTCTTTACCCGCATCAGCGGCGCCACCAGCACCGGCACCATTGCGATCGACCTGCAGGCCGCTCTCGATAACCCCGCCGTCAAATCAATCGTTCTGAACATCGACAGTCCAGGCGGCGAAGCCAACGGCATCAACGAACTGGCCGACATGATCCACGCGGCGCGCGATAAAAAACGCATTGTCGCCTATGTCGGCGGAAGTGGCGCCAGTGCCGCTTACTGGATCGCCAGTGCGGCCAGCGAAGTCGTGGTGGATGACACCGCGCTGATCGGTTCCATTGGTGTCGTGCTGAACGTGTCCGTCAACAAGGATGAGGGCGGCAAGAAGAGCTACGAAATCGTAAGCGGCACAGCGCCGAACAAGCGGCCAAACATCGAAACCGACGAGGGGCGGGCAGAAATCACCAAAACGGTGGATGCCTTGGCCGATGTGTTTGTCGGCAAGGTGGCTCGAAACCTCGGTGTCTCCGCTGACAAGGTCCCAGAAATGGGCGGTCACGGGGGGCTGAAAGTCGGCGCCGAAGCTGTTGCATCAGGGTTGGCGCACCGCGTTGGCTCGCTCGAATCTGTTATTGCCGAGTTGGCCGGTCCTGCCAGCAACCCACCGAGGAAAACCTTTGTGACTACCGTAAAAACCACGGCGGAGCTGCACGCAGCTATTGAGGCCGGCGCCGATCCGAAGACCATCACCATTGCGGCCGCAGAAACAGTCGATGCCGAGGCAATCCGCGCCGCAGCGACTACCGATGCCACCGCTTCCGAGCGGGCTCGCTATGCCGGCATCACTGCTCTGTCCACTCCTGGCTTTGACGCTGAAATCAAAGCCGCTCTGGCCGACGGTTCCAGTGTGGAAGCGACCGCCTTGGCTCTTTACACCGCCGCCAAGGATCGCGGCATCAGCCTCAGCGGCATTGAAAATGATGCCACTCGCGCGGCGGCCGCAGCGGCGGCAACTGGTCAGGGCAAGAAAACCTTCTCCACCAAAAATATCTGGGCCGGCCGCAAAGGAGCAAAAGCATGAACTACGACACCATCACTCAAGGGGCGCGCACCGCTGCCTTTTTGCTGAACGAGGCGAGCGGCGAACGCTCGCGCGAGCAGATTCTGCTCCTGAAAGGCGCTACGGCATTTCCCGCCGGTCAAATTCTGTCGAAGAATGCGGCAGGCAAATACGTTGCTTTCGTGGCTCCGGCCGAGGGCGTCGCCGCCCAAGTCGCGATCCTTTACGAAGGTCGCGATGCTGATAACACTGCGGATCGTTTCGCTGCAGGCATTGTGCGTGACTGCGAAGTGATCGAAAGCCTGCTGATTGGTCTGACAGACCCAGCAAAAGCCGCCTTGACAGCCGCCGGGATCATCCTGCGCTAACCCATCAACCCAATTTATAAAGACCGCCGCTGGCGGTTTTTTCGTTTCTGGAGAACGGAATGGCCGATCTAAGTATTTTCGGGGGCGACGACTTTGGTCGCATCGCAATGACCACTGCCATCAACCAGCCGGTTGAAGGGCAAGCGGTGCCCACACGTCTGGACACTCTTTTCGAAGAGGAAGGCGTGACCACCACTGCTGTTTTCATCGAGCGTGAAAACGATAACCTGACGCTGGTGCCCGCTGCAGAGCGCGGCGCTCCGAGTGATCCAACCACCGGCCCTGGCCGGGACATGATCCCGTTTCAAACCATTCACCTGCCAACCCGCGCGGTAATTCGCGCTGACGAAGTCCAAGGCATTCGCGCTTTTGGTACTGAGAGCGAGCTGGAAACCGTGCAGGCGATGGTGGACAAGCGTTTGCTGAAAATGCGCAAGCGCCTTGAGTCGACAATTCGCTATCAGCGTGTCGGTGCACTTACTGGCAAGGTCTATGACGCCGACGGGACCCGAGTTTTGCTGGACCTGTATGCGCGCTTTGGTATCGAACAGCAGACCGTAGCGTTCGCCATGAATGCGAGCGAGACCAAACTGCTGGCCAAGGTCACCGAAGCCAAGCGCAAGGCAGAAGATGCGATTGGTGGAACCGGCATCATCGCTGGCTGGCTCGGCGTTGCGGGCCGCAACTGGTTTGACGCATTCACCAACCACGATTCGGTGCAGAAGGCCTACGACCGCTGGAACGACGGCCAGTTTTTGCGCGACGACAACCGCGCGGGCTTCAGCTTTGGCGGCGTGAACTGGGAAGAGTTCTACGGCAACTTGGGCGGCGTTTTGTTCATGGATCCGGATACCGCTTACCTGGTGCCGGTGGGTGTTGATGGCTTGTTCATCACCAACTACGCCCCTGCGGATTACATGGAGACGGTCAACACCACCGGTGTGCCGTTCTACGCCAGCCAGGAACCGTTGCGCCACAACAAAGGCATCGACATGGAAGCACAGAGCAACCCGCTCAGCCTGTGCACCCTGCCTCGCGCCATCATCAAACTGACCAAGTGATGGGTGGCTCGGAGTTCGACGACATCTTCGATGATGCGGACGACGAGCTGTTCGACATGTTCGGCGAGCGGGGCGGTGCTGTTTTCCAAGCCAAGGATGGCGGCCCTACCAAGGAAGTGGGGGCGGTCATCCAGCGCAATGTTGGTTCCGCCGGCGGCGGCAGCTTTGTCGCCGTCGCGCTCGCCGTTGATCTGCGCATCAGGGATGTCCCTGACCCGCAGCGCGGCGATCTGCTGACCGTCAACTGCAAACGCTATGCCTTGGGCGAGTGGATGGGCACAGATGGGCTCATCAATCGCTATTCACTCATGTCGACGGACTGAAACCGATGATCAATCTGTTAACTGCGGGGCGCAAGGCCCTGATTGAGCGGCTGTCCACAATATCTGTGAGCAGCGGCTACCTCACTCAGGCTGGGGCGAATACCCGTTCTGGCTGGTTCAACGAGGTGATCAAGGATCGATCCGTCGCGTTCCCTCTCATCGTCGTGCAGAAAGCGAAAGGGCTGGCCCCGGTGGCCGGTCCGCATGCGCTGAAGGTTTTTTCCGGATTCAACGTTGTCGGCGCGGTTCAGGCCGGGATCGACGATTACGAGGATGCGGTCGAGGCGTTGGAGCACGACTTGTTGCAGTGTCTCATGCCGACGCAAGGTGTCCTCCCGGGCTGGCTTCCACGCGGTATCAGTGGAATCACTGTTGGCGCTCCTGAAATCTTCCCTCCCGCTGAGGGCGTCACGGCCGCCACGGTCCTGATCCCCGTTCACCTTCATACCATTATCCAGGTGCAACCAAATGCCTAAAGACGAAGTTGCTGTGGTGGCTCCGGCCGCCAGCGGCGATCAGGTCGACCGTGCCGCGCCCCGGTTCGAAGTCGATCTGATCAAGCCTCATACCCAAGCTGGGATATCTTTTCAGTCGGGTGCAAAAATCAAAGTCACCGCCGCGCAACGCACCTGGCTTAAGGCCGAAAAGGTGATCGCCGGCGACACCCAGGAGAAGTAAAACATGTCCCGCGAAATTGAAACGTTCGTCGTCGGCGGTCTGGTCAAAATGCGCCTCTACGGCATTGGTGGCCCGTTCATGCCGATCGGCTTGGTGTCGACACTCGCCCAGGCCATTGAAAAAACTGACCTGACGCTGGCTGACACCACTACCCCGCAGGGCGGCGAATACGATTCGATCAGCCGCATTACCAGCATGGGCCTGACCATGAACTGGCGCGAGCTGTACACCGAAAACCTCGCATTGATGTACTGGGGTGATGTCACTCGCATCCCGTCTGAAACGGTCAGTGACGAAGCTCATACGGCCACCAAGGGCGGCACCATCAAGCTCGACAAGATGCCGCTGAGCATCACGTCGGTGGCGTTGGCCAGCGCTCCGGCAACCGTGTTCAAGGACGGTGACGATTATCAGATGACCGGTTCCGGCATCGAGATCCTGTCTGGCGGTGCAATTGCGGAAGCTGCAAATCTGCTGATCGATTACCAGTGCGCTGAGGTTGATGTCATCGAAGCGCTGACCAACAGCGGCAAGGTCGTTGAATTCCTCTTTGAGGGCGCGAACGCCGCGGGCACCAAAAAGCGGTTGAACCTGCAGTATTTCCGTTGCCAATTGAGCCCCGCAGCAAGTACCGATTGGATCAGCGCTGACGATTTCATGGGCTCGGAAGTGGCAGTTAAAGTCCTTTCCGATCCGAAGAAAGTCGGCGCGGGCAAGTCGAAGTACATGCGCATTGAAAAGGAAGTTGAGTCGGTCGCTTAACTTCTGAGTCAGTTTTCGGTGGATAGATCGAAACCCGCTTAGGCGGGTTTTTTATGGGGTTTATATGGCAGCGCAAACCAACAGCCGAGAAATAGCCATCGGTGAAGTTACGGTGATTTGTCGAGAAATGACAGTATTGCAGGTTCGCAACTGGCTTCAGACCTATTCAGAGCCTGTTGCGCTGGATATCGTGGATTCATATTTGTTTGTCGATTGCAGTCTGGATGATTTGAAGCGAATGACGGACCTGACCCCCGCGATTATCGACGGCCTAAAGCCCTCGCAGGTTCAGGAGGTAATCGCTATTTGCAAAGAATTGAACCCGCATTTTTTCGCGATGCTGGGCAGGCTGGGGCAAGCCCTACACCTCCCGGCCAAAGTCTAAAGAACATTGATACAACGCTGAATGCTCTGGTTCGTTTGGGCCATGCAAACGCCTTGTATTACCCCTGGTCTTATTTCAATGCGGCTATCAAGGCGGCAAAGTGAGTATCCGTGTCTGATATCGAACTAAAGCTGACAGCCGACGTTGACCAAGCAACCAAAAGCGTAGGCGGTTTTCGAAAGGAGTTTGCCGACCTAGTTCGTGTAGTTGAAAAGCCACTGCGTCAGATAAACACCTTTCGTGAATTGGAAAACACTATTGAGAAAACCGGGCGGCAGTTGGCGACCGCTCGGGACAGCGTGCGGGCACTTGGCGATCAGATGGCATCGACAGCTATCCCGACCAAGCAGCTACAGCTTGAATACCGAGACGCAACCAGTCAGCTTAAGTTGCTGGAGCGACAAGAGGCCTCGCAGAGCCTGCAACTGGGCAAGATGCGCCGCGAGCTGCAAGCGGCCGGTACAGATACACGAAACCTCGCCAGTGAACAGAAGCGGCTTCAGGGTGAGCTGTCGAGGCGCTTGAGCACTGGTCAGGCTGACAAAACCGTCCAAACAGGCAAGGTTGACCTGGGAATCACCAAGTATTCCGACAGCACTGCACAGATTTCCAAGCTTCAAGAGCAGTTCACCTTACTGCGCTCGACTGGCAGGCTGACCGCCACCGAAATTGCTATCGGGCAGAACACTTTGCGTCAGGCGCTATCTGAATCCTCCAATCAGACCCGCGTCCTCACTGGAGCTACCGCGACCTGGAAGGGCGGCTTGAGCGATGTCCGCTCCGAAATTCTGGCCGGTGCGGCTGCCTTTGCAGGCTTCGCATTAGCGGCTGGTAGTTCGTTCAACAGCTTCGCCAGTTTTCAGCAACAGATTGCGGCCATCGGTACTATTACCGACCTCACTGACGATCAGCTTAAGGGTCTTTCGGAAGGTATTCGCGGTATCAGCCGTGACATGGGCAAGCAATCCACGGACAGCGCGGCTGCGGTTTATGAGCTGTTGGGTAGCGGTGTTGAAACCGCTGATGTGATGAAGGTTCTGGCGTCTTCGACCAAGGCCGCCGTGGCGGGAATGTCGGACACCAAGACCGCCGCCGGCGTTGGGGTTTCGATCATCAACGCCTATGGCGAAAGCATGGGCAATCTTGATACCCGTTACGACCAGCTTTTCCTTGCGATCAAGGATGGTGTGGTTTCCTTTGACCAGTTCTCGGCAGGCCTGGGGCAGGTTCTGCCGACCGCTGCTGCGGCCAAAGTAAGCTTTTCTGAGGTGGCATCATCCATCGCGCGTATGACGGTGCAGGGCATTCAGGCGCCTCAAGCATTCACCGGCTTGACCAGTGCCATCAACCAGTTGGCAGCGCCGGCGCCAGAAGCGGCCAAAGCCATGGCAGCGCTGGGCATTGAGTGGAAAGGCCTGACCGCAACCATTCAGCAGATCGCGCAAAAGAAAATCGGCTTTGAGGCCATGCGGCAAATAATCCCGGACACAGAGGGCCGAACAGCAATTCTAGCCCTGTCCAAAAACTACGCCCAATTTGCCGATCAGGTTGACCGGCTGAACCATGCGGCGGGTGCCACGGAAGTGGCCTACAACAAGATGAAAGCCACGCCCGAAGCGCAGATGCAGCGTTTTGACGCCGCAATGAAGGATCTCCAAAACACTTTTGGTGCTGCGGTAGCGGCGGGTCTGCCTGTAGTGCGTCTTCTGACTGACTTGCTCAATGCATTCAATAGTCTGCCCGAGCCGTTACGTAACGGCATTGTGTCGACCGTTGCGCTGGGGGTAGCCGCCGGGACTCTTTCGCTGGCTATAAAATCGGCCGCTGCGGTGTTTGCATTGTTTCGTGGCAGTTTATCTGGTGTCGCTCCAGCAGCCATTACGGCCGGATCTGCCATTGATGGCTTGTCCGGCAAAGCCGGAAAGCTGAAAGGAATTTTTAGCGGCCTGGGAGGGACGGTTCTCACTGCGGAACTGATTTACGTTGGTGGGCAGTTGAGCCAGCTCTACAGCCTTTATTCAGAGATGCAAGAGCTTGAAAAGTCGCAGAAGGATCAAGCCAAAACTCTGGATGATCTGATTCGCGTTAATTCGACTTACAAAGACACCTTGGTTTCCACTACTGCCGAGGTGGCAAAAATGTCGGAGACGGAGCGCAAAGAGTATGTGCAGCGTCTTCAGAATGCCCAGACCTATTATTCAAAGTTAGCCGAACAGATAGCACGCGCTGATTCTGCTAAGAACGGACCCACCGCGCCGGTAACTCAAGAGGCGATGGATGCGTTCAAAAAGTCTCGCGAATACGGGAAAGCCTTAGAAGCAGAAGCTGGTTATGAGAAGCAACGAACCGACAGTGCGCAGGCCTACAGTGATCAGTTGAAGGGCATTCAGACCAAGCTGACCACCGACACCAAAACGGCGCTTGCTAAGCAAGTGGCGGCGCAGCGAGTTGCAACGGCCGAAATCAAAAAGGCTCTGAAAGAGCAAGTCGATACCAAGAAAAAGTACACCGATGCCCTGGCCGCAATTGATGGCAGCGGTTCGACAGATCCCAGTTACGGAGCAGCCCAGTCACTAAAGGTAAGCGCTCGTAAAGCACTGGCCTCCGGTGACGTGGAAACCGCAAAAAAACAGGCCGATTCTGCTCTGAAAATGATTCAGAAGTTGGCTGACAATGGCGAGAATACTTACGGCTTTTCAGGATTTATCAAAGAGCTGCAAGCCATTGAGACCCAGGCAGACGGTATTTCTCTGGACAAGGCTCAGGAAGGTTTAAAGGCAGCAACTGCGCAGGCGGTGGACTTCAAGGCGGAACTTGCGAAACTGAAAACGCTGACCATCACCCCGACGCTTTCTGAGGACGGAATGGCGCAGGTCAAAAAGCAGTTGCGAGACCTGCAAACCTCGCTCGGTCAAGCTGTGGATCCTGCCATTGCCTCCAATGCTTTACCGCAAGGTAAGAATCTGGCGGAAAGTCTGGTCAATAAGGTGAGCGGCACTGCCCAAGCGGAAGTCAAAAACGGTGTGCTTGCTACTGATGCTAACAATGGGCAATTGAAATACGTTCCAGGGCAGGCCAGCTACTCTGATCAGTCGGTGGGTGTAACTGTAAAACCTCAAGTGAGTTCGGACGCTGCCTCCAAGATTCAAAGCCAGCTTGATCAGCAGGGTGATATACCGGTCGATCTTGATCCTGAATTGCCAGATTTGGATTCTGTAGATGTGCCAGTTGAGACGTCTGTGGATTCAGCCTCCGTGTCTGAGGCTCAAAGCCAGATTGCGGCAATGGCTGAGGGCTTGCGTCGTTCGCTAACCATACCCGTTACGGTAACGGGGGCTGATGGTGGTCCGGCTGTGGCCAGCAGCGACATACCAACCTTTGCAAGGGGCGATATGGTGCGCGGTCCTGGCACCGGAACCAGCGATAGCATTCTGGCCAGGGTCTCAAATGGCGAGTTCATCATGCGCGCAGCGGCCGTTCGGCATTACGGTCCCGACTTACTGCGCAGCATCAATGAGCGGCGATTGCCAGGGTTTTCGAGTGGTGGTGAAGTTAGTCCCGGTTTTTTCCCTAGCGTGGCCGCGCCGAGCCAGGACTTGCTCGAACAGGCCAGCCCAAGGGCGCCGGAAAACTGGGGAAGTCTGAGTCTCAATGCTGGCGGGGAGGTCTACCAAGTGCAGGTAGAGCGCCAGGACATGGGCCGTATTTTGCGCAATCAGCGATTGAAATTCGGCGCGCCGTAATCTGCTATGGTTCCGCGAAATTTAACAGGGAGCGGTTAATGGCTGAACCATTCACAGTAAGACGGCTTAAGCCATATCTGTTGTTGTGCGTGCTGTTATTGATAATGGTTTATCTCAACCGGAACGCGGATGACAGACCCAGCCGATCCAGTGCAGAGCAGGAAGCTTTTAAGACCTGTGAAGCGCTGGTCAGGCAGCGCGCCGCCTTCCCTTCATCGGTAGACGTGCATTACGTCACGGGCATGGGGAGTGATTTGTCGGGTGCCGGAGGAAAGCCCCGAGTAGCGTTCAACTTCGACGCAAAAAACGCATTCGGCAACATGCTGCCCTATCAAGCGTCATGTGATTTTGGCAGTGACCCGCCCTCGGTGATCGTCACCAAGCGCTAAACCTTTTTGTTCAAGCGAACCGCCCTAAGTGGCGGTTTTTTTGTGTCCGGAGTAAATGCATGAGCCTACCTCTTGTCACCTTGGGTGGTGTTCCCATCGTGTTGCACGCCGGTGCGCCGGACCAGTCTGACACGCCGCTGCTGGGGGAAACTGTGGTGCGACTTTCGGGCGGTGCCGGCGTGAAGATGACTCACTGGGGAAAAGCTTCTGGTTCGATCAGTGGCCAGGGCTGGATGCCCCCAGGACTGGACGGCCTTGACTACAGTCAGCCGCTTGAACTTCGCCTGACTTCGCAAGAGTGCATTGTCGGTGATTCTTTGTCTTATGCCCTGACCAGCCTTGTGCGGCCTGACACTAGCCCGAAGGCATTCGCCTTGGTTGGATCTGAGTGGGTCCAGACTTCCTGCGAGCTGGATGGCTCGATAGCCACGGCAGGCCAGGTGATAGGCGGCACCAAGTACATGATCCAATGGATGCCGGTTTACAACGTCTTCGCCAGTAAGCCGCCAAAGTCCATGAGCGCAGCGCAGGCAACGTTCGGCTGGTCTATTGCCTGGGAAGAAATCTGATGCTTCTCAACGGATCGCCGCTTAACTCTGCGCCTCTTAACGGCTTGTACAGTGGCGCGGCAGGATCAGACCCAAAACCCGTTGTTCCAGGGAATGCATTCCGTTGGGCGCTGCGCGTTCTGGTCGGCGGTGTCGACTTCACGGCGCGGCTGACCGGCCAGGTGGAAGTAGATCGCGAGCGAGGTGCTGCGGGTTTGGCCACCTTCACATTGCAAATGCTGCCTGGCTCTATCCTGCCCATGGATTGGGTGGGCCGCACGGTAAGCATTGACTACATCACCAATGCCTTGGGCGTCACAACGCAAAAGCGCCGTTACACCGGCCGTATCGTTACAACCGAGTGGGACTCGATTGGACGTTTGCTGTTGTGTCATTGCGGGGATCAACTTCAGCAGCGGATCGAAAAACTGACGGTCGCACAGATTGATGCCTTGGTGCCGGCGTACTGGTCGATTGATGTTTTCTCGGAGGCAGAGGGCCGCAGTCGCTGGGACTATCTGAGCGAGCGTCTGAGCACAGTGCAATCAAGTTTGGATTCATCTGCCGGCGGCGAACTTCGCCTAACGACCTGGTACGCAGGTAGCGTGGACTTCACATTTGGTGCGGGCACCAGTATTTATGATTCGGTAAGCGTTGGTTATGCAGATCTGACAAGCCTGACGAACACCGTCGAAATCGAGGCGAGCTATCGGTTTTCGCGGCTGCACCAGCGAAACGAGACATTCACCTGGCGTCACCCGGACACCAGCGGTTTGGGCGGTACACAAGGTTTCTGCCAGTGGCGGCAGAGCAGCTCGGAGCTGCCCGACGTTGCCATGATGAAAGACTCGGCGTCCTCTGCCGGGCTGAACATTATCAAGTCGCCGATCTACATCAAGACCCCGGCAACCGGTGCGAACATTTGCGGCAACGGTGTGCCATGGATCAATAACTATCCCGACTTACTGCTGGGTGTGACCTTCACCGGCGGGCGGCGCTGGGCTCAGGCTGTTACGGAAAAGTACGTGCTTACGGTAGTGGCTGAGGCCAGCGTGGAGCAGGCCGGCGAGGTAATTGCGCGCGACTCGCTTTCCATTGATTACACGACTGATCGAGGCAATGCGTGGGAAAGCGCCCCGTTTGGCCTTGAGGTGCCCTCGGCAGTCGACGGCAGGTCGGGCCACGTCGACGAGCGTGACGAATCACAGCGGCAGGCCGCGTTGCGTTGTCTGCTCAATCAGGCCAAAACAACGGTGGTGCTGGCGCACAGCGCCACGGCTGTGAGCTGGAGCGTACCGACCAGCATGGTGCTGGATGTTGACCTGATCCATACCTTGCGACTTGACGATCAAGGCGTGCTTGCTCAGGCGCGCTGTAGTCGCGTTGCCGACACGTTCGACCTTGCCTCGGGCTCTGCTGTAACCACGCTGACCGTGAAGGTCATGCGCTGCGGTGGGGCAGATCAGGATGCGCTTTCGGCTCCAGCTTTCTCAACCGCTGCGCAGGAAGCCGATATCGCTGTACCGGCGCTGGGCACCCAGCTTGGGGGCAAGCCCAGTTCGCCTGTTTACAACGACAGCCTTGATGGGTTTTCCGGCAACTACGACAACGCCGATCCAACACTCCCGGTTTTTGATAGACGCCTGCAAATCACTGCATCTGAAATCGCTGCTACTGAGCGAGACGAAAAGGTCGTGGACATCGCCGCACGGTATCGATTGACCATTCCCAACGACCCACTGGAGCTTTAAGCATGAGCCTCGAAAGTGATCGCCGTAGCGCCGGGGCGTCAGCGGTGGCTAGCCGCCAATCCGGGGCGACATCCCTGATTGCCGAACGAAAGGCCATCGCAACCGGAATCAGCACTGATCGCAGCGGATCTGGATCGCAGATCAGCGACGACATTAACCGCCTGGTAACACCCAAGAAAAAAACCACTTCTTTGCCGGCTCTGGATCCGCGAGGTCGGGTGCCAGCGGCAAAGGGCGTCGGGACGTTCAATCCGAAGAATGCGCCGGCGACATCCGGTGGCGGTATCGCAAGCCCTCTCACGGAAACGGCATTCAAGGCTCGCGAGTATTGGCCAGACGGGATGCTGAGCAGTGACGGCCTGTTCTCGATTCCTGCCATCAAAAAACTGGTGCTTGCCGACGCAAACGGCGCTGAAGCCGTGATCAACCTGGCGCAGCCAATCCCTGCCTAGTCCATCCCGTAAAGGACTGTCATGAATTACGTAAACAACTGGATCACGCAGCTCAATGCGGACATGCAGCAGGCGGCAACGGTGTTGCCGATCAGCGCTTCTGCCGTCGCGCTGCTGGGAAACGGGGAGTATCGGTTAACGCTGGTCAACTCGCTTAATCCTGTCGAGCAAAGCGCCTGGGAGATCATCGCGCTCAAGAAAGCGGGAGGTGTAGTCACCGTTTCCCGAGCGCAGGAAAACACCGGCGCCCAGTTCTGGCCGATGGGCACCGTTATCTATTGCTCGATCACGGCGGGAGGGATTAACCGGATGGCTGAACAGATCGCCGACCTGGTTGCACGGGTCGCGGTGCTTGAGGCCGGTGGTGGTGATGGTGGCGGCGGCGTAACACCCGCCCCGGATGGGGCCTTGACGTCAGATAGCGGCGACTTGCTCGAAGACGAACAAAACAATCAACTGGTAGGCGAATGATATGAGTTCAGTTCAACACACCGTTACAGCGACAGTTAACCCAACAGCCGCGCCGCCAAGTGTGGGGGCCCATTACATCAATACAGCGACTAAACAGCGCTGGTTGTCGTCCGGAATTGAATCGGTTAACGATTGGGGGCACCCCCTGCCGGGCACTGAGTTGACGCTTGACGTAGCACAGCTGAGCTACACGATAGACTTGAATGTGCCGCGCATCATCTGGCCTGTTAATCCGGCTTCTGATTACGAGGTGAAATTTGGCCCGCCGCCGGAAGCCCCAGGTTACTACGAAGTGGATTTGATTTTTCAACCCACGATTGGAGCCGACCTCCAAATCTCGATGACCTACGATAACAACTGGCTGCCGGGTTTAAACTTCGACATCCCGGACCCGTTATACATTTTTTCAGGCGCCCCGACCCTTGTCCGTCTTGGGCTTTGGGTCAGTCCGTTCAAGGGGCTTAACCCTTATTGGCGCTTGATCGAAAACCGCCCCCTGGATGAGGCGAAGCCAGGCTACGGTGGCGGCCCGGAGAACCAAGGCAACATGCTGTTTCTTCCCAAGAAGCCCCAGACGTTCTGGGATTCAAGCGAAGGTTTTGCTAAGCGTCTTGTGCTGCCATCGTTCGGCGAGACGTTCGCCACTGACCTGTTTTCTAAGGTCGATTTGGTGATCCGCAATAGCGCTCCTGGAACGCTGGTCGTGACAATCGATGAGGATTTGGGATTTCCCCTGATGGGCGCGGCCACGCTTTCCGTACCCAGCGGGGTGACTATGCTTTTTCGTCTGGCCTACTTCATTGGCTATGCCCAGCACAGCTGGAGCCTTCTGAGCACCCATCAACTGACGCCGGACAAAGTCTGATCCGAATCGATTGAACACTGGGGTTACAGATGCAGAGACTACTGGTATGGCCTTGGCATGGCCTGATTAACAACAGCTCTATCCAGTTGCCCAGCGGCATGACCAAGCCCTACACCCAGCCCCCGAACGCCCAGCGCACGCTGATCGGTGCCGGCGATACCCACCTGATTGTTGTGCCGGGGATATCGCCGATCACCGATGAAGAACTGGCGCTGACGCCGCCTGGTGGGAGTTACTGGGCGGGAAGGGCGCTTATCTCAGGTAATAGCCTTTACAACAGGCAATTGGATGGGTGGATTTATCAGGCACTAGACGGCAGTCGGTGGCGGGTCACTATGTTGCAGCGCACGATCAGTGCTTCGACCACCAGGCTGCAATTTTCGATATCGCGCTTTGGCGAATTTGGCGTTGCACCTGAAGCGCGGCTCCGAACGGTGGTGGTTCCATTGGGTCAGCTGTCCTTTGAGGATCGAATCAATTTTTTCTCCGACCTTGGCTCAGAGAGCGCAACCGCTGTTCGGCTGCATTCGGTCAGCACGTCAGGTCGAAATGCCGTATTGGCCTGGAGCGCTTTCAACACCACCGATCAATCAGACATGGATACGGACGCCCGCCTGCGGCCGTATTCGTTCGCCCAAGTTACGCTGTCGGGATTCGGCGCTGATGTAGCCGTTACCGTAACGGTTCTATATGGCTCAGGTGAGGTCATGAAGGTCGAGCGCAGTCTGACGGGAGGCGGACAAAATCAATTCGCGCTGCTGTCAGCGACCGAAGAGATAGACCGTGAGCCGATACTGAATGAGCAGGGCGTCGCGATAGGGGACAAGGTGACGTACAACTACCCGTCATCTTTGGGGGTTGTGAGCGGCAACGGCTGGCAAGGTCCGACCAGTAGCAGCACGGCCATCAAATGGCTTGTGATGCTGCCGTTTGAGGGGGAGCAGCCTTCGCCCTGTTACCTCAATTTCACCGATTCATGGGCTATCGGCGGTGCAAGCTTCTCGGTGGCCACCAGCAGCCCGCGCATTGCCAATGAGTATTACAACGGCGAGGTGAACATTGTTCAGAACGGCGTGGGTGTCGTATCTGGCGGCGCTGTTTCGGCTGGTAATTCAACGATCAGTTGGGAAGGTCCGGGCGATGACTGGGTGCAAAGCGTGTCCTACGGATCATCAGGGTCAATCAACGGGGATGAGCTTACGCTTGGCGTAAGCATTGACGGCGTGCAGGAAACTCAGTCGTATCCGGGAGGCTCATTCCAGATCGGCCCATCAATTGGAGGTGTGCTTGAAGGTAGCGCTATCGGTCGTGTGCCGCAGTTCGGCGCCGCTGTCGGATCACTTTCTAAGTTCTGGCACTTCTCGCTGTACAGCAACAACCTGATTGCTATCAGTCATCAGGTGAACCAGCAGCCGGCAGTTTTTGAAGGGGCGTTAACCCCTGCTGGCTACCTCAAACAATCTGGCAGTTATCCGATAGATGACGTTCGTCACTACGGCAGTTTTAATCCCGCATCCCAAGAGTTTGTTGTCGGATCGCCGACGCCCGTCAACTGGGTCTAATCCAACTTTCTGTTAAGAGGAGCCAGCCATGCAGCCGGCCCGCCAAGACCTGCCTGTTACTCCGGGAACCACTTACCGCGACACTATCCGCATCATGCAGCCTGAGTTCGTTTATCGGGACATCGCCGGGATTGCGGGCGCGCCTGTTCTGGTCAAGGCCGTTGCTCACGGTCTCGAAGGTGCCTGGCCCGTTTGGGCGCGTGGCGTTCAGGGTATGCCCGACCTCAATCGTGAGCCTTTCAAGCAGTTGCCGCACCGCGCCAAGGTCATCGATGTCGACACGCTGGAAATCAACGCAATGTCGGCGAGCGGACTCAAGCCAACGGGTGGGCAGTTGATCTACAGACGTGCTGTGGATCTGGCCGAAGCCTCGGGCGCCCTTAGTGCTTACCGGGGTGACGAGCTTCTGTTTGTCCTGGGCGTGGGCACTGGCCTGGCCATCACCACCGCCGGCACGTTCACGCGTGAACTGACAGCCGCCCAGACCGCGATGCTGACGGGCGAGGGCCTGCACTACACCTTCGATGTGATCTATGGCGGCGTTACCGTCACGCGCTATGCCGAAGGGGGCTTCAAATGTCGATAGCTGCCCAGGTCGTCACCTTTGAAGTGGAAGACCGGGAGACGGCAACGGTGGAGCTTGAGTACGCGATCAGCATCGAGACGCCGGAAATCGAAGTGATCACCGCCGGCGAGCAGGGCCCGCCAGGCATCAACGCTGCCGATATCAGCTCGGACCCTAACAACCGCCTCACCTTCGGCTCTGACCAGAAGCTGTATGTCTCAGACGATTTAAGCCCTGACCCACTCAACTATTACATTCTCGCCAAAGGATAAGTTATGTCCCTCGAAACCCGGATTATCGGTCTTGCCCAAGCCATCGGCACCGACATTAAGACGCTCACCAGCAAACAGGGGGACCTGACTGCGCTGTCCACCACCGCCAAAGGCAACTTGGTTGCTGCCGTAAACGAACTGTACGGCCTGCTGGGTTCGTCCGGCGCCAACATTGACGACACCGCCGGCGATGGCGCTACCGCTGTCACCTGGTCAGCCAACAAAATCTTTGATTCGATTGAGGCGGCAAAGGCGGCGGTTCAGGCATCGATTTTAGGCGGTGCCAGTGCGGCGTTCGACACTCTGAAAGAGCTTCAGGATCTGATTGTCAGCGACGAAGGCTTGTTGACCGCGCTCACCACTGCGGTGGCGAACCGGGTCCGTTTTGACGATGCGCAAACCCTAAGCACTGCACAGAAGCTGCAAGCCTGCCAGAACATCGGCGTGGGCAATCCTGAAACGGATTTCTCCGCTTCCTACGCTACCGCCAAGGCCTAACCGGTGGGCCTTGATGCGCGCATTACCGCGCTGGCGCAAGCCGTGGGCGCCGATATCAAGGTGCTGATTAGCGGGAAGGTCAGCACCACAGCGGTCACGCTGGCAAGCGGGGTGGCGTGGAACAGTGTCACCACGCCCGGCAGGTATTATATCCCCCTCGCAACAGGCACCGATCAACCGCTATCCAGTGGTAATTGGCTACTGGAGGTAATAGGCGTAGGGACCTTTATTAAGCAGGTAGCCAAGCAGCTGAACTCCGCTGTTGTTCTTCAAAGAACCCTGAATGGTAACACTTGGGTCGCGTGGGACTTGGCCTACTCACGGGGGACTATTCTTGGAGGCGTTGGCCAAACTAATGGAACCCCAACAGGGGCGATCATTGAGAGGGGCTCAAACGCGAACGGGGAATACACAAAGTTTGCCGATGGCACGATGATCTGCAAGTTTTCTGCTGGCCCTACCGTTTCAGTTACCAACGCATACGGGGTCGGGTATTACGGTCAGGTAGTTTGGACCTTCCCCGCCACTTTTGCCGCTGCCCCCTATACGGGTCTGTCTATTCAGGGTAGTGCTCGCGTTACTCCGTCTGCATATGCAGCAGCAACAAATTCACAAGTAACCTTTTATGCGCTTGACGTACAGGGTAGCGCTGCTGTGCAGCCCTACGCCTGCCACTGGATCGCCATAGGAAGGTGGTTCTGATGATTATCAAACTTTCACCTTCACGTCGAGACGACACGTTGACTGTTGAAAAGCGTGGGGACGCGCTCATCCTCAATGGGGAGGCGTTCGACTTAGCACGGCTACCAGATGGCGGCACCCTTCCATCTACTGCTATCGATAGTCCTTGGTTTGCAGGGGACGTTCACCGGCAGGGTGGAGAGCTGGTAGTAACCCTGATCTTACCTCTGCCTATAAATTACAGCCCCGCGCAAGCCTATCCCGATGACTTGGTGGATGTTGCGGACGGAGATGTTGTATTACCTGGCGCTCTGCCGTTGGAGCTTTATGAATGAGCACTATTGACTGGGCACAGGTAGTTACCAAGCAGGCCAAGGATAGCTTGGCGTCGGAGGTCTTTCGGGGCTTGATTGATACGGAGCGCGACCGCCGAATCAGCGCCGGGGTAGTTTTCAATGGTGTGCTGTACCAGTCGCGGGAGTCAGATCGGGAAAACATAGCCGGATCCGCGCAGCTCGCTTTCATGGCCATTGTGATGGGCGCCCAGCCTGGCGATCTGCGCTGGTCCGGCTCGGGGTCTGATTTTGAGTGGATTGCCGATGACAACAGCCGAGTGCCCATGGATGCGCAGACCGTGGTCGAGTTCGGCAAGGCCTCGGCCTCGCGCAAGCTGGCCCTGATCTTTGCGGGGAGCAACCTCAAGCAGATGGAGACCGTACCAGCTGATTTTACCGATGACCGCTGGTGGCAGGTATGAGCCGCTTCACCACCACACTGAAAACCGAACAGATCGGCCGGCGGATGCATACGCTCCTGGATGATCTGGTGCTGGCCGACGACGACCTGAAAGTAATCACGGTGCCGTCTGGTTTCACCACGGACTTTGCCAGCATCAAGGTGCTGCACAACGTCTTTCTGTTCGTGCTATTCGCTCTGGTGTCGGGATACGGCAACTATGCCGCGACCGTGCATGACTGGCTTTACACGACTGGCCAGGTTTCCCGCAAAGATGCCGACGCAATCCTGTACCGGGCTTTACGCGCCGAGGGCGTGGCGCGATGGCGGGCCTGGCTCTTTTGGGCCGGCGTCCGAATAGGAGCCGCCAAAAACTACACACAGACCCCGACGAGTTCGGGGTTTTTTTCGCCTGGAGAAAAGTAATGCCTGTAACTGAGAAAGATCGCGATGTGCTGGCGCGTACGCTTTGGGGCGAGGCGCGCGGCGAGGGACTGGCCGGAATGGTTGCCGTGGCGTGGTCGATCAGGAACCGGGTGGACATCGATCTACACACCGATGGCAAGCCTGACTGGTGGGGCGAGGGTTACATCGGCGTATGCCAGAAGCCGTGGCAGTTCAGCTGCTGGAACCGAAACGATCCGAACTTTCCGTTCCTCAGCGGCGCCAAGGCAATTCCGAAGGCTGAATTCGCAATGTGCCAGTTGGCAGCGCAACAAGTGATCGACGGAGTAAAACCCGACTCTACCGGGGGCGCAACTCACTATTACGCCACTACCATGCCGAAGCCGCCGAAGTGGGTAGTGGGCGCGAAGCAGACGTTGCGCCTGGGCCACCACATTTTCTTTAAGGACGTGCCATGAACTCAGCCAGCTTGTACGTGAGGCTTGGGGTATTAGTGCTGATCATCCTGGCTTGCGCAGGCGTGCTCTACGGGTCTTACCACCACGGCGTGACCGTTACCGATCTTCGGTGGAAGGCGCTGTGGGCGGATCAGCAAGTTTTGCAGGCTAAGGGGCTCGCCGCCGCAACGACGGCCAATCGAACAGAAGAGCAACGCCGCCAGACGGCAATCGACCAGGTAGGGGATGATGCGAGAGAACAAACAAAGGTTGCCGTTGCTGATGCTGCTGGCTCTGACGACGCTGGTGAGCGCGTGCGGGCCGAAGCCGCAAGCCTTGCTGCCAGATCAACCTGCAGCTCCAGCGATACCGGCGCTGCCGAGCGAAGCAAAACAGCCACCCGCGCCGCAATGGTGCTCTCCGACTTGTTCCAAAGGGCTGACAAACGAGCGGGAGAGCTGGCAAGGGCTTATGACGGTGCCCGAATAGCCGGGCTGGCGTGTGAGTCAGCCTATCAAGCCCTGTCCGCTCACTGAGAAGCCAGATATTTAAGCCGCATCTGTATCGCGGCTTCGATCATCACGAATAGCTCCTCAATGTCGCTATCCCTCAGCGACTTCGCAATCTCAAAACCTCGCACGACTCCCTCCGAATACCGGCCAACGATTCGCGCCGTATCAGCATCCACAGCGGTGCCGATCATCGACAGCAGCCGTTGGACCTCCTCGCGATACCTTGGCGGTAAAGCGCCATCATCCAAAATCATGATTCTCTCTCCTTTGGCACCACTGCCATGCGATCGGCCGGATACTGCCGCATGAATTCCATGCTTTCGCGGGCTGGCGCGTCGAGCCAGTCGTTGTAGAGCCCAGCTGGCAGGATCACTACCATCCGCTTTTCGTCGTCCGGCTTGTGGTAATCCCGCATGAATGTGTGATCGTCGGCGTTGATTGTCAGCATCGAATAGCTGTGAATCACCTCACCGTCGGGATTGCGCCACCACTCCCACAGCCCAGCGATGCCCAGTAGTTCGCCGTCGGCCCGGGCGATCCGTGTCGGGATTGCCTTGCCGGAACGCCAGTCGGGTTCGTAGATGGCTGCGGCGGGGATGATGCAATGCTGCCCGTTCTTCCAGGCGCTGCGGAAAGATGGTTTCTTCGCGGCCGTTTCCGATCGGGCGTTGTAAGTGCGCCGGGCAATCTTCGTATCTTTGCTCCAGCTAGGGATCAGGCCGAATGATCCGGACAGTACTTCGAGCGCTGGACCAGGCTCGTCCTGCCCTTCTTCTCGCTCAGGTCGGCGTAGGAATGGGCCCATGTAGGTCGGCCACAAATCAAGCCTGCCTTGTTCCGGGCCCTCAACACCGAACGCTTTCATGATCTGCGGGTGCGACGGGGCTTCGTAACGGCTGCACATGGCGCACCTCTATCAATCCGTTTTCGTCACCGGTTGACCGCGCATGGACAGAGGAAGTTTGCTCGGGCATTCAGGATCTTCGACAAAGCCTTGACCATCGCAGGCTTGGCAGTCCTCACGCAGATAGAAGCGATCGCAGCAGGCCGAGCATCGGCGGAAGATCGAGAAGTTTTCTTTCTCCCACAGCTCGACGTACAGAGCCATGTTGCCTTCTTCCAAGGCGATCAGTGCCGCGTCGACTGTCGCGCGATAGCAATCCGGATCGTCCAGCCGCGTCCTGGCCACGCCTGCAAACAGCCGGTTGCGTTCGACCAGCGTCAGCTTCTGCCCGGTTTCCGTGTAGATGTGCCGGTCGATCAGTTCGCCATAGGGCTGGTAGGAGCGCGTGACGATTTTAGATTGGCCGTCGGCGCGCTGGATCTGGGCGAAGAAATCCATCGGGCCTGGCTGCGCCATACCCGCCTTCAGGAAATATCGATTCCCACGGATGCTCCCGACCGGCTCTCCGCCGGCGTTGTAAACGTCGTAGTCCGAAGCGGGGTGACGCCACTCGGCGGGCACCTCCTCTGTGAAATGGCAGAAGGCGGCATTAGCAAGTTCAACCATGTCGAAGCGTTCCAGCGGGTCAATGGCGCCAAGGTCCGACAGCCTGTCGGCGAGACGCATCAGGTATTTGTAGTGGGCGAGGGGGTTAAGCCACAGCCGTCGGTTGTCGATCTGTTGATGCCAGTCGGCAAGAATCTCGTCCTTCTGAGGAATATCCATGGTGGGCACTTAATCATAAATACTGTCTGCATATACAGTAATCGACTTGAGGAAAGATGGCGAAGGTCATCTGACGGGCAGTCGAATTCAGTCACCTGAACGAGCATTGCGGCACCCGGTCAGACATGCATCAACATAGGAGAGCAGGGCATGAGAGGCTAGCAGACCAAAGAACGCGAACTCCGGTTGTGGAATCAGCTGCTCGAGCATGAAGCGCGACGGGAAAACTCGCCCGAGCACTGGGCCGGTGAACTCGCAGGGCATGCGGCGGCGCTCGAGCGTCTGGGAATCATCGACGCTGGTGAGTTACGGGATATGCAGGAAGAGGCGGACGCAGCCTTCAGCCACGTTGCTGAGCAGCTAGACGATCAAAGCAGGCGGGGCATTTAGGGAGGCGAGGTCGTTGGCAGGACGCCGTAGATGGGTGAGGCTCTGTACCACTTTTTGTACCACAGGTTATGTATAGGGGGCGAATAGCGGGGTGAAGCAGGTAAGCTAAACCCCGCATTTGCTGCCCTAGTCTACTGGCAATAACGCACTCGGAATTATGTCGCCGTTGCGACCAAGACGCACGCTATGTCCGAATAAAAATCCGGTCTTGAGCTTGCCTTCCAGACGGTAATGAATAGGCTGATTGGGTTTTCCGAGCATTTTTGAAATGTCTTTGAGGTGCTCCCAGAGGTTGGTGCGCACCGGCACAGAGAAGTTTCGATGGCTGTTGGCCTTGACCACGAACCAGTCGCTGTACTCGCCTTCGCTCAGCAATATGTCGTTAAGCAGGATTTTGTAGCGGAGGCCGCGCACCAGCACGCTTGAGTCGTTGGGGTTATCAACGCGAAAGCGCAGCTTGAAGTCCTGGCGCAGCAGCTTTGCCTTGACCACATCGACCTTCATCAGCTGAACGTCGGGGTCCTGGTAGCTGCCGGTGATCCACGACGAACAGCCGGACAGTCCCAGCAACACCAGCGAAAGGCTGACCATCTGAAAAATACGTGTCGGAAAAAACATTCATTTGCTCCCTGTCGGGCTTGAGTCTAGCAATTGACCGATTGGGGGCAACTCGCTGTCTTAAAGAGCCTGCGCCATACCCACGCCATGTGTCGAAGGAGTATTGACCCGTGAAGTTATACGAAATTGTATTTTCCGGCCAATTGGTTCCCGGCGCGCAAGCGGAGCGGGTCCAGGCCAACCTCGCGAAGCTGTTCCAGGCTGACGCGCAACGTGTCGCTTTGTTGTTTTCCGGTCGTCGTCTGGTGCTGAAGAACAATCTGGACCAGGCCAGTGCCGAGAAATACCGCTCGACGCTGGAGCGTGCTGGCGCAATGGCGGATGTTGTGCCAATGCCCGAGGCGGCGCAGGTCGAGGTTGAAGTCGAAGAAGTCGAGCTCGCGCCTCCACCCGACGAGCCTAACTGGACCCGCAAAACGGCGCATGCCCCGACGGCTCCGCAGCCTGCGCGTGCACCGGACCGCCAACTGCACGTTGAGCCCCGGGACGTTTACATGGCTGCCTTTATCGATGTCCAGGCCCCCGATTTTTCCATCGCTCAACTGGGCAGCGACATGCAGGACCCAAAAGCTCAGCCTGCGGCGCCGCGTCTGGACCTGTCCGGCCTGAGCCTTGCGCCTGCCGGAAGCGATATCGAGCCCCTTAAACGACCGGCTCCGGCGCCAGCGCCCGATGTGTCCCACCTTAGTCTGGAGAAATCCTGACTTTGAAGCGCGCAAACCTCATCAGTTGACGTACGCGGCGCAGCATTTCTTGAATTTATGCTCGCTGCCACATGGACAGGGGTCGTTGCGGCCGGCTTTGAACGTCACCGTGGGGTCGATGAAGTACCAACGGCCTTGATTCTGGACGAACGCCGAGCGCTCACGATGACTGTGCTCTCCCGCTGAGTCGTGCCAGCGAGCGATGAAGGTCACGAATGCATGCTGGGGTTTACCGCCAAACACGTCTGCGCTCTCCACTTCAAGCCCTAGCCAGGTGCTCTGCGCGCTCCATTGGCTGATGGATTCGCGGTCCAGAGCATTAGTTTGCGCGGGGAGGGTGGTGTCGACCAGATAATCGATCAGCCCCAGCACGTAGGCGCTGTAGCGTGAGCGCATCAGTGCCTCGGCGCTCGGCGCGGGCTGGCCGGAGTGGTAATTGCCGCAGCAAGCGTGCATCAGATTGCCGCTGCCGCAGGGACAAGTCGAACTGCTCATCGGGCCTCTCTCACCACCAGTATTTGCCGAAGTTTTTCGGGTTGGCCCAGAACTGTAGGGAGTCCGGCGGGAGCCTAAGCGTACCGGGCTTCATGATGCACCTCAACTGGCCTGGTGACATGATAGTTACAGTGTTGGTGACAGAAGGCAGTCCCGAGTTCGTCGATTGGTGTCAACTTCAGGTGACTATTGCGCGAGGTCGAGCGAGACCGCATGGGAAGGAACTGTTGCATGTAGTGTAGTGGTCTAATGATTCCGGACACCCATTTAGGCGAGAATACCCGCCAGACTGAGGTGTTAGATGACCAAAAGATCTCTCGTCAGTAGGTTAATAAAGGGGCTTACTCCTGCCACCCCCCCCCCTTGGCAAAGTACGCGGCGGCTTTTTGAGATGTCCCGCTCCTCCGCCCCCCCATCAGTGGCATCCATGAGAACCGTCCTGATTACGTTCCAAGTGGTGTGACAGCCTGGCATCAGAACGGCTTGATTTCTCTGGATCCCGGCGTGATTACGCAGCGATTAGTACATCGCAAAAATCTCAAAGACCAATAAAGACCAATACTGTTACGACATAAGGTTATAAAAACTTTTCATCGAACTGACTGCGACTGAACAATCTTGTGAATAACGGCCTTCGTTATTTACATAGCATTCACGGCAGCAAGGTCGTCGATCGCTTGCGCACATAGCCACTGGCCGGAACCTCGGTGACTTGCACCGAGAGATCAACTTTATGTCGCAGCAGCGCAGGCGCGAAGATATCGGCCATCACCGCAAGCAGCGCCGTGCTGATCGCGCGTCGCTGCTCATCGCCACCGGCCTTGCCGGTCACCGTGGAGACGTTGAGGTGGATGAAATGCTGGCGCTCGTCACAATCGCCAACGAACGCGTGGTCGTAGCTGACAAGGCGAGTTTTGACCAGGTCCAGTCGCAACCCCGACACCTCGACCAGTGTTCGATGCAGACGCTGGCAGGCACTTTTGAAATCAACCTCGTCAGCCACCCCTGCGGTGTACTCAAGATAGACATGTGGCATGTTCAGTTCCCCTCACGTAATAGAACGCCGACCGGCAAGTGCCGGTCGGAGTACAAGGCTGTCAACGGGTCGGGATAACGGGAAACTTGGGGTGCTCCATGGGCATGTCGAGCGTCAGCCCAAGCGGATCGGTGCGATGGTTCGAGGCGCCGGTGTAGCGCGCCGAAACCGGCAGCCATAGGGTGGAATACACCCAGCGCGGCACATTGGAGCTATTGGCGGGCGCCGCATGGATCACGTTCATGTCGTGCACCGTGGCATCGCCGGCCTTGAGTGCAATCGGCGGCGACATCTCGAACTCGTCCAGCACCCAAGGATGCTCGTCGAGCAAGGTCACGTTATCGCTGCGGTTGAAGTAACGCCCTAGCATGCCCGCCCGATGGCTGCGGCTGAGAAACTGCATGGTGCCCATCTCCGGCGTCAGGTCGACCAATGCGATCCAGATATTGAGCGCGCCCTGCCGATCCAGCGGATGGTGGGGAAAGTCCTGATGCCAAGGGGTGTCGCCACCGGCCTCGGACTCGGGGTTCTTGGCGAACACGTGGTCGGAATAGAACCGCACTTCCTCGCCCACCAGTTGCGAAGCAATGCTGGCCAACTGAGGCGAATGGCTGAGCGCCTTGATCTGCGGGCAGGTGCTGGAGACTTCATCCCAGCGCGCATACCAGCGGTAGGCATTCTCGATCTGCTTGCCCGGGTCGTTGCGATCGACCGTGCGCGCCACTTCGCCCATGCGGGTCTTGGCCTCTTGGAGCAACATCTGCACCGTCTCGGCGTTGATCACATTTTCCAGCTTCATCCACCCATTGGCCCGAAAATCCAGGATTTGCTGGGCATCCAGTTGGTGCGGCGCGTAGCCGGAATTTGCCTCGGTCTTCATGACTGCTTGCATGTTCAATCTCCATTGCTTCCAGGGTTTATTGAGCACTGCTTCAGGTGGCCGATTGCGCGGCCAGGGGTTGCTTGCGCAACAGCACGAGCGTCAACGCCCAGCCCGCGGCCAATAGCAGCGAGGACAAGGCGATAACTTGGGCGAACCCGTGGCCGAACTGGGCTGCATCGGTCACGTTGATCAACAGGCTGAAGATGGCCACTCCGATCAGGCCACCCACTTGGCGCGAGGCATTGACGATGGCGGACGCCACGCCGGACTTATCACTGCTGACGTGGTTGACGGCAGTGGCGGTCAAGGTGGGCACCGTGAGTGAAATACCGAAGCCGATCACAAACATTTGCACGGCGATGTTGGCGTAAGGCGCGCCACCCACGAAGGGTGTCAGTGCCACCACGCCGAGCAGCGCGATGGCCAGGCCCAGCGCCAGCAGGCGCCGCTCACCCAACTTGGGCAGCCAGCGGGCAGCCAGCTGATTGCCGAAAAACAGCACGCCGGTCATGGGGATAAAGGCCAGCCCGGTATTGATCACCGAGTAGTGATTGACCTGCTGTAAAAAGATGCTGAACACGAAAATCAGCCCGTAGAACACGAAGTTCACGATCACGCCCAAGATCGAGGCCAGGCTGAACGCCGCGTTGTTGAACACTGTGAGCGGCACCATCGGCCGGGCAGTTCGCGACTCGACCCACAAAAACCCGAGCAAGCCGCCGACAAAGCACACGGCATGCACCGCAACGCGCAGATCGACGCCGTTCTGGCGGCCCAACTCGATCACCGCGTAGGTCAAGTTGGCCAAGGTAAACAACGCCAGCAGCTGCCCCCACAAGTCGAAACCGCCTTTGTGGTTGGGCGGGATACGTGGCGCGTTGGCCAGGCAAAGCACAATGCCGATCAGGCCAATGGGCAGGTTGATGAAAAAGATGCTGCGCCAGCCGAACACACCAATCAGCAAGCCGCCCACCACCGGGCCGGCGGCCAGCGCGATACCGGCAACGCCCGCCCACAAGGCGATGGCCTTGCTGCGTTCGGCGGGCACCTCAAAGGTAATTCGCACCAGCGCAAGGGATGTGGGCACCAACAGTGCTGCGCCAATGCCTTGCAGCGCCCGAAAGCCGATAAGCGCGGGCAAGGTGTCCGCCAGACCGCAGCCGAGCGATGCCAAGTTAAAGACCGCATACCCCCACAGGAAGATTTTCTTGTGGCCAAACCGGTCACCCAATGCGCCGCCGGTCAGCAAAAACGAGGCAAACAATAGCGTGTAGGCGTTGACGATCCATTGCAGTTGCAGCACGTCGGTGGCGAACTCCGCCTTGAAACTTTCAAGGGCCACGTTGACCACGCTCACATCGAGCAGCACCACCACAAAGCCAAGGCAGGTGGCGAACAGCGTCAACTTCTTATTACTGGAAGTATCCATTATCAATTCCTCAGGAGGTGTGGAGCGCAGCCGGCAGCGACTCCAGGGTCGCCTCGATCTGCGCCTTGAACGCCAGTGCCGTAGCGCGCTCGACTTTCAGCGAACTGAACGCCAGCGCCGCATGCCAGTTGCCATTGAATCTGCCCAGGTGCAAGACGAAGTCGTAGTTGCCGCCGGAGCGGTTAACTAGGGTTGAAAACCCGAGCACGGCCGGCGCGGGGTGAGTCAAGAAGCGGTCCAGCGGCCCGGTATTGGTAAAGGCAAGCGCGGGCCGCGGGCTGTCGTTGGCCGCACTGGGCGAGGGCGCACCCAGTTGCGCCCTGCCCTCGGCGACCGCCTGCGCATAGCGCTCAATACACTCGAGCACGCCTGGGTTTTGGCGCGCAAACGTGGTTTTGCGCACATCGATCAGGCAGGCCTTGGTCAACGGATGGCCATGGCTGGCGGGTTCACGCAGTGAGTACGCGGTGAACAAGTCGAACGCCGGCACATCCGCGTAGCTGAGAAAACTGTGCGCCAGCACCCCACCCCAAATGGCATTGGTGGTGAAGCCAGACGCCGCGCGCAGTTGATCCAGGCGTTCTGCGGCCTGGCGGCTGACCTGCAACTGGACAAAATCGGCGTAGCTGGCTTTGCCCGTCTCAAGGGGTGACCCGCGCCAATACTTCAGGCGGATATGGAACGCCTGCGACACCCGGCTATCGAGGCTCGCGGGCATCGCGCCCAGGTAACCGGCCAGGCTGTTGACCAGCCTGGCGGTGCTGTAGCCGTCGGAGATCGCATGGTTACGCGTCAGCAGAATATGGGTCTGGTTGATCTCGGAATCGGCAACCACTAACGCGCGCCAGCCCTCTTGATCCCCCAGCAAGCGGTTCAATTCAAGCTTGAGCAACACGTCGGTACGCCGCGACGGCGGTGTTGTGCAGGTCGACGACTGCACGTGATTTTCGACCGGCACGAACCCGTACTGGCCGTCACCGACAGCCACAATCTTCTGGTGCAGAAACGGGTACTCCACCACCAACTGCGCGAACGCTTTGCGGGCCTGCACAGGGCCCACACATCCAGGCACCGTCAGCAAGGAGGTCACCTGCGTGTTGCCGTTACGTTGCAAAAAGTTCTGGTGAAAGCGCTGTTCCGTTTCGTCAAGCAAGCGGTGCGATTGCATGCTGGCCTCCCTGGCAGTGCCTATCGGTCGATGAACTGCATCATTCGCTGCTCGTAACGTTCACCGGCAACCGCCCACTGCCTCAGCAAGGCCTCGATCGCCTGAAGCTGTTCATCGCTGAGCACGCAGTCGTCGGCGGCTACGTTTTCTTCCAGGTAGGCCACACGCTTGGTGCCGGGGATCACCGTCAGGTGAGGGCTGCGCGTCAGCAACCAGGCCAGCGCCAGTTGCGCGGGCGTCATTGACCAAGAGGCGGCCAGCGCCAGAATCGACTCGGTCAGGAAGGTATTGGTTGCGAAGTTTTCTTCGCGAAAGCGCGGGTCCTGCTGGCGGAAGTCATTGGCGTCGTAGTGCGCGGCGCTGACGGCCTTGCCGGTCAAAAAACCGCGACCCAAGGGGCAGAACGCGACGTAGCCGATTCCCAGGTTGTGCAGCAGCGGCAAGATCTCTTGCTCGACATTGCGCTCCCACAACGAGTACTCACCCTGGACCACGGATATCGGGTGGGTTTTATGGGCGCGCTCGATCGTGCTTGTCCCCACCTCACACAGGCCCAGGTATTTGACCTTGCCTTGCTCAACCAAGCGCCCCATCGCGCCTACCACCTCTTCGATGGGAATGCTGGGATCGAGCCGGTGCTGATACAGCACGTCGATGTGGTCCGTACCCAGCCGTTTGAGGGAGGCCTCGACGACCTTTTGCAGATTGCCCTGCGAACTGTCGACGCCAACGATCTGGCCGTCGACGATACGGAAACCAAACTTGGTGGCGATCACCACCTCTTCACGCCGACCAGCAAACGCGCGCTGCAAAAGTCGCTCGTTGGTAAACGGCCCATACGCCTCCGCCGAATCGAAGAAGTCCACGCCCAGCTCCAGCGCGCGGTGCAGGGTGCGCACCGATTCATTGTCATCCGTCGCGCCATACCACTGGCTCATGCCCATGCAGCCAAGGCCGATGCGGCCAACACGCAGCCCTTGAGTACCCAACGTGATCCTGGAAACCATGGAATCGCCCTCCTTTTGATACTGATCGTTCTACATGGTTTTCAAATTATCGCTTTCCCGTCAACACAAAATTTCAATAAATAAAATTTCATTTTTGGCTCAGGGTCGAAAAAACACTCTCAAAACAAAACAAAAAAAACTTAAATAACAGTTACTTGATAACTTAAATCAAGATTTTATTGACCTCGTCATACAAATCGAATGATTGGATCTAATAACAAGAAACATATTGACACATAAATTTCGAGAGCATAAATACTTACAACAGAGACGTACCAGTCTCTCTTCCTTTCACGTCATTGAGGACGAACGCATGGGCAAGATGGACTCTTGGATCGGCCATTGGGAACGCAGGGTGCCTACCTTCAAAGCTGAATGCGCCCAAGCGCAAGCGAACTATTTGGAAAGGCTCGACAAACCCCTCAGGACGCAGGAACACGTGCTTGAGGACATCATTTCGGTGTGCCAGAAATCGCTGTTCTGGAAGGAAAACCGCTTTCAGGTCAGCCACTGCAACGGCCGCATCACCCGCACTAACATCCCGGTCATGACCTACGAAGGGTTTCGTGAAATCCTGGTGCGTGAAGGCCAGCAAAAAGGCGGGATACTCAGCTGCAGCCCGGTGGTGCGCTGGCTCAAGACCAGCGGCACCACCGGCCAGTCCAAACGCATTCCTTACACGTTGCACTGGATCCGCCAGTACCGGGTGCCCGCCATCCAGGCCATGTGGGGCTTTTTTGGCCATGACTACCCGGCGCTGCATGCCAACCCCTGGGCCACGCTGGACACCCAGACCGTACGTGACCCGAGTAACGAATACGTGGATGGCCTTCCCTATCAGGCCATCAGCAACCGCCACCCGCAAATCGGCAGCGGCGACTGGAACCCGCCCTGGTATGAAGCCCCGTGGTTCACGCCGACCCAAGATGCCAGCCATGAGCAGAAGATGTACGCGCGGCTGCTGTGGACCTTGGGCGAAGACGTAAGGCTGCTCACCGCCATCAACCCCAGCACCCTGCTTTCCCTGCACCACAGCCTGCTGGAAAACAGCGAGCTTCTGCTGCGTGACCTGCATGACGGCGCCCACACCGGCAGCCTCTTGCGCGCGGCCGACCCGGCTGCCGCGCGACGGCTGGAGACTGTGCTCGCCGCTGACGGGGTGTCGCTGACCGATGTATGGCCGGGGCTTGAGCGCTTCAGTTGCTGGACGGCGGCGTCGGCCAAACTCTACAAGCCTCAGCTGGAGCGGATCATGGGGCAGGCCAAGGTGCTGCCCTTCATGTCGTGCGGTACCGAAGGTGTGGTGACCCTACCGATGGACGCTGACCAGGACAGCCAACCGCTGGCGGTGGACCAGGCGTTCTTCGAGTTCATCCCCGTGTCGGTGGACATGGATGCGCTGGTACGCGATCAGGCGCAGCCCGAAACCGTTGCCCTGGACCAACTCAAAGAAGGCGACGAATACCACCTGGTCATGTGGCAAGGCAACGGCATGGTCCGCATGTACACCGGTGATATTTACCGCGTGCACGGCTACTACCGCGGCGTGCCGCGCATCAGTTTCAGCCGGCGCAACGGCGTCATGCACTCCTTTACCGGCGAAAAGATCACCGAGACCCAGCTACACGAAGCCGTACAGATGTGCGGCATTCCCAATGCCGGGCTCTACCTGTGCGCCCCGGTCTGGCACGAAACGCCTTACTACGCCGTAGCCATCGAGGCCGGCGGCGCATCGTGCGGCGAGTCGCAGACCCTCAGCCAACTGCTCGACGGGCACCTGCAGGCGATCAATATCGAGTACGAGTCCAAGCGCTCCAGCAAGCGCCTGGGGCAAATCAAGGTCATCACGGTGCCCGGCAACGCGATCTCCATGGCCATCGAGCGCGAAAAGGCCGCGAGGAAAACCCTGCAGATCAAATACAAGCCCTTCCAACCGGACCTGTCCCTGCTGGGCATCCAGCAATTCTGACTTTGAGAGGCACTCATGAATATGCACTTGTTTGCACACAGCATTGCGCGTGAAGTTCACCACTTGGCTCAGGCAGATCGGCGCATGGCCCTGCACGCCTGGCGCCCGCAGCGTCCGCAAGGCGCCATTTTGTATTTTCATGGCCTGCAAAGCCACGCCGGGTGGCTGTGGTCGGTGGGCAACGCCTTCGCCAACCTGGGCATCGCGTTTTACGCCCTCGACCGCGAAGGGTGCGGCATCAGCAGCGGCCAGAAACATGGGTTCCCGGACGTGCGCACGCTGCACGAGGATGCGGCGGCAGCCATCGAGCACATTCGCTGCGAAGTGCCCGACGACATTCCGCTGTGCCTGTTCGGCCACTGCCTGGGCGGGTCGGTGCTGGCCGCCATCGCAAGCAGCTCTTATGCGCAATTGCCCTATGACAATCTGGTCATCTGCTCGGCGTCGCTGGGCAAGATGCACGACCGGTTGAGTGAGCAGGAGCGCGCCAGTATCGACCTGGACGACCGACACAGCCTGTGGGATTCGGGGCTCGACGCCGAGGACTTCACCGCCAACCCGCACTTGGTCGAATTTATCCGTAACGACTCGCTTGCGACCACTCACCTGCAGCATCGCGAACGCAAGAAGTTGCTGGCCTTGGAGAAGGTTTACCTGGCGGTCGACGCCCGTCCTATCGACGCGCCCAGCCTGTTTATCTGCGCCAATAAAGATCCGCTGGTGGACGTAAATGCCACGGTGGGCCACTTCCAGCGCCTGTGCCGCAACGGCTCGACCCTGCTGGTGAATCAAGACAAGCACTACCTGTTTTTTACCCCGGCCATGGGGCAGGTCGTGCGGTTCACCGCCGACTTCGTCAAAGCCAACGGACGCTACGCCTATGACGCCGCCTGAGGTCTACCTGGTGCGCCAGCCCATGGCCAACCCGTTCGTGCATGGCGCCCACCGACGCCACACTTCAGACAGTGTGGTGCTCAGTTGGACGCTCGGCGCCTTTACAGGGATCGGTGAATGCGCGCCGCGCCGCTACGTGACAGGCGAAGACTGCGAGTCGGTGCTGACCCAACTGCGCAGCCTTGACTTCGCGCACTTGGCAAAAGCATTGGCCAGCGGCGACCCGGTCGACCGAGGCCGTGCGCTCTATGAGTACGGCCTGCCCTGCGAGACCGATGCAAGCCTGGGCAACAATACCCGCTGCCTGGTGGAAATGGCGCTGCTCGACACTCTGGCGCAACAGGCCGGACTGCCCTTGTCCGCCTACCTGCTGCGCATCACCGAGGCGCCCCCGGCGGCGCGCCGTACACTGCCCGCCCAGGTCAACATCACCCAGGTGCTCGACCTGTCGCAATCGGTGCACGCGTTCCTCGAACAGCGCAAACCGTTGCGCTCGCTCAAGCTCAAACTGGCCGGCGATGTCCGGGCCAATCAACAGCGCCTGGACAGCATCAGGGCGCTTGCGCCGAGCCTGGCGCTGTATGTCGACCCGAATATGAGCTGGTCACCCGCGCAACTTCACAGCAGCGCCCGGCAGTTTCGCGAGCTCGGCGTGGCGTTGTTCGAGGAGCCCTTGCCGCGTGGCAGCCTGGAGGATTACCGCCAGGCGCGCCTCAAGCATGGCGTGCCGATCATGCTCGACGAGTCGGTCACCTCGGCCCTGAGCCTGGAACACGCCTGGCAAAACCAGGCGCTGGATGCGGTGAACCTGCGCATTGCCAAATGCGGTGGCTTGCTCAGCAGCGCAAAAATGATAGAGCAATGCCGCCGCTGGGGCTTGCCGGTCTACCTGGGCGTGCAGGTCGCTGAAGTCGGCCCGCTGATTGCCGCCCACCGCGCACTGCTGGCGGCCTTTGACGGTTTTATCGGCGTGGAGGCCGGCCAGCACGACCGCTTTTTCGACGACCACCTGCTCGAACCCATGCCGGCGATAGACCGGCAACACAACGCCATTCACTTGCCAGCCCAAATGCAACAGGGCCTTGGCGGGCGGCTGACCGCCCACGTACTGCCTTATCGCTGCGCCATCGGCGCAGACGAACACACCTATCTGTCCCACCACATGGAGCGTACGCGATGAAGTATTTTTCCGATTTGCTTGTGGATCTGTTGATCAACCAGGGCATCGAGTACGTCTGTTTCAACCCCGGCGCATCATTTCGCGGCATTCATGACTCGCTGGTGCATCACCCCGACCATGCCGTGCCGGCCATCCTGATGTGCTGCCATGAAGAAATCTCGGTGGCCATGGCCCACGGTTATTACAAAGCCAGCGGCAAGCACATGGCGGTATTGGTGCACGCCAATATCGGCTTGCAGCACGCGAGCATGGCCATCTTCAACGCCTGGTGCGACCGCGTGCCGTTGCTGGTATTGGGCGGCAATGGGCCGATTGATGCGGCCCTGCGCCGCCCGTGGATCGACTGGATTCACACATCCCAGAGCATCGATAAAATCCTCTCGGGCTACACCAAATGGACGGACATGCCGGTGTCCCAGGCCGCCACCCTGGAGTCGGTGCAACGCGCGCTCAAACTCTGCGCCGCCGAGCCCCATGCCCCGTGTTATGTCGCCATCGACAGTGCGGTTCAGGAAGAGTCACTGGCCGACGGGCTCTCACTGCCGGCCGGGCCGGTGCGCCCGGAACGCTTGCCGGCGCTGGACGACCAGCAACTGGCCGAACTGGTCACCCAGTTGATGACCGCGCAGTACCCCGTCATCGCCATTGACTACGCCGCACTCGACGATAAGCAGGCCGAGCAGCTGCTGGGGATCGCCAGCCTCACCGGTACCGCTGTGATTTCACGCAATGGCCGGTATAACGTGCCCAATACCCACCCTCTGGTCTTCCAGGACCATGATGCACACCTGCTGGGCGAATGCGACTTTCTGTTGGCCCTGGAAGTCCAGGACCTGTATGGCCTGCTGGCCAACTCTGGGCAGAAACCCCACCCAGGTTTGTACATCGCCACACTGGGCACCCATTCGCTGCTCATCAGCAGTTGGGTGGCCGACAGCCAGAAACTGGTGTGCGCCGACCTGGTCCTGCACGCCAACGTGGTCGCCTCCATCGCGCGTATTGCCGAGGCGGTGCAGGCATCCGCCGAACGGTGCGATAGCACGGCGCGAGCCTTGGTGAACGAACGCATCGCGCGTATTGCGGCTTACAAGCAGGTACGCCGCCAGGCGTTGCTTGCACAGGTCACCCAACCTGCAGATGGCCTGACTATCGCCCAGGCGCTGATCGCTATCCACGAAGCCATCGGGCATCAGCGTTGGGTACTCACCAACACTGGCAGCGTGACCATCGACACCCTGGTGCGCCAGCTTTGGCCAATCGAACGTAGCGAGGCTTATATCGGCATGAGCGGCGGCGCCGGGCTGGGTTATGGCCTGGGCGCAGCCATCGGCGCGGCCGTTGCCCACAAGGGCACGGGCCGGCTGAGCATCAACCTGCAATCCGATGGCGATTTGCTCTATACCCCGAGTGCCCTGTGGACCTTGTCGGCCTACGACATTCCCTTGCTGGTGCTGGTGATCAATAACCGCCTCTACCTCAATTCCAAGCAACACGCCGAACGCATTGCCGACCTGCGCCAGCGGCCCAGCGACCTGTCCAACCTGGGCACCAGCTTCCTTGAAAACGAAGTGGATTTCGTCGCCCTGGCGAAAACCTTCGACCTCTATAGTCCTGGCAGCGCCGACACCCCTGCGTCGATTCAAGAAAAGATCGCCGACTGCCTAGCCTATATGGAAACTCACGGCAAACCCGCCCTGCTTGAAATCAAGACCCTCTAGGAGCTTGCCCATGTCGATCATTTTTGAATGCGTGCGGGGCGGCCAGCGCTATGTCACCAGCCTCAGCACCGCCGGGCAATACAGCCTCTACCCGGTCTCCGACCTGTATGTGTTGTTGCGCGACACACCGGCGCGCGAATTCCCCGGTGGGCCACTGGCGTATCTGCGCGAACACTCGCCAGCGCCGTTGACGGTTACCGACCTTGCAGGATTTGAGCTGCTGCCTTGCCTGCTGCCGCCCGACCCGCGCCAGGGCGTGGTGTGCGGCTTTGGCTTGACCCACCAGAGCAAAGTCGCGCAACCACCGGAAAGCGACGAGCGCCCGGCCTTTTTTATCAAGGGCTTTGCCGACACGCTCAAGAGCAGCGGCGACGTGCTGCGCATGAGTCGCGGCGCTCTGTCGGCGTGTGAGGAGGCGGAAGTGGTGGCGCTGTTTCTGGTGGCCGACAACGGCCGCCCGGACTACATCGGCTACACCTTCGGCAACGACCTTACCGATATCGCCCTGGCCAAATCCAAGCGCAACTACCTGGCCTACGCCAAGTTGCAGCCCAGCGCCATTTCCCACCTGCTGTATTGGCAGCCTCTGCCCGACCTGATAAGGGGCACAACCTCCATCTACCGCGCGGGCGACCTGCACTGGGAACAGAGTTTCAGTACCGGCCTTTCCTGCCTGTGTTATGACGCCGATGACCTGTTCGACACCCTATGGCAGCACCCGTCACTGCGACTGCCCGGCACGCTGATCTACCTCTATATGGGCGCCGATTGCAACAGTGCCGACGCCGGTATCCACCTTAGCCACGGCGATACCGTGGTGTGCGAGTTCGACAACGGCCCGCGCCTGAGCAACTTGATCGAATGGGAGAACCTCCATGTATAAGCGCATCGTTTTGCTCAAAAGCCCTGACGCCCCGGCCGTCTCGGCGCTGCTACAGGAACTGCACGGCTTTCCCGGCCGTGTGCCCGGCCTGGTCGCGGTGGAAGTGATTGCCGACAGCGGCGACCGTTCATTGGGTTACGACCAGGGTTTTATCCTCACGTTTACCGACGAGTCCGTGCTACCCAGCTGGCGAGAACACCCGTTACACGCAGGCTTTCGCCCCCGCTTGCGTGCGCTGTGCCAGATGTTGATTTTTGATTACCCGCTCCCAAACCCTTTGTCACAGGGGGAAGACTGTCATGCCTATGCTTGAGCGCAACACCCAGGTCCTGGTCATCGGCGGCTCCGCCGGTATCGGCTTTGCCATCGCCAAATTGTTCCACCAGCAAGGTGCCACGGTCACCCTGGCGGGGCGCACTGCAGTGCGGCTAAGCCAGGCGGCGCACGACATCGGCGCCGATGTTGCAACCGTGCCACTGGACGTCACGCAGCCGGCCGAACTGGAGCGCTTTTTTGCTCGGCCCACGCGCTGGAAGCACATTATTGTCACCGCCGCCTCGCTGACGTTCGGGCCGGTGCGCAGCGTTGCGCTGGAGGATGCGCAGCGCATCTTCGACAGCAAGTTCTGGGCGGCGTACCACATTGCCCGGCTGGCACCTTTCGACGAGGACGGCTCGCTGATCCTGATCTCGGGGCGTTTTGCCCAGCGGGCCGGGCCGCAGACGGCACTGATCAGCGCGGTCAACGCCGGTATCGAAGGTTTTGCCCGCGGGCTGGCCAGCGAACTCTCGCCGGTGCGCGTCAATGTGCTGTCCCCGGGCTTCGTCGACACCGGCATGCACCCCGAAGCACTGGTACAAAAAATGCGCCAACGCAGCCAGGCACTCCCCGTCAAACGCATAGCCCGGCCTGAAGACATCGCCTCGGCGGCCCTGCTGCTGGCCACCAACCCAATGATCAGCGGCACTGTACTGGCCGTAGACGGCGGGGATACCGTGAGCTTTACGTAAGTTTTGCGACATATGGGCGAAACACCGAAACGAGACCGAGATAGACTGGTCTATATCATAATGTTACGGTTTTCGCCCATCCCAGCTGCTTGAACCTGGAGTTCCGAGTTGTCCGTATCGAAGAAGCAGCATGTCGTTGACACTGCTACCAGCCTGTTTTCCCAGCACGGTTTCCACCCCGTAGGTGTCGACTGGATCATCGAAGCGTCGGGCGTCGCCAGAATGACGATGTACCGTAATTTCAACGGTAAGGAAGACCTAGTCAAAACCGTATTGACGCAACGCTCGTCACATCTGATCGAGCAATTGAAGACGCGTATGGATGAAAAGCCCAGCCTGGAAGAAAAGATCATTTCGATCTTCGATTGGCGTGGTCAGTGGTTCTGTTCCACCAGCTTCGCCGGCTGCCTGTTCGGCCGCGCGGTGGGCGAGTACCCGGAGCACTCCGACATCCGGGAGATCGCCCTTGACTACAAGCACAAACTGCATGCGCTTGTTGAGCACGAATTAGCACGCCACCACACCCCCGATACGGCTAATACCCTCGCGACCTACATCATGATGCTGCTCGACGGGGCCACGGTGAATGCCCAGGCCTTCAGCAAAAGCCACTTTGCCGGCGATGCCTGCGATGCGGCGCTGATGTTGCTTCGATTTAACATGGGCAAGCAGATTCGCTGAGGGTTTCAGCGGTATGCAGCGATGTCTGACACCTCCATCTCCCTCGCCCACCGTTGTCACAACCCTGGATGATCGAGGCGCGCCTGCCGGGCTAAGGTCAGCAGCTTCAAACTCTGGGCCGGTTGCAGCCCTTCACGAGAGGCAGCAATCGGGCCAGGCTGTGTAAAAACGTTTTTGAGTGCGACAGGTACTCAAAACCGGACCGGAAAACGGGCCTCTACGCGAAATCCACATCTGCTGACATGCCGATAAATTTCAGACTTAACGTAGACGCGCGCACTTCAATTTTAGCGAAGCGTTTTTACACATTCTGGGTCAGAAGCGGACGGTCGCGTTATATTCATTCTAGAGGAGGCACAAGGAGGGTTATGTCAAACCTATCGATTCTCAACCGGCTAGAGGGCTCGCTGGCCTACAGCAATGGAACGTTGGCTCGCGATGTATTCATAGTCTTCCTTAGCAACAGCATTTGTGCGCTGGAAGGTGTAGCGCTCAGCGTTACCCATGAACTTCGAGAACATGAATACGCCATCGAGATGGAAGGTTATTCTGACGACGAAGGGTTCGAGTCCCAGCAAAATTTAGCGCAAGAAAGAAAACAGCAAGGGTCTTCAGTATGTCCTTGGAGTACTGCATTGCGTTGGACCTGTTGGTAGAGCGTAGCGAAATGGTAAAGCAGCGTAGCGAGCAACCGCTTGGACGGACTCGAAGGTAGTAGATGCCTGAGCGTCGATAGTGCCAGATGGAAAGGTTCTGAGAAGGTTTCTGGTGAAACCACGGGTGACTAATTGGTGACAGTTGGCCCTGCTCGGGCATAGCTTCGATGACACCTCATGGCGAGGTAATCCCTTGATATTCATGGGTTTACCACCAGTATTTGCCGAAGTTTTCCGGGTTGGCCCAGAACTTCGCGTTCAGCCAGTCCGGGACCTGTTTGTACTCACGCAGATCGTAGGTGAACAGTGTCAGCACTTGATCATCGCGCGTGAAGCGTTCATTGAGCTGCAAGGCCAGCGAGTAAAAGTCAGTGGTTTGCCAGCCCGCAGCCGTAAGGTCCGCCAGCACCGCGATCCGGCTCGCGTTGAGGTTACGAATCCCGCCAAGCAGCTCAAGACCCACACGTTTCGGAATGTGCTCCAGGCAATCTACAACCAAGGCGAGGTCGAAGCGCTGAGCCGCAAGTTCAGGCGGCAGTGGACCGGGTGAGGCGAGTGCGACTTCGGTGCCCGGATGCGCTTCCTGAAACGCCTGCAACGCAGGAAACGTCTGGGCGCCTATCAGTAAAAGACGCTTGGGCGCATGCAGGTCCAGCAGCGCTGCCAACGCTTGCTGTGGCGTGCGGGTGGAAAAACTGTCGGTCATCTAAATCCCTCGATTGAGTTGCAAGACTAGCCTGCCGAGCCGAGATGGCCTAGTGCTTGAGTTTTTGTTGCAGGCCCATTACCAAACATACGAAGTGAAAGCCATTGGCTATTCAAACCGACATGTTTTCCGTCCCAAAGCTGTTTCGAGTGCAGGCCAATCCTTGCGAAGACCAGTAAATGACCGCATCAACGCGAATAATTGGTGAATTCTTCGCTGTATTGGCCTGCGCCGCTGCTGTGGGGTGGAAAACTGGCAAACAGCCGTCTTTACTCCACCCCAGTCGGTTTTAGCCGATACCAAAGGAGAAGAACTGTATGAGCATGATTCGGACAGCGTTACCTCTGATTTTGGTTACCAGTGTTTTGACGGGGTGTGCGGGCCTGCAAAAGACCGACTGGCCATTGTGTGCCGCAGGCGGTGTGCTGAGTGGCGCGGCCATCGGCGCATTTCAGACGGCTTCTGTGGCGGCGGGCCTGGGTGCTGCAACCGGCGTGATGGCGGGTGCGTACTGCTGGGTTCATGGGGATGGCGATGATGATGGCGACGGCGTATTGAACAGCGTCGACAAGTGCCCGAATACACCTAAAGGTACGCCTGTCGATGCAACCGGCTGCCCAATCGTTCCGGCCGCACCTGCACCTGTCGTAGAGCCTGTGGTTCAGCCTAAAGAGGAAATCATCACCATTCGTGATGTGCGTTTCGAGTTCAACAAAGCGGTCCTGACGCCTGCTGACAAGGCGCAACTGGACACCGTTGCGACCCGCCTGAAAACTGAAGCCGCCAACGTGCAACTGCGTGTCAGCGGGCACACGGACAGCGTGGGCAGCGATGCTTACAACCAGAAACTCTCCGAAAAACGCGCGAACGCGGTGACTGACTATCTGGTCGGCGCCGGCGTCGTCCGCAGTGCGTTCGTGTCAGTGGAAGGTGATGGTGAAGGCCGCCCTGTTGCAGACAACAAAACTGCAGAGGGCCGTGCGCTCAACCGTCGTGTAGAGATCAAGATCAACCGTTGATTGCGGCAACGGCGTAACAGCCCCCGGCCTTTGTGCCGGGGTTTTTTATGGCTAAATTCTTTCAAGCACCTGGCTGCTCAACTATTTTCATGGGCTGCTGGCATAGTCGGTGCGAGCGCCGTAATGTGCGCGGGGAATTCTGGTTTCAGCTTTCAGCGACGCTTCAAAAAGCATGACGGATTAATAAAGAACGGCAGGGGCGTGTCATGAGGGTGTTTTGGGGTTTGGGAAAGATGTTGACGCTGGCATTCTGGGCGGTAGTGCTGATCAATCAGGCGATAGCGCTGCCAAATCCCTTCGACGTGCTGATCAGACTGGCGGGCAGCCTGTTGCTGCTGACGCATGTTCTGGAGCTGTTTCTGTTCAACGGTAGCCTGCGTGGGCGCGAACAACCTTGGCGCGACCGGGTGTTGATTCTATTGTTCGGTATTTTTCACCTGCAATCTTTCGGTCGTCGTCCTGCGGAGGTTCAACATGCGTAATGGGTTGCTGATGACGGCGGGGCTGCTGTCAGCGTTGAGCAGTTCCTGGGTAATGGCTCAGACCATTTCGGTCGAAACGCACTCGCTGATGCGTCTGCCGAGTAACACCAGCGTGCTGCAACTTGATCGTCTGGAAGTCGCCGATTACGGCACGCTGCTGATCCCCGGCGGACTGACCGAAGTCAAGGTTGACCAGCTCGTGCTGGGACACGAAGCGCGTATCGCCATCGTGCCGAGCGAGCAGCCTTTCAGCTTTCAGGTCAAGCACGCCGAACTGGGCAGCGGCAGCCAGATCACTGCGCGTGGAGCCCCCGGGACGTTCACCAAACCCCCGATGCCGGGCCGCAACCTGACGCTGCGGATCGAGCAACTCAACGCTGATGTGTTGTCGGTGGACGCGCGCGGAGGCTCAGGCACACCGGGTTTTGCCGGACTTGACGGTGGCAACGGACAAGAACCAGGTTGCACATGGGGCGCAGCGAGCCGTGGCACCAATGGCGACAACGGTGGCAACGGTCATGACGGCGCCGCAGGTGGGCTGGTCAGGCTGGAACTGCCCGTCGCTTTTGCTCAGGACCGGGTAAAGGTCAACGTCCAGGGTGGCGCCGGTGGTCAGGGCGGCGCAGGCGGCAACGGCGGCAAGGGCGGCACGTCCAAGGGTTGCATCGTCTACCGTGCGGACGGCGCCAAGTCCGGCAAGACCGGGGAAAAAGGCGAGGACGGCGCTGCGGGTCCGGCGGGCGCGGTTTACCTGCGGCAGTTGTGATCCTGGCTTGAATCTGTAGGAGATCCCCCGTCGTCCAGACGCCGCGCTGTCGCGCAGCAAACATTGCAGCATGCGCTTCTGTCTTTGATTCTGTCCGGAGGGCGTGGGAGCTGGCCGGGCGGCGTTCCGTTTGCCGGCGATCTGCCGCGAAGCGGCAGTAAATCCTGACAACTCGGCTTGTCAGGACGACTGGGGCGTCTGATTTCAGGACTGCTGCGCAGTCCATCGCTGGCAAGCCGAGCTCCCACGCCTGCGGCAGAAGCGAAATTTCGGGGCCTTTTAAATCAACGACATGTTTTATGTTTGATGAGAGCGAACTTGTTCGCGAGGCGGCGTACCTGACATACCGCAGTGATTGCCTCGCCAACCAGTTGGCTCCTGCAGGGCGGCGCCGTCAAAAGCTCGGGCGTGCCGAGGCGATGCACACCACCGCAATCCCTACCAGCAGATTGATCCCGACCAGCCTTCGAATCTTGCCCAGCGCTGCCACGCCATCGGGCCACTGTTCAGCCGCTACCGCGCGCCGCAACTCCGGCAATTGCACCGACTGAATCTTGATGAACAGTGCGACCATCACCACGTACAACCCGATCATCACCTGCACATAGCGCGGCGCGGTTTCAAATCCTGAGAAGTTCATCTGGATGATGCCAATGCCCGTCACCGGTAACATCACCACTGCAGCCCACACCCACACGAAGAAGCGTGAAAACACCTGCAGCCACAATTTTAGGCGCGCAGGCCCTTCAAGTGAGGCAATGACCGCCGGGCGCAGAATCATCCAGGCGAAAAGCATACCGCCGACCCACAACATCGCGGCCAGTACATGCAGGGTGTATACAAGGGCTGTCGGTGACATGCGGAACTCCGTTCTGCGCGCAAGGATTAAGCGCGGTATGATAGCCGCCCGCTGCAACTACTGAAGATATATCCAGCAGTCTGGCAGCGTTTTTTTCCGTTCCATCCCTGTTTAGCACCTGCTTAAGTGCCCGAGCGAAGACCGTAGCCCGATGATCAGCACCGAACTCAAATCCCAGATTCAGGGCGCGTACTCGCGTTTCCTTGAAGCCAAAAGCCTGAAGCCGCGGTACGGCCAGCGCTTGATGATCGCCGAGGTCGCCAAGGTGCTGGGGGATATCGATACCGACGAAGAAGGCCGTCGTTCCGGCGATCCAGCGGTGGTCGCGGTGGAAGCGGGTACAGGCACCGGCAAGACGGTGGCCTATGCGATTGCCGCCATCCCCACTGCCAAGGCCGCTGGCAAGCGGCTGGTCATCGCGACGGCAACCGTCGCCCTGCAAGAGCAGATCGTCTACAAAGACCTCCCCGACCTGATGCGCAACAGCGGCCTGAACTTCACGTTCTCGCTGGCCAAGGGGCGCGGGCGGTACATGTGCCTGTCCAAGCTGGATGTGCTGCTGCAAGAAGGCGATGCACAAAGCGCTACGGCGCAGCTTTTCGAAGAAGAAGGCTTCAAGATCGAGGTCGATGAAGCCAGCCAGAAGCTCTTCACGACAATGATCGAGAAGCTGGCCGGCAACAAGTGGGACGGCGACCGTGACAGCTGGCCTCAGGAGCTGGCAGACCAGGACTGGGCGCGTCTGACGACCGATCACAGCCAGTGCACGAACCGCCATTGTCCGAACTTTCAACAATGCGCCTTCTACAAGGCTCGCGAGGGCATGGGAAAAGTCGACGTGATCGTGACGAATCACGACATGGTGCTGGCGGACCTTGCCCTGGGTGGCGGCGCAGTATTGCCTGATCCACGCGACACACTTTATGTGTTCGATGAAGGTCATCACCTGCCGGACAAGGCCATCGGCCACTTCGCCCATTACACGCGCCTGCGTTCCACCGCCGACTGGCTGGAGCAGACCGCCAAGAACCTCACCAAACTGCTCGCCCAGCACCCACTGCCGGGCGACCTTGGCAAGCTGATCGAGCAAGTGCCCGAACTGGCCCGAGAGATAAAGGCCCAGCAACAGTTCATGTTCACTGCCTGCGAGCAACTGGCCGATTTCAAGGCCGGTGAAGACATGGAAGGTCGCGAGCGCCCGCGTCACCGTTTCGTCGGCGGCGTGGTGCCTGAGCACATGCGCGAGATGGGCATTGAATTGAAGAAGGGTTTTGCGCGCCTGGACGATCTGTTCACCCGCCTGACCGAGCTGCTTAAAGAAGGCATGGACGGCGAGGTCAACATCGGCATCGCCAGCCACCAGGCCGAAGAATGGTATCCGCTGTTTGGCAGTCTGCTGGCGCGTGCGCATGGCAACTGGGAGCTGTGGACCGCCTTTACCGCCGAAGACCCTGAAAACAGCCCGCCAATGGCGCGGTGGCTGACACTGGCCGACAGCGGTTCGTTGTTCGATATCGAGGTCAATGCCAGTCCGATTCTCGCGGCCGAAATGCTGCGGCGCAATCTCTGGAACGTGGCTTACGGTGCCTTGGTGACGTCGGCGACGCTGACCGCACTGGGCAAGTTTGATCGCTTCCGGATGCGCGCCGGGCTTCCCAAAGATGCCGTAACTGCAGTCGTGCCGAGCCCTTTCCATCACGCAGACGCGGGCGTGCTGCGGGTGCCGGATCTCAAGGCAGATCCGCGCAATGCTGCCGAGCACACCGCTGCCATCATTCGCGACTTGCCGGACCTGGTTGAAGGCTCGAAAGGCACGCTGGTGCTGTTCTCTTCACGCAGGCAAATGCAAGACGTGTTCGATGGCCTGGAACGTGACTGGCGCAAACGCGTGTTCATTCAGGGCAACCTGTCCAAGCAGGAAACCCTCAACAAGCACAAGGCCCGCGTCGATGGCGGGGATGCCAGTGTGCTGTTCGGTCTGGCCAGTTTTGCCGAAGGTGTCGACCTGCCTGGCGCCTACTGTGAACACGTGGTTATCGCCAAGATTCCGTTCGCGGTCCCGGACGATCCTGTCGAGGCCGCGCTGGCTGAGTGGATCGAAGCGCGCGGCGGCAATCCGTTCATGGAAATCGCCGTGCCCGACGCGTCATTACGCCTGATCCAGGCTTGCGGTCGCCTGCTGCGCACCGAAGCGGATCGCGGCACCATCACGCTGCTTGATCGCCGGGTTGTTACCCAGCGCTACGGCAAAGCCATCCTCAATGCACTCCCTCCGTTCCGCCGCGAGATTTCCTGATATCCCCCGGGATTAATCGCGGGAGACCGGGTCTTAATTCGATCGTCGCGACACTGCATTTCAAGCCCGCAGGAAAGGAATCACCTGCGGACATCATCTTCCATGCTGCGAAACAGGCTGAGCGACTCGACGTGTTCTACGTCGCGTCTGCCCCTTGCGCTGATCGCACAATGGCTTGAGATTCAACCAGGAGCACCCGAATACATGATGTACCGTTCACTGTCCGCTCTTTTCGCCATCCTCTGCGTCGGGCCTGCCATCGCTGCTCCCAACGGCCAGCAGACGCTGTTTAACTTCGTGCGTCCTGCCGACGTCGTGCAGATCTCGACGCAGGACGCCAGCTTGCCGCAATCCAACGCCGAGCAGACCGCAGAAGGCGAAGTCCTGCGGCGGGTGACGTTCAACCCGGTGGCAAGGCCCACGCTGCGTCTGGCCCCTAAAGACGGTGTCTGGGACTGGTCCGCCAATAGCGCCATGACACTGCGTGTCCAGAGCGCCATGGATTGGGCGCTGACCCTCTATGTGCAGATTCAGAGCACGGACGGCAACATCCTCAACAGCCGCGTCGATCTGCCCGCTGGCCCTGCGCAGACACTGTTCGTGCCGCTGCACGCCAGCTCTTCCCTGAGCCAGGGCATGCGCGCTGGCCCGCCGATGCCGTGGATCTACGATGGCCAGCGCGTGTTGCTGGCAAACAGCGAAGGCGAGTTGAATCTGAGTCAGGTCGCCTCGGTCACCGTCGCCATGTCACGCCCCGACATTGCGCAGAGCGTCCTTTTCGAGCGTTTTGGCGTCCAGGAAGGCGACGCGCTACAGCAGGCCGTCTACGGCAACCTTGTCGATGCTTACGGGCAATCCACGCGCAGTAAATGGCCAGAAAAAATCAGCAGCGACGACCAGCTCAAGGCTCAGGCGGCCAGAGAGCAACAGCAGTTCAAGACATGGCTGAACCAACGCCCGTCTCACGACAAATATGGCGGTTTGCTCAATGGGCCGACCTTTGAGTCGAGCGGGTTTTTCCGAACCGAGAAACGCGACGATCGCTGGTATCTGGTGACACCGGAAGGCCACCCGTTCTACTCGCTGGGGGTTAATGCGGTTACAGCCGATGACAGTCAGACCTACGTCGAAGGCCGTGAGTCGATGTTCGCCAACCTGCCTCAGGGTGATGACTCGCTGGCCGCCTTCTACGGCAAGGGCGACGATGACCGCGACACCGGTGCCAACCGCAATCGCCAGTTCGATCAAGGACGCTGGTTCGACTTCTACGGCGCCAATCTGCAGCGCACCTACGGCGTGGCCAAGTGCAGCGAAGCCAGCCGGCCCACGACTGCGTCTGATGCCCCCGCTGCTGCGTGCAAGGTGCCGGCGGTCGACGCCGAACGCTGGGTCGATCACACGCTGACTCGCCTTCAGGCCTGGGGCTTCAACACCGTTGGCAACTGGAGTGATCCAGAGCTGGGGCGCAAAGAGCGCATGCCATACACATTGCCGCTGTCCATCGTCGGCGACTACGTGAGCATCAGCACAGGCCAGGACTGGTGGGGCGGCATGCCCGATCCGTTTGATCCGCGCTTTGCCATGGCCACCGAGCGCGCGGTCGCTATTGCCGCACGTGATCATCGCGACGACCCTTGGTTGATCGGTTACTTTGCCGACAACGAGCTGGCCTGGGCCGGGCCGGGGGATGATCCCAAAGCGCGCTACGCCCTGGCCTACAGCACGTTGAAGCAGACCACGGATGTGCCCGCCAAACGTGCGTTTCTCAAGCAATTGCGCGACAAGTATCGCAACCAGGAAGGGCTCTCCAAAGCTTGGGGCATTGATCTTGAAGCCTGGGAACTGATGGAAGATCCGGGCTTCGAACCACCGCTGCCAAGTCCCGAGCATCCGGAAATCGAGAACGACTTCAAGTATTTCCAGCGCGTGTTTGCCGAGACGTATTTCAAGACGATTTCCGACTCACTGAAGTGGCACGCGCCCAATCAATTGCTGCTGGGCGGCCGTTTCGGAATCGCCACGCCGGAAGCCGTCGAAGCGTGCGCTAAATACTGCGATGTATTGAGTTTTAATTTTTACACGCCCAAACCGCAGGACGGTTTTGACTTCGCCAAACTGCGCGTGCTGGACAAGCCGGTGATGGTGACCGAGTTCCATTTCGGGTCCAGAGACCGGGGGCCTTTCTGGGGCGGGGTGATGGAAGTCGCGAAAGAGGAGGATCGTGGTCCTGCTTACGCCAACTTCCTGAAAAACGCGTTGGCCGAGCCTTCGATTGTTGGCGTGCATTGGTTCCAGTACCTCGACCAGCCTGTTTCTGGACGGTTGCTGGATGGCGAAAACGGCCATCTGGGCCTGGTTGGTATCACAGACGTGCCTTACCAGGGTTTTGTCGACGCGGTGCGCAAAAGCAACAATCAAGTGGCCGACGTCCTGGGCAAAACCAAACCGAAAAGCCAGTGAGGATGCAGCCTCTTTACTGTTACAAGAAGGCCTCCTGATTCACAAACCGGTCAATCGCTGAAACAATGCGCGCCCTTTGACGCAGCGATTGACCGGGAGCAAGTACGTGCAGATTCAGGGTCACTTTGAGCTTCAGTTCGAGCCAGTGCGCGAGGCGTTCGCGGCATTGTTTGACGATCCACAAGAGCGCGGCGCGGCGCTTTGCATTCAGATCGGCGGACAGAGTGTCGTCGACCTGTGGGCAGGGACCGCCGACAAAGACGGTGCCGAGGCCTGGCACACCGATACCATCGCCAACCTGTTTTCCTGCACGAAAACCTTCACTGCCGTCGCTGCCCTGCAACTGGTTGACGAGGGGAAGTTGCACCTCGACAAGCCCGCTGCTGATCTGTGGCCCGAGTTCGCTGCGGCGGGAAAGGCCAGCGTCACGCTGCGCCAGATGCTGTGCCATCAGGCCGGACTCCCGGCCATTCGGCAACTGCTCCCCGCCGAAGCGCTTTACGACTGGCAGGCAATGACCGCCGCGCTGGCCGCCGAGCAGCCTTGGTGGACGCCAGGCCAAGGGCACGGTTATGCCGCGATTACTTATGGCTGGCTGGTCGGTGAAATGATTCGTCGCGCCGATGGCCGTGGGCCGGGCGAGTCAATTGCTGCGCGCATTGCATGTCCTCTCGGGCTGGATTTTCATGTTGGCCTTGCTGATGAGGATTTCTACCGCGTGGCGCATATCGCGCGGGGCAAAGGCAACCAGGGTGATGAGGCTGCGCAGCGCCTGGTGCAAACCACGATGCGTGAGCCAACATCAATGACTGCCCGCGCCTTCATCAATCCGCCTTCGGTCATGACCAGCACCAACAAGCCTGAATGGCGCCGCATGCAACAACCGGCAGCCAACGGCCATGGCAACGCTCGCAGCCTGGCTGGCTTTTACAGTGCGCTGCTGGACGGCAGTCTCCTTGAAGCCGAGCTGCTCAACGAGCTGACGCGCGAGCACAGCCTTGGCCCGGACAAAACACTGCTCACCCAGACCCGTTTCGGCCTGGGCTGCATGCTGGACCTGCCGGGTGTGCCGAACGCGACCTTCGGACTGGGCGCTAAAGCCTTCGGTCATCCCGGCGCAGGGGGATCTGTAGGGTTTGCCGACCCGGAACGCGACGTCGCTTTTGGTTTTGTCACCAATACCCTCGGGCCTTATGTGCTGATGGACCCGAGGGCGCAAAAACTGGTGCGTATCCTTGGTGAGTGTTTGCAATAGATATCGCCGATAAGTGCTTGTTTATAACCGACTGTCAGGTAAATCGCCCATTAGGGCGCCGTAGGGCGGTTTCTTTTTCCACCAGACCGTTCAAGCGTGTTATATGGGCGCTGCTTCGTTCATTTTCTGATCAATTAATTTTTTGGGTCACCCATGTCGACTAATAAAAGCCTTGCTCTCGCCATCTGCCTCGCCGTTACCGGCTGCGCTCAGACACCTCAGGATAACTCTGCCCAAAACGATCATTGGTGGTCGTTCGGTGGGGCTAAAACCGCCGATGCAGCGCCTGACAAAACAGAGGTGAAACCTGCGGTTGCCAACGTGAAGAAGACTGAAGCCGAGGCAGGTACCCGTTGGTACTGGCCTTTCGGGTCGGATCACGGTTCTGCTGAGACCAAACCGGCATTGGCGGCAACGCAACCTGCTGCGAAAACTGCCCCGGCAGTTGCCAAAGCTGACGATGGCAGCAAGTGGTGGTGGCCGTTTGGCGCCGAAGGCAAGAAAGACGCATCGGCCCAGGCTGTCCCGAAAGTCGACCCTAAAATTACCCAGGCGTGGCTCGATCAGAATGAACCCCGCATGCGCGATGCCATCAAGGGCAGCAAGTTCGAACTTGAGCGCCGCGAAGACGTGCTGGTGATCACCGCACCCGTGGACAGCACGTTTAACCCAGACCGTCCTGCCATGTTGCTGCCGATCAACCTGGGCCCTATCACCAATCTTGCGAAAATGCTCGAGAGCGATCCCAAGACCGCCGTGCTGGTACTCGGCCACTCGGACATTGCGGGGGACGCGCCGCTGAAAATCAGCCAGGAGCGCGCTCAGTCGGTTGCTGCGATTTTCCGCCTCAGCGGTTTGCAGCGTAACCGCCTGAACCTGCGTGGCATGGGCGACCTGCAACCGCGTGCAGCCAGCGACAGCGCCCCGGGCCGTGCGCTTAACCGTCGTGTCGAAATGATCATGACGCCTCAGGAAACCATGGTTGCCCTGCTGGCCAAATACAACATGCCAACGCCTGCGCCGATCCTGGTTGCGGTTCAGAGCCCCAAGCCTGTGGTCGCTGCACCTGCTCCGGTCGTTGCGCCTAAGGCGACCCCTGCGAAAAAAGCCGCTGCCCCGGCGAAGAAGGCGACCGCTTCGAAGGCTGCTGCAAAAGCACCTGCCAAAAAGACCGCGGCCAAGAAGACCACGCCAGCTAAAGCCGCACCAGCAAAAGCGGCGGCCAAGAAGCCAGCTTCCGATGCTCAAGCCAACGCTAACTGACGTACTATCGGCATCCCGACAACGGATGCCGATACAGGAAGGTTGTGATGACTGAGCGTCTGGCCGATATGCGCCGTAACTACGCACGCGACGGGTTGACCGAAGCGCAGGCCACTGATGAACCATTCGCACTGTTTCACCAGTGGTTCGAAGAAGCGGTGAAGACTGAGCAGGCCCCGGTGGAAGCCAATGCCATGAATCTGGCAACGGTGGACGCAGAGGGCAGGCCGCACAGCCGAGTGCTGTTGCTCAAGGGCCTGGATGCCCAGGGCTTTACCTTCTTCACCAACTACGACAGCGCCAAAGGCCAGCATCTGGCTGCACACCCATATGCAGCGATGACGTTTTTCTGGCCAACCCTTGAGCGCCAGGTGCGCATTGAGGGGCGCGTGGCCAAGGTCACGGCCGAAGAATCCAATGCCTACTACCAGGTGCGTCCTCTGGGCAGTCGTCTGGGAGCGTGGGCGTCGCCGCAAAGCCGGGTCATCGCTGACCGGGCGGAGCTGGAAAGCCTGCTTGCTGCCACTGAACAGCGTTACGTCGATTCCCAGCCGGAATGTCCAGAGCACTGGGGCGGTTATCGACTGATCCCTGATCGCATTGAATTCTGGCAAGGGCGGCCGAGTCGCCTTCACGACCGCTTGAACTACCACCTCGCAAGCGGCCAGTGGGTGCGTGAACGTCTCGCCCCCTGAAAGTCGTTCGCGCCTCATGATTTTCTTTGAATCAAATCACCCTGCGGTCGTCCATAATCCTAGACGCTGGCGTATCTGTATCGCGCCTGAATGAACGTAAATTATCGGCACAGGGCCGTGACATCGGTTGGCGTCGCGGAGTTTAATGGCCACCTGTTCCTCTGGAGATACCTTTATGCGTAAGTCTGTTCTGTTGGTTGCTTCGTTCACCGCCATGGCGCTGACACTGGGCGGCTGTACTTCAAGTCTGACCGGCGATTCTTATTCCCGTGATGAAGCCCGGACAGTGCAGACCGTGCGTTTGGGTACCGTCGAATCCCTGCGTCCCGTGAAGATTGAAGGCACCAAAACCCCAATCGGCGCCGGTGCCGGTGCGATTGTGGGTGGTTTAGGCGGTAGCGCCATCGGTGGTGGTCGCGGCAGCATCGTGACCGCAGTGATCGGCGCGGTAGCCGGTGGTCTGCTGGGTTCCATGACCGAAGAAGGCCTGACCCGTGCCCAAGGCGTCGAAATCACTGTTCGTGAAGACGACGGCACCATGCGCGCCTACGTTCAGGAAGTTCAGGAAAACGAGATTTTCCGTGTTGGCGAGCGCGTTCGCATCATGACTGTCAATGGCACCAGCCGCGTTTCGCACTGAGTCTGAAAGCTGTTTTAAGCGAAGATGTAAAACGCTGTTACAAAAAAACGCCCCGATATTTCGGGGCGTTTTTTGTCACGCGTGAGGCTAGCGGATGACGGCGGCTTGGTTGCCGCTGGCCATTGCTGTTATCGCGTAGCCGATGAAGGCCGCCAGTATCGATCCGGTCAGGATGCCCATTCTGTCCATCCCGGCAAACTCGCTTTGGCCCGGCACGTAAGCGAGGGATCCGACGAACAGGCTCATGGTGAAACCGATGCCACACAGGATCGACACCCCCAGCACCTGTCCCCAATTTGCTCCGGCTGGCAATGCGGCAATGCCGGTCTTCACCGCCAGCCAGGTCAGGCCATAGACGCCGATCATCTTGCCCAGCAGCAGGCCCGCCGCGATGCCCATGGGCACGTGATGCGTGAAGCTTTCGAGTGTGACGCCTGCCAGCGGAACCCCGGCGTTAGCGAACGCGAAAAGCGGAAGAATGCCGTAGGCGACCCAGGGGTGCAGTCCGTGTTCAAGACGCAGCAATGGTGAAGACGCATCGCGTTTGACCTTCAGCGGAATGCAGAACGCCAGTACTACGCCAGCCAGTGTGGCGTGAACCCCGCTTTTCAGTACGCAGACCCACAGCAGCGCGCCGACCACCAGGTACGGCGTCAGCTTGACCACGCCCAGGCGGTTCATGGCAATGAGCGTGACGATGGACGCCGCCGCTAACCCAAGTGACAGCGTAGACAGTTCGCCCGAGTAGAACAGCGCGATGACGATGATGGCGCCCAGGTCATCAATGATGGCCAGGGTCATCAGGAACAGCTTGAGCGAGACCGGCACGCGTTTGCCGAGCAACGCCAGCACCCCGAGGGCAAAGGCAATGTCGGTTGCCATGGGAATGGCCCAGCCGTTCATGGCGGCGGGGCTTTCCTTGTTCAGAGCCCAGAAAATCAGTGCCGGGACGACCATGCCACCGACAGCCGCAGCACCCGGCAACACGATCTGCGACAACCGGGACAGATGGCCTTGCACAACCTCGCGTTTGACCTCCAGACCGATCAACAGAAAAAACAGCGCCATCAGGCCATCGTTGATCCACAGCAGCAGGGGTTTTGCGATGGCCAATGCGCCCACCTGGGCGACCACAGGGACGTCGAGAAGGCCAGTGTAAAGCCAGGAAAGCGGCGAGTTATTGATGATCAGCGCAAGCGCGGCGGCGGCAATCAGGAGCAGGCCACCAGCGGCTTCCAGCTGAAAGAAATTCTTGAATGTATTGCGAACGGGCAAGGGCGCTCTCCATGTCTCTGCGCGAAGGGAGCGACACCCTAACCCGTGTTCTTATTTCTTAAAACAAAAGTTATATTCGTTTTTGTTATAAAAAATGAGCGTTGGTATGTATACAAGATTTGCGTTATTTGGTGACAATTTATGTCAAGGCCCCGCGAACTGGGGCCGAGCTGCTTAGTGCGCAATTCCCAACATGCTTTTGGCCAATGCTTCGGCAATGCGGATGCCGTCCACGCCTGCTGACAGGATGCCGCCAGCGTAACCTGCACCTTCACCGGCCGGGAACAGGCCTTTGACGTTCAGGCTTTGCATATCGTCTCCACGCGTCATGCGCAGTGGCGATGAGGTGCGGGTCTCGATGCCGGTCAACACAGCGTCGTGCTGCGCGAAGCCTTTGATCTGCTTGTCGAACGCCGGAAGCGCCTCGCGGATGGCTTCGATGGCGTAGGCGGGCAGGGCATCGGCCAGATCGACCAGTTTGACGCCGGGCTTATAGGACGGCTCAACGCTGCCCAGCTCGCTCGATGCCTTACCGGCAATGAAATCGCCTACCAACTGCGCAGGCGCTTCGTAGTTTTCGCCGCCCATCACGTACGCGTGTGACTCCAGCCGCTCCTGCAATTCGATGCCTGCCAGCGGGCTACCCGGGTAGTCTTCGTCCGGCGTGATGCCCACCACGATTCCGGAGTTGGCGTTGCGCTCGTTACGCGAGTATTGGCTCATGCCGTTGGTCACGACGCGGTTGGGCTCGGAGGTGGCCGCAACTACGGTGCCGCCAGGGCACATGCAGAAGCTGTAGACCGAACGACCGTTTTTGGCGTGGTGCACCAGTTTGTAATCCGCTGCACCCAGCTTCGGGTGACCCGCGTATTTGCCCAGGCGTGCACGGTCAATCAAACCCTGTGGGTGCTCGATGCGAAACCCCACGGAGAACGGCTTGGCCTCCATGTAGACACCCCGGCTGTGGAGCATGCGGAAGGTGTCGCGCGCGCTATGGCCCAGCGCAAGGATCACGTGGCGCGACTCGATGCGTTCACCGCCATCCAGTTCGATCCCTCGCAACTGGCCGTCTTCGATGAGTACGTCAGTCACACGCTGTTGAAAACGGACCTCGCCGCCGAGGGCGATGATTTGTTCGCGCATGTTCTCCACGACGCCTGTCAGGCGGAAGGTGCCGATGTGCGGCTTGCTGACATAGAGAATCTCTTGCGGTGCGCCTGCTTTGACGAACTCGTGAAGGACTTTGCGGCCGTGGAATTTCGAATCCTTGATCTGGCTGTAGAGCTTTCCGTCGGAGAACGTGCCCGCGCCACCTTCGCCGAACTGAACGTTGGATTCAGGCTTGAGCACGTTTTTGCGCCACAGGCCCCAGGTGTCTTTGGTGCGCTGACGCACTTCGGTGCCGCGTTCGAGGATGATGGGCTTGAAACCCATCTGGGCCAGCAGCAAACCCGCGAAAATGCCGCAAGGGCCGAACCCTACGACAACCGGACGCTCGGCGAGATCGGCCGGCGCGTGGCCGACGATTTTGTAGCTCACGTCCGGGGACGGGTTCACGTGGCGGTCATTGGACAGGCGCGCCAGGAGTGCAGCCTCATCGCGGACTTCCAGGTCAACGGTGTAGATGAATTGCAGCTCGGAAGATTTTTTGCGCGCGTCGTAACTGCGCTTGAACAGCGTGAAGTCGATCAGGTCATCGCTGTCGATCCCCAGGCGTTGCAGGAGCGCAGGGCGCATCGCATCGTCTGCGTGGTCCAGGGGAAGTTTGAGTTCGGTGATTCGTAACATTGAAAGGTCCAGTTTCCAGGCCGCAGGTTCGGCCCGGCAGCGCTACAAGAACCGGCGATTATAAGCCCAATTGAGGCGGCAAGCGGTTCTGTAGGAGCGAATTCATTCGCGAGTCGTCAGCACAGACGATAAAAATCCAGCGCCTGAGTTATTCTTTCGCGAATGAATTCGCTCCTACAGATTTTCCGCGATCAATCGTTCCTGCCACCACCGTAATACGCACACCCCTGTTGCACCTGACCATTGACGCGCAATTGCGCGGTCAAGTGCTGCACCGAGCCGTTGACGGTGTCGACGCAGCGCTGCGGGGCGACCCAGAGTTCTACGTGCTGGTTGTTGGCGTCCGTGACCAGATTGAAGCGGCCATCAGGCAATTGCTCTTCCATGTACGGCACGGCGAACGGCTCTTTGCCCTGGCGTTCCAGAACCATGCCTTTGCCGCTGGCATTGAGGTTCCACTTGGGACCGTTGCCACTGGCATGAATCGTCAGGCGCTTGAAGTTGGGGTCCATGCACGCGTCGCTCGGGCGCTCGACGCGATAGAACTGATACAGGCTCAGCTCTCCCTCGCTGCCCGCCGCCTTGCTCGCGACGAAATTGCCACGCAGGTCGGCGAACGCTTTACCGTTCTTGTCGACCACCGAAGCCGTCTCCTGCAAGATCCCGGTGTTGCCTTTGTCCAGCACCACGTACAGGCGATGTTCGTCGCACGGTTGGAACATCAGCTTGCCATTCTGCCCGGTCAATTCGCCCTGCATACGAATCATCCCGGCGGTTGAAGCGGGGGTGTCGGCAGACTTGGGCGCCAGCATCTGGCACCCGGCAAACAGCGGTAGCAAAGTGAACATCACAACGGAACGAGCAGCGAACATGGGACGGGTCTCCAGACAGGTGCCGCCACGTTACTCAGCCTGTTCGCTCATCACAAGAGGCGATTAACCGACGTGATAAGTCTGTCCGGTTTGTAGCCCTTCGACACTTTTAGCGTACGCAAGCGCTACATCCGCAGCCGGCACCGGCTTGAAGCCTCTAAAGTACGGCGCATAGCTGTCCATGGCCTCCACCAGCACGGTCGGACTGACCGTATTGACCCGCATGCCGCGCGGCATTTCCAGGGCTGCTGCACGCACAAAGGCATCAATGCCGCCGTTCACCAGACTGGCCGATACACCTGCGGCAATCGGGTCGCGGCTCAGCACACCAGTGGTGAACGTAAACGAGGCGCCGTCGTTGGCAAACTCACGGCCGATCAGCAACAAATTCACCTGGCCCATCAGCTTGTCTTGCAGCCCAAGGGTGAACGAGTCTTCGCTCATGTCGGCCAGTGGCGCGAAGGTGACATTGCCGGCCGCGCAAATCAGCGCGTCGAATGAACCCGCTCGTTCGAATAGTTTGCGGATTGACTGGCTATCACTAATATCGACCCGTTCTTGGCCACTGTTGCGACCAACGCGAACGATCTCATGGCGTGGAGCTAGCTCTTTCTCGATTGCCGAACCCACGATTCCGCTGGCCCCGATCAATAGAATTTTCATGATGCTGTCCATCTCTGTGTGAATGTGAGGGACAGTCTGAGGCGCGTTTGCCTGCGGGATATAGGGGGTAAACGGCAAACCTGGTTTGTCGATAAGGAAACAATCATGAGCGAAATGGATGATCTGGCAGCGTTCGCGATGCTGGTGGAGGCAAACAGTTTTACCCTCGCCGCGCAGTGGCTGGACACCAGCACCAGTCAGCTGTCCAAACGCATCAGCAAGCTTGAAAAAAGCTACGGCGTGACCTTGCTGCATCGCACGACCCGCAGCATGACCCTGACCTCGGCGGGGGCGATTCTGCTGCCCGAAGCACGTGCATTGCTGCTGCAGCGTGATCGGGTGCGCGACGCCATGGCGTACTTGAGCGAGAGCCTGTCAGGCACCGTGCGTCTGACGGTACCGGTTTCTCTGGGGGAGACGTTTTTTGGCGGGTTGCTGACGGATTTTGCGCACAGCTACCCGCAGTTGCAGGTTGAGTTGGACCTCAACAATCACTTCCGCGACATGCGCCGAGATGGCTTTGATCTGGGCATACGTTCAAGCGTCGGCATTGACGAGCGTCTGGTGGCGAAGCCGCTATTGGCGATGCAAGAACTGACCTGTGCCAGCACGGCGTATCTGGAGTCGTGCGGTACACCTCAGGCGCCGGAAGACTTGCGCAGCCACCGCTGCCTGCTCAATAGCCACTACAGTGGGCGGGAATCCTGGGTCTACCATCAAAACCATGAGTTGCAGCGGGTCCACGTCAAAGGGACGTTCGCCAGCAATCATTACAGTTTGCTAAAGCGGGCAGCGCTTGCGGGGGCAGGCGTTGCGCGGCTGCCTTCCTACATGATTCATGAGGCGTTGAACGACGGTGATTTGCACTGGCTGTTGCGTGATTACCAGACACCGATCTCTTCGCTGTTCCTGGTGCACCCGTTTGAAGGGCAATTGCCGAGGCGTACGCAAGTCATGGCTGACTACCTGACGACCTGGTTCGAGCGCAGCAGTGCGGCGCTGGCCGATCTGCAGACTGCACACACTCTGTAGGAGCGCGCTTGCCCGCGATTTCGGTATGTCTGACACACTCTTGTCACTGACAAAACGCTATCGCGGGCAAGCGCGCTCCTACAGGATCATCGCTGCATTCATCCACCCAAATAAGCATCCCGCACTTTCGGGTCCACCAGCAGCTCTTCACCGGTGCCTTGCATCACCACCCGACCGTTCTCCAGCACGTACGCGCGATCAGCGATTTTCAGCGCCTGGTTAGCGTTCTGCTCGACCAGAAACACCGTCACGCCGTCGCGGCGCAGTTGTTCGACGATCTCGAAAATCTGCTGAATGATGATCGGCGCCAGACCCAGCGACGGCTCGTCCAGCAGGAGCAGTTTTGGCTTGCTCATCAGCGCACGGCCGATGGCGAGCATTTGCTGTTCGCCGCCGGACATGGTGCCACCGCGTTGGTTGAAGCGTTCTTTCAGGCGCGGGAACAGATTCAAGACCTTGTCCATCTGCTCCTGATAATCGTCTTTTTCGGTGAAAAATCCGCCCATCGCGAGGTTTTCTTCGACGGTCAGACGCGCGAACACGCGACGGCCTTCCGGCACCACCGCAATGCTCTTGCGCATGATCACCGACGACTCCAGGCCGACCAGCTCTTCACCCATGTAGCGGATGCTGCCGCTGTGGGCGCGTGGCGAACCGCACAGGGTCATCAACAGCGTTGACTTGCCCGCGCCGTTGGCGCCGATCAGCGTGACGATCTCGCCCTGACGCACATCGACACTGACGCCATGCAAGGCCTGGATCTTGCCGTAAAAGGTGGAAACGTTATCGAACTGCAGCATTTACGCTTCCCCCAGGTAGGCTTTGATCACTTCAGGATTGTCACGAATCTGCTCGGGCGTCCCGTCAGCCAGCGGCGTGCCCTGATTGATCACCACGATGTGGTCGGAAATGCTCATCACCAGTTTCATGTCGTGCTCAATCAACAAAACGGTCGCGTTGTGCTCGTTACGCAGCAATCCGATCAGCGCCTTGAGGTCTTCGGTTTCCTTGGGGTTCAGACCTGCGGCCGGCTCGTCGAGCATGAGGATGCGTGGGCGCGTCATCATGCAGCGGGCGATTTCCAGACGGCGTTGCTGGCCATAGGCAAGCGTACCGGCAGGGCGGTTGGCGAACTCTTTCAGATCGACCGCTTCCAGCCAGTGCTCGGCGTACTCCATGGCCTCGCGCTCGCTTTTGCGATACGACGGGGTCTTGAACAGGCCGGACAGGAAGTTGGTATTGAGGTGGCGATGCTGGGCGACCAGCAGGTTTTCGACGGCCGTCATTTCCTTGAACAGGCGCACGTTCTGGAAAGTACGGACCACGCCCTTGCGTGCGATTTCATGACCGGCCAGGCCTTGAATAGGCTCACCGTCCAGCAGGATGGTGCCCGACGTCGGCTTGTAGAAACCGGTCAGGCAGTTGAAGACGGTGGTCTTGCCGGCGCCGTTAGGGCCGATCATCGACACCACCTGTTTCTCGTGAACGGTCAGGCCCACGCCGTTGACGGCCAGCAGCCCGCCAAAGCGCATGCACAAGTCTGAAGCTTGCAGAAGTGGACGGCTCATCGGCTCAGATCCCCTTTGAGTTTCATTACGGGACGCTGCATGGGCAGGAAGCCCTGAGGACGCCAGATCATCATCAGCACCATCAAGGCGCCGAAGCCCAACATGCGGTATTCGCTGAACTCACGCATCATTTCCGGCAGCAGGATCATGACGATAGCGGCCAGAATCACACCCAGTTGCGAGCCCATACCGCCCAGTACCACGATCGCCAGAATGATCGCCGACTCAAGGAAGGTGAACGATTCCGGCGTGATCAGGCCCTGACGTGCGGCAAAGAAGCTGCCCGCGAAACCCGCAAACGCAGCGCCGAGGGTAAAGGCCGAAAGTTTGATGATGGTCGGATTCAAGCCCAGCGCGCGGCAGGCGATTTCGTCTTCGCGCAGTGCTTCCCATGCACGGCCAATCGGCATGCGCAGCAGGCGGTTGATCACGAACAGGGCAGCCAGTGCCAGCAACAGTGCAACGAGGTAGAGGAAGATCACCTTGTTGATCGAGTTGTAGGCCAGGCCAAAGTACTCGTGGAAAGTCTGCATGCCTTCGGCCGCTTTGCGCTCGAAGCTCAGACCGAACAGCGTGGGCTTCTCGATGTTGCTGATGCCGTTCGGGCCGCCGGTGAGGTCGGTCATGTTACGCAGCAGCAGGCGGATGATTTCACCAAAGCCCAGCGTCACGATGGCCAGGTAATCGCCACGCAGACGCAACACCGGGAAGCCGAGCAGAAAGCCGAATAACGCCGCCATCAACCCGGAAATCGGCAGGCAGATCCAGAACCCCAGACCGAAATAGTGCGAGAGCAGGGCGTAGCTGTAGGCCCCGACGGCGTAGAAGCCCACGTAACCCAGGTCCAGCAGACCGGCAAGCCCGACCACAATGTTCAGGCCCAGGCCGAGCATGATGTAGATCAGGATCAGGGTGGCGATGTCCACCGCGCCGCGCGAACCGAAAAACGGCCAGACAAACGCGCCAACCACCAGCGCCAGCACGAACCAGCGCTGTGTCGAGGGCAAGGTCAGGAAGTTACTGGCTTTGGCCGGGACCTGCGGGCGATTGGGCGCTGAACGCCATGCGGCGCTGATTTGCTCGGCGAACAGCACGCGCAGGAACATCAGCAACGCACAGCCGAAGATCATCATGACGGTAGTGGTGCTGGCGTTCAGAACGGTCAGGTTGACCCCGACGATTTCCAGTTTCAGCCCCAGGATCGGGTACGCCACCGCCAGCACCAGCAAGGCACTGAAAAAGGCTGATTTAAGATTGCGAGTCATACTTTTTCAACCTCCGGACGGCCCAGCAGGCCGGTTGGCCGGAACAACAACACCAGAACGAGCAGACCAAACGCCACCACGTCCTTGTACTGGTCGCCAAAGATGTCGGCGCCAAACGCTTCGGCCACACCCAGCACCAGACCGCCGAGCATCGCGCCCGGGATACTGCCTATGCCGCCCAGTACCGCAGCGGTAAACGCCTTGATGCCGACGAGGAAACCGGCGTTGGGGTTGATCACGCCGTACTGCATGCTCAGCAACACCGCTGCGACCGCTGCCAGTGCAGCGCCGATGACGAAGGTCAGGGCGATGATGTTGTTGGTGTTGATGCCCAGCAGGTTGGCCATCTTGATGTCTTCGGCGCAGGCGCGGCAGGCGCGGCCCAGTCGAGAGCGAGAGATGAACCAGGTCAGCGCGAGCATCGCGATCAGGGTGACCACGAAAATCAGAATCTGCATGTAGGAGATCACCACTTCATGGGTGCTCGTACTGCCGAAAACGATGTTGCCGGGGATAAGGTTGGGGATCGATTTGTCCTTGGAGTCCTGCGCGAGCAGCACGGTGTTCTGCAGGAAAATGGACATGCCGATGGCGGAAATCAGCGGGATCAGACGATTGCTTCCGCGCAAGGGGCGGTAGGCAACGCGTTCGATGGCGTAACCGGAGGCACTGGTCACCACGATACTGGCGACGAACGCTGCGGTGATCACCAGCGGCAGGCTGTTGATGCCCATCATGCTCAGGCCGGCGATGGCGATGAACGCCACGTAGGAGCCGATCATGTACACCTCGCCGTGGGCGAAGTTGATCATGCCGATGATGCCGTAAACCATGGTGTAGCCAATGGCGATCAAGGCGTAAGTGCTGCCAATGGTCATGCCATTAACCAGCTGTTGGAAAAAGTGATAGATGTCTATCTCTGGCATTGCCGCATGCTCCTAAAAACCTTCTCGGTGTTCCACTGGTGAAGTCTTTTTCCCGCTCGCGCGTCGTGATCTACGTCCGCGTTCGGCACGAGCCCAGTGATTCACTGGTGCGGTTTCAAGATGTTCAGGGGGAGACAGTCTTGTGAACAGTGTCCGGGCCTTTAAAACAAAGCCCACTGCGATTGCAGTGGGCTTTGGGTTCAACAGGGAGCGTGTGATTACTTCACAGGCGCTTCTGTCTTGGTGCCATCTTTGTGCCAGGTGTAAACGACGAATTTGAAGTCTTTCAAGTCACCCTTGGCGTCGAACGACAGCTCACCGGTAGGAGTCTTGAAGGTGCCCGCGTGAATGGCAGCAGCCACTTTGGCGGTGTCTTCGGACTTGGCGGTTTTGATGGCCTCGGCGATCACTTCGACGGCAGCGTAGGCCGGGAACACGAACGGACCGCTCGGGTCTTCTTTCTTCGCGGCGAACGCGTCAACCAGCGCCTTGTTTGACGGGTCTTGGTCGAACGATTTTGGCAGGGTCACAAGCAGGCCTTCGGAAGCGTCCTGAGCGATCTGCGAGATCGACGCGTTGCCCACGCCTTCCGGGCCCATGAAGCCGGCTTTCAGGCCTTTTTCTTGCGCCTGACGCAGGATCAGACCCAGCTCAGGGTGGTAGCCGCCGTAGTAAACGAAATCGACGTTGGCTTGTTTCAGCTTAGCGATCAGCGAGGAGAAGTCTTTGTCGCCGGCGTTGATGCCTTCGAACACAGCGACTTTCACGCCGTCTTTTTCCAGAGTTTGTTTTACGGCAGTGGCGATGCCTTCGCCGTACTGCTGCTTGTCGTGGATGACCGCCACGACTTTAGGTTTGACCTGCTTGGCGATGTATTCGCCAGCGGCCGGGCCCTGGGCGCTGTCCAGACCGATGGTGCGGAAGATCAGTTTGTAACCACGGGCAGTGATTTGCGGGCTGGTGGCAGCCGGGGTCACCATGATGATGCCTTCGTCTTCGTAGATGTCGGACGCAGGCTGGGTAGAGCTGGAGCACAGGTGACCGACCACGAACTTGACGCCGTCGTTGACCACTTTGTTGGCGACGGCTACCGCTTGTTTAGGGTCGCAGGCGTCGTCATATTCCACGGCTTCGAGCTTCTTGCCATCCACGCCGCCTTTGGCGTTGATCTGTTCGATGGCCATTTTGGCGCCGCTGAACTGCATGTCGCCATATTGTGCGACGGGGCCGGTTTTAGGGCCGGCGATGCCGATCTTGATGGTGTCAGCTGCGAACGAATGGCTGGCAATCCCCGCCAGAACCAGTGCGGCAAACAGCTTGGAAATCTGATTAATACCCTTAGTCATGATGCTCCACTCTTGCGTTGTCGTTTTTATAATCCTGACGGCCGATAGGCACAGGACCGGATTAACGTATCCAGGCCACACCCCGGGCAACTGTACCGGAACAGTTTAGAGCGCCGGTCGAGCGCTTGAAAAGCTGGCTGCGGGGGGCAAAGCCTGTTGGTGTCGCTTAATCGACAGAAAGATACACAATCATGCCGGTCGATCTTTGACTGATGTCCCCATATCCACCGGCTTGTGCGAAGTTCTCTGCAATCAATCACTTGAATCTGGGTTTGTCTGGAGAAAACCGGACGCTATCATTGCCCCCGATTTCCAACTCGGTGAAACCCATGACGCAAGAACCTAGCACCCTCTATGCCAAACTGCTTGGTGAGACGGCCTCAATTACCTGGAAAGAATTGCAACCGTTTTTTGCAAAGGGTGCCCTGTTGTGGGTCGAGCCATCGCAGGATTTGATCGCGGTTGCAGAGGCATTTGCCGAGAACGACGAGGCCGCAGTGGCTGCATGGCTAGGCGCCGGGGACGTTGGCAAGGTCGCTGAGTCGCGGGCCTTGGACCTGCTGGCACGTGATCCTGCGTTGTGGGCCGTGGTTGTAGCACCCTGGGTGCTGGTCCAGGAGAGGGCGTCTCATCCTTAGGTGCTTTATTTTGGTGCGCTTAGTGATGGCAAAGTGGGTAAGTCCGTAACCGTCGGCTGCGGTCGGGTAGCGAAAAATCCCATGACAGTGCCTGCTTTTCTGTAGAGCCAACTTGTTGGCGAGACGGGATCTGGGGTGAATCAGGTCAGCCGCCTCGCGAACAAGGCCAGACTCGATGCAATGGCGATCACGATCGACAGGCCGAACAACAGGGGGGCGTAATACTGGGTAGCGCTGGAGCGCATCGCCGACATGCCCACGTAATGCATGGCTGCAATACCAAGCCCCATGCACGGGGCGGCCAACAGATATTACCCCGGCCCCAGCGACGCCCGGTTCAGCGCGCGCATCGCGACCAGCCCCGCAAACAGCGCAATGATCAGCGACGCCACCGTGATCGGCAGGTCGTAATGTATTTCCAGCGGCGTCTGGAACGACAACATGCTAATGAAATGCATGGCCCAGATGCCCACGGCCAGGCATAACGCGTCCAGCCAGCGCCAGCGCATCCTGACATTGAGATTTTCCACATGATCCACGCGTTCGGCAATGTTCAGCGTGGCGAAACTGGCAGCGCAGGCCACTAGATAGGCGAGCAACACAAGAGAAGGGTTGTGGTTGCAGGTCATCATCAGGCGGCCGTCTGCGGGGATGGCGGATAAAATTGTATGCCTAGCCATTCCATCGGGTGCCCCTGCTTCTAAATTCAAGGTTGCCATCATTCGGATAGAATTGCTGGCAATTTGGAATGGTTATAGATATCCGTTTGGGTTGGTCAGCCAATGCAGGACCCGGGTATCAACTATTTCGAAATAGAGCTGCTTGCTAATGGTTATAAGAAAATAGACGGTCTTGTGCAGATATGCGTCTAGCTCAATGATCCTCATCCATCCGCTTTACGAATGTTTACAGACACAGGTCTTTTACAGATTTAGATTGCGCAGACAAGTAGTCCCCAAATAACAAAAAAACCAGACGGATGACTCATGGGCGAAACTTCGATTGCGGCTAATCAACAAGCGACGAATGCGTGGCGCGTTCTATTCCTGCTGTTTCTCGCCAACCTGTTCAACTTCTTCGACCGCACCATCCCGGCCATCATCATTGAGCCGATCCGCATGGAGTGGCACCTGAGCGATTTTCAGCTGGGGATCATCGGCACCGGGTTCACGCTGGTTTATGCCATTGCCGGGTTGCCGCTTGGGCGCATGGCTGATAACGGCTCGCGGCGCAAATTGATGGGCTGGGGGTTGGCGGTGTGGAGCGGGCTGACGGCGGTGAATGGCCTGGCGGGCAATTTCTGGACGTTTCTGCTGGTGCGCATGGGGGTCGGCATTGGCGAGGCGAGTTACGCGCCAGCCGCCAATTCGCTGATTGGCGACTTGTTTCCGGCGCACAAACGGGCACGCGCCATGGGCATCTTTATGCTCGGGTTGCCGCTGGGGCTGTTGTTGGCGTTCTTCACAATTGGCGCGATGGTGCAAGCGTTCGGAAGCTGGCGGGCACCTTTCTTTATTGCCGCGGTGCCGGGTTTGATTCTGGCAGTGTTCATGTTTTTCATTCGCGAGCCACAACGGGGCGCGGCCGAGAGTGTGAAAATGTCCCGTGAGAAGATACACAAGCCGATCCGCAGCGTATTGGCAATTCCCACGTTTCGCTGGTTGGTACTTGCCGGGCTGGCGTTTAACTTCGCGACCTACGCCTGCAACTCGTTCATGGTGCCCATGCTCCAGCGTTATTTCCTGCTGCCCTTGCAGGAAGCTGCGATGGCCACTGGTTTGATCGTCGGCGTCACTGGTCTGGTGGGGCTGACCGCGGGCGGTTGGGTGGCCGACAAGCTGCATCAGCGCACGCGCAACGGGCGGCTGCTGTTTGCGGCGTTCAGCATGCTGGTTGCTGCACTGACCACGGGCTACGCGTTGCATGCCGGGCGAATCGAGATCGGTCTGTTCGTCGCGGTGTTCAGTGTTGGCTGGCTGTTTTCCTACAACTTCTACACGTGCGTCTATACCGCGATTCAAGACGTAGTGCAGCCGCGCTTGAGGGCAACGGCGATGGCGTTGTTCTTCGCTGGCCTGTACTTGCTGGGAGGGGGACTGGGACCGGTGGTGGTTGGGTTGCTGTCAGATCATTTTGCCCACGCCGCGATGTACGCAGCTCAGGCCGGGCAAATGACGGAAGCCTTCAAGGCGGTGGGTCTGCACGATGCGATGTACTTGATACCGGTGGCGCTGGGTTTTGCGCTGGTGTTCCTGGTGCAGGGCTCGCGGTGTTTCAGTCGCGATGCCGAACGGATGCGCGAGGGAATGGTGGCTGATGCCCCGGAAGTGCAAGGCGCCAGGCCGTCGGTGGCCTGAGGCGTGTAACGGGCGTCATCGCGGCCAATAGCTTGTATGAGCGCGTTTATCAGCAAAACAGGGGACAAATTTATTTACGGTGAGGCGTTGTAAATAAGATCAGTCCCCTGTGTCGCAGTCTCAACCCGCCACCAACACCCGGATTGCTTCCAGGCCCAGCCACTTATAGGGCTTTTGGCCGTTGACCTTGGCGGTCTCGACCAAGCTGTAAATCTGAGCACTCGCCGTGGCGCCTTTGGGCGTGCCGCTGAAGAGCCATGTCTTGCGACCTATGACAAACGGCTTTATCGCTTTTTCAGCTGCATTGTTGTCGATCAGTAAAAGACCGGCCTCCACATAGCGCTCCAGGCGGATACAAAACATCGATCAGGAGATCACGTTGTTTGCTCTGTCCAACCTGTGGATGATGCGACAACGATTGCTGAATGCAAGAGAGGTGCGCCTGTAATGCGGACAATGAGCGCTGAAAAGCGCTTGTTCGCAGAAAAAGAAGAGTTGGGCGAGCGAAAATCCTGATTTTCGATTGAATCGACATTTTTTGAACCCTGAAACAACGGTTGGATTAAAGCGTCAGCCTACTTCAGACCTTTCTTGGCTGTCCGTCATCCCGGTTAATATAGCCATTAGGATCCTTTGTATACGCTCAAATTTTCATCTGTAGCCGATCCATCCAAAATACTTAACAAAAAAAACTTTTCTCTTGCGTTTGATATGAAAGTCAATTGAATCAAGGATGCCGGTAAAAAAAATATATTCCTCTACTCCAAATCTCTCGGGGATAAAACAAAGGTCGTACCATGAAAGAATTTCATCAACTGATAAATTACCGGACTTTTGGAGCTTTATATAAGTTGAGATATCCTTTCTTAGAGAAAGGGCGGCACAATAGGGTTTTTTTGACATCCACTGCTCAATGATTTCTTCAGTAGTGAGCTGTCCATCTCTTTGATCTTCGGGTAGATAGTCAAGTATTCCGTCACCCAACTCTTTCATAAAATCTACCAGCTCCATATATCCGCGCATTACAAAAACCTCAAGGTATCGGAAAGGCAGTTAGGATATATTTGGGCATGTGATTGAACTCGGCGAACTCTATAATCACCCTGACTTTTGTCATGGTAACTGGAACATTGGGTGCGGAACGGAATATCCCCCACCCTATATCCCGCTTCGCATCGAAATTTAAAACTAGGCGATTATTTTTACGTATAAATTGAGTTTGGGAAACATCATAATTCTGAGGTGATTTGCTTTCAATGTTTGGCTTACTGCCCATTCCGCAATTTCTATCCGTTCAAAAGTAGACATTACAGGCGCAGATCTAAGCTTTTTAAGGCGCTTCTGTAATCCGGGAATATCTTTTTGAAAATGATCTTCCAGCGTATGACCACCCGGGGATTTTTTGGGCACGTTTTTGGGTTGTTCGCTAACCTCCACCGTCATCCTACCAGCGCGGATCGAAGAAACTCGAAATGCGTTATACATAGATGCAGTAGTTAGGGGAACTACGAATTCAGTGGCTAGCCCAATAACTTGACCAGTCTCTCGAGAAGCACCCAATGCCTCGGCCGCACTCATTCCAGCCTTGAAAGCGTAAGAATTAGTTTCCTCACCAGTCAAGATCTGATTGGAAGCAGCAGCTAGCTGATCGGATGCGTGAACGCCCATAGCTACGCAACCGACTTTAGAGATCATAGTTGGCTCAGGCAACGCACACAGCACGCCCGAACCAGCAAGTTCGATAATTCCGCCTGCAAGCCGCAAGCTACCAAAGATTCGATTGGACATCATCTCTGCAGGCGTAAGAGATTCATGCGTTAGCACTGCCGCCATTTGAGCGGTATTGAGGATTACGCGAAAGCTACCATCATCAGACATAAAGCATTTCCTTACGCAAAAAGCTTGTTAGCAGTCCTGTCCCGGCCACCAGAAGCAATACTAGCGCTCCCACCACCGGCGCGTCGCTGTTGAGAGTATTAGAATTTGATTCGGCCGTAATTCAGAGTTACAACTATTACAGGTAATCCGGATTGTTCGGCGCCCTGATCGCTCACCATCGAGATCAACACCTCTTCAAACACTGTATCCAGATACTTGTTTTTTTTCAGTACCTGCACGATGGGCTTGAATAATCACGGTTTTAATGTGCGACCCTCTGCAGCAAAGCTCAAACGGCTTAGGCACTGCGCGATCAATGCACTTGCTGATCTGGAAATCTCCGAGGGAAATGCCCCAGCAGAGGCACCACCGCTGGAGCTGGCTGTATGACTAATCGCGGAACTGGGTGTTAGTGGTAGGAAGAGAGTTCGATCCAACTTTTGTGTCATCGTCAAGGTACTCACTCTCAATACCATCGACATTCATAAACGCATCAAAAGTCATAAAAGCTAACTGCTTCTCGCAAAAATCTTGAGATAAAAAAATACAACCGCATTTACGCTATAATTGCCAGCGCAACGTGTCCTTGGTTTAACTGCACGTCGTGAGGTGCCCACAAACCTGACCAGTCAGCAAACGTGTCAATACTGACTGTTAGGCTTCCTCCTGGCCAAAACAGGGGACAGATTTATTTACGGTGAGGCGTTGTAAATAAGATCAGTCCCCTGTGTCGCAGTCTTAACCCGCCACCAACACCCGGATCGCTTCCAGACGCAGCGCGGCTTTGTCCAGCATGGCCAGGCCTTGCTCACGCAACTCGCGCAACGCCGCCAGTTCGCTGTCGCGCACGGTCGGGTTGACCGCTTGCAGCGCGGTCAGGCGTGCCAGCTCTTCGTCGGTGTCGGCTGCCAGTCGGCGCTGGGCTTCGGCCACGCGCTCGATGTGCTTGGGTGCGATCTTGGCTTCACCGGCATTGATCCGCGGAGTGAGGACGTCCCGCTGAGCCTGAATGAACTTGTTGGCGCTGGCGCGGGGCACACTTTCCAGTTGCTCATTGAGCTTGGTGAATGACACGCCATTGGACAGGTCGTTGCCATTGGCATCCAGCAGGCAGCGCAATGCAGCCGGCGGCAGGTAGCGGCCCAGTTGCAGCGAACGCGGCGCAACCACTTCACTGACGTAGAGCAGTTCGAGCAGCACGGTTCCGGGTTTCAGCGCCTTGTTCTTGATCAGCGCCACGGCGGTGTTGCCCATCGAACCGGCCAGCACCAGGTCCATGCCGCCCTGAACCATCGGGTGCTCCCAGGTCAGGAATTGCATGTCCTCGCGGGACAGCGCCTGGTTGCGGTCGTAAGTGATGGTCACGCCTTCGTCGTCGCCCAGCGGGAAACTGGCATCGAGCATTTTCTCGCTCGGCTTGAGGATCAGCGCGTTTTCCGAATGGTCTTCGCTGTCGATGCCGAACGCATCGAACAAGGTTTCCATATAGATAGGCAGCGCGAACTGATCGTCCTGCTCGAGAATCGCCTCGACCAGCGCATCGCCTTCGCCAGCGCCGCCCGAATTCAGCTCCAGGAGACGGTCGCGACCGGTGTGCAGCTCGGTTTCCAGACGCACACGTTCGCTTCGCGCCTCGTCCACCAACGCTTGCCAGTTATCACCGTCACTGCTTTCAAGCAACGGCAGCAGGCGCGGGCCAAACTGATGTTGCAGCGCATTACCGGTAGGGCACGTGTTGAGAAAGGCATTGAGCGCTTCGTGGTACCACTGGAACAGACGCTCCTGCGGGCTGGTTTCAAGGTACGGCACGTGCAACTCGATGATGTGCTTCTGGCCGATCCGGTCCAGACGGCCGATGCGCTGCTCAAGCAGGTCCGGGTGAGCAGGCAGGTCGAACAGCACCAAGTGGTGTGAAAACTGGAAGTTTCGGCCTTCGCTGCCGATTTCCGAACAGATCAGTACCTGCGCACCAAACTCTTCGTCGGCGAAGTAGGCTGCGGCGCGGTCGCGCTCAAGGATGTTCATGCCTTCGTGGAAGACCGTGGCGGGAATGCCGGAGCGCACGCGCAGTGCGTCTTCCAGATCCATGGCGGTTTCGGCGTGGGCGCAGATCACCAGTACTTTGACGCGCTTGAGCATTTTCAGCGTGTCGATCAGCCAGTCAACGCGCGGATCGAAGCGCCACCAGCGCTCGTCTTCTGGCGTCTCCATTTGCGACTGAAAGCTGACTTCCGGGTACAGGTCGGCGTGTTCGCCAATCGGCAACTCCAGATATTGCGCAGGGCAGGGAAGCGGGTACGGGTGCAGTTTGCGCTCCGGGAACCCTTGCACGGCGGCGCGGGTGTTACGGAACAGCACGCGGCCTGTGCCGTGGCGGTCGAGTAACTCGCGGATCAGGCGGGCACTGGCTTCGGCATCGCCATCGGCCACGGCGCCCAGCAACGCTTCGCCTTCAGAACCGAGGAACCCGTGAATGGTCTCGTGCGCCTTGGGCGACAGACGACCCTTGTCCAGCAACTCCTGAACGGCTTCGGCCACCGGGCGATAGTTCTCGCTCTCGGCGCGGAAGGCGTGCAGGTCGTGGAAGCGGTTGGGGTCTAGCAGTCGCAGGCGCGCGAAGTGGCTGTCCTGACCGAGCTGTTCAGGCGTCGCAGTCAGCAGCAGGACACCGGGAATGACCTCGGCCAGTTGCTCGACCAGCGAGTACTGCGGGCTGGCCTTGTCTTCATGCCAGACAAGGTGGTGAGCTTCGTCGACTACCAGCATGTCCCAACCCGCAGCGAACAGCGCGTCCTGGGCTTTTTCGTCTTCGACCAGCCATTCCAGCGACACCAGTGCAAGCTGGGTGTCTTCGAACGGGTTGCTGGCGTCGCTTTCCATGAAACGCTCGGCGTCGAACAGCGCAACTTGCAGGTTGAAACGACGGCGCATCTCGACCAGCCATTGATGCTGCAGGTTTTCCGGCACCAGAATCAGTATCCGGTTGGCCCGCCCCGAGAGCAGTTGACGGTGGATGATCAAGCCCGCCTCGATGGTCTTGCCCAGGCCTACTTCGTCAGCCAGCAACACCCGCGGCGCAATGCGGTCGGCGACTTCGCGGGCTATGTGCAACTGATGCGCGATGGGTTGGGCACGAACGCCGCCCAGGCCCCACAACGAAGATTGCAACTGGCGGCTGGTGTGTTCCAGCGTGTGATAGCGCAGGGAGAACCACGGCAGTGGATCGATCTGGCCGGCGAACAGGCGATCGCTCGCCAGGCGGAACTGAATAAAGTTGGAGAGTTGGGTTTCGGGCAGGGTGACAGGTTGATTCTGTGCGTTGAGCCCGTGATAGACCAGCAAGCCATCGACGTCGTCGACTTCGCGAACGGTCATTTTCCAGTTTTCGAAATGGGTGATCACGTCACCCGGAGAGAACCGCACGCGTGTCAGCGGCGCATTGCGCAGCGCGTATTGACGCGTGTCGCCAGTGGCCGGATAGAGCACGGTCAACAAGCGGCCATCCTGTGCCAGAACGGTGCCTAAACCCAGCTCGGCTTCGCTGTCGCTAATCCAGCGTTGCCCCGGTTGATACTGCTGCGCCATGCTGCCTGACTCCCGCCGTGAAAAAGCCGACTATGTTAACGGAACAAGGCGCTCAGGCCAAAGATACATTGCAAAAGCCCCCGTATTCGCTGGTCGACCGGTCGGTTTTGGCACGTGTTGGGAAAAACATAGTCCAAACTTGCGCCGCGCACGGCTCAAGTCGACGAAAAGGCGGCCGACAGGGATATATCAGGAGACCATTATCATGCTGCCACCGTTAATCCCATTGAGCGCGGCCCCCGTGACCTCGCAACTGGATCCGGTCAAATCGACTCCGGAGATCCCGCCAGTGGTTGCGGTACAGCCGGGTTCGAGCGAGACCACCATCGACATGCGCGAGCGTGCGCCCGAGCAGGGTGAATTGCTGCTGCGTGAAGAGCAGCGCAGGCGCGATAGAAGACGCGGCGACCGACGCGCGGCCGATCGTCATCCCGAAGTGCAGCAAGAACCATTGGCCGTGCCGGGTGATTCGTTGAACGCGGACAATACTGTCCCGGTCATCCCGATCATCGACGACGAGCCGCGCAAAGGTTTATGGCTGGATCTGAAGGTCTGAGAACCGAGGCTGCTGGTCAGGCGCGAGCCGATTGCGCATTATTGCCGGCATTACGAATGTGAGAGCCGCCCCGCCATGAGCGATGACGAAAAGCTGGTAGACCTCGGCGCCGAACGCGCCAAGCGTGTGCATGACCTGAATGACAAGCGTCTCAACGAAGTTCGTCAGGCGTTTGAACAGGCCATGCCACTGGGCAAGGTCAAGAAAAAGCCCAAGAGCAAACCGAAGAAGCGCTGAGTTTTTTGCTGCGTTGCTCTGCAGGCGCGAATTTATTCGCGAGACGGCCTGTCTGACACCGCTTCCTCAGGCGCTTCGCCAACAAGTTGGCTCCTACAGAATCAGTGTTTCAGCCAACCGTAATCGTCGGCAAGTCCGCCAGCGTGACGGTCTGCAACTTGCGAGGGGCGAGGATTTCAGCTTCGCCGTCTACGACCAGCTCATCTTTCTGGTTGAAGACACGAGTGGCGATGCGCACGCGAAATTTTGGCATCTTCTCGAGAATTTCCAGGCGCACGGTCAGCATGTCGCCAATCTTCACCGGTTTTTGAAAGGTCATCTGCTGGCTCAGATAAATAGTGCCCGGCCCTGGCAGCTCACACGCAACGGCTGCACTGATCAGTGCGCCGCTGAACATCCCGTGCGCAATGCGCTCCTTGAACATGCTCTTGCCCGCAAACTCGGCGTCCAGGTGAACCGGGTTTCGGTCGCCCGACATCTCGGCGAAGAGTTGAATGTGGCGCTCTTCGACCATCTTGCTGTAGCTGGCGGTCTGGCCAACTTCTAGGGCCTCATACGGGGTGTTGGTGACTTCGGTCATTGAACAATCCTGTGACATCTGAGTGATAAAACGACAGTCCGGACGATCAGTCTGGCTGGCGGGGTCGTGGCTGGGCCAGCGCCCGTTCGAGCCAGGCGAGTAGATCACGGGTGACTTCATCGCGGTTGGTTTCATTGAACAGTTCGTGCCGCGCTCCGGGGTAAAGGTTCAGCGTTACCCATTGATGCCCCGAGGCCTTGTACGCATCGGCAAGATCGTTCAGACGCTTGCCGTCGCTCACCGGATCACATTGGCCGCCGATTATCAGCAAGGGAAGACCGTGATCGATGTGCGTCAGTTGGCCCGGTTGGCTGATGTGTTGCAATCCGCCAATCAGGTCCACCCAGAATTGATTGGTGCAGCGAAACCCGCACAGCGGATCTTTTACGTACAGATCGACCTCGACAGGGTCGCGGCTCAGCCAGTCAAAAGGCGTACGTACGGGTTTGAATGCCTTGTTGAACGAGCCGAACGACAAGAACTCGATGAGCGCGCTGCGGCCTTTCGCGTCCTGCCGCCAGCGTTCGAAGCGGGCGAGGAGGGCGGCGCTGCGGTAGAACGAGAGCGGTCGAAAATTCGAGCCGCTGAGAATGGCGCCCTGCACACCAGCGCTGTGCTTCAGCAGATAAGCCTGCGCGACGTAACTGCCCATGCTGTGACCCAGCAGGAACACAGGCACACCCGGATGCCGTTTGCCGATGGCATCTTTCAGGCTGGCGAGATCCCCTACCACTTTGTCCCAGCCGTCCTGATCGGCGAAATGCCCGAGCAGGCCGTGAGCTGCCGTGCGCCCGTGACCCCTTTGATCGTGGGCATACAGGGCGAAACCGGCCGCGCTCATGGCGGCGCCCAGCCTCGCGTAGCGTCCGCTGTGATCGGTCATGCCATGGGAAAGCATGACCACGGCTTTGGCTCCGGCGACCGGAACCCACGCATTGACATACAAACGGCTCTGATCGTAGGCATCAAGCCAAAACGCTTCATGCTTCATGGCGTTTCTCTGGCCTTGTAAGAATTTGTCTTGAAAAGCCGCGTGTAAGCGCTTTGATTTTTATGTATAGACCACGGCAGATGAGAGTCTCATCACCCACAAGATTCACCCTGTTGATAACGCTGTCTGGCCTATTTGCCTTCCCTGCGTTAGCTGATAACGTCCGGCAAGCATCCGCGGGGCAACACGCGGCCAGCACTCTCAGGTAAGAGGATAAAAACAACATGCAACCTGAATTCTGGAACGACAAACGCCCGGCGGGCGTACTCCCTGAGGTGGATCTGCGCGCGTACAAGTCAGTGGTTGAAGTGTTCGAGCGCAGCTGCAAAAAATACTCGGATCGCCCTGCCTTCAGCAATATGGGCGTCACTATTACTTACGCGCAACTGGATCGCCACTCCGCCGCGTTCGCCGCTTACCTGCAACAGCAAACCGATCTTAAGCCCGGTGATCGCATCGCCGTGCAAATGCCCAACCTGATTCAGTACCCGATTGCCGTGTTCGGCGCGATCCGGGCGGGGCTGATCGTGGTCAACACCAATCCGCTCTATACCCCCCGCGAAATGCGCCACCAGTTCAAGGATTCGGGCGCACGCGCTCTGGTGTACCTGAACCTGTTTGGCAAAAACGTTCAGGAAGTGCTGCCCGATACCGAGCTTCAGTACCTGATCGAAGTGAAGATGGGCGATATGCAATCGGCGGCCAAAGGATGGCTGATCAACACCGTCGTCGACAAGATCAAAAAGATGGTGCCCGACTATCAGTTGCCTCAGGCCGTGTCCTTCAAAAGCATTTTGAAACGTGGGCGCGGCGATCACTTGCAGGCTGTGCAGCTGGACCTCGAAGACATCGCGGTTTTGCAATACACCGGTGGCACCACTGGCTCGCCCAAAGGCGCGATGCTGACCCACGGCAATCTGGTTGCCAACATGCAGCAGGTCTATGCCTGCATGTTGCAGCACGGCGCTGACGGGCTGCCTATCTTCAGGCAAGGCAGCGAAATCATGATTGCGCCGCTGCCGCTGTATCACATCTATGCGTTCACGGTTAACTGCATGTGCATGATGGTCAGCGGCAACCACAACGTGTTGATCACCAACCCGCGCGACATTGGCGGCTTCATCAAAGAACTGAAAAACTGGCGCTTCTCGGCCATGATCGGCCTCAACACCCTGTTCGTCGCGCTGATGGAACACCCGGATTTCAAGACGCTGGATTTCTCCACCTTGCGCCTGACCAACTCGGGCGGTACGGCATTGGTGAAGTCCACTGCCGAGCGCTGGGAGCAGCTCACTGGCTGCCCTATCGTTGAAGGCTATGGCTTGACGGAGACCTCGCCGGTTGCCACCGCCAATCCCTACGGCAGCCAGTCGCGACTGGGTACGGTCGGGATGCCTGTGCCGGGTACGACCGCGAAAATCATTGACGACGAAGGCGTCGAGATGCCCGTTGGCGAGCGCGGCGAGTTGTGCCTGAAAGGACCGCAGATCATGCTGGGTTACTGGCACCGTCCGGACGCCACCGCCGAGGTTCTGGACGCTGATGGCTGGTTGAAGACCGGCGACATTGGGGTGATTGATCCCGATGGCTTCATTCGCATCGTCGACCGCAAAAAGGACCTGATCATCGTCTCGGGTTTCAACGTCTACCCCAACGAAATCGAAGACGTGATCATGCGTCATCCAAAAGTTGCAAGCTGCGCGGTCATCGGCGTGCCGGACGAGCGCTCAGGCGAGGCCGTGAAGCTGTTTGTCGTCCCCAGGGAGTCGAGCCTTACCTGCGAGGAACTCAAGGCTTACTGCAAACAGAACTTCACGGGCTACAAGATTCCCAAGCAGATCGTATTGCGTGAGTCTTTGCCGATGACGCCTGTGGGCAAAATCCTCAGGCGCGAGTTGCGAGACACTGCCTGAAGCCTGCAAACCCAAAAAACGGCGTGTGAAGACACGCCGTTTTTTTTTGCGCGACTCCCCGACCCGGATTCTGTAGGAGCGAATTCACTCGCGAAGCAATCGTTCAGACGGTAGGGATATGCCTGTGGCACAAATCTCTCTTGAACAAGTTCGCTCCTACAGAACGCTTTGCGCCCAGTTGAAGAATGTCATTTTCGACATTTAGGTTCATTGCTCTAAATGTGACCGAGAAATATTCAAGAGTCATATTTGTGACTGCGGGGGCCGCTATTGGCCCTAGGCGACCCCAAGCAAAGCTGCTACTCTCGGCCCGCTTTTCGCCCTCATGGTGAGCTGAAAAGCGCGAGCTGCACCATTCCAAACACAAGAAATCGCCGCAATAAGCGGTGTGTAGAAATCGCTGTCGCTGAGGAGTCGGCTTCCATGATTGAAAACTTCTGGAAGGATAAATATCCGTCTGGTATCGCCGCCGATATCGATCCTGACGAGTATCCAAACGTTCAGGCTGTATTGAAACAGTCCTGTGAGCGTTTCGGCAACAAACCGGCTTTCAGCAACCTGGGCAAAACACTCACTTATGGTGAGATGTATGCGCTGTCCGGCGCCTTCGCCGCTTACCTGCAACAACACACAGACCTGCAACCGGGTGACCGCATTGCCGTGCAGTTGCCCAACGTCCTGCAGTACCCGATTGCCGTGTTCGGCGCCATTCGCGCCGGGCTGATCGTGGTCAATACCAACCCGCTGTACACCGCGCGGGAAATGGAACATCAATTCAACGACTCCGGCGCCAAGGCGCTGGTCTGCCTGGCCAACATGGCGCACCTGGCCGAAAAGGTCGTGCCCAAGACCGGCGTCAAACACATCATCGTCACCGAAGTCGCCGACCTGCTGCCGCCGCTCAAGCGTCTGCTGGTCAACAGTGTCATCAAGTACGTTAAAAAGATGGTGCCGGCGTATCACCTGCCCAATGCGATCAAGTTCAATGACGTGCTGGCCAAAGGTCGCGGTCAGCCGGTCAAGGACGCATCGCCCGAGAGCGGCGATGTTGCGGTCCTGCAGTACACCGGTGGCACCACCGGCATCGCCAAAGGCGCAATGCTCACCCACCGCAACCTCATCGCCAACATGCTGCAATGCAGGGCGTTGATGGCGTCGAACCTCAACGAAGGCAGTGAAAACCTCATCACGCCGTTGCCGCTTTACCACATTTACGCGTTCACCTTTCACTGCATGGCGATGATGCTGATTGGCAACCACAACATCCTGATCAGCAACCCGCGTGACCTGTCGGCGATGGTCAAGGAACTGTCGAAGTGGAAGTTCAGCGGGTTCGTGGGTCTCAACACGTTGTTCGTGGCGCTGTGTAATAACCAGGAGTTTCGTCGCCTGGATTTCTCGTCGCTGAAAGTCACGCTGTCGGGCGGCATGGCGCTGCAACAAGCGGCCGCCGAGCGCTGGAAAGAGGTGACCGGCTGCGAGATATGCGAAGGCTACGGTATGACCGAAACCAGTCCGGTTGCCAGTGTCAACCCGATCCAGAAAATCCAGATGGGCACTATCGGCATTCCGGTCCCGTCCACGCTGTGCAAAACCATCAACGATGCAGGCGAAGAACTGCCGTTCGGCGAAGTGGGCGAACTTTGCATCAAAGGTCCGCAAGTAATGAAGGGCTACTGGCAGCATCAGGATGCCACCGATGAAATGCTCGACGCCGAGGGCTGGTTGAAGACCGGTGACATCGCGATCATTCAGCCCGACGGCTACATGCGCATTGTCGATCGCAAAAAGGACATGATTCTGGTGTCCGGTTTCAACGTTTACCCCAACGAGCTGGAAGACGTGCTGGCAACTTTGCCGGGCGTTCTCCAGTGCGCGGCGATTGGTGTACCCGACGAGAAGTCGGGCGAATCGATCAAGATTTTCATCGTCACCAAACCGGGCGCAACGCTGACCAAGGACCAGGTGATGGAGCACATGCGCGCCAACGTCACGGCCTACAAAGTGCCGCGCAGTGTGGAGTTCAGAGATGCGCTGCCGACCACCAACGTAGGCAAGATCCTGCGCCGTGAACTGCGTGATGGCGAAATCAAAAAGCTGGCGCTCAAAAAACAGGCTTGACTCACGCAGTTGCCAAACCCCGCCGCGTGCGGGGTTTCTTTTGATCTACGCCTACCTTGTAGGAGCGCGCTTGCCCGCGAATGCATTCGTCCAGTCACCATCGATTGACCTGACCCAACGCCATCGCGGGCAAGCGCGCTCCTACAAAGATTCGAGCACGTGCGCAGATATGCATCCCCCCGCTCAAATCTGCGACAATCCGCGCCCTGCTTTTCAAATGAAGACCCTGCGCCGCTGATGACCGACGAATCGCCCTCCATCGACCAACTGCTGAAAAACCTCGACCACGCGATGATCAGTGATCGTCATCGCTTGCGCCGTCAGTTGCACGATCTGCGCAAGAAGCCGGACGAGGCGAAGCTGGCGCAATGGGTCGAGCGGGTTCAGGCCTCGTGCGCCCAGGTGCTGGCGCGCAAAAACAGCGTGCCGACCATTCGCTACGACGACAACCTGCCGATCGCCGCCAAGCGCGACGAAATCAAAGACGCGCTGCTCAAGCACCAAGTGCTGATCATCGCTGGCGAAACCGGCTCGGGCAAAACCACTCAGTTGCCGAAAATCTGTCTGGAAATCGGCCGTGGTCAGCACGGGCTGATCGGCCATACCCAGCCCCGCCGGATTGCCGCACGCAGCGTCGGTAGCCGCGTCGCCGAAGAAATCGGCACACCCCTTGGCGCGTTGGTTGGCTATCAGGTGCGGTTCGAAGACCAGAGCGACAGCAGCACCCTCATCAAACTCATGACCGACGGCATCCTGCTGGCCGAAACCCAGCACGACCGCTTTCTTGAGCGCTACGACACGATCATCGTCGACGAAGCCCACGAACGCAGCCTCAACATCGACTTCCTGCTGGGCTATCTGAAAACCCTGCTGCCACGGCGTCCGGACCTGAAAGTCATCATCACCTCGGCCACCATTGACCTTGAGCGCTTCTCGGAGCATTTCGATAAAGCGCCGATCATTGAGGTGTCGGGCCGTACGTTTCCGGTGGAGACGATCTACCGTCCGCTCACTTCACAGCAGGACGAAGACGGCAACAGCGTCGAAGAAGACCTGACGGTCGATCAGGCGATTCTGGCCACGCTGGACGAGCTGGCGGCCATGGAGCGCAGCGAGCGTAAATCCCCCGGCGATGTGCTGGTGTTTCTGCCCGGCGAGCGCGAGATTCGCGACGCGGCCGAGATGCTGCGCAAGGCGCAACTCAGGCACACCGAAATCCTGCCGCTTTACGCGCGCCTTTCGCCTGCCGAACAGCAGCGCATTTTTCAGTCGCATCCGGGTCGTCGTGTGGTACTGGCCACCAACGTCGCCGAAACCTCGCTGACCGTGCCGGGTATCCGCTACGTCATCGACACCGGCACCGCGCGCATCAGCCGCTACAGCTATCGCGCCAAGGTGCAGCGCTTGCCCATCGAGGCTATTTCCCAGGCCAGCGCCAATCAGCGTAAAGGCAGATGCGGTCGGGTCGAACCCGGACTCTGCGTGCGTTTGTACAGCGAAGAAGATTTCAACAGTCGTCCAGGCTTCACCGATCCGGAAATTCTGCGCACTAACCTTGCGGCCGTGATTCTTCAGATGCTGCATTTGCGTCTGGGCGAGATCACCGATTTCCCCTTCATCGAGCCGCCCGACGGCAAGGCCATCAGCGACGGCTTCAACCTGTTGCAGGAGCTCTCGGCGGTCAACCGCGAGAACCAGCTGACGCCGATGGGCCGTCAACTGGCGCGCCTGCCGGTTGACCCGCGCATGGGCCGCATGCTGCTGGAAGCTGCCAGACAGGGCAGTTTGCAGGAAGTGCTGATCGTCGCCAGCGCGATGTCGATTCAAGACCCGCGTGAGCGCCCACCGGAACGTCAGCAGGCAGCCGATCAGGCTCACGCGCAATGGAAGGACCAGGACTCGGATTTCGCCGGACTGGTCAATCTGTGGCGCGGTTTTGAGGAGCAGCGCCAGGCACTGACCGCCAGCCCGTTGCGCAACTGGTGCCGTCGTAACTTCCTCAATTACCTGCGGCTGCGCGAGTGGCGCGATTCCCATCGTCAACTGAGCCTGATCTGCCGCGATCTGCAACTGACGGTCAATAAAGAGCCGGCCGACTTCCCGAAATTTCACAAAGCCGTTTTGTCCGGTCTGCTCAGCCAGATCGGCCAGAAGACTGAAGAAGGCGATTACCTCGGCGCCCGTCAACGGCGTTTCTGGGTGCATCCATCGTCGGGCCTGGGTCGCAAGCGTCCGCAGTGGATCATGGCCGCTGAACTGGTCGAGACCACCAAGCTGTACGCGCGCATGGTGGCCAAGATAGAGCCGGACTGGATCGAACCGCTGGCCGGGCACCTGATCAAGAAAAACCATTTCGAGCCGCACTGGGAGAAGAAGCGCGGGCAGGTCGTCGCTTTTGAACAGATCACCCTGTTCGGGCTGATCGTGGTGGGGCGTCGGCCAGTGCATTTCGGGCCGATTGATCCGGTGGTGTCCCGTGAGTTTTTCATCCGCGAAGGGCTGGTGCGCGGCGAGATTCAGTCCCGTGCCAAATGCCTGACCGCCAATGCCAGGCTGCTGGAAGAACTCGACGAACTTGAAGCCAAGGCGCGTCGCCGCGACATTCTGGCGGACGAAGAAACCCTCTACCGTTTTTACGATGAGCGTCTGCCGGCCGAGATTCACCAGACCGCGACGTTCGACAGTTGGTACAAGACCGAAAGCCAGAAACACCCTCAGTTGCTGATCATGCGCGAGGAAGACGTGCTGGCCCGCGAAGCCAGCGAGGTCACGGCCAATCAATACCCGGACACGTTGCGCCTTGGCGATCTGACCCTGTCGCTCACTTACCATTTTGAACCCAACCATCCGCGTGACGGCGTGACGGTGCGTGTGCCCGCGCCGCTGCTGCTGTCCTTGCCTGCCGAGCGCCTGGAGTGGCTGGTGCCGGGGCTGCTGGAAACCAAGTGCATTGCGCTGGTTCGCAACCTGCCCAAGGCGCTGCGCAAAAACTTCGTGCCGGTGCCTGATTTCGTCAAAGCCGCTTTGCAGCGCATGACCTTTGGTGAGGGCTCGCTGACGCACGCGCTGGGCCGCGAGCTGTTGCGCATGACCGGGGCACGTGTTTCTGATGAAGCGTGGCTTGAGGCGACGCAACAGCTTGAAAGCCACCTGAAGATGAACCTCGAAATTGTCGACGGCGACGGCAAGTTTCTGGGCGAAGGCCGCGAACTGGATGAGCTGACCGCACGGTTTGCTCAAGCCAGTCAGGCGGCGTTGGCCGTGCCGCAAACCGCCAAAAGTCAGCAACCGGTGGAGCCGAAAGGGTTTGCAGCCGTGGCCCAGCAGACCCAGCAGAACATCGCCGGCCTGTCGATGACGGTCTATCCGGCATTGGTCGAAGAGGGTGGCGCGGTCAAGGAAGGACGGTTCTCGACCGCCACCGAGGCCGAATATCAACACCGTCGAGCCTTGCAGCGGCTGTTGTTGCAACAACTGGCCGAGCCTGCGAAGTTCCTGCGCAGCAAACTGCCTGGGCAGACCGAGCTGGGGCTGCTGTACCGCGAATTGGGCCGCGTCGATGCGCTGATCGAAGACATTCTGCTGGCGAGTCTCGACACCTGCATTCTGGAGGGTGAAGCCAGCCTGCCTCGTGACGGTGCCGGTTTGCTGTCACTGGCCGAGCGCAAGCGCGGCGCACTCACCGAGCACGCCGAGCGCCTGGCGAAGCTGACCCTGGAAATCCTCAAGCTGTGGCACGGCCTGCAAAAGCGTTTCAAGGGCAAGATCGATCTCGCCCAGGCAGTTGCCCTCAACGACATCAAGTCGCAACTGAGCAAATTGGTTTATCCGGGCTTTGTGCGCGAAACCCCTTCGCAATGGCTCAAGGAATTGCCGCGCTATCTGAAAGCCATTGAAATGCGCCTGGAAAAACTGCCGGCGCAAGTGCAGAAAGACCGGGTCTGGAGCATCGAGCTTGCGAACCTGTGGGCGCAGTACCAGGCCCGCGCCGACAAGCACGGCCAAGAGGGCAAGCGCGACGATGAGCTGGTGGTCTACCGCTGGTGGATGGAGGAATACCGCGTCTCGTTGTTCGGCCAGCAACTGGGGACCAAGGTGCCGATTTCAGACAAGCGACTGAGCAAGCAGTGGGCGGCTGTCGAGGGCTGATTCGGGACGCTGATCCGCTACCGGGCGCTGCCGGGCTTCTGCCGAAGGCGTGGGCGCCCTGCTTGCAGGCGATCTGCCGGGCACCGGCAGCAAAACCTGACAACGTGGTCGTTCTGATACACCGCGTTCACCGGGTCCGATGCCGCGTCGCAGCAGAACGTCGGCAAGCCAGACTCCTCCGGCCAGAAGCGCAAGCGCGACCGCGCCAAACCGCGGCCGATATGGCAAACTTCGCGCCTAAAACATCAAAATGTCATGAACATTGTCTCCGTCCGCGGAGCGTTTTATTGATGCATTGGCACTGCCGTTCCAAAAAACAGCCAGTGCCGATGCCTGAGCAGGTCTTTTACCTGCTGCCATCAACAAGAGAGGATCGACCGTGCATAACGTCGTGATCAGTGGCACCGGGCTCTACACCCCGGCCAGCAGCATTTCCAATGATGAGTTGGTTGAGTCTTTCAACACCTACGTTGCGCAGTTCAATGCTGAAAATGCTGCGGCCATCGAGCGCGGTGAAGTGCAGGCGCTGACCGAGTCCAACGCGGCGTTCATCGAAAAGGCGTCGGGCATCAAAAGCCGTTTTGTCATGGACAAGGACGGCATCCTCGATCCACAACGCATGAAGCCCCGGCTACCGGAGCGCTCCAACGACGAGTGGTCGATTCTCTGTCAGATGGGGGTTGCGGCGGCCGAGCAAGCCTTGCAGCGCGCAGGCAAAACCGCCGCAGACATCGACGGCGTGATCGTCGCCTGCTCCAACCTGCAGCGTGCCTACCCCGCTATTTCCATCGAGATACAAGCCGCTTTGGGCGTCCAGGGCTTCGGCTTTGACATGAACGTTGCCTGTTCGTCGGCCACCTTCGGCATTCAAGCGGCCTGCAACAGCGTGCAGTTGGGTCAGGCTCGCGCCCTGCTGGTGGTAAGCCCTGAGATCTGTACCGCGCATTTGAATTTCCGTGATCGCGACAGTCACTTCATTTTCGGGGATGCCGCCACGGCGGTGGTCGTGGAACGCGCTGATCTTGCGACGTCGGCCTATCAGTTCGACATCGTCAGCACCAAGCTGCTGACCACGTTCTCCAACAACATCCGCAATAACTTCGGTTTCCTCAACCGGACGGCGGAAGAGGGCGAGGGCAAGGCCGACAAACTGTTCGTCCAGGAAGGCCGCAAGGTTTTTCGTGATGTGTGCCCGATGGTCGCCGAACTGGTGGGCGCGCACTTGCACGAAAACAGCCTGAATGTGAGCGACGTTCAGCGCTTCTGGCTGCATCAGGCCAATCTGAGCATGAACCACCTGATCGTCAAAAAGCTGCTCGGCCGCGAGGCAACGATTGAAGAAGCGCCGGTGATTCTCGACACCTACGCCAATACCAGTTCTGCTGGCTCGGTGATTGCGCTGCACACCTATCAGGACGACCTGCCAAGCGGCGCGCTGGGCGTGTTGAGTTCTTTTGGTGCGGGGTATTCGATTGGCAGCGTGATCCTTCGCAAGAAGTAAAGATAATGCTGCCCCTACAATAAACAAACAAAAACAGCCCGGCGCTGACCTGTCGAACGGATGATGGGGATCCGACAGGGCAACGGCGGGCTGGAAGGATGTAGCGGCCTCAGGCGACGGGAGCCACTTCGCTTGAGGCTTGTAGCTTGAACTCAACGCAAGGGGACCGATTTATTCTCAACGCTTCACCGAAAATAAATCTGTGCCCTTCTTACATGCAGCTGCTTCTTTAGAACTTCGCTTCTACGTCCAGCTGCAACGTGTTGGCATCCGCGTCACGCTGGGAGGCGACTGCATAGTCAGCCTTGGTCAGGAAGTAAGTAGCGCCGACTGCGAAGTTCTTGTCGATGTCGTAGCTGACCTTCATCTTGTGGCCACGTGAACCGGTGGTGCCGTTGGCGAAGTCCGAATCGGTGAACGCGCCAACCACAGCGTTACGCTGGGTATCGCGGTAGTTGTAGTCCAGACCGAAACCAAACACTTTGGTTTTCACGCCGGTCAGCCAGCCCGTATCTTCGTCACTGTCGGTAGCGTTGTTGACCACATATTGGCCATACACCGACAGCGGCACAGCAAGGCCATTGATATCGACCTGACCGAAGCCTTCAAGCAAACGGAAGCGGTTGGTGTTGTTGCCGTTGACCGACAGCGCGGCGCTGTCCTTGTCGTTCTGGTACTGATAGACGCTGCCGCCCAAGGTCACTTTCAACGCGTCGATCGGCGTGAAGCGAGCGCCCAACTGACCCGCATTCAAGCGCAGGTCGTTCTTGAACTGCGTGCCGTCGCCATCAATGTTGTCTTTGAGCGTGTAGTTACCGGCGCTGCCGAACAGCTCGAAGTTCTTGCTCACCGGGAAGCTGTAAGTCGCCGCCAGACCTTCTGGATTGATGTCGCTGTCCCAGATCATGTCGCCCATGCTGACCCACGGCTGGCTCATCTTGCCGCCGATGAGGTGCAGGTTCTTGATCGCGTCAGGGTGGTAATCGATGTAACCCTGATCCAGCCATAGGTCTTTCTTGACGAAGTAGCCGTCCAGGTCCTGGTTGGTCGAACGTGCGTCGTTGCTGCCGCCGGTGGCGATGCGGATACCGGTGCTCACCTGCGGGTTGATCTCGGTATAGGCACCCAGGCGGGCACGAATGCGCTGGCGGTCCTTGTCCTGGCTGTTGTTCTGGCCATCAATCTTGATGGTTTCCTGACGCACGCGAACGTCGCCCTTGAATTGCGTCTTGGCGGCCCAGGCCACTTTCTGTGCGAAGGCGTTCATTTCATCGGTCTTGCTTTGCGCTGCAGCGACTTGCGTGGCTTGCTGCTGCTGAACTTGCTGATCCTTGGCAAGCTCGGTTTGCAGTTCAGCGTACTGAGATGGGGAAATCGATCCGTTAGCCTTGAGCATGTCGAGCAATTTGGCGTCGACTGCGGCATTGGCCGGAACGCTCATGGCCAGGAACAAACCCCCGCACAGAGCCGCCGCAGTTTTTGTGTAAGCAAGACGCATATCAATCTCCGTTACTGAGTGGGGCGGACACACACCGCCCTGAAAAACCGTCCGGAGCAAACGGGAAAGCCCCCGTTTAGAACCGGACGCTCTAAAAACTGGCGCCAGTATCGCGGTCGATTATTACAGTACGGTGGCGAAGTGATGCCATATCCATGACATGTGAAAATTTCGTTGAACCCGCCACCTAGAGCGCTGTAAGGCAAATTTCATGTGCAATTCGGGCCAATGGGTGATACTCGCCAAGCAGTCGAAATGAGTGGGGGACGTGATGCCGTTACATCGATTGGAAAGTCTGTCGGCCTTGGCGCCCGCAGAGTGGGATGACTTGGTACCGGGTGATTCTCCGTTTTTGCGTCACGCCTTTTTGAGCGCAATGGAGGACAGCGGCAGTTTGGGTCCACGCTCCGGCTGGCGCGCCGAACACCTGCTGCATTACGAAGGCGATCAACTGATTGCCGCGTTGCCGGCGTATCGCAAGTGGCACTCCTCTGGCGAGTATGTGTTCGATCATGGCTGGGCGGATGCTTGTCGCCGGGCTGGCATCGCCTACTACCCGAAGTTGCTGGTGGCCGTGCCGTTCAGTCCGGTCAGTGGGCCACGTCTGCTGGCCAAGCGGCCTGAAGACGGTCGTGAGTTGCTGGCCGCGCTACCGGGTTATCTCGACATCGAATCGTTGTCCAGCGCTCACGTCAATTTCACCGACCCGATTACTGATACGTTGCTGGCCGAGCAGCCCGGCTGGTTGCAGCGCATTGGTTGTCAGTACCACTGGCAAAATCGTGGGTATGGGGACTTTCAGGATTTTCTCGACGCATTGAGTTCACGCAAGCGTAAGCAGATGCGTAAAGAGCGTGAGCAAGTGGCGGGGCAGGGCATTGATTTCGAGTGGCTCGAAGGCCATCAACTGAGTGAGGTGCAGTGGGATTTTGTTTATGCCTGCTATTCCAATACCTACCAAGTCCGTGGGCAAGCGCCTTATCTGACGAGGGAATTCTTCAGTCTTGTCGCTGATCGCATGCCGGAGTCGATCCGGGTAGTGCTCGCGAAACAGGGCTCGCGACCGGTGGCAATGGCGTTCAGCCTGATCGGTGGAGACAGCTTTTACGGGCGCTACTGGGGGTGTCTGGCCGAGTTCGACCGCTTGCACTTCGAGACCTGTTTTTATCAGGGGATGGAGTACGCGATCGACAAGGGTATCAAGCGCTTCGACGCGGGCGCACAAGGCGAGCACAAGTTGATTCGTGGGTTTGAGCCGGTGATTACTCATTCCTGGCATTACCTAACGCACCCGGGATTGCGCGAGGCGGTGGCAGATTTTCTTGATCAGGAAAGGGCGGGCATATTGGCATACGCCGAAGAAGCCCGGACTGCGCTGCCGTATCGGCAGGTTGACTGATCCGGGTCGGTAACACCCCTGCAGGAGCTGACGAGCCTGAGCGAGGCCGCGATTGCGGTGTGTCATAGAGATTGCATCGCGGCCTCGCTCAGGCTCGTCAGCTCCTACAAAGGCGCCGTCTCAGGTGACTGAGCGTGGCCGGCCGTTTGCTCGGGCGTTGCCGGTCCAATCCACAAACCGCCCTGCCAACAAGTTGGCTGTAAAGACGTTAATCCATCCCTACAAAGCCGCCGGTTTGATGCGCCCAAAGCCGCGCGTACAAACCTTTATGTGCGAGCAGCTCAGCATGGGTGCCGGTCTCGGCGATCTGGCCGTTTTCAAGCACCACCAGACGATCCATGCGGGCAATGGTCGATAGCCTGTGGGCAATGGCGATCACCGTTTTGCCTTGCATCAGGGTTTCCAGGCTCTCTTGGATTGCCGCTTCAACTTCCGAATCCAGCGCCGAGGTCGCTTCGTCCATGATCAGAATCGGCGCGTCCTTGAGCAGCACGCGGGTGATGGCGATCCGTTGACGCTGCCCGCCCGATAACTTCACGTCTCGCTCACCGACGTGGGCATCCAGCCCGGTGCGGCCTTCGGAGTCGGTAAGCAGCGGAATGAACTCATCCGCCCGCGCCTTGCGCATGGCTTCCCACAAATCCGCGTCAGTGGCGTCGGGTTTGCCGTACAGCAAGTTGTCGCGAATCGAGCGATGCAGCAGCGACGTGTCTTGCGTGATCATGCCGATATGAGAGCGAAGACTTTCCTGAGCGATGTGGGAGATGTCCTGATCATCAATCAGAATCTTGCCACCCTGCACGTCGTACAGCCTCAGCAGCAGATTCACCAACGTTGATTTTCCCGCACCGGACGGCCCGATCAAGCCGATTTTCTCCCCCGGCTTGATGTTCAGGTTCAGGCCTTCGATCACGCCTTTGCCTTTACCGTAATGGAAGTCCAGGTTTTCGAATTTCACGGCGCCTTGTTGCACAGTCAATTGTGGCGCGGCCTCACGATCAATCACGCCGACAGGCTGGGAAATGCTCTCCAGACCGTCCTGAACCATGCCGATGTTTTCGAAAATGCCGTTGACCACCCACATGATCCAGCCGGACATGTTGACGATCCGAATCGCCAGGCCGGTGGCCAGCGCGATGGCGCCTACCGAAATCAGCGACTGGCTCCACAGCCAGAGCGCAAGGCCGGTCGTGGAGACAATCAAAATGCCGTTGAGCGTGGTGATCACGGTGTCCATCGAGGTGATGACACGGCCTGCCAGCTGGGTTTTTTCGGTCTGTTCGGTAATCGCTTCTCGGGCGTATTGCTGCTCGGAATTGGTGTGCGCGAATAGCTTCAAGGTGGCGATATTGGTATAGCCATCGACGATGCGGCCCATCAGCTTTGACCGGGCATCGGATGACACGACCGAGCGCTCTTTCACGCGGGGCACGAAGTAACACAGCGCGAGGATGTAGGTCGCAATCCAGCTAAGCAGCGGAATCATAAGGCGCCAGTCGGCTTCAGCGAACAACACCAGGGAGCTGATGGCGTAGATCAGCACATGCCACAGCGCATCCACCGCTTGCACCGCAGAATCACGCAGCGAGTTGCCCGTCTGCATGATGCGTTGGGCGATGCGCCCGGCGAAGTCGTTCTGGAAGAAGTTGAGACTCTGTTTGAGCACGTACGTGTGGTTCTGCCAGCGAATCATGCTGGTCATGCCGGGACTGATGGTCTGGTGCACCAGGAGATCGTGCAGCGCCACGAAGATCGGCCTCAGCACCAGCGCAACGACCATCATCCAGATCAGTTCGGTGGCGTGTATGCGGAAAAAGTCGGGGTTCGGGGTGCCCTGTGCCAGGTCGATGATGCGGCTCAGGTAGCTGAACAGCGCAACCTCGATCAATGCGCCAATCAATCCAACCACCAGCAGCGCGGCAAAACTCGGCCACACCTGGCGCAGGTAATACACGTAGAACGGCAGGACTTTGGTGGGAGGAGCGGCGGTGGGGGCTTCGCGGAAAATGTCGATCAGTTGTTCAAAACGGCGATAAAGCATTGGCTATGACACCCACGGGCTAAGCGGGCTCTCCTTACTGAGGGGCAGACCCCCGATCAGACCGCACGAAACCGCGATTGGCTCAGGCCGGTTTCGTGCGTGTACGTATCAAGCCTGGGGTCAGTCGACGCGTTTAGCGGATTTGATCAGGATCGGATCGATCGGCACATTTTGCATGCCGCTTTTGGTGGCCGTTTGTGCGCGAACGATGTTGTCCACCACGTCCATGCCTTTCACGACTTTGCCGAACACCGCGTAACCGAAGTCACGAGCGCCGTGGTCGAGCATCGCATTGTCATTGGTATTGATGAAGAACTGGCTGGTGGCCGAGTTAACATCTGAAGTGCGGGCCATCGACAGCGTGCCGCGCACGTTGTGCAGGCCATTTTCGGCTTCGTTCTTGATCGGGGCGTTTGTCTCTTTCTGGACCATTTGCGGCGTGAACCCGCCGCCCTGGACCATAAAGCCCGGAATTACCCGGTGAAAAATCGTGCCGTTGTAGAATTTGCTGTCCACGTAGCCGAGAAAATTCTTGGTACTGATGGGCGCTTTGTCCTGTTCCAGCTCAATCTCGATCTGGCCAAAGCTGGTGTCCAGAATCACGTGAGGGGCGGTAGCAGCCATCAGATTGGAGGCAAACAGTACAGCGGCAGCGGAGAGGGCGATTTTTTTCAGCATGGGGCAGAGTCCTGAAAAGTGATTTTCGACGGCAAAAAACAGGTCGCAAGGGAAGCACGTTTGCGGGAATTTGGACAGCGTAAGCGCCCGGTTAAAGGACTTGGGTTGATCCAGCTGCGTTGCTCGTCAGCTCCTGAAAGGGCTTCAACGCATGGCTTTCAAACCAGGTGCGGAGCTACGAATGGCACATCCAGTGGCGCGGTGTCGAAGTTCTGGATCAGGTCAATAAGGATCTGCGTCGCAGGCCCCAGCGGTTTGTCTTTGCTGGAGTAAAGATAGAACAACGGATTACGGCTGCCACCTTTATCCAGCGGCAGGATTTTCAGCACGCCTTCCTTAAGCTCACGCTCGATGATATGCCGGGGCAACCATGCAAAGCCCAGACCACTGCTGACGAAGGTGGAGGCTGTTGCCAGGCTGCCGACGGTCCAGCGCTGTTCGGCGCCGAGCCAGCCGACATCCCTTGGCTGACTGCGGCCCGAATCGCGGATCACCACCTGAAGCTGGCTTTCCAGGTCCTGAAAATTCAGCTCGCGGTGCATCTGATGGAGCGGGTGTTCCGGGTGCGCAACGGCCACGAATTCGACCGCGCTCATCTCCGTACCCAGATAACCCGGAATGCTGAAACCGCTGATCGCCAGGTCAGCCAAGCCCTCCAGCAAGGCCTCCTCAACGCCTGACAAGACTTCCTCGCGCAATCGCACGCGACAACCACGGCTTTGCGGCATGAAGGCCGTCAGTGCGCGCACCAGCCGGGCATTGGGATAGGCCGCGTCCACGACCACACGCACTTCGGCCTCCCATCCCTGTTCCATGTGATGCGCCAGATCTTCCAGCTGGCTGGCCTGCTTTACCAACTGCCGCGAGCGTCGTAGCAGCACGCCGCCAGCGTCGGTCAATACCGCTTTGCGGCCGTCAATGCGTAACAGCGGCACACCCAGTTGGTCCTGCATACGGGCGACGGTGTAGCTCACCGACGATTGCGAGCGATGCAGTGCTTCAGCCGCCTGAGCGAAGCCGCCGTGATCGACCACTGCCTGTAATGTTCGCCATTGATCCAGGGTCACGCGGGGCGCTTTCATATTTCGCTCCTCTTGTCCTAAGCTGGCGTCCCGACTGGAGACTGCCGCATGAAAAAATTCTGTTGTGTGGTGCTGGCTATGCTGCCCTTGAGCGCGTTCGCTTATTCTATTGACGTGGACAAGACGCTCGACGGCGTACAGATCGACTACACGAGCCACGACACCACTTACGACATCGGCAATATCACGCTGAACAACTATGGCGCCGTCCCTGCAAAATGCAGCGTGGTCTTGCGAAACGGTCCGGAAGCCCCGCGTACCCGCAAGGTACAGGTCGCGGCCAAGAGCAGCGTTGACGTCACCGCGAAGTTCAACCGCGAGATCATCAAGCTGTACATCACCCTAAAATGCGAGCCTCAGTGATCTGTGCCGGATGCGGGGAAGCGTACTTCCCCTCTCGCTTATAAAACAATTTATTCGATGTTTATGATCGGTTTTTTATGAATATCAATCGATAGCGCCTTGAAGGTGCAGGCTAGACGCTCGCGTGCCTTGTATCAACGACGTCGATGTCAGGGATGCATCAGAGTGGTTTTTCATGAGTTGGCTCAGCCCATAGAGTGGGCCCCAACGAAACGAATTAACCCTGACTTCACGGAGTAACTGATCATGAAAACATCCATCGCATTTGGTTTTGCTCTCTCGGTCATGGCGTCGACCGCTGTGCTTGCCAGCCCTGAAAAAGCCCATCAACCGGCCGTAGTCGACGCTTCGAGTGCCGCACTCATCAGCAACCAGGTCGCCGCCAAAGACAGCGTCAAGCCTTTTGACAGCAAGTCTTCCGGCACCGTGATCGTTGCCGAGAACCGTAAAGAGTTCGGTTCGCACTACCAGCGCTACGAGTGATACGTTTTGCACCCAAACAAGAAACCCGGCAAATGCCGGGTTTTTTGTTGCTCGGATTTCATTGCGCTCAGGCTCAGGCTGCGGGGCGCGGCAACAGGCTCTGCACGCCTGATCGCAGGTCGCTTCCGCTCGGCTGCTGATAAAGGCTCAAGCCAAACTCCGGCAGGACGGCCAGCAGGTAATCGAAGATATCCCCTTGCACCCGTTCGTAATCCGCCCACACCGTCGTCCGGGTGAAGCAGTAGATTTCCAGCGGCACGCCCTGCGCAGTGGTTTCCATCTGGCGAACCATGCAGGTCATGTCGGGGTGGATGTCCGGGTGAGCGTTCAGGTACGCCAGGGCATAGGCGCGGAAGGTGCCGAGGTTGGTCATGCTGCGGCGATTGGCGGACACCTGCGCAACATTGCCCTGCGCTTCGTTCCAGGCACTGAGCTCGGCTTTCTTACGCCCGATGTAATCCTTGAGCAAGTGCACCTGTGTGAGGTTCTGCTCTTGCTCCAGGGTCAGGAAACAAACCCCGCTGGCATCGATGAACAGGCTGCGTTTGATGCGTCGACCGCCGGCCTGCTGCATCCCCCGCCAGTTTCTGAATGACTCTGACATCAGTCGCCAGGTCGGAATCGAGACAATCGTTTTGTCGAAGTTCTGCACTTTGACGGTGTGCAGCGTGATATCCACCACATCCCCGTCGGCCCCCACCTGCGGCATCTCGATCCAGTCGCCCACGCGCAGCATGTCGTTGCTGGTGAGCTGCACGCTGGCTACGAACGACAGCAGCGTGTCCTTGTAAACCAACAGAATGACTGCCGACATTGCACCCAGTCCGGACAGCAGCAACAGCGGCGAACGGTCGATCAGCGTGGCCACAATGATGATCGAGGCGAAGATGTACAGAATCATCTTGGCCAGTTGCACATAGCCTTTGATCGAGCGGGTGCGGGCATGATCGGTGCGCGCATAGATGTCCAGCAATGCATTGAGCAGTGCGCCCACGCTCAGCATCATGAACAGAATGGTAAAGGCCAGCGCGATATTGCCGACGACATGGCTGGTGGTCGAGCTGAGGTCCGGCACCAGGTTCAGGCCGAACTGGATGACCAGCGAAGGAACGGTCTGGGCGATGCGATGAAAAACCTTGTTGTGCCGAAAGTCGTTGAGCCAGAACAAAGCTGGCTGGCGTCCGAGCATTTTGACGGCGTAAAGGATGAGAAAACGCGCCAGCCTGCCCAGAGCGAGTGCTGAGACAAGCAGCGTGGTCAGGCCAATGCTGGTTTTCAGTAGGGGTTGATTCTCCAGCAGGCCCCAGAATTCCTGAACGTGTACCCAGATTGATTGGAAGTCCATGCGACGGTTTTCTCCTGTAAAAAAGGGGGCGCGATTAGAGCATTGTTGAGCGCGTCAACGCTGCAGACGGTAAATCCAGTAACAAAATAGGGCGACTGAAGTAAAGAAACTCGGCCTCGACGTCCGAAACCGGTAACCTATGCGACTGTTTTTTTGTATTTCGCCGAGGTAACACCCGTGTTCTCCCAATTCGCCCTGCACGAACGCCTGCTAAAAGCCGTGGCCGAACTCAATTTCGTCGAGCCTACGCCTGTGCAAACAGCGGCCATTCCGCTGGCGCTTGAAGGGCACGATTTGCGGGTGACGGCGCAGACCGGCAGTGGCAAGACTGCCGCTTTCGTGTTGCCGATGCTCAATCGCCTGATGGGTCCGGCCAAGGTTCGGGTCGATATCCGCGCCGTGATCCTGCTGCCAACTCGCGAGCTGGCGCAACAGACACTTAAAGAAGTCGAGCGATTCTCCCAGTTCACCTTCATCAAGGCCGGCCTGATCACAGGCGGTGAAGACTTCAAGGTTCAGGCGGCCATGCTGCGCAAGGTGCCTGACATTCTGATCGGCACGCCGGGTCGTTTACTCGAGCAACTCAATGCCGGCAACCTGGATCTGAAACACGTTGAATTGCTGGTCCTCGATGAAGCGGACCGGATGCTGGACATGGGCTTTGCCGAGGACGTCGAGCGTCTGGCCGGTGAATGTGCCAATCGTCAGCAAACCATGTTGTTCTCGGCGACCACCGGTGGTTCGGGTCTGCGCGAAATGATCGGCAAAGTGCTCAAGGATCCGCAGCACTTGCAGGTCAACAGCGTCAGTGAGCTGGCGGCGGGTACGCGTCAGCAGATTGTGACAGCCGACCACAATGTTCACAAAGAGCAGATTCTCAACTGGCTGCTGGCCAACGAGACCTACCAGAAAGCAATCATCTTCACCAATACCCGCGCCATGGCTGACCGTCTTTACGGCCGCCTGGTGGCGCTGGAGTACAAAGCGTTCGTGTTGCACGGCGACAAGGACCAGAAGGACCGCAAGCTGGCGATCGATCGTCTGAAGCAAGGCGGCGTCAAGATCCTGGTAGCCACCGATGTGGCTGCGCGCGGACTGGATGTCGATGGGCTGGACATGGTCATCAACTTCGACATGCCACGCAGCGGTGATGACTACGTGCACCGTATCGGCCGCACAGGTCGTGCGGGTGCCGAAGGTCTGGCGATCTCGTTGATCTGCCACGGCGACTGGAACCTGATGTCCAGCGTCGAGCGCTACTTGAAGCAGAGTTTCGAGCGCCGTGTGATCAAGGAAGTCAAAGGCACGTACGGCGGTCCGAAGAAAGTCAAAGCGTCCGGCAAGGCCGTCGGCGTGAAGAAGAAAAAGACCGATGCAAAAGGCGACAAGAAGAAAACTGCCGCCAAGGGCCCGACCAAGCGCAAATCGCAAAACCGTCCCAAGCCTGACTCGCTGGTGAGCAGCGATGGCATGGCGCCGCTGAAAAAGCGCAAGACCGAGGCGCCGGCTGCCGAGTAAATAAACCGAAGCACCGGCTGCCGACTAATCCATGTTGGAGCGAGGCTTGCCCGCGAATAGCTAAGTCACCTTTGTATGTGTGTGACTGACGGCCTCGCGGGCAAGCCTCCAACAGGTATGTGATTCCCTTCTGCCCCTGCGTTTTCTCCACACCTTCACACATCTCATGAATCGCTGATTGATCAATCAGCACAAGTCTGCACATCCTTCATCGCCGCCGGGCTTACGAGCTGAACGGCCATCGCAACCTCCGGTCTCACCTCCTGAGCATCAACGCCTGATGACCGGACGTCACGGGCTAAATCCCTGCTGGAGGCTGGAAAATGTCTGACAAATACGACTGGGACCTGATCGAGCGACTGTTGCATGAAGTACAAAACAGCGCCGATGACAGCTTCAAACCCCGCAAATACGCTGAAGAGCACGCCGCTGCCAACGGTGCTGAGGGTGAGGGCGTCGGCAATCTCGACGCCCTGAAAATGCAGGCTACCAATTACGAAGCGCTGCTGGTGCGCAATGGCTTCATTGAATCGAGGCCTGAAGGAGAGGGTGGGAATGGCGAGAACTTCGTGCTGACGCCACGTGGCGCCAGCCTGCTGGCGATGATCGACAGCAGCATTCCGGGCGACAACCACCCGCGCAAAGTGCTGGATGATCAGCACGATGGACTGGACCCCGCCACATTCGACGAAGTGGCTTCCAAGGCCCAGATTGCCGGTGGTTCTATCTAACGGCGCTTACTAAAGCATCCCGATGGGGATCATGGGCATCTGAAGGTCTGCAGGCCGCTGCCCCAGTCAATCGGGCGATTTAGCGGCCTTCAGACAGCTCAGGTCTGTGAAGTCTTTTCGGGTATCGGCAATCTTGGCGATCAACTTTTGTTGCTGATCCGGTGAGCTCTCAGCCACCAGATCAACCAACAGTGAAATAGCTGCCTGCTCCGTCCGGTCATAGGCCTGACGGTATTCAGGTGTCCAGAACGTCTCTCGGTCCTGTAGCAATTTTGCGATCTTTGCGTCGAAGTCGCTGGCCTTGCGCTGTTTGACCGTGGCCAATAGCTGCGCCTGCCAATGGGCGCGGTTGTCGATCCACAAGCGGTTTTGTTCGCCTAGCGACGCTGACCATTGCTGAACCCGCGCCTTCTGCTCCGGATTGAGCTTGCCAATCCAGGGGTTCATACGCTTCTCCATCCGCTCGGCGCGTTCGCTGATTTGGTCATTCAGGGGTTGATCAACGAATTCAGCCTCGTGTTTGCGCAAGTCTTTGGCGAAGGCGTCCTGCATCTCATTGACCTGCTTGTCATCAAGCTGCTTGAGCAACTGCACGGCGGACGGTGTGATCTCTTGCGAGAGCGTTGCGATCGCCTGTTTGGCTTCTGCGGTGCGCGCACTCAATCCTTGCTGGTTCACCTGATGGTTCTGGACCATTTGCTGCAGGCGATCCAGCCAGGCAACGTATTCAGGAATCTGCGTGGTGCAGTGCCAGTTGAGGTGCTCTTTGAGACGTTCGTTGAGCCAGTCTTTCTGCGTGGTGTTCATGTCCAGATAGTCGCTGAGCGACCACGGAATGATGACGTCCAGATGGCGATACGCGAGGCCTACACGGCTGCATCCCGTCACGAGCATCAGGGTTATCAGCAGCGAGATGATGGCTTTGACCGTGTTGCGCATGACGGCTCCTTGCTCGTTTGGCTTGTTGTATAGAGCCAGCGACGGCATGCCAGTTCAAGGCATTAGAAAAAGGATCGCACGACCTTGAGTGTGACGGTGCTTTCGCAGTACGTGTTGTGACCGCTGTACGCACCGCAATCGGCGCCCGTGAGGCTTGAGCCGCTGTAAATCAGGTTCATGTCCATGCCCATCAGCGGACGCGATACGTTGAACGACCAGTCGTTGTAAGCGCTGACCATACCGCCTCCATCGATGGCGGCAGGCGCGTCAAGTTGGTGGTTGCCATATTGCATGCGCAGGTCCAGGCCCAGAGGGACAATGCCGCCCAGATCAAGAAACAGCGAGCTGTCCTGGCGCCCGGCGTCGTTACTGAAGGCTGTGCCAATGCGGCTATCGAATATGCGGAACCCGGCGTACAACTCGTGGCTGTCGAGCTGGTCAGTGTTCGGGTAGGTGTAGCGGATCACGCCCAACTCGTAGCCCAGGGTTTTGTCGAACGGCTTTTTAAAGCCCATGTAGGAGTCGACTTCGAAAACGCTGTCTGGCGCGATTCCCGCATTGGGCGACCACTGACCGAAATAAAAACCGCTGTCGTGCGTCAGGTCCAGCCCTCCATGGAATGCAGAGTCGCCTCCGGTGGGTGTGACAAGACCTTGCGCCATTGAGCGGCTCGGTGTGGTGCCAAGTTTGAGGCTGAAGTCGCCGAGTTCACGTTCGATGATTTGCGCTGATGCACTTTGGCAAACAAGCAAGGTGCTGGCGATCAGCAGAAAATAGCGAGCATTGGGCATGCTTCACTCCTTGGGTTTTGCGGAGGAGTGGGACCGATGGTAACTCATCGCAACGGCCAGAAAGCCAGATGAGAACCGCGAGCTAGAGGGTCGCCAGCATACCGGCGAATGACCAGGCGGGCTCACCGTCGGTCGATTGAGGGGGATAAATTTGAACTTCATGATCAGTCGTTGGCAGAAACCAGCGTGTTGACCACGATCAAGGCTTGGGAAAAAGACGGATATCCGCTCTTGGCAACGTCCAGTTGGTCGTACTGCACGCGATAAGCCCGGGCCTTTTCCTGGTCTTGCATCCCAGCACGTTGCGCAAGCAGGGCGATGGCTAGAGGGTAATGGCGATCAGCTGACTGCTGCAGAAGGCGAGTGGTTTCGGTTTCGTCCCCACGCTGGCGTATCAGCAAAACGGCCTGATAAAACTGTGCTTCACCCGAGGCATCATCTCTGGATGCTCGCTCCAGCAGCGCGCTGGCCAGTTCGTAGCTTTCGGAGTGTCGTTCGCTGATCAGCACTTTGGCCTGAATCATGTCGTTTTGGTAAAGCAGGTGCTGCGCGCGGCATGGGCTGCCCGGCAAGGTGGTGTCACAGCCATGCGTCGCGCAGCCGCCGAGAAAGAGTGCTGCACCGAAAAATATCCATTTCTGCATGTCGGATTCCGCAGGGGAAAAGCTGGTTTCAGGGTGTCGCTGTGCACGCTTACACTGAATCGCCTTCGATACCGTCAAGCGATGACGTGTAACAAGACAGTAAAGCAGAGCTTTTTTTACAAGGAGGTCAATTGCCCTGGCGCCTTGTGATCAAAGCGCCTAGAGATCGACAGCTGAAGCGGGGGAAAATTACTTCTTGCCGAGAGAAATTTGCTTGGACGGGCCGAAGGTCTGGCCGCTGACGCCCTTGGCGATTTGCTGGATCTCGCCGCCGGACTTGAGGAAAGCCGCGATTTGTGCGTTGATCGAATCGCTCGTCTCAACGGCTGGAGCTGGCTTTGCTTTCGAGTTGGATGCTTTTACACGCATGGCTGCTATTAACCTATATAAAATTAATACGGCCGGCCATTCTATCTGAATCGCCCGGTAATTGCTTGGCGAATGTCGAAGGCGCGCGGGCAGCGGATTAAACCCCAATATCGCAACTTTTACGCCGGTCCGCGCGCTAAATCACTGTTTTAATTGCCAAGTTTCAAAAGGGTCGACGCTCGATTATTTCCTGATGGTTGCGCGAAATAGCCTTTCTCATCAGACGAATGGCCCAAGGTCGGTCATGCCCCGCGCTTGTCGTCATCAGCAACCTGTTGATTTCACTGGCGCTCACGCCACGCGCTTCACAGTCCGCTGACGGCCAGCAACCCCTTGGCAAAACTCGGGTAGAATGCCGCCCACGTAACGAGGGTAATCGAACATGGCTCTAGTCGGGCGCTACAACAGTTTGCAAGTGGTTAAACACACTAACTTTGGTCTTTATCTGGATGGCGCGCAGGACGGCGAAATACTGCTGCCCAATCGCTATATTCCCAAAGACATTCCAAGTGAAGATGAAGACTGGCTCAACGTATTTATTTATCTGGACAGCGATGACAAATTGATCGCGACGACCGAAAAGCCGAAAGTTCAGGTCGGTGAGTTCGCCAGTCTCAAAGTCGTTGAAGTGAACAGCATCGGTATTTTCCTCGATTGGGGTTTGCCGAAAGATTTGCTGCTGCCGTATTCCGAAGAGCGACAGCCCCTCACGGCGGGCGATTACTGCGTGGTGCATGTTTATCTCGATAAGCACACACGCCGCATCACCGCAACCAGTCGCCTCGACCGTTATCTGGACAAGGTGCCTGCCAGCTACAAAATCGGTCAGGAGGTTGATCTGTTGGTGGCCGAAGCGACCGACATGGGCTTCAAGGCGATCATCAACAACAAGCACTGGGGCCTGATTCACAAGAACGAAGTGTTCAAGTTCTTGCGTCCCGGCAAAGAAGAAAAGGGCTACATCAAGGACATTCGCGCTGACGGCAATATCAGCCTCAGTTTGCAGCCGGTGGGCGAACAGGCCGCGAGCAGCCTCAATACCAAGATTCTCGGAAAACTGCGTGACAACAACGGGTCACTGCCCGTCAGCGACAAGAGTGACCCGCAAGTGATCAGCAACCTGTTTGGCGTCAGCAAAGGTAACTTCAAGAAGGCCATTGGTGCGTTGTACAAGCAGGGTTTGATTGTGATTCATGCCGACCGCATCGAGCTGGTTTGAATTATCCGTTCCTGAAAGGGCTCTATATTTAGAGAAGCCGGTCATGCCCGACCGGCCATTGCTTTTCAGGGACGCCTCATGAAGACCAAACTTACGGCTTACATCGCGACGCTGCTGGCTTTTCTAGTGCTGGACGGCCTTTGGCTAGGTGTCTTGATGGGGCCGACTTACCGCGCCTGGTTGGGTGGTTTGATGCTGGCGACGCCGGTCGTTGCCCCCGCCGTGCTGTTTTATCTGCTGTATGGCGCGGGGATTGTGTTTTTCGGAGTCTTGCCGGGTTTGCGAAGCGCCAGCGTTGGGCGCGCGGCACTGTGCAGCGGGCTGCTTGGTTTGATGGCCTACGGCACGTACGATCTGACGAACTGGGCGACATTGCAGGGATGGCCGTCGCAGTTGTCTCTGGTGGACTGGGCATGGGGCACGTTTGCCTCAGGAGTGGCCGGCGCCGTCGGTTACCTGGCTGCGCGCCGCTTTGGCTAATGCCTGTTGCCCACGATCACTGTAGGAGTCAACTTGTTGGCGAGCCGGCCTCAGAGTTGACCCCGTTCTGACGTCTCGCGAATAAATTCGCTCCTACAGTGGGGCGTCAGAGCAGCGCCAACTGCCACCGCGTTGAATGTCCCGCGGCCTCTACTTCGTTACTTCTGCAAAAAGCCCGCAAAACTCACGTTGGCGCCATTTGGCCGGGCATCGCGCAGGTACGCATCCTTGTCGGCGCTCAGTTCCAGGCTGACAGTGGATTTGCGTTTGCCTTCGTTGCGCACCACCAGCCCTTCAATGTGCTCGCGCATGAAGGCAGTGGTCACTTTCAGGTGCAGCAGTTCGTCGGTGGCGGGGGTGTGCATCAGCAGATGCAGCCATTCATATTGACCCACTTGCAGGCGTGTTACCGGCAGGTCGAACCACCAGATGTTCCTGTTGGTGTTCAGCACCGCAAAGTGAGTGTTGTTAGTGCCGAGCACGGCCCCGCCCAACTCTTTGTTCCTGCGGGCGATGGCCTGGGTCTTGTCGAGTTTCATGATGTTCCTGTGGATATGCCTTTCAGTCGCGCATTCTCGGGGGTTGCCAGAGAAACATAAAGTCGAAATTGGCGCAGACATCGAAAACCGTCCGTTCCCTCGCAAAACCTGGGCATAAGCCGTTCAAAAAATATTTGAAACCTTCCTCGGCGCCGGTGAGTCAATCCTAATGTCGAGGTTATGACACCTGATTCTTACCCAGGAGGCATCTCATGAGCAGCACTGGCGATAAAGTAAAAGGCATGGCTAACGAAGCAGTCGGCAACGTCAAACAAACCGTCGGTAAAGCGACTGATAACGACAAATTGCGTGCTGAAGGCAAAGGCCAGGAACTCAAAGGCGAAGCGCAGCAAGCTCTCGGCAAAACCAAAGATGCCGTGAAAAAAGGCGTCGACAAGGTCTGACGGCCTGCGCGCACGGTTTAAAAATTATCGTGCGACAAACCTGTAAACACGATAACGGCTGTCCTCGGATGGCCGTTATGCTGTTTGGCCCTTCAGCGCTGAAGCACTTGAAAGGTCGCATCGATGCCCCGCTTAGGGTAAAAAGCGAGCCCACTGCGGCTGGCAAAGGAATTTCACAGCGTTTGCCCGCTCGTATAGGTAAATGTGCTTAGCGACGTTGCGAAAGGAGACGCCATGATTTTCCCGGATTTGCGCCAGTTACCGTTCACCAAGGTAATGGTCAGAACGGTCAAGGAATTCATTGATGACGAGATGTCGACCTATGCGTCTGCCCTCGCTTATCAAATGCTGTTTTCACTGTTCCCGTTTCTGTTGTTCCTCATCGCGCTGATCGGCTTCCTGCACCTGCCGGATTTTTTCTCCTGGTTGCGCCTGCAGTCTGAACTCGTCCTGCCGCCGCAAGCGCTGGAGCAGGTCAATCCGGTTATCGATCAGCTCCAGCAATCCAAGGGCGGACTGCTGTCGATCGGTATCTTCATCGCGCTGTGGACCGCTTCGGCTGGCGTACGCTTGATGATGAGCGCAATGAACGCGGCCTACGACGTGGTCGAAGCTCGTCCGGTCTGGAAACGCATTCCCCTTTCTGTGCTTTACACCGTCGGCATCGCCGGCATGTTGCTCGCCGCCGCTGCGTTAATGGTCACCGGGCCGCAAGTCATGAGCTGGCTGGCCGCGCAGATCGGCATGGAAGATTTCATTGTCACGCTCTGGACGATCCTGCGGTGGCCGCTGATCATTCTGCTGCTCATGGTTTCGGTGGCATTGATGTATTACGTCATGCCCGACGTGCAGCAGGAGTTCCGCTTCATTACCGCCGGCTCGGTGCTTGCGGTCGTGGTGTGGATCATCGCCTCGCTGGGGTTTGCCTACTATGTGAAGACGTTCGCCGATTACAACGCCATGTACGGCAGCATTGGCGCGATCATCGTGCTGTTGCTGTACTTCTACATTTCAGCGGCGGTGTTGTTGCTGGGCGCTGAGATGAATGCCGTGATCGAGCACATGTCCAACGAAGGCAAGGACAAAGGCGAGAAGGTCGAAGGTGACGGTGGCGTCGATTCTTCGATCAACAAAAACGTATCCGGCCTTGGCCGCGATCACAGCCACGACCAGGACCACGACGCCGAACTGCATCCAGCACTCAAGGTCGAAAAAACCTGACAACTCTTGTGGCAGGATGGGCGCTCAACCGCAGCCGCCAGGCCGCGAAGCGCATCTTGACCACTGGTAAGGGCCACTATGATTCATGAAATTCTGAAGATGGGCGATGAGCGTTTGCTGCGCATCGCGCCGCCGGTGCCCGAGTCGATGTTCGGCTCGCCCGAGCTGAAAACGCTGATCGCCGACATGTTCGAAACCATGGAGAGCGTTGGCGGGGTTGGCCTCGCTGCTCCGCAGATCGGCGTCGATCTGCAACTGGTCATCTTTGGCTTCGAGCGCAGCGAACGCTACCCCGATGCCGAAGCCGTCCCTCAGACCATTCTGCTCAATCCATTGATCACGCCGCTGGAACAAACCGTTGAAGAGGGTTGGGAAGGCTGCCTTTCCGTCCCGGGTTTGCGCGGTGTGGTGGATCGCTACGAACACATCCGTTACGAAGGTTTTGACCCTGATGGCCAGCGCATTCAGCGAATCGCTCGGGGCTTTCATGCGCGGGTGGTCCAGCACGAATGCGATCATTTGATCGGCCGTCTGTACCCCTCGCGCGTGACCGATTTCAGCCGGTTCGGTTACATCGACGTCCTGTTCCCGGGCATGGACCCAAACTCAGACGAATAGTCTCGGGTTCCATCATTCTGAGCGACCTCAAAGCTGACGGCGTAGCGCGACCAGTGACTTGGTTCTGGTGTAACGCGCGAGCCGTCCTGCCAGCGCCTGCGGTAAATCCGATACGGATTCAAACCTCAGGCCTGCATAAAAGTCAGTCAACTGCGGATCGCAGAAGAGCCAGACGCTTCCACTCGCCTTAGCCACGGCTGCCTCCACCAAGCCCTTGGCGATCCCCTGTCCACGTCGATCCGGCGCAACGAAGAGCCCCGTAAGCCAATGCCCTTGCGCAACGGGCGTCAGGCACAGCGCCGCAATGATGTCGACATCTCTAGCCACCCACGCCTTCGCCTCGCCTTTGGCACGCATGGGCGATTGATGAGCGCGGTAGAACTTGTCCAGCAGCGGCCGGGAGATATCGGGCAATACACACATTTGCATGGGGAGACCGGTGCGCCTGGTATTTTGGGATTTCGTTCTACCGCCATAACCAATCGGTCCACAAGATTTTCCTGCATCAGGTCACAAGCCGGTATCGGCCCTGACGCAGGAACGCGCAATGCCCAACTACCTCGACGACCTCCAGCGGCAGGACATTGTGCGCCTGCGCGCCAGTTTCACCGGACGCACCGAGTGGCCAACGTGGTTGCTGCTGGCCGGCGTTTATGGCGGCTGGTTCGGGCTGTTGCTGTTGAGCCCCGGCATCGGTGTATGGCCAACCACGGTGCTGATGGTTCCGTTACTGGTGCTGTGGATGTCGTTGCAGCACGAATTGCTCCACGGTCATCCGACTCGTCATCTGTGGTTGAACAAGGCGCTGGGCTACGCGCCGTTCGCCGTCTGGTATCCCTACACGCTGTATCGCGACACTCATCTTGAGCATCACCGCGACGAGGACTTGACTGTCCCGGGCCGCGATCCAGAGAGCCGTTATCCGAGCCAGTCGCATTGGCTGGGCAGCCACGGCTTGACCCGACTGCTGCGCTGGCTCGACAAAACCCTACCCGGTCGGGTGCTGTTCGGTGCGCCGCTGGCGCTGGCCAGTCTGCTGGCGGGCGAGTCGAAACGGCTGCTGCGCGGGGAACGCCAGGCTTGGTCGATGTGGGTGACGCATGGCGCGATTGCGGCGTTGATGTTCGGGTTCATCGAGCATTACAGCGCGCTGTCGACGCTGCATTACCTGCTGTTGATAGCGCTGCCTGCGCTGGCTGTGTCGATGGTCCGCTCTTATTACGAGCATCGACCGAGCGAGTTACCGGAGCAGCGCACGGTGATCAATGAAGCTTCGTGGCCCTGGAGCTGGCTGTTCCTGCACCTCAATCTGCACCTGGTGCATCATGATCTGCCGGGGCTTTCTTGGTACCACATGCCAACGGTCTATCGCGCTCGCCGAGAGCAATGGCTGGCGCGCAGCGGCGGTTTTCTGGTGCAGGGGTAGGGGAACTGTTTCGTCTGCACAGCCTCAATCCTATCGACAGCCCACAACATCCCTTCGTCTGATCCGGAAAACGCCTACATGCACCAAGGTCTTGCAGAACTCCAGATGTACGTCGCGCCGCGTCGGGTGAGCGACGCGCAACAACGCTGGCTGGCGAGCATCCTTGAACGTCTGTCGGTCACACGTTTGCAGGCCTCTTTGGATCTTGAAATGCTGTGGCTCTCCGACGATTTGCTGCTGGCGCAAACCTGCGGTTATCCGCTGATGACCCGCTTGCGCGGGCGCGTGCAAGTGGTTGGGCGGCCTGTTTACCAGTTGCCACACAGTGGCGATGGCTCGCATTGCAGCCTGATTCTGGCGCGTGCTGACGACCCTCGTCGCGAGCTGATCGATTTTCGGGGCAGTCACGGCTTGATCAACAACGAGGATTCGAACTCGGGAATGAATCTGTTTCGCCACACGCTGGCGCCGTTGCAGCGCGACGGGCGATTTTTCGGGCGCGTGTCGATCACCGGTGGACACCGTGACAGCCTGCGCTGGTTGAAGGAGGGCCGGGGTGATCTGGCCGCCGTCGACAGCGTGACGTTCGATTACCTGGCGCGAGATGACAGCGAGGAGATCGCAGGTCTGAAGATCATCACTCAGACCGCGCTCAGCCCTTGTTTACCCTACATCACAAGGCCTGGAGTGGATGTCGAAAGCCTTCGTGGGGCCATGAATGAAACGCTTCGTGAAATGCCCGAGGTCGCCCGCGTGCTGGCGATTTCCGAAGTGGTCGCGGCCCGTGAAGACGATTACCGCGTGCTGCTGGATTACGAGCAGCACGCCAAGGATTTCGGATTGCCCATGCTGCTGTAGGCGGATCGGGAGCGCTGCCTGACACTGCCATCGCGAGCAAGCTCCCTCACACAGGATTTGCATCTGGCGTGATGTCGGGTTGTGGCAGATCAGCGTGGGAGGGAGCTTGCTCACGACCATCGCCCAGCGCTTGATTTACCAGCGCTGGCGGCGGCGCGATCTGGAACGCAGTCATTTCAATGAACCGAGCGTCATCGACGACAGTCAGAATCGGTCACCCGAGCGATTGGCCCAGACCATTGAAACCCTGAGCCGGATCGACCGGCGCCTTGACTGCTTGCCGGCCAAGGTCAAAGCGACGTTCCTGCTATCGCGTCGCAATGGCCTGACCTATCCGCAAATCGTTGCGCAACTTGGCATCTCCCAGCGTTCGGTCAGTGTTTATATGGATCAGGCTGAAACCTGCTGCAAACGCGCTTGTCTGGAATGACTGCGCTGCGCTGTAATGACCGGGATGCTGTGCTAAACCCATTGAGCCCTTTACGCTCTGAGCCACGAGAAACGACCATGACTTCAATCAAAAAATTGCTGGGCGGCTCGCTGCTGGCATTGGCTGTGCTGACTCAGTCGGCGCATGCGGCTGATAAAACGGCGCCAATCCTGTTTGGCGACATCACGTGGGAAAGTGGCAGCCTGATCACTGAAATTCTGCGCACCATCGTCGAGAAGGGCTACGGCTACCCGACCGACAAATTGCCCGGCAGCACCGTCAGCCTGGAAGCGGCGCTGGCCAAAAACGACATTCAGGTGATCGGTGAAGAATGGGCAGGGCGCAGTCCGGCATGGGTCAAGGCAGAATCGGAGGGCAAGGTCTACGGGCTCGGTAACATCGTAAAAGGCGCGACAGAAGGCTGGTACGTCCCTGAGTTCGTGATCAAGGGCGACGCCGCCCGCGGGATCAAGCCGCTGGCACCAGACCTCAAATCGGTCGCGGATCTGCCCAAATATAAAGACGTTTTCAAAGATCCGGAGTCGCCCAACCAAGGGCGCTTCCTGAACAGCCCGTCCGGCTGGACCTCGGAAATCGTCAACACGCAGAAGCTCAAGGCTTACAAACTGACCGACAGCTACGTCAACTTCCGGACCGGTTCCGGCGCGGCGCTGGACGCAGAAGTCAGCTCGTCGATTCGTCGCGGTCAGCCGGTGTTGTTCTATTACTGGTCGCCAACCCCGCTGCTGGGGCGTTTCAAGCTGATCAAATTGCAGGAGCCGCCGTTCAACGAGGCCGCCTGGAAAAGCCTGTCCGACGCGAGCAATCCGAATCCCATCGGCAGCGCGTCACTGGCAGCTCATCTGGCGATTGGTGTGTCCGAGCCGTTTCATAAGCAGTACCCCGAGCTGGTGGCGTTTTTCGAAAAGGTCGATCTGCCCATCGATCAGTTGAACAAAACCTTGGGTGAGATGAGCGAGAAGCGTCAGGAGCCAGCCGCAGTCGCCAAAAGCTTCCTGAAGGACCATCCGGAAATCTGGAGCGCGTGGGTGCCGGCCGATGTGGCCAAAAAGGTGACGGCAGGCCTGTAACTCACCGACCTGTAGCAGCCAGCTTGTTGGCGAAGCGGTTCTAGTCTGATGGACTGAAAAACCGCAAACGCTCGCCAACGAGTGGCTGCTCCCGCAACGCCCTCCAATCCCCGCTGGCAACACCGCGCGCCCTGCGCCATGATCGAGCCTGTCAATTCGACTGACGCCGAGGCGACTATCATGAGCATTCATCATCATGCGCTGCGCACCGATCGCCTGATCCTGCGCGAGCTCACCACCGACGACACGCCTGCACTTGCTGCGATTCTTGGGGATTCCGAGGTCATGCGGCATTCCGTGCGCGGGGTCATGTCAGAAAAATCCACGGGCGAGTTCATCGAATGGTGCCGACAGTCCTACCGCGAACATGGCTTCGGCCCGATGGCACTGGTGGATAAATCCACTTTAACGTTGGCCGGTTTCTGCGGTCTCAACGCTGAGCGTGTAGACGATGCCGACGAAGTGGAAATCGGCTATCGCCTGGCAACCGCGTGGTGGGGAAGGGGGCTGGCGACCGAAGCCGCCCGGGCAACCCTGACACATGCCTTTGGCCGTCTGGGCATCGATTCACTGATTGCCATCGTCGAGCCCACCAACGCGGCATCGGTCAAAGTGATTCAGAAGCTCGGGTTCAGTGGTTACGTGCACAGCCAGTATCACCGGCGCAGCGTAAGGATTTACCGGATGACCGAGCAACAATGGTCTTCGGCACGTGCACCGCTGGACTGACTTGGCGCATCAGAATGACCGATTAATGGGAAAACCCTTGCTCAGCTGCTAGGTTTCAGCGAGCAATCACTGGATTTGGCCCATGAAAAATCCCGGGGAGAGGACATGAGGTATCGCAGATCATCGGCGCTTAAGTTGATGAACGTGACGTGGAGTGCGTTGTTTTGCCTGGCGCTGAACGTGCCAGGCCAAGTCTTGGCCGAGGACTCAGTGCCAGAGCCTGCGTTAGTGTTCGTGCAGGACCATCATCTGGGCGAAAGCCTGGGCTGGCTTGGCTATCAGGTTGCCTCGCGCACCGTCACGTTCGCCACCATCGTCGACGCCGTTGGTCGCACTCAGGCGCAGACACTGGTGCAGGACGAGCTGCAAAGCCTGCAACCTCGCTATCAGCCTGAGTGGGACCGCAACCTGGCCGCCGCGTATGCGCAATCGTTTACGCCAGAAGAGTTGAAGCAACTCGACGTTGGGGAACCTGCGCAACCGCTGGCCAACAAATTTCGAACCAAACAACGCGATGTCGGCATGGACATGAAAGGGCGCTCCAGCGAGCTGCTCAAAGTGTACGTGTCGACTGCGCTGGACAGTGCGCTGAAGAAAGCCAAACCTTGAGCCGCCGCGCTGTGCAGCGCGGCCAAGACATATTTTTTTGAAGTAACGGGGAATCGAAACCATGGATGCATTCATGCAGGCGGCCATCGACGAAGCTAAAAAAGGACTGGCCGAGGGCGGCATACCGATTGGCTCGGTGATCGTGCACGACGGCAAGATCATCGGCCGCGGCCACAACCGCCGCGTGCAGGAGGGCAGTGCGATCAAGCATGGCGAAATGGACGCCTTCGAAAACGCCGGACGCCAGCCAGCCAGGGTTTACCGGGAGGCCACGCTCTACACCACCCTGTCGCCCTGTGCGATGTGCAGCGGCGCCATCCTGCTGTACGGCATTCGCAAAATCATCGTCGGCGAAAACCAGACATTCATGGGCGAAGAAGAGTTACTGCGCTCGCGCGGCGTGCAAGTGGACGTGGTGCACGACGCCAGCTGCGTGGAACTCATGACCCGCTTCATCGCCCAGAAGCCTGAACTGTGGAATGAAGACATCGGCGAGTGAGCTGTGTGGGTCCTCCTGCCCCCCGCCAACAGGATGGGAGGACCTAATACACTCGCCGGTAACACGCCTGTTATAAACCGGACAGAAGGCAACGGGAGTGACTAAAGTTGCGACGTGATGGGCAGATAACTCCTATGTCGTCTACATCAGCAACAGTGTTCAAGGATCGGACCCATGGCCCAGCCGCAAACCCCCCGCATTCCCCTTTCCGGTCATCCGCGCTTTCTCTGGTTCGCTTTCATTCCGGTTGTGCCCGCCGTTACATGGACACTTGTTCAGTCAACCTCTACGTCCAACCTCATTGTCTGCTCTGTACTGGTGCTGATCGGTCTCGGTGCTGGTGCCTGGAACGCTGTTTCGCAGCGTGACGCGGTGCTGCGAGCAACTGCTTGGGCACAGGCGGATCAGTCAGACGCGGACGCGGCGCACAACGCCATTGCCTCCCGGGCACAACTCGATGAAGTGTTGCTGGGCGCCATGCCGATCTGGGCCCGGCAAGTGGAAAGCTCGCGCCATCAGACCGAAGAAGCGATTGTGAGCCTGGCCAACCGTTTCACCGGGATCGCCGCGCGATTGCAGGAAACGGTTCAGGCTTCGCAGCACGCAGCCGGCGAACTCGACGGGCAGGCCGCCGACGGCGCGCCTGAGGTGCTGGCGCGCAGCGACAGTGAGCTGAGCCAGGTGATCAATTCGCTCAAGGCCACTCAAACCAGCCGTGACCAGACCCTGGCGCAAGTCCGTGGCCTGACCGCCTACACCGGTGAACTGCGCACCATGGCCGCCGACGTGGCGGCGATTGCCGCGCAAACAAACCTGCTGGCGCTCAACGCCGCCATCGAAGCTGCGCGTGCCGGTGAAGCCGGTCGTGGTTTCGCGGTTGTGGCCGATGCAGTGCGCAGCCTGTCGAGCAAATCCAGCGAAACCGGTCAGCAGATGTCGGCCAAGGTCGACATCATCAATAACGCCATCACCCAACTGGTGCACGCCGCCTCCAGCAGCGCCGACCAGGACAGTCACTCCGTGGCCGCGTCTGAGAACAGCATCCAAATGGTGCTTGAGCGCTTCCAGAACATCACCGGGCGCCTGGCCGAATCTGCTGACCTGCTCAAGCAGGAAAGCTACGGCATTCGGGATGAGATGACCGACGTGCTGGTCAACCTCCAATTTCAGGACCGTGTCAGTCAAATCCTCAGCCACGTGCGGGACAACATCCACGCTTTGCATGACCACCTCCTGCAGGCCAGTCAGTCGCCGGACCAGGCGGTGGCGATTGACGCCCGGCAGTGGCTGGCGCGCATGGACGCCACCTATGCCACCGATGAGCAACGGCGCACCCATAACGGAGAAGCGGCGGTGCAGCAGAGCTCTCAGGACATCACCTTCTTTTAGGAGTACAACATGGCGAAGAATGTATTAGTGGTCGACGACTCCAGCAGCGTGCGACAAGTGGTGGGCATTGCCTTGAAAAGCGCCGGTTACGACGTGATCGAGGCGTGCGACGGCAAGGATGCGCTGGGCAAGCTTACCGGGCAGAAAGTGCACCTGATCATCAGCGACGTGAACATGCCAAACATGGACGGCATCACCTTCGTCAAGGAGGTCAAGAAGCTGGCCAACTACAAGTTCACGCCGATCATCATGCTGACCACCGAGTCCCAGGAATCGAAGAAGGCCGAAGGTCAGGCGGCTGGCGCCAAGGCGTGGGTGGTCAAGCCGTTCCAGCCTGCGCAGATGCTGGCAGCAGTTTCTAAACTGATTCTGCCCTGAGCCCCGGCGCCAAGGAGGCCCCCATGCCGATAACCGCCGAAACACTCGACGACACTGCCCGCGTGTGCATTGACGGCGAGCTCACGATCTACACCGTTGCTGAACTGGCGGGGTCGCTGCTGCCGCAGATGGGCGCGGCGCCACGTCTGATGCTGGACCTCTCGCAGGTCACGGAAATGGATGGCGCCGGGCTGCAGTTGCTCGCAGTCATCCAGCGTGCAGCCGACAACACCGGCACAGTGTTGAGCGTGACCGGCCAGAGCCTGGCGGTTACGCAGGCACTGCAGCTGTGTCGCAGAACGGCCTGATACTCAGCGCCACCCCGTTCATTGATCGACAAGGAAAGTTCAGGTGAGCATCAATCTCGATCAGGCACAGCAGACATTCATCGTCGAGGCGCGCGAACTGTTGCAAGTCATGGAGCAATCCCTGCTGCAACTGGAAAGCGAGCCCGGAGACCAGGATGCCATCGGCGCGATTTTCCGCGCCGCACATACCATCAAGGGTTCCGCCGGCCTGTTCGGTCTCAAGCCTGTCGTAAGCTTTACGCATATCGTCGAGGACGTACTCGACCGTCTGCGCGATAGCAGTGTGGCCGTAGACGCCACGCTGATCGCGGTGCTGCTCAAGTGCGGCGATCATATGCTCGAGTTGATCGAGGTCGTCGCCAGTCGGGGGGAAGCGCTCCAGCCCGCAGCCCTTGAGCGTGAAGCTGCATTGCGTGAGGCGCTGAGTGCCTATCAGGCGCCGGACCAGGTGGCGGACACCGCCGCTCAACGCACAGAAGCTGCCGCCTGCACAGACACGCCCGCCGAGGTGCTGTGGCACATCTCCCTGCGCTTCGGTGTGGACGTGTTTCGTAATGGTATGGATCCGCTGTCATTTCTGCGCTACCTCGAGACCTTGGGGCAGATGACGCAGGTCACTACCCTGACCGACAGCATCCCGGCTCTGGACAGCTGGGACCCGGAAAGCTGCTACCTGGGTTTCGAGATCGACCTGCGCTCGACGGCCAGCCACGCCACCCTCAACGAAGTGTTCGATTTCGTGCGTGACGACTGTGAAGTGCGCATCGATGCAATCGACGTAGCGCTCGACAGCGCTGCGGCCATCGGTAGCGAGTTGGTCACCCAGACCGATCAAAGCCCGGTGACGGCTTCGCCGCAGCGTCTGCCGGCGGCCGGTGATGCGAAACCTCGGGACGGCAATTACGTGCGGGTCAACGCCGACAAGCTCGACTAACTGATCAACCTGGTCGGCGAACTGGTGATTGCCAGCGCCGGCGCGAGCCTGCTGGCCCGTTCCTGCAACAACGACCCGCTGCAAGAGGCGACCTCGACGGTATCGGGACTGGTGGAAGAGATCCTCGATGGCGCTCTGCACTTGCGCATGATCCCCATCGGAGACACGTTCAACCGCTTCCGCCGTGTGGTGCGCGACATCAGTCAGGAGCTGGGCAAGGACATCGAACTGACCATCAGCGGCGCGGAAACCGAACTGGACAAGACCGTCGTCGAGAAGATCGGCGACCCGCTGATGCACCTGCTGCGCAACGCCATGGACCACGGTATCGAAAGCGCCGGGGCCCGTCGTGCAGCCGGCAAGTCGGTCAAGGGGCATCTGAGCCTCAATGCCTACCACGACTCGGGAAGTATCGTGATCGAAATCGCCGACGACGGCGCCGGACTCAACCGCGAACGTATCCTGGAAAAGGCTCAGGAACGCGGTTTGGTGTCCAGCGGTGCGGTGCTCACCGATCAGGAGATTTACAACCTGATCTTCGAAGCGGGGTTCTCTACCGCCGAGGCGGTAACCAATCTGTCCGGGCGTGGCGTCGGCATGGACGTGGTCAAGCGCAACATCACTCTGTTGCGCGGGACCGTCGATCTGGACAGCCGCCCCGGCCAAGGCACCGTGGTACGCATTCGCTTGCCGCTGACCCTGGCGATCATCAATGGGTTTCTGGTCGGCATCGATAAATCCACCTACGTGATTCCGCTGGACATGGTCCAGGAATGCATCGAGCTGGACGAACACCAGCGCCAGTCCAGCCGCGACAAGGGCTATCTGGATCTACGTGGCGAGGTGTTGCCGCTGGTGTACCTGCGCGACCACTTCAGCCATGAAGGCAGTGCCGCTCGACGCCAGAATGTAGTGGTGGTGCGCTACGCCGAGCACAAGGCCGGGTTGGTAGTGGATGACCTGCTCGGTGAGTTCCAGACCGTGATCAAGCCCTTGGGCAAGTTGTTCGGCGCTCTGCGTGGCATCAGCGGCTCGACCATTTTGGGCAGCGGCGCGGTGGCCCTGATCCTCGATATACCGGCATTGCTCAACCAAATCGTACAACTGGAAGCCCGCACGCCCCAGGCGCCTTACTCGCCACCCGTCGTCGCTCGCTGACGTATTTGCAACACCATGGAGGTTCCACGATGAAATGGTTCTACGATCTTAAAATTTCCACCAAGTTGATCAGCTCATTCCTGGTGGTCCTGGCCCTCACTGCTGCGATGGGCGTCTTCGCCATCCACCAGCTCGGCGCCGTCAACCACGCGGCCCAGGACATCAGGGGTAACTGGATGCCCTCCATGCGCGCAGCGGCAGGCATGCGTTTTTTTGCCGCCAACTATCGCTTGAAAGAAAACCGCTACATCAGTACCGATATCGCCGAGGAAAAGGCCCTGGCCGGGCGTGATGCCGTCGAAGTCCGTCAACAGTTCGAAACCCGCATGGGCACCTATGAGCAGTTGCTGTCGAACGATGAAGATCGTCAGCTCCTGGCTGGTGCGAAAAGCGCCTGGGCAGGCTACCTGGCGATCAGCAATCAGCTGCTTGAACTTTCCCGGCAGAATCAGGAAGACCAGGCACGCGCCTTGCTCAGGGGGGAGTCCAAAACGCGTTTTGATGATTTGACCAACCGCCTGCAGAAAATGGTCGAGCTCGATGACGCCGGCGCCACCGTTGCAGGTGACCAAGGCTCGGCGTTGTATGAAAGCGCACGCCTGGCGATCATCGTTGCGCTGGTCGCTTCCCTGTTGATCGGCCTGGGCCTAGCAGTCTTCATCGCTCGGATCATTTCCCGCCCGCTGAGACAAGCCGCAACCGCCGCCGAGCAATTGGCCGAAGGCAACCTCAATGCCCACATCGAGCCGGGCACGAAAGATGAAACCGGCATGGTGCTCAACGCCATGCGCAATATGGTCGGCAAGTTGGGGCACATTATCGGCGAAGTGCGCAACGCTGCCGACAACCTGGCCAGCGCTTCCGAGCAGGTCAGCGCCACCGCTCAATCGATGAGCCAGGCCACCAGTGAGCAGGCGGCCAGCGTCGAGGAAACGAGCGCGTCGATCGAGCAGATGAGCGCCAGCATCAACCAGAACACTGAAAACGCCAAAGTCACCGATGGCATGGCCAGCAAAGCCGCCAAGGAAGCCACCGAGGGCGGCGAATCGGTACAGCAGACCGTGGTGGCGATGAAGAAAATCGCCCAACGCATCAGCATCATCGATGACATTGCCTACCAGACCAATCTGCTGGCCCTCAATGCCGCCATCGAGGCCGCTCGGGCCGGCGAGCATGGGAAGGGGTTCGCGGTGGTGGCAGCCGAAGTGCGCAAGCTCGCCGAGCGCAGCCAAGTGGCGGCCCAGGAAATCGGCGAGCTGTCTTCGAGCAGCGTCGACATGGCCGAGAAGGCCGGCAAGTTGCTCGGCGAAATGGTGCCCTCGATCAACAAGACTTCAGATCTTGTGCAGGAAATCAGCGCTGCATCCGAGGAACAGGCCGCAGGTGTGGCGCAGATCAATACGGCGATGACCCAGCTCAATCAGGTGACCCAGCAGAATGCCTCCAGCAGCGAGGAACTGGCCGCCACAGCCGAAGAAATGAGTAGCCAGGCAGAGCAGCTGCAACAGGCCATGAGCTTCTTCGTGCTTGATGCAACGCCCAGAGCCGCCGTTAAAAGCAGCAGCGTGGACAGCCCGGGCAGCAAGCCCGGCCGTCAGCCGCCACGGCCGATGCCGCAGGCGCCGCGCAAAGCGTTCGCGTACAGCATGGCCAGTGCCCCGGACGAATCCGAATTCACCCGCTTCTGATCACAAGAATCGATGCGGGCCTACAGGGAGAACGACATGGGCGCAGTGATGACGACTCGGCATACCGCAGTTGCGGTGGATGAGGACGCGCAGTACCTGACCTTCATGCTCGGCGGCGAAATGTTCGCCATCGGCATTCTGGGGATCAAGGAAATTATCGAATACGGCAGCCTGACCGTTGTGCCGATGATGCCCGCCTTCGTGCGCGGCGTGATCAATCTGCGCGGTGCGGTGGTGCCGGTGGTCGATCTGTCGGCGCGCTTTGGTCGTGCCAACTCGGCGATCACCCGGCGCTCCTGCGTGATCATCATTGAGGCGAGTACCGAAGAGGGGCAGGCGCAGGACATTGGTTTGCTGGTGGATACAGTGTCTGCCGTGCAGGAGATTCCGGCCGCTGAGATCGAGCCGCCGCCCAGCTTCGGCGCGCGGATTCGATCCGACTTCATCAGCGGCATGGCCAAGGTCGTCGGCAAGTTCGTGATCGTGCTGGACGTGGACAAAGTGCTGTCCATCGATGAGATGTCCAGCCTCGCCGAAGCCGGCCAGGCGCCGTCCCTCGACATCGAACCGCGTTGAGGTCTGAACATGCCAAACACCGCTTCCATCGATGATCGTGAGTTCAGTCAGTTCCAGAGCTGGCTGTACCGTGCGGCGGGCATCAACCTGTCGCCCGCCAAGAAAGCCCTGGTGGCCGGGCGCCTGTTCAAGCGCCTCAAGCACTACGAGCTGCAAAGCTATGGTGAGTATTTCAAGCTGATCATGAATGACCAGCGCAAGGGCGAGCTGCAAGTTGCCCTGGATTTGCTGACCACCAACGAAACCTATTTTTTTCGCGAGCCCAAGCACTTCGACTTCCTGCGCCAGCAGGTGCTGCCCAAGGCTTCGCCGGGCAAGGTGTTTCGGGTCTGGAGCGCGGCCAGCTCCTCAGGTGAAGAACCCTACAGCCTGGCGATGACCCTGGCCGAGAGCCTTGGCACTACCCCTTGGGAAGTGGTCGGCTCGGACATCAGCACCCAAGTGCTGGCCAAGGCGCGCAGCGGTCATTACGCCATGGAGCGTGCCGAGACATTGCCCCAGCCGCTGCTGGTCAAGTATTGCCTGAAGGGCATCGGCCGCCAGGAGGGCACCTTCCTGGTCGATAAGGCTTTGCGTAACCGCGTCAATTTTGTCCAGGTCAATCTCAACGAAGCGCTGCCCGCCCTTGGCGAGTTCGAGGTGATCTTCCTGCGCAACGTGATGATTTATTTCGATCAGCCGACCAAGACCCAGGTCGTCGCACGAATGCTGCCCCTGCTCAAGCCTGGCGGTTATTTGATCATCAGCCACTCGGAAAGTCTCAACGGTGTAAATGACACCTTGAAGCTGGTGGCACCCTCGATTTACCGCAAGCCATGAAAAAGCCTGTCGGCGCGGCCGAAGTGATATTGGCTCCCGGCCAGGTCAGTTTTGCTACGCGGCCGACGCGTTTGCGCACGTTGCTCGGCTCCTGCGTGGCGATCACCTTTTGGCACCCGCAACGGCGGATCGGCGGCATGTGTCACTTCATGCTGCCAGGGCGCCAGCGTAACGACCAGCCGCTGGACGGCCGATATGGCGATGAGGCGATGGAGCTGCTGCTTGGGCACGTCCTCGCCAATGGCACGCATGCACAGGATTACCAGGTCAAGCTGTTCGGCGGCGGCAGGATGTTTCCCGATCAGTCGCGCGATCTGCGCACGCGGGACGTAGCGAGCCTGAATATTAGCGCGGCGCTGGCCCTGGCCGAGCGCTACCACCTGCACCTGACTGCTCAGGACATGGGCAGCACCGGTCACCGCACGATCATGTTCGACGTGTGGAACGGCAATGTCTGGGTTCGGCACCAACCAATGGGAACACTTCAACAAGATGCCTACCAAAAAAATCAGTGTGCTACTAGTCGATGACTCGGCAGTGGTGCGGCAGGTGCTGCTGGCGATTCTCAGCGACACGCCGGATATTCACGTGATGGGCGCCGCTTCCGATCCGATTTTTGCCATGGACAAGCTCGCCCGGGAATGGCCGGATGTGATCGTACTGGACGTGGAAATGCCGCGAATGGATGGCATTACCTTTCTCAAAAAAATCATGAGCGAGCGGCCGACGCCGGTGGTGATCTGTTCCTCGCTGACCCAGAAAGGCGCGGAAACCTCCCTGCAGGCGCTGTCGGCGGGCGCTGTGGAAATCATCACCAAACCCACGACCGGGCTGAAGAATTTCCTGATTGAATCGGCCGCCGAGTTGGTCGCAGCGATACGCGCTGCGGCGAACTCCAACGTCAGAAACCTGGGAAAGCGCAGCGCCAGCCCCGCGCCGTTACGTGCCCCGGCCGGCAAGCTCAGCGCGGATGCGATTCTGCCTGCCGCCAATGGCCAGGCCATGGCTCAGACCACTGAACGTATCGTCGCCATCGGCACTTCCACGGGTGGTACTCAGGCGCTGGAAGCAGTGCTGACGGCGCTGCCGAGGGTCTGCCCCGGCATGGTGATCGTGCAGCACATGCCAGAGAAATTCACCGCCTCCTTTGCCGAGCGCCTCAACAGCATCTGTGAGATCGAGGTGCGTGAAGCGCGCAGCAACGACCGCATCCTGCCCGGCCTGGCGCTGATCGCCCCCGGTGGCAAGCACCTGATGGTCACCCGCAGCGGCGCCTACTATCACGCCCAGGTTATCGACGGTCCGCTGGTCAACCGGCATCGGCCTTCAGTGGATGTGTTGTTTCGCTCGGTGGCCAAGTTCGCCGGCAAGAACGCCACCGGCATCATCATGACCGGCATGGGCGACGATGGCGCGCGCGGGCTCAAGGAGATGCTGGATGCCGGAGCTGCCACCGTTGCCCAGGACGAGGCCAGTTGCGTGGTGTTCGGCATGCCCAAGGAGGCAATCAAACTCAATGCCGCCCAGCGCATCATGGCGCTGGAGAACATTCATCAGGCGATCTTGTACAAGTGAAGTGGAGCGCCAGCCTGCAAGAACTACCTGGTTAGCAGGATTGGGCGGCCAGGTGATTGCTGACATTACGCCCCAACACAAGCACCGTGACAAAGCCGCAGCCCACCAAGACCGTGGCCAGACTCAACAGCACCGAGCTGCCCAGTTGGTCGACGATCTGCCCGCCGAAGAACGAGCCCAACGCAATGATCACTTGGAATAAGGCGACGAACAGCGGCATGCCGCGTTCGACGTCCTTGGGCGCTACGACGAACATCCAGATACTGGCGCATGCCGGGAAGGCGCCGAACGCGAAGCCCCAGAGCGCGATCAACATCGCTGCGCCGGTCATGCCGGTGGCGAAATAGGGGAACAGCGCGGTGCTGATGCCGATCATCAGTGCGACCAGTAGCAGGGTGTTGCGCACGCTTCGGTTGGCGGCGAAACCGGCAAAGACATTGCCCATCACCCCGGCGATCCCGTAGAGCAGCAGCAGTGAGCCAATCGTCGGCCCATCGAAGCCGGCGCTTTGTTTGAAAAAGGGCGCGACATAGGTGTACGCGGCAAAGTGCGCAAGACCAATCAGCAACACCGCGATCAATCCCACCCGGGCTTGTGGATTGATGAACAAGGCCGGCAGGTCACTGATGCGAATGGCTTTGTCCGGGGTAAGCCGCGGCAGCAGGAAGATCTGCGCCAGCAGCACCGGTATGCCCACGATCGCGGTTACCAGAAAGGTCATGCGCCAGCCCATCAGGCCACTCAGCCAAGTGCCGACGGGCACGCCCAACACAGTCGCGAGGGTCACACCGACCATGATGATCGAGGTAGCCTGTGCGACACCCACGCCCTTGGGCGCCAGTCGGCCACTGAGGGCAATGGCCGTGGCCCAGAACCCGCCGATGCTGATGCCCAGCAGTACACGGCCGAACAGCAGCAGACTGAAGTCACTGGCGTAAGCCACCACCGAGTTGGCGATGATCATGAGCAGCGTCAAGGCAATAAGCAGATAACGTCGGTCCATGGCGCCAATGCCCACAGACAGCAAAGGGGCGGCGAGGGCGGCCATGATGCCGGGCAGGGTAATCATCAGCCCGGCGTGGCCTGCGCTGATGCCCAGATCGCTGGCGACATCGTTGAGCACGCCTACCGGGAGAAACTCACTGGTCACCAGGGCGAAGGCACCCACGGCGACCGAAAGAATCGCCAGCCACTGCTGTTTGACGCTCTGTTGACTGTGCTCGGGGGGGCTGTGAGGGGCTTGGCTGGCGCTGGGCATAAGTCTGGGTTCCAGAGGAGAATGTCGCCTGAAGGCAGGCGGAGAGAGCGGGGACAAATCGGGGGGCGATTATAGGAGGCGGCTCTGGCAACCACACAGGGGGGTATTTCGATAGTAATCATCAGTGCAATCGATGAGACGGGTCAGGCAGCGCTCCCGATCCGGGCAGCGTGTGGACGCTAGGGCGTAGAGCCCTAGCATACAGAAGATGTCACTTCTTCTTTTTCGCAGGCTTTTCTGCTTTCTCGGACTTCTTGGCCTTTTCTGGCTTGCTGTCCGCTTTCTTTTCAGACTTCTTTGGCTCAGCGTCTTTTTTCTTGTCTTTCTTTTCGGAAGATTTTGAAAGCGCTGAAGCGGCGGCTGATTTCTTTGCCGGGGATGCGTTTTTATCCTTCAAATCCTTGCTGGCTTTCGAAGCTTCACCTTTGCTTTTCTTGTCGTCTTTAGCCACGTGAACCACCTCTCGGAGTGTGCCGTCATTGGCACATGGCATGTGGGAATATCCACAAGCTGATCATTAGGCGAACGCGTTTAAAAGCGGTTCAATCTTTTTGATGCGTCAGGTGAGGACTAAGCCCTATCTATCCGTACGGCGTAACATCCTTGCCTGGCATGGTGAACGTGAAGGTGACTGACATTCGGATCGGCAAGCATTCGGACGACTACATGTTCTATTTCTGTCCCGGCGACAACCTCCGCATCAAGCATCATGCCGCTCCGGTTATAAGTGCGCCGTGAGAGGAGGCGAATTCGCATGGATTCAGGAACCTGACCGACTGCGTCATATTTTTGCATCGCGCGTTCCCGTAAGAAGATCGCGTGCGAGGCGCGGTAAGGCGTATCGGCCGGCTGGCACCAACCAGCACAATAGGGCCCGGGTCGCTGCAGACTCAGCGCTAACGTGAACGAACGTACAGAGCGCATGTCAGCTAATTCGCAAGCGCGGCTCTTACCGGCGTTTTGAATCGTGCGCGTCTTACCGTCATTATTTTTCCAGGAATTGAACGATGTTGAATAAATGGAATTTGCCTGCCATGACGAACCGACCTCTTAAAAACGCTGCATTGGGCTTGGCCCTGAGCTTTGCTGTATCCGTTAGCCTTGGTGCCTCGATAGCCCATGCCGCCTCGTCGCCTCCGGAGGCCAGTAGCAGCTACACCGCAGAACAGGCCTCGATGCTGGGGGGCAAGTTCTCGTTCAACATACCTGCCGGATATGCCAAAGACCCTAATCCACTGGACCCCAGAGCCATAGCGATGGGGGCAAAAGGTGCAAGCTACCTCAGCACTGCAGAAAAAAGTTTGCTGATCACCGCACAGATGCCGCTATTGGTGGACGCTGACTCCGACGATGACGACTTCACATTGAGCGCTATTGTGAAGGGCACAGAATTGGAGCAGAGCTCAAGCTACAAAGACTTTAAAAAACTAGGAGAAAAGAGCGTCTTAAAAGCCAATGGGCTGGGCTTGCGTCAGCTAGACACCTCTTTCAATCTGGGTGGTAAGCAGATGCTCGCGACCTCGGTTGTGGCAGCCTCCAGCACACAGTCTGCTGTGGTGACGGTGCTGACCAACGCAGACAACCCCAAAGCCCACGCCGCGCTGGTCAATACCGTTATCGGCGAATAGATACGGCTGAGTGAGTCAGGCATGACTGGCTCGCTCGCCCGACCCGTACTCGCTATCAGGGTCAATTCAGCATCAGCGATAACAACTCGGTCGATTAGGTAACTGCGGTAGTCCGGCAAAGCCAACATCTATCGCAACTCGCTACTTCCCTGCACAGAAACGGGCCGGCGCTGTGCCATCTGGTAGCACACGGCTCTATTTTCTTGCGACATCTCTCCCGCGTATCAACCAAAAATTGCATTTGAATCAGTCAGTTAACCTTCAACAAGGGTTATTGGCACGCACCATGCTTTGTTGCATTCATGGATAATTGGATACAAAAATACAAAGAGGCTGCCAATGCAATTTGCCCCCGCTTACGTTGACCGCCAGCCTCTCACTGCAGAAGAAGAGGCCTACAACTTCCTCCTCGATGCCATCTGCGGCGGCCGTTTCCGCAAAGGCGATCGCCTGATTGCCGAGGATATTGCCGGCGAAATCGGCATGAGTCGCATGCCGGTGCGCGAAGCATTCCGCCGCCTGGATGCTCAGGGCCTGGTAACGCTGCGGCCCAATCGCGGTGCCATCGTCAGCGGTCTGGATATCGATGAGCTGCAAGAGGTGTTCGAGATGCGTAGTGCACTTGAAGGCCTGGCGGTGCGCGTCGCGGTCAGCCGCATTGGGGAGCGCCAGATGGCGGCTCTGGAGCGGCTGTTGGACGAGATGGATGATTACCGCGACGAGAGCGCAGCGTGGGTCCGTCGCCACCGCGCCTTTCACGAATACCTGTGCGGGCTCAGCGGCCGGCCGCGCTTGCTGAAGCAGATTTCGGCGTTGTATTCGCTGGTAGAGGCTCCCATGCGCTTGTGGCTGCAGCACAGCGAAAAACCCCTCAGCGCGCGCCAGGAACACGCGGTAATCCTCGACGCGATCCGCGCCGGTGACGCCGCCCGCGCCGAAGCCGTGGTGTGCGAACACATCGAAAGCACCGTACCGCTGCTGATTCAATTTCTGCAATTGGAAAAATAAGAGAGGCGGGTCTGAACCCGCCCATGTTTCGACGTCGATCCTGCCCCGTTATTCAACGAAGTGGAGTGTCTGGTCATGCATAAACAACACCGCGCCTTGCTGGTGGCTGTAACCCTTGGCCTCTGCACACAATGGGCGTTTGCCGCGCCCCTGGTGCCGGAGCGTCTGCAAAAGGTCGACAAGCTCACATACTGCTCGGGGATGGATTCACCGCCGCTGGTTTCCTTCGACGAATCCCAGAAACCGCGTGGGCTCACGGTTGACCTGGGCCTGGAAATCGCCAAGCGCCTGGGCAATAAAAACGTGCAGTGGCGGGTCATTCCGTTTTCCGGCCTGGTGCCGGCGCTGCTTGCCCAGCAGTGCGACATGATCGTCGACCAGTTGTTCGACAAGCCCGAGCGCCGTCAGGTGATCGACATCGTCAACTACATGTACTCCAGCCAGGCGGTGGTGGTACCCAAGGGCAACCCCAAAGGCCTAAAGACCCTGGATGACCTGTCCGCGCATAAGGTGGCGGTGCTCAACGGTTCCACCATCAAGACCCTTCTGGACACCCAGAACGAAAGCCTCGCCAAGGCCGGCAAGCCACCGATGAAGATGGTGGTCTACAACACCGACACCGATGCCTTCCAGGCGCTGCGCATCAGCCAGGTCGACGCCTATGGCACCACCGTTGAAACCGCCGGTTACTACGCTGCGATGGCCCCGGATCTGTTCCAGGAAGGGGTGCCTGCATTCAGCCGCATCCTCACTGGCTTGGGCATGCGCAAGGACGACCCGCAACTGACCGCCGCCGTGCAGCAGATCATCAGCGACATGCGCAGCGACGGGAGCTATGCGCAATTGCTCAACAAATGGCATGTCAGCAGCGACACACTCGACTGAGGTTCTAAAACGATGAATTTCAATTGGGATGTGTTCTGGCAATACCTGCTGCAGCCCAGTGGGGTCTACCTCACCGGGTTGTGGCTGACTTGCCTGATCAGCGTGCTGGCGATGCTGCTCGGCTGTGCGCTGGGCTTGGCGGCGGCGCTGTTGCGCCTGTCGAAGAACCCGCTGCTGCATTTGCCGGTACGCCTTTACGTGTGGCTGATGCGCGGCACGCCGCTGCTGGTGCAGATCGTGTTTTTGTACACCGCACTGGCAGCGGGCGGGATCTTCCGCTTCGAGGACATCGAGCTGTTTGGGCTGATCATCCCCGGCAATATCCAGGCGGCGATCATCGCCCTTGGGCTGAATGAAGGCGCGTACATGGCCGAAATCATCCGCGCCGGCATCGGCGCGGTGGACAAGGGCCAGTACGAAGCCGGGCGTTCCCTGGGCATGGGGTTCGGCAAGCTGATGCGGCGCATTGTGCTGCCCCAGGCGTTTCGGGTGATCGTGCCGCCGCTGGGCAATGAGTTCAATGTGATGCTCAAGAACACCACGCTGGTCAGTGTGATCGGGGTGCAAGAGTTGTTGCTCAGCACGCAGATGGTGACCTCGGCGACGTTTCGCGTATTCGAGTTGTACCTGGTTGTCGCGATTTACTTCCTGACGTTGACCACCCTGTGGGGCTTTTTCCAGCGCTGGCTCGAAAACCGCTTCGGCCAGTCCGATCGACCTTCGTCGCCACCTCCGGCCGCCAGCCGAATGTTCGGTCGCAGCACCCTGAAACTGCTGAGGGGACGTTAACCATGGCGCACCAAAGTGAAGAGCTGATCATTGACGCACAGGATATCCAGAAGTCGTTCGGCGAGTTGCAGATCCTCAAGGGCATCTCCCTGCAAGTACGGCGCGGCGAAGTGGTGGTGCTGATCGGCGCCTCCGGCTCCGGCAAGACCACCTTTATCCGCTGCATCAACCTGCTTGAAGACATCCAGGGCGGGCGCATTCGCGTCAACGGCCGCGACATGGGTTATCGCGAACGCGCCGATGGCAGCCTGGTGCGCGATTCGGAGCGCAACATCGCCCGCCAGCGCCGCGACATCGGCATGGTGTTCCAGCGCTTCAATCTGTTCCCGCACATGACCGCGTTGGAGAACATCATCGAAGCGCCGATTCAGGTACTCGGCGTACCGCGTGCCGCGGCGCTGGAACAGGCTCGCGGCTTACTGGCGCGGGTCGGCCTGGCGGACAAGGCCAGCCATTATCCGTCGATGCTCTCCGGCGGCCAGCAGCAACGGGTGGCGATTGCTCGTGCGCTGGCGATGAAACCCCAGGCGATGCTGTTCGACGAACCTACCAGCGCCCTCGACCCGGAAACCGTCGGCGAGGTCCTGCAGGTTATGAAGGAACTGGCCGAGGAGGGCATGACCATGGTGGTAGTCACCCATGAAATGGGCTTTGCCCGTGAAGTGGCCGATCGCGTGGTGGTGCTTGATCAGGGCGAGCTGATCGAACAAGGACCGCCGGAGCAGATTTTCAGCCACCCCAGCCATCCGCGTACCCGGGCGTTTCTCAGCCGCGTGTTATGACCTTTTTTGAAGAGCCTTTGCCATGTTGAAATTTTCCGCTCACGAATACCCTTACCCGTCACAACGCCAGAGCGTATTTGCGCGTCGGGGCATGGTCGCGGCATCCCAGCCGCTGGCGGCCCAGGCCGGTATCCAGATCATGCAAAAAGGCGGCAACGCCATTGATGCCGCCATCGCCACAGCGGCGGCGCTCACCGTCGTCGAGCCCACTGGCTGCGGCATAGGCGGCGATGCGTTTGCCCTTGTGTGGTGCAGGGGTCAGTTGCATGGCCTGAACGGCAACGGCCATGCGCCGGCCGCCTTGAGTATCGAGGCGGTCAAGGCGGCGGGGCATCAACAGATGCCGCTATACGGCTGGACCCCGGTCACTGTGCCGGGCTGCCCATCGGCCTGGGCCGAGCTGTCTCAACGCTTCGGCAAGTTGCCGTTTGCCGATTTGCTGCAGCCGGCCATCAGCCTGGCACGCGACGGTTTTCCGTTGTCGCCGGTGGTTGCCCATCAATGGCAGATATCCTTGAACGAATTCAGCCCGCACCGCGACGAAGTGCTGCAAGCCTGGTTCGACACGTTCCTCATTGATGGACGCGCGCCCCAAGCGGGCGAGATTTTCCGCAACCCGGCCCAGGCCCGAACCCTGGAAGAACTCGCCGCCACTGGCTGCGAAAGCCTTTATCGCGGCGCTCTGGCTGAGCGCCTGGATGCACATTCGCGCGCCAGCGGTGGCTACCTGCGCGCCAGCGACCTCAAGGGTTACCGAGCGCAGTGGGTGGAGCCGATCCACATCAATTACCGTGGCGTGGATGTCTGGGAAATCCCGCCCAGCGGCCAGGGCCTGGTCGCACTGATGGCGCTGAAGATTCTCGAAGGCTTCAGCTTCGATCACCGCGACAGCCAGCAAACCTGGCATCGCCAGCTGGAAGCCATGAAGCTGGCCTACAGCGACGGCCTGCACTACATCACCGACCCAGCGCACATGCGCGTGGCGGTGGCCGACCTGCTGAGCGACGACTACAGCACCCGTCGCCGTGACCAGATCGGCGAGCAGGCCCAGCCGCCCAAACCCGGCGACCCCCACGCCAGCGGCACGGTTTACCTGGCGACCGCCGACGCCGAAGGCAATATGGTCTCGTTCATCCAGAGCAACTACCACGGCTTCGGCTCCGGGGTGGTGCTGCCCGGCAGTGGCATCGCCCTGCAGAATCGCGGGCAGGAATTCAGCCTCGATGAGGGGCATGCCAACTGCCTGGCGCCGGGCAAGAAAACCTTCCACACCATCATCCCGGGTTTTCTCAGCAAGGACGGCGAGGCCCTTGGACCGTTCGGCGTGATGGGCGGCTACATGCAGCCCCAGGGCCATGTGCAGATGGTGATGAACCTGGTGGACTTCGGCCTCAACCCCCAGGCGGCCCTCGACGCACCGCGCTGGCAATGGCTGGGCGACATAAAGGTCGGCATCGAACACGGTGCGTCCCGCGACTTGGTCAATGCGCTGACGCGGCGCGGGCATAAGGTGCAGACCGACAGCGACCTCACCGACTACGGGCGTGGGCAGATCATCCTGCGTGACCCGGTCACCGGCGTGTTGTGCGGGGGCACTGAGCCACGGGCGGATTCGCATATCGCGGCTTGGTAGCGGCTGCGCAAGCGATGAGCCCGACGGATGATATTGAGGGAGCAGTTCAGGGGCGGTGCCATAAGCATCAGTGATGAGTTGTTTGATCTTCGCGATGGTGGGTTGGCGTACGTTGATACAGGTATTGAAAGCGCCAACCCGGGCCTCCGTGCATCCGTTATTTGATCTTTCGACGTACTTGCTCGTGCAGCGTACGCCAAGAAAAAACGCCGACATAGTGACTGGTGCTTGGGTAATGCAGATCCTCTGCAGGCCAGCCTACATATTGAGCACTTACACCCCTTCACAACTGCCAGGGAAAGGCTCATCTCGGGACTTGCATAATGCTCAAAAAAACTAAGTATTTCGCAAAGCTATATCTCAGTTTCTTCGTTGATGAGCGTCCCGTTGATAGAGCCGGTTGTGAATCGCTCTTTGGGCTTGGTCTACCGTCGGGGATCATCGCTTTCGCCAGCGGCGAAAAACTTCGTCTCAATACTGCTTGAGCAATGGCCGCAATCAGCGGTTGATCGTCGGGTGAAACCAAATCGACACGCCGCTTCAGAACCCTTGGGGCCGGCCTGTTTGCGATCACGCGTACCTTTTCGAATCGATGCTTTCCCTGGGTAGGCCGCCTTTTTGTTGGGTCAAAAACCGGACCGCGATGATGCTCATCGCCGGCTGTCGAAGTTCGCGCGTAAGAGCTTCGTACTCAAATCCTCCCAGTGCTCGACAAACGCAGCTCGAGCCGTCTCGAAATCCCTGCTGCGCAAGCACTCTATCAAGTGCTCATGGTCGGCAACGATATCCTTTGGATCTTCATAGCAGGGCTGTTGCAGCACCAGCAGTAATTCGATCTCGCTCTCCAGCATCGCGTAGCTTCGCTGTAATCGCGGGCTGCCACTGGCACGGATAATTGCCCGGTGGAAGTCACCATCGGCGGTCACAACCTCCGAGCGGGGAGCGTCGGCAGGTGTATTGCGCAGTTTTGCCACGGCACTGAGTGCGTCCGCTGGAATAACCCCGCTCAGAATAATCATACGCACCGCTTCAGTTTCCAGCACGCCTCGCAACCTGGCGATATCCACGATTTCGTTCGGCCCGAACTCGGGTATGCAAAAGCCACGATGCGGCACCTTCAGCAGCAAGCCGAATGAAACAAGCAGCTGCGCGGCACTGCGGAACGTATTGCGTGCGACCTCGTATTCCTCCGCCATTTTGAGGTCCCTCAGGAATTCACCGGGCTCGAAGTCACCGTTCAAAATCCGGGCCTTGAGCTTTTTAGCCAGTACCTCGACCGCCGACAGGCTGGCTGAATGAGTGTCGATATTCGCGCTGGGAAAGGTCATTTATACAACACCAGGGTAGGGGCTCGGCTGAGGGGGAACTCTAATACGTTCGGTGAAAATTCACCAGTGACGTCATAGGGGATCTCAGGTTATTGTTCAACAATATCTAAAAACCATAAATATTTTTATCTAATTCAAATTCTTAAAAATCAATTATTTATGATTATTTTGTTTTTTTATTTCGTATTTTTGTCAAATATTCCCATTGTTATCTCTTACAATTTATAAGGTTGTAGCACAATCTTTGACTCATCAAACGCTTGCAATGGATGGTTTCAAGGCCTGGAGTTCAGTGATGCGACAGATGCGGAAAGACGAGGTCAGCCTTGCGACATTACAGTGCGATCTGGAGGCCACCTTTACCCCCGTTACACTGGAGGAGGGCGGGCGGATTCTGCTGGACCAGTTTGGTATCGAAGCCCATCTGACGCGCTTCGCGACAGAAAAAGACGATACATTTCGATGCGACAGTGCAAGCGGCACCTCCTACGTTCTCAAAATCGCCAACCCCCAGGAGGCGCCGATTGAGCTTTCGCTGCAAATTGAGGTCATGCGACATATTGCCCGCACGGCCCCCCAGCTTCCGATTCCCAAGGTTTATCAGTCGCTCGAGGGCCAATACCTGACGCCCATTGCGACAAACAATGGCGATTCAAGGCAAGTGCGGCTGATGAGCTTCATTCCGGGCACGCCATTGGATAAAACCAGTGTGAGCGCTCAAGGGCGTGAGCAAATTGGTGAATTGCTCGCTCGTCTCAGGCTGGCCACCGCCAATTTCTCTCACCCGGGGGATTTTCGAAAAGTGTGCTGGGACGTTCAAAACCTGCGCACGCTTGAACCCTTGCTTGAACACGTGTCCGAGCCCGCACGCCGACAATTGCTGGAAAGAGCGCTCGAACGATTCCTCGACGTCGAGGGCCGAATCGCCGGGTGTCGCACGCAGTTGCTGCATAACGACTTCAATACTTCAAATATCGTCGTTGACCCGCTCAACCCGACGCTGATCAGCGGCATCATTGACTTCGGCGACACCGTCAAAACAGCCATTGCCATTGATGTGTCCACGGCAATGATGAACCAGCTAGGCGTGGTTGGAGCAGGCAACGAAATAGATATCTTCGCTCCGGCAAAAGATGTTCTGACGGGGTATTTGCGTGTTGCCGATCTAACCGCCGAAGAACTCTCCCTTATCCCGCATCTTGCCATGGCGCGGTTGCTCGCGAGGGCATTGATAACCACCTGGCGATCACAGCTTTTTCCGCAGAACAGCGCGTATATCTTGAGGAATGCTGCGCCAGGCTGGGCACAGCTTGAATGGATACTCAGCCGATCACCGTCACACATGTCAGAGCTTCTGATGTCCTTCGCCGATTGATTCATCCTTGTTAGTGGGGATTTAAATGAGCAATTCAAAAATCGAGGCGGTCCGCGGTGACATGCCTAACGGCTTCAACCCTGCCAATACCGATCACCTGGACCCCTCGGCGCGCGAGCATATTCAGCGCCGCATCAACTTACTGGGGCCTGGTTATCGGCTGTTCTATAACGAGCCGGTCGGTGTGGTCCGCGCCAAAGGTGCATACCTGTACGACAAGGAGGGTAATGAGTACCTGGATGCTTACAATAATGTGGTGTCGGTGGGGCATTGCCACCCTCGAGTGGCCGCTGCGATTACCGAACAATTGAATACCCTGTGCAGCCATACCCGGTACATGCAGGAAGGGATTCTTGATTACGCCGAACAACTTCGTGCCACTACAGACGGTGAGATGGCGGTTGAGGGGCAGATGATGTTCACGTGCAGCGGTTCGGAAGCCAACGACCTGGCAATCCGCATTGCACGCCATCACACGGGTAACACCGGCGTCATCGTTACCGCCGAGGCTTACCACGGCAACTCGGCAACCGTGGCTGCTTTTTCACCGTCGCTGGGTGCCAATGCCAAGCTTGATCCCTTTGTTCGTTGCGTGCCCGCTCCAGATTCCTACCGTATCCCGCGTGAAGCAATGGGCCGCTATATGGCAGACCAGGTTTGCGCGCAGATTCAGGATATTCAGCGCCATGGTGGCGGCATCGCGGCATTTATCGCTGACTGCCTGTTTTCGTCCGATGGCGTGTTCTGTGATCCGGTGGACGTTTTCGGGCCGATTGCCGACGTGGTGCGCAAGGCCGGCGGCTTGTTTATTGCCGATGAGGTTCAGTCGGGTTTTGGCCGCAGCGGCACGCATTTCTGGGGCCATCAGCGTCATGGCGTAGAGCCCGACATCATCACCATGGGTAAACCCATGGGCAACGGCTACCCCGTTGCAGGGCTAATGGTACGGCCGGAGGTGGTTGCAAGCTTTGGGCGTGACATGCGTTATTTCAACACTTTTGGTGGCAACAGCGTCGCCATTGCCGCCGCCCAGGCAACCCTCGACGTCATCCAGCAAGAGCAACTCATGCCTAATGCCCGCCGCGTTGGGGGGCTGATCATGGCGGGTCTTCAAGACTTGGCCACCCGTTATGAGCAGATAGGTGATGTGCGCGGCACGGGTATGTACTTCGCCGTTGAGCTGGTCACTGACAGGGCCACGAAAACCCCTGATATGAAGACCGCGCTCCGTGTGGTCAACCACCTGCGTGAACAGCGTGTGCTCATTTCCGCAACGGGGCCGGATGCAAGCATTCTGAAAATTCGACCGCCATTGATCTGGACTGAAAGGGAGGCGGGGCGCCTGCTTGGTGCATTGGAAAGCGCTTTTGCCGACTTGTAAAAACACGCTCGCCTCGTTGGCAAATTCTGCCGAGGCGGGCCACTAATAAAGTGGTTTGTTTCAGATTGCCGATAGATTTAACCGTTTGTACGCGGCGTCTTGCTGTCCTAATAAACACATGAGGCCCCAATGCCTCAGCACCCAGTAACTGCTTGAACCGTCGTGACCTCATTACTCATTCAGGACTGCATTCATGAGCTTTCTTCGCCCCAAGTACATTACCTTCGACTGCTATGGCACGTTGACCAACTTCAAGACTGCTGCCCTGACGCGCGAGTTTTTCACCGATCGCGTTCCTGCCGAGCGCATGGATCAGTTCATCAAGGATTTTGCCGCCTATCGACTGGACCAAGTGATGGGTGATTGGCGGCCGTATGACGAGATTCTCAAGACGGCCCTGGCACGTAATTGCAAAAGGTGGGGTATCGAATACCGGGAAGAAGGTCAGCTGTACTACGACGCAGTGCCGAGCTGGGGCCCGCATCCTGATGTACCGGCTGGACTGGCAAAAATCGCTGACAAGATCCCCTTGGTGATCTTCTCCAACGCCATGGACGAGCAGATCATGTCCAACGTCGAAAAGCTCGGCGCGCCATTCCATAAAGTCTTCACCGCACAGCAGGCTCAAGCCTATAAGCCACGCCTGGCTGCGTTCGAATTCATGCTCGATAACCTGAACTGCGGGCCGGAGGATGTTTTGCATGTGTCCTCGAGCTTTCGTTACGACCTGATGTCTGCCCACGACATGAAGATCAAGCACAAGGCTTTCGTCGCCCGTGGGCATGAACAGCCGGCGAATGCCGCGTTCGGCTACCACCAGATCCCGGATATCGGAGGGCTGGCTGGGTTGGTCGGACTCTAGTCCCTTGACGCGCTTGCACCAAAAAACGGCCAGGCCAGGTTGAGACTGGCCTGACTTGATCTGATCTGTGCCATTCACGATGCTAAACGGGTACCCAAAACATGCCAGCTCCTTTAATTTTCGTAGAAACCTCACCTGATCTGCCGACAGAGGCTGATGCGGTCGTCATTGGCGGCGGCATTATCGGCGCGTTTACCGCCTACTACCTGGCTAAGCGCGGTATGAAGGTCGCCTTGGTGGAAAAGGGCCGTATAGGGGCGGAGCAGTCGAGTCGCAACTGGGGCTGGTGTCGTCAGCAAAATCGTGATGCGCGCGAGCTGCCAATGTCCACTAAAAGCTTGGAGTTGTGGGAGCAATTCAGTGCGCAAACGGGGCAGGACACAGGCTTTACTCGTTGCGGCTTGCTCTATCTGAGCAACAACGAGAATGAGCTTGATGGGTGGGCGCGCTGGGGCGAGTTTGCCAGGACCCTCAATGTTGAGACCCATATGCTCTCCCCGCAGCAAGCCGCAGAGCGTGGCAAGGCGACAGGCAAGCAGTGGAAAGGCGGGGTCTTTGCGCCCACCGATGGCATCGCCGACCCGTCCCGCGCAGCCCCGGCAGTCGCTCGCGCCATTATGGCCTTGGGCAGTACGGTGCATCAGGGCTGCGCCGTCCGTGGCGTCGAAACGGAGGGGGGGCGATTGTCTGCGGTGGTTACCGAGAAAGGCACTATCCGCACCCAGCTTGCGGTCCTCGCTGCGGGCGCCTGGGCCTCCTCGTTCTGTCGCCAATATGGCATTCGCTTTCCCCAGGCCACTATCCGTCAGACCGTGCTCTCGGTCTGCGCCCCCACTCAGCAAATTCCCAGTGCGCTTCACACGGCCGGCGCTTCCATGACGCGCCGCTCCGATGGCAGCTACACGCTGGCGATCAGTGGGCGAGGGCGTGTAGATCTCACGCCACAACTGCTGAATTTCGCCCATCAGTTCCTGCCGATGTTCCAGCGCAGATGGCGCAACCTTGCACCCGGTGGACTGGAGGGCCTGCGTTGCGGCCACGAGAGCCTCAAACGCTGGCGCCTGGACCAGCCGACGCCGATGGAGAGGATGCGTATCCTCGATCCGAAAGCAGACGGCTCGGCTGTTGCGCTGACCTACAAGCGCGCGGTGGAATTGGTGCCAGCGTTGAAAGATTCGAAGGTCACTGCCGCCTGGGCAGGTTATGTGGACAGTACGCCCGACGGCGTTCCAGGCATTGGTGAAATGGACAACCTACCGGGTTTGGTGTTGGCAGCAGGTTTCAGCGGACATGGCTTCGGTATTGGTCCAGGAGCGGGTCATTTGATTGCTGACATTGTCAGCGGCATGACGCCAATCGTTGATCCACGGCCCTATCACCCTGATCGCTTTCAGACGTCGGCCTGGGGCAAGGTTTCGAACTTCTGAGCGGGCACACAGTTTGAATGGCAGGAGGCTGAAACACCTTGACCAGGCTGCCCCTGCCGAGCCCCCGGCGGGCGGTCTTGTCATCAGTTTTGGATATGTAAACCCGCCGCGACGGCGCTGCCTTGTGATCGTCCGTTTCAAGCATTGCCAGTCATTTTTATTCCTCAAACACGACGCGGCTCGGCCTCGACTATCTTGCGTATCAGACTCAGGTAGCGACTCGCTGCAAGCCCCAGGGGGCGGTTCTTTACCCAGATGATATCGACCCATAACCGCATCTGACTCGGCATGTTGTCAAACACCACCTCCGTCAATGCGCCCGAAGTGATTAGAGGTTGTACCAGCGGTTGTGGAAGATAAGCCCAGCCCAATCCCTGCTGGACCAGATCCAGGGTTGCCAGGTAGCTGTCGCTGAGCCAAATCCGCCGCGACAGCACAACACGTGGGTCAGAGTCTGTAGGTCCTCCAGTAGCGACTATGATCTGTCGAACATTCACCAGCTGCTCTTCACTTAAAGGGCTTTTCTTGCCAGCGGCTGCAGGATGATCTGGAGAGGCAACGGCTACTAACAACTGGCTTCCCGCTTCAAGAAACGTTTCCCGCTCGTCAAGCCCTGGTCGTTCAAACCCAAGTGCCAATTGCACACGCCCTTCATGGAGCATGCGAATCGCCTCCGGATGGGAAGCGGAGCGAATCTCGATTTCAAGCGTGGGGAACTCGCTGGCAATAATGGACAGTGGACGACTCCATACGCCTGTTTGCAACTCCGGCGCCATCGCAAGGATCAAGCGCCGCTCCAACCCCTGATGAAGCTGGAGGGCATGGGCGTCCAGCAGGTTTATCTGGCTCGCGACCTGTCGTGCCTGGGGCTCAAGTGCTTTGGCAGCGGGGGTAGGAATGGCTTTGCGGGTTGATCGGTCAAAAAGCAATAAATCCAGCTCTGCTTCAAGCTGCGACACCGCCATGTTGATGGCCGAGGGTACCCGGCCCAATTTCCGTGCGGCGGCAGAAAAGGAGCCGCTGTCGACAACCGCAAGGAAAACTTTCAGTGACTCACTGGTAAACGCCATGGTGTTGTCAGATTTTCTGATGATGATCGTCTTTGTCTATCAGATTTATTAGCCTAATTTCCACTCCTATTACAAATTAGGTACGTGGGGAACACCATGTTAAATACTGATTTTAGGGGACATGTGGCACTTGTCAGTGGTGCCGGAAGTGAAGCAGGTATTGGTATGGCGATTGCTCGCAGGCTAGGTGCAGCGGGTGCGAGATTGATCATCACCGCTAGCAGCAACCGCATCGAGGATCGAATTAAAGAGCTACTCGCAGAAGGGTTTGAAGTTGAAGGTCGGCCAGCTGACCTCACTGATGAAAGTCAGGTGCGTGAATTCAGCCTGTGGGCCGAGTCGGTCTGGGGACGGGTCGATGTACTGGTAAATAATGCCGGTATGGCCATGCAAGGAAGCCCTGAGGTTTTCTCGGAGTTGGCGAGTATGGAGCTGCATGAGTGGGATCTTTCACTGGCCAGAAACTTAACGACCGCTTTTCTTCTGACTCGGGCTGTTTTGCCCGGTATGACGGCGCGCAATTACGGACGCATTGTCAATATTAGTTCCACCACGGGCACCCGGGGGAGCAATCCGGGCGAAGCCGCTTATAGCGCTGCCAAGGCCGCAATGGTTGGCATGAACATGGGACTTGCACTTGAAGTCGCCAAGCAGGGGATTACCGTCAACAGCGTGGCTCCCGGATGGATCACGACCGGGTCAACCACGCCCGTTGAAGCCGAGGCTGGGCGCTTTACCCCAATGGGCCGGGCAGGCAGTCCCCACGAAGTGGCTGCGGCGGTTGCATTTCTGGCGTCGCCTGAATCGAGTTACATCACCGGTGAAGTTATCGTGGTGGATGGCGGGAACTGTCTGATCGAGAACAAGGCTCCTCGATCCTGAGGTCAAGAAAGGAGGCGGTTTGTTCCCTATCCAGGAACCCATACAGCGTTAGTGCTGCGGCGGATAGTTACTGTCCGAGCGGCAAGGACTTTTAACCAGTTTTTGTAATTAACATAGGTTGTTTGATCATGTCGAAAAGTGGAATTAGTGAATCAGCGATTGCTGTTTTTACCGCCTCCGAGCGTGCCCGTTTTATAGAAAACAACCCAACTTCGATGGCGCTGGCCAAGCGTGCCAGGGCGAATCTGTTCAACGGGGTTCCCATGCACTGGATGAGCGACTGGTCGATGCCTTCGCCGCTCTTCGTCCAGCGCGCCAAAGGCGCACGCTTCACCGATGTTGACGATCATGAATACATTGATTTTTGTCTGGGCGACACCGGCACGATGTTCGGCCATTCACCTGATCCTGTTGCCCGCGCCATAGCCGAGCAGGCGAACAATGGTTTGACCACGATGCTGCCTGGCGAAGACGCGGTGGTTTGCGGCGAGTTGCTGGCCCAGCGATTTGATTTGCCTTACTGGCAGGTGACGGCCAATGCGACTGACGCCAACCGTTATGTGTTGCGCTGGGCGCGCGCCATCACCAAGCGCAATGTCTTGCTGGTATTCGACGGCTGCTATCACGGCACCGTGGATGACGTGATGGTGCGCTACCGCGACGGCAAGACAGTGCACCGTCCAGGTCTTGTGGGCCAGGCCTACGACTTGAGCCAGTACAGTCGATCCATCCCGTTCAACGATGTCGATGCACTGGAGGCTGCTTTGGCCCAGGGCGATGTCTGCGCGCTGATGTGCGAGCCGGCGATGACGAACATCGGCATGGTCCTGCCCGATCCTGGGTTCATGCAAAAGTGCCGAGAGTTGACCCGCCAATATGGCAGCCTGCTGGTCATTGATGAGACCCACACGATTTCCACGGGACTGGGTGGATGCACGCGCCAATGGGCGTTGGAACCCGACTTTTTCGTGGTGGGTAAACCGATCGCGGGGGGGATGCCTTGCGCTGTGTTTGGCGTGACCGAGGAAGTTGCTCAGGCCATGCGCGACGTGCAGATGAGCGCAGACGGCGGCGGCCATGGGCACAGCGGTATGGGAACAACGCTGTCTGCCAACTCGCTGGCGATGCGTTGCATGCGCGCCAGCCTTGAAGAGGTCATGACGGACTCTGCCTACGAGCACATGCTGTCCGTCGCCTCAAGATTGGCGCAGGGATTTCGAACGTTGTTCAAGCGGCACCAACTGAACTGGTCTGTCACAGAGTTGGGGGCTCGTTGTGAGTTTCAATTCTGCGCCACCTCGCCCAGAACCGGTGCGCAAGCCGAGGCGGCTTTTCATGACAGCCTTCAAATGGCGCTGCACCTCTACCTGATCAATCGCGGCATCCTGATCACGCCTTTTCACAACATGACTCTGTGCTGTCCGCAAACAAGTGATGCGGATATCGACAGGCTGATCGAGGAGTTGGATAGCGCGCTGACTACGTTGCTTGCTCTACCTGGCGCTCGGGTCATCCCTTCATGAATGGACGTCTGAAGCCCCCCACCCTTCTCAAATACTGCCAAGTCGCTGAATGAGCCAAGAGGTTTGACATGCAATTTGCCGATAAAAAAGAGGCCCGGGATTATCTGGCCGCTCACCCTGAAGTGCTGAGCATCGAGTTGTTCCTTATCGACGCGAATGGTGTTCCACGGGGCAAACTGTTGCATCGTGACGAGCTACTGGCGATCTACGAAAATGGTCGGCCACTGCCAAGTTCCATTCTGGCCTTGACCGTGCAGGGTGAGGACGTAGACGAGACTGGCCTGGTCTGGGATGTCGCTGACGCGGATTGCTGGACCTATCCCTTGCCGGGGAGCCTGACCCTGCAACCCTGGCGCACCAAACCCACCGGTCAAGTGCAGGTGAGCATGCACCCGACCCAAGGTCTTCCCGCCGCGCCCGTCGACCCGCGCCATGTACTGGTGAATACAATCGAGCGGCTGAAAGCCGATGGGTTCCATCCGGTAATGGCCGTTGAGTTGGAGTTCTATCTGCTGGACCAACAGCGCGACGTCAACGGTCGACCGCAGCCGGCGCTGCAAACCAATGGCGTACGTCCGGTTGCTCCGCAGGTGTATGGCGTATATGAACTCGAACAGGTTCAACCGTTTCTGGATGACCTCTACGCAGCGTGCGCGCTGCAGGGGTTACCGGTGCGTACGGCGATATCCGAGTACGCGCCCGGCCAGCTCGAGTTGACGCTGGAGCATCGTTTCGACGCACTCCAGGCCATCGATGAAGGCGTACGTTACAAGCGCCTGGTCAAAGGCGTGGCCAACAAACACGGGCTGCAAGCGTGCTTCATGGCCAAGCCATTCAGCGATCAAGCGGGTAGCGGTATGCATCTGCACGTCAGTCTGGCCGACGTGCAGGGCAACAACCTGTATGCGAGCGAAGACCCACAGGGCACGCCGCTGTTGCGTCACTCCATTGGAGGGATGATGGCAACCTTGTTTGACTCGCTGGCGATATTTTGCCCCCATGCCAACTCCTATCGCAGGTTCCAGACCGGCAGTTACGCGCCGCTGGCCAAAAGCTGGGGCGTCAACAATCGTACGGTGTCGTTCCGCGTGCCCGGCGGACCTGCGATCAGTCGGCACATCGAACACCGCATTTGCGGTGCCGATGCCAACCCCTATCTCGCTGCTGCTGCAGTACTTGCGGGCATTCACCACGGCATCACTCATCAAACCGATCCTGGCGCTGCGATTGTGGGTAATGGCTATGAACAGGCGACCGACTTTCTACCCACCGACTGGCTGACAGCGTTAAAGGCACTTGAACGTTCCACCTGGGCACGCGAGGCGCTGGGCGCTGAATTCCTGAAGGTGTTCCTGGCGATCAAGTGGCGCGAGTTCCGTACATTCAATGCTGAAGTCGGAGAGCAGGACTGGCGCTGGTACCTTACTCACGCATGAGTGTTGGCCCGTCAGGATGCCTTTAAATGGCCCGCTGACGGCAGCGACTTCTGAGTCATTTAGCTAATCGTGTGGGGGCCGAGGCTGCCACTCGGTCTCCAGTCAACGAGAGATCAACCATGAATAATGCGCTCAAGTTCTACATCGATGGCCAGTGGGTCGACACCCAGTCGGGAAACACGCTGGAGGTGATCGACCCTTCCACCGAGCAAGCCTTCATCAGCATCGCGGTGGGCAACGCGGCGGACGTGGACAGCGCGGTAAACGCTGCTGCCAAGGCGTTTCCCGCGTTTTCGGTGACCCGTGTCAGCGAACGCCTGGCGCTGCTCAAAAACATTCTGCGGGTCTACAACCTGCGCTACGAAGATTTGGTCAAGGCCGTCAGCCAGGAGATGGGCGCGCCGCTGCATTTCGCCCGTGACTCGCAAGTCTGGAGCGGTCGCGCGCACCTGGAATCGACCATCAGCGCTTTGGAGACATTTCAGTTCAGCGAAGTGCACGGCACCACTCAGGTGATGCGTGAAGCCATCGGCGTCTGCGCCCTCATCACGCCGTGGAACTGGCCGCTGAACCAGATCGTCTGCAAGGTCGCGCCCGCGATTGCCGCCGGTTGCACCGTGGTGCTCAAGCCCAGTGAAATTGCGCCGTTGACCGGAATCATCTTCGCCGAAATCATGCATGAGGCGGGTGTGCCAGCCGGGGTGTTCAACCTGCTTAACGGCACCGGGCCGGATGTGGGCCAATACATGGCCAGCCACCCGAAAGTCGACATGGTCTCGTTCACCGGTTCCACCCGCGCAGGCATCCTTGTCGCCAAGTCGGCTGCTGACACGGTTAAACGCGTGGCCCAGGAGCTGGGCGGTAAATCGGCCAATATCCTGCTGGAAGACGCGGACTTTGAAGTGGCGGTGGCTAAAGGGGTGAAGGGCTGCTTCTCGAACTCCGGACAATCCTGCAATGCGCCGACACGTATGCTGGTGCCTCGAGCGCAGCTTGCCCGGGCCATGCAAATTGCCAAAGCAACCGCCGAGCAGTTGGTGACCGGCAGCCCGCAGGATGCCAGCACGAATCTCGGTCCGGTCATCAGCGACACACAGTTCGCCAAGATTCAGAGCCTGATCGCTATCGGTATCGAAGAGGGCGCTACGCTGGTGACTGGCGGTCTGGGCCGTCCTGAAGGCCTGGACAAGGGCTACTACGTGCGCCCCACCGTGTTTGGCGACGTGACGGGGCAGATGACCATTGCCCGCGAAGAAATCTTCGGGCCCGTGCTGTCGATCATTGCCTATGACAGCGAAACGCAGGCTATCGAAATGGCCAACGACACCGTTTACGGCCTGGCGGCCTACGTACAGTCCGGCAATATCGAGCGTGCCCGCGCCGTTGCCAAACAGATGCGTGCCGGCTCGGTGTACCTGAACTACCCGAGCTGGGACACGTTCGCGCCGTTTGGTGGCTACAAACAATCCGGCAATGGCCGCGAGTACGCGGGCTGGGGCATTCACGACTTTCTGGAAATCAAGGGCGTGGTCGGTTGGAGCGAGTGACAACTGAACGGGCAACAGTTACGGCCTGAGCTAAGCCCGGGTCGTAACTGTTGCAAGGGAACACTTTATTTTCGGTAGTCTCGGCTCATCACTCAGGAGACTCACAATGATTAGACGCGCTTGCTTGACCGCTCTGTTGACACTGACTGTATCAAGTGCGTTTGGCGCCTCCCGCTACGATCATCTCTATGCCTTCGGTGACAGCTACTCCGACAATGGTGCGGGTGAACACTTTACGAAAGTATTGAGCCAGCAGAAGGTCAAGGACGCGCAAGAGCTACCCGGCCCTCTATATTGGAAGGGCCGCTGGAGCAATGGCCCCACAGCGGTAGAGGACTTGGCCCTCGCCCTGAAAGTGCCCTTGACCGATTACGCGATTGGCGGCGCCAAGAGCGGTAACGGGAATTACTATGCCTGGATGGCGCCCTCTCGCGACACCGGTGTTTTCGGGCAAATCGCCGAACATCTGGAAGCCGCTGAAGCACACAAAGCGGATCCGAATGCGCTCTATTTCATTTTCGTCTCAGCCAACGATTTTTTTGAATGGGCCGATTTGTCGCACCCGGAGTCGATTGAGGTGCTCAGCCAGAACAGCGTAGCGAACATACAGAAGGCGACTGAAATGCTCATTACAGCTGGCGCGAAGCATGTAATGGTTGTTGGAAGCACGGATTTGAGCCATGTGCCGGCCGTGGTGCAGGGCAGTCAAGTCAAGAGTGCGGCGCGATACCAACGCATACTCGAACAGAAACTGCCGGATGTGCTTACAAAAATGGCTAACACCCGTCACGTCAGTCTCATTTATTTTGACCACCTGGCCTTCAGCAACAAGCTGCGCGCGTCACCCGACAGTGCGGGGCTCAAGAATCTGGATTCCCCTTGCCAGACCACCTACCCGGATGTCGAACCGGTGTGTGCAGATCCAGATACTCATTATTACTGGGATGAGTGGCACCCAACTCGAAAAGTCCATTCCCTGGCCGCTGAAGCGATGCTTGAAACACTAAAAGCCAGCCGTTGAAATTCTTCATCAGGCCTAGCCGGAAAGCACGCGCTGGGCTGCGCGTGCAAACACTGTCAAGACAGTTGAGCACAATGGGTTGCCAGTCCTTAACTAGCACCTTACAAGCGCCACGATGAACGTCCGTGGTCCGCTGGCCCCAGCGAGACTGGCCGACGCTAATTACGTGCCCAATCTGGCTATTTTTTCAGTTTCCGCTGCAGGAATTCGCGGATGTGCTCCGCCACCTCAGGGGCATGGGTCTCCAGTGCGAAATGGCCTGCATCCAGAAGATGCACTTCAGCAGCCGGAATGTCCTTACGGTACGCCAGCGCACCAGGCGGGATAAAAGCCGGATCGTGTTTGCCCCAGACCGCCAGCAATGGCGGTTGGTGTTTGCGTAGATATGCTTGGAATGCGGGATAAGCGGCAACGTTAGTGCGGTAGTCCAGGATCAGATCCAGCTGGATTTCTTCTGCGCCTGGCCGTGACATGTACAGAATGTCCAGGTTGTAGCCGTCGGGCGAGAGCTTCTCAGGGTCAGAACCCGTGGCGTACTGCCAGTCACGGATCGTCTCTGGCGACAAAGAGGCGCGACAGGCTTCGCGATTGGCCGCGGAAGGATCGCGCCAGTAGGCCTGCCATGAATCCCATTGATCACTAAAGCCTTCCAGATAAGCGTTACCGTTCTGGGTGATGATTGCAGTCACCTTCTCCGGATTCGCCGCAGCAAGCCGCAAGCCGACAGGTGCACCGTAGTCGAATATGTAAAGAGCGTATGTCTTCAACCCCAAGGCCTCGGTAAAGCCCTTGATCACCTTATAAAGATTTTCAAATGTGTAGGCGAACTTCCCGCGCGGCGGCGCTTTGGTGTTGCCAAAACCCGGTAAGTCGGGCGCGATCAGGCGGTACTGGCTTGCCAATAAAGGCATCAGGTTGCGGAACATATGGCTGGATGTCGGGAACCCGTGAAGCAGCAGGAGCACCGGGGCATCCTTGGGCCCTACTTCGCGATAGAACACGTCCACATCGCCGACTTTCTGGGTGTGGAACGTGATATGGAACGAATCGTCGAAGACCGTGGCATTTTCCTGTGTTGAAGCAGTCTTGGTAGAGGAGGCAGCGCTTACGAGCGAAGCACCCAGAGCAGCGGCTGCACCGACGACAGAGGCTTGTAAAATCTTGCGCCGACTAACAGGTGAAATGGGCTCGTGAGTGATTGCTGGATCGAAATTGTTCATGGCAGAACTCGGGTTGGCAGAATTGGCACCCACTCTATTTGTTGCGTTTGCTAATCAGAATAACCAATAAACGCTATTCACCATTTCTGGTTATGCAACGCTGGCACCGTTCCCTCAGCAACCCATCACCCCATCTGCAACGTCGAATTAAACCGACTAATCGCATCCAGCACATGCCGTGCGCCTTGCTGAATCTCCAGAATCACGCCCCCAGCCTCATTCGCCAGCGCAACCCCTGTGCTGGTGCGTTCCAGACTCGACCAGCATGCTGGACACGGCGCTTTTCGCCAGTTCGTTGTTTTGCCGGACTACATCCACAATTTCCAGCGTCGCCTTGCTGGTTCTGGCCGCCAGGCCTCTGACGTCATCGGCGACTACAGCAAACCCGCGCCCGTGTTCACCCGCCCGGGCGGCTTCGATGGCGGCGTTCAGCGCCAGCAGGTTGGTCTGGTCGGCGATCCCGCGGATGGTTTGCACGATGATGCCAATGATTTCCGACTGCTTGTTCACCGCATCGATGCTGCGCGCGGCCTCGTCGAGGTCCGTCGAGATCAGCTTGATCACTGCCACCGTTTGCTGCACGACGCCGGAGCATCGACATGCTTGAACGAGGGTCATCGAAGCGACAGGCGGCAGCGAGGGGATGAGGTTAGCCTGACGGTCCATACGGTCCATACGGTCCATACGGTCCATACGGTCCATACGGCTCATGCGCGTTCCTTGCGGCGATTGCCGCTCGCCAATCAATATCCATATGGATGGTTTGGGGCGGGGTGTTGAGAGCATAAACAAAGAAGGGTCGGTTGCAACGGCGTGCTGGCACTTTCAGTCGGTTCTGCCATATGCCGCTTGCCTGCGGGCCGTCCCGAACAGCCGAACCTGCACCAATCGACCCTCTGCCTCATGCAACTCCAGCGGCGCCGTGCCGCCAGGCATTACGACCTCCACTCGGCCAGCCTTGACCCAGCCACTGAGCCAGGCCGCTGACGCGACTGCGCTGGCACTGGTCCCTGAAGAGGCTGTCGGGCCTTCGCCGCGTTCGAAGACTCGGGCCACGATCCGATTGCCCGACAGGTGAGCCGCCCATTGCAAATTGATCCCCTCCGGGCACGGATCGCCGCGGCCTTGATCACCGAAGGCAAACGCGATAGCCGTCAGGGCTTCATTGAGTGGTGATTCGTGCAGTTGCGAAAAACCTGGCAGCGCATCGACAGAAGGCACCAGCGTCACGCAGTGCGGGTTGCCCACCCGCACAACTACACTGCGATTCCAGTCAGGGTGCAGCTCGGACAAGCGCTCGACGCGGTGGGCGTGGGCACTCCCGAGATTCAACCTTGTCACGTTGGGGCCAACGACTCCGACTGTTTCCGGGCCAAAACCTGGCGTTCCGATATCCAGCCAGAACCCCGACACGCCCTCTACTTGGGCAGGATCAATGTGCGTGACAACGGGAGACGGTGAATCCCCGTGGTAATGATGAACGCGCAACGCGAAGCCCTCGGCGCTGTGGGTGCCGGCCCGCGTAATGCACGCGAGTGGTGAAGTTGCGGATCTGTTGTGCCCGGGTGATCGTGATGCTTGCGCCGGCCGCCAGTTCCAGGGTTTTAAGCTTGAACACCTTGGCTGACGTACCCCCTTATTTTTTAACGTAGTGAATCGCGTAATCGACGATCAGCTTCTGGCGTGAGCTGGCCGTCGAGGTCAGGGTGAACGACAGGCTGATTCGCTCGCCCAGACTGATGCGTGCAGGCGCGACGCTGAACCCATCGATACGCACCTGAGCTTTCTCGCCCGCGCCCATGATGGTCATCGCTCGGCTGTCGCCTTTTTTGATCAGAGAGCGTAAGGCGTGGCGGGCAATCCAGGCGGTATCGGAGTTGTCGAGCCGCCACGCTTCTATCGGGTCTAGCCCCCAGCCCGGATTGTCTTTGGTGATGTCGCTCAGGTGATTAGGCACCGACTTGCGCACGTAAGGGCTGTCATCGGGTTTGAGGTTGTCGAGAATCGCCAGCACGGGCGAGGGGTCCGCTACCCGTTTTTCCAGGCGAAACGACCACGGCAGGCGAGGCCTGCAGCCCTCACTGGCCAGACGCCGGAAGCGCGGGTCGTTGTCCAGCGACCAGTCGTGCATCAGCGCGAGCCCTTGATCCATATCGTTGCGCAGAATTAGCAACGAAGCTTGCAATCTCGTTGGAGGCTTGCCCGCGAAGCTGACGATGAGGAGTGTCAGGTAAAACCGAGGTGTCACCTTCGCGGGCAAGTCGGAATGCCGCCCACTCCAACAGGCTGCTTCCGACGATCCTTGTTACAAACGGAATCGTCCTACAGTTGCTCATCCGCCCGGCCTACGCGAACCTAGCTGCTCAATCGCTATCAAACACCCGAATCGTTACCGAATCACTTGAGGTACGAAATGAACAGTGTTCTGCGAAGTCTTGCGACCCTGACCCTTGGCAGTTTGCTGAGTGTCGGGCCTGCCTATGCCAGTGATCCTGGCGATCATCAGGCCCCCAATTTCAGCTCTGGGCAAGCGGCCTTAACGCTCGCCGCCGCCACGTATCCAAATGGCGCAGCCCGCAACAATTCCCCCGACAACGGCGCCATCCGCCGCGCAAACCCCAATAGCCGTCAAGGCACTCAGTCGATCAGCCCATCGGTACGTGGCCCTGCGACCGGGGTCAATCCTCGGCCTCCCACCCTGGAAAACGGCGGCATAGGTAATGGTTATCCGACACGCCAGCAAGCGCCCCGATCCTCCAGCGGCAGCGAACGGCGTAGTACCGATTGACGTTTCAGCACCAGAACTTTCCCGCTCTCGATAAGGAATCGTCCATGTTGCGCCACATCCACTTTCGTAAATCCCTGATCGCAACGTTCTGCGCCAGCCTTTTGCTTGGCTTGCCGTTCGCCGCCTCGGCGGCCAGCACGACTTACAAAACCGAAGAGGGCACGCTGACCGTCGATGAGGTCGCCAAGGGGCTTCAACACCCTTGGGCGCTGGCGTTTTTGCCAGACAAGCAAGGCATGCTCGTGACCGAAAAGCCGGGCAACCTGCGCATCGTGTCGGCCGACGGCAAGTTGTCGCAACCGCTGGGTGGCGTCCCTAAAGTCTGGGCGCAAGGGCAGGGCGGTCTGCTCGATGTGGTGCTGTCGCCTGATTTCAAGAAAGACCGCATGGTTTACCTGACCTACGCCGAGGACAGCGGCGATGGCGAAACCGGCGGCACCGCAGCAGGCCGCGGGCGTCTGTCGGACGACATGACGCGTCTGGAAAACTTCACGCGGATCTTCCAGCAGCAGCCCAAGCTGTCAGTGGGCAATCACTTCGGCTCACGAATTGTGTTTGATCGCGACGGTTACCTGTTCATCGCGCTGGGTGAGAACAACAACCGACCCACCGCGCAGGACCTCGACAAGCTGCAAGGCAAGATCGTGCGGCTCTATCCGGATGGCACCATCCCCCAGGACAACCCTTTTGTCGGCCAGAAAGACGTGCGCCCGGAGATCTGGAGTTTCGGTCATCGCAATCAACAGGGCGCAGCGCTGAACCCCTGGACCGGCACGCTCTGGACCAACGAACACGGGCCGATGGGCGGCGACGAAATCAACATCATCGAGCGCGCCGGCAATTACGGCTGGCCGATTGCGACCTTTGGCCTGGATTACTCCGGCAAACCGATTTCGGAGGCCAAGGGCAAAGTGGTTGAAGGCATGAAGACGCCATTCCACGTGTGGGAAAAATCACCGGGGATTAGCGGGATGGCGTTTTACGATTCCAGCACGTTCAAGCAGTGGGACCACAACCTGTTCATTGGTGCGTTGGCCTCCAAGGAGCTGATTCGTCTTGAGCTTAAAGACGACAAAGTGGTGCACGAAGAGCGCCTGCTGGGCGACTTGAATGCGCGCATTCGCGACGTGCGCCAAGGACCGGACGGTTACGTGTACGTGCTGACCGATGAAGATGACGGCAAGTTGTTTAAAGTCGGCCTGGCGCAGTAAATCCGCTTTCTGCAGGGGCCAACTTGTCGGCGAGGCGGCGTGATGGGTTGAATCAATTCCGCCGCCACGCGGATGAATTCGCGTCTACAGAGGCACACTTCGGTTCTGTAGGGGCAACTTGTTGGCGAGGCGGCGTAATGGGTTGAATCAATCCCGCCGCCACGCGAATGAATTCGCGTCTACAGAGGCACACTGCGGTTCTGTAGGAGCCAACTTGTTGGCGAGGCGGCGTAATGGGTTGAATCAATCCCGCCGCCACGCGAATGAATTCGCGTCTACAGAGGCACACTGCGGTTCTGTAGGAGCCAACTCGTTGGCGAGGCGATGTCATGGGTTAAACCAGTCCCGCCGCCACGCGAATGAATTCGCGTCTACAGAGGCACACTGCGGTTCTGTAGGAGCCAACTCGTTGGCGAGGCGATGTCATGGGTTAAACCAGTCCCGCCGCCACGCGAATGAATTCGCGTCTACAGAGGCACATTGCGGTTCTGTAGGAGCCAACTTGTTGGCGAGGCGGGGTGATGGGTTGAATCAATCCCGCCGCCACGCGAATGAATTCGCGTCTACAGATCGCCGGCGTTCAGGGCGTCGCTGATCGGTCCAGTCTACGGGCGGCGCGGCAGCAAACCCGGCACCGCATGCACCAGCGCATTGATCGCAAAGCCGATGAACATCACCCCGCAAATCCGCGTGATGGTCAGCTCATGGCGCTGATACAACCGGCGCACATGGCGTGCGCCGACCACGCTGACGATGATCGTGTAAGCGACGATTCCGCCCAGGGTGCTGACCAGAATCAACAGCGGCAGCATCGACCAGTTGAGCAGTTCGGCCCGGCTTGAAAGCAGGGCCGTGAAGGTCGCGACCGCCACCGGGTAGGCCTTTGGATTGGTCAGCCCGAACATGATGCCGTGCCAGAGTGGGTTGCGCGCCGACACGTTCTGATCGTCGCCGTTGCTGCGTTTTGCGGTGATCGCGCGAAAACCCAGCCAGAACAGAAACAGTCCGCTCATCACCCCGAGAATGTTGAACGTCGTGCTGCCAAAGACCTTGGCACCGATGATCGCGGCCAACGCCACGCTGCACCAGATCACATCCCCCAACAAATGGCCGCACAGAAACAACGCCCCGGCCCGACGCCCGCGAGCAGCCCCAATGCCGAACACCGCCAGTACGCCAGGCCCTGGAGAAATCCCGTAGATAAAGCCTGAGGCCAGCACCGCAATAAAAAGCGAAAGCGTCATTGATGATGTCCTTTTGGGGTCTGCGCACGCCAATGCGTTGGCGAACGGTGTGACGCAGTGTGCCGAGGTTGTAAAAAACCGGCAACAAACGTAAAAGATCCGCCGCCGGGGAGGTATTAGCTCGATAACAAGTTGGCGTTGCAACTGACGCTATCGCGAGCAAGCGCCCTCCCACAATGAGTCAGCGTCTTACGCCATTTCAGGCCTCACCCAGCTTCTGTGGGAAGAGCTTGCTCGCGATGACACTCGTTGAGCCGCCACTGAAACATGACTTTCACTATAAATCCGGGAATCGCTGCCCCATGACCATCCAACGCCGCCCCGCACCCGGCTTCACCCGACGTCTGCTGCCTTTAAGCATTGCCTTCGCTTCACCGCTGTTCGCCGCGCAGGAGACGGAGCCGTTGACGCTGGACGCGGTCCGGGTGTCGGGCGAGCAAGCGTCGGTGTATCAGGCAAACAGTGCATCGGTGGGCGGTTTGGGTGAATCACCGTTGCTGGACACGCCCGCGTCGATCAGCGTGTTCAGCAGCGAAATGCTCAAGAACCAGCAATCGAAACTGCTTAGCGACGTGCTGAAAAACGATGCTTCGGTGGGCGACAGTTATGCACCGGTTGGCTATTACGAGAACTTCGTGGTGCGCGGGTTCTCGCTGAACGCTGCCAGCAGCTATCGCATCAATGGCCGGACCATCACCGGCGAGCAAAACGTTGCGCTGGAAAACAAGCAACAGGTCGAGTTGCTCAAAGGACTGTCGGGCCTGCAAAGCGGCGTTTCCGAACCCGGTGGCTTGATCAACTACGTCACCAAACGCCCGGAAGACGTGCGCTCGGTCACGGTATCGACCAACGAACACGGCGAGCGCTACCTCGCCACTGACGTGGGCGGCTGGTTCGGCAGCGAGAAACAACTGGGCCTGCGGGTCAACCTGGCCCACGAAGACATTCGCTCCTACGTCGAACACGCCGACGGCCAGCGCGACTTTGCCTCGGTGGCGTTCGACTGGAACATCAACGAGCAATCGACGCTGCAACTGGACGTTGAATACCAGACCAAAGAGCAGCGCTCGGTCCCCGGTTATCAGTTGCTCAACGGCACTGAGCTGCCCCATGACGCCTCGCCGCGCAAGCTGTTGGGCTACCAGAGTGGGTCGAATCCGGTGGGCATCGACTCGCTGAACATGAATGGCCGCTACCAATTGCGCTTCAACGACGACTGGAAGGCCAGCCTCAGCGCCTCGCGCAGCCGCGTGGTGATCGATGACTACAGCGCGTTTGCCTACGGCTGCTACTTCCAGGCCGCCAATTGCCCGGCGGAACCGGTCACGGGGCATTTCAGCTCAGACGGCAACTACGACATCTACGACTTCCGCAGCCCCGACGACACCAAGCGTAACGATGAAGTCGAGGCGGCCATGACCGGGCTGTTCAATACCGGCTGGCTCAAACATGAGCTCACGTTTGGCACCAGCGCGTTTCGGCGCACGGTGGACACGCGGCCGTATTTCAGCGAGTACATCGGCTCCGGCAACATTCACGCGCCGGTCGAGACGTTCGCACCGTCTGATCTGTCTGTCGGGCACACAGAACGGCGCCTCGACAGTCGCCAGTACGGGCTGTTCGCCACCGACCGCATCAGTTTCAACGAGCACTGGCAGACTATCATCGGCGGGCGTCAGGTGCGTCTGGACGAATACGCGTACAACGAAGATGGCAGCGACAATCGACACACTCAGCGCTCGATTTTCCTGCCCCAGGCCGCGCTGATTTATAAGCCGGTAGACAACGTTTCGCTGTACACGAGTTACAGCAAGGGCCTGTCGCTGGGCGGCACAGCGTCGGTGTTCGACACCAACGTCGGGGAAATCCTCGCGCCGACGCTCTCTCGCCAGCTGGAGGCCGGGGTCAAGTACGACTGGCGCCGCATGAGCTTTGCTGCCGCGGTGTTTCAGACTCGGCAGGCGTACCAGTATTCCAGACCCAACGACGACGGCACGCTGACGTACGTGCAGCAGGGGCAGCAGAAAAATACCGGTATCGAACTCAGCGCCAACGGCTGGTTGACGTCGCAGTTGCAGATTTCCGCCAGCGCTGCCGTGATTCGCGCCCGTGTCGAGGACAGCGGCACTACTGCCTACGAAGACCACCAGCCGATCAACGTGCCTAAATTCCGGGCCAGTGTTTATGCCGACTACAGCCTGCCGGTTCCGGGACTCGCGCTGCTGGGTGGCGTGCAGTACAGCGCCAGTAAATACGCCAATCGCGAGGGCACGGTGAAGGTGGACGATTACGCAGTGTTCAACGCGGGCAGCCGCTACAGCACACGCCTTGATGGCTACGACACGGTGTTTCGTTTCACCGTCGACAACCTGTTCGATAAGCGTTACTGGCGCGATGCCGGGGAATACCTGGGCGACGATTATGTGTTCCTTGGCGCACCCCGCACCGCCCGCGTGACAGCGACGGTGAATTTTTAATACACCATCCCAGCGTGCTTGAGCGGCAGGGCGTCGGCGTTCGGCCCTTCATGCTTTCCATGTTCAGTTGCAAAAGTGCATCCTAAGGGCCTTTGTTTTTCGCTGCGGGAGCACTGATCCATGAAAATCGGTTTTGTCGGACTGGGCAATATGGGGCGGGCCATGGCCAGCAACCTGTTGAAGGGCGGTCACCAGTTGGTGGTCTGGAACCGCTCTCCTGACCCGGTGCAGGCGTTGGTCGAACAGGGCGCAGTCGCGGCGGCCGATCCCGCCGAGGCATTCGGCGCCGAGGTGGTGTTCAGCATGTTGGCCGACGACAAGGCGTTGCGTGAAGTACTGCTGGAGTCCGGCCTGATCAACGGCCTTAAAGGGCCGCTGATTCACATCAACATGGCGACCATCGCAGTCGATTTCGCTGATGACCTGACCGTCCGGCATCAGGAAAAAGGTATTCATTACATCGCCGCTCCGGTCCTCGGGCGGCCCAACTTCGCGGCCAGCGGCGAGCTGCAGATCCTCGCGGCAGGCCCCGGTGATGCCATTGACACCGTCCAGCCGCTGTTTGACCTCATTGGTCGCAAGACCTGGCGCATGGGCGATAAACCTTCCCAGGCCAACGTCATGAAGCTGGCGGTTAACTTCATGCTCGCCAGCGCCATTGAATCCATGGCCGAAGCTTCGGTGCTGGTCGGCGCGTATGGCCTGCAATCAAGCCAACTGATCGACCTCATTTCCAATAGCGTTTTCCCAGGTCCTGTGTATTCCGGGTACGGCAAGATGATCGCTGAGCGCAGCTATGAGCCGGCGGCGTTCAAGGCGTCGCTGGGGCTCAAAGACGTCGGCCTGGCGCTGGCTGCCGCAGAGCGCGAGCAAGTGCCGATGCCGCTCGCCGAACTGGTACGCGGCAACCTGCTGGACGCCACCGCTCACGACGAAGGCCACATGGACCTTGCTGTACTGGGTCGAGTGGCCGAGCGCAATGCCGGGCGCAACTGAAGCCATCATGCAGTGCGCGAACAGGTGTGTTCGCGCTTAACGAGGACAGGAAATAGCGCCGTGATCGAATACAAACCGGCAGTTATCGCCGACATTCCGAGGCTTTGGGCGCTGAGAACCCGGGCAGTGAGATTGACATGCGCCACTCACTACTCTTCAGAGCAGATTGATGTCTGGAGTGAATCTGCTGTGCCGCAGTCCTACACGCAGCTGGTCGTCGCCCAATGCGCCGTTTTGGCAGAGGAAGACGACCAGCTGTTGGGCTACGCGATTCTTGATCGGCAGAATGGTGAGGTCGTTGCGATTTTCGTCGAGCCGCACCAACATGGCAGGGGCATCGGCAAACAGCTGATGCGTCGGCTTGAGGCGATGGCAGTTATAGAGCACTTCACTCGCTTGCACCTGTTCTCTTCGCTCAACGCAGCGGACTTTTATAGAGCGATGGGCTTCATCGCCCTTCGCGAAGAAGCCTACGGACACCCCAGCGGCATCAGTTTGCGCAGCTTGTACATGGAGAAAACATTGGCCGGGCAGGCGCGTTAAATCCGATCAATGCGGTGTGTCAGATTTAACCGGAGAGGCTGATGTCAGGGCCGCTGCGCGTCCCATCGCGGCCTCGCCCAGGCTCGTCAACGGCTACAGATTTTTGCGGCGTTCGCTCGGCTCGGCGCCTAGCCTATCCCAGCGACTGGGCTGCGCCTTGGCGACGGGGCGACCCTTGCAGAATTTGAGCAGCGTTCACTTCCGAGCAAAATCAAACCTCACGAACCCCGCAAATCACTGTAGGAGCGCACGAGCAGCGCGAGGCCGCGATGGGCTGCGCAGCGGCCCCTCACGCATTCACCCGCGCTTCCATCGACACGCGGGCGATGGCTTTGTCCAGTTCGTCCAGCGCGGCGTCGATTTCCGGCGCGTCTTGTTTGAGCAGCGTCTCGCTGCGTTGGCAGGCTGCGCGCAACTGGGGAACGCCGCAGTAGCGGGTCGCGCCATGCAGGCGGTGGACGCGTTCAATCAGTGCAATGTGATCATCCACGTCACGTGCTGCACGAATCGCCTCGCGGTCGGTGTCCAGTGACGCCAGCAACATGGCGAGCATGTCCGCCGCCAAGTCGGCCTTGCCCGCTGCCAGCCGCAAGCCTTCTTCGTGATCGAGCACTTGCAGGTTGCCGCTGCCGCTGCTGATCTCCAGGTGACGCTCCGGCGCCTGATTACGCAACGCAAGGCCGGTCCACTTGAGCACCACTTGCGCCAGCTGCCGCTCGCTGATGGGCTTGGTCAGGTAATCGTCCATCCCGCTTTGCAGCAACGCACGTTTTTCGTTGGCCATCGCGTGTGCAGTCAGCGCCACGATCGGCAGCGATGTACTGTGTCGCTCCGCTTCCCAGGCACGAATCGCCTCGGTTGCCTGACGGCCGTCCATTCCCGGCATTTGCACGTCCATCAACACCAGATCGAACGCCTCGTCCTGCACGGCCTGCACGGCGGCATATCCGCTGTCGACCGCCATGACCTTGGCGCCCATATCCTCCAGCAGCGTTTGTACCAGCAACAGATTCGCCGGATTGTCGTCCACACACAGCAGGCGCGGCGGTCGGCTGTTCAGTGGCTCGGCAAGCTCGTTGCGCTGTTGTTTGGGTTGAATCAGCTCCGACAGGCTGCGTCGCAGCTTGCGCGTGCAGGCGGGCTTGGCCTGCAACTGGTTATAAGCGTCTGGCACCGACAATTGGTAGAGCGCTTGCTCGGTAGTCGGACACAGAACCAGCACCTTGCAGTCCAGATTTTCGAGGTCCCATATTTGCTGGCGCAGCCGCTCCGGTGGCAACTCATGAGCGGTTACGCCCAGCACTGCCAGATCAATCGCGTGTGGCGTCTGATGCACCACCGTTACCCCGTTGATCAGGTTCTCCAGATTGTTGAACACCATCGGTTGCAGCCCGCAATCTTCCAGCTGATGTTCCAGTGCCTGGCGTGCGAGGTCGTGGTATTCCAGCACCGCGACGCGGCGGCCCAGCAGCGGCGGGGCGGGCAGGTCTTCAATGTCGTCGCGGGTCTTGGGCAGGCTAAGGCTGATCCAGAATTCCGAGCCTTCACCCGGGGTGCTGTCGACACCGATTTCGCCGCCCATCTGCTCGATCAGCCGTTTGGAAATTACCAGCCCCAACCCGGTGCCGCCCGGCTGGCGGGACAGCGAATTGTCGGCCTGACTGAACGCCTGGAACAGCGCGCGCACGTCCTGATTGGACAGACCGATGCCGGTGTCCTGCACGCTGATGCGCAGTTGCACGTAATCGTCCTGATCGTCCTCGATCATCGCCCGGGCAACGATGGTGCCCTCGCGGGTGAACTTGATCGCGTTACTTACCAGATTTGTGAGGATCTGCTTGAGCCGCAACGGATCTCCCACCAGCGCCAGCGGCGTGTCGCGATACACCAGGCTCACCAGTTCAAGCTGCTTGGCGTGTGCAGCGGGGGCGAGGATGGTCAGTGTGTCCTGCAGCAAATCGCGCAGGTTGAACGGGATGGTGTCCAGCACCAGCTTGCCTGCCTCGATCTTCGAGAAGTCGAGAATCTCGTTGATGATGCTCAACAGGCTGTCGGCCGATTTTTCGATGGTGCCCAGGTAATCGTGCTGACGGGGCGTCAACTGGCTTTTCTGAAGTAAATGGGTGAAACCGAGAATACCGTTGAGCGGGGTGCGGATTTCATGGCTCATGTTGGCCAGAAACTCCGATTTGATCCGGCTCGCTTCCAGCGCCTCCTTGCGCGCCAGGTCGAGTTCGATGTTCTGGATCTCGATGGTTTCCAGGTTCTGCCGCACATCTTCCGTGGCCTGCTCGATGCTGTGTTGCAGTTCTTCCTGGGCGTTCTGCAGCGTGGCCGCCATTCGGTTGATGCCCGACGCAAGCTGATCCAGCTCATGACTGCCCATCGGCAGCAGCCGCGCTTCCAGATTGCCGTCCTTTAACTGCGCCACCACATGCTTGATCTGAGTGATCGGGCCGTTGATGGTGCGGCTCATGCGGATGGCGAGCAGGGCGGTCACGGCCAGTCCGGTCATGATCAGCAGCAAACTGGCGAACAGGCTGCGATAACCTCGCAGCAGAGTGCCGCTGTGCGACACCTCCAGTTCGACCCAGCCCAGCAGTCGATCTGCTTCTTCGGGCACGATGTCGCCGGTGAGATGGCGCTGGCGTCCGAACACCGGCATCAAATAGCGGGTGGCGTCGTTTTCCGAGCGCTGCAGCAAATGCGTGCCACCGCCCACGGGCGCCTGGTTGATCATGCTTGGGCCAGCATGGGTCAGGACGTTGCGGTCGGGGTCCAGAAAGGACACCGCGCGCACATCGGCCTGCTCCAGCGTCTGACCGGCAATGCGCTCCAGCAACGGTTTGTCGGCGCGGGCGAGGGCGCCGGCGGACAGTGGACCAAGCTCAGTGGCGATCATTTCGCCACGCTTGAGCAATTGAGCCTGCAACTCCGAGAGCTGCATCCAGGTGAAATAACCCCCCAGCAACGCCGCCATCAGGCAGGCGGGCACGAGGGTTAACAGCATGACGCGGCTTTTGATGCCAAGTTTGTTCAGCACACACTCTCTCCGGCAATCCTTGCACACAGGTAAGCAAACGCTGCGCCACCCGTGCTGATAACTGCGCAGTGTAGACAGTTGGAAGAGGGTAATCCCGGCAAATTAACCGCTGCTCAGGTTTGCTGCGCAGCGTGGCCGTCAGTCGCCTTGCTCATGGCGGGGCAATCTTGAATAATTGTCGCCTGAGAATCAGTCGCAGAAGCTAATGAATCCCGAATCCATCCACCGCCCGAGTGTGCTCGCGATCGAAGACGATCCCGTGCTCGGCGCCTGCGCGCACGACGCTCGCAGACTATGCCGCGCAGGCTGAGCACGCCTGGCAGCCAGGTGGCACACGCGGGATCGACGAATGGCTGGGTGAAGTCAGGCGCCGGGAGCCCGGTTGGGTGGGCGTGATCGGCAGCCATTTACAGTCGCTGGGCAGCACGCCGCTAAGCGAGGAACAGTATCAGCGGCTGACGTTTCTGCGCGGGCTGGACTGGCCGATGAGCCGTCGCCAGCACACGGCGCCCTGGCTGAAAATTCCGTTTCCACAGACGCCGGGCGCTGGCAGCCTGGTGACCGAATTGCCAGAGCGGTTCAAGCGCGGGCGTTACCTCATGGTTTGGCGACTGCTGACCAATGTGCTGATTCCCGCGCTGTTCACTTTCCTGCTGTGCGTGGGCTTGTACCGGTTGCTGATTCGCCCGCTCAATCAATTGCGCGAACAGGCCAACGACTGGCGCGGTGATCGCCTGTCGAACCGGCTCTCGCCACAGATGGTCAAGCGTCAGGAAGAACTGGGCGAACTGAACCGGGCGTTCGACCACATGGCCGAGCGGCTGCATTCAACGGTGCTGATTCAACAACAGTTGCTGCGCGATATGTCCCACGAGCTGCGCACGCCTCTGAGCCGATTGCGCGTGGCCTGCGACAGCGAACACGACGTGCGCCAGTTGCGCGAACGCCTCAGCCGCGAAATCGAAAGCATGCAGCGGCTGGTGGACGACACGCTGCAACTTGCCTGGCTCGACACCGAGCGTGAGGCATTGCCCGGCGAAGACATTCAGATCGTCGCGCTGTGGGAAATGCTGGTGGAAAACGCCTGTTTCGAGAGCGGCTGGTCGCCTGAGCAGTTGCCGTGTGATGTCGAGGCAGCATGTTGGGTTCGCGGCCACCTCAACACCTTGGCCCAAGCGCTGGAAAATATCCTGCGCAACGCCATACGACACTCCTCGGCCGGCGCGATGGTGCGCTTGAGCGGGTATCGGCAAGGCGAAAACTGGTTGCTGTGTCTGCAGGATCAGGGTGGGGGTGTGGAGGGACAGGATCTGGAACGCATCTTCGCGCCCTTCATCCGCCTCGACGGCGCCCGCCCCGGCAACGACGGTTTCGGCCTGGGCCTGAGCATCGCCCGCAACGCGCTGCGCCTACAGGGCGGCGACCTGTGGGCCGAAAACCGTGAACAAGGGCTGTGCATGAAAATGCGGCTGAGGGCGCGAGAAGCGAAAGGGCCTTACTGACACACCTCAGTGGGATGGTTTTTCAGGACTGCTGCGCAGCCCATCGCCTGCAAGCAGGGCTCCCACGCCCTTCGGGCAGAAGCGCGGTTATGGTGTTAACGCCGCTGAGCGCCAGCAGACCGGCCACATCTGGCAAAACTGTTCGTCGGCAGCCGTTGCCGATGTTCTCTACCGTTTGCTTCAGGGTAAATACCAGGAGCAACGGAATGCTTGAAGTCTCGCCACACTCTGCCCACCTGCGCACCGGAAGGTTTTCCGGTGAGCATCAACTGTATCTCCTGACGACGATCGTCAATAACCGGGAACCGCTGTTCCGCGATTGGCGCATGGGGCGCCTGGTGGTCGATGAGTTCAGGCTCGCGGAAGAGGAGGGTGCCGCCAGGTCCTTGGCTTGGGTGGTGATGCCCGATCATTTTCATTGGCTGGTCGAACTGCGAAGGGGTGACTTGCCACGCCTGATGCGACGAGCAAAATCCAGAAGTGCGCACAGCATCAATCGGGTACGAGGTAAAACCTGTCAGGTCTGGCAGAAAGGGTTTCACGATAGGGCTTTACGTAAAGAAGAGGACCTGAAGAACATCGCCCGTTGCGTTGTTGCCAACCCACTGCGGGCCGGTCTGGTGGAGCGCCTCGGCGACTATCCGCTTTGGGACGCTGTGTGGTTGTGATCATCACTTCGATAGGCAATCCATCCCTTGGAATGGAAGATTGATCCTTCTGCCATGAGATCGTTGCGGGGGATGGGGCATAGGCAAACCTGCTTCTGCCGAAGGCGTGGGAGCCCTGCTTGCAGGCGATGGGCTGCGCAGCGGCCCTGACATGGCTCAACCGAGCTCAGATGCTTATTCCTTTTTGCGCTATAGACCTCACTTTGCGTGATATGGGCTCGCGTCGATTGCCGGTATGATAGCGGCCCCCGCAGTCTGGATTGCGAAGACGCCATGACCCTGCAGTATCAAACCATCGCCGATTGCGTCGGCAACACACCGCTGGTGCGTCTGCAACGCATGGGCGGGAACACCACCAACACTCTGCTCTTGAAGCTCGAAGGCAATAACCCGGCCGGGTCCGTCAAGGATCGTCCGGCGCTGTCGATGATTACCCGAGCAGAGCTGCGCGGTCAGATTCACGCTGGCGACACGCTGATCGAAGCCACATCGGGTAATACCGGCATCGCCCTGGCCATGGCTGCGGCGATCAAGGGCTACAAAATGATCCTGATCATGCCGGACAACTCCAGCGCTGAGCGCAAGGCGGCGATGACCGCGTATGGCGCCGAGCTGATTCTGGTCAGCAAGGAAGACGGCATGGAAGGCGCTCGTGATCAGGCCGAGCGTATGCAGGCTGAAGGTCGCGGCAAGGTGCTCGATCAGTTCGCCAACGGCGACAACCCGCAAGCGCATTACGTCGGCACCGGCCCGGAAATCTGGCGGCAGACCGACGGCACCGTCACTCACTTCGTCAGCTCTATGGGCACCACGGGGACCATCATGGGCACCTCGCGCTACCTCAAGGAGCAAAATCCCGCTATTCAGATCGTCGGCCTGCAACCCATGGATGGCGCTTCTATTCCGGGTATTCGCCGCTGGCCGCAGGAATACCTGCCGAAGATTTATCAGGCCGACCGCGTCGACCGCATCATGGACATGGCCCAGCAAGAGGCTGAGGACGTGATGCGTCGACTGGCTCGTGAAGAAGGTGTTTTCTGTGGCGTCTCATCAGGCGGTTCAGTCGCCGGGATGTTGCGTTTGTCCCAGGAAGTCGAAAACGCGGTGATAGTCGCGATCATTTGTGACCGCGGCGACCGTTACCTGTCGACCGGCGTCTACGACGCGCCCAACTGATGGCCAAGCATGAGCGAGGCCTGCGCTTCCAGCCTACCGGCGGGACCAAGGCAACACAGATTCCGACCGGCAAGAAACAGCGCCTGACTATCGAGCGGCTGGCCAACGACGGACGCGGAATCGCGTTTGTCGAAGGCCGGACCTGGTTCGTCGCGGGCAGCCTGGCGGGCGAAGAAGTCGAAGCGCGTGTGCTCGGTGCTCACGGCAAAATCGTCGAAGCGCGCACCGAGCGCGTGTTCACTCCCAGCGCCATGCGCCGCCCTGCACCGTGCGTGCATTTCGGGCGTTGCGGGGGTTGCAGTGTTCAGCAGATGCCCCACGACGAACAGCTTGCCCTGAAACAGCGCATGCTCGCCGAGCAACTGCGCCGTGTCGCCGGCATCGAACCCGAAGAGTGGGCCGAGCCGCTGAGCGGGCCGGAATTCGCCTACCGCCGACGCGCTCGGGTCGCCGTGCGCTGGGACGTCAAGGCAAAACGGCTGGACGTCGGTTTCCGCGCTGCGTCCAGCCAGGACATCATCGGCATCAACGAATGTCCGGTGCTGGTACAGGCCTTGCAGCCAATCATGACAGCACTGCCCGAGATGCTCCGTCGTCTCGGCACGCCAAAAGCCCTCGGGCATGTGGAGTTGTTCAGCGGGTCATCCACGGCGATTCTGCTGCGGCACATGGCGCCGTTGGCCGAAAGTGATATAGCGATTTTGCAGGGGTTCTGTGAAGCTCATGACGCGCAACTCTGGTTGCACGGCGAGGAGGGGCCACAACCTTTTGATCCGTCCCAGACGTTGGGTTACCACTTGGCGCCGTGGGATTTGCGGCTCGCCTACCGTCCCGGCGACTTCGTGCAGGTCAATGAAGCGGTCAACACCGCCATGATTGAGCAAGCGCTGGAGTGGTTGGCGCCGCGTGAAGACGAACGAGTGCTGGACTTGTTCTGCGGGCTTGGTAACTTCGCCCTGCCACTGGCACAACGCACGCGTGAGGTGGTGGCAATCGAGGGCGTTGCGACGATGGTCGAGCGCGCTGCCGGGAACGCAGCCAGCAACAATCTGCACAATGTGAAGTTCTACCAGGCGGACCTTTCTCAGCCGCTCGACAAGGCTGAATGGGCCACAGAAGGTTTTTCTGCCGCGCTCCTCGATCCCCCGCGTGACGGCGCGTTCGAGGTGGTGGGCAAGCTCAAGTCTTTGGGCGCCGAAAGGTTGCTTTATGTGTCATGCAATCCGGCAACTTTGGCGCGTGATAGTGTCGAATTGATCCAACAGGGCTACCGATTAAAACGGGCCGGAATCCTCGATATGTTCCCGCAAACAGCGCATGTCGAGGCAATGGCGTTATTTGAAGCGAGTAAGTGAGGCGCGGCTTCAGGATTCACGCCGCATCTCACAGGGATTCTCGTTTAATCCGACTGGCCCTCGCACGTTAAGCGCTTGCTTTTGCCCTGCAGGCAACGTGCCCTCAAGAAGGCCAGCGACAGATGGCGCATTTCATCGCGCCGTAGGGAAGGTAAGCAGCATGGTACAGGTGAGAGCACACCAGCCGATCAACATAGACGGCAGTATCAATCTCGACGCGTGGCTGGACCACGTCGTCAGCGTCGATCTCGCGGTGGATCGACAAGCATTGAAAGAAGCCTGCGAATTCGTTCGACAGGCCGAGCAGCAGGACAACGCCGCCAAGAATCTCTGGGCGGAGGGCACGTCGAGTTTTCAGACGGGCCTGGAAATGGCTGAAATCCTGGCCGACCTCAAGCTCGATCAGGACTCGCTGATTGCCGCGGTTATCTACCGCAGTGTGCGTGAAGGCAAGATCCCGTTGCCTGACGTCAGCCAGCGTTTCGGCGCGACTGTCAGCAAGCTGATCGACGGCGTGCTGCGCATGGCGGCGATCAGTGCCAGCCTCAGCCCGCGACAATCGCTGGTGTTGGGCACCCAGGCGCAGGTCGAGAACCTGCGCAAGATGCTCGTCGCCATGGTCGATGATGTGCGGGTGGCCCTTATCAAGCTGGCCGAACGCACCTGTGCGATCCGCGCTGTAAAAAATACCGACGACGAAAAGCGCAACCGCGTTGCCCGGGAAGTCTTCGACATCTACGCGCCGCTTGCCCACCGCCTGGGGATCGGACACATCAAATGGGAGCTGGAGGACCTGTCCTTTCGCTACCTCGAACCCGAACAGTACAAACAGATCGCCAAGCTGCTGCACGAGCGTCGGCTAGACCGCGAGCGCTTCATCACCGACGTGATGTCGCAGCTGGAAAACGAGTTGCTGGCCACCGGCGTCAAAGCCGACATCAGTGGCCGGGCGAAGCACATCTATTCCATCTGGCGAAAGATGCAGCGCAAAGGTCTGGAATTCAGCCAGATCTACGACGTACGTGCTGTGCGTGTGCTGGTCCCGGAAATGCGCGATTGCTACACCGCGCTCGGCATCGTCCATACCTTGTGGCGGCACATTCCCAAGGAGTTCGACGACTACATCGCCAACCCCAAGGAAAACGGCTACCGCTCGCTGCACACCGCCGTCATCGGACCGGAAGGCAAGGTGCTGGAGGTGCAGATCCGCACTCACGCCATGCACGAAGAAGCCGAACTGGGCGTCTGCGCGCACTGGCGTTACAAGGGCACTGACGTCAAGGCCAGCTCCAGTCACTACGAAGAGAAAATCTCGTGGCTGCGTCAGGTCCTGGAGTGGCATGAAGAGCTCGGTGATATCGGCGGCCTGGCTGAACAGCTGCGCGTCGACATCGAGCCGGACCGGGTTTACGTCTTCACCCCTGACGGCCACGCCATTGACTTGCCCAAGGGCTCGACGCCGCTGGATTTCGCCTACCGCGTGCATACCGAGATTGGTCACAACTGCCGTGGGGCCAAGATCAACGGGCGCATCGTGCCGCTCAACTACAGCCTGCAGACCGGCGAACAGGTCGAGATCATCACCAGCAAGCACGGCACGCCGAGCCGCGACTGGCTGAACTCCAACCTGGGTTACATCACCACCTCGCGGGCCCGTGCGAAGATTGTTCACTGGTTCAAATTGCAGGCGCGCGACCAGAACGTCGCAGCCGGTAGAACGCTCATCGAGCGTGAATTGGCGCGCCTGGCGCTGCCGCAGGTGGACTTCGACAAGTTGGCGGAAAAAGCCAATTTCAAGATAGCCGAAGACATGTTCGCGGCCTTGGGTGCGGGCGACCTGCGCCTGGCGCAACTGGTCAATCTGGCGCAGCAACTGGTCGAGCCTGAGCGTGGCAACGAGCAGCTTGAGCTGATCCCGCGCAAAGCCACTGGCTACAAGCCTGGCAAGCGCGGCGATATCCAGATTCAGGGTGTCGGTAATCTGATGACGCAAATGGCCGGCTGCTGCCAGCCGCTGCCAGGCGATGCGATTGTCGGTTACATCACCCAAGGGCGTGGCGTGAGCATTCACCGCCAGGATTGTGCCTCGGTGTTGCAGCTGGGTGGGCGCGAGCCAGAGCGGATCATTCAGGTCAGTTGGGGCCCGGTGCCGGTGCTCACCTACCCGGTGGACATCATCATTCGCGCGTACGACCGTTCCGGCTTGCTGCGTGACGTCTCGCAGATCCTGCTCAACGAACGGATCAACGTGCTGGCGGTCAACACTCGCTCGAACAAGGAAGACAACACCGCGTTGATGTCGCTGACCATCGAAATCCCCGGGCTGGACGCGCTGGGACGGTTGTTGGGCAGAATTTCCCAGCTGCCGAATATCATCGAAACGCGGCGTAATCGGACGCCTTGAGGCGTAGCTACAAGCTTTAAGCTACAAGCTACAAGCCAGGAGATAGCCGTTGCTTTTTAGCTTGAGGCTTGAGGCTTGCAGCTCAAAGCTCAAAGCTCAAAGCTCAAAGCTGTGACCGAAGGTAACCCCATGTACACACTACTAGACCTGCTGCATCTCATGGCCCGCTTGCGCGACCCGGAATTCGGTTGCCCGTGGGACGTGAAGCAGAACTACGCGACCATCGTTCCTCACACCTTGGAAGAGGCCTACGAAGTAGCCGACGCTATCGAGCGCGGCGATTTTGATGACTTGCGCGGCGAGTTGGGCGATCTGCTGTTTCAAGTGGTGTATTACAGCCAGTTGGCACGCGAGGAAGGGCGTTTTGAGTTTGATGGCGTGGTCGATGGCATCACCCGCAAATTGATTCGTCGCCACCCCCATGTATTCCCCACGGGCGATTTGTACGCGCCGCTGGAAACCCCGCGTCTGAGCGAAGACCAGGTCAAGCAACGCTGGGAAGAGATCAAGGCAGAGGAGCGTGCAGCCAAGGCTCATGCGCCTGAACAGCTGTCGCTACTCGATGATGTGCCAGCGGTATTACCCGCCTTGTCGCGCGCGGCCAAATTGCAGAAGCGCGCCGCGCAGGTTGGTTTCGACTGGCCGGACGCGTTGCCCGTGGTGGACAAGGTTCGCGAGGAGCTGGACGAGGTACTTGAGGCGATGGCCGATAACGACCGCGAAGGGATTGCCGAAGAAGTCGGCGACCTGCTGTTTGTAGTGGTCAATCTTGCGCGTCATTTGAAAGTCGACCCCGAAAACGCTTTACGCGCAGCGAACGGCAAATTCGAGCGTCGCTTCCGTTTCATCGAACAGGCATTGCGCGACACCCGGCGTCCCATAGAAGATTGCACCCTCGAAGAAATGGACGCGCTCTGGGGCGAAGCCAAACGTCAGGAAAAGAACACGCCCAGTTGCGGCTGAGTGGTTGCTAAAGAGAGAGAGAAAAGATGGCGGGTATTTCACTTCGCGACCAGTTGCTCAAGGCAGGTCTGGTCAACGAAAAGCAGGCCAAACAGGTCTCCAAGAGCAAACAGAAGGAGCAACGCCTGGTCCATAAAGGCCAGGCGGTGGCGGACGACACTCAAAAGCGTGCGGCGCAGGAAGCGATGGCAGAAAAGGCTAAACGCGATCAGGAGCTTAACCGCCAGCAGCAGGAAAAGGCTGAGCTCAAGGCCCGTACCGCGCAGGTCAAGCAATTGATCGAGGCCACGCGGTTGCCGAAGCTGACCACTGAGGATTACTACAACTTCGTTGATGACAAGAAGGTCAAGCGCCTGTCGGTCAACCCGCTGATGCGCAGCAAGTTGAGCAATGGCTCGCTGGCGATCGTGCATCACGGTGGCGGATATGAGGTCATCCCGCGCGAGGCTGCGCTGAAGATTCAGGAGCGCGACCCACGGCGCATCGTCATGCTCAGTGAGCCTACGGAAGAGGTCGATGGCGATGATCCGTACGCGGCTTACAAGATCCCTGATGATTTGATGTGGTGAGTGCAGTTGCAGGCTGATGGGATAGGGATTCTGGCCGGAGGCCAAGCTCCCACGCCCTCCGGGCAGAAGCTGAACGTTGCCATAAAACAAAACCCGCCGAGGCGGGTTTTGTTTTGGCAGCAATTCGCAAAAGTGTTTTATACAGATAGACGTTTCTTTTCCTGCTCTTCCAGCTCTGCTGCGTAACGCTGTGCGTCCGATTCGTGGTGGAACATCCCTACCAGCTGGTCTTGTTGGCGTACGTCCCAGATCTGAATGCTATCTGCAATGGTTTCATGGGAGATATGGGCGTCGTCGCGTTCACTCACAGTTACCGTCATATTGAAAACTCCTGAATCTCTTTGAAATCTGCGGCAGGGCGTCGCAGGACTCTTTTATAGAATTTGGTAGCTTCCTAAGTAAACGGTCGGTTTTGGTAAAGGTTAATTGCTCAGAATGCAAGAGTCGCTGAAAGGCTTACATTTGAAGGGTGTGCGGCGTTTTGTCACACTCAGTTGAGGGCAATGAAGAAAGTTTCATGTTGCTTTCGGGAACATGACGCCCGGCATTTGCCCATAAAAAACCCCGCCATTGGCGGGGTTCTTGTACGGCTAAAAGGCGAGTCTGAATCAGCTGCCCTTGACCGTTTTGCCGTTGACGTTGCCGTCTTGCAGCATGATGTTGTATTCCTTGCCGTCGGTTTCGACCTGTTGCAGGCGAACCAGCAGGTAATCCCAGTCTTTGGCGAACCACATCACTGTGATGCGTTTGTTCTGCGTTGGATCACGCACGCGCTCGACCTTGATGGCATCGACCGAGCCGACTTTGGTCTCGACCTTTTCCGGACCCAGCACGCGGAAGTCGTAGGTATCAACCTCGTCACCATCGACTACCTGATAACTCATGCTCTTCTTGCCGGCAGCCACGTCATGCTGCAGCGCGAGCTGGTAGGTGGACTTGTCGAGAACGCCGGTGTTGAGCGGGATTTTCACCGCATCGCCACGATCCGTCCCGGTGATGAACTTGGTGGGCCAGTCGAACACCAGATCAACCGTTTTGCTTTTGCCCAAGCCGCCACGTTCGAAGTGGTAGGTCTGTGGCATCAGCGTGTCCTTGTCGACCTTAATGGTGCTGACTTCGGTGAGGCTGGCAATCATCATCGATGCCTTGAAGCTCAGGCTCCAGGTGCCGTTGGCATTCTTTTCGAGGCTACGCGAGGCGCTGCCGCCACTCATCGGCAGCTGTTTCCAGTCGGCGGTGTAGCTGGCGGAGAAGGGTTGAAGGTCTGCCGCGTTGACCGCAGGAAGTGCGAGCAGAGCGAAAGCGAAGAGCAAAGCGCGACGCATAATATCTCCCGTTTTAAGTTAAATAGCCGGAATCAAGTGGCCGTTAGGCCCTAACAGCTGACCGTCCAATAATGCACCTTGTTCGCCAAGACTCAACCGGCCTTCTGCGAACCAGCGTACGGCCAGTGGATAAATCCGGTGTTCCAGGGCATGAACCCGTTGCGCCAAGGTGCCGGGCGAGTCGCTCGACTGTACACAAACAATAGCCTGTACGACCAGAGGCCCACCGTCGAGTTCCTCGGTGACAAAGTGCACGCTGCAGCCGTGCTCTGCATCGCCGGCCTCCAGCACGCGTTGATGCGTGTGCAAGCCTTTATACAGCGGAAGCAGTGAAGGGTGGATGTTCAGCAGGCGACCCTGATAGTGGCGAACGAAGTTCGCGCTGAGGATCCGCATGAAGCCGGCAAGGACAACCAGTTCAGGTTTGAACGCGTCGATCTGGTCGATCAACGCTGCGTCGAAGGCCTCGCGACCTTCGTACGCCGTGTGATCCAGCACTCGGGTGTCGATCCCCGCGTTGCGTGCGCGCTCAAGCCCGTAGGCATCAGCGCGGTTGGAGATCACTGCACGGATGCGGGCAGGGCTGGCGGCACTCTGAAAGCTGTCGATCATCGCTTGCAGGTTGCCGCCGGTGCCGGATAACAGCACCACGACATTACAGGTGTCGTGCATCGGCTCAGGCATCAATGAGCCTTGATGTTTTTCAGCTCTACTTGCGCAGCGCCTGCCGCGGCAGTGCCGATCTGGCCGATGACCCAAGGCTGCTCGCCCGCGTCACGCAGCGACTGGAGGGCCACTTCAACGTGTTCCTGGGCTACGCAGATGACCATGCCGACGCCGCAGTTGAGCACGCGGTGCATCTCGTGTTCGTCGACGTTGCCTTGGGCCTGCAGCCAGTCGAACACAGCAGGACGGGTCCAGCTGGCCACGTCGACCACTGCCTGAGCGCCTTCTGGCAATACACGCGGAATGTTGTCCAGCAGACCGCCGCCGGTGATATGGGCCATCGCCTTGACGGCGCCGGTGTCCTTGATCAGCTTGAGCAGTTGCTTGACGTAGATGCGGGTCGGGGCCATCAGCAGTTCGGTCAGCGGTTTGCCGTCGAGCTGGATGTTTTCGATGTCGGCGCCTGCCACTTCGATGATTTTGCGAATCAGCGAGTAGCCGTTGGAGTGCGGGCCGGAAGACGGGAGGGCGATGAGCGCATCGCCAGCCATGACTTTGGAGCCGTCGATGATCTCGGCTTTTTCAACGACGCCGACGCAGAAACCTGCCAGGTCGTAATCTTCGCCTTCGTACATGCCAGGCATTTCAGCGGTTTCGCCGCCAACCAGCGAGCAGCCTGCCAGTTCGCAGCCTGCGCCGATGCCGGTTACAACCTGGGCGGCCGTGTCGACATTCAGCTTGCCGGTGGCGTAGTAGTCGAGGAAGAACAGCGGCTCGGCGCCGCATACCACCAGATCGTTGACGCACATGGCGACCAGGTCGATGCCGATGGTGTCGTGTTTGTTGAGGTTCAGTGCAAGGCGCAGCTTGGTGCCAACGCCGTCAGTACCGGATACCAGCACCGGCTGTTTGTAACCGGCCGGAATCTCGCAGAGCGCGCCGAAGCCCCCAAGGCCGCCCATCACTTCCGGGCGCTTGGTGCGCTTGGCAACGCTCTTGATGCGTTCGACCAATGCTTCACCGGCGTCGATGTCTACACCGGCGTCTTTGTAGCTCAGGGAGGGTTGCTTGCTCATGATCCAGGCCTTTAGGGGGGATTCGGGGAACGACCGAAGTGGGTACGGCTCGTGGCCGTTGTCACAGCCGGTCTGCGAAGGCGCGCGATTTTATCAGGCTTGGGCCGCAGCGGCCATCCTTGGGCCGACAGGCAGGGCATGATGAAGAAAAAATAACCGCCATTCACGAGGCTGGCCCGTTCGTCGACAGCTATATAAGGTGTAACTTTGTCGCCAGCGGGAGTGATTCACGCTCCGGTGCGGTCTGAATCTCGCCATTCATTTTTACGCGGCTGTTTATGCGGCTGTTTGCCCTTCGGGAATTTTTCATGCGTCTACCCCCTTCCATGCGTCTGACCCGCTTTCTGTTCGCAGGCTGCCTTTCTGTATTCAGCTTGCCCGGCTTTGCCGAAACGGTGAGCAATCTCTATCAGGTCCGCGAGCCAGTGAGCGGGCAATCTCCTGACGAGAAAGCCCGCGCCACTCAAGCCGCGCTCGAAACCCTGGTCATCCGTCTTACGGGCGATGCCAAGGCCGCGCAAGGTTCCGGGTTGGCGGCGGTTCGCACCGATCCGCAAAAAATCATCAGCCAGTACGGTTATGAGGCAGGCCCGCCAGAGTCATTGTTGGTGGACTTCGATCCATCGAGCACCGACCGCACGCTGCGCGCCGCAGGTTTGTCGCTGTGGGGCAGTAACCGCCCGGTGATCCTCGCCTGGTGGTTGAACGACACCACCGACGGCTCCAATCTGGTGGGTGATGGTCAATCTTCCGCCGACCCTCTGCGACGTGCTGCGCAACACCGGGGCTTGCCGCTGCGGCTGCCGTTGGCGGACCTTGGCGAACAAGGCATGGGCAACGCCAAAGCGCTGGAAAGCAATGACGTAGGACCGTTGAAAGAGGCCTCCGAGCGCTACGGTTCCGACGCGATTCTGGCGGTGCACGCGGTCGAAAACGGCGGTCAGTGGCAAGGTAAGTGGCACTTGTGGCTGGGCGATCAACGCGAACAGGGTACGGCTACGGGCACCAGTTCCGAGACCTTGGCCGATGCTGTTCTCTTGGGCGTAAGCCAGCGGCTCGCGCCAAGGTTTGTAGTCAAGCCCGGCGCATCGTCAGGCATGGCGATTGAGGTTCAGGGCATGACCCTTGAGCATTATGCGCAACTGACACGATTGCTGGAGCCATTTGGTGGACGTTTGAATTCCGCCAGCGGCGACCGTGTGGTGTTCGACGTGTCCGGGAGTCCTGATCAGGTGCGTTCCCAGTTGTCGCTGGCCAAGTTGCAGGAAGTGCCTGCCGACCCGGTTCCAGCGGAACCGGTCGCGGGCGATCAACCGCCGGTTCCGGGCGCTGCTCCAACTGTTCAACCGGTTTCAACGCCGCAGTTGCACTTTCGCTGGTAGCGGCGTTCATAACGACGTTGTAAAAAAGGCATTCATTTTGGGCCACGGTATGAGTGGCGGTAGAGGCGGTAATGACTGATACGCGTCGTTGGTTCTGGATCGGTGGGATTGTCCTGCTGTGCCTGTTCGTATTTTTGCTCCACTCGATCCTGACGCCGTTTCTAGTGGCGCTGCTGTTGGCATACATGGGGGATCCGCTGGCGGATCGTCTCGAGAAACTCGGGTTGTCGCGCAGTGTGAGCGTGGTGTCGGTGTTTTTGGTGTTCACCCTGATTCTGCTGGGTTTGCTGCTGGTGCTGGTGCCCATGCTCGCCAAGCAGTTGTACCGCTTATACGAACTGGCGCCGCAGATTCTCGACTGGTTGCAACACACGGCAATGCCGTTGACGCAAGCAAAGCTGGGGCTGGCGGACGGGTTCTGGAAGTTTGACAAGGTCAAGGCGGCGATCTCGGAGCACATGGGTCAGACGGGCGACATCGTCGGCATCGTCCTCGCGCAAGCCACCACTTCGACGCTGGCGTTGATTGGCTGGTTGACCAACCTGGTGCTGATTCCGGTGGTGTGCTTCTACTTGCTGCGCGACTGGGACGTGATGATGGCCAAGCTTCGCAGTCTGCTGCCGCGTCACCGCGAGGGCAAAATCGTCGCGCTGGCAGGTGAATGCCATGAGGTTCTGGGCGCTTTCATTCGTGGGCAGCTGCTGGTGATGGTGGCGCTGGGTGTGATTTACGCTGCTGGCCTGATGCTGGTGGGCCTGGAGTTGGGGCTGTTGATCGGCGTAATTGCGGGTCTCGCGGCGATCGTGCCGTACATGGGGTTTGTGATCGGCATCGGGGCGGCGATCATCGCCGGTTTCTTCCAGTTCGGCGGCGACCTGTATCCGATGTTGGGCATTGTCGCGGTGTTCATGGTGGGTCAGGCGCTGGAAGGCATGGTCCTGACGCCGTTGCTGGTGGGTGATCGCATCGGGCTGCACCCGGTGGCGGTGATTTTCGCCATCCTGGCGGGCGGCGAGTTGTTCGGGTTCACCGGCATTCTGTTGGCGCTTCCGGTGGCTGCGGTGATCATGGTTCTCGTGCGTCACGTGCATGACCTTTATAAGGACTCGGACATTTACGGCGGCTCGGAAGACCTGAAGTTGTAAACGCTTAAAAAGTGAAGGGCGTCTGGCGTTTGAAGCGCCAGACGCCTTTTTTATGGCTGTGTTTTGACCCGCAAACCGAGGCCCGCCGGGGAGCCTGCGCAAGCCTTTGATTTTGCAGGGGGTCTGCTGCATTGTGCGGCCCGGCTCACCGGTATAAACTTTGCGCACTTTACATAGAGGCCCCTTGGCGGCTCTTCACTAGCCGTTCAGCCAGCATGAAACCTATTCAGCTGCCCCTGAGTGTGCGTCTGCGTGATGACGCCACCTTCGTCAATTACTATCCAGGCGCCAATGCCGCAGCACTCGGCTATGTCGAGCGGCTGTGCGAAGCCGACGCCGGCTGGACTGAAAGCCTCATTTACCTCTGGGGCAAGCATGGGGTAGGGCGCACTCATTTGTTGCAGGCCGCTTGCTTGCGTTTCGAGCAACTGGGTGAGCCTGCGGTCTATCTCCCGCTGGCTGAAGTGATTGATGAGGGCATCGAGCTGTTCGACCATCTGGAACAATACGAGCTGGTGTGTCTGGATGATATTCAGGCCATCGTCGGCAAGCCTGAATGGGAAGAAGCCTTGTTTCACCTGTTCAACCGCCTGCGCGACAGCGGCCGGCGGTTGCTGATTGCTGCTTCATGCTCACCCCGTGAACTGCCGGTGAAGCTCGCCGATTTAAAGTCCCGTCTGACCATGGCGCTGGTGTTCCAGATGCGCTTGCTTTCGGATGAGGAAAAACTCCGCGCCCTGCAACTGCGTGCTTCGCGTCGCGGCCTGCACCTGACCGATGAGGTCGGGCACTTCATCCTCACCCGCGGCACCCGCAGCATGAGTGCATTGTTCGACTTGCTCGAACAGCTCGATCAGGCCTCGTTACAGGCCCAGCGCAAATTGACCATCCCCTTCCTTAAAGAGACCCTCGGCTGGTGAACCCCAGTGTCGACCGGTCGTTGGTGCTGCAAACCGCGGCAGCATTGCGCCACGCCAATCGCATCCTGATCATTACCGGGGCCGGACTTTCGGCAGACTCGGGATTGCCGACGTACCGTGGCGTTGGCGGGCTTTACAACGGGCGTACCGACGACGGCTTACCGATCGAAGTCGCGCTGTCCGGGCCTATGCTGCGCCGTGACCCTGCCTTGTGCTGGAAGTACATTGCCCAATTAGGCAGCGCCTGCCTGGGTGGACAGCCCAATGAGGGGCACTATGCTATCGCCGAGTTGCAGCGTCGCAAGCCTGGTTGCTGGGTGCTGACGCAAAACGTAGATGGCTATCATCGTGCGGCGGGCAGCCCACCGGAACGGCTGATAGAAATCCATGGGCAGCTCGCACCGCTCTACTGTCAGTCTTGTGGCGCCATAGATCCGCAACTGCGTGAGCATTTGCAGCGGACGCTGCCGCCTTTGTGCGGCAAATGCCAAGGCGTGCTGCGACCACCGGTGGTGTTGTTCGAAGAAATGTTGCCAGAGCTGGCACTGAATATGCTGTACGAAGAGATGGCAAAAGGCTTCGATGCTGTTTTAAGTATTGGCACCACCGCCAGCTTTCCGTATATTCACGAGCCGATCTTTCGGGTGAGGGTATCGGGAGGCTTTACCGCCGAGATAAACCCTTCGCAAACCGATCATTCTGCGCAAATGGACGTGTTCCTGAAGTGCAGGGCCTTAGATGTGATGGGGGACCTCCTAAGTCACATTTGATTCGATTGAATTTGCAAATGAGGATGATTGAGGGCATAGTCTCGGCTTCTTTACACATCCGCCACGGTCGTGCCCATGCTAAATCGCTTCGCACCCCTCGTGCCCCTCGCACTGGTTACCCTGTTGTTCGGCTGCGCGGCCCAGATGCCAGCGTCGCAACAGCAGGCTCAGAATCAGCACATGCAGAATTCTGTTACCGCCCAATCCGCTGCACACAGAGCCGACTACGCCTCCGTGCTGCAGGACGAAATCGCCACCGAAGATGAACTGGCACAGTTTGCAGACAGCAAGCCGTATCAGCTGCCAGCGTTGGCCGACAGCATCCTTGAGCGTGGCAAAGCCCTGATCGGTACGCGCTACCGTTTCGGCGGCACTTCGACTTCCTCGGGTTTTGATTGCAGTGGCTTTATCGGTTATCTCTTCCGCGAAGAGGCCGGCATGAGTCTTCCGCGCTCAACGCGTGAAATGATCAACGTCGATGCACCCCTCGTTAAGCGTAACGACCTCAAACCAGGCGATCTGCTGTTTTTCAGCACTGCCGGTCGCGGTCGCGTCAGCCATGCGGGTATCTATCTGGGTGATGATCAGTTCATCCACTCAAGCAGCCGCCGCAGCGGGGGTGTTCGTGTAGACAGCCTCGACGATGCCTACTGGTCGAGGACTTTCATTGAAGCCAAACGCGCGTTGGCGATGGCACCTGCCCAGACTCAGGTTGCAGAAACAACGACAGCGTTGAATTCGACTACACTCAAGCGCCAACATCGTTGAATACCGGGCGCGCAACAGGTTAATCCTGATTGTGCGCAGTTCCAGCTCCTCTCAGGCAGGGGCTTAGGCCGCATCCGTTGCAGGTTGTTGTATCCATGTCGCTACCGGTTCGCCTGATTGTCGTATCAATGGCCGTATTGCTGGCGGCGTGTGCCAGCACTCCACCGCCTGCCCCTAAACGGGTTGCCCCCAAGCCCATCGTTTCCGCTCCTTCCGACTTTACCTCCCCCGTTGCAGACGACGTGCTCGTCCGCGCCATCGGGCTTGTGGGCACACCTTATCGCTGGGGCGGCAACACACCGGATTCCGGGTTCGATTGCAGTGGCTTGATCGGCTACGTGTACCGTAATGCGACGGGCATCAGCTTGCCGCGTTCGACCCGCGAGATGATTACCCTGCGCGGCCCGGACATCAATCGCAGTCAACTGCAGACGGGTGATCTGGTGTTCTTTGCTACGTCGGGCGGTTCCAACGTCAGTCACGCCGGGATTTACGTCGGGGAAGGGCGTTTTGTGCATGCACCGGCCACCGGTGGCACGGTCAAACTGGACAGCCTCGACAAGCCCTATTGGCAGAAAGCCTGGCTCAACGCCAAGCGCGTCATCCAGCCTTCGAGCCTCGCGCGGCAGTAGCACGTTGAGTGTGTTGCTGCGGGAGGGAGCTTGCTCGCGATTGCAGTGTGTCAGTTGGCACATTCAGCACTGACATTCCCCCATCGCGAGCAAGCTTCCTCCCACAGATTTATCGACGAATCATTTTGCCGCGTTAGAAGCCTGTGCGGTTTTCGCTGCCGTCACTCGCCATATCTTGTTGCCGACGTCATCGGCGACCAACAGCCCGCCGTTATTGTCATTGATCACGCCCACTGGACGGCCTTGCGCCTTCTCATCCGAATTCAGGAAGCCCGTCAACAGGTCGACAGGGGTTCCGCTCGGCTTGCCATCCTTGAACGGTACGAACAGCACCTTGTAGCCACTGTGGGGTTTGCGGTTCCAGGAGCCGTGTTGCCCGATGAACAGGCCCTCAGTAAACGGAGCAGGCAGTGTTTTGCCGTCTGCGAATGCCAGGCCGAGGGACGCGGTGTGCGGGCCAACCGCGAAATCGGGCGCAATCGCCTTGGCCACCAGTTCCGGATTTTGTGGTGTGACTCGAACATCGACGTGTTGCCCGTAATAGCTGAAGGGCCAGCCGTAGAAAGCGCCGTCCTTGACCGACGTCACATAGTCCGGCACGAGGTCGCTGCCGATTTCGTCACGTTCGTTGACTGCCGTCCAGAGCGCGCCGGTGTGTGGTTCCCAATCCATGCCGTTGGGGTTGCGCAGGCCCGAGGCAAAAATGCGATGTGCTCCGGTGGCGGGATCAACTTCCCAGATGGCTGCACGGTCTTTTTCCTGATCCAGGCCGTTCTCGCCGACGTTGGAGTTGGAGCCGACGGTGACGTAGAGCTTCTTGCCGTCTTTGCTGGCAATGACGTTTTTGGTCCAGTGATGGTTGAGCGTACCGCCCGGCAGATCGACGACTTTGGTCGGCTGGCCGGTGATCGACGTCTGGCCGGGCTCGTAGTTGAAGCTGATTAACCGATCAGTGTCAGCCACGTAAAACTTGTTGCCGACCAGCGCCATGCCGAACGGCGAATTGAGGTTTTCCAGAAACACGGTGCGGGTTTCTGCCACGCCATCGTGGTCCTTGTCGCGCAGCAGGGTGATGCGGTTCGGGCTGGGCACGCCGGCACCTGCGCGGCCCATCACCTTTTCCATGACCCAGCCGCGGATGCCCTTGCTGTCGTCAGGTTTTGGCGGCGAATTGGTCTCGGCCACCAGTACATCGCCGTTCGGCAAGACGTACAGCCAGCGCGGGTGGTCGAGGTTCTCGGCGAACGCAGCGACCTGCGTGCCCGGCGCGGCGACAGGTTTGGCGCCGGCGGCCCAGCCGACTGCCGGAGCGATGTTCACAGTAGGGATCAGCGTTTTATTGGGTTCAGGCAGCTTGGGCGATGCCCCCATGCCGTCACTGACTTGCAAGGTGGAAGACTCGCCGCAAGCAGCAAGGCCACCGGTAACCAACAGCAGCAGGACAAATTGAGGTCTGAGCTTGAACATCGTCGATCTCCATTTCGGGTGCAGTTTGTATTTTTGTGTATCTAGGTAGAGGCACCTGAGCCTTCTTAGGTTCAACCGGCGGATCAGACGCTGCGTTGATTGACGCTCAAACCCCAACCCTCTACCCTTCGCCACTTGTTTCAGGTGCCCATCGAGCAAGGCTCGACAGGGTGAAACAGGGAAGCCGGTGAGAATGCCTCGCGCTTTGATCCCGGCACTGCCTCCGCAACGGTAAATGAGAAGGCCGCGCACGATGCCACTGTGTTCATTGAGCATGGGAAGGCGCGTGGCCAGAAAGTTCGCTCATGAGTCCGGAGACCGGCCTGATCCAATTCAACAGCATCACGGAGGGCGATGCTCTGCGCAGCGGCCCGGGTCTTTGATCTGCGTCGTGCTGCCAGTGCCTGCCTTTGCTCTTCGTCTGCGTTTACCTGCCCCTCAAGCGGAGAGCCGAGATGAGCGAATCCCCCGAACGTGACGAACGCCATCTGGCGCGCATGCTGCGCAAAAAAGCCGTGATGGACGAGCGTATCGCCAGTTCACCCAACGAATGCGGCCTGCTGCTGGTGCTGACCGGCAACGGCAAAGGCAAAAGCAGCTCGGCATTCGGCATGTTGGCCCGCGCCATGGGCCACGACATCCAGTGTGGCGTGGTGCAGTTCATCAAGGGCCGTAACAGCACCGGCGAGGAGATGTTTTTCCGTCGTTTCCCGGAACAAGTCCGCTACCACGTCATGGGCGAAGGGTTCACCTGGGAAACCCAGGACCGTCAGCGCGACATCGCTGCTGCAGAATCCGCCTGGGCCGTCACGCAAGAGATGCTCCGTAATCCCGAGATTGGCCTGGTGATCCTCGACGAGCTGAACATCGCGCTCAAGCATGGCTATCTCGATCTTGAGCAAGTGCTCAGCGACTTGCAGGCGCGCCCGCCGATGCAGCACGTCGTCGTGACCGGTCGCGGCGCCAAACAGGAATTGCTCGACCTGTCGGACACTGCTTCCGACATCAGCGTGATCAAGCATGCGTTCCAGTCCGGTATCCGCGCGCAAAAGGGTATTGAGCTGTGAGTAAGCGTTCATGAGCGAGGCAAGGCACTGCCCGGCGGTATTGATCGCCGCACCCGCCTCCGGACAGGGCAAAACCACCGTGACCGCCGCGCTCGCCCGATTGCACCGCAATCAAGGGCGCAAGGTCCGCGTGTTCAAGTGCGGCCCTGACTTCCTCGATCCGATGATCCTCGAGCGCGCCAGCGGCAACCCGGTGTACCAACTGGACATGTGGATGGTGGGCGAGGACGAAAGCCGACGCCTGTTGTGGGAAGCTGCCGCCGACGCTGACCTGATCCTGATCGAAGGTGTGATGGGGCTGTTCGATGGCACCCCATCCAGCGCAGATCTGGCACGACGTTTTGGCGTGTCGGTGCTGGGCGTCATCGACGGCACCGCCATGGCCCAGACGTTTGGCGCCTTGGCGCTGGGGCTCGCGCGTTATCAGCCGGACCTGCCTTTTGCCGGCGTACTCGCCAACCGGGTGGGCACGGTCCGTCATGCGCAGTTGCTGGAGGACAGCCTCACTGAAGGCATGCGCTGGTACGGCGCATTGTCCCGCGAGACCGGTATCGAACTGCCCAGCCGCCATCTGGGGCTGGTGCAGGCCAGCGAGCTGAATGATCTTGACGTGCGACTCGACGCAGCAGCGAACTCGCTGGCCAGTACCTGTGAAGTGGCGCTGCCGCCGGTCGTGACGTTTGAAGCGCCTGACGTCGTGCCCGCCGAGCGCTTGCTCGAAGGGGTTCGGATTGCCATCGCCCATGACGAAGCATTTGCGTTCATCTATGGCGCGAGCCTTGATTTGCTGCGGGCGATGGGCGCCGAGTTGTCGTTCTTTTCGCCCATTCGCGACCAGCAATTGCCGGAAGCAGACAGCTTGTACCTTCCTGGCGGTTATCCGGAGCTTCACCACGTGGCTCTGGGCGAAAACACCCCGATGCTCGACGCGATCCGTCAGCATCACGCCGCCGGTAAACCGCTGTTGGCGGAGTGTGGCGGCATGCTGTATCTGCTGGACGCTTTGACCGATGTCGACGGCGTGCGCGCGGACCTGGTCGGACTGCTCAGCGGCGAGGCCGTCATGCAAAAGCGTCTCGCCGCCCTGGCGCTGCAAAATGTCGAGCTGCCGGAAGGCACGTTGCGTGGCCACACCTATCACCATTCGCTGACCAGCACTGAGCTGCAACCGATCACCCGTGGCATCAGCCCCAATGGCGGGCGAGGCGCCGAAGCGGTCTACCGCGAAGGCCGGATGACGGCTTCCTATGTGCACTTCTATTTCCCTTCCAACCCCCAGGCGGTGGCGGCGCTGTTTTTGCCATGAGCGACCAGGCTTTCAGTGACGCCGAGCGCGCTGCGGTTTATCGGGCGATAGCAGAACGACGGGACATGCGTCACTTCAGCGGCGGCTCAGTTGAGCCTGCGTTGTTGGCGCGTTTGCTTGAAGCGGCCCATCACGCGCCCAGCGTCGGGCTCATGCAGCCCTGGCGTTTCATTCGTGTCACGGACCGGCAGTTGCGTGCACGTATCCGCGCCCACGTTGAGCTTGAGCGCATCCAGACCGCAGAGGCCTTGGGCGAACGTTCCGATCACTTCATGAAGCTCAAAGTCGAGGGCATCGAGCAGTGCGCCGAAGTGCTGGTCGCAGCGTTGATGGATGATCGTGAAAAGCACATTTTTGGCCGCCGGACGTTGCCGGAAATGGACATGGCGTCGTTGTCCTGCGCAATCCAGAACCTGTGGCTGGCCGCCCGCGCCGAAGGGCTGGGCATGGGCTGGGTTTCGATGTTCGAGCCTCAGGCGCTGGCCGAGGTGCTGGGCATGCCGGTCGGGGCCAAGCCGCTGGCCATCTTGTGTCTGGGGCCGGTCGCCGAATTTTATCCACAGCCGATGCTGGTGATGGAAGGCTGGGCGCAGGCCCGCCCGCTCAGCGAGCTGGTTTACGAAAATACCTGGGGAGTGCATCCATGAGCGTGGCGTTGTTGAGCATCGCCGGGGTTGCGCTGGACGCGCTGCTTGGCGAGCCAAAACGAAACCACCCGCTGGTGGCCTTCGGTCGTTTCGCTGATCGTCTCGAACAACGCTTCAACCCCGGTGGACGCGGCTGGCGCAGTCATGGCGTGACGGCATGGTTCATCGCTGTCATTCCGCTCACCGTGCTGGCTATGTTGCTGAGCGGGCTGCCTTACATCGGCTGGCTGATCGAAATTGCCGCGTTGTACTGCGCGCTGGGCATGCGCAGTCTTGGCGAGCATGTTCAGCCAGTGGCGCAAGCGCTGCGCACCGGCGATCTGGACGAAGCACGGCGCCGCGTCGGATATCTGGTCAGCCGACAGACCACTGAGCTGGATTCAACCGAAGTGGCGCGCGCCGCGACCGAGTCCGTTCTGGAAAACGGCAGTGATGCGGTGTTTGCTGCGATTTTCTGGTTCGTGCTGCTGGGTGCGCCCGGCGTGGTGTTGTATCGCTTGAGCAACACGCTGGACGCTATGTGGGGGTATCGCAATGCCCGCTTTGAACGCTTCGGCTGGGCGGCGGCAAAAATCGATGACGTGCTGAATTACATACCGGCGCGGCTGGTGGCGTTGACCTACGCGCTGCTGGGGAAAACCCGACTGGCCTTGCGCTGCTGGCGCACGCAGGCACCGAAGTGGGACAGCCCCAACGCAGGGCCGGTGATGGCGGCAGGTGCAGGTGCCTTGGGTGTTGAGTTGGGAGGCCCGGCGATTTATCACGGCGAGCTGCACGAACGTCCGCAGTTGGGTGAGGGCACGCCTGCCGATGCCGATGCCATTGATCGTGGCTGGCAATTAGTGCAGCGTGGCGTCTGGCTTTGGTTGCTGATCTTGTGCGCAGGGGCTCAATTCTATGCTTGAACACGGCGGCCGATTGCGCGGCGCGATCAGAGATTACGGTATCCCCGAAGTGGAATGGCTCGACTTGTCCAGCGGCATTTCCCCGTGGCCGTGGCCCATCCCGCAGATCCCTTTGACTGCCTGGGCGCGTCTGCCCGAGACCGATGACGGCCTTGAACTCGCTGCCAGTGATTACTACGGTGCGCCCCACGTGTTACCCGTCTCGGGTTCGCAAGCGGCGATTCAGGCGTTGCCGCGGCTGCGTCACGCCGGCAAGGTCGGCGTGCTGTCGCCCTGTTATGCCGAGCACGCAGAAGCGTGGCGCAGCAACGGGTTCCTGGTGCGCGAGGTGCTTGAGCATGAAGTCGATTGCTTCATCAATGCGCTCGACGTGCTGGTGGTCGTCAACCCCAACAATCCAACAGGTTTGAGTCTACCGCCGCAGCGCTTGCTGGCATGGCACGCCCGACTTGCTGAGCGCGGCGGCTGGCTGGTGGTGGACGAAGCGTTCATGGATAACACGCAGGCGTTGAGCCTCGCGTCGCATACTGATCGCGTTGGCCTGATCGTGCTCCGCTCGTTCGGCAAGTTCTTTGGGCTGGCAGGCGTCCGGCTCGGTTTCGTACTGGCCGAACCGCGGTTTCTGGCTTCCATGGCCCAACAGATCGGGCCGTGGGCAGTCAACGGGCCTACGCGGGTGTTGGGGCAAATCTGCCTCAATGATGCAGAAGGCCAACGCGTGCAACGTGAACGTACAGAACGCGCCAGCCAGCGCCTTGCCGCGCTGCTAAGCCGGCACAATTTGGCCCCGCTGGGCGGTTGCGCGCTGTTCCAGTGGCTGATCACACCCTACGCCGTCGCGCTGCATGACTTCTGCGCCCGGCGAGGGATTTTGCTGCGACTGTTCATGAACAACGGCCCTCATAACAGCAGCCTGCGCTTTGGCTTGCCGCGTCAAGAGGCAGACTGGACGCGCTTGAACGCAGCCCTCGAAGCCTTCTTTCTGGAAGCGAAACCCGCATGAACAGCAAAACCCTGATGATTCAGGGCACGACGTCCGACGCGGGCAAAAGCACGCTGGTGACCGCCGTGTGCCGATGGTTGACCCGGCAAGGCGTGCGTACCGTGCCGTTCAAGCCGCAGAACATGGCGCTCAACAGCGCGGTGACGGCGGACGGCGGCGAGATTGGCCGTGCCCAGGCGGTGCAAGCCCAGGCCTGTGGTCTGGCGCCGCACACCGACATGAACCCTGTGTTGCTCAAGCCCAACAGCGACACCGGTTCGCAAGTGATCATCCATGGTCGCGCCGTCACCACCATGAACGCCGTCGCGTACCACGACTACAAATCCATCGCCATGCGGGCGGTGCTTGAGTCGCATCGGCGCCTGAGTGATGCCTATTCGGTGGTGATGGTCGAGGGCGCAGGGTCGCCTGCCGAGATCAACCTGCGTGCAGGCGACATCGCCAACATGGGCTTTGCCGAAGCAGTGGATTGCCCGGTGTTGCTGGTGGCGGACATCAACCGTGGTGGCGTGTTTGCTCATCTGGTGGGGACGCTGGAATTGCTGTCGACCAGTGAGCAGGCGCGCGTGAAAGGCTTCATCATCAACCGGTTTCGGGGCGACATCGCTTTGCTGCAACCCGGTCTGGACTGGCTTGAGCAGCGCACCGGCAAGCCGGTCGTGGGCGTTTTGCCGTACGTGATGGACCTGCACCTTGAGGCAGAAGACGGTCTTGATCAGCGCCAGACTGATAAGGTTGAGCGCGTACTTAACGTGATCGTTCCGGTGCTGCCGCGCATCAGCAATCACACCGATTTCGACCCGCTACGCCTGCATCCTCAGGTCAATCTGCAGTTTGTGGGGCCGGGTCAGGTGATCCCTGCCGCAGATCTGATTATTTTGCCCGGCTCGAAAAGTGTCCGCAGCGACCTCGCTTATCTGCGCAAAAACGGCTGGGACGGCGCCATCAGCCGGCATTTGCGCTACGGCGGCAAGGTCATCGGTATCTGCGGCGGCTTGCAGATGCTGGGTACCCAACTGCACGATCCGCTGGGGCTTGAGGGCGACGCCGGGTCCAGTGCTGGCCTGGGTTTGCTCGACATGAGCACCATGCTCGAACAGGAAAAACAGCTGCGCAATGTGCGTGGACGTCTGACGCTTGAGGGCGCTGAAGTCGCCGGTTACGAGATTCACGCGGGCGTGACCACCGGCCCCGCGCTGGAGCTTGCCGCCGTGCAATTAGACGATGGCCGTTGCGACGGCGCGCAAAGTGCCGATGGGCAGGTCCTTGGCACTTACCTGCACGGCCTCTTCGAAAGTCCGGCCGCTTGCAGTGCCTTGCTGCGCTGGGCAGGTCTTGAAAACGTCGAGCCGGTGGATTACCACGCCCTGCGTGAGCGGGATATCGAGCGTTTGGCCGATCTGGTGGAAAACCATCTGGACCGCGCGCTGTTACGCACACTTTGCGGTCTGGAGAACGTCTGATGCAGCAATTGATCCTCGGCGGTGCGCGCTCCGGTAAAAGCCGTCTGGCAGAAAAACTGGCGACTGATAGCGGCCTCGACGTGGTTTATATCGCCACCAGCCAACCCTTGGATGGCGAGATGAATCAGCGCGTGGCGTTGCACCGCAAACGGCGACCCGAAGAGTGGGGGCTGGTCGAAGAACCCCTCGAACTGGCTCGCGTCTTGAAAGAACACGCGCAGCCCGAACGCTGCCTGTTGGTGGATTGCCTGACCTTATGGCTGACCAATCTGCTGATGCTTGAAGATTCCCAGCGCCTGAGCCACGAGCGTGATGCCTTGCTGGAAGGCCTGGCAGCGTTGCCGGGCGAGATTATTTTTGTCAGCAACGAAACCGGGATGGGTGTGGTGCCCCTCGGTGAGCTGACCCGCCGTTATGTCGATGAAGCCGGTTGGCTGCATCAAGCGCTGGCAGAGCAATGCCAGCGCGTGGTGCTGACCGTGGCCGGTTTGCCGATGACCCTTAAAGGATCCGCGTTATGAGTAATGTCTGGTGGCTCGCGCCTGCCGTCGAAATCGACCCGCACAGCCTTGAGCAGGCGCAGGCCCGGCAGCAGCAATTAACCAAGCCGGCGGGCTCGCTCGGACGGCTTGAGGGCACGGCCGTGCAGTTGGCGGCGTTGCAGGGGCGCGTCAAACCGCACGTCGACAACGTCTGGATCGCTATCTTTGCGGGCGATCACGGGGTTGTGGCCGAGGGTGTTTCAGCGTTCCCTCAGGAAGTTACCGGGCAAATGCTCCACAACTTTGTTATGGGGGGCGCTGCCATTAGCGTCCTGGCCCGACAATTGTCCGCGCAGTTGGACGTTGTCGACCTGGGGACTGTTTCACCCCTGAATTTGCCGGGCGTGGTGCATTTGAACATTGCCGCGGGCACGGCAAACTTTGCCAAGGGGCCGGCGATGACCCATGAGCAGGGTCTGCTGGCGCTGCAAGGCGGCCGCGACAGCGTGCTGCGGGCCAAGGCGAGTGGCGCGCAGTTGTTTGTCGGCGGCGAGATGGGCATCGGTAATACCACGGCAGCGAGCGCCATGGCGTGTGCGTTGTTGAGTTGCCCGGCGACGTTGCTGGTGGGGCCGGGTACTGGTCTCGATCCGCATGGCGTCAGTCATAAGGCCCAGGTGATCGAGCGGGCGCTCGCGCTGCACGCTGATCAGAAGGACGATCCGTTGGGCATTCTGTTTTGCCTGGGAGGCTTTGAAATCGCCGCGCTGGTCGGGGCCTATCTGGCGTGCGCGCAGGAAGGCATTGCAGTGCTGGTGGACGGTTTTATCTGCTCCGTGGCCGCGTTGGTCGCGGTTCGCTTGAACCCTGCTTGTCGCCCCTGGCTGTTTTTCGCTCACAGTGGTGCGGAACCGGGTCACCGGCATGTGCTGGAGGCACTGCAGGCCGAACCGTTGCTGGATCTGGGCTTGCGCCTGGGTGAGGGCAGTGGTGCGGCGCTGGCGGTGCCGCTGTTGCGGTTGGCGTGCGAACTGCACAACGGCATGGCGACCTTTGCCGAAGCGGCTGTGGCGGACCGACCTGCATGAGCCTGCGACTGGATTTGTTGCGTCACGGCGAAACCGAACTCGGCGGCGGCTTGCGTGGCAGCCTCGACGATGCCCTGACGGATCTCGGCTGGCAGCAGATGCGTGCGGCGGTAGCCGGGGCGGGGCCTTGGGACCGGATCGTCAGCTCGCCCTTACAGCGTTGTGCCCGGTTCGCCGAAGAATTGGCCGCACGTCTTGAGTTGCCGATGCACTTGGAGCGCGACCTGCAAGAATTGCATTTCGGGGACTGGGAAGGGCACAGCGCGGCTCAATTGATGGAGACCGATGCTGAAGGGCTCGGACTGTTCTGGGACGATCCTTATGCATTTACGCCGCCCAACGGTGAACCCGTGACTGCGTTTTCGCAGCGCGTACTCGGGGCTGTTGAGCGTTTGCAGGAAACCTGGGCAGGCGAGCGCGTGTTGCTGATCAGTCACGGGGGCGTCATGCGATTGCTGCTCGCCCACGCGCGTGGTCTGCCTCGTGCGCAGTTGCTGCAGGTTGAAGTGAGCCATGGTGCGTTGTTCGCGCTGGAAGTGGACGCGGGCAGCGTGTTGAAGGAGATTTAGCGTGTTGCCGTTCTGGATCGCCCTGCAGTTTCTCTCTAGCTTTCCGGTACGTCTGCCGGGCATGCCCACCCCTGAGCAATCGGGTCGCTCGCTGTTGTTTTATCCGTTGGTAGGGCTGCTGTTCGGCATCGTATTGACCGCGTTGAGCACCATTTTGCAGGGCGCGCCCTTGCTGCTGCACGCCGCCTTGGTGTTGGCGGCGTGGGTGCTGCTCAGCGGCGGTTTGCACCTGGACGGCCTGGCTGACAGCGCAGATGCATGGCTGGGCGGCTTTGGTGATCGCGAACGCACGCTGACTATCATGAAAGACCCGCGCAGCGGCCCCATCGCGGTGGTCACGCTGGTGATGTCATTGCTGCTCAAGTTCGCCGCGATTGTCGCATTGATTGATCAGCATCACAGCTCCGGTCTGTTGCTTGCGCCGGTGATCGGCCGCGCTGCGATGCTTGGCTTGTTTCTCAATACGCCTTACGTGCGCAAGGGCGGCTTGGGGCAGGCGTTGTCAGATCATCTACCCCGTCGCTTGAGCCAGCAGGTCTTGCTTACGGTGTTCGTCGGTTGCGCGGTGTTTGCAGGCTGGGCGGGCTTCGTCGCGCTGATGGCAGCTGTAGCAGGGTTTTACTGGCTGCGGCACTTGATGGTCCGTCGTCTGGGCGGCACCACTGGCGATACGGCCGGTGCGATGCTTGAGCTGCTTGAAATGGCCGTGCTGGTGACGCTGGCGCTGCTTCTGTAGCCGCCAACGCGTTCGAGTCTGACAGGACGCAAGATCCCCCCGCCACATAGCCCCTCCACATACCCTGGCCACATCCCGTTACATTCGTTGACACCGCAAACCCTCGGGCGTAGTTTCCGACGATTCTGAGATACGGGCATATCCGCCTATTCGCGTGCACGGTGACCGAGCCGGGGGAAAAACGATGACGTCAGTTTGGCGAAGCAGCGGGTGGATACTGTTGGGCGCCGCGCTGATCCTTGCGTTGTCGCTTGGAACGCGTCACGGCTTTGGGTTGTTTCTGCCGCCCATGAGTGCGCAATTTGGCTGGGGCCGTGAAGTCTTCGCTTTCGCCATCGCGTTTCAAAACCTGATCTGGGGCCTGGCGCAGCCGTTTGCCGGTGCGCTGGCCGACCGTTTCGGTGCGGCTCGGGTGGTGTTCATCGGCGGCATTCTCTACGCCGCTGGTTTGATCTGCATGAGCATGGCCGACTCGCCGCTGAGCCTGTCGCTGAGCGCCGGATTACTGATTGGCATTGGCCTGTCGGGCACCAGTTTCTCCGTCATTCTGGGTGTGGTCGGCCGGGTCTTGCCCGCCGAGAAGCGCAGCATGGGGATGGGGATCGCCAGCGCCGCAGGCTCATTTGGTCAGTTTGCGATGCTGCCCGGCACCCTCGGCCTGATCGGCTGGCTGGGTTGGTCGATGGCCCTGTTGGTGCTCGGCGTGCTAGTGGCGTTCATTTTGCCGCTGGTGGGCATGCTCAAAGACAAACCGCTGCCGCTAAACGGTGGCGAACAGACGTTGCGCGAGGCGCTGCATGAGGCGTGTACGCACTCAGGTTTCTGGCTGCTGGCATTCGGGTTTTTCGTCTGTGGGTTCCAGGTGGTGTTTATCGGCGTTCACTTGCCGGCCTATCTTGTGGATCAGCATCTGCCAGCCAAGGTCGGAACCACTGTGCTGGCGTTGATTGGTCTGTTCAACATCTTTGGCACCTACACAGCGGGCTGGCTTGGCGGACGCCTGTCAAAACCCCGGTTGCTTACCGCGTTGTACCTGATGCGTGCCGTGGTCATCAGCCTCTTCCTGTGGGTTCCACTGTCCGAAACCACTGCTTATTTATTCGGCGTGGCGATGGGTCTGTTGTGGCTCTCAACCGTGCCGTTGACCAATGGAACCGTCGCGACGCTGTTTGGCGTGCGTAACTTGTCCATGCTGGGCGGCATCGTGTTTCTGTTTCATCAGTTGGGTGCATTTCTGGGCGGTTGGCTCGGCGGTCTGGTTTACGACCGTACGGGCAGCTACGACTTGATCTGGCAGGTTTCCATCGTCCTGAGCCTGGTAGCTGCGGCGCTTAACTGGCCGGTGCGTGAGCGGCCGGTGGCGCGGTTGCAGGCGTTGAGTGCAGCGCTGTGATCAGAGTGCTTGCGTGGGTGGGCGCGGCAATGCTTGTCGTCGCGCTGCTGGCCGCTGCGTGGTGGGGCTGGCAGCACGTTGGGCTGCGGGCGTTGCAGCTCGGCATGAGTGCCTGCTGAGACGCGGTCATGGCTGCGTCTAGGCATTCGTGGGCTCATGGAGTAGCGTATCGTCAGACACTAACTGCTGCGCGTGAAGCGATGGATGCCGTCATGAGAGTTCGCTGGATAGCTGTGCCAACCCTGTTTCTTGCCATGACCGGCACCGTGCTGGCTGCCGATTGCCCCCCGCTGTTACAGGGAGATCTGCCCAAGCTGCGGGCCAAGCAGAATATCGACCTGTGCAAGCAGTTTGCAGGCAAGCCGCTGGTGGTGGTCAATACGGCCAGTTTTTGCGGTTTCGCGCCTCAATTCAAAGGCCTTGAGGCGCTGAATCAGCGGTTCAAAGGTCAGGGGCTTGAAGTGCTCGGCGTTCCCTCGGACGACTTCAAACAGGAGTCCAATGATGCCGCAGAAACCGCCAAGGTGTGTTACGTCAACTACGGCGTGACCTTCACCATGACCGAGCCGCAACCGGTTCGGGGCGACGACGCCACGCATCTGTTCAAAGTCCTGGCGGAGCAAAGCAATCCACCGCGCTGGAATTTCTACAAATACGTGGTGGACCGTAAAGGCAACGTCATCGCCAGTTTTGCGAGCACCACCAAACCGGATGACCCTGAATTGATTGCTGCCGTGGAGAAGGCCATAGCGTCCAAACCCTGAGCACAGTTGTAAGAGCGAACCTGTTCGCGAGCCGGCGTGCTGAAACATCGCGCCATGCTTATAGCCAATAAGTTGGCTCCTACAGAAAGGCTAACCGATTAAACGAAAAACCCCCGCCTCCATTGCTGGAGGCGGGGTTTTTGTTTTCGGCTAACCTGCTTGAAGCCCGATGTGCCTACTGCATCAGAAGCGGTAGGTCATGCCCAGGCCGAAACCGTTGGCGCTGTTGTCGTAGGTCGCCGCGTAGGATTGGCGCAAAGCGTTGGTCCGGTTAACGGTGACTTTTTCTTCGTCAAGGTAGGAATACGCCACATCGATCGTGAGGTCTTCCGTTGGGCTCCAGCCAGCGCCAACACTGAAGATCGTACGGTCACCGGTAGGGATGCGTGGCGAACGATCAGTGTTGTTGGTAGGCGACTGGTCCCAGGTCAGACCGGTGCGCAATACCCACTGCTTGTTGAGCTGGTAGGAGGTGCCGACGGCGTACGCCCAGGTGTCGTGCCAGTTTTGTTCTTCGGTGATAGTGCTGACCAGCGGCGTGGAGATAGCCCCTGTAACGCCGGAGTTACGCACGGTGATGTCTTTCAGACGGCTCCAGCGCGTCCAGGTGGTGCCACCGTAAAGCTTCCAGTCGTCGGTCAGCTTCTGAGTCACCGAGAAGTCCACCGATTCAGGGGTGTCGATACTCAACTCGGCGTCATAACGTCCGCCCAGTGCTAGTGCAGGAACACCTGCGCCACGGGTCACTTCAGTGTGACCTTCAAGGTTGTAGCTGACTTTCGAATGGTAGGTCAGACCCAGGTTGGTGGTCTCGGTCGCTTGGACCATCAAACCGATGTTGTAGCCATAGCCAACGTCATCGCCCTTTACCTGAACACGCCCGTCACCGGTCGGTCTGCCAAGCGCGCCACTGACGTTCAGCGCCGATTCCAGCACGCCGGAGATGCGGTTGATGGTCGGACCAAAACCGATCGACACCTTGTCGTTGAAGGCATAGCTGACGGTTGGCTGGAAGGTGACAACCTTCACTTGGCTCTTGCTGCCGAAGTTGCGGCCCTGGAAGCCATTTTCGTAGTCGGTCACCAGACCGAAGGGTGCATAGACGCCCAGACCAAACGCCCAGTGATCATCGATAGGGTTGACGTAGAAACCCATCGGCACCGCAGTGAAAGGCACCATGTCGCCTTTATTGGTACCGGCTGCAGTGCCGCGAGTATCGGAGAGATCAGTTTTTGCATCGATTGCCGCTACACCAACGGTGACTTGTTGGCGCTTGATCCGCGACATGCCCGCAGGGTTGCCGAACACGATGCTTGCATCATCGACTGAAGAGGAACGGCCCGCAAAACCGGTCCCCATGCCGCTGATACTTTGTTCATTGAGGGCGAAGCCCGATGCGAAGAGTTGGGTAGATGCAAGTGTAACGGCGAGACTTAGGCTGGTTTTGATCATTACTTTTTTCATTATTAGAACTCCTTGTTGATCACCGCGCGGAAATTACCAACATTTTCCACAACGCGCTATAGGCCGCATCACCCGAGCTAGAGCTGTTTTTGTAGGACAATCTGTAAAATTCGTTGCCATCTACTGCAAAACCGTTTGGTCACGAAATGGCTGTCGAGACTTGATACAGGGGGCGAACCGAAGTTTGCCAGGCAGTGGCGAAATCTTTCAGTTGGCCTTGCGGCTGAAATATTTGGCGCCATATTCGCGCCATACCCAGCAAATCATGCTCTGCGGGCAGCTCAAGTCGGCTGGCCTCCACCATCAGCCATGCAATGGCTGTTGAGTAACGCAGGTTTACCGTGAGTTCCACATTGGGGCCTGTGAGAAACGCATGCTGGCTGGCCAGGCCACGAACCAGGCTGGCCAGGTCGGGATCCTTGGCCAGAAACTCGTCCCATAGCCGACAGTGCCGGTTGCCGTTGATGCTGTAAAGCCCATGACCCCGCTGGGTGTCGAGCTTGGTACCCAGTGCCGACTGGCTGGCGGCGACGCCTACCAGAAATAGCTCGGCGGTCGGGTCGTGGCGTCCGAGGTAGAGCAGGGTTGGGCGGATCACATAGCGGCGGAGTTCACTGGCGGCGATTCCCATAGCATCCTCGGCGCAAGAATGGTCCGGTGAGCCTGGCGCTTGGCAGCTGTGAATCGGGCGGCTCACCGGAAGCGGCGCAGGCCGCTCAAGTTCAAGTGTAGTGTCATAACTCGCGGGTAAAGGGCTGTTTTTAAAATCTTTCCTGGCAAGCCGCCTTGCGCAGCGATCAGGATTTCACGCACCCAAGCGGAATTTCATAAGAAAAACAGGCACAAAAAAGCCCCGCCGTTTAGGGCGAGGCCTGGTTGTATAGGTCGTGTTACGCGACGGACGGTATCAGGCGGTGAGCGCCTGACGGGTCCGGTCAATCACTGCCTGCAGCGGTTCTGCGCTGGAGTACTGATCTGGATACAAACGTTCACTGTGACGCGCGATGCCGTGTTCATTGACGATGGTGAAGCTGAAGCAGCCTTTGCGAGCGGCCATGATCAGGCAGTTCATTGGTGCGAAGGCGTTAGTGAGGGTGCGGATAGCATCCTGAGTATGAATATGAGCAGTCATGGTTATGGTGTTTCCTAAAACGACACGGAATAGAACCGTGCAAAATTAAAACGTTCCAGAAAACGCGGGCCATTGCTCGAATGCGAGTCAGGGGCAGGGCGAAGAACCTGTCTGGAACAAAAGCAGCCAGTTAAAGCGCAGTTAACATGTAGCGCTGGGCTGACCGGTAGGTACTTAGGAGGGCAGGCATCACAACAAGAGCTAAGGTTCGAGGCTCGGGGTGAAGATCCTGATCAATTTGCAGGCTGGTTCTTGGCAGGCTATTAGCGTCTACAGCATCCTTCCAGTCTTTGGGGAAGGCCATGCGGGTGAGCGTTAATGTCTGGAAACCATCGAGGTGGTCGATCCCTTTTTTCAGCCTGCCATCGTTGGATGAGCTTGGCTGTGAGATTTGGTCGACCAGAATTGACTTTCAGCTTGGTACTAACGGCGAGGATGCTAACTCAACCGTAATCGAGATGGAAGAGGGGGATTACAAAAACAATCGGATGGTTCGGCCTGTTGAGGTTACATGCCGAGAATCGGGAGATGAATATTACGCCCATGTCCAGGCTTGTCACGTGAAATGTACCCAGCGAGAGTGCGACGTGTAGGTGGCAAATTGACTTGTGCACATTAGCGCATGTAGTTGCCATCTCACTGTCACATACGCACCTAACAGGTTGATTTAACGTGTCGATTTATTAAGTCAATGAAAACCATCGCTTTTTTTCACTGGTGAAAAAATCGTCAGTTTGAACGCAGGCCCCATTCTGCCTGCGTTTGCGAAGGTTCAAGGAGTGTTGTCCACTGAGTTATCCACAGCTTCTGTGGATTGTCCCGAGCGCCAGCTCTATCGCGAGGGTCATGGCCTTTGCATGCTGCGATTGGTGCGGGCGCCGTCGCTGGCAATCGGAATCTGACGTCTGCCCCGGTTCTGCGCATAATGCCGCGAGCATGAATCGGTAGACGGGGAAAATGTATGGCTTTGGACCTGACCAGCCTGTTGCTGGGTCTTGGGGCGGCGGCGCTGCCGTTGTTGGCACTGGCGTGGCAGTTGCAGCGAAAACTGTCCCGGCGCGAAGCCGACGCAGCGCTGCTGGACGAGCGTTTAAGCACTGCGCAGATGGCGCAGGACGGGCTGAACGCCCAGCTCGACGCCAGTCGCGACGAGATCAGCGATCTGAGCCAGGCCAATGCGGTGAAGCAGGCGGATCTGGCCGCGTTGCGCAGGGAAGTCGAGCTGCTTCGCCAGCAACATGAGGTGTCAACGCATGCGCTGGATGACTCCAATCAGGAACGTACGCTCAAAGAAGCAGAGCTGCGAAGGCTGGACTCTCAATGTGCGTCGCTGAGTGCTGAGTTGCGCGAGCAGCAGGAGAGTCATCAACAGCGCCTGACCGATCTTCAGGGATCGCGGGACGAGTTGCGGGCTCAGTTTGCCGAGCTGGCAGGCAAGATTTTCGACGAGCGTGAACAGCGTTTTGCCGAAACCAGTCAGCAACAGCTAGGGCAATTGCTCAACCCGCTCAAGGAGCGCATCCAGTCTTTTGAAAAACGCGTTGAAGAGAGCTACCAGCAGGAGGCTCGCGAGCGGTTCTCCTTGAGCAAAGAACTGGAGCGTCTGCAGCAGCTCAATCAGCGCCTGAGTGACGAGGCCACCAACCTGACGCGCGCCCTCAAAGGGCAGAAAACCCAAGGCAACTGGGGTGAACTGATTCTCGAGCGGGTTCTGGAGCACGCGGGCCTGGAGAAGGGCCGCGAATACCAGACGCAAGTCAGCCTGAAAGGGCCTGACGGCGAGCGTTTTCAGCCGGACGTGCTAATCATGTTGCCCGGCGACAAACAGGTGGTGGTGGACGCGAAGGTCAGTTTGACCGCCTATCAGCAGTACGTGTCAGCTGACGATGACGTGATCGGCCAACTCGCCCTCAAGCAGCACGTGCTGTCGCTGCGCAACCACGTGAAAGGCCTGTCAGGCAAGGATTACAAGCGCCTGGAAGGCTTGCACAGTCTGGATTTCGTTTTGCTGTTTGTGCCGATTGAGGCGGCGTTCTCGGCGGCGCTACAGGCCGAACCCAACATGTTCCAGGAGGCGTTTGACCGCAATATCGTCATCGTCAGCCCGACCACGTTGCTGGCGACGCTGCGCGTGATCGATAGCCTATGGAAGCAGGAACGGCAAAGCCAGAACGCACGCGAGATCGCCGAGCGCGCGGGTTGGCTCTATGACAAATTCGTTCTGTTCATTCAGGACCTGGACGAAGTAGGAAACCGTCTTCAGCAACTGGACAAAGCCTATGGCGCTGCGCGCAACAAGCTGACTGAGGGGCGGGGCAACCTGGTCAGTCGCAGCGAGCAACTGAAGCTGCTCGGCGCCCGGGCGAGTAAATCCCTCCCGGCAGAACTACTTGAACGCGCATTGACCGATGAAGGCGGCTTGGCTGAGGTGTCGGATTAGCTGTGCTGCGGTTTTTAAAAACAATATCTTTATAAATTGTATACATATTTTCTGAGCCCTTGAGCGTTACCCCATCGCACGTTCGGCATGCACTTTCGTTAAGCATTGCTGCACCTCCAGCGTGCACGGTCGGATCTCGCTGGCTGATATTCAAATGCCAGCCGCTGACGCGGAAGCCCCCGAATACATCGTCCGACCGAAAAGTTGCACACACTTAAATCGGTATGGCACGCATTCTGCCTATCCATTCGTATACAACTCACGCGTGCTCCCGTACGCAGGGTGTTTTAACGCATGACTCGGGAGCACGTCGTCCTATAAGGGAGACATGCGATGACCGAGCCAACGCCCCAAGGGTACAGCCCACGTTTATACAATCAGGACCTTGGTCCGCTTCCGCAAAAGTGGACGTGGTACAACATTTTTGCGTTCTGGATGAGTGACGTGCACAGCGTTGGCGGTTACGTCTTCGCCGCCAGCCTTTTTGCGTTGGGGCTTGCCAGTTGGCAGGTACTTATCGCGCTTCTGGTCGGCATCTGCTTTATTCAATTGATCGCCAACCTGCTGGCCAAACCCAGTCAACAAGCCGCCGTGCCCTACCCGGTGATTTGTCGACTGGCCTTTGGTGTGTTCGGGGCCAACATCCCTGCGGTGATTCGCGGCCTGATCGCCGTCGCCTGGTACGGGGTGCAAACCTATCTGGCGTCCAGTGCACTGATCATCGTGGTTCTGCGGTTTTTTCCGCAAATGAGTGTCTTCGCCGAACCGCATTTCGCTGGTTTGTCCTACCTTGGGTGGTTAGGTTTCCTGGCGCTGTGGGTGGTGCAGGCCGCTGTGTTCTGGACCGGAATGGATTCAATTCGGCGTTTTATCGACTGGGCCGGGCCTGTTGTCTACGCCGTAATGTTTTTGCTTGCCGGGTGGATTGTCTGGAAGGCCGGTTGGTCGAGCATCAGTTTTACCTTGGGAGAAAAGTCGCTAAGCGGCTGGGATGCGTTTACGCAGGTGGTCATGGCAACCGCTTTGGTAGTGTCCTACTTCTCCGGCCCCACACTGAACTTCGGCGACTTCAGTCGATATTGCCGCAGCATGGCTGACGTCAAAAAGGGCAACTTCTGGGGGCTACCGGTGAACTTCCTGGCGTTTTCTCTGGTGACGGTAGTGATTGTTTCGGGCACGTTGCCAGTGTTCGGCGAAATGCTGCATGACCCTATCGCCACCGTTGCCCGGATCGATAACGACGTTGCCGTGCTCCTGGGTGCATTCGCTTTCGTAACAGCCACCATTGGCATCAACATCGTGGCCAACTTCGTTTCACCTGCTTTCGATTTTGCCAACGTCGCACCCAGCAAGATCAGTTGGCGGGCAGGGGGCATGATCGCAGCGGTCGCTTCGATTTTCATCACGCCCTGGAATCTGTTCAATAACCCGCAGGTGATTCACTACACGCTCGATGTGCTGGCGGCGTTTATCGGTCCTTTGTTCGGCATCCTGCTGGTGGACTATTACCTGATCAAGAAACAGCAAATTGACGTCGATGCGCTGTTCAACGATGGCCCGACAGGACGTTATTGGTACACCGGTGGCATCAACTATACGGCGGTCAAGGCGCTGGTACTGGCCACACTGGTGGGGGTCGCGATTACCTTTGTGCCTGCGTTGCAGCCCATGGCGAACTTCGCATGGTTTACCGGATGTTTCCTGGGCGGCGCGCTGTTTTTCATACTCGCTCGCCGAACCCAAGCCCATGAATCCGCGGCGTTGACGCCTGCGATACCGGGGTAGGGATAGCGCCGTTTGTCGCCAAGTGGATGCCGAAATGCTGTTCAATGTGTCGGATAGGCTATGACGGAAAAAAATTTTTGCCGCGACACTCGGTAGCAGGCGTAAAGTGCTCACAGGCACTATGATCTGCATCTAGCGGCTCAGAAGTTCGCTGCCGGGAATTTCCCTGAAGGGGGCGTTAAATGAACAGCAAATTGCAAGAATGGCTTCACGATGCAGGCGTTGCGCTGGGCTTGATCGAGCGTCCCAAGTTGCAACCCATTCCCGTTCGCGCCAACGACGACAAACGTCGCCAGTCGCGTCGCTGAGTTAAACACTCGGTATAACGGCGCTACCTCCTGGTAGCCCGTTCGTCTCTTGCTCGCCGGTCCCGGCCTGAGCAACCTCCTGTCTGTTACCTCTTTTTTTGCTTCTGTCGCCAGCGCATTACCGCTTGGCCAATCTCTTCTCTTTCATTTCTTTGGCAATCACGTCTACGAATCCGTCGAGCGTCATTTGATGGTAGTCAGCGCTGTCGGGTAGATCGGACAGTTCCGATTTGATTCGCAGCGGCAGCGCGATGCCAAAGTCGGTTTGCAGGTCGCTGAAAAACTGTTCGAAATCCTGCGTGTCCAGAAACAGTTCGGTAATCAGCGCATCATCACGAATCGGGTCCTTGTCGACGAGTATCCTGCCGAGGGCATCAATCACGTGTTGGTAGATTTCAGGACGTTCCATGAAGGCCTCTGCGTGGTTGTTGAGGCTGGTTGGGGTTCTTCGCTTCAGAATGAGCCAGTCTGGCGACTTAATATAGAGCTCAACTAAAAAAGGATGCCCTGAGGCATCCTGATTTTTGCGCGCATGCGATCGCCGTCACTGCCAGCCGCTTGGGCGCAAACAGGCTGACCAGCACGAACGCCATCAGTCAGGCCGTCAGTGGATGAGCGTTTTGTTGTGCTGTGTTGCTGACGCTTTGTGGGAGGCAGCTTGCTCGTGATCGCGTCGTGTCAGTCGACGGATTCGACATAGTCGTGCCGCAAACGCGAGCAAGCTGCCTCCCGCATTCGGCCGTGCATTAGGAGTTTCGTGTTAACGGTGCGCCACACCCGGCAGCACGCAGAGCATTTCGTAAAGCAGGTTGGCGCCTAGCAATGAGGTATTGCCGGTGGTGTCATAAGGCGGCGAGACCTCCACCAGGTCGCAGCCAATCAGGTCAAGGCCTTGGCACCCACGAATGATTTCGATGGCCTGGATCGTGGTCAGCCCGCCGATTTCCGGGGTGCCGGTGCCAGGCGCCCAGGCAGGATCGATGCCGTCGATGTCGAAACTCAGGTAGACCGGACCGCCGCCGACTTTCTCGCGCACTTCGGCCATCAGTGGTGCCAGGGATTTGTGCCAGCACTCTTCTGCCTGCACCACACGGAAGCCCTGCTGGCGACTCCAGTTGAAGTCCTCGGCGGTGTAACCCTGCGCGCGCAAACCTATCTGCACCACACGATCACAGTCGAGCAGGCCTTCTTCCACTGCGCGGCGAAAGGTCGTGCCATGGGCGATTTTCTCGCCGAACATGTGGTCGTTGACGTCCGCGTGGGCGTCGATGTGAACCAGACCGACCTTGCCGTGCTTTTTGTGAATGGCACGCAGGATGGGCAGCGTGATGGTGTGGTCGCCGCCCAGTGTCAGCGGAATGATGCCGTGAGCCAGGTAGCCGTCGTAGGCCTCTTCAATAATCCGTACGGCGTCCAGCAGATTAAAGGTATTGATTGCCACGTCACCAATGTCTGCAACGGACAGTGAGTCAAACGGCGCAGCGCCGGTGGCCATGTTAAAGGGTCGAATCATCACCGATTCGGCGCGTATTTCCCTCGGACCGAAGCGGGTGCCTGGGCGCAGAGAGGTGCCGATGTCCAGAGGGACGCCGACAAACGCAGCGTCCAGACCTTCGGCCGTTTGCAGGTGGGGCAGGCGCATCATGGTGGCGATGCCGGCGAAGCGCGGCATTTCGTTGCCGCCCAGTGGTTGGTGGAAAATCTTGTCCACGGGATTGCCTCATCGGTGAGTTCAAGGGGATCAAAGCTTGAAGTGGATTCTGCAAATCAAGGGCTATAGAAACAATCGGTGAGGCAAAATACTTAGTTCAGATATTTCTGAAGTATCGAGTGTTTCGGTTAAGCTCCCGGCCACTGCATTCCATGTGGGAGGGAGCTTGCTCTCGATTGCATTTCTTGACAGTAGCGTTTGTAGAAACTGACACGCCGTCATCGCGAGCTGGCTCCCTCCCATCGATTGCTTTGCGTAGCATCTGTGGCATTTTCTCGGTACTCCCATGGCCAGCGCATTACCTGACCTCAAACTGCTCCGTATTTTTGTCTGCGTGGTGCGCCACCAGGGTTTTGCCAGTGCGCAACAGGAACTGAATCTTTCGACTTCCGCCATCAGCACTTACATGAGCCAACTTGAAGCTGCGCTAGGGATCGTGCTGTGCCATCGGGGGCGAGGCGGTTTCAGCCTGACCAGCAAGGGCGAGCTGTTCCACCAGGAAACATTGCGCCTGCTGGGTGAACTCGAGGGATTCGAGCTTTACGCCGCCGCGCTCAAGGGTGAGCTTCGGGGCACGCTGAACCTTGGTGTGCTCGATTCCACGGTCAGTGATCCGGCCCTGCCGTTTGCCGAAGTGATCGGTGCCTACAGCGAAGAACACCCGGCCGTGCATTTGCATTTGTCAGTCATGAGCCCCTATGAATTGCAACTTGGCGTACTGGATAACCGGCTGGATCTGGCGATCGGTTCGTTTTCAACGCGCATGAATGGGCTGCTTTATCAGCCGCTTTATCGCGAGCAACATTGGTTGTATTGCAGCAGCCGTCACGCGCTGTTCAGCGAGCGACGCATCCCGGAACCGGTCATCACCCAGCAGCGCATGGTAGGTCGCGGTTACTGGAGCCAGGCTGAGCTCGCCCGACACGGCTTCAAACACAGCGCGGCGACCGTGGAAAGTATGGAGGCACAGCTGATTCTGGTGTTGTCAGGCGCGTACATCGGTTACCTGCCGGAGCATTACGCGCAGTCATGGATCGATTCGGGGCAATTGCGTGTGCTGTTGCCCGCGACGTTTGGCTACCAGGCGCCGTTCTCCATGATTCTGCGTCGAGGCCGCAGTCGTGAGCCATTGATCCAGACGTTTCGCGACCTGCTTAAGGCCCAACTCAACCCACTGTGATGCTGCTTCTGGAGGAATGATCCATGGCCCGTTTGCGCTGCGAGCGTTGCTTGCGACCTCAGAACCACTGTCTATGCGCGCTAATTCCGGGCCTCGACAGCCAGACGCGGGTGTTGATTTTGCAGCACCCGAGTGAAGTCGGTCATGCGCTGAACACGGCGCGGCTGGCGGCGATGGGGCTCAAGCAGGCGCAATTGGTAGTGGCCGAGGTGTTCGAGGATTTGCCTGCGTTACTCAACGTGCCGGGTTATCAGACCCGATTGCTGTTTCCGGGTGAAGGCGCGGCAACACTGACTCTGGAGGATGGGGCGTCGTTGCCCATGCTGCTGGTGGTGCCAGACGGGACGTGGCGCAAGGCGCGAAAGTTGCTGCACCTCAATCCGCTTCTGGCGGCGCTGCCGAGGGTGACGCTGAGTAATGCGCCGTTGTCGCGTTATCGTTTGCGCAAAGCGCCTGGCCCGGATGCCTTGTCAACGCTGGAAGCGATTGTCCATGCGCTTCATACGCTAGAGCCGCAAACATCCTTTGACGCATTGTTTGCACCGTTCGATGCGCTGATCGAAGGGCAGATAGCCGCGATGGGCGAACAAACGTTTCAACGCAATCATTGTTGAAGCCTTCGCTCCAGACAGCGACTACCGCCGGGTCAGCCGTTCAGTTCGGCGGATTGCTCAGGGTTATGGCCTTGCATGCGCTTGATGTAGGCCTCGGTTTCCCTGGCCGCTTCGTCGCGACTGGGGAAAGGCCCTTCCAGCGTGTTTTCACGGGTACTGAAGAAATACATGCCGTTGACCAGCGAGACGCGGTCTGCGCGGAAATGCAACGTGGCGCTTGGATCTTGTTCACGTTTGCCTAACATAACCTTCCCCGGAAATTGCACTGGTGTGGTGGGTCCGCACAGGTCGTTGCGCCTGTAATTATTGCTACGCATAAATGGCCGCCGCGCACTTTACTCTGATCTGCGGGGTGAACTGTAGCTGTGTCGCCGGCAGATCAAGGCCTAGAATGGCGCCCTTGTCATTTTTATCAGGAATCTTCATGCATATTTCGTCTGGCCGCTGGTTATACGGCCTGTCACTTGCACTGTTGACTGCTTTGCTCTGGGGCATTTTGCCCATCAAACTCAAACAGGTGCTACTAGTGATGGACCCGGTCACGGTGACGTGGTTCCGACTTTTTGTTTCCGGCGCGCTGCTCTTTATATGGCTTGCCTCTGTGGGCAAGTTGCCCAGCTTCAAAGTGCTCGGGCGCAAGGGCAAAGTACTGGTGGCAATGGCTGTCCTTGGCCTGGTCGGCAATTACGTACTCTATCTGATCGGCTTGCGTTTGCTCAGCCCCGGCACGACCCAATTGATGATTCAGATGGGCCCGATTTTACTGCTGATCAGCAGCATCTTCGTGTTTAAGGAGCGCTTTGGTCTGGGGCAGTTTCTCGGGCTGCTGGTGTTGTTGACGGGCTTCGCGTTGTTTTTCAATCAGCGTTTGGTGGAGCTGTTCACCTCGCTGAGCGATTACACGGCGGGTGTGCTGACGGTCTTTCTCGCTGCTGCCGTGTGGACGTTCTACGGCTTGAGTCAGAAGCAGCTGCTGACGGTGTGGAATTCCTTGCAGGTGATGATGGTGATCTACCTGTTTTGTGCATTGCTGGTTTCGCCTTGGGCGCATCCCGCGCAAGCGCTGCAACTCTCGACCTTGCAAGGCTGGCTGCTGCTGGCGTGTTGTCTGAACACACTGGTGGCGTACGGCGCGTTTGCCGAGGCGCTGGCGCATTGGGAAGCATCGCGGGTTAGCGCCACCCTTGCGTTGACGCCGCTGGTGACCTTTGCGTCGGTGGCGGTCGCCGCTTGGCTGTGGCCCGATTATGTGAAGGCTGAGGAGATAAACGCGTTGGGCTACGGCGGAGCGGTTATGGTGGTGGCGGGGTCCGCGTTGACCGCGCTGGGGCCCTCATTGATCGCCGGGATGAAAGCGAGAAAAGCGCGGATGGCGGCACGGGTCTGACGGGACGTAATCAATGTAGGCGCGCGCGCAACGCGAGGACGCGATGGGCTGCGCATTCGCCCTGAACCCGGACAGCCTGCCTTACCTGACAAACCGAATTCGCAGGAATCGCTGTGACTAACCAATAGCAAGGCCTGCGCCTGCGGTGAACCTCACTTTTTACCCAGCGATTCCGCAAGCCGGATCCATTGCTGGCGCTGTTCTTCTGTTGAGGTGCGCACCGGGGCAAATTCGGTGAGGCGCTTGGTTTTGATCCCGCAAAACTCAAGAATGGTGCGGGTCATCTGCCGATGTGCCGGGGCGCCGTAGATCCAGCGGAAGTAGCGACGCGGCGTGTCCATGGTCACGAGTAGCTCGGCGGTCCGGCCGCGCAGCAATTCGTTGGAGGGGTGTTTGCGGCCATGGGTTTTGAACGCAAAGCCTGGCATTAACACCCGGTCAAAGAAACCGCTGAGCAGGCTTGGCAAGCCGCCCCACCAGACCGGATAAACAAACACCAAATGCTCGGCCCAGTGAATCTCGCGCTGTGCCTGCAACAAATCATGCTCCAGCGTTTGGCTTGAGTCGTATCCGCCGTGCAGCACCGGGTCGAACTCCATTTCGTCAAGTTTGAGCATGCGCACCACATGCCCCTCGCTGCGCGCGCCCTGGGCGTACGCTTCGCCCAATGCGTGGCAGAGGCTGACGCTTTTCGGCGTGCCGAAAATCATCAGGATGCGCTTGCCGTACCCTTCCAGTGGGGTGGCGCCACTGATCGGATCAACCATTGCTTCCGGCCTCTAGCATCTTCTCGGGACGGACCCAGGTGTCGAACTCCTCATCAGTCAAAAAGCCCAAAGCCAGAGCCGCTTCACGCAGCGTCAGGCCTTCGCTGTAAGCCTTTTTTGCAATGAGGGCAGACTTGTCGTAACCGATGTGCGGGTTAAGCGCGGTGACCAGCATCAGGCCTTGCTCCAGGTGCTCGGCCATTTTGCCTGCATCCGGCTCCATGCCAGCGATGCAGTGCTCATTGAAGTTTCTGCAGCCGTCGCCCAGCAGGCGGATCGATTGCAGAATGTTGTGAATGAGCACCGGTTTGTAGACGTTCAGTTGCAGGTGTCCCTGACTTGCCGCAATACCGATGGTCACGTCGTTGCCCATCACCTGGCACGCAAGCATCGACAACGCTTCACACTGAGTCGGGTTGACCTTGCCCGGCATGATAGAACTGCCCGGCTCGTTGGCCGGAAGCCTGACCTCGGCCAAGCCTGCCCGAGGGCCTGATCCCAGCAGGCGCAGGTCGTTGGCGATTTTCATCAGCGTCACGGCAAGGGTTTTCAGCGCACCTGACATCGCCGTCAGCGGTTCATGCCCGGCGAGGGCGGCGAATTTGTTGGGTGCCGTTACAAATGGCAACCCGGACAGCGCGGCGAGTTCCGCAGCAATGGCTTCAGCAAAACCGTGAGGTGAATTCAGCCCCGTGCCGACAGCCGTGCCGCCTTGGGCCAGCTCGTAAACGGCGGGGAGTGCGTTACGGATGGCTTTTTCGGCGTAGTCCAGTTGCGCGACGTAGGCGGACAATTCCTGGCCGAAGGTGATCGGCGTCGCGTCCATCATGTGCGTGCGGCCGGTTTTGACCAGCCTCATGTGGCGCGAGGATTGTTCAGCGATGCCTGCCGACAGCTCGGTGACGGCGGGCAGCAGTTGGTCTTTGATCGCTTGGGCCACGGCGATATGCATGGCTGTGGGGAAGCAGTCGTTGGAGCTTTGCGAGCGATTGACATGGTCGTTGGGGTGGACCGGGCTCTTGCCGCCGCGGCCTTTGCCTGCAAGCTCGTTGGCCCGTCCGGCGATCACTTCATTGACGTTCATGTTGCTCTGTGTGCCACTGCCGGTCTGCCAGACTACGAGTGGGAACTGGTCGTCGAGCTTGTTGCCCAGCACCTCATCAGCCGATTGCTCAATAAGGCGGGCGATGTCCGCAGGCAGATCTCCGTTACGGTCGTTGACGCGCGCCGCGGCCTTCTTGATCAGTGCCAGTGCATGCAGCAGTGGCAGTGGCATGTGTTCCTGACCAATTGCAAAATTGATCAACGAACGTTGGGTCTGTGCGCCCCAGTAAGCGTCTTCCGGGACTTCGATCGGACCTATGCTGTCGGTTTCGGTACGGCTCACTGGTCTCTCTCCTTAAGGTCGATTGCGAGATTTAGGCCCTGAGAACCCAAGCGGGTTCCCCGCAGGTTTACTTGAAAAGAATGCGCGCCGACATAGTGCGTCAAAACCGTGTCTGAAGGGGTGCAAAAACAGGGCTGGATCGACAGGCGATTTAACCGCTCGTAGGGTCGGGGGTTGAGCGCAATGCAAAAAGGGGCGCAGAATAACCGGTCTTGGGGTTCTGCCTCGTAAGCTAGAAAGGAAACTCGATGACCCGTATTCGTGCCATCTGTGCTGCGGTTGCGCTGGTATGTGCCAGCGGCCAGGTTCTCGCCGATACCGCCAGCCATGAAGCCAGCGCTATGACGTTCCTCAAACTGGCTCACGCCGACAAGTTGGGCACGCCGGTCTACATGCAAGTGCAGCAAATGTTCGCTCAGCGCTTTGCCGAAACCAAGGCGCCTGCCTCCAAGCAAGCGACCCTGGAAACCTACCAGGCCAAGGCCAACGCTGCGCTGGACCAAGCCATTGGCTGGAACAAGCTGCAACCGGACATGGTCAAGCTCTACACCTCCAACTTCACTGAGAAAGAGTTGAAGGATCTGGTGGCATTCTACGAGTCGCCACTGGGCAAGAAAGTGCTGACCAAAATGCCTGAGCTGACTCAGCAATCGGCCCAACTGACCCAGAGCAAGCTCGAAAGCGCTGTGCCTGTTGTCAACAAGCTGCTGGCTGACATGACCACTGAACTGGCGCCTGCTGGCAAACCTGCCGCAGTGCCTGCTCCTGCCAAAAAGCCATAAGTAGCGAAGTCCTCCATGAGCATGCAACAGCGAATCGAATCTGCGCTGTCGGTCTTTCAGCCGCAGCACCTTGAGGTGCTGAATGAAAGCCACATGCACAGCCGTGGTGATGAAACTCACTACAAGGCGATTCTGGTCAGTGACCAGTTTGCAGGGCTCAACCTCGTGAAGCGGCACCAGAAGGTCTATGGCCTTTTGGGCGGCCTCATGGGCGAGTTCCATGCCTTGGCGCTGCATACTTACACCCCGCAGGAGTGGTCGGAAGCCGGCATCGTGCCGACGTCCCCAACCTGCGCGGGCGGGCATGCGTAACGAGTGGTGATTGTGTAGGAGTGCGGTTGCCCGTGAAGGGGTCGGATCTTTCGATGTAAATCTATCGAACGTACCGACGCTATTGCGGGCAAGTGCGCTCCTGCAGCCGCTTGCGATCTATTGCGCTGATCACCCGCCTGTCTGAATCCCCTTCGTTTTTGCTAGAATCCGCGCCGCGTTGCCGCTAGGGCACGTTTATTCCCGAATCACTCATCCGGTAGGCCCTTTGCGAGGGTCACCACCTGGAGACGCAACATGACTCAAACCGCCCCCATCGTCGTCGCGGCGTTGTACAAATTCGTCACCCTCAGTGATTACGTCGCATTGCGAGAGCCGCTGCTCCAGGCCATGGTCGACAACGGTATCAAAGGCACCTTGCTGATCGCTGATGAAGGCATCAACGGCACGGTTTCCGGTAGCCGCGAAGGCATCGACGGGCTTATGGCCTGGTTGAAAAAAGACCCGCGCATGGTCGATATCGATCACAAGGAATCCTATTGCGAGGATCAGCCGTTCTACCGCACCAAGGTCAAGCTCAAAAAAGAGATCGTGACCCTTGGCGTTGAGGGTGTTGACCCGAACAAAAAGGTCGGCACCTATGTGGAGCCAACTGACTGGAATGCCCTCATTTCGGACCCTGAAGTTCTGTTGATCGACACCCGCAATGACTACGAGGTGTCCATCGGCACGTTCGAGGGTGCCATTGACCCCAAGACCACCAGTTTCCGTGAGTTCCCGGATTACATCAAAGCCCACTTCGACCCCTCGAAACACAAGAAGGTGGCGATGTTCTGCACCGGCGGCATTCGCTGTGAAAAAGCTTCCAGCTATATGCTGGGCGAGGGGTTTGAAGAGGTGTATCACCTCAAGGGCGGCATCCTCAAATATCTGGAGCAAGTGCCGCAGGAAGAAACCCGCTGGCGCGGCGACTGCTTCGTCTTCGACAACCGGGTCACCGTGCGTCATGACCTGACCGAAGGCGACTACGATCAATGTCACGCCTGCCGCACGCCGATCAGCGCGCAAGACCGTGCCAGTGAGCATTACACGCCCGGCGTCAGCTGCCCGCACTGCTGGGACAAGCTGAGTGAGAAAACCCGCCGCAGCGCCGTTGACCGACAAAAGCAGATCGAACTGGCGAAAGCGCGCAACCAGCCGCATCCTATTGGTCGTAACTATCGCTTGCCGGACGCTGAGTCCAAGAACGAAACCCCTTCCAACGAGGCTTGAATCATGCCCGCCCGCCTGCTCTATGTGATGGACCCGATGTGTTCCTGGTGCTGGGGTTTTGCGCCGGTTGCCGATGCATTGGTCGAGCAGGCGAGGGCGGCCGGGCTCCCGCTGCACCTGGTTGTGGGCGGGCTGCGTACCGGCAGCGGGGCTGCGCTGGAGCCTGGCACGAAACGCTACATTCTCGAGCACTGGCAGGCAGTCAAAGACACCACCGGTCAGTCCTTTCGCTTTGAAGACGCGCTGCCCGAGGGTTTTGTGTACGACACCGAGCCCGCCTGCCGCGCCGTCGTTGCAGCCCGCAGCCTCGATCCTGATATCGCCTGGAAACTGGTGAAGGAAATTCAGCAGGCCTTTTACCTGGAAGGGCGCGATGTGACCCGAGGATCAGTATTGGCCGAGCTTGCCGAGAAGGCAGGTTTGCCGCGAATCGTCTTCGCCGAAGCATTCGACAATCCAGAGCAAATAGCCGCCACTGCCTCGGACTTTAGCTGGGTCCAGGACCTGGGCATCGCCGGGTTTCCCACCTTGCTCGCCGAGCGTAAAGGACAGCTCGCGCTACTGACTAATGGCTATCAGCCGGTGGAAGAATTGGCGCCGCTGCTTGATCGCTGGCTGGAGCGTGCAGCCAGTGCCTGATCCGATGAAAATGCCGGACGCCATCGAGCCGCAACCTTCACGCAGTGTCGATCATCTGAGCTGGGCCGAAATCCGCCGCCTTGCACTGCACCACAAGAAGTCCCTGTGGATCGCCAACGGCGTGGCCGCGCTTGCAGTGCTGTGCTCGGTACCGATTCCTCTGTTACTACCGTTGCTGGTGGACGAAGTGTTGCTTGGTCAAGGCGACCGTGCACTGAAGTTCATGAATCATCTGTTACCCGACAGCCTGCAAAAGGCGGTGGGCTACATAGGCTTGATGCTGCTCGTCACCTTGACCCTGCGCCTGGCTGCGCTGGTGTTCAACGTTGTTCAGGCGCGGCTGTTTGCACGCCTTGCCAAGGACATCGTCTACCGCATTCGCGTGCGGCTGATCGAGCGTCTCGAGCGTATCTCTCTGGGTGAATACGAAAGTCTGGGTAGCGGGACCGTGACAGCACATCTGGTGACCGATCTCGATACGGTGGACAAATTCGTCGGTGAAACCCTGAGCAAGTTTCTGGTGGCCGTACTGACGCTGGCCGGTACCTCGGCGATTTTGCTGTGGATGCACTGGCAGCTGGCATTGCTGATCCTGCTGTTCAATCCGCTGGTGATCTTCTCCACAGTGCAATTAGGCAAACGCGTTAAAAACCTCAAGAAGCTCGAAAACGACAGCACATCGCGCTTTACCCAGGCACTGACTGAAACCCTGGATGCCATTCAGGAAGTTCGGGCAGGCAATCGGCAGGGTTATTTCCTTGGAAGACTGGGCTTACGGGCGCAGGAAGTACGTGACTTTGCCGTCGCGTCTCAGTGGAAAAGCGACGCGTCCAATCGTGCAAGTGGTCTGCTGTTCCAGTTTGGCATCGACATCTTCCGCGCCGCAGCCATGCTCACTGTGCTGTTTTCGGACCTGTCTATCGGCCACATGCTCGCCGTGTTCAGTTACCTGTGGTTTATGATCGGGCCGGTCGAGCAGCTGCTTAATCTGCAGTACGCGTTTTATGCTGCAGGCGGCGCGCTGACCCGCATCAATGAATTGCTGTCGCGGGCCAACGAGCCGCAGTACCCCGGTGGCGTCGATCCGTTTACGGCTCAGTCGACAGTAGGGATTGATGTGCGCAATTTGCGCTTCGGGTATGGGGACGAGCCGATACTCGATCAGTTGAACCTGTCGATTGCCCCGGGAGAGAAGGTTGCAATCGTGGGCGCCAGCGGCGGCGGCAAGAGCACGCTGGTGCAACTCCTGCTGGGCCTGTACACCGCCGAATCGGGCAGCATCCGCTACGGCGGCGCCACCCTTCAAGAAATAGGCCTGGAAACCGTTCGTGAGAACGTTGCAGTGGTGTTGCAACATCCCGCCTTGTTCAACGATACCGTGCGCGCCAACCTGACCATGGGCCGTGAGCGCAGTGACGAGGCGTGTTGGCGGGCGCTGGAAATCGCTCAACTGGACATGACCATTCGCGAACTGCCCGCGGGGCTGGACAGCGTGGTCGGGCGTTCCGGTGTGCGGTTGTCTGGCGGACAACGCCAGCGGTTGGCAATCGCGCGAATGGTGCTCTCCGACCCCAAGGTCGTCATTCTCGACGAAGCCACTTCGGCACTGGACGCCGCCACGGAATACAACCTCCATCAGGCGCTGGCACAGTTTCTGGAAGGGCGAACCACTTTGATCATTGCCCACCGCCTGTCGGCCGTGAAGCAGGCTGATCGGGTGTTGGTGTTCGACGCAGGCAGCGTCGCAGAAGACGGCGGCCATCAGCAGTTGATTGCAGATGGAGGGCTTTACGCGCGTCTTTATGGTCATTTGCAGGGAGTTTGATACTGCTTTTCGGTTATTGAGGATGGGCGGCTTAAATGGCGGAGTGCCATTGGAACCCGTTAATTCTTGAACTATGCTTGAAATTCACCCCCAAACGGTCACTTCCAAGTGCCAGGAGTACATCCTTGTAAGCAACATCCGACGGATCAACAGGTAAGGCCGTGGTTGTGTTCCCCACGTGACGAGCCCTCGCTGCATTGTGGAAATTAGCCGGTTCCCCTCAGGCTCAAAATGGAGTGCCTGAGCAGGGAGAATGATCTGGCAGTGCTGATGAAAGGGACCCCATGAAGCAAAAGCGGATTCTCGAGAAGCCCCGTCTTCTGGGTATTGTGTGGCCATTTATAGCGGTTGTGCTATTGCAGGCACTACTGGGCGGGGTGAGCCTGTACATGATGTCCGCTGTGCGCAGTTACGTGGGCGGTGAAAGCCTCTGGTCCAAAGGCCAGAAGGACGCGATTTATTACCTCAACCTCTATGCGAACAGTCGCGACGAACTTAACTACCTCAAGTATCAGCAAGCGATCATCATCCCTCAGGGCGGCCACAATCTGCGTGTTGCGCTGGATCAGCCTGTGCCTGACATCGAGGGTGCCCACGCCGGGATTCTTCAAGGTGGTAACGATCCTGACGATGCTGAAAGCATTATCTGGCTGTATCTCCATTTCAGGCATTTCAGTTACCTGGAAAAGGCCATCGACCTTTGGAAAATCGGCGACGAATATCTCCTGCAGCTCGATGACCTGGCGCGGCAGATCCACGCGAGCGTTACCGATGGCAGCGCGACCGACAGTGATCTGCTGAGCTGGCGTGCGCAAATCAACCAGATCAATGAAAGCGTCACCCCCGCGGCCATGGCGTTCAGCAACGCCCTGGGAGAGGGCTCGCGGGTAATCCTGCGAATCCTCTTGGTCACCAACCTTGCTACCGCCCTGTGCCTGATCATTCTGGCCTTGCTGCGCACTCACAAACTGCTCGAGCAGCGGCACGCATTCGCTAGCGCCTTGCAGGCCGAGAAGGAGCGGGCGCAGATTACCCTTGAGTCCATCGGCGACGGTGTAATCACCACCAATGTCGAAGGCTCGATTGCCTACATGAACCCCGCCGCCGAGCAACTGACTCACTGGAAGACCGAGCAAGCGGCAGGCCTGCCACTGGCCGCGCTGTTCAACCTGCTGGACGAAAACGATCACAAAGACAGCTCGACGCTGATCGAGCGTATTCTGAGTGGCACGCTCCAAGGCGGCAGTGAGCACTCGAAACTGATCCAGCGGCTGGATGGCAGCACTGTGTCGGTGACGTTGACCGGCTCGCCCATCCGCACCGAGGGTCAAGTCAGTGGCACCGTGCTGGTGCTGCACGACATGACGCAGGAGAGCCAGTACATCGCCAATCTGTCGTGGCAGGCGACCCACGACGCCTTGACCGGGCTGGCCAATCGAAGGGAGTTCGAGTACCGCCTGGAGCTGGCGCTGGCGAGCCGGTCGCATCAGCCGGGCAATCATGCGCTGCTGTTTCTGGATCTGGATCAATTCAAACTCGTCAACGACACCAACGGCCATGCTGCCGGGGACGAGCTGCTGCGTCACATCTGCGCCTTGCTGCAACAAGGCATCCGGGAGGGCGACACGCTGGCACGGCTCGGTGGAGACGAGTTCGGCATTCTGCTTGAGCACTGCTCGGCGGACGCAGCGGAAAGGATCGCCGAGGGCCTGCGACAAACCGTTGAGGGCTTGCACTTCATCTGGAAGGGCCGGCCGTTCGTGACCACTGTCAGTATCGGCCTGGTGCATATTTCCAGTGCTCCTACCACTCTTGAGGCATCGCTGCGCTCGGCCGACATGGCGTGCTATATGGCCAAGGAGAAGGGTCGCAACCGGGTTCAGGTTTACCATGATGATGATTCGGATCTGTCCACCCGGTTCGGCGAAATGGTGTGGATCCAGCGCCTGCACATGGCGCTTGAAGAGAACCGTTTCTGTCTGTACTCCCAGGAAATCGCCGCGCTGGGTTGCAACGCTGACACTCATAACGGGCACGTCGAGATTCTGCTGCGCCTGCGTGATGAGTCAGGCCGGATGATTCTGCCGGACAGCTTTATCCCTGCTGCCGAGCGTTACGGAATGATGACCACGCTGGATCGGTGGGTCGTGCAGAACGTCTTCAAGATCATCTCCGATTGCCTCAGTGACGAGCATCGGCAAGGACCGCTGGCCGTATGCGCCATCAACTTGTCCGGGAGCAGCATTGGCGACGATGCGTTTCTCGAGTATTTGCGCCAGCAATTTCAGCTTTATGCCATCCCGCCCGAGCTCATCTGTTTCGAGATTACCGAAACCAGTGCCATCGCCAATCTCGGCAGTGCCATCCGGTTTATCAACGAACTGAAAGGTCTGGGATGTCGGTTTTCTCTGGATGATTTCTGCGCAGGCATGTCCTCATTTGCCTACTTGAAGCATTTGCCTGTGGACTTTTTGAAAATTGATGGCAGTTTTGTAAAGGACATGCTCGACGATCCGATCAATCGGGCGATGGTGGAAGTGATCAACCATATCGGTCATGTCATGGGCAAAAAGACGATCGCCGAGTTCGTCGAAAGCCCGCAGATTGAGCAGGCGTTATTGGAAATCGGTGTGGATTACGCTCAGGGGTACGTTATTGAGCGACCGCAATTATTCACCTGCGAACGTCTGCATGCACGGCCCGCGAGGCAGCCCCCAAAGTTGTTCAGCGCCCCCGGGACATTCCGCTGAATGAAACCGATGCGTCACATATCATAAGGAGCTAAACAGTGATCGATATGTTCATTAGAACCGGTCCGCTGATGGATGCCAGCAGTTACCCCGCCTGGGCACAGCAATTGATTGAAGATTGCAGTGGCGCGAAGTCCAGGGTGGTAGGGCATGAGCTTTATCAACGTATGCGAGATGGAACACTGAGCTCCAAGACCATGCGCCACTATCTGGTGGGCGGTTGGCCGGTGGTGGAACAGTTTGCGGTCTACATGGCGCACAACTTGACCAAGACCCGTTTTGCGCGGCATCCGGGTGAAGACATGGCGCGTCGCTGGCTGATGCGCAATATTCGGGTCGAGCTCAATCATGCCGATTACTGGGTTAACTGGAGTGCGGCCCACGGGGTCACTCTCGAAGACCTGCAGGCACAACGCGTATCCCCGGAGCTTCATGCGCTGAGTCACTGGTGCTGGCACGCCTGCACCTCTGAGTCGTTGGTGGTGGCAATCGCGGCGACCAACTACGCCATTGAAGGGGCGACGGGGGAGTGGTCAGCGGTAGTCTGTTCGCAAGACACCTATGCCGATTTCTTCCCTGCCGAGCAGCGAAAGCGCGCCATGAAGTGGCTGAAAATGCACGCGCAATACGATGACTCTCATCCTTGGGAAGCGCTGGAAATCATCTGCACCCTGGCAGGCAATAATCCAGGTGAGCAGCTACAGACCGACCTCAGAAAGGCGATCTGCAAGAGCTATGAGTACATGCATCTGTTTCTCGAAAGCTGCATGGCGCTTGAGCACCCGCAGGAGGAGATGAACACGCCGATACGCGAACGGCGGGTCGCGCTGGTGGAGTAGCGCTCTAGCAGGCTACTTCAAGTCGATTGCGCCCTTGGCGCTTGGCCACATACAGCGCCGCATCCGCACGACATATCAGGCTGTCGGTGGATTCCCCCGGCAGCAGGGTCGAGCACCCGATGCTGACGGTGAGCGCCAAAGGGTTTCCCTCAACCGGATAGTTGAGTTGCAGTGCCGCGTAACGCAGGCGTTCGCCTACTAACGCGGCGGGCTCACGACCGGTGTTCGAGAGCACGATCAAAAACTCCTCGCCGCCAAACCTGAACACCTGATCAATGTTACGCATCCGGGCCTTTAGGTCGTTTGCAACGGCTCTGAGCACTTGGTCGCCGGTCGCATGTCCGTAGGTATCGTTGATGCCCTTGAAGTGGTCGATGTCGAGCATCAGCACCGACAGCGGACGTTTCTCACGTCGGGCAATTTCGGCCTCGCGGGCCAGGGTCTGGTCCATGGCCACACGATTGCCCGCACCGGTCAACGGGTCACGCAGTGCGCTCAACATCGCCGCGCGGTACATCAGCGCGTTGCGCATGGGGTGCAGCAGGCACGCCAGGAAAGATTCCAGCTGAGAAAGCTCATCGTCGGTGAACCTCTCGTCGCGCTGGAACAGCACTTCGCCCATGTGCTCGCCTTGCAGGCTCATGTCGTAGCTGGCACGGTGCCTGGCGCGTGTGCCCAGCTCCAGACGCAGGTCAGTTTTCTTGTGTTTGAACTGCAGAGCACTGAAGGGAACGAGCCGCTGAACGCTACGAAAGAACAGCCCAAGGATTTTCTCGGCTTCGAGGCTGGTTTGCAGTTGGAGACCCAGTTGACGCCGCAGTTCTTCGACATCGACAGGTTCATTCGCCGCATTCAGCGGCGGTACGAAACCAAGTCGTTGCAACTTGGCACTGTCAAAATCAATTGCGTTGGTGCGGGTAGGAAAACTCAAGTTTTCTCTCCTCTGTGCATCGCTGCTGGCTTGGATGTCTTAGAGCAGAGAGTTGCCATCGCGTTCAGACCGTCCATCGCTATTAGAATATCGAGCCAGATGCACCGCCAGGAAAGCGGGGTCATGGCCCTGTATTCAAATGAGATTCACTGCTGGGCATCGAACGCTTGTCCGTTTACTTCGCTGCTGTCAGGGCCCATCAGGTAGAGGTAAACCGGCATGATTTCCTCGGGCGTCGGGTTGTTCAGGGGGTTCTCCGCTGGATAGGCCTGAGCGCGCATGCTGGTTCGGGTCGCGCCCGGATTGATGCTGTTGGCGCGAACCGGCGCCACGCTGTCCAGTTCATCAGCGAGGGTTTGCATCAAACCCTCTGTGGCAAATTTGGACACGCCGTACGCGCCCCAATACGCCCGTCCTTTGCGCCCGACGCTGCTGGACGTAAACACCACCGAGGCATTGCTGGAGCGTTTGAGCAGTGGCAGCAGGGCCGACGTCAGCATGAACGTCGCGTTGACGTTGATGTGCATGACCTGCATGAAGTGCTCGCCTGAGAGTTGTTCGAGCGGCGTGCGCGGCCCGATGATCGAGGCATTGTGCAGCAACCCGTCAAGGTGCCCGAATTCGCTTTCAATCATGGCGGCCAGTTCATCGTATTGATGGGGCAGGGCAGTTTCGAGATTGAACGGAATGACCGCAGGCTTGGGGTGACCCGCTGCCTCGATCGCGTCGTAGACCTGTGTCAGATTGGCTTCGGTCTTGCCCAGCAGCAGCACGGTAGCGCCATGCGCCGCGTAGGTAGTTGCAGCTGCGGCACCAATGCCACGGCCAGCGCCAGTGACCAGAATGACCCGGCCCCTGAGCAGGTCGGGACGTGCTGAATAGTTGAACATCGAGATACCTCATGTAAATGCTTCGAAGGGCTGATCAGCGCCCGGATATCGCGCTGTGGAGGACCTTGCGCAGTTCCAGCGGGTGATCGACCACCACGTCGGCACCCCAGTGATCGGGGTTGTCGTGCGGATGGATATAGCCGTAGCGCACGGCGGCCGTTTTGGTACCGGCGTCACGACCCGATTCGATGTCCCGCAGGTCATCGCCGACAAACAACACGCTGCCCGGATCCAGGTCGAGCATCTTGCAGGCCAGGATCAGGGGCTCCGGATCAGGCTTGCTCTTTGTCACGTGATCGGGGCAGATCAGCACTGCCGAGCGCTGCGCCAACCCCAACTGCTCCATTATTGGCTGGGCAAAGCGCACCGGTTTGTTGGTCACCACGCCCCAGATCAGCCTGGCGCTTTCAATGTCGGCCAGCAACTCGGCCATGCCGTCGAACAGCTTGCTATGGACTGCACAGTCTTTTTGATAGCGCTCCAGAAATTCCAGGCGCAGAGCTTCGAATTCTGGCGCGGTGGGAGAGAGCGCGAACGCCGCCGAGACCATGGCTTTCGCCCCGCCGGAAACTTCGTCCCGGATCAGTTTGTCGGCGACTGGCGCAAGACCGCGCTCGGCCAGCATCGCCTGACAGATGGCAATAAAGTCCGGCGCGGTGTCGAGCAGCGTGCCGTCCATGTCGAAAAGAACGGCTCTCAGGTGCATGAATCAGGCCTCCCGCAACGTCTGGACCATGTAGTTGACGTCAACATCAGAAGCCAGCTTGTAATGCTTGGTCAGCGGATTGTACGTCAGGCCGATGATGTCCTTGACGTTGAGGCCGGCGCTGCGGCTCCAGGCGCCGAGCTCTGACGGGCGGATGAATTTCTTGAAGTCATGAGTGCCGCGTGGCAACAGGTTCATGATGTATTCGGCGCCGATAATGGCGAACAGATACGCTTTCGGGTTGCGGTTGATGGTGGAGAAAAATACTTGGCCGCCTGGCTTTACCATCTTGTAGCAAGCGCGGATCACCGACGAAGGATCGGGCACGTGTTCGAGCATCTCAAGGCACGTGACGACGTCGAACTGCTCGGGCATTTCCTCGGCCAGCGCTTCAGCTGTGATCTGACGGTATTCCACGCTGACGCCGGATTCGAGCTGGTGCAACTGCGCGACGGCCAGCGGCGCCTCGCCCATGTCGATCCCCATCACCGTCGCACCGCGCAAGGCCATTGCCTCGCTTAGAATTCCGCCACCGCAGCCGACATCCAGCACCTTCTTGCCAGCCAGATTGACTCGCTCGTCGATCCAGTTGACGCGCAATGGATTGATATCGTGCAGCGGCTTGAATTCGCTGTTGCGGTCCCACCAGCGATGGGCCAGGGCTTCGAATTTTGCGATTTCGGCGTGGTCGACGTTGCTCATGGGTGATCCCTCTTGAATCTTGAAAGGCGATTGTCCGGTTTCGACACTTGGGCCGAAACGGCACTAATTGAGTTCTGGCTGACCGGCTATGCGTCGGCCCCAGGCCTTGGCGGTTTCGGTCAGCGCGTGTTCGTCCATCCGGGTCAGACGCTTGTCGTGCAGCAATTGCTTGCCAGCCACCCACACGTGGCTCACGCAGTCGCGGCCAGTGGCGTAGATCAGCTGTGAAACCGGGTCGTAGATTGGCTGTTGAGCCAGCCCCGACAGATCGAACGCGACAATGTCGGCGGCCTTACCCAGCTCCAGCGAGCCCGTTTCAGCTTCGATCCCCATTGCCCGCGCACCGTTCAATGTTGCCATGCGCAGCGCGCGATGAGCGTCCAGTGCGGTGGCAGAACCCGCCACGGCTTTGGCCAGTAATGCTGCGGTGCGGGTTTCGCCCAGCAAGTCCAGATCATTATTGCTGGCGGCGCCATCGGTGCCGATGGCCACGTTGACGCCAGCCTGCCACAAGCGTTCGACCGGACAGAATCCGCTGGCGAGTTTCAGGTTCGATTCCGGGCAATGGATCACGCTGGAGTTGCTTTCCACCAGCAGCGCCATGTCATCATCGTTGATCTGGGTCATGTGAACCGCCTGGAATCTTGGACCTAGCAGGCCCAGGCGGTTCAAGCGGGCCAGCGGCCGCTCCCCGGTTTGCTCGACCGCCTGATGCACTTCGAATGCGGTCTCGTGCACATGCATGTGAATCATCGCGTCCAGCTCGTCGGCGATGACCCGGATTTTCTCCAGATTGTCGTCGCCGACGGTATACGGTGCGTGTGGGCCAAGGGCGATTTTGATACGCGGGTGATGAGCCAGGTCGTTGAACAATTCGACGCCGATGTGCAGCGACTCGTCGGCATCACGCGCGCCGGGTATCGGGAAGTCGAGCACCGGCACCGTAATCTGTGCGCGAATGCCACTGTTGTGGACGCGGTCGCATGCGATTTTTGGAAAGAAATACATGTCGGAGAAGCAGGTGATGCCGCCCTTGAGCTGTTCCGCGATCGCCAGATCCGTGCCGTCACTGACAAATGCCTCGTCGACCCATTTGGCTTCAGCGGGCCAGATGTGGTTCTCAAGCCAGTTCATCAGTGGCAGATCATCCGCCAGGCCGCGAAACAGCGTCATGGCCGCATGCCCGTGAGCGTTGATCAATCCCGGGCTGATCAGCATGCCCGGCAGTTCGCGAACCTCTGTGGCGTTGAGCCTCAGGGCATCTGCGCGCGGACCGATATACGCGATAACGCCGTTACGGATGCCCAGCGCATGCTCCTTGAGCACAACGCCTGCGGGTTCGACCGGCACCAGCCAGGCGGGCAGGAGCAAGAGGTCGAGCGGGGCAGCGGGATCCGGCATGGCGGGGGTATCCAGTGACTTGATACGGGGACGCTGAAGTATACCCGAGCGTCTTCGCGGTCGGCTCGCTATAATCGGCCGCTTTTTTAGCTGCTGGCGATTTGCCTATACGGTTGACTGCCTGGCAGCAGCGCGCAGGTTGCGGTGTCTGGCGTTTGGTTTTTCAAATCATCATGTGGGGTGTGCAATGCGCGATCGACTATTGGCTGCGGAGAAGGTGAAGGCCATCGATTGGCGGGACGGCACCTTGTATCTGCTGGATCAGCGGGTTCTGCCCTTCGAAGAAACCTGGTTGGCGTACACCACGGCCGAAGGCGTTGCAGAAGCCATCCGCTCGATGGTAGTGCGCGGCGCCCCGGCCATCGGGATCAGCGCCGCGTACGGCATGGTGCTGGCGGTGTCTGCCCGCTTCGCAGCGGGTGCAGACTGGCGCACAGCGCTTGAGCAGGATTTCGAACTGTTGGCCAGCTCCCGGCCTACGGCGGTCAACCTGTTCTGGGCGCTGAACTGCATGCGAGAACGCCTGCAACGGCTAAAGGATCAACAAGACCCGCGTCCGGCCATGGAAGCCGAAGCTGTCGCCATCCATCTCAGCGACCGCGAGGCTAACCTCACCATGGCCCAGTTGGGCGCAGACCTGATTCGCAAGCACCAGGGCAACCTGCAAACCGTATTGACGCATTGCAATACGGGCGCGCTGGCCACCGGTGGCTTCGGCACGGCACTGGGAGTGATCCGTGCTGCACATATAGAAGGCATGATCGAACGTGTTTACGCCGACGAAACCCGGCCGTGGCTGCAAGGCTCGCGTTTGACGGCATGGGAGCTGGTCAACGAAGGCATCCCGGTGACGCTCAACGCAGACTCCGCTGCCGCCCACCTGATGAAGACCAAAGGCATTACCTGGGTCATCGTTGGCGCCGACCGCATCACCGCCAATGGCGACGTGGCAAACAAGATCGGCACCTATCAACTGGCCGTCGCCGCCATGCATCATGGCGTGCGTTTCATGGTGGTCGCGCCCAGCTCCACCATCGACATGGCGTTGGCCAGCGGGGACGACATTCCCATCGAGGAGCGTGACGGACGCGAGTTGCTGGAAATGGGTGGCCAGCGCGTTGGTGCTGATGTCGATGCGTTTAATCCGGTGTTCGACGTAACACCCGCTGATCTCATCGATGTAATCGTGACCGAGAAGGGCATCGTCGAGCGTCCGGACACCGCCAAGATGACCCAATTGATGTGCCGAAAACGCTTGCATTGACCGTGCCGGTTTCATCGTTGTCGGTAAGCGCGCGATCGCTATCGGCCCCTGTAGGCGCTTCTCAGGCGTCTATTGACGAAATGGCCCATATTCAGCGCTTTCAAAGGCTTCGTGCCTGACGGCGATTGTGGTAACATCCGGCGCTTTCCAAGAGGGCTAAATACAGCCCTCTTTACTGCGCAAATCCATGGCATAACTCGCTGATTTGTCGTAAGTCGCTGTCAGGCAAAAGCCGGCAGCGGCGAGCTTCGTTCGTCCCGCATGGATGTGACGAAGTTTCACCAGAAAAAGGAATCAGGCTTCATGGGCGAACTGGCCAAAGAAATCCTCCCGGTCAATATCGAAGACGAGCTCAAGCAGTCCTACCTTGACTACGCGATGAGCGTCATCGTCGGACGAGCTCTGCCGGATGCGCGCGATGGCTTGAAGCCCGTGCACCGGCGTGTACTGTTCGCGATGAGCGAGCTGAACAACGACTGGAACAAGCCGTACAAGAAATCCGCTCGTGTGGTCGGTGACGTAATCGGTAAGTATCACCCCCACGGCGACACGGCTGTCTACGACACCATCGTTCGTATGGCACAACCGTTCTCGATGCGTTACCTGCTGGTAGACGGCCAGGGCAATTTCGGTTCGGTCGATGGCGACAACGCCGCGGCGATGCGATACACCGAAGTGCGTATGACCAAGCTGGCCCACGAGCTGCTGGCTGACCTTCACAAGGAAACCGTGGACTGGGTGCCGAACTACGATGGCACCGAGATGATCCCGGCTGTGATGCCGACGCGCATCCCGACGTTGCTGGTCAACGGTTCCAGCGGTATCGCGGTCGGCATGGCCACCAACATACCGCCGCACAACCTGGGCGAAGTCATTGACGGCTGCCTGGCACTCATCGACAACCCCGAGTTGACCATTGATGAGTTGATGCAGTACATCCCTGGCCCCGATTTCCCTACCGCCGCGATCATCAATGGTCGCGCTGGTATCGTCGAAGCCTACCGCACCGGTCGTGGCCGCATTTACATGCGCGCGCGCTCCTTTGTCGAAGACATCGACAAGGTCGGTGGCCGCCAGCAGATCGTTATCAGCGAACTGCCGTACCAGCTCAACAAGGCCCGTCTGATCGAGAAGATCGCCGAGCTGGTTAAAGATAAGAAGCTCGAAGGCATTACCGAGCTGCGTGACGAATCCGACAAAGACGGTATGCGCGTCGTGATCGAGCTGCGCCGTGGCGAAGTGCCGGAAGTGGTGCTCAACAATCTCTACGCCCAGACCCAGCTGCAAAGCGTGTTCGGGATCAACATCGTTGCCCTGATCGATGGCCGTCCGCGCATCCTGAACCTCAAGGATCTGCTGGAAGCTTTCATTCGTCACCGTCGTGAAGTCGTCACCCGCCGCACCGTATTCGAGCTGCGCAAGGCACGCGAGCGCGGCCACATTCTTGAAGGTCAAGCGGTTGCGCTGTCGAACATCGACCCGGTCATCGCCCTGATCAAAGCCTCGCCGACGCCGGCAGAAGCCAAAGAAGGCCTGATCACCACAGGGTGGGAATCGAGTGCCGTGATGGACATGGTTGAGCGCGCTGGCGCTGAATCATCCCGTCCGGACAACCTTGATCCACAGTACGGCCTGCGTGACGGCAAGTATTTCCTGTCGCCAGAACAGGCGCAGGCGATCCTGGAGTTGCGCCTGCACCGTTTGACGGGCCTGGAACACGAAAAGCTGCTCACCGAGTATCAGGAAATCCTGATCCAGATCGGCGAGTTGCTGCGCATCCTCAACAGTGCCGTGCGTTTGATGGAAATCATCCGCGAAGAGCTGGAACTGATCCGTGCCGAATACGGCGATGTGCGCCGCACCGAGATTCTCGATGCGCGCCTGGACCTGACCCTCGGCGACCTGATCACCGAAGAAGAGCGCGTCGTTACCATTTCCCACAGCGGCTATGCCAAGACTCAGCCTTTGGCGGTCTATCAGGCACAGCGTCGTGGCGGTAAAGGTAAATCGGCCACCGGCATCAAGGATGAGGACTACATCGCTCACCTGCTGGTTGCCAACAGCCACACCACGCTGCTTATGTTTTCAAGCAAGGGCAAGGTCTACTGGCTCAAGACCTACGAGATTCCGGAAGCCTCCCGCGCTGCCCGTGGTCGTCCGCTGGTCAACCTGTTGCCACTGAGCGAAGGCGAATACATCACCACCATGCTGCCGGTGGACCTTGAGGCCATGCGCAAGCGGGCTGACGAGGAAGAAGGCGACGCTGTTGAAGGCGAAGTCGACGACGCCGATGTGATCGAAGCGGACAACGAAACCGAAGAAGATCGCAAGGCGCGCATCAAGGCTGCAGACAAGAAGAAGGCTCCGTTCATCTTCATGTCCACGGCCAACGGTACGGTCAAGAAGACGCCGCTGGTGGCGTTCAGCCGTCAGCGCAGCGTCGGTTTGATCGCGCTGGAGCTGGACGAAGGCGACATTCTGATTTCGGCCGCCATTACTGACGGCGAACAGGAAATCATGTTGTTCTCCGACGGCGGCAAAGTGACTCGCTTCAAGGAATCCGACGTTCGCGCCATGGGCCGTACGGCCCGCGGTGTACGCGGGATGCGTCTGCAGGAAGGTCAGAAACTGATCTCCATGCTGATCCCTGAAGAAGGCAGTGAAATCCTCACGGCGTCCGAACGCGGCTTCGGTAAGCGCACCGCGATCTCCGAGTTCCCTGAGTACAAGCGTGGCGGTCAGGGCGTAATCGCCATGGTCAGCAACGACCGTAACGGCCGACTGGTCGGCGCGGTCCAGGTGCAGAACGGCGAGGAAATCATGTTGATTTCCGACCAGGGCACACTGGTTCGTACCCGTGTTGACGAGGTATCCAGCCTGGGTCGAAACACGCAGGGTGTCACGTTGATCAAGCTGGCGAAGGACGAGAAGCTGGTCGGTCTCGAGCGCGTTCAGGAGCCTTCGGAAGTGGAAGGCGAAGAGCTTGAAGGTGAGGAAATCGACGGCGAAGTCGTAGAAGGCGAAGTCCTCGAGGGCGGCGACGCTGACGAGTCCGGCGCGGATATGCAAGCTGACTCAGTCTCAGGCGAAGATGAGCCCAGGGACTGACGTGTGAAAGAGGGGCTGCCAACAGCCCCTCTGCTGGTAAAGAATTCAACGAATTGCATGACGAGAGTGGATATGAGCAAGCGAGCCTTTAACTTCTGCGCCGGCCCTGCCGCGCTTCCTGAAGCTGTTCTGCTGCGCGCCCAGGCGGAACTCCTCGATTGGCACGGCAAAGGTCTGTCGGTCATGGAAATGAGCCACCGCAGTGATGAGTTCGTTTCCATTGCCAACAAGGCCGAGCAAGACCTGCGCGACCTTCTATCCATTCCCTCGAACTACAAAGTGCTGTTTCTGCAGGGCGGCGCCAGCCAGCAGTTCGCCCAGGTGCCGCTGAACCTGTTGCCGGAAGGCGGCACTGCCGATTACATCGACACTGGCATCTGGTCGCAGAAGGCAATCGAAGAGGCATCGCGATACGGTCACATCAATGTCGCCGCAAGTGCAAAGCCGTACGACTATTTCGCGATTCCTGGCCAGAACGAGTGGAAGCTGTCAAAGGACGCTTCCTACGTTCATTACGTGCCCAACGAAACGATCGGCGGCCTCGAATTCAACTGGATTCCGGAGACGGGCGATGTACCTTTGGTGGCTGACATGTCTTCGGACATCTTGTCGCGGCCGGTGGATGTTTCGCGTTTTGGCATGATCTTCGCTGGCGCGCAGAAAAACATCGGTCCAAGCGGCATCGTGGTTGCGATAATCCGCGAAGACCTGTTGGGTCGTGCGCGTTCGTTGTGCCCGACGATGCTTAACTACAAAGTCGCTGCCGACAACAGCTCCATGTACAACACGCCGCCGACGCTGGCCTGGTATTTGTCCGGGTTGGTGTTCGAGTGGCTGAAAGAGCAGGGCGGCGTCGAAGAAGTCGCCAGGCGCAACGAAATCAAGCAGCGCACGCTGTATGACTTTATCGATGCCAGCGGCCTTTACAGCAACCCGATCAATCTTTCCGACCGCTCGTGGATGAACGTGCCGTTCCGTCTGGCGGACGACCGTCTGGACAAACCGTTCCTGGCGGGCGCTGATGAGCGCGGCCTGCTCAACCTCAAGGGTCACCGCTCTGTGGGCGGCATGCGCGCCTCTATTTACAACGCCATCGATCTGGTTGCGGTCAACGCGCTGGTTGCGTACATGGCAGAGTTCGAGAAGGAGCACGGTTAATGTCTGAACAAGAACTCAAGGCACTGCGCCTGCGTATCGACAGCCTCGACGAGAAAGTCCTGGAACTGATCAGCGAACGTGCGCGCTGCGCGCAGGAAGTGGCAAGGGTAAAGATGTCGACCCTTGCCGAAGGCGAAGTGCCGGTGTTCTATCGTCCAGAGCGTGAAGCGCAGGTGCTCAAGCGCGTGATGGAACGCAACCGCGGTCCATTGAGCAACGAAGACATGGCGCGTCTGTTTCGCGAAATCATGTCGTCGTGCCTGGCGCTTGAGCAGCCGCTGAAAGTGGCTTACCTCGGCCCTGAAGGTACGTTTACCCAGGCCGCAGCGATGAAGCATTTCGGTCACGCTGTGATCAGTTTGCCGATGGCCGCCATCGACGAGGTCTTCCGTGAAGTGGCCGCTGGTGCGGTCAACTTCGGCGTCGTCCCTGTGGAAAACTCAACCGAAGGTGCAGTCAACCATACCCTCGACAGTTTTCTTGAACACGATATGGTCATCTGTGGCGAAGTCGAGTTGCGTATTCACCACCATTTGCTGGTGGGTGAAAATACAAAGACTGACAGCATCAGCCGAATCTATTCCCACGCTCAGTCACTGGCGCAATGCCGCAAGTGGCTCGACGCACATTATCCGAACGTGGAGCGCGTCGCTGTTGCCAGCAATGCCGAAGCTGCCAAACGCGTCAAGGGTGAGTGGAACTCTGCCGCCATTGCCGGCGACATGGCTGCAGGTCTGTACGGCCTGACCCGCATTGCCGAGAAGATCGAGGACCGGCCGGACAACTCCACGCGCTTCCTGATAATTGGCAGCCAGGAAGTCCCGCCGACTGGCGACGATAAAACCTCGATCATCGTTTCGATGAGCAACAAGCCGGGCGCTCTGCATGAGTTGCTTGTGCCTTTCCATGAGAACGGAATCGACCTGACCCGTATCGAGACCCGGCCTTCGCGCAGCGGTAAATGGACCTACGTGTTCTTTATCGATTTCGTCGGCCACCACCGCGACCCATTGATCAAGGCGGTGCTGGAGCGGATCAGTCAGGAAGCAGTAGCACTCAAAGTGCTGGGCTCCTACCCGAAAGCTGTTCTCTGACGAGGTAAGCAAGTGATGAGTGGCGACTTCCTCGCGCTGGCCCGGCCCGGCGTGCAAAAACTATCGCCTTACGTTCCCGGAAAACCGGTGGACGAACTGGCGCGCGAGTTGGGCCTTGATCCAGCGCATATCATCAAACTGGCCAGCAATGAAAACCCGCTCGGCGCCAGTCCCAGGGCGTTGGCGGCAATCAGCGCAGCGTTGGCCGGGCTGACACGGTATCCCGATGGCAACGGCTTTGATTTGAAAATGCGTCTTGCCGAGCGTTGTGGTGTCGAGGTCAATCAGGTCACGCTGGGCAACGGGTCAAACGATATCCTGGAGATTGTCGCACGTGCCTATCTGGCCCCCGGCTTGAATGCGGTGTTCAGCGAACACGCGTTTGCGATCTACCCGATTGTCACGCAGGCATTAGGTGCCGATGCCCGCGTTGCGCCCGCCAGGGAATGGGGGCACGACTTGCCTGCCATGCTTGCGGGCATCGACCAAAATACCCGCGTGGTCTTCATCGCTAATCCGAACAATCCGACGGGCACCTGGTTTGGTCCTCAGGCGTTGGAGGATTTTCTGACCGATGTGCCCAAAGACGTGTTGGTGGTGCTGGACGAGGCTTACATCGAGTACGCCGAAGGTGCGGACTTGCCTGACGGCCTTAATTTTCTGGCTGAGTATCCCAATCTTCTGGTTTCCCGAACGTTTTCCAAAGCCTATGGCCTCGCCTCACTGCGTGTGGGTTACGGGTTATCGTCGCCGGTCGTTGCGGACGTGCTCAATCGCGTGCGTCAGCCGTTCAACGTCAACAGCTTCGCGTTGGCAGCGGCAACGGCCGCGCTCGATGACGTCGATTATGTCTCCGAAAGCCGCCACCTGAATGAAGCCGGTATGCAGCAATTGCAAGACGGTCTGCAGTCGTTGGGTTTGAGCTGGGTGCCTTCCAAAGCCAATTTCCTGGCGGTAGATCTCGGCCGTGAAGCTGCGTCCGTTTACGACGGGTTGCTTCGCGAAGGCGTCATCGTTCGGCCGATCGGTGGTTACGGTATGCCGAACCACCTGCGCGTGAGCATCGGCCTGCCTTCTGAAAACAGCCTTTTCCTTCAAGCACTGAGCAAGGTTCTGGGCGCGTGATTGATGTTAATTCTGCGCAAATGCGACCGCCTTTGGTGGGTCGCCTGGTGGTCGTTGGCCTGGGTTTGATTGGCGGCTCTTTCGCCAAGGGCCTGCGCGAAAGTGGCCTGTGCCGTGAGGTGGTGGGCGTCGATCTTGATCCTGAGTCGCGCAAGCTTGCAGTCGAGTTGGGCGTGGTCGATCGCTGTGAAGACACCCTCGCCGCAGCATGTGTCGGCGCCGATGTGATTCAACTGGCAGTGCCTATCCTCGCGATGGAAAAACTGTTGGCAGTGCTTGCCACGCTGGATCTGGGCGATGCGGTGCTGACTGATGTCGGTAGCGCCAAAGGCAATGTGGTGCGTGCCGCGCGTGAAGCCTTTGGGGCGATGCCGCCACGTTTCGTGCCGGGGCATCCGATTGCCGGTTCCGAGCAAAGCGGGGTGGAGGCTTCCAACGCGCAGTTGTTTCGTCGCCACAAGGTAATTCTTACGCCGCTTGCCGACACTGATCCAGCCGCGCTGGCCGTGGTTGACCGCCTCTGGACTGTGTTGGGCGCTGACGTCGAGCACATGCAAGTCGAACGCCACGACGAGGTGCTGGCCGCAACCAGCCACCTGCCGCACTTGCTGGCCTTCGGACTGGTGGACTCGTTGGCCAAACGTAATGAAAACCTGGAAATTTTCCGCTATGCGGCGGGCGGTTTTCGTGATTTCACCCGTATTGCAGGCAGCGATCCAGTGATGTGGCACGATATCTTTCTCGCCAATCGCGAGGCGGTATTGCGCACCCTGGACACTTTTCGCACTGACCTGGATGCACTGCGCGACGCTGTTGATGCAGGCGACGGCCAACAACTGATGGGGGTCTTTACTCGCGCACGTACAGCTCGCGAACATTTCGGTGAAATCCTCGCGCGTCGTGCCGGCACCTGGAAATCAACGGCTGATACCTCTGTGCTGCTGACGCGTGCCGGTGGTGAGGTCAACGGCCGGATTCATGTCAGTGACGACATCGCCTGCGTGGTGGCTTACCTGGTGGGTGCCTGCATCAGCGTCGGCTCGGTGTTGCGCCTGGAGCAGGTGTTGCTGGATGCTGCGCTGGTTGGTGTGATCGACTTCCTGCGTCTGATGGGTGCTGACATCACGCTCGAAAATCAGCGAGAAGTCGGTGAGCAGCCGGTAGCTGACTTGCGCGTAAGGTATGCGCCGTTGAGTGGTATCGAGATTCCCGAGGCGCTCGTGCCCCGTGCGATGGATGAATTTCCGGTGCTGTTCGTTGCAGCGGCCAGTGCTCAGGGACGTACGGTATTGCATGGCGCCCAAGCAGCGCAGGTCAGGCAGTCCTTGCGCATTCAGGCGATCTGCGATGCGCTTGCGGTACTGGGTGTGAAAATCGAGTCTACAGTGGACGGCGTCATTATTGAGGGCGGCACGCTCGGTGGCGGTGAAGTCCACGCGCATGGTGATCACCGCGTCGCCATGGCATTAAGCATTGCATCGTTGCGAGCAACGGCACCTATCCGTATCAGCGACTGTGCCGGTCTCGCAACTTCATTCCCCCATTTCCTGGCGCTTTGTGCTCAGGTGGGTATTCGTGTAGCGCAAGAGGGGCAATCGTGAAAGCTCAAGCTCCGGTCATTACGATCGACGGACCAAGCGGTTCAGGGAAGGGCACAGTGGCCGGTATGCTGGCCAAGCGTCTGGGGTGGTGTCTGCTTGATTCCGGTGCGCTCTATCGTTTACTGGCATTCGCGGCGCGCAACCATGGAGTTGATCTGACTAACGAAGAGGCGCTGAAACTGTTGGCCGCTCATCTGGACGTGCAGTTCGAAGCGGCTACCGACGATCACGGGCAGCGCATCATTCTAGAGGGCGAGGATGTCACGCTCGCCATCCGCAATGAGCAGGTCGGAAGCGGTGCTTCGCAGGTGGCGTCGTTGCCTGCGGTGCGCGAAGCATTGCTTCAGCGTCAGCGGGCTTTCCAAGAGTTTCCAGGCCTTATCGCCGATGGGCGCGACATGGGCACAGTGGTATTTCCTGCCGCGCCGCTGAAGGTGTTTCTGACCGCCAGCGCCGAGGAGCGAGCCCGACGTCGTTACTTGCAGTTGAAGGCCAAAGGTGATGATGTTAGTCTGTCGAGTCTGCTAAGTGAGATATGTGCACGTGACGAACGTGACACCCAGCGAGCGGTAGCCCCGCTCAAGCCAGCGCATGACGCTATACAGCTGGATTCCACTGAATTATCTATCGAGCAGGTGTTGGAACGCATCTTGAGTGAAGTCGCACTTCGCGACATCGCCGGATGACCAGAAAGCCATGCGGGAGACCAGTCATAGTCCCGCAGGCTTTTCTTCATATGAACGAAACCCACGTCGACTGGGATGTGGCAGATGGGCGTATTCTTCGCCCTTATCAACAGGAATTAAAATGAGCGAAAGCTTTGCTGAACTTTTCGAAGAAAGCCTAAAGACCCTTAACCTGCAGGCCGGTTCGATCATCACCGCTATCATCGTTGATATCGATTACCAGGCTGGTTGGGTAACGGTTCATGCCGGTCTGAAATCTGAAGGCCTCATCCCGCTGGAGCAGTTCCACAACGACGCTGGCGAGCTGACCATCAAGATCGGCGACGAAGTTCATGTTGCTCTTGACGCGGTCGAAGACGGCTTTGGCGAGACCAAACTGTCCCGCGAAAAAGCCAAGCGTGCTGAGTGCTGGATCGTTCTGGAAGCAGCTTTCGCTGCTGAAGAAGTGGTCAAGGGCGTTATCAACGGTAAGGTTAAAGGCGGCTTCACTGTCGACGTTAACGGCATCCGTGCGTTCCTGCCTGGTTCTTTGGTTGACGTGCGCCCTGTGCGTGACACGACTCACCTGGAAGGCAAAGAGCTCGAGTTCAAGGTCATCAAACTCGACCAGAAGCGCAACAACGTTGTCGTTTCCCGCCGTAGCGTCCTGGAAGCCGAGAACAGCGCTGAGCGCGAAGCTCTGCTGGAATCCTTGCAGGAAGGCCAACAGGTCAAAGGTATCGTCAAAAACCTCACCGATTACGGCGCATTCGTCGATCTGGGTGGCGTCGATGGCTTGCTGCACATCACCGACATGGCCTGGAAGCGGATCAAGCATCCATCGGAAATCGTCAATGTTGGCGATGAGATCGACGTTAAGGTTCTGAAATACGATCGCGAGCGCAATCGTGTTTCCCTGGGTCTGAAGCAACTGGGCGAAGACCCATGGGTTGCTATCAAGGCACGTTACCCAGAAGGCACTCGCGTAACTGCGCGTGTTACCAACCTGACCGACTACGGCTGCTTCGCAGAGCTGGAAGAAGGCGTGGAAGGTCTGGTGCACGTTTCCGAAATGGACTGGACCAACAAAAACATCCACCCTTCGAAAGTCGTTCAGGTTGGCGACGAAGTGGAAGTTATGGTTCTGGACATCGACGAAGAGCGTCGTCGTATCTCCCTCGGCATCAAGCAGTGCAAATCTAACCCATGGGAAGATTTCTCTGGTCAGTTCAACAAGGGCGATAAGATCTCCGGCACCATCAAGTCGATCACCGATTTCGGTATCTTCATTGGTCTGGACGGCGGAATCGACGGCCTGGTTCACTTGTCCGATATCTCCTGGAACGAAGTGGGCGAAGAAGCCGTACGTCGCTTCAAGAAGGGCGACGAGCTTGACACCGTCATCCTGTCGGTTGATCCAGAGCGTGAGCGCATCTCGCTGGGTATCAAGCAACTGGAAAGCGATCCGTTCTCCGAGTACGTCACTGTCAATGACAAAGGCGCAATCGTCCGCGGTATCGTTAAAGAAGTTGACGCCAAAGGCGCCATCATCACCCTGGCCGACGACATCGAAGCGACCCTCAAGGCCTCTGAAATCAGCCGTGACCGCGTAGAAGACGCGCGTAACGTTCTGAAAGAAGGCGAAGAGATCGAAGCTAAGATCATCAGCGTTGACCGCAAGAGCCGCGTAATCAGCTTGTCGATCAAGTCGAAAGACGTTGAAGACGAGAAAGAAGCAATTCAGAGCCTGCGTAGCAAGCCTGAAACTGCTGAAAACACTGGTCCTACCACTCTTGGTGACCTGTTGCGCGCACAAATGGAAAAGCAGAACTAAGTTCAGCTTAACCATGCAAAAAGGGCGACTTAGGTCGCCCTTTTTTGTGCCTGTCATCTCATGGGATATCGCAGCAACGGTCTTATGAGCACTTACCGAACGGCCATCTCCGCAATTTCTCGACTGCCAGGGTTGGGGTCCGCCAGTACCTGATCAGGGTAATGGCGCCAGGCCCGATGTCATCACGCATTTAACTCTGGAAACAGGCTGTTCAAATTCATCCAGCCATGCTAAAACCTTCGGACCGCTTTTCCTAGCTGCTTGAAAAAGAAGGGAAAAATATGACGAAGTCGGAGTTGATCGAACGAATTGTCACCCATCAGGGGCTGCTCTCATCCAAGGATGTCGAGTTGGCTATCAAGACGATGCTTGAGCAAATGTCTCAGTGTCTCGCAACTGGCGACCGGATTGAAATTCGGGGGTTTGGCAGCTTCTCTTTGCATTACCGCGCGCCACGCGTTGGTCGCAATCCTAAGACTGGACAATCCGTCAGCCTCGACGGCAAATTCGTACCTCACTTCAAGCCGGGAAAAGAATTACGTGATCGCGTGAACGAAGAGGAGGAGGAAGGCCTCCAATAGCCAGTTAGAGGAGTTGCAAATGCGAAACCTGAAACGCCTCATTTTTTTCGTAATCGTCTTGCTGATTGCATTGGTAACGGTAGTGTTCACGCTGGAAAATCAGCAGTCTGTTTCCTTGGTTTTTTTCGGCTGGGCTGCACCGCAAATTTCTGTAGCGGTACCGATGATACTGTCGTTGCTGGTCGGGATGATGATTGGGCCAATGCTGGCCTTTATCGGTCGTCTGCGTAAGAAGCCAAAGTCTGCTCGGGCTGCCTGATCAGCTGACCGCGCGCTCTGTGGAACCCGGTGCATGCCGGGCCGTCATCTGTGTTCAGCGCAAGTGCACTGATTTGCTGCTTTATTCCGAAATATTTCTGAATCGTTGTGGGTTGATCTGCCAGGATTGTGCAGCTAGTCTGCGCCGCGTTTTGTGCATCGCCTTCCAAGACACGTTAATCGATTCGCTTGAGCCAGCTCTCGATCTGTCAGTGCAGTTGCGCAACGAAACTGGCTGAGTCGATCCATTCAAAGATGCTCCCCGTTGTTTTTCCTTCCAGCCTTCCATTTACGTTCTCTGTGGTCATGTCATGCCAACAAAAATACTGATTACAGGTGCCTCGGGTTTTTTGGGGCGTGCGCTGGTGGGTACTTTGAGCGGCTCCAACGATTATCAGTTAACGGCCGCTGTACGCGCCAGACAGGTTGACTGTGCACCATCAGTTCCAACATTCGTGGTGGGTAATATTGATGCCCGGACTGACTGGGGTAATGCGCTCGACGTCGATGTAGTCATACACACGGCCGCACGAGTGCATGTGATGCACGAACACGTTGATGATCCTATGGCGCTGTTTCGGGAAGTGAACACAGCCGGTACCCTGAATCTGGCCACGCAGGCTGCGAAGGCTGGCGTCAGACGATTCATTTTCATCAGCTCCATTAAGGTCAACGGAGAATCCACTCTACCGGGCAGGCCGTTTTTAGCGGATGAGCCTTGCGCGCCTTGTGACCCCTACGGCCTTTCAAAGTACGAAGCGGAGCAGGGGCTGATGGAAATGGCCGCTTCAAGTCAAATGGAGGTCGTCATTATCCGGCCTGTTCTGGTTTACGGTCCTGGTGTCAGAGCGAACTTTCAACAACTGATGCGTATCTTGCGCAGAGGTCTTCCGGTGCCTCTGGGTGCTGTAAACAACGCCCGCAGTCTCGTGAGTCTGGATAATCTGGTAGACCTGATTCGGGTATGCGCAGACCATCGTGCGGCGGCAAATCAAATATTCCTGGTAAGCGACGACCAAGACGTATCAACCAAGGAGCTTGCGCGTCGACTCGTTCTATTACTGCGCTCGAAAACCTGGTTGGTGCCGTTTCCTGATCACTTGATTTTCAGATTCGCCAAGCTGGTGGGTCGTAACTCTTCGGCGAGGCGGGTGCTGGGGTCACTGCAGGTCGATATCAGCAAAACAAAACAACTGTTGAATTGGTTGCCGCCGGTTTCGCTCGACGAAGGGCTCAAGCGCACAGTCGACCATTTTATGAAGATGGAAAAGAAATGAACTACGCCGGTTTGATGTTCATGGGGGTGTTCGTTTCGTTCTCGCTGACCTATTGCCTGAGACGTTACGCGTTGCACAAAAGCCTCATGGATATCCCCAACGCCAGAAGTTCGCATTCGGTCCCCACGCCCCGTGGTGGCGGTGTTGCCATCGTGATCAGCCATCTATTGGCCATGGTGCTGATGCTCTGGGCAGGTGTTCTGGATACTTCGATGTTCATGGCAATGACCGGTGCAGGGTTGCTGATCGCCGGTATCGGTTTCATCGACGATCATAACCACATTGCCGCACGCTGGCGCTTGCTAGGCCACTTCACTGCCGCTGCCTGGGGTTTGTTCTGGATCGGGGGGCTTGCGCCGTTGAGCCTGGCGGGCTTCACGCTTGAAGCTGGGTTGGTGGGCAGCATCATTGCTGCTTTTTACCTTGTCTGGATGCTTAACCTGTACAACTTCATGGACGGGATTGATGGCATTGCCAGCGTTCAGGCTTTGTGTGCTTGCGGTGGGGCGGCACTGCTGTATGCGATCACTGGCCATACCGAGCTGATGTGGATGCCGCTCACACTGGCTGCCGCGGTGGCAGGGTTTCTCTTTTGGAATTTCCCGCCAGCGCGGATATTCATGGGCGATGCCGGGAGTGGCTTTCTTGGCGTCACCCTCGGATTGTTGTCGCTGCAAGCTGCCTGGACATCCTCATCGCTCTTTTATGCGTGGCTTATTTTACTGGGCGTTTTCGTGGTTGACGCTACAGTCACATTGATTCGCCGGGGGGTACGGGGCGATAAGGTCCATGAAGCCCACCGTAGTCACGCATATCAATTCGCTTCGCGTCTTTACAACAGCCACTTGCGCGTAACGGCTGCGGTGGGGGCGATCAACCTTTTTTGGCTGATGCCTATCGCGTTCAGTGTTGTCGTGTTCGGCTTCAACGCAATTATTGGTATATTCGTTGCCTACGCCCCTCTGGTGTTTCTGGCCCTGAGATTTCGGGCAGGCGAGCTGGAGTTAAAGTGATCAGCACACGTCACTCGTCGCGATGAATAAAAGCAGCATATTCACCTCCCCCACGGAGTAGGGTTGTATGGGGGTCTAGTCGATAGGAGTTTGAGCAGGTGGTTGACGGAATCATGAATAAATTACGCGCTTTCCTGGTGGCATTGCCACGCAGGCAGAAACGGGTAATTCAGGTCGCGACCGATGTCGTGCTTGTCTGGTTCGCGTTGTGGATGGCTTTCGTGGTGCGTCTCGGGATCGACGATCTCATCAATCCGCTTGAAATTCATACATGGCTTTTCGCAAGCGCTCCTGTGATTGCCATTCCGCTGTTTATTCGCTTTGGCATGTACCGCGCGGTCATGCGCTATTTTGGCAATGACGCACTGGTCGCTATTATCAAGGCGGTCAGTCTTTCGGCGCTGATCCTTGGCGTCGTCGTTTATCTCTACAGCAACCACCAGCACGTCGTTCCCCGGTCGGTGATGTTCAATTACTGGTGGTTGAGCCTGGTGATGATCGGCGGGCTCCGGCTGGCGATGCGCCAATATTTTCTGGGCGACTGGTTTTCCGCCGCGCAGCACATGCCTTTTACCAGCCGCGATGACGGTCTTCCCAAAGTCGCGATCTATGGCGCTGGTGCTGCGGGTAATCAATTGGTCGCGGCACTGCGAATGGGCCGGGCCATGCGCCCGGTTGCGTTCATTGACGATGACGACTCCATCTCCAATCGCGTCATTTCCGGACTGCTCGTCTACAAGCCCAAGCACATCCAGCAGATGATTGAGGCTACCGGCGCTCAGGAAATCCTGTTGGCGATTCCTTCCTCTGCGCGGACCAGACGTCGTGAGATTCTGGGGCTTCTGGAGGGCTTCCCGCTGCATGTGCGCAGTGTGCCGAACTTCACTGACCTGGCTGCCGGTCGGGTCAAGGTCGACGACTTGCAAGAGGTGGATATTGCCGACCTGCTCGGACGCGATTCCGTGCCAGCCCAAGAGGATTTGCTGGAGCATTGCATCAAGGATCAGTGCGTTCTTGTGACTGGCGCGGGGGGCTCAATCGGCTCGGAGCTGTGCAGGCAGATTCTTCTGCTAAAGCCAACCACCCTTCTGTTGCTGGATCACGGTGAGTTCAATCTCTATACGATCCTGTCCGAACTTGAAGAGCGTATCGAGCGTGAGTCGCTGAGCGTGCGGCTCTTGCCGATTCTCGGTTCAGTACGTAATCACTCCAAATTGCTGGACGTGATGAAGACATGGCGGGTCAATACCGTGTATCACGCAGCCGCCTACAAGCATGTCCCGATGGTCGAACACAACATTGCCGAAGGTGTGATGAACAACGTCATTGGCACCTTGAACACCGCCCAGGCCGCTTTGCAGGCGGGCGTTGCCAACTTCGTTCTGATCTCTACGGACAAAGCGGTCAGGCCGACCAACGTGATGGGCAGCACCAAGCGTCTTGCGGAACTGACCCTGCAAGCGTTGAGCAGGGAAGCGGCGCCGGTGATGTTCGGCGACCGGTCCAACGTGCATCAAGTGAACAAGACGCGGTTTATCATGGTGCGCTTCGGCAATGTGCTGGGCTCATCCGGCTCGGTCATTCCGTTGTTTCACAAGCAGATCAAATCGGGTGGGCCGCTGACGGTGACCCACCCCAAGATCACCCGTTACTTCATGACCATTCCCGAGGCGGCACAGCTGGTTATTCAGGCGGGCTCCATGGGGCAGGGCGGTGATGTGTTCGTGCTGGATATGGGCGAGCCAGTCAGGATCATTGAGCTTGCTGAGAAAATGGTGCATCTGTCGGGGCTGAGCATTCGATCCGCGAAGAATCCACAAGGCGACATCGCTATCGAGTTCACCGGTCTGCGTCCTGGAGAGAAGCTTTACGAGGAACTGCTGATTGGTGACAACGTTGCCGCCACCAGTCACCCGATGATAATGAGCGCGCATGAAGATTACCTGACGTGGGACGTCTTCAGGTCACGTCTTTCCGCACTTCTGCAGGCGGTCGAAGACGATGATTACACGCTGGTCCGGCAGATACTCCGGGAAACGGTCAGCGGTTATTCGCCCGATGGCGACATAGTCGACTGGATTTACCAGCAGCGCCGTCACGAACCGTAACGATTAACGCGTGCCGGGCATATGCCCCGCTTCACTGCCTGATTACAGGCTTGGATCCAGGCATCAGGCACCGGGAAATATTCAGTGACCACCCACGCCGTTGACGCTCCGAGACGTTGAGCTAGGGTGTTAAAGCAGCTCAGGAATGCTGCTTAAACCCAATCGATGTCATGGAGCGTTATCAATGCGTACTTCCCCTCTTTGCGCCCTCGCGTTCGCTTTTCTCACCAGCTTTTCGGTTTTGGCAACCGCTGCGCCAGCGGCTATGGTTCCTGCCAATCCTGAGGTTGTCATGCAGCCGGCCGAGCAAGGCGCCAAGGTTAACCTCAACACCGCAGACGCACAGACCCTGCAAAAAGAACTGTCCGGAATCGGCGCAGGCAAAGCCATTGCCATCGTCGCTTACCGTGATGAGAACGGGTCGTTCACGTCGGTGGATGAGCTGATCGAAGTGAAAGGGATTGGCAAGGCAATCCTCGACAAGAACCGCGACAAACTCGCCATCGAGTAAAACTGCCTCTCTCAAGGAGACCGATCATTTGATCGGTCTTTTTTTTGCCTGTTGTACTGAGCTGCCCGTCTAATCCCTGAATGGGCCTTGAGTGCTGTTAATATCGCGAATGTCAGTCGTCATATGAATTGCAAATTATACGCGTAAGATAACTTTCCACGTTGGCGCGGCCTGTTGCGTCCGATTAGCAGAGAAAAAGGAAATGGCATGAGCGAGCGTCGAATTGTGGTCACCGGCATGGGCCTTGTAACGCCCCTGGGAAGCGGCGTCGAGCCTGTCTGGCGGCGTTTGCTCGAGGGGCGGTCCGGCATCGTCCGGTTACCCGATGAGGTGGTGGCTGACTTGCCGGGCAAAGTGGGTGGCCCTGTGCCTTTACTGGTTGACGATCCCGAAGCGGGCTTCGATGCTGACGCCGCTGCGCCGCCAAAAGAGCAGAAGAAGATGGACCGTTTCATCTTGTTCGCACTGGCTGCTGCCAAGGAGGCCGTGGCGCAGTCTGGCTGGGTGGCTGACACTGATGAGAAGCGCGAGCGCACTGCGACCATTATCGGTTCCGGGGTTGGCGGATTTGTATCCATCGCTGATGCCGTTCGCACCACCGATACTCGCGGCCCGCGTCGCCTTTCACCGTTCACCATTCCCTCATTTCTGGTCAATCTCGCCGCAGGTCATGTGTCAATTCAACATGGTTTCAAAGGCCCGCTCGGTGCCCCGGTGACGGCCTGCGCAGCAGGGGTTCAGGCGATTGGGGATGCCGCTCGGATGATTCGATGCGGCGAAGCAGACATAGCCATCTGTGGCGGCGCCGAGGCGTCGATTGATCGTGTGGCGTTGGGAGGGTTTGCGGCGGCGCGTGCACTGTCCAGCGATTTCAACGACACGCCTGAGCGTGCTTCGCGTCCGTTCGATCAGGATCGTGATGGCTTTGTGATGGGCGAGGGCGCCGGCATCATGGTGATCGAAACCCTTGAGCATGCGCTCGCAAGGGGCGCGGTGCCGATTGTCGAGCTGGTCGGCTACGGCACAAGCGCCGATGCATACCATCTGACGGCAGGACCGGAAGACGGTAGCGGCGCACGCCGTGCCATGCAAATAGCCATTCGCCAGGCAGGGATCAAGGCCGCCGATGTCCAGCACGTCAACGCCCACGCCACGTCGACCCCAGTGGGTGACAAAGGCGAGATGGCGGCGATCAAGGCCGTATTTGGCGATCAGAATGGTGTGGCCGTGACGTCGACCAAATCCGCCACGGGTCACCTGTTGGGCGCGGCGGGCGGCATTGAGGCGATCTTTACCGCGCTGGCCATCCGCGACCAGATCGCGCCCAAAACCCTGAACTTCGAAACCCCGGACGAAGCGGCTAAAGGCATCGACATCGTGCATGGCAAAGCGCGCCCGATGGCTATCGAGTACGCCTTGTCCAACGGTTTCGGGTTTGGTGGGGTCAATGCAAGCGTGTTATTCCGACGCTGGCACGCCTGAGCCAATGATTGCGTTTCCTCATCGTCGATGAGGAAAACGCGTCAGGCTTTTTCGATATGTTCGTTGAGCTGCGTCCGTGTCGTGTCGAGAATGCGGTTAGCCAGCTTCGGGTCCTGCACACTGCGAGACAGTACCAAGGCCCCGACCATCGCCGACATAATCATCAGGCCTTTGTCGCGGTTGTACTCGTCGGGCAGTCCGGACTCGAGCCTGGCCAGCATTCGCTGGATCAGCTCATCCGTGGTGTCGCTGGGCTGTCCACGCTGGCCGAGCTCTGCCGCCATGGTCGGCAGTGGGCAGCCTTCAGCAGGGGCGTCACGGTGTGCGCTGGACAGGTAGAGATTAATGAAGGCGGTCGCAGAAGGTTCGTCGCTCAATTTCTGCGTGCTTGACTCCATCACCTGGTCCACCGCGCAGCGCAGCGCCTTTTCTACCAGATCGTCTTTGGATTTGAAGTGGGCATAAAAACCCCCGTGAGTCAGGCCCAGCGCCTTCATCAAAGGCTGCAAGCCAGTCGCCCCAATGCCGTCTTTTCTGAAGCGAGCAGCCGCTTCGTGAAGGATGCGCTGATGAGTTTGGGCTTTGTGATCTTCGGCGTAACGCATTAAAGGAGCCTCCCGACATGGCTCTTGGGATGGTGATCGACATTCTCAGATGGATGAGAAACGGATGCAGTATCCACTTTTCGGGCTAAATCGCCATCGGTCAGTTGCTTGGCCGCCTTTTTAGCAGGGGGGCGATGGCATAATCGCGCCTTAATCCGTCCACGTTTGAATAGCTATTTTTGTGAGCCCGACCATGCACGTATTGCTCTGCGAAGACGACGATCTGATTGCTAGCGGTATTGTTGCAGGCCTGGAAGCGCAAGGCCTGACACTGGATCGGGTCGCCACTGCCTCCGCTGCACGCGTTATGTTGTCGGCGGCGCACTTCGATGTGATGGTGCTGGACCTCGGTCTCCCGGACGAAGACGGCCTCAAGCTGCTCAGGCAATTGCGTCACCAAGGCACCGATCTGCCGGTATTGATTCTTACCGCTCGCGATACCGTGTCTGACCGGGTCGATGGCTTGCAGGCAGGCGCGGATGACTATCTGCTCAAACCTTTCGACCTGCGTGAACTCAGCGCGCGGTTGCACACGCTGATCCGGCGAATGGCCGGGCGTAGCGTCAACGTCATCACCCACGGTTGCCTGACCTACGACCCCCCAGCTGTTTCAGCGTATTGCTCAGACCATTGACCGCGAGCGTCGGTTGACCGGCGATGCCGCCCATGAGCTGCGCAGTCCGTTGACGGCGATCAAGACCCACCTGCAAGTGGCCCAGATGACTGACGGCGCTGCCCGAGACAAGGCGCTTGCCCAAGCAGAAGCGGGCGCTGACCGCCTCCACCGAACACTTGAACAGTTACTGCTGCTGGCCAGGGTCGAGGGCAGCTTGTCGTTCGACGACGGTGTTCAGTGCGATGCCCACCAGGTTGCCCGGCTGGCCATTCAGGACGCTGCTCATGGCGACGAAGCGCGCATCGTATTGAGCGTTTCGCCGTCAGTGTCTTCGGCCTCCCTGGAAATGCCTGCGGTGTTGGCCATCGCCGCGTTGCGCAATCTGCTGGACAACGCCTTGCGGCACGCCCCGGCCGACACCCGCGTGGAGCTCACCCTCCAGACTCAGGGCGGCCAGGCGCATTTTTGCGTGCGTGACCACGGCCCCGGTATTCCTGAGACCGATCTGGACAAACTCACTCAGCGCTTCTGGCGCAACGGCAAAAGCCCCGGCGCCGGGCTGGGGCTGGCCATCGTGCAGGCGATTGTCCAGCGTTGCGGGTGTTCGCTGCGTTTTGACAGCCGACCTGATGGCTTGCGGGTCGAGTTGCAGATGCCGCTTCGGGGCAGTGCTACAACCCCGCTCGGTGTCTGATTGCCGGGCTGCCGCTAGGCGCGGATGTCGGGTGATGGCTCGGCAAGCCGCTTGGGTCGGCGTAAACGCATGACCAGTCCGTAAAGCAGCGGTACGAAAAACAGCGTGAGGATGGTCGCACTCAGCATACCGCCGAACACGCTGGTACCGATGGCCCGCTGGCTGGCAGAGCCAGGGCCGGTCGCCAGCATCAACGGCAGTACCCCAAAGATGAAGGCCAGCGATGTCATGACGATAGGGCGCAGGCGCATGCGCGCGGCTTCAAGTGCTGCGTGCAACACTGACGCACCCTGCCGGTGCAGGGTTTCGGCAACCTCAATGATCAGAATCGCGTTTTTTGCCGACAGCCCGATCACTGTGATCAGCCCGACCTTGAAGTAAAGATCGTCCGGCATGCCGCGCAATGTGGTTGCCAGCAACGCGCCGATGGCGCCTAGCGGGATCGCAAGAATCACCGCCATCGGGATCGACCAGCTTTCGTACAGGGCGGCCAGACAGAAGAAGATCACCAGAATCGACACGCCAAACAGCATCGGCATCTGATTGCTCGACACTCGCTCCTGATACGACTGCCCCGACCATTCCAGACCGAACCCGCCTGGTAGTTCATCGACCAGACGCGTCAAGGCGTCCATCGCCTGTCTTGTGCTGTAACCCTTGGCCGGTGCACCGCCGATTTGCAGAGCCGCAAACCCGTTGAAGTGCTCGATTTCCAGCGCGTCGACGGTCCAGCGCATGCTCACGAAAGCGCTCAGCGGCACCATCCCTCCGGCTTTGTTACGGACCTGCGCTTGAAGCAGGCTCTCTGGCTGCTGGCGGTCCTTGCCTTCGGCCTGAACGATAATCCGCCGCACCTGATTGTTGTAGATGAAGTCCCCGAGGTAATCCGAGCCGTACAAGGTGGCCATGGTCTGATTGATCTCGCTTAACGACACACCCATGCTCTGGGCCTTCAGGCGATCAATCGATACCCGCAATTGCGGCGCGTCGTCCTGCCCCGAAAACGACATATTGACCAAGGCAGGGTCTTTGGCGGCCAGTGCGAGCAGTTGATTTTTGGCGTCGATCAACGCGTCATGCCCCAGTCCGCTTCGGTCCTGGAGGCGCAGGTCAATGCCCTCGATGCGCCCCATCGACGGCAGGGGCGGCGTATTGATTGCCTTGACCTGGGCTTTTGGATGACGCGAGGTGCCGTGTTCGAAATGCTCGTTGACCCGCGCCAGAATGGCGTCCAGCTGCTGGTCGGGCTGTTTTCGCAGGCCCCAGTCGATCAGGGTTGGCCAGATCATGCCCGCGTTCTGGCCATCACCGAAATAACTGAAACCCTGCATGGCGAACAGGCTGGCGATGTTCGAATCGGTTTTGAGGAAGGCTTGCACTTCATCCAGCACCTCCCGGGTATCGGCTTGGGTCGATCCGGTGGGCAGCATGATTACGGTGGCGAAACCGCCCTTGTCTTCACTGGGTAGAAAAGCACCGGGCAGCCGCGCCATGAGCAGCGCCATCGCTGCAAACAACGCAAGGTACAACAGCAGAAACCGAACCGGCCGACGTAAGAAACCGGTCAGGGTGTGGGCGTAAAAGCGCGCGAGGGCAGGGCTCAGGCGTGCGAGACGACCCACCGAGCGTTTATGTCCGACCGGTTTGAGCAACGTGGCGCAGAGCGCCGGGGTGAAGCTCAGGGCGAGAAATGCCGAAAGCACCATCGGCACCGCAAGGGCCACGGGAAATTGCCGATAGATTTGTTCCACAGCACCCTGAAACAGGGCCATGGGAATGAACACAGCGGTGAGCACAAGCGTAATGGCAATAATCGCACCGCTGATCTGGCCCATCGCTTTGAGAGTCGCCTGACGAGGTGGCAGCCCTTCTTCGCGCATGATGCGCTCGACGTTCTCCACTACCACGATTGCATCGTCCACCAGAATGCCGATGGCCAGGACCATGCCGAACATCGTCAGCACGTTCAGCGAAAATCCCAGCATCCACATCACGCCACAGGTGCCTGCCAGCGCAATTGGCACCACCAGCCCGGGAATCAGCGTGGCGCGCCAACTGCCGAGAAATAGCCACATCACCAGAAACACCAGCACCATGGCTTCGATCAGTGTGTAACCGACCTTGATGATCGAAAGCTTGACGAACACCGAGGTATCGAACGCGGTCTGGTAGTGCATGCCAGGCGGGAACTGAGCAGCCAGCGCCTCCATGGTTTTTTTCACTGCCTCGGTGGTGCTCAATGCGTTGGCGCCGGACGCCAGCTTGATTGAGATTGCACCTGCATAGCGGCCATTGACGAACGCCGGGTAGGCGTAATTGTTGCCACCGAGTTCGACTCGGGCTACATCGGCCACGCGCAACGCCGAGCCGTCGTTGTTGACGCGCAGGGCGATCGCGCCAAAAGCGCCGGGCGTGTCGAGCTCTTCCTGTACGGTCAGCGGCGCGGTAATCGCGGTGCCCGCAGGCGAGGGCGATGCCCCGATGGCGCCCAGCGTGATCCTCTGGTTTTGCAGGCTGATCGCAGAGATCAGTTCGGTGGTGGTGATGCCGGTAGCTGTCAGCCTGTGAACATCAGGCCAGATACGCATGGCGTATTCCGGACTGTAGACCTCCACCTGACCCACTCCATGCACCCGCAACAGTGCCGGACGCACGATGCTGGTGGCGTAATCGCCCAGCTGGATGTCGTCAACGCTGGGGTTGTCGGCGGTGAGCGTGACGAACAACAACTGGTTTTCCCCGCTCTGCTCAACGCCAATGCCCTGGCGACGCACGCTTTCCGGCAGCCGCTCCTCCACCCGTCGAATGCGGTTTTGCACCTCCACTGCCGCCAGTTTGGTGTTGGTGCCGGTTTCAAAATACAGGCTCAGCTCCACCAGCCCTTCAGAGCTGGTGGAGTTGAAATAGAGCAGCCCGGGAATACCGTTGAGTTCGCGCTCGATGACTGAAGTGACGGTTCTCTCGGCAACCTCCGGCGAAGCGCCGGGATAACTGGCGGAGATCGTGACCCTGGGCGGCGCCACGTTTGGGTATTGCTCGACCGATAACCGGGAAGCGGCAAAACCGCCACTGAGCACAATAAAGATCGCGATCACCCAGGCCATGACCGGGCGATCTATGAAGAAGGTGGACATGAATTTCCTTATTGGCGCTCTGCCACACTGCTGTTGCTCGTCAAAGACTTCGCTTGCACTGCTTGTCCGTCACTCAGGGCACCGCCATCCAGAATTACCCGCTCGCCGCCCGTGAGTCCGGAGGTGACGCGCCATTGCTTGCCTTCCAGGGTGTCGGCGGTCACCGCGACCTGCCGGGCGTGGCCATTGACCTCGAGCATGACGAAGGCGCCGGTGCGCGTGCGGGTCAGGCCGTGCTGCGGGATCAGAACAGCCGTTTGGGCTTCTGGCCGCTGAAACTCCACCTGCACGTACATGCCGGGCAGCAACAGATGATCGGGGTTGCTGAACAGCGCGCGCATGGCGACGGTGTCGGTTTGCGGGTCAACGGCGGTGTCGGAAAACAGCAGCTTGCCCGGCGTGCCGTACAGTGATCCGTCGCCCAGGCGCACATTGACCGGCATCGGTTCGCTGTTTTTTTCCTGCGTGACGGTGGCTTTGCGCAGCGCCAGAAACTCGGTCGCCGGCTGGGAAAAATTCACGTAGATCGGGTCGATCTGTTCGACGGTGGTGAGTTTGGTGCCTTCATCCTGGCCCACCATTGCGCCTTCGGTGATCATCGCGCGTCGAGCGCGCCCGGTAATGGGCGAGGTCACGCTCGCGTAATCGAGCTGCAACCGGGCGCTGCGCACTTTGGCAGCGGCCAGTTGCTCGGCGGCGCGAAGTTGTTTTTCCAGAAACAGATCTTTGCGGTACTGCTGAACACTGATCGAATCGTAATCGCGCAACTGTCTGGAGCGCTGGGCGACGTCGCTCGCGGCATCCGCCGTGGCGCCGGCCTGGGCGAGTTCTGCTTCGGCGGCGGCAAGGCTCGCCTTGAGGGGAGCAGGGTCGATCAGGAACAGCAGCGCACCGGCTTTGACCTCCGAGCCCTCGGTGTACGTGCGTTTCTCGACGATGCCAGCCACTCGCGCACGAATTTCCGCAGTGCGGTATGCCTCCAGACGCCCGGTCAAGACAGTAGTCGGCGCCTTACTGGAGCGCACCGCAGTCACCACATCGACTCGTATCGGTTGTTCGATAATGGCTGCAGGTTGCGGTTTTTCGCACCCACTCAGCACACTGAACAGGGCGAATACGGCGACGATGGCAATGCGTAAAAACCGGGAAGAAGGCATTCGCAAACCTGAAGAAACAAGAAATGATCCCAATCGTACACATCCATGCGCGTGTAGTTAGGCTATTTATTTATCAGCGACGCTGCTGGTGAGCAAATGTTGGGCCAGTACTTAGGTAGCGGGCCAACAGTGACCGCGCGCCAGAAAAGAATCTGCTTGCTACACGCGTGAGCACGCTCCCTGCATCGCTGTCGGATTGGTCTGTAAATGCTCATCTTGTCAGACAAGCCTTTGATTCTTTTCCCTAATCCCGGACAATCGCGCCCCTTTCCCTGTAGAGAACCGGTCAGGGGCGCCGACTGCCATGTTTTTCGACGCGCTTTTGACCATGTAGCTATCACCGGCAACGGAGACATCGACCGGATGAATGATCAGGCCAATAGCGTCGAAGAACGCTTCGACACCGCACCCGCGAGCGTCGATTCATGGAACCGCAACGACACGACCTGGATGCTCGGTCTGTTTGGCACCGCCATCGGTGCGGGTACCCTGTTCCTGCCGATCAATGCAGGCATCGGCGGCTTCTGGCCTTTGGTGATCCTGGCGTTGCTGGCATTCCCGATGACGTTTTACGCGCACCGCGGCCTGACCCGATTTGTGCTGTCGGGGCGCGACGGTGCCGACATCACCGAAGTCGTCGAGCAGCATTTCGGCAAGGGTGCCGGGGCGCTGATCACGCTGCTGTATTTCTTTGCCGTGTTCCCCATCCTGCTGATCTACAGCGTGGCGCTGACCAATACGGTTACCAGTTTCCTTGAGCATCAGATGCACGTTCAGCCTCCGCCGCGTGCATTGCTGGCATTTTTGCTGATTCTGGGATTGCTCGCCGTGGTGCGCTGCGGCGAGCGGATCATCGTCAAGGCCATGAGCCTGATGGTTTATCCGTTTATCGTCGCGTTGTTGTTTCTGGCGGTGTTTCTGGTGCCGCACTGGACGGGCGGAATTCTCTCCACCGCGACCACATTGCCTGAGCCTTCGGCGTTGCTGCACACCTTGTGGCTGGCGATCCCGGTGATGGTCTTCTCTTTCAACCACTCACCGATCATCTCGGCCTTTGCCGTCGATCAGAAGCGCCACTACGCAGAACACGCTGAGCAGCGTAGTTCGCAAATCCTCGCCCGCGCGCATGGGTTGATGGTGGTGATGGTGCTGTTCTTTGTGTTCAGTTGCGTGCTGACGCTGTCGCCTGAGCAACTGGCCGAAGCGAAATCGCAAAACCTGTCGATCCTGTCGTATCTGGCCAATCATTTCAGCAACCCCACCATCGCGTTTGCCGCGCCGCTGATTGCCTTCGTGGCAATCACCAAGTCCTTTCTGGGCCATTACATCGGTGCGAGCGAAGGCCTCAAGGGGCTGGTTGTAAAAACAGGCCGTCGGCCTTCGCCGCGAGTGCTGGATCGTCTGACTGCAGGGTTCATGCTGGTGGTTTGCTGGCTGGTGGCGACGCTCAACCCGAGCATTCTCGGCATGATCGAAACCCTGGGCGGCCCGGTGATTGCAGCGCTGTTGTTCCTCATGCCGATGTACGCCATCCACAAAGTCCCAGCCATGCGTCAGTACGCTGGCAAGCTGTCGAATGTGTTTGTGGTGGTGGTCGGTCTGGTGGCGATCTCGGCGCTGGTGTACCCGCTGATGCAATAAACGCCTATCCGCCGAGCGGGTAAAACCGCGTCTGTCCAGCGGCATTTGTCGCTTGCGTCAGGGCCTGTGCGGCAACATGCTGCTTCGCACTTTCCATCCTTGAACAGGGTCGATCATGAGCGAAGCATGCCTGCCGCCTGGCACTGACAGCGATGTCATAAAACCTTGTTTGAGTCCACCAAAGCGATTCCGTGTCGGATCGACTGGCAGACCCTGACCTTCAGCTATATCGGCCCGCAAATAGAGACGTTGCTGGGCTGGACACCGCATAGCTGGATTGGTATCGACGACTGGGTTTCGCGCATGCACCCCGACGATCAGGCGTACGTCGTCGATTTCTGCGTATCGCAGCCCAAGGCGGGTGTTGATCACGAGGCTGACTATCGACCGTTGACCAAAGACGGCGACTACGTGTGGATTCGGGACGTGGTGCATGTGGTGCGCTAGAACGGTGAAGTCGAGTCGCTGGTGGGTTTCATGTTCGACATCAGCGAACGCAAGAAGACCGAAGAACACCTCAGCCGCCTGCAAAAACAGCTTGAGGAATATTCTTTTCAGGATGGTCTAACCGGCATCGCCAACCGGCGCATCTTCGACACCGTACTCGAGCGCGAGTGGGCACACGCGCAAGGCACGCAACTGCCGCTTTCGCTGATCATCATCGACATCGACTTTTTCAAGCAGTACAACGACCAATACGGTCACATCAAAGGCGACGAAGCCCTGCACATTGTCGCCAAGACCTTGTCGCAAGCGGCCAACAAACCACGCGATTTCATTGCGCGGATCAGTGTCGAAGAGTTTGTCTGGCTGCTCCCGGAAACACCTCTCGACAAGGCTCGGCTGGTGGCGGAGAAGTGCATGCAACGGGTGCGTCAACAGCAAATCGTGCACGAAAAATCCGACGTCTCACCGCTTCTGACCCTTAGCCTGGGTGTGGGCACCACGGTTCCTGCGGAGGATGCCGGCGCGCTGTCTTTCGTCGAAAAAGTCGACCGCCTGCTGTATCAAGTCAAACGCAACGGTCGCATGCGGGCTGAATACGGAGAGTTTTGAGCGTTGGCGGGAATGAATTTCAGAACAGCGGACACCCTGGAAACAAAGCGTTCGTCACTATTCGTTTAGTTGATAGTCACCATCAAAAATCGCGAGTTTTGTTTTCCCGGCAAAAGAGGAGGATGGCCCAATACCGAACAGCGTTTACCCAAGGAGATACGCGATGAGAATTTCTGTGCTGCTGGCTCTTGTCGCCGTATTCACTGCAGCTGTCGCCACCACATCGGTCTACGCCGCAGACGCTCAAGCCTGTCATCTCATGCCTGTTGCCGACAGCGCCATGGGCCTGCAAGCCAACCAGTCAGTGGGTGTGATCTACAGCGAAAATACCGTCAGCAACATCGAGTATCTGGAACGCTATCACTCGGTTGCCCTCAAGGGCGTGAAAAACGACGCACTGGACTCCCGAATCCGTCAGGCATTCGTCAACAGCTCCGATCCGAAACTGGCCGTTGACTGGCTCAAGGGTTCTCTGGAGAAGCAGTTTGCGTCGGTTACGGTGTATGACAGTCTGGACGCAGTGATGCAGGCTCATCCTGACGTGGTGGTGATGCTCGACACTTACAACCGCCTCGTCACCCAGCGCAATACCGCGGTTGAAGCGCGTTTTGTGGCGAAGTTCTACGACACCAACCTGCAGTACATCGGCAAGGCCGAAGGCTACGGCGGCAAAGAGCTGTCGTCGGTGTGGGTACACGACAAAGCCGCGCCAGAAATCGCTGCACAGATCGACCAGCAGCGCGTACTGCAAGTGAATGCCCTGAAGCAGTTCGATGCATCGCTCAAGGCTCTGGTGACGTCGGGTGAAGTGGCGCAGATCGCCAAAAACTGAGGCGTGAACACGTGAGGCGCCTGACTACGGCGCCTCCGGGTTGAAGATTGTTTCACGCGATGGTGTCGACCACGCCGCCGTCCACCCGCAACGCTGCGCCTGTGGTGGCAGAGGCTTGCCGGGACGACACATACACCACCATGTTTGCAACCTCCTCAATACTCGCTGCACGCTGAATGATCGAGCTTGGCCGGTGCGCCATGACGAAATCGGCAGCGGCGTCTTCCAGCGATTTACCACTCTTCTTCACTTCTTCCTTGAGCATCTCAGCCACACCTTCCGAAAGCGTCGGGCCGGGCAGCACGGCATTGACCGTGACACCCGTGCCTGCCATCCGCTTGGCCAGACCGCGGGAAACAGAGAGGTTGGAGGTCTTGGTGAAGCCGTAGTGGATCATGTCGGCCGGGATGTTGAGCGCCGACTCCGACGAAATAAACACAATCCGCCCCCAGCCGCGCTTGGCCATGTCCTGCGCATAAGCGCGGGACAGGCGAATGCCGGACATCACGTTGACGTCGAAGAACTGCTGCCAGACCTCGTCCGGCGTGTCGAAAAAATCCTGTGGTCCGTAGATACCGACGTTGTTGATCAGGATATCGACCTGGGGGACTGCCGCTACCAACGCCTTGCATCCCGGGGCGCTGCCCACGTCGGTAGCAACGCCGCGTACTTTTGCGCCTGACACTTCTTTTTTAATCTTTGAAACCGCCGCATCGACAGCGTCCTGCTTGCGACCATTGACGATCACATCTGCGCCTGCTTCGGCCAGGCCTTTGGCGATGGCATAGCCAATGCCGAGGGTGGAGCCGGTGACCAATGCTGTTTTGCCGGTCAGATCAATGTTCATGTCGGAATGCTCCTTGATGGTGAGTGATCATGATGGGGAACGAGTGGGGTAGACCGCGCTGAAGCCAGGTTGTTGACATCAAGTCGTGCGATTCGCTGCAACAGCGTCCCAACCGCGCTCACCTGGACTTCGACATTCCGGATTTGACGATTCGACTCTTCATCGGCATATTGATGCTCGTTTGTGATCGTCAATGCTCGATTATGTAGGTTTCAATGCCATGACACCCTCCCACGAAGCGTTCCCTGGCGAACGCCAACAGTTGATCAGCGACCGCCTGGCCTTGCACGGCCGGGTGATCGCTGCAGATCTTGCCAGCGAGTTCGGCGTGTCCGAGCACTCCATCAGGCGTGACCTTGGCGCGCTGGCGACGGCAGGGCTGTGCAAGCGCGTGTATGGCGGCGCGATTGTTTTGCCCGCTGCCGAAGGGCCAATGGCCGTGCGTGTCAGGCAAGACACGGCGCGCAAGAACAGCCTGGGCCAAGCGGCAGCTTCGTTACTCAGTGCCGGCCAGCATCTGTTCATCGACGCCGGGTCCACCAATATGGCTATAGCGTGTGCGATCAATCCTGAACTGCAACTGACCATCACCACCAACTCACCGTTGATTGCCGTGGAGCTGATGAAACTGCCCTGTGCTGAAGTGATTGTTCTCGGCGGTCAGGTCAGCCCATTGGCTGGCGGTGTCATTGGCTTGTGCGCTGTGCAGCAATTGCAGCGTTTCAATTTTGATCTGTGTTTTCTCGGTGCGTGCGCCATTGACCCGGACCACGGCGTCACCGCCTTTGGCCTGGAGGACGCTGCATTCAAGCGAGCGGTGGTTGAGGCCAGCGGACAGGTGGTGGTGGCGGTGACCAACGAAAAACTGTCGAGCGTTGCGCACTATCAAGTGGCGTCGTGCGAGGAGGTTACAGCGCTGGTGGTTGAATCCGCTGCGCCACGTGAGCGGCTGGACCCTTTTCGCAGCAGGATCGCCAATGTCATAGGCGCTGCACCGGAGCCCAAACGTGAGCGCGAAGGCGCGTGAGCCCACATGCTGACGCAGGAAGTCGCGGCGCGCATCGCGCACAACGGCGTTGTCTGCCGCGCAAATTACGTCTAGTTTGCTGCCCCACGACAAGTACAAAAAACAGGAGTCATTGATGCAGCCAATTCGTCTCGGTCTGGTGGGTTACGGCAAAATCGCCCAAGACCAACACGTCCCCGCAATCCTCGCCAATCCCGCTTTTCAGTTGGTGTCTGTCGCCACTCAAGGGCAGCCTTGCGCCGGGGTGGAAAACTTTCGATCCCTGAGCGAGTTGCTCGAAAACGGCCCGGCGGTCGATGCAATCGCGTTTTGCACGCCGCCGCAAGGGCGCTTCGGCCTGGTCCGTGAAGCTTTGGCTGCGGGCAAGCATGTGTTGGTGGAAAAGCCGCCCTGTGCCACGTTGGGTGAAGCGATGGCGCTGGTTGATCAGGCGCATGAGCAAGGCGTCAGCGGTCTGTTTGCCTGGCACTCGCGCTACGCCCCCGGCATTGAAGCCGCCCGCGAATGGCTCTCCGGTCGCACCCTTGAGCGCGTGCAGATCGACTGGAAAGAAGACGTGCGCAAGTGGCACCCCGGCCAGGCGTGGATCTGGCAGCCCGGTGGCCTGGGCGTTTTCGATCCGGGCATCAATGCGCTGTCGATTGCGACCCATCTTTTGCCGCTCACGCTGTTTGTCGAGTCCGCTGCGTTACGCGTGCCGAGTAACTGTCAGTCGCCCATTGCAGCCTCCATCAAACTGTCTGACGCACGTCAGTTGAACATCCGTGCCGAGTTCGATTTTGACCATGGCCATGACGAGCTCTGGAGCATCGAGGTGCGCTGCACCGACGGCACGTTGCGTCTGGACAACGGTGGCGCGTTGCTGAGCATCGACGGTATACCGCAAAAGGTGTCGGAGGAGGGCGAGTACGCGGCGGTGTACCGGCATTTCCACCAACTGATCAGCGACAAGGCCAGCGACCTCGACCTGCAGCCATTGAGGCTGGTCGCCGACAGCTTTTTTGTCGGCAGTCGTGAGTCGGTCGAGCCGTTTTACGATTGAACATCGATGGCCTGATGTAATGAGGCGTGCGGCATCGTCAGGTCGATTGAAGTGGCTGCATCACCGTCTTGTTGCGGCCCTGATGTTTGGCGCTGTACACGGCGGTGTCAGCCTGTTCGACGACGGTCTCCATGCTCAGGCACTCGCCGGGCAGACAGGTGTACACGCCAAGGCTGATGGTGACGATGCCCATCGGGTTGCCCGCGTGTTCGATGTTCCTGGCGAGCACCGCTAGACGGATTTTCTCCGCCAGCGCAAAAGCGCCCGCTGAGTCGTTGCAGGGCACAAACGCCGCCATCTCCTCTCCGCCATAGCGCACGGCAAGGTCGCCCTTGCGGTTCAGGCAATTGCGCAAACAGTCCGCCACGGCAACGATGCAGTTGTCGCCCGCTACATGACCTTACTCATCGTTGAAGCTTTTGAACCAGTCGATGTCGATCATGATCAGGTTCAACGGGTGCAGGTTCGCATGGCCCTGGGGGAACTCAAGCGTGAGGATCTCCTGGAAATGCCGACGGTTCGCCAGTCCGGTCAGGCTGTCGGCCAGCGCGAGTTTTTCCAGTGAATGACTGGCAATGCGCAGTTGTGATTCGGCTTTGAGTCCAAAGCGTATTTGCTGGAACAACAGCAGCCCGAACAGCAGATTGGCAATCAGGGCGCTGGCGATAACCAGCAGCGAGCGCCAGGCGCTCTGGCGCCACTCAGCCAGGGCCTCGTACTCGGACAGCCCGGCCAGCACCACCAGTGGGTAGGTATCCAGCCGTTTGTAGCCATAGATGCGCTTGACTTGATCGAGCATCGAAATGAAGGTTGCCGTGCACTTCATAGTGCTCGGTAAGGTATTTGTTGAATAACTCGCCCTGTGCAATGGAGGTGCCGGTGGTAGTTGGCGTCGCGGGGCGGCCTGGCAACCGGTTACGCGACACTCATATAGCATCCGCCGACGGCTCTTTTTTAACACGGTAACCGGCGCGGGCCTTTCAGGGGCGTGGGCGGTATGATTTGCGCACTCTACCCGACCACGGTGCGACATGAATCCCCCGGACTCCTCCAAACCAGCAGCCCCTGAGCGCGACCGCGTCAGTGCTTCGTTGTTAGGCCCCGGCTGCGAACCCGACCCGCGATTTACCCTGGCCAATGAACGAACGTTTCTGGCGTGGATTCGCACCGCGTTGGCGTTTCTGGCAGGCGGTGTTGCGGTTGAGGCCTTCACGGGTGAAGTGTTCAGCCATGATTTACGCAGGGCGGTGGCTTTGACGCTGCTGGTGCTTGCGATGCTGGTGAGCGCCAGTGCCTGCGTTCGCTGGTTGAAGGTCGAGCGCGCCATGCGCCAGCGCAAACCGCTGCCATTACCGGTGCTGGTACCGATTCTGTCGTTGGGCGGGGCCTTGGTGGCAGCTGGGTTGATTGTGTTTCTGGCGGTCGGCGCGTCGTGATTCGTCGCGCAGGGGATCGCCACCTGGCCGTCATCGGCCACGACGATCCGGGCTTGCAGCCGGAGCGCACGCTGCTGGCATGGCGACGCACGCTGATGACATTGATCATCTGTTGCACGCTGTTTTTGCGCTGGATTCCGCACTTTGGTTTATGGGCGCTGATGCCGGTCATCGTCGCACTGGTGGCAAGCCTGCTGGTGCAGATCGGCCTGAACGCCCGCTACCGCAAAAGCTCGAAAGGCATGCGCCAGGAACGTATTCCCGCGCCATTGCGTGAAGTCGTGGTGCTCGGTATGACCGTGATCGTGCTGAGCCTGATCGGCGCGTATGCGTTGCTTTTCCCGTAATCACTCCGCCTGCCTGTACGCCACACGACCTTTGTAGAACCCGGCTTTGGGTTAAGCGATAGTTGGCGATGAATCAACCCCGACGCCTCGCGAATGAATTCGCTCCTACAGGTTTTGCGCCATGCCGAGCTTTTGAGTGATACGCAAAGGGTGTAAAGATTTGGTGTCATACCGAGCTTTTGAATACGACACAAAATGCGACTTTGGTAGGCCGAACGCAGGCGTTGTGGAGGGGACAGCGCGGCATGGATGCCGCGCTAGCCGCCCCCGGCCATGGATGGCCGATGGCGGCGTGTCCCCGTAGCAATGCCGGAGTGAGGGAACCCGACGAAGTCGGGCCGGACATCGGAGCAGGGCCTTTTTGGTTACTTTTTGGGCTCTTGCAAAAAGTGACTCGCTGTAAGAGCGAAACCAATACCGGCAGCCCCCCGAGATAACGGATATACACCCATTAACCAGCGAGTCAGAAAGGCCAAGCCGCACTGGCTAGCGCAACAAAAAAAGTGCCAGCCACACCGGCCTCTCGCGAATGAATTCGCTCCTACAGATTGTGCGGCCAGCATATGTTGAGTCGTAAGCATTGTGCCGCGCAGATGTTAAGTCGTACGCATGGTGCCAGCAGATATCGAGTCTTACAGATTTTTGCCCAGCAGCTATTGAGCCACACCCGTGTGAGCCCGGTAGGGATCGAGTGACACACTCCTTGTTCGAGTGAGCCTTGCGAGGAGGCCGAATCATCTTCGGCCCCTTGTTCGCTCTGCTATTCAGGGTAGTGAGCCAGCCTCGACGCGACGCTCAATACGCCGCGACCAGCCCATCCTTTCTCGGGTCCGTCCCGCCGACATAGCCATGCTCGGTGCGCTGGATGATCTGCGCGCCGCCGAAGGCGAACACGCCGCTGGGCTCTTCCACCTCAATGTCGTGGCCTTTGGCGCGCAGCTCTGCGACCACCAGTCGATCAAACGATCGCTCGACGGCCACTTTCAACCCGGCTTCCAGCCTCCAGCGCGGCGCGTCGGCTGCGGCTTGCGGGTTTTGCTTGTAGCGCAGGATGCGCATCATCATCTGCAAATGCCCTTGTGCCTGCATCGGGCCACCCATCAAGCCGAAAGACATCAGCGGCGTGCCGTCCGCGTTCATCACAAAACCCGGAATAATCGTGTGAAACGGCCGCTTGCCCGGCGCGACGGTGTTGACGTGATTTGGGTCCAGGGTGAAGCCCGCGCCTCGATTCTGCAGGCTTATTCCCGTGCCCGGCACCACAACGCCAGACCCGAAACCCATGTAGTTGGACTGAATGAACGAGACCATCATGCCGCTCTCGTCCGCCGCCGACAGGTACACCGTGCCGCCTGCCTTGGGCGAGCCGTGGCCAGGATTGGCCGCCATCTCAGTGGCCAGCGAGGCGCGCTCCATCAGATACGCCGGGTCCAGCAAGTGCGCCGATTGCAGGCGCATATGCTCGTGATCGGCGACGTGTTCATCGAGGTCGGCCAAGGCGAGTTTCATCGCCTCCAGCACCGGGTGAACCGTCTCGACGCTGTCCACCGGATGCTCGCCCACCCCCAGTGCTTCAAGCATCGTCAGGCCCGAAAGGGTGGCGATGCCCTGGCCGTTGGGTGGCAACTCGTGAACCACGGCGCCCGCATACGGCACGGACAACGTGTCGATCCAGTCAACGCTGTGGCTCGCCAGATCGTCCAGGCTCATGACGCTGCCGTTGACGTGAGCGTGCGCGATGATCGCTTGCGCCAGTTCACCCTTGTAGAACGACTCGCCTTTGGTCGCCGCGATGGATTCCAGGGTATTGGCGTGGTCCTTCAGACGAATCTTTTCACCGGCTTTCGGCGCCTTGCCGCCCGGGAGGAAACACTCGGCAAAACCGGGTTGATCCTTCAGCAGGTCAGCGCCACGGCGCCACAACTCGGCGATGATCGGTGTGACCTGATAGCCGTCGCGCGCATAACCAATAGCAGGCTCGGCCAGGGTCTCGAATGGCAACTTGCCGTAGCGCTCGGACAGCGCAACCCAGGCCGATACAGCGCCCGGCACCGTCACGGCGCCCCAGCCGCGCTGGGGCATTTCTTTCTGACCGGCAAAGTGTTCCGGCGTCCAGCCTTTAGGCGAGCGGCCCGAGGCGTTGAGGCCCTGCAACTTCTTGCCGTCCCATACGATGGCAAATGCGTCGCTGCCAATGCCGCAACCGGTCGGTTCTACCACGGTCAGCACCATGGCCGCAGCAATGGCTGCATCCACCGCGTTACCGCCTTTGCGCAGCATGTCCAGACCGGCCTGAGCGGCCAGCGGCTGTGAGCAGGCGACCATGTTGTTACCCATCACCGGCGAGCGGGCGGACGCATAAGGTTGGCTGTAATCCAGATCGTCAAACATCAATAGGCTCTCTTTGGCAGTAAACGAAGGGGGTCAGCTTTTTGGATCGAGGGCATCGCGCAAGCCGTCGCCCAAGAGGTTGAAACACAAGACCGTGATATAGATCGCCACTCCGGGGGCAATCGACATCCAGGGCGCCTGTTCCATGAAGTTTTTTGCGGTGTTGAGCATCGAGCCCCAGGACGGCGAGGGCGGTTGCTGCCCCAGCCCGAGGAAAGACAGGCTGGCTTCGGCGAGGATGGCCGAGGCGATGGTCAGCGTGGCTTGTACCACCAGCGGCGACATCACGTTGGGCAGCACGTAACGCAGGATAATCCAGCGGTCCGGCAGGCCAATGGCGCGGGCGCCTTCCAGATAATCCTCGTGACGGATTGCCAGGACCTGGCCCTGTGTCAGTCGGGAAAAGATCGGCATGGCCGACAGGCCGATGGCGATCATCGCGTTGGTCAGGCTGGGGCCGAGAAATGCGCCCAAGGCAATCGCCAGTACCAGAAACGGACACGACAACAACGCTTCCATGATGCGCGAAATGACCGCGTCCAGCTTGCCGCCGAAATACCCTGCGATCAGCCCCAGCGGTACGCCGATGACCATCGCAATCGCCACCGAGACGCCGCCTGCCAGCAATGAACTGCGCGCGCCCCACAGCAGACGGGAAAACAGATCGCGGCCCAGTTCGTCAGTGCCCAGCCAGTACATCATCGACGGCGCTTTGCGTACCGCCAGGAAGTTGGCCTTGAGCGGATCGTATGGCGCAATCCACGGCGCCAGCAGCGCGGCGAGGATGAACACCAGCAACACCACCGAACCGATCACAGCGCCTTTGTTGGCGAGAAATTTACGCACGAACGGCGAACGGGTGCGGGGCTTCAGGGCAATGTCTGTGGCGCGCGAAGCGAGCGGTGCTATGGAAGTCATCAGGCCGTCCTCAAGCGCGGGTTGATCATGCGGTACAACACATCCGCCAGAAGGTTGAGCAACAGAAAGCCGATGGCGACGCACAGCACCACGCCTTGCACCACGGCGTAATCGCGGTTGAACACCGCATCGACAATCATCTTGCCGAAGCCCGGGATGCTGAACACTTGCTCGGTCAGGACTGCACCCCCCAGCAATTCGCCAAACAGCAACGTGGTCAGGGTGACGATGGGCATCAGTGCGTTACGCAATGCGTGTTTGAGGATCACCGTTCGCGGGAACAATCCCTTGGCGCGAGCGGTACGCACATAGTCTGCGCGCAGCACTTCGAGCATCGCGCTACGGGTGTGGCGCATCAGTACGCCGGACAGTCCGGCGCCCAGCACAAACGCCGGCAGGATCAGGGTTTTGAGGTTCTGCCCGACGTCTTCACTCAGCGGCACGAAGCCTGAGGCGGGGAGCCATTGCAGCTTCACGGCGAAGATCATGATCAACAGAATCCCCAGCCAGAAGTGCGGAATCGAAATGCCCGACAGCGCAAAGATGTTAGCCCCGTAATCCACCGCAGTGCCTTTGCGCACCGCAGAAATAACGCCCGTTGGAATGCCGATCAACAGCGCAATGATCAACGCCAGGACCGCCAGCTCAATGGTCACCGGCAGCTTGGACGCCAGCAGCGTGGTGACTGGCTGCTCGGTGCGCAGCGAGGTACCGAAGTCACCTTGCAGCACGTTGCCGACCCAATGGATGTACTGCAGCGGCACCGGATCGTTGAGCCGGTATTTGTCGCGCAGATACTCCATCACCGCTGGATCGCGCTCTTCACCGGCCATGGCCAGCACCGGGTCGCCGGGCAACAGTTTTTGCAGGGTGAAGACAAACAGCGACACCAGAATCAGCGTCGGAATGGCGCTGAGCAAGCGTCTGAAAATGAACATCAGCATGCGCAATCCTCGAAGCCGAACCGGTTACCCGCAGGGCGGGAGATCATTTGAACGCCACATCCTTCAGGCGGATCAGCCCATCGGGACTCGGTACAAAACCGGTGATATTGCTGCGCATGGCAATGATGCGCGGGTCGAAGTACAGGTAAGTGCCCGGCACATCGACGGCGATCAGACGCAGGGCTTCGAAGTACAGCGCCTGACGTTGCGTCTCATCATTGATGGTGCGCGCCTTGTTCAGCAGCTCGTCCAGTTTCGGGTCGCAGAAATGGCCGTCGTTCTGGCCAGCCTTGCACGTCACGAACTGATGAATATTGCCGTCCGGGTCAGGACGGCCCGACCAGGCGCTCATGCCGATCTGGAAGTTGCCCGACTGTTGTTCGCTCAGCAGCGTGGCGTATTCGGTGGCGACCAGATTGACCTTGAAGCCGGCTTCCTCGGCCATCGCCTGGACGATCTGCCCGACCTGCTGGGCGATGGGGTTATTAGCGACTTTCAGCTCGACTTCGTAGGGCATTTTCACCCCGGCTTCGGTCAACAGCTTCTTGCTCCGTTCAACGTCGCGCGCAGGGATTGGCAGGCTCTTGTCGTAATACGGGCTGCTGGTGGGGAAGGGCTGGGCGCTCGGCGCGAACAGGCCTTCGAACACCACCTGATTGATCGCGTCGCGGTCGATGGCCAGCTCGAACGCCTGGCGTACGCGCTTGTCCTGACCGATCGGCGTCTTGGCGCGCTCGCCATTATTGGTGTTGTACATCATCTGCATGTAGCCCAGCCCCGGCGTGTTGAAGACCTGCAATTTGCTGTCAGCCTTGGCGGTCTTCACGTCGGTGGGTGCGACGCGTTCGATGATGTCCAGGTCGCCCGAACGCAGGTTCGCCAGACGCACCGAGGTGTCCGGAATCGGCAGGAAAATCACTTTATCGAAGTGGTACGCCTGCTTGTTCCAGTAGTTGTCGAAACGCTCCAGCACGATGCGATCCTGCTGAACGCGCTGCACGAATTTGTAAGGCCCTGAGCAAATCGGCTTCGAGCCCACTTCGGTTGCAGACGCCTTGGGTGCGAGCATCATGCCGGCGCGGTCCGACAGCTGAGAAATCAGCGTCGCGTCAGGCTGCTTCACCTTGATCGCGACGGTCTTGGCATCGATCACATCAACGCTTTCCACCGAAGACAACTCACTTTTGCGCAACGAGTCGGGCAGGGTGCGGGCGCGGTCCAGGTTGAACTTCACGGCAGCGGCGTCGAACACCTCGCCGTCGTGAAAGGTCACGCCGTCACGCAGTGTCATGGTCAGCGTCTTGCCGTCCTCGCTCCAGTTCCAGGCGGTGGCCAGCTGCGGCACGTATTTGAGCTGTGGGTTGATGTCCACCAGCTTGTCGCAGAGCGCGGTGTAGACCAGACGGCCGGAGTAGGTGCGCGAGCGGTGCGGGTCGAGCACGTCCGGATCGTCCTGGATGCCGATGCGCAGTGTGGATTCGGCAAAAGCAGCATTCGCAGCGAGCAGTAACAGCGTTCCCGTCATCAGTTGGGCGAACTTCATGGCTGACTCTCCAGAGATAGGGCTTGATGGCTTTTGAATAGATTCAGGCGTTGGGTGTAGGCGACCGAGGGCGTTGGTACTACCAGCGAGCCCGCCCCGGCGTTGGCGATTTCGCGCCAGTAGTGGCAGGCCACCTGACGCTCGGCTTCGACGGTTTCGAAGACCGGTTTCACGTCACGACACAAGGGTTTGACGTGCGGGCAGCGGGTGTGAAAACGGCAGCCCGACGGTGGCTTGCTCGGGCTTGGCATGTCGCCGCCCAGCACGGGGCGCGGGTGGCGCAGGTCGGGATGGCTCACCGGCACTGCCGCCATCAGCGCTTGGGTATAGGGATGAAACGGCGTCTCGAACAGCGCGTTGACCGGCGCCAGCTCGACGATTTCGCCCAGGTACATCACCGCTACCCGGTCGCTCATGTGACGAATCACCGCCAGGCCGTGGGCAACAATGACCAGCGTCAGCCCGAACTGATGCTTGAGGTCTTCCAGCAGGTTGACCACTTGCGCCTGCACCGAAACGTCCAGCGCTGACACGGGCTCATCCCCCAGGATCAGGCGTGGCTCCGACGCCAGTGCGCGTGCGATACCGATGCGCTGGCGCTGACCGCCGGAAAATTCATGGGGATAACGGCTGCTGTGCTCCGGCGCCAGCCCGACCGTGCGCAGCAGTTCGGCGACTTTGTCCTGACGGGCGTTGCGGCTGTCGTCGCGGTGCAGCCAGATGGGCTCGCCGACGATGGCTTCGACGCTCATGCGCGGGTTCAGCGAGGCGAACGGGTCTTGAAAGATGATCTGCAGATCACGACGCACTTGGCGCAGCTTCTCCGGCGTGAGATTGGCCAGATTGCGGCCTTCATAAATCACGTCACCGGCGGTGGGCTTGAGCAGGTTCAGCAGCACCCGGCCGAGGGTTGATTTGCCCGAACCGGATTCTCCCACCAGCGCCAGGGTTTCGCCTTTGCGCACCGCCAGTGACACTTCGTTGACAGCCTGTACTGGCGGCTTCTTTCGTTGAAACAGGCCCGCTTCACTGCTGAAGTGTTTGCTGACCGCGATGCTTTCCAGGATGGGCGTTTGCGTGTTCGGTGTTGCAGCGGTGTTGCGTTCGGGCAGGTTCATGCGCTGACTCCCAGATGCTGCTCCAGAGGGACGCGAATGCACGCGGCAAAATGTCCGGCCGACACCTCGATCAGCGTCGGTCGGGCGGCGCGGCAGGCGGCGATGACGAACGGACAGCGTCCGGCAAAGCGGCAACCCTCGGGCATTTCTGCCGGAGTCGGCACGCGGCCGTTGATGGTTGCCAGACGGCCCTCGCGCGGGCCAATGGACGGCATCGAACCCATCAGGCCGATGGTGTAGGGGTGTTGTGGGTCGTCGAACAGGGTTTTCACCGAACCGCTTTCAACCACTTGGCCGGCGTACATCACCATCACCTCGTCGGCCACTTCGGCGACCACGCCAAGGTCGTGGGTGATGAGGATCATCGACGTGCCGGTCTCGGCTTGCAGGTTGCCGATCAGCGACAGGATCTGCGCCTGAATCGTCACGTCCAGCGCCGTGGTCGGTTCGTCAGCAATGATCAACGCGGGGTCGTTGGCCAGTGCCATGGCGATCATCGCGCGCTGACGCATGCCACCGGAGAGTTCATGCGGGCAGGCATCAAGGCGTTGGGCGGCATCCGGCACGCGGACCTTTTCAAGCATCTGCAAGGCGCGCTGGCGAGCCTCTTTGCTGGAGGCGCCCTGATGACGCATCACGCTTTCAGCGATCTGCTCACCGATGGTGAACACCGGATTGAGCGAGGTCATGGGCTCCTGGAAAATCATCGCCATGCGGTTGCCGCGCACATTCAGCAGGCGTTCATCGGACATGCCCAGCAAGGTTTCATCCAGCAGGCTGGAGCCGCTGGCCTCAACCGTGGCGGTGTCCGGCAGCAAGCCCATCAGGGCCATGGAGGTCACGCTTTTGCCACAGCCGGACTCGCCGACGATGGCCAGGGTTTTGCCCGGCTGTACCGAAAACGACACGCCGTCGACCACGTTGGCCGGGGCGCCCTTGAAGCGCACGGTCAGGTTGCTGACGCTCAGGACCGGGCGTTGGGAAAGTTGCGGGTTCATAGGCTCGCCTCAAGGTCCTGATGAATGACGTTGTCCAGCGCCTGTTGCAGCGCCCGCAAATGCCCGCGCATGGCGGCTGCGGCCTTGATCGGATCGCGGCTTTCGATGGCGTTGACGATGTCGTCGTGGTCGTGGCTGTAAGTGCTCAGGCGGTCGGTGTTGCGTGCGCGCTGGCGCAGGTCGCGCCAGGCCGGATCAAGGCGGATGGCGTCGAGCATTTCAAAGATGTCCAGCATCAGACGGTTGCCTGCCGCTTCGGCGATGCCGCGATGCAGCGCGCTGTCCCATAGCTCGATACCCTCGGCGTCGATTTCAGTGGCGTGTTGCTGGCGAGTGGTGCGCTCGGCAAGACGCCTTAGGATTGCCATCTGCTCGCCGTTGGCCCTGACCGCTGCCAATGACGCCAGCGCAGGCTCCAGATGCAGCCGTGCTTCCATGACTTCACTGAAATTGGTTCGGCTCGATAACTTGGCGAAACTCATGGACGCGCTGGGCGGCGTAGGGCCGACGAAGGTGCCTTTGCCCTGACGACGCCAGATCTGCCCTTCGGCTTCCAGCACCGACAGCGCCCGACGAATCGCTCGCCGGCTCACGCCGAAATCCACTGCCAGTTCACGCTCGGTGGGCAGCGCTCGCTGGGGGAAAGCCGCTTGTTGGGCGACCATTTGGCGCAAAGCATCCAGGGCCAGTTTTGAGGTGTTGTCGCAAGTCGCGTCAGTCTCGAGCCTTTCCATCGTGGTTTCTCGTGACAGCTGAAAGGAATGTGCGAACGCAGCCGTTACGCCGCATTGCCGCACGAGGATGGGTGCAATAGCGATGCCAATTGGAATTGGTTCGGGTGGTTTAATCGAGTGTTGTGAAGCGGGGGCGGCGGTAGCGACGCGGGCATGGGCCAATCCCTGAATGGTTCAGCGGCTGGTTCACTGGGATCGGAGGATTGGTTCGAGAGGAAGTGAACCAATTTAAGCAGAGAGGGATATCGGTGAGCATTTAAGGCACGTGCGCATCGTTACTGTGCGCAGCAGTGCTCGAAAGGGAGGTGGCGCGGCGAGCGCTTCCACCTCCCGTTTCGGGTTAACCGATCAGTCCCACTGTGGCGCGAGGCTGCCGGGGCTGGTCAGGCGATGGCCACGCTCCAGCGCTGCGATCTGCGCCATCTCGGCGTCGCTGAGGGTAAGGTCCACGGCCTTGAGGTTGGCTTGCAGATTCTCACGCTTGGTCGAAGAGGGGATGACCGCATAACCGAGCTGCATCGCCCACGCCAGGGTCACTTGGGCGGCACTGACATTGTGCGTCTGCGCGATTTTTTGCAGCACCGGGTCTTTCAGCACTTCGCCATACGCCAGCGTCATGTACGAGGTGATCTGAATGCCGTGCTGCTGCGCGAATTCGGCCACTGTGCGGTTTTGCAGGTACGGGTGCAGCTCGATCTGATTGGTAGCGATGTTCTCGGCACCCACCACCGCAATGGCTTCTTTCATCAAGGCAACGGTGAAGTTCGACACCCCGATCTGGCGCGTCAGTCCTTGCTTCTTGGCTTCCAGCAGGGCGGTCATGAACTCCGCCACCGGCACCTTGCCTTCGGGCGACGGCCAATGGATCAGCGTCAGGTCAACGTGGTCGGTTTGCAGTTTGGCCAGGCTTTCCTTGAGGCTAGGGATGAGCTTGTCAGCGGAAAAGTTGTCGGTCCAGATTTTGGTGGTGATAAACAGCTCATCGCGCGGTATACCGCTTGCCGCGATGGCTTTGCCGACTTCTGCTTCGTTGCCGTATATCTGTGCGGTGTCGATAACGCGATAGCCGACTTCCAGGCCGTTGGTCACCGAGTCGATCACCACTTGGTCTTTCAAGCGGAACGTGCCGAGGCCGAATGCAGGGACAGTCATTGAATGCTCCATCAGGGGAATGTCTGAAATCAGAGGCCCAGTATCCCGTTTCGTTCGGTCGGGAAACACCGCGTGCCCGGCAAGAGACAGTTGACCTCAGCGCATGAATCAAAAAAATCCAGAGCGGGTTCATCAACAATGCGTGGGATCTATTGGCACTCAAAGCTGCGGGGCAGGACGGTTTTCCTTTTTCACAAAATGCTGATGCATGTCCGCTGTCAGGGTTTCAATGCGCTCGCTCAGTTCTTTGGTCAGTTGCGTCAGCCGGGTGTTCTGCTCAAGCAGTTCGAGCATCTGCGCGGTGTTCTGGGCGGCGTGGGCGAGGCGTTCGTCGTTGGCCACCGCCAGCGCCTCGCGGTGTTGCGCGTCGGCATCGGCGTTGGCCTTGTCGCGGGCTGCCTGACGGGTCTGGGCAAGTAATATCAGCGGCGCTGCATAAGCCGATTGCAGGCTGAAGGCCAGGTTCAGCAGAATGAACGGGTACACGTCGAACGCCACCAGCCCGGTCACGTTAGCCACCACCCACAGCACCACAATCAACGTCTGCGCCCCCAGAAATGTCGGCGTGCCGAAGAACCGCGCAAACGCCTCGGCCTTGAGCGCAAATGCGTCATTGCCGAAGGTCGGCGCCAGGTGCGCATGGCCCTTGTGAAAGCGCAGATGATCCACCAGCGGTTTGCGTTTTGGGGTGTTGCTCGCGGGAGCTGAAGAGTCAGGCGCTGCGTTAGGCATGATGAGTTCCTGCGGACAAAGACATGCGCCACTATAGGCTCGGCCTCCGTGGCTTTGTATGGCCTTGTTGCGCGACCCACTGAACCTGCGCTGAACGGCCTGGGTTTGCGCCCGCTCTAAGTTTTTCCAGCGCGTATGGCCAAGCGTTCGACCCCGTCGTAACCGCGCTTTTTTGAGAGACCGGATCAACCCATGACAACCCTGCGTCTGATACTCGGCGATCAACTCAACCCGTGTCACAGCTGGTTTCAAGAGCAGCGCACGGACGTGATTTACGTGATGATGGAAATCCGTCAGGAGACCGACTACGTGCTGCATCACGCGCAGAAAATCCTCGCGATCTTTGCCGGGATGCGCGATCTGGCGCGGGTGCTTAAAACGCAAGGCCACCGGGTGCGCTACCTGCGGATCGATGACGTCCATAACCGCCAGTCTTTGCCCGCCAACCTCGACGCGCTCATCGAGCATTACGAGGCCGCGTGTTTCGAGTATCAGGCGCCGGATGAGTATCGCCTGGATCAGCAACTGGCCACTTGGTGTGCGCAGCTTTCCATTGAGTCGCGCATGGTCGACAGCGAGCACTTCTACACCGCTCGCGACGCCGCTGCCCGGCAATTCAGCGGACGCAAGCAGTGGTTGATGGAGCATTTCTACCGGCATATGCGCACCACCCACGATGTGTTGATGGACGCGCATAAAAAGCCCTCGGGCGGGCAGTGGAACTTCGATCACGACAACCGCAAGCGCTGGCCCGGCACCCCGTTCGAGCCTGAAGACATGCGCCCGCGTCACGACCACTCGGCGCTGTGGCAAAGCATCGTCGAGGCCGGCGTCGGCAGTTTCGGCAAGCCCGATGCAGAGCAGCTCGCCTGGCCTTTGAACCGGCACGAGGCATTACAGCAACTTGAAGACTTCATCGAACTGGCCTTGCCGCACTTCGGGGATTTTCAGGACGCGATGAGCGCTCATGCCTGGCGGATGTTTCACTCGCAACTGTCGTTTGCGATGAACACCAAAATGCTCAGCCCGCGTGAGGTCGTGGACCGCGCGCAGGCAGCGTATCGCTCAAGCGCGGCGCCCTTGCCTGCCGTCGAGGGCTTCATCCGGCAGATTCTGGGCTGGCGCGAATACGTGCGCGGGGTCTACTGGGCGCAAATGCCGGGCTATGACTTGCTCAATGCGTTTGGTCACGATCTGCCGCTGCCATCGTGGTTCTGGGATGGCCAGACTCAGATGCGCTGCATGGCTCACGCGATTGGCAGTTCACTGGACAACGCCCACGCGCATCACATCCAGCGACTGATGGTGATCGGCAACTTCGCGCTGCTCGCAGGGCTGGACCCGGCTCAGGTGCATCAGTGGTATCTGGGTGTGTATATCGACGCATTTGAATGGGTGGAATTGCCGAACACGTTGGGCATGAGCCAGTTTGCCGACGGTGGCATGCTGGCAACCAAGCCTTACGTATCGAGCGCAGCCTATATCGACCGGATGAGCGATTACTGCAAAGGCTGCTACTACGACAAGAAGCTACGCATTGGCGAGCGGGCGTGCCCTTATAACGCGTTGTATTGGGATTTTTTTCTGCGCAACAAGCAGCAACTGGAAGCCAACCACCGGCTGGGGATGGTTTACCGCACGCTGGGCAGGATGGAGGAGGCGGACGTTGTCGCGTTACAGGAGCAGTCCGCCACGTGGCGTGGAAACCTGGATGCGCTGTGATACCCGCGCTTGCGCCGTGACACTTCTTCGGTAGGGGCCAACTTATTGGCGAGGCGGCCAGCGAGGTGTTTCAGATACGCCGCTTCGCGAACAAGTTGGCTCCCACAGAGTGCGGTCGACCTATTCAATCCACCGGATCAGGGTGCAGCGGTTTGGTCTGCTGCATGATGGTTGCGTAGTCGAACACATACTGGCGCCCTGCATGGCTGGTCAGGCGCAGTCTGTCGATCAAAAGTCGCTCTTTCTTGTTCAGGTATCTCAACCCTTGGTGGTCACTGGACTTGAGGTGATCACGTTCATGGGCGTCAGGGAAAGCGATGACGTTCGTCATGAAATATCTCCTTTTAATGGGTCCTGTCTCCCGGCTCCATCTTCCGGGTTCACCGATTGTGTGCGACTGCTCACCTTACCCATAAAAAGTCTGACGCTTCAACCCTGCAAATGATCAACGGATCACAGGATTTGCACGATCTCGAAAGATTGCCGGGCGCCATTGACGTTGATCTCGACCGCGTCGCCGTCGAGCTTGCCCAACAGGCTTTGGCCAAGCGGCGCCTTCGCGGTGATGACAGTGACCAAGGCGTCGCAGTGATGCAGTTTTAACCCGGCGGCATCAGGCCCCAGAAACAGCTGCTGGCGCTGGCCGCTGGCGGATTCCAGAGTGATCAGGTCACCCGGTTGAATGCCGCGCTGGTCATCGTGCGGCTCAAGCGTGAACGCCTGATAACGCACCAGCGACTGGCGAATCTCTTCCACTCGTCGCGCTTGACCCGCCGCCAGATACGAGGCTTCGAGTCCCAGCGTGTCGTATTTGTTTTCAGCGATATTTTCTTCATGGGTTGCCGTTTCGTAGGCCGTTTGCGCGGCCCGCGTGGCGACATCGAGGTCGACCTTCAGCGTCTCGATGATCTGTAGCAAAACCTGCTGCTTGCTCATGGGGCTCGATTCATTCATTCGTCTGTATCAACCGCAGAATTGATAAACACTGGCGCGGCTCTTTTCGCTGGGCGCGGTCTGGTTCTGCTGCATCCAGAACTGACACTTGGGGCCATTGAAGGACCGCTGCCGCTCGGCCTGTTCGCCGTCCTGGGCCTGGCGCTGCTCGCTGTCGCGCAGGATCTGCCGGTACTGATCAAACATCGGGTTATCGCTCGGGGCTGCTGCTTTGGGCGGGGCCGGCGACGGCGCTATGAGCTGGGCGGCTGCGTTGCTCAGCGCCTGAGTCTGTTCAGCCGGGAGCATCTTGAACACCAGCCATCCGGTCAGCGCAATCGCGATGAATCCCAGCCAGATGCCCAGCGCAATGCACAGCAGCAGTTTCAGCGGATTGAGGGTGATGGGTATTTCGCGGCGGCGTGCTGAGGAGGGCATGACAGACTCCAGAGTTGGCATGAGAGGGATGCGCATGGACAGGCGCCGATTGTCGCACGTTCGGGGCTGGTGATCGTGCGCGGTTATGAAGGACAATCCGCACTTTTCGACATCCACGAGGAGCTGGGATGAGAGCCTCTTGGGATATTTTCTGCGCGGTTGTGGATAACTTTGGCGACGTGGGCGTGACCTTTCGTCTGGCCCGGCAACTGGTGGCAGAGCACGGGTTCGACGTGCGTCTCTGGATTGATGACTTATCGGCGTTCGCGCGATTGCGACCTGGCGCAGATTCAAAAGCTGCACGGCAAGTTTGCGACGGCGTCACGGTGTGTCACTGGCCCGCCGAGTGGCCGCCGGTCACACCTGCGGACGTGGTCATCGAAGCCTTCGCCTGTCGCTTGCCTGCGGTCTATCTGGACGCGATGCTCGCCTGCGAAAAAAGGCCGTTGTGGTTCAATCTGGAATACCTGAGCGCCGAAGACTGGGTGCCCGGCTGCCACGGCTTGCCGTCGATACAATCGTCGGGGCTGCGCAAGTACTTCTTCTTTCCGGGGTTCACTGACAAGACGGGCGGGCTGCTGCGCGAGGCGGGATTGATCGCGCAGCGTCAGGCGTTTCAGGCAGACGCGCAGTTACAGCGGTCCTTCCTGTCGCAATTGGGTATCGCCCCCGAATCCGGCGCACGGCTGGTGTCGCTGTTTGCCTACGAGCATTCCGGGCTGGGCAGTTGGCTTGATTGCCTGGCCTTCGATGATCGCAACACCCATTTGCTGGTGCCTGAAGGTCGGATCATCGGTGACGTGCAGCGTTGGCTTGGCATTGATGAGCTCAAGGCCGGTGATCTGAATCAACGCAATGCGCTGACGGTTCAGGTGTTGCCGTTCGTGCGGCAGGAGGACTACGACCGTCTGCTCTGGTGCTGTGAATTCAACGTGGTGCGTGGCGAAGACTCCTTCATCCGAGCGCAATGGGCTGGTCGGCCGCTGATCTGGCACATCTATGAACAGGACGATGACGCGCATTGGGCCAAGCTGGATGCGTTTCTGGAGTTGTACCAGGTGGGTCTGTCGCGGGAAGCGGCCCAGGTGCTCGGTGAGTTCTGCCACCGCTGGAATGCGGGGCAGGACATGCGCGAAAGCTGGCTTGGCCTTATGAAAAACTGGCCTGAATTGAGCGCCCACGCCGAGCGCTGGTGTCTGGATCAGGCTTTGCATAACGATCTGACGACTGCGCTAGTAAGCTTTTATCGAAATTCGCTATGATACGCGGCCTTGTATTAAGCCCTGTACGAAAAGTGGCTTTTCGTACAGGGCTTAGAAAGTACTTCCATCCAAATTCGGATATTCGTAATGAAAACTGGTAAAGAACTCAAACCCGGTACCGTGATCAGGCTCGAGAACGACCCTTGGCTGGTTCAGAAAGCTGAATTCACCAAGTCGGGCCGTAACAGCGCGATCATGAAGACCAAGCTGAAGAACCTGCTGACCGGCTACAAGACTGAAATCGTCTACAGCGCCGATGACAAGCTGGACGACGTGATCCTCGACCGTAAAGAAGCGACCCTGTCCTTCATCAGCGGCGACACTTACACGTTCATGGACACCACTGACTACACCATGTACGAACTGAACGCTGAAGACATCGAAGCCGTTCTGCCATTCGTTGAAGAAGGCATGACTGATGTCTGCGAAGCGATCTTCTTTGAAGAGCGTCTGGTTTCGGTAGAACTGCCGACCACCATCGTACGTGTGGTTGATTACACCGAAGGCTCCGCACGCGGTGACACTTCCGGCAAAGTCATGAAGCCTGCCAAGCTGAGCAACGGTACTGAGTTGCAAGTGGCTGACTTCATCGAAATCGGTGACCGCATCGAGATCGATACCCGCGAAGGCGGTTCCTACAAAGGCCGTGCAAAGTAAGCACAGCGTTGTAGCAGCACTGAAATGCAAAAAGCCCCGGCTCGCGAGAGTCGGGGCTTTTTTTTGTCTGCGGTTTTGGCGGCGTGGCGGCTAATGCCTTCGCGGGCAGCGCGCTCCTACAGTGGATCGCCTATTTCTGCAGGAGCGCGCTTGCCCGCGATAGGGCCCGTCAGCGCGCTGAATACTTCGGCTCAGACGCTAACGTGCAGACGAACATCTACGTTGCCGCGAGTGGCGTTCGAGTACGGGCAAACTTCGTGAGCGGCGTCGACCAGCGATTGTGCGTCGGCTTGCTCCAGGCCTGGCAGGCTGATTTTCAGGTCGATGTCCAGACCGAAACCACCAGGGATTTGGCCAATGCCGACGTCGGCGGTCACCGAAACATCTGCGGGAAGGCTGCGCTTGTTCTGGCCGGCGACGAACTTCAATGCGCCGATAAAGCAAGCCGAGTAACCCGACGCGAACAGTTGCTCGGGGTTGGTGCCGTCACCGCCTGCGCCTCCGAGTTCTTTCGGGGTGCTCAGCTTGACGTCCAACGCGTTGTCGCTGGAAACAGCACGGCCATCACGGCCACCGGTAGCGGTTGCAACTGCGGTGTAGATAACTTCCATGGTGTATTCCTCGTTTGTCGATTCATGGATTTGGTGTGTCTGCGTGGTGCAAGATGTTTGTGCGCTAAGCAGTTGAGATAAATGTAGTGCTGTGTTGTTTTGCGCGCAAGATAAATTTTGAAATTTTTTTGAGTCTGTTCCGCTTCGCCAAGATGTTACGAAGCGGGTGTGACGTTTTAAAGCACGGGGGCTTGGGTCAAAGACGTCAAAGACTGTCGTTCAGGTTGGCGCGAAGATCGATAAGTTTCTGCTGCAGGTCACGCAACAGTTCAACGCTGATCCCGCTGGCTGCCAGGATGCAATGCGGGACCGTGAGCGCTTCCTGTTGCAGCGCCTTGCCTCGCTCGGTCAGGTACAACTGCACCACGCGCTCGTCTTCTTTGCTGCGCACGCGATCAAGCAAGCCGTCGGCCTCAAGACGTTTTAATAACGGCGTCAGCGAACCCGGGTCGGTGAGCAGACGGGCGCTGATCTCTCCGACCGTGATCGCGTCCCGCTCCCACAACACCAGCATTGCCAGGTATTGCGGGTAGGTCAGACCAAGCGCTTGCAGCAACGGCTTGTAAACCTTGGTCATCATCAATGAAGTGGAATACAGCGCGAAGCACAACTGGTTGTCGAGCAGCAACGCGTCGCAGTTGCCAGCGGCGGAGGTCTTGACGTCATTGTCGGCAGTCATCGAGGGTTCCTCGTGGTGGTCTTTGGCGCCTAATTTAGTGCCGCATTCTTTAATGCACCAGATAAATCCTACAGCAGGTTGCGAGGCTGGATGCGCGGTGATGTATCGAAGTGCCGGCGCGCGCGAGCGTTGTACTACTTGCAGTCTGCCGATTTCCCTACGCTGACGGACTGGTTAGCATGCGCTCAGCATTTGAAACGAGGAGTGATGCGTGATCGAGATGTTGATGCACCTGTTGCTCGGCGCCGCGATGGGCACGCTGGGTGGCTTGTTCGGGATTGGCGGCGGGCTGGTGGCGATTCCGGCACTGGGCGTGTTGTTCGGCCTTGATCAGCAATTGGCCCAAGGCACTGCGCTGTTGATGGTATTGCCCAACGTCTTGCTGGCGTTGTGGCGCTACAACCAGCGCAACCGGATTTCGGTCCGCAACGCCATGATGTTGATCGTGCCTAGCTTCATCGCGTCCTGGCTGACCTCGTTGTGGGCGGTCAGGGTCGATCCGCAAAGCATGCGTATCGGTTTTGTCGGGTTTTTAGTGGTGTTGACGTTGTTCAACCTGATCCAGATGTTCTGGCGCAAAGGTGGCGCCGGTCCCGAGCTGCGCCATGGCAGGTGGCTGTGTTTGCTGGGATTGGGTTCCGGTGTCACGGCCGGGCTGTTCGGGGTGGGCGGCGGGGTCATCGCCACGCCTATCCTGACCGGCGTTTTCGGTGCTACGCAGGTCGCTGCGCAAGGATTGGCTCTGGCACTGGCAGCCCCCAGTACCGCCATTACCCTGACGACTTACGCGGTGCATGATCACGTCAACTGGGCCATGGGCATACCGCTTGCGATTGGCGGTCTGGCGAGTATCAGTTGGGGCGTGGCGCTGGCCCACAGTCTGCCGGAGCGCATGTTGCGCTCGCTGTTCTGTGTTTTTCTGGTGTTGTGCGCGGTGCTGCTGCTGTTTCGCCTCTGACGTCTACAGCTTGAAGCCCTCCGCAATGTGGTCGGCGAGACACTCGGTGATCGGTGAAGGATTGTTCGGATTGCGCAGCAGGACGATGCTCGCGGAGGGCAGTTGCGGCAGGTTTTCCTGATCGCCGAGAATCCGCAGGTCAGGCGTGATCAGGCTTTGCAATTGCGCCGTCACCGCCAGGCCGGCGCTGACCACTGCCATGATCGCCGACAGGCTGGCGCTGGTGTAGGCGATGCGGTATTCACGCTGCATCGCCTCCAGCGCGTTGACCGCCCATGAACGACAAAAACAGTCCGAATTGAACATTGCCAGCGGCATTGGCGTTTGTTCGTGTGGGCAAAAGCCGACCGCTTCAGCCCAAACGAATCGCTCCTGACGCAGGATCTGTCCGATTTCCTTGCCGGGCTCCCGGGTGACGATGCTCAGATCAAGGTCTTGCCGCAACAGCAACTGGCTGGACGACTCGCAGTGCACCTCCACTTGCACCAGCGGGTAAGTCTGCGCGAAACGCGACAGAATCCCTGGCAAAAAGCGCATGACGTAGTCATCGGGAGTGCCGATTTTGACCGTGCCGATCATGTGCGGCTCACGTAGCGTATTGAATACTTCGCTGTGCAGTTTGAGGATGCGCCGCGCATAGCCGAGCAGCACCTGGCCTTCTGCGGTGAGGTTGAGCGTGCGCCCGTCTTTCTGAAAAAGCGGTCGCTGCACCACGTCTTCTTCAAGGCGTTTCATCTGCATGCTGACCGCCGACTGTGTGCGATTGACGGCCTCGCCTGCGCGGGTAAAGCCGCCCTGGTCGGCAATCGCGACGAAGGTGCGCAGCAGTTCGCTGTCGATACTTGGGTAGGTCGCCATACATCAATTCCCTAGATGCAATACATTACAAACATTCGTTGGATTGATCATAGCCCCAGCGCAACACTCTGCCCATCCCCAACTGGAGGGCAAGAAGATGAAAAGTCAAAAAGGTTACGTGCTGGTACTCAAAACACTGTCTCGCGATTCGTTCGTCGAGCGCGCCTTCTCCTCGCTCGTCGGCCACATGCGGCGCTGGCTTCAGTTGCACCGCGAGCGTCGGCAACTGGCGAGCATGAGTGACGACGCGCTGAAGGACATCGGCTTGAGTCGGGCTGATGTCCTTCAGGAAGTCGAACGCCCATTCTGGGACGATCCGATGAAACACTGACAGCTGCGGTGGTGATCGGTTAGGTTTGTGTATCGATCAGGAGAACCTGAATGGCTGTGCAACCGACCTCTCATCAAGCGCTGTCGCTCAAACAGGCGCGTCGTGTGGCGCTGGCCGCCCAAGGCTTCAACGGGCGTCAGCCGCCAGCGCAGATCAAGGCCAGCCATGTTCGGCAATTGATCGAACGCCTCGGGGTATTGCAGATCGATTCGGTGAACGCGCTGGTTCGCTCGCATTACCTGCCGCTGTTTTCGCGCTTGGGAACCTACTCGCAATCGTTGCTGGATGAAGCCGCCTGGAGCCAGGGCCGGCATCGCACTCTTTTTGAATACTGGGGCCATGAAGCCTCTCTGCTGCCCGTCTCGTTTTACCCGTTGATGCGCTGGCGCATGCAGCGTGCGTTGCAGGGCGAAGGCATTTATCAGCAAATGGCCAAATTCGGACGTGAGCAACAGGCGACAATTGGCCGGGTATTGCAGACCGTCCGGGATCAGGGTGCGCTGGGCGCCGGCAGTATCAGCACGCGTCAGGAGCGCGCCGGGCCCTGGTGGGACTGGAGCGCAGAAAAGCACGCGCTGGAGTGGCTGTTTGCCGCCGGGGAAGTGACGGTTGCCGGGCGTCGCGGTTTCGAGCGGCTGTACGATTTGCCCGAACGGGTGCTGCCATCGGCCGTGCTCAATCATGCTGAGATGTCTGAGGGCGAGGCTCAGCGTGGGTTGTTGTTGCACGCCGTCAAGGCGTTGGGCGTTGGCACTGAAAAGGATATCCGCGACTACTTTCGGCAGGACTCCGCGCCTGCCAAAGCCGGGTTGGCAGAACTGGTAGAAGCGGGCCTGATTGAAGCCGTGCGCGTCGAAGGCTGGAAGCAACCGGCGTATGCGCTGACCGGCCTGAAAGTACCGCGCAAAATCGAGGCAAGCGCGTTGCTGTCACCGTTCGATTCGTTGGTCTGGGAGCGTGCGCGAACCGAGCGACTGTTTGACTTTCGCTATCGGCTGGAAATCTACACGCCGCAGATCAAGCGCGTGTACGGCTATTACGTCCTGCCTTTTTTGTACAACGAACACATCGCCGCCCGCATCGATTTGCGTGCAGCGCGCGCGGGCGGTCGCCTTGCGGTGCACGCCGTTCATGAAGAATCGTCGGGGCTGGACGAGCAGGGCATGCAGGCCTTGGCCCGCAACCTGCGGCAACTTGCAGACTGGCTGGGTCTGCCGCAGATTCAGATCAGTTGCCAGCGCGCGAGTGCCGCGCGCTTGCGACTGGCGTTTATCGCGTCTTCGCACGATTTTCTCTAGCGTTATCCGGCGTGTTACCGCCGTACCTCTTTCAACGTCTCGGCAATCAGGAACGCCAACTCGAGCGACTGGTCGGCGTTCATCCTCGGATCACAATGAGTGTGGTAACGGTCTGACAAGCCGTCCTCGGTAATCGGGCGCGCCCCTCCGATGCATTCGGTGACATTCTGCCCGGTCATCTCGATATGAATGCCGCCCGCGTAAGTGCCCTCAGCCTGATGCACCTGGAAGAATTGCTTCACTTCGCCAAGGATCTGCGCGAAGTCGCGGGTCTTGTAACCACTGCTCGCCTTGATCGTGTTGCCGTGCATAGGGTCAGAACTCCACAGCACCTTTTTGCCCTCACGCTCGACCGCACGGATCAATCCAGGCAAGTGGTCGCCGACCTTGTCGGCGCCCATGCGCGCAATCAGATTGAGTCGCCCGGGATCGTTCTCCGGGTTGAGGATGTCGATCAGCCTGATCAGATCGTCGGTTTTCATGCTCGGCCCGACCTTGACGCCAATCGGGTTGTTGACGCCGCGCAGAAACTCGACGTGAGCGCCATCGAGTTGTCGGGTGCGGTCGCCGATCCAGAGCATGTGCGCCGAGCAATCGTAGAAATCATTGGTCAGGCTGTCGCGCCGCACGAACGCTTCTTCGTAATTAAGCAGCAACGCTTCGTGGGCGGTGAAAAAGCTGGTCTCGCGCAACTGGGGCGATGTATCCATGCCACAGGCGCGCATGAAGGCCAGCGTTTCGTCGATGCGGTCGGCCAACTGGCTGTATTTATTCGACAGCGCCGAGTTGGCGATGAAATCCAGGTTCCATTTGTGGACTTGATGCAGGTCTGCAAAGCCACCTTGGGCAAATGCCCGCAGCAGGTTCAGCGTTGCCGTGGACTGGTGATAGGCCTGCAACAGGCGGTCCGGGTCCGGCACGCGGCTTTTTTCGTCAAAGCCGATACCGTTGACGATGTCGCCGCGGTAGGCCGGGAGCGTCACTCCATCGATCGTTTCATCGTTGGAGGAGCGCGGCTTGGCGAACTGGCCAGCCATTCGCCCGACCTTGACCACCGGACAGCCCGCGGCGAAGGTCATGACGATTGCCATCTGCAGCAACACCTTGAAGGTGTCGCGAATCTTCGCCGCCGAGAATTCGAAAAAACTTTCTGCGCAATCCCCGCCCTGCAGCAGAAAGGCGCGGCCCTCGGTCACCTCGGCAAACTGTCGACGCAGCTCGCGGGCTTCGCCTGCGAACACCAGAGGCGGGTAGCTCGCCAGGGTTTGTTCGACGCGCAACACGTGCGCTGCGTCGGGGTACTGAGGTTGCTGCTGAATGGGCAAGGCCCGCCAGCTGTCGGGGGTCCAGGGTTGGCTCATCATGAACTCGAGGTCAGTGCGATCGGACGGGCATGTTAGCAGTCCGGGTCGGGACAGCGCGAAATCTGTCGGATCGCCGGGTCGCGCTTGCCTGCGACCGGGCGCAGAGACGACAATCCGCGCTTTCGCGCTCGGGTTCGGGCGCGCGCCACGCTGTAGGAGCGGCAATGACTGAGGAGCGCGTAGAGCGCGTATTGGCTGAGGTGCATGACGCCTTCGGCATGATTCGCGTGCTGGAAGTGGACGAGTATCGCTTCCTCGAATTTGGCGACGCCATCGAGCAGAGCTGCACCTTTACCGCGGATCCGGCATGGCTGGAATACGATTACACGCGTGCCATGCTGATCGGTGCGTTATGCCACCCTTTGCCTGAAAGTGCTCTGTTCATGGGCCTCGGTGCAGGCACGTTGACCCAGGCTTGCCTGAAGTTTCTGCCGCTGGACGACGTCGAAGCCATTGAGCTGCGTCCGGATGTGCCGCGCCTGGCCATGGAGTACATGGGGCTGGCGGACGATCCGAGGTTATACATCCGCATCGGCGATGCGCTGGAATTGCTGCCCAGCGCCGAATCGGCTGATCTGATCTTCGTCGACCTATATACCGACACCGGTCCCGGGGTTGGGCATCTGGCGTGGAATTTCCTGGAAAGCTGTCAGCAGCGGCTCAACCCGGGCGGCTGGCTGGTTATTAATCAGTGGGCGTCCGACGACGGCAAACCGCTGGGCGCGGCGTTGCTGCGCGGGCTCTATCACCGCCACTATTGGGAGTTGCCCGTCAAGGAGGGCAACGTGATTTTGATCGTGCCGGCTGACCTCGATCAGACCCTCGACCTCGATGCGCTCAATCAACGTGCCGACACGCTGGCGCCAGAACTGGGTTATTCGCTCTCGACGCTGATCAAGGCCGTGCGTCCTGCCAGCTGATTGTCTGCGCAGCACCTTGGCTCATGGCTGGATTTTTGCGATTGGGGAGGATCGAAGCAGGGCGCCAGGGCTGCACGAGGTTAAACGATTAAGCTTTAGCCGCAGCCTTATCGGGCTTTGTAGACGAATACACGGTCAAGAGTTTGCGCAAAGCCTGTGACAGTTGGACGCAGGGCCCGATGTGTGTCAAAAAAAACCCTCACATTTTTGCGCAATTCCGGTATAGTGCGCGCCGGCCTTTAACAGGGCCCTCGCCACGGTATTGGTCTTCGAAGCCATCTTCGAACACTCGTTCGCTCGCGAACTATCCTTGACGATCCATTCATCAATACGTTTTCGCAAATCCCCGCCGACAAAGCAGCCAGGGCGACTCTAGGGTCTTACACGGCACGCGCAGCTTTGGAGCATGGGTCTTTGCGGATGCACTCAGAGGCAGACCCATGACCCAGGAAACCGGCGGCTTCGCCGCTCTTGAACTTCACCCGAACATTGTTGCAGCCGTTGTTGCTACCGGCTACGAAGAGCCATCGGCTATTCAGCAGCAATCGATCCCTATCATTCTTGCCGGTCACGACATGATCGGTCAGGCGCAGACCGGTACCGGTAAAACCGCTGCCTTCGCACTGCCGATCCTGCACCGCATCGATCCGACCAAGCGTGAGCCGCAAGCGCTGATCCTCGCGCCGACTCGCGAACTGGCCCTGCAAGTAGCTACCGCTTTCGAAACCTACGCCAAGCAAATGCCGGGCGTGACGGTCGTGGCTGTCTACGGCGGTGCGCCGATGGGCCCACAGCTGAAAGCCATCCGCAACGGCGCGCAAATCGTCGTCGCCACCCCGGGTCGTCTGTGTGACCACCTGCGTCGTGACGAAAAAGTCCTGGCTACCGTGAACCACCTGGTTCTCGATGAAGCGGACGAAATGCTCAAACTCGGTTTCATGGACGACCTCGAAGTCATCTTCAAGGCCATGCCTGAAACCCGCCAGACCGTACTGTTCTCGGCCACGCTGCCGCAGTCGATCCGCGCAATCGCCGAGCGTCACCTGCGTGATCCAAAGCACGTCAAGATCCAGAGCAAGACCCAGACCGTTACCGCGATCGAACAGGCTCACCTGTTGGTTCACGCTGACCAGAAGACCTCTGCCGTTCTGAGCCTGCTGGAAGTCGAAGATTTCGATGCGCTGATCATGTTCGTGCGTACCAAGCAAGCCACTCTTGATCTGGCAAGCGCCCTTGAAGCCAAAGGCTACAAGGCTGCTGCACTGAACGGCGACATCGCCCAGAACCAGCGTGAGCGCGTTATCGACTCGCTCAAGGATGGCCGTCTGGACATCGTTGTAGCGACCGACGTTGCTGCCCGTGGTCTCGACGTTCCGCGTATCACCCACGTATTCAACGTGGACATGCCTTACGATCCGGAAGCCTACGTTCACCGTATCGGCCGTACCGGTCGTGCAGGTCGCGAAGGTCGCGCATTGCTGCTGGTAACGCCGCGTGAGCGTCGCATGCTGCAAGTGATCGAGCGCATGACCGGTCAGAAAATCGCTGAAGTACGCCTGCCAGATGGCCAGGCAGTGCTCGATGCGCGCATCAAGAAGTTGACTAACAGCCTGTCGCCGCTGGTTGCCGATGCTGAGTCGACTCACGGCGAACTGCTTGATCGTCTGACTGCAGACATCGGTTGCAGCCCTCGCGCTCTGGCCGCTGCTCTGCTGCGCAAGGCTACCAACGGTCAGGCTCTGACCCTGGGCGCCATTGAGAAAGAACGTCCATTGGTGCCTAACAGTGCGCCGCGTGAGCGTTCGGACCGTTCCGGCTCGGACCGTCCTTCGGGCGACCGTCCAGACCGTGGCGATCGTGAGCGTCGTGCTCCAGTGCCATTGGCTGAAGGCCGCGCGCGTTGCCGTACTGCGCTGGGCGCACGTGATGGCATCGCTGCCAAAAACCTGTTGGGTGCAATCCTTAACGAAGGTGGTCTGGCTCGCGAAGCAATCGGTCGCATCCAGGTGCGTGACAGCTTCAGCCTCGTCGAGCTGCCTGAAGACGGTCTCGAGCGTCTGCTTGCCAAGCTGAAAGACACCCGCGTTGCCGGAAAGCAGTTGAAGCTGCGCCGTTATCGCGAAGACTGATCAGTGTTGAGCTGACAGTCTGAAATAAAAAATCCCCGACTGGTTCGGGGGTTTTTTTTACCTGTGGATTTGTGCGGTAAGCGAGGTCCATGCACGTTGCGAACACGCTGTTAAAGCGTGGCGTGCTGGCCTTATCCGAACCGGTAGATGTCCATCCCAAGGGCGCCCATGGTGAATCCCTGGTGAGCAATGCTGAAATCCCCGCCCGCGCCGCGCGCAAAGTACAGCGGGAGCAAATGTTCGTCGGTGGGGTGGTTGCGTGCCGCATGAGGCGCTTGCCGTCGATAGTCGTGCAGCGCTCGCTCGTCGTTGGCTGCGAGCTTATCGATCATCCAGTCCCGGAAGTCCTTCGCCCATTGCTCAACGCTTTCAGGGCCGGCGTGCCAGTCCAGTTCTCGCAGATTGTGGGTGATGCTGCCGGAACCGATGATCAGCACCTGTTCTTCTCGTAATTGTGCCAGTGCCTTGCCCGCGCGGGTTTGCAGAGCAGGCCCCATGCGTGAGGGCAGGGACACCTGAACCACCGGAATATCCGCCAAGGGGTACATCAGCGACAGCGGCACCCATACGCCATGATCGAAGGGGCGCGTGTTGTGTACCCGTGCTGCAAGATCACTGTCCGCCAGCAAATCCACCACCTGCCGCGTCATCTCGGGCAGACCTTTGGCCGGGTATTGCACTGCGAACAACGCAGCTGGAAACCCGCCAAAGTCATGCCATGTCTCAGGCTCAGCGTTAGCGTTGACCAGCAGTTCGTCGCTTTCCCAGTGCGCGGAGACGATCACGATGGCGCGCGGTCTGGGCAGTTCTGCGGCGAGACGTGTTAGTGCAGGGCCACTTGCGCCGGGCTCCAGCGCAAGCATGGGCGAACCATGAGAGATGAAGAGGCTGGGAAACATATCGGCCATCCTGAGGGGGTAAGATGCGCCATGATCAGGCAGATCATTGATCTAAATCTAATATAAGTTTTGGTGCGTTTTGATCGAGTTATCAGGAGTCTTTTATGCAGCCCGACTTTTGGCAGCAGCGTTGGGCCAGTGACCAAATTGGTTTCAATCAGCCTCAGGTTAACCCCTACTTGCAGCGGTTCTGGTCGCAGTTGAGTGTCAAAAAAGCTGAGCGTGTGTTTGTGCCGTTGTGTGGCAAGAGTGTGGACATGATCTGGCTGCTTCAGCAGGGCCTTTCTGTTGTCGGTGTCGAACTCGCCGAGAAAGCCGTCGAGGATTATTTTGCGGAGCGTGAGGTGGTGCCCCGCAAGGAGCAACGTGGCGCGTTTAAGGTGTTCAGCCATGAAGCCTGCCAGATCTGGTGCGGCGACTTCTTCCAGCTCAAAGCCCGCGATATCGGAAGTTGTTCAGTGCTTTACGATCGTGCGGCCTTGATTGCGCTGCCGCCGGAGATGCGCTTGCGCTATGTGGAGCACCTCAACAAAATTCTTCCGGCAGATTGCCGTGGCCTGCTGATCACGCTGGATTACGAGCAGTCGCAGATAGCTGGCCCACCCTTCGCCGTCCCTGAAGACGAGGTCGTTCAGCTGCTGTCACCGGAGTGGCGGCTGAAGCTGATCGCCGAGAAAAACGTGCTGCAAGACAGTCGCAAGTTTCTGCAGGCAGGTGCTACCCGGCTCAGCGAGCAGGTTTACAGTCTGTTCAGGCGTTAAGCGCAAAAGCCAGACAAAAAGAAAGGGCGACATCAGTCGCCCTTTCTCGATTATTGCGGTGACTCAACCGCGGCGACGCAAAGCCTCGATGCGGTCTTCCAGCGCCGGGTGGCTCATGAACAAGCCCGCCAGGCCTTGCTTCAAACCGCCGTTTATACCGAACGCTGTCAGGCTGTCCGGCATCTGTACCGGTACGCCTTGCTCCGAGCGCAAGCGCTGCAAGGCACTGATCATCGCGCCGGTGCCAGCCAGTCGTGCACCGGCATCGTCTGCGCGGTATTCACGCTTGCGCGAGAACCACATGACGATGGCGCTGGCCAGAAAGCCCAGAACGATTTCGGCGAAGATGGTCGCGATGTAATACGCGATGCCTTGCCCTTGTTCGTTCTTGAAGATCACTTTGTCGACGAAGTTGCCGATGATCCGTGCGAAGAACATGACGAAGGTGTTCACCACGCCCTGTACCAGCGCCAGCGTCACCATGTCGCCGTTGGCAACGTGGCCTATCTCGTGCGCCAGGACCGCTTTGACTTCGTCTGGCGAAAAGCGCTCCAGCAAGCCCTGGCTGACGGCAACCAGCGCGTCGTTCTTGTTCCAGCCGGTTGCAAACGCGTTTGCCTCGTAGGCCGGAAAAATACCCACTTCAGGCATTTTGATACCGGCGTCGCGGGACAGTTGCTCAACGGTTTGGACCAGCCATTGTTCGTGGCGTGTGCGAGGTTGAGTGATGATTTGGGTGCCCGTGCTCATCTTTGCCATCCACTTGGAGATGAACAGCGAGAACAGCGAACCTGCGAAACCGAATACAGCGCAGAAGATCAGCAGCTGATTGAGGTTCAGATCAACCCCGTTGGCCGCCATGAACCCATTGAAGCCAAAAAGGCTGAGGGTAATGCTGGCAATCAGCACGACCGCAAGGTTAGTGGCCAAGAACAGCAAAATGCGCATCATGGTTGAGACGTTCTCCTCGTGAAGAATATGTAACGTGTTGCGGGGTATATAAGGTGATGTCTGCGGCTATTCAACCTGACGACTATTTCAAACTGTGTCGCCCTGCATCGCCAGACGATTACGGATCGACACTTGCAGGCGCGCGCTTACCCGCGAAAGCACTCAGTCAGTCCCCCAAGTAGCGACCGAAGAGAAAGCTATCGCGGGCAAGCGCGCTCCTACCCACCCCGTATTACTGGCGGTAAGACTTCAGGAAATTACCGATCCGGCCAATCGCCTGTTCCAGATCGTCCACCCGGGGCAGGGTCACGACGCGGAAGTGATCAGGCCACGGCCAGTTGAACGCGGTGCCCTGAACGATCAGCAGCTTTTCGGAGAGCAGCAAGTCGAGGGCGAACTTCTCGTCGTTGTGGATCGGACAAACCTTGGGGTCGATGCGCGGGAAGGCGTACAGGGCCCCCATTGGCTTCACACAGCTGACACCGGGAATATCGTTGAGCAACTCCCACGTTCGGTTGCGCTGCTCCAGCAGGCGTCCTGGCGGCAGCACCAGATCGTTAATGCTTTGGTAGCCGCCCAGAGCAGTCTGGATGGCATGCTGGCTCGGGACGTTCGCACACAGGCGCATGTTCGCCAGGATGTCGATGCCCTCTATATAGCTCTGAGCATTGTGTTTGGGTCCGGAAATCGCAATCCAGCCAGAGCGGAAGCCCGCCACGCGGTAGGACTTGGACAAGCCGTTGAAGGTCAGGCACAACAGGTCAGGCGCCAACGATGCGGTGCAGATGTGAACGGCGTCGTCGTACAGGATCTTGTCGTAGATTTCGTCGGAGAACACCACCAGATTGTGCTGGCGTGCCAGCTCCAGCATGCCCATCAGCACTTCGCGGGAGTAGACCGCGCCGGTGGGGTTGTTCGGGTTGATGATGACCATGGCTTTGGTGTTCGGGGTGATCTTGGCCTTCATGTCGGCAAGGTCAGGCCACCAGTTGGCTTGTTCATCACACAGATAATGCACCGGGTTGCCACCGGACAGGCTCACGGCGGCGGTCCACAGTGGGTAATCCGGCGCAGGGATCAGCACCTCGTCACCGTTGTTGAGCAGAGCCTGCATCGACATCACGATCAGTTCGGAAACGCCGTTGCCCAGGTAGATGTCTTCGATGCCGACACCTTCGACCTGCTTCTGCTGGTAATACTGCATTACCGCCTTGCGTGCGCTGAACAAACCTTTCGAGTCGCTGTAGCCTTGCGAGGTTGGCAGGTTGCGAATCACGTCCTGAAGGATTTCTTCCGGGGCTTCGAAACCGAACGGTGCCGGGTTGCCGATGTTCAGCTTGAGGATGCGATGGCCTTCCTCTTCCAGGCGCTTGGCGTGCTTGAGCACGGGCCCGCGAATGTCGTAACAGACATTGGCGAGCTTGTTGGATTTGCTGAACTGCATGGTGATTGATCCCGAAAATGGACGGCCCGGCACCGATGGTTGGCGTGGACCGCTGAGCATAACGCCATCAAAATGGGTTTGTATGCGTGAAACGCGGGTGACAGACTGGCGTTCTGACGAGGCGCAATCATACGTGCCACCCGATCCGTGGAAAAGGCACAGGTCGGGCTTTTTCAGTTGTGGAGGTGTACCTGTGGAAAAGCTTTCGAAGACTGTAGAAGAATGGAAAGAGATGCTGGACCCGGAGCAATACAATGTTTGCCGCTTGAAAGGCACCGAGCGACCTTTCAGCGGCAAGTACAACAGCACCAAGACCGATGGCGTCTATCACTGCATCTGCTGCAATGAGGCGCTGTTCGACTCTACCACCAAGTTCGATTCCGGCTGCGGCTGGCCAAGTTTCTACGCGCCGCTCGAAGGCAGCGCAGTGGTGGAGGTGCGAGATATCAGCCACGGCATGATTCGCACCGAAGTGGTCTGCGCCACCTGCGATGCCCACCTGGGTCATGTCTTCCCCGACGGTCCGCCGCCGACCGGCCTGCGTTACTGCATCAACTCGGTATGTCTGGACCTGGTGCCTCGTGCCTGAATGGGCGTGAACCTCCCTGGGTGAGCGCATGGATTCCTATCACGAACGTTGATCAGATGGCGCGCCAATCATTGGCGCGCTACGTTGATGGTTCTACCCACCTTGAGGCACTGCCATGAGCGACAACCTGCTGAGCATTCCCGTTCAGACCATCAAGGGCGAGCAGAAGACGCTTGCCGACTACGCGGGCAAGGCTGTTCTTGTCGTCAACACCGCAAGCAAGTGCGGCTTCACGCCCCAATACAAGGGGCTCGAGACGCTTTGGCAGCGCTACAAGGACCAGGGACTGGTGGTGTTGGGCTTTCCTTGCAATCAGTTTGGCAAGCAAGAACCCGGCAATGACGGAGCTATCTCGCAGTTCTGCGAATTGAACTACGGGGTCAGTTTCCCCATGTTCAAGAAGATCGACGTAAACGGCAGCGCCGCCCATCCGCTGTTCGTACGCTTGAAGAAGCAGGCGCCCGGGCTACTGGGCTCCGAACGCATCAAATGGAACTTCACCAAATTTCTCATTGGTCGGGACGGCAATCTGGTCAAACGCTACGCGCCGCTGACCAAGCCTGAAGACCTGACCGGTGATATCGAAGCATTGTTACGCGTCTGAAATACGTCCCAACGGCTCGCGATTGAGTCGTATGCAGGCAACTGCATTTATTGCGTCTGAGCCACCGGGATCCACTCATCAAGCAGGCTGAGCAGTTCTTCCCGGTGAAAGGGTTTGGCCAGGTAATCGCTCATGCCGGCGGCTTTGCAGTGCTCGCGCTCTTCGGGCATGGCGTTGGCGGTCAGGGCGATGATCGGCAGCTCAGCCCATTTTGGGTTCAGGCGAATCAATCGCGCCGCCTCGTACCCATTCATTACCGGCATGTTGCAATCCATCAGCACCAGGTCGAATTCATCGTGCGCCAGCGCCTCAAGTGCCTCGCCACCGTGCCCGCTGATGACTACCTCGCAGCCCAGTTTACCCAGCATGCCTTTGGCCACCAGTTGGTTAACGGGGTTGTCTTCCACCAGCAAAATGCGCGCGCGATGCTTCAGGTGTTGTTCACGCTGCAACCGATCGTTGTCGAGCTGGCTTTCGGGGCGCAAGATCCGCGACAGGGTCTGATGAAGGCTCAGGCGCCCCAGCGGCCTTGCTTGCTGGTGCAGCGGCGCCAGTGCGGTCACCTGTCCGCTGGCCATGAAGTTGCCGTACGCTGTGACTAGCAGGATCGGAACGGGTGTGGCATTACGCACATCGATCAGGCATTCGGGGCAGTCCGTGATCAACAGGTCTGCTGAGACTTCGGGCTGACCGTCAAGGGCGGCAACCAACTGATAATCGATGCCCCATGCCGGCAGCAATTGGTTTAACAGCTCAACCAGCCCGCTGTTGGCTTTGCTGACTACCACAATCCGGCCGTTCAACAATGGCCAGATCGGAGCCGCAGCATGGGCCGGCAAGGGCAGGTCAGCCATGAAGCGACTTCCTACGCCGCTTTGCGATTCGATGCTCAACCGGCCCTTCATTGCTTCGCACAGGTTGTGGGTGAGCGTCAGGCCGAGTCCGGTGCCGCCGAACTGCCGGGTGATGGCAGCCTCGGCCTGGGTAAAGGGCTGGAAAATTTTCGCCTGCGCGTCCTGAGCGATGCCGATACCGGTGTCGCACACTTCAATCCGCACGTTGCCCTCATGCTGGCTCAGCCGCATGTCCACACGACCGACCCGCGTGAACTTCAGGGCATTGGAGAGCAGGTTGCTGACGATCTGTCGTACACGCGTCGGGTCCCCGAGGACCATGGCAGGGAAGCGCGGGTCAATCAGGCATGTAAGCTCGACGCTCGGCGCTGCATTTTGTGACAGCAGGTTGGCGGTGTCCTCGATCAGTGTGCCGAGGTCGAATGGAATGCGTTCAAGCTCAAGCTGGCCGGCGTCGAATTTTGACAGGTCCAGAATGTCGTTGAGCAGTTCCACCAGTACCTTGCCCGAATCATGGGCAATCAACAGTTGTTGGCGTTGTTCGGCGCTCAAAGGGCCGTCGAGGGACAGCGCCAGCATGCCGAGCAGGCCGTTGAGCGGCGTGCGGATTTCGTGGCTCATGTGCGCCAGAAAGGCCGAGCGGGCGTTGGCCATGTCCAGCGCAGTGCTGCGCGCAATTTGCAGTTCTTCGTTGGACTGGCTCAGGCGGGTATTGCTGTTTTTGAGCTCAAGCGTGCGCGCGGACACGATGTTTTCGAGTTCATTAAGGTGCTCGGTGAGGCGATTTTCCGCATCACGGCGGCGCCCGAACTCAATGGCGACACTCTCGAACTGCCGATTGGCGACCGTCACCAGCACGCCGATTTCGTCTTTCTCATGACCGCGCGGGTAGGGCAGCGGCTGCTGCGTAGGGCTGCGAGGATCATTGGCGCTCAGCGCGCCGATTAACTTGGTCAGCGGTTTGGTCAGCGTGAAGTAAAACAGCGCCATGAGGATCGCGGCAAACAGCAGGCTGCGCACGAAGCCATTGAGCAGGGTGATCTCGGCACGTTGCAGGAAATGGCTGCCGAACGCGAAGGTGTCGACTTTGACGTGCAGGGTGCCGATGGTGTCGTTCGGCAAGTGGTCCAGAAACAACCGGTCCTCGAAGTCACGGCTGTTGCCAAACAGGAAATCACTGGCGATTCGATAGCGGCTTTGCGACACAGGCCTGGACACCGCCGCCAATACCACGTTGTTGTTGTCTACGAGTCTGGCGCCGACTACGGCAGGCGAATGCAGCAGGCCCGAGGTTAGTTCCTGAGCCAGTTCACCATCGATGTTGTACGCAATCCGCGAAGCAGGATTGTGGCTGATTTGCAGAAGAGAGTGAATTTCACGATCGATCGACGCGTCTTCGCTGGCATAATCGATCGCAATTTGTAACAGGCTGAGCGAGGAGCCCAGCACGAAGCCAATCAGCACAATCAAACGGGCTTGTTTGAACGACAGTCTGTTGGTGATCGCTATGTCCATAAAGTATTGCCACTTCTTGTGTCCGATCGCCGGGCAAGCATAGCCGATCAGACACCGCCTTTAATCAGTTAAATCAAGGAGACATTGTGGATTCTCGGTTGAACGCATTTCTGGAGCGCGCCGAATCCGTTCTGGCGCGGCTGGAACCCTTATTGCCGGCTGTCCGTGCGCCGGTGGACTGGAATACGTCGCTGGCCGCGCGCTGGGTTCATGAAGGGCGCGGCGGATACCTCATGCCCCTGGACGTCACCCTCGACATGCGCCTGTCTGACCTGATCGGCGTTGACCGCCAGTGCGATCAGTTGGGTCGTAACACGCAGCAGTTTATCGACGGTCTGCCCGCCAACCACGCGTTGCTCTGGGGCTCGCGCGGGACGGGCAAGTCCTCGTTGGTGAGGGCGTTGCTGGCCGAACACGCGCAGGCAGGTCTGCGCCTGATTGAGATCGAACGTGATCATCTGGGCGATTTGCCGAGAGTCGTCGAGCTATTGCAGAAGCTGCCGCAGCGGTTTGTGCTGTTCTGTGACGACTTGTCTTTCGAGTCGGGCGAAGGCGATTACCGTGTCTTGAAGAGCGTGCTGGATGGCTCGCTCGAACAGGCTCCCGATAACGTCCTGCTCTACGCCACGTCCAACCGCCGCCATCTGGTGCCGGAAAAGGAAAGCGACAACGAACACTGGAAGCGTGGCGAAGATGGCGAACTTCACCCCAGCGAGGCCGTGGAGGACAAGATCGCGCTCTCTGACCGTTTCGGCTTATGGTTGTCGTTCTACCCCTTTACCCAAGAGCACTTTCTGAACGTGGTCGAGCACTGGATCGGCGAATTGGCAAGCAAGTCGGGTCTGCGTTGGGAGCGTAATGAAGCGCTGGAAATTCTGGCTGTGCGTTGGGCAACCGGCCGTGGCAATCGCAACGGCCGCTGTGCTTATCAGTTCGCCCGGTACTGGGTAGGTTTGAAGATGCTGGAGCAACAACCATGATCGATTTGAATGAGGCCGGAAAGGGCCTGGATGGCTACCGTCTGTTGGCGGCGCAGCTGGAGTCTTTGTTGGCGGACGAGCATGATTTCATTGCCAATGCAGCGCAGTTTTCGGCTTTTTTGTTCAGTCAGCTGGATGACCTGAATTGGGCCGGCTTTTACCTGAACCGCAATGAGGAGTTGGTGCTCGGGCCGTTTCAGGGACAGATCGCCTGTGTGCGCATACCCTTTGGCAAAGGCGTTTGCGGCGCAGCAGCGCTAAGTCGTAGCACTCAGCGAGTTGAAGATGTGCACGCGTTCCCGGGTCATATTGCCTGCGACAGTGCTTCCAACAGTGAGTTGGTGGTGCCGTTGGTGAAGGATGGCAAGCTGATTGGCGTACTGGATCTGGACAGCCCGAGTGTCGGGCGTTTCAGCGAACATGATCAGGCGGGGATCGAGCAACTGGTGGCGATATTTTTGAAAGCGACGGATGTTTGAGGTGCAGTCTCAAGCTACAAGCTACAAGCTACAAGCTACAAGCTACAAGCTACAAGCTACAAGCGGGACAGCGGCGCTTGCATGATCAAGGCTTGTAGCTTAAAGCTTGCCGCTTTTGGCTAATCGTAGATCGCTTTTTTCTTCCATTCAGCATCGGCTTCAACGACTTTAAGCCCTTCGGTCAGCTCGTTGTTGTCGTCTTCAGCTGGCGCAATCGTGTCCAGCACCATCGCATTGGCACGCGCCAGTTGCCTCTCCATCGCGGCCAGGTGTGTCTTCCATGGTGCTGGCTCTGCCTGGTTGCGCAGATATTGCACGCCGCGCTCGAAAGCCAGACGTGCCTGACCTGGCTGTTCCGAGGTCATGGCGTGCTGGCCGAGATTGTTGAAGAACTCGATGTGTAGCAATACCAGCAGGTTGCGAATCTCGCGTATCCAGTGCTTGGCTTCGGTCGTTTGCAGAAAACCGTCATGGGCCGCGCGCGTCACCTGGCCGTGCATGGCTTCCAGCAGAAAGCGTACGTCTTTTGCTTTTGCTTCGGTCTGAATCGGTGCGGGCGGATTGCTGACGGTGATTTTGTCACCTTGGTCTACCAGCGCCTGCAGTTCGGTGTCGCGTTCCTGGAGACTAGGATTGCTGCGGCGCTCCAGCTCAATCAGGCGCCTGACCACGTTCAGCTCCAGGCGTACCAGAAGCAGCTTGAGGGCAGGGGTCATGAGCTGGCCGGGGAAGGTCTCTGATAACTCACTGCAACGGCGCAGACGGTCATTGAGTTCGACCATATTGCGGGCGCGCTCAACCTTCTTGTTCTCGTTTACGTGGTTCAGGTAGCCGATGGCAATCAGAAGTACGATGCCCGCTACAACCATCAGCGTGATAATCAGTGGTGTCACCGTATAAGCCTCGATCAAGTAATGTGTGCCGAGTGTAGTGGCTCTGCACTATTGCGGAAAGGTGCGGCGGTCAGCCTGCCTATAGAATGTGGCATCGGCTCAAGTTCCTGTATCGGCCGTCCGCCGGTTAAATAAAGGGCGAAGTCATTGATTTGAATAAATTTTCACATGGGGGTTGACGACCTATCAAAGCATCCATAGAATGCGCGCCACTTACAGCGTAAAGCACATCGCGAGACGCAGGAAGTAGTGAATGTTGTACGTGTGTCCCCTTCGTCTAGTGGCCTAGGACACCGCCCTTTCACGGCGGTAACAGGGGTTCGAGTCCCCTAGGGGACGCCATATTGCGGGAATAGCTCAGTTGGTAGAGCACGACCTTGCCAAGGTCGGGGTCGCGAGTTCGAGTCTCGTTTCCCGCTCCATTTTTAAGCAGTGTTGCCCTCGGGCGACATTGAGTGAAACCAGGACCAATCTTAGGATTAGGGTCTGGGCACTGAAATACACACCATGTGTTTCAGTAGCGTGTCCCCTTCGTCTAGTGGCCTAGGACACCGCCCTTTCACGGCGGTAACAGGGGTTCGAGTCCCCTAGGGGACGCCATTTGCGGGAATAGCTCAGTTGGTAGAGCACGACCTTGCCAAGGTCGGGGTCGCGAGTTCGAGTCTCGTTTCCCGCTCCAAATTCTCAAAAACGCCGCTCATATGAGCGGCGTTTTTGTTCGTGTGCGTTTTGACACCAAGCAAACGATGCCAACTGTGTCCTACCTCTTTCAATGCCTGCCTTCTTTCCGAAACCGGATGTCTGTGTGCGGTCCTGCATGACACCTGCAACTCCGAAAAGTCGTGACCCGAGGTCAAGCCTCTCCCCTGTACTTCCTAATATCCGGTATTGATAAAACGTCTGCCGTTGCATCGCCGCGCGCTGTTCATACTGGTGAAACCCCTGATGCAGAGCGGTTACAGCACCAACCCTAGATATAATTCATTTTGTATTTATCAAAAGTCTGTCAATGGTCTGAAGTGGGAAGTTTCCGAGGTGAAGTGAGAAACTTCCGAACATCACTTTGGGGGATGGAGTATCTCTCTTCGATAACCCACTATTGCTCCGCGGTTCAAGATAAGTGCTTGCGCCACTCATATGTTTAAATATTAAACGCGCAATAAACGCTCGCTATAAACACTGTTTAAACATTTTAAACAATGTGAGTTTTGAAGTGGCGGCAGGGTGTGCCGAATGAGCGGGTTTTCTGTTGCGCAGGTCAGGAGGATATATGGCTTCAAATAGCTTTCAGAATGAAGTGCCCAAGGCGCGGGTTAATATCAAACTGGACTTGCACACGGGGGGTGCACAGAAGAAGGTCGAATTGCCGCTGAAACTGATGGTGATGGGTGACTACAGCAACGGTCGGGAGCAGCGACCTTTATCTGAACGAAGCAAAGTCGATATCAACAAGAACAATTTCGACAATGTCCTTGCCGACTTCGCCCCGGAACTGAAGTTTGCCGTGGAAAACACCTTGCTCGGGGATGCCTCCGACACCCCGGTGGAGTTGAACTTCCAAAGCATGCGGGACTTTGAGCCCGAACAGGTCGCTCGGCAGATACCGCAACTGCGTGCGCTGCTGGCCATGAGAAATCTCCTTCGTGACTTGAAATCGAACCTGCTGGACAACGCAACCTTCCGCGTCGAACTCGAGCGCATCCTCAAAGATGACGATTTGAGTAACGAGTTGCGCGCCGAACTGGCTGCGCTGGCTCCACAAGAAGACCGCTAATTCATCTCGGTTCGCCCACAGGGAAGTTATCCAATGTCTGTAAAACAGTCGTCCGTTCAATCGCACGGTGCCAATGCACAGCTTGAAGACAGCCAAAGTGTCTACAGTGCGTTGTTCAGCAAGATAAACCTCAGTCCGGTCGCAGCCTTTGGCGCGCTCGATAATTTCCAGAGCAATGATGCGTTGTCCGATACCTCCATCGATGAGCGCGTGACCGCAGCGGTCAGTGTGTTTTTAAACTTGCTGAAACAAGCCTCTCGAAAAGTAGACCGGCTGGACAAGACATTACTGGATGACCACATCGCAGCGCTGGATGCACAGATCAGCAACCAGCTCGATGCAGTGATGCACCATCCGGACTTTCAGCGTGTCGAATCGACGTGGCGCGGCGTTAAGTCTTTGATTGATCAAACCGACTTTCGTCAGAACGTCAGAATTGAATTACTGGATATCAGTAAAGATCATCTGGTTCAGGACTTTGAGGACGCTCCCGAGATTGCTCAAAGCGGCTTATATGTACATGCCTACACTCAGGAATACGACACACCCGGTGGCGAGCCGATTGCTGCTGCCATCTCCAACTACGAATTCAACCGCGGTCCGCAAGACATCGCGCTGCTGCGCAGTATTTCAAAGGTCGCGGCGGCGGCGCACATGCCGTTCATTGGCTCTGTAGGGCCGGCGTTTTTTGGCAAGGAGTCCATGGAAGAGGTCGCCGCCATCAAGGACATCGGCAACTATTTCGACCGGGCCGAATACATCAAATGGAAGTCCTTTCGCGACAGTGACGATTCACGCTACATCGGCCTGACCATGCCGCGAGTGCTTGGGCGACTGCCTTACGGCCCCGACACCATTCCCGTGCGCAGCTTCAACTACGTCGAAAGCGTGAAGGGCCCGGACCATGGCAAGTACCTGTGGACCAATGCCTCCTTCGCCTTCGCGGCAAACATGGTCAAGAGCTTCATCACCAACGGCTGGTGTGTGCAGATCCGCGGCCCGCAATCGGGTGGCGCGGTCACGGACCTGCCGATTCATCTGTACGACCTCGGGACTGGCAATCAGGTCAAGATCCCGTCGGAGGTCATGATCCCCGAAACCCGCGAGTTCGAATTCGCCAATCTCGGGTTCATCCCGCTTTCTTACTACAAGAACCGGGACTACGCCTGTTTCTTCTCGGCCAATTCATCGCAGAAACCCGCGCTCTACGACACGGCCGATGCCACCGCCAACAGTCGCATCAATGCGCGGCTGCCCTACATCTTCCTGCTCTCGCGTATTGCTCACTACTTGAAGCTGATACAGCGCGAGAACATTGGCACCACCAAAGATCGCCGCATTCTCGAGCTTGAGCTTAACAAGTGGGTCGGCGGCCTGGTGACTGAAATGACCGATCCCGGCGACGACCTTCAGGCCTCTCATCCGCTGCGTGACGCAAGGGTCACGGTCGAGGACATTGAAGACAATCCGGGCTTCTTCCGCGTGAAGCTGTACGCCGTGCCCCACTTTCAGGTGGAAGGCATGGACGTCAACCTGTCGCTTGTTTCGCAAATGCCTAAAGCCAAAGCCTGATCCGCTCGTAGGGAAACGACGTCATGAAAATCGACCGCCCGCTTTGGGCCGCCGGAACGCTGCTCTCTGCGCAGCAGTTTCAACAACAGGCGCGCTGGGAAGCCTGGACCAACGAACGTATCGCCGCGCTGTCCCGGGTTCACCCTTGGGGTATTGAAGCGGTGGCATTTGATCCCGACGCGCTGCGACTGGGCAAGCTCAAGGCCACTCGACTCTGCCTGCGCATGCCCGATGGCACCTCAATTGACACTGATCGCATTGATCGTCTGCCCCCTGCGCTGGAGTTGGGCGCAATACTCGGTGAAGACATTCAGAGCGCGGTCCTGCTGCTTGCGTTGCCGCTCGAGCATGCCAACGGTGACAACTGTCTGTTCGATGAAACCCGCGCGGAACGTCCGGTGCGCTATCGGCGCGAATGGCGGCAGGTTCAGGATGCTTACGCGCAGGAGGAACAATCAATAGGCGTACTCGAACATGTGCTCAGTCTGCGCCTGGGCAGCGACGACAACGCCGATTTCCTGACCTGCCCGATTGCCCGATTGGTGCGGGACGGGCAGGGCGCCTGGAGCATAGACAGCGCGTACGTGCCGCCACTGCTGACCTTCGCCGCACATTCGGGGCTGCTGGCGCAGCTGGACAATCTGCTGACCCAATTGTCCGCCAAGCGGCAGCGGCTGATGGGTATGCGTCGGGAGAGTAATCAGCGGATGGCGGACTTTGCCGTCGCCGATGTGTCGCTGTTCTGGCTGCTCAATGCCCTGAATACCTATGAGCCGGTCCTCTCGGATCTGAAAATGCACCCTGCGCGACACCCGGAGCAGGTTTATCTGGAGTTGATAAAGCTGGCGGGAGGTTTGCTGACCTTCTCTCTGGACCACGACATCGATCAGATTCCTGCTTACCGACACGACCAGCTGGAGACGGTATTCGCGCCGTTGATGTGCACGATCTCGACGTTGCTCGAAGCCAGCCTGCCGTCGCGGGTCATCGTGCTGGACCTGCAAGAGGCCGGGGCCAACCGCTGGCAAGTCACGCTGAGCGACCCTCGTCTGCGCGAGCCCGACAGCGCCGACTTCTATCTGTCTGTCCGTTGCCGCCTGCCCGCTGCCCAATTGCAAACCCAGTTCCCCCAGCTGTGCAAGGCCGGCACGCCGGATGACGTTGATCGCCTGATCAACGCGGCCCTCGACGGTGTGCCGCTGTTGTCCCTGAGCCATGTCCCTGCGGCCATTCCGCTGCGTCTTGAAAATCAGTATTTCGCGCTCGACCTCAGTCATCCAAAGGGGCTCGCGGTGCTGGCCCAGGGTGTCTGCGCCTTCTACGTGCCGAGCACGCTGGCGGACGTCAAGCTTGAACTGTTTGCGGTACTTCGCTCATGAGCCGGCCGCCATCGAACAAGCACATCGCAGTCGCGACGGATATCGACGTGCTGATGCAGGACACCTATCTGTTGGTGGTCGAGTTGCAGTACGGCGCGACGGTCTCTGACAGTGCCCAGACCTATGCGCTTTGTGCAAGACAGGTCGAGCATGTTCGTCATCAACTGAAAAGTGCCGGGCTGAGCCAGCGCAACATCGACTACATCAGCCACGCCCAGTGCGCCTTGCTGGACGAAACCGTGCTGGGTTGCGCAAAAGAGGATGGCCATGCCCGATGGGCGGCCGAGCCCTTGCAGGCCAGGTTCTTCAACCGACATCAAGCCGGTGATTTCGTCTACGAAGAAATGCGCGAAGTCTTGAGTGAACCTGCGCCAGACCTGCGGGTACTGACAGTCTTCCAGCGGGTGCTGATGCTCGGATTCAAGGGCCGCTATCCGGATGCGAACGCGCCTGAGCGCTTACAGTTGATCGCAGCATTGAATGCCCAGGTGGAACCGCTGGCGGTCAGTGCCGGTGTCTCGACCCAGATCGAGTCTGGCCGGGGCTGGAACGCGCAGCACTGGTTGCATTCGCCCATGACCCATGTGTTGGCGGCCATTCTTCTACTGACGACGGTCTGGTGGGCGCTGGATCGATTATTGGGCGGACTTGTCGCCACGCTGATGCGGGGTGTGGCGTGAGGACCGGGCGATGACACTTAAACTCCGACGCGCACTTTTGCTGTGGGCAGGGGCGCTGACGCTTGCGCTTCTGATCGTCATCCCTCTCTCGGGCGGAACCCGTGCGATGGCGGCCCTGGCGGTCCTCTGTCTGGTGGGACTGGCGTGGTTGCGTGCTGATCGCAGGGCTGCGCATAGCGCTGCCGCGTACGGTCTGGGCGATATCGGTCAGTTGCCACCGCCGGGCTATCGTCATCCCGTTGTGCTGGTGTGTGGTGACGGCCTGCACGCGTTGTTCGGTGCGGTCATCGCCGAGCAGTGGAGGGTTCGCACGACTTCACAGGGTTGCTATGTCCGCGTGCCTGGCCTGGAGCAGTTGCCCGCCGTCGTTGCTGCGCTGGAAAACCTGCGTCCCGATTGGCACGGCCAGATCAGCGTCATGTTCATCGTAAACCCTGGAGCGCACACCGATAACGCCGCGCTTGCCGGGCGAGTGCGCGCCTTTTGTTATCAGGTGGCGTTACTGCGCAAACGTGGCATCGCGTTGCCACTCCTGCTTGTGAGTTACGTTCAGGCGTCTCAGGGTGACGGCCCCTGGTTTGACTGGGAGGGTGACCAGTCCGGTCTCGGTGTCCGCGAGAACGGTACCCATCTCAGCCTTGCCGATTGGCAGCGGCAGCCTGCGTGCCATCAAGACCAGGCGATGCGCGTGCGGACCAGCGTTCAATTGAACAGCGTGGCATCCTGGCTCACCGAGCGCGTGCTTCCCTATATTGTCCCCAGCGATTGCCCGCCACTTGCTTGCGCAATCAGCTTTGTCCCGACGCTGCCTGAAAACGTGCCAGATAATGTGTGGCGCCGATGGCTGAGCGACCGTACCGCCTTGGTCGAGCAGGGTGAGGTTGCGCCCGGCGACAGCGCACGCGTGCCGTTTCCTGATCCGCTGCTGGCGCTGCTGCCTACGCACTTTCGCAATGAGCCGATGATTCGTGCGGGGGTGGTTGCCCTCTGGATTTCAGCGGTCGCGGGAGTCATTGCGCTCACCAGCGCCGCCTGGGAGAACAAGCTCCTTGTGCGCCAGGTCACCGATGACCTGCGGCGTTACGCGGCCATTCCCCAGCCTGATAACCGCAACGAGCCTGATTTTGATCTGCGTGAAGACGCGGTCACTGCTCTGCGTCGGGATGCCATCAGGCTGGACAACTACTACCGGCAAGGTGAGCCGCTGGCGCTTGGGTTGGGCCTGTATCGCGGGGAGCATCTGCGTGTTCCGCTGCTGGACACGATTTCCCGGCATCGTTTGCCGCCGGAGCTGCTATCACGGGCGGCGACTGACAATCCCGTGCGCCTCGACAGCCTGTCGCTGTTCGCTGTCGGCAGCGCCAGGCTCAAACCTGACTCGACCAAAGTGCTGATTGATGCCCTGGTGGATATCAAGGCCCAGTCCGGCTGGCTGATTGTAATCACTGGCCATACCGACGCCACTGGCAACCCCGAACAGAACGTCTTGTTGTCCCGCGCCCGGGCAGCGGCGGTACGTGACTGGATGCAAGGCATGGGAAACATCCCCGGCAGCTGTTTCGCAGTACAGGGCCTGGGCGCGAATCAACCAATCGCCAGCAATGACACCGAAAACGGGCGCACGGCCAACCGTCGCGTCGATATCCGTCTGGTCCCGGAGGTCGGGGCGTGCGCGCCGCTGACTGCGGGGCCGGACCGACAACCCGTCGCATTCCGCGACATTCAATGACCGAGAAAGGAACCTCACATGGCAATTCCCGTTTACCTGTGGCTGAAAGACGATGGCGGCGCAGAAATCAAAGGCTCCGTGAACGTTCAAGAGCGCGAAGGCAGCATCGAGGTCGTCGCTCAGGATCACAGCCTCTACATCCCGACCGACAACAACACCGGCAAGTTGACCGGCGCGCGCATTCACACGCCGTTCCAGTTCACCAAAGAGATCGATGCCAGCAGCCCTTACCTCTACAAGGCGGTCAGCAGCGGCCAGACCCTCAAAAGTGCTGAGTTCAAGTGGTACCGCATCGACGACGCAGGCCAGGAAGTCGAGTACTTCAACACCCTGCTGGAGAACGTCAAGGTGGTGAAAGTCGCGCCGAAAATGCACGACATCAAAGACCCGGCCAAGGAAAAGCACAACCACCTTGAGTTGATTGAACTGCGTTACGAAAAGATCACCTGGACCTACAAGGACGGCAACATCATCCACTCGGATTCATGGAACGAGCGTCAGAGCGCTTGATATGAAAAGACCAGCAGGCGCCTGGCGCCCGCTGGTGCCTGGTGTGCAGGGTTGAGCGTCCGTGCGCGGACGCTCAGCCATTCACACCGAGTTTGATGCACGCGCCGGCAGCGTCGGCCATGCGTTCCGAATCCAGCACAAGGAAGTACCCGAATGGCCCAGAGTTCCTCGCGTTTGCTTCGCCGACTCAATCCCTATTGCGCCCAGGCATTGAGTGCTGCCGCCTCGCTGTGTCAAAGCCGTGGTCATGCGCAGATCAGCATCGAACACTGGCTGCTCAAGCTGCTGGGACAAGGCGGGGGCGACCTGCCCGTGATTGCACGCCGTTACGAGTGGAACGTTGATGCCATCTGGGAGGGACTGATCAGCCATCTCGATGCGCTTCCGCGCAGCGTGCAGAGCAAGCCGCAGCTGTGCGGCAAGTTGCAGCAACTGATCAAGAACGGCTGGTTGCGCGCCTCGCTGGATGACAACAACGACAGCCTGCGTTCGGTTCACTTGCTTGGTGCTTTGCTGGAAACCCCCGATCTGCTGGCCTGCGAGTCAGCCTGGCCGCTGCTCAGTCTGAGTGAGGTCCAACTTCAAAATCTGTTGCCTTTGCTTGATGTTCAGTCGGAAGAGCGGCCTCAGGCGGTACAGGAAACGTTCGGAAGTGAGGCCGGGGAGGCGGCGGAAGATTGCGCCAGTCCCGCGTCTATAGGCGCCAATCCTGCGCTGGAAAAATTCACCCAGGACATCACCGCCAAGGCGCGTAGCGGTCAGATCGATCCGGTTTTCGGGCGCGATGACGAGATTCGTCAGGTCATCGACATCCTCAGCCGCCGACGCAAGAACAATCCGATTCTGGTTGGCGAGCCGGGTGTCGGCAAGACAGCGCTGGTCGAAGGCCTGGCGCTGCGGATTGTCGAGGGCAACGTTCCGGACAGCCTCAAGCCCGTCAGCGTTCGGACCCTCGACATGGGTTTGTTGCAGGCGGGCGCCGGGGTGAAAGGCGAGTTCGAGCAGCGCCTGAAAAGCGTGATCGATGCGGTGCAGCAGGCCGATCACCCGGTGCTGCTGTTTATCGACGAGGCTCATACATTGATTGGTGCGGGTAATCAGGCGGGCGGCGCGGATGCCGCCAACTTGCTCAAACCCGCGCTGGCCCGTGGCGAGTTACGCACCATCGCCGCCACCACCTGGAGTGAGTACAAGCAATATTTCGAACGCGATGCCGCGCTGGAGCGGCGCTTCCAGATGGTCAAGATCGACGAGCCGGATGACGTCAGCGCAAGCCTTATGCTGCGCGGACTCAAGGCGCGATACGCCAGCCATCACGGCGTGCATATACGAGATGAGGCGATTCAGGCGGCGGTCAGTCTTTCGCGCCGTTATCTGACAGGGCGTCAACTGCCGGACAAGGCCGTTGACCTGCTCGACACAGCCAGCGCGCGGGTGCGCATGGGGCTCGATTGCGAGCCGCAGGCGTTGGTGCGCCTCAAGGCCGAGGAGGTCGCCCTGAAACTGGAGCGCGAGGCGCTCGACGAAGACGCGCGTCTGGGTGGCAGTGATTCAGATGAGCGTCTGGCACTGATCGCTGCGCGACGCGAGAGCCTGCGGCAGCAACGGGAGGTTTTGGAAACGCGTTTTCAGCACGAACGTAAACTCACGCAACGATTACTCATTGCGCGTCAGGCCGAATCGCCGCACACCGACACGTGTGCGCAACTGCAACGGCAATTAATTGATGCGCAGGGCAGTCAACCTCTGCTTTCTCTGGATGTGGATGCCCGTAGCGTCGCCGAAGTTATCGCCGACTGGACCGGCGTTCCGCTGGGCAGCCTGCTCAAGGATGAACACGCGAACTTGCTGGCGCTTGAGCAGCAACTGGGCGGACGGGTTGTCGGACAGGATCACGCGCTGAGCGCATTGGCCCAGCGTCTGCGGGCAGCCAAAACCGGGCTCACCGAAGAGAAGGCCCCGCTCGGTGTGTTTCTCTTGGTGGGCACCAGTGGCGTGGGCAAGACCGAAACTGCCCTTGCGTTGGCTGACAGCCTGTTCGGCGGCGAGAAATCCCTGATCACGCTCAACCTTTCCGAGTACCAGGAAGCGCACACCGTCAGCCAGCTCAAAGGCTCGCCCCCCGGTTACGTGGGTTATGGCCAGGGCGGCGTGCTGACCGAAGCGGTCCGGCAACGGCCTTACAGCGTGGTGCTGCTGGACGAGGTGGAAAAAGCTCATCGCGATGTTCTCAACCTGTTTTACCAAGTCTTTGATCGTGGCTGCATGCGCGACGGCGAAGGTCGTGAAATCGACTTCTGCAATACGGTCATTCTCATGACCTCCAACTTGGGGAGTGATCAGCTGCAAGCCTTCTTGCAGCAGCAACCCGATGCGCCGGAGAGTGCTTTGCATGAGCTGTTGCGGCCGATCCTGCGCGAGCATTTCCAGCCAGCGTTGTTGGCGCGCTTTCAGACACTGATCTATCGCCCGCTTCAGGCCGATGCGCTGAAAGCCATCGTCGCGCACAAGCTTGCACACGTCGGCAAACGGCTGCAGCGTCATTACGGCCTGGATTGCCAGGCTGATGAGCGACTGCACGAGGCGTTGGTCGCCGCCTGCCTGCTGCCGGACACCGGCGCACGCAATATCGACAGCCTGCTCAACCAGCAGATTTTGCCCGTCCTTAGCCAACAGTTGCTGCAACGCCAGGCGGCCCACCTGAAAACCTGCGGCGTGTTACTTGGCTTCAGCGACGAAGACGGCATCACCTTGCAGTTCAAAGACACTGAAACAAACACCCACAGCGCCAGGGAGGCCTGAGCATGCTCGATTCACTGCGCACGTTCTTCGACCACAGTCGGCACACACTCACCGTTCAGGCTCTCGATGCCGGGCTCGATGTGCTGGTGTTCGACGGCCTCGAACGGCTCAGCGAACCGTTCAACTACCGCATCGAGTTCACCTCCGGCGATCACGATATTGCTGCCAGGCAAATCCTCGGGCGCCGGGCGCATTTCAGCTTGCATGCCGTGCCGCAAAAGCTGCCCCGGATTCAGCTGGTTCAAGCGCCGGCTATCAAACCGTTACGCACGCTGCACGGGGTGATCACCGGCTTCAAACGCCTGTCCGACTCCCACGATGAAGCGCGTTATGAGGTGGTGTTGCAGCCGCGTCTGGCGTTGCTGGACCGAGGCCGGCAGTTTCGGATCTATCAGGATCAATCCGTCCCGCAGATCGTCGAGAGCATCCTGCGCAATCGCCACGAATTCGAGGGTCAGGACTTCCTGTTCAAGCTGGTCCGCGAATACCCCCGGCGCGAACAGGTCATGCAGTACGGCGAGAGCGATCTGGCGTTTATCAGCCGTTTACTGGCCCAGGTCGGCATCTGGTTTCGCATCACCAGCGATGACCGGCTGAGCATCGAAGTTGTTGAGTTTCACGACGATCAGCGTCATTACCAGTTCGATGTGGCTTTGCCGTTGCGCTCGCAATCCGGGCTCGGCAGCACCGGGCAGGACGCGGTCTGGCAGCTGCAAACCGAGCATCAGGTGGTGGAGCAGAGCGTTCATTTTCGCGCTTACGATTACCGAGATGCGCCGGCTTATCTTCAGGGCGACGTCGACCAGACCCGCGGCGCCGATGCCCTTTACGGCGAGGCCTATCACTACGCCGAACCCTACCGCGTACTGGGCGACGCCATTGATCGAGACGAAGATCTGCTCAGCGAAAGCGGCTTTTTTTATGCGCGCTTGCGGCACGAGCGGTACCTCAATCATCAGACTCGACTGACTGGCGCCAGCAGCAGCGCGACGTTGGCGCCGGGGCAGGTGCTGAACATTTCCGGCGGCGCGCCACAGGCCTTCGCGCCCGGCGCGGTCTTGGTCGAACTCAAAACACGAGCAGCCCGCGACAGCAGTTTCGAAGTCAGCTTCGAGGCAATGCCCTACAGCCTCGACGTCTGCTTCCGACCGCCACTGCTGGAAAAACCGCAGATCGCAGGTACCGTTCCCGCACGCATCACCAGCTCCAAAGCCAATGACCCGTACAGCTTCATCGACATGGAAGGGCGCTACAAAGTCAGCTTTTTGTTCGACCGCGACAGCTGGAAACCCGGCGCTGAAAGCCTCTGGCTGCGCCTCGCCCGACCTTACGCCGGCGACACCCACGGCCTGCACCTGCCGCTGATTGCCGGCACTGAAGTAGCGATTGCTTTCGAGCAAGGCGACCCTGACCGGCCCTACATCGCCCACGCCCTGCACGACAGCCGACACAAAGACCACGTCACCAAAGCCAGGCGTGACTGGACCCGCAACGTGCTGCGCACACCCGCCAACAACAAGCTGCGCATGGAGGACTTGCGCGGGCAGGAGCACATCAAACTCAGCACCGAGTACGGCGGCAAGAGCCAGCTGAACCTGGGGCATCTGGTGGATGCACAGAAGCAGAAACGCGGCGACGGATTTGAGCTGCGCACCGATGGCTGGGGTGCGATTCGGGGTGGGAAAGGGCTGTTTATCAGTGCTGATGAGCAGGGTAAGGCGCTGGGTTCGCAACTGGACATGCAAGCGGCCATTACCCAGCTGGAAAGCGCCTTGTTTCTGGCGCGCTCACTCGCCAATGCAGCCAAGAGTGCCGGGGTGGTACCGAGCGACACCGATAGCCAAACGGCCCTGAACAAGGCGCTGAACGGACTCGCAGAATCAGGCCTGTTGCTGCATGCGCCGGCGGGCATCGGCGTTGTCAGCCCGGAAGCGGTGTGTGTGGCCTCCGGCACCGAGAGCGTCGGCATCATGGCGGCGCATAACACTGATATCAGTGCAGGTCACGACATCACCGCCACTGCTGATAACGCGGTCAGCGTGTTGGCCGCACAGGGCGACCTGCAACTCCATGCCGCGAAGGGCAGGATCGAGCTGCATGCCTCAGGCAACAGCCTGCTGGCGACGGCCAAAAACGACATCAAAATCCAGAGCGTGGACGGCCGGGTAGAAATCAGTGCGCCGCAGGAGTTGGTGTTCAGTTGCGGCGGGGCGTTCATCCGCCTCAAAGACGGCGATATCGAAATCGGCGCGCCGGGCAACATTTACCACAAGGCAGCGGTGGTGCAGAAGTTGGGTGCAACCAGTCTCGACACACCGGTCACGCCGCTGCCTACCGGCTATGCAGCCCGTTACACGGTCAAGGACAAGATGCAGGCGCCGATGCCGTTCGTGCGTTATCAGGTCACGACGCAGCAGGGAGACGTGTTCGAGGGCGTGACGGATGAAGACGGCAAAACCATGAGCGTCCACACCCTGCTGCCGGGGGACTTGAAAATTGACTTTTTGAAAGATGATGACGAGGCGGGCCCTGGGCATTGGGTCACTGTTGATGACGACTATCAGGGCGTAAAGAACACCGTGGTCATGGCGCTCAACCGACTGACTTCAATAAGTGAAGAGGGACGGGTATTTGGCTCCGACGGCAAGGATTACAAGAACACCCAACGAGTAAAAATCCAGGAGTGGAAGCGTCTGCCTGATGGCATAGAAGATCGTGTCGTGCAGAACTCGGCAGTACATGACTACGGAACTCAGAGGCGTATCACCCAAGTGTTTTTAGAGGGCGATGACGAGTGGGCCGTGAGCGGCAGTAGCTGGTACTGGCGACCTGTCACTCCCGACGATGTATATGAAACAAAAATGGAGAGCGTATGAAAGCCAACTGGATCTTTCTGTTCTGGGGTGCGCTGGATCTTTTGTATGTTGGCAGATTCTCATATGTGAGTTATTCACAAGGGAAGATTCCAATCTACACCGACGTGCAATCCTTTATTCAATTAGCCGCTGAGCATGGGGGGCTGTCGGGTTTGATATTTGCGTTGTATCTTCTGCTCAATATGTCGATGCTGATATCTGCCGTGTTACTGCTCTGCAGGCACCGGGTCGCGCCCTGTCTTGTCTATATTCAGACACCATTGCGTCTGCTGTTGGCTGTGCCTTCGTTGTCATTTATACCTTTGTTAGTGCAAGGGATGGAGGTGAGGTCTGTTGATTTGATCGCAGGATTAGTGATCTTTTCCGAAGTCATCAAAGTGAGCTCGGTTTTGTTTAGAGGGAAGTTGGAGCGATGGCGGATTATTTTCAATAAATAATATTCGCAGCCTCCGATGGGGCGCTCGTCGTGCGCTTTTTGATCACTTGAGAGCAGCGCGACCTTAATTCTTCTGGATGACGCATGGAGATGTTGAGCCTGAGTCAAGGCCGGTCTTCGACCGAATATCTCCACAACGGCAACTAACAGCATCAAGGACCGATATGAACGACAGACTGCACCGCACCGACACGGTTAATCCGAACCAGGATGTTTATTGCCGTCCCCAATTATTGCAATGGGTCGAGTTTCAGTTGCTGGACGAGCAAGGCGAGCCGCTGGCTAACCTGCCATACAGGGCAACCAACAAAGCCACTTGTACAAAGCGTGTGCCTGAGTTCGCAGGCCAGAGCGACGCACAGGGCGTGATCCGGCTCGAAGGGGTTCACCCGCTCGCCGTGACGCTTCTGCTTGCCGCCGATCCGTTGGCCGAAGTGCTGCAAACGCGACGCTTACGGGCGAAGCGGGCTGAGCCGGCCCGGCCGCTTAATGGTGACAACACGCCGCTGTATGCCCCGCAGCGCTCGGGCTTTTCGCCTATTGAAGAGCAGTCATATGCGTCGGGTCATGCTTATCACTACCTGCGCATTGGTCAGGTATGCGACAGCCTGCCGACGTTCGAGCCCCCGCTTGCAGATTCCAAGCAACTGCCGCCGTATCACTTTCCAGATAAGAGTTTTAGTGGCTTCACTCTTGAGCACGACCAACTGGATTGCCGTCATGTGCTGGAAATCTGCCCGCTGCGCGCGTGGTCGCTGGTCTTGCATCATCAGCCCGAATACAGCCTGGTCAATGCTTACAACCTGGGGTTGATGAGTAACCTTGCGTACAGCACCAACGCGCCGGGGACGCGTGGTTCTGTTGTCGACTTTTTTGAGCGGCAATGCCTGGATCTGTCACGCACGCCCGAGATGTGGGACGGCAAGTCGCAGCCTTGTCTGGTGCACGACGTGCGGTTCGACGACCGCTACACAATGTTCAAGGAGTTGGATACCCGTGAAGCTGAACCGCCTGAGGGGGATACCCAGCTGTTTTACGCCATCAGCGCATCACAGGTGCTGGTGGCTTGGCGCGGCACTGAGATGGGGATGCCGGATTTACGGACAGACCTGACATTGCGTCCGGTAAGCACTGAAATACAGTCTGCGTGCCAGCCAAGTGTGGAATGTGCAGATCTGACGCCGCAGGGGAAAGTCCACTTGGGTTTTCGTGAGTCCTATGCGCTGGCGCGGCGGATTTATCCCGGAGATTTGGCGGAGATGATTCCTAAGCAGGCTGACAACAGAAGGCTTTTCATCTGTGGTCATAGCCTCGGCGGCGCTTTGGGCCTGATTCAGGCGGCAGCTCTAAAGCACCTTAATCCTGTGCTGTACACCTACGGCATGCCGCGCACCTTTACCCTCAAGGCCGTGAATAGCCTGAGCGACATAACGCATTTCCGGCACGTCAACGACATCGACACCGTCCCCAGCGTACCGCCCGAGGCGGAGCTGGATAACCATCTCTACAACCTCTACGGTCCATTGGGTACGACGCTTGGGTTTACTTGGTCACTGCTGCAATTGGCGACCAGCCCGCTGTTCAAGCAGACCGATCCCTACTGCCACCACGGAAAAATCGCCACCTTCCTGTTTACCGAGCAACACACCTGGGAGGCGAGGGGGTCTTCTTACGCCGCTTACCGCAGCAAGGATGGCCTCGGCGCGCCTTATTACAACTCCGTCACCTCGCGCTTGCCGCACGCGGCCAAGTTGTTTGTCGTTCCCAGCCTGAGTGAGGCCGCAGATCGGCAGGCCGAGCAGGGCCAGAAGGGTCTTACCCAGTCGCTGAGCGCTGAAAGCCGTGCATCGTTTTTCCCGCCTAATCGAAACCTGAAGAAAGGGCGCGTAATAGGGTTTACCAGGCATTTCATGGCGAACTATTACGCCTATCTTTTCCATCACCTGCTGCACTCCATAAATCCTGAACGTGTACCGATGTTGCAGTTGCAAGAGGACTCGCAGAAGTTTGAAAAACAGATGAACGTCCATTACGGCCGCATCCATGAGCAGGAATACAAGCTCACCTGTGAACTCCTCAAATTGCAAAAACAGTTGAGTGGCACCCTTCAAGTGACTTGGCAGAGCGAAGGCGGTAGCGACGCTTTGCTGCGTTTCGATGCCATGGCTGATCCCGACTCGGCCTTTCCAAGAACTTATGGATAAGTTTATGAGCTTTATCGAGGAAACTGTTGTGACAGTAAAGACCTCCGTTGGCCTGCTGGTTGCGCTTGTCAGTCTGACAGGCTGCGCCCAAGACCGCAGCTTCGCGCCACCGGTGGATAATCAGTACATTGCAGTGACTGTCAAAGTGCCCGATGAGTTGGTGGCGGAAACTATGAAGGTAATTTACCGCTCGCCAGTCTGTAAGTTCGTTACTTACGATGCTCGTGGTCGACGGGTAGAACTGGATGGTTATAAAGGCGTCGATATGCTACCTGAGCGTCAAGGTCAGAGTGATCTATATCAGGTAAAGCTACCTATTGATGGTGGTGGTACATGCAAGTGGCGTTTGAGTAATGTCACCTTTGGCGTCACTCACGGCAACCCTACTCGCTATGGAGAAAACGTAGTCTCCGGTGCAGGTGGTGGGGTCATAGTCATATTTGATGATAACGCTTCACCCCGTGGTGGCGCTGATGCTGAGGTGGATGGGGATTTAGTCATTCGCAGGGACTACTATCCTTGGATAAGTGAAAGCTTTTTAGGTGGTTATATAAAGAGGATAAGTATCGCCGGTGAAGGCTATTTTTATAAAACGTATAAAGCGACAACGGCCCGCGAGGTCTATTTCGAGCCGCAGTATCACTCAAAATTTGAGCTCCGTTCGGCGGGAGTGAAGGTTAAGAAGGAGGGTAATAACCCAGTCTATACTTATCCAGACGGCACTGTGTATGCCGATAAGCAATGGCACCCCAACTTCGCAAGGCTACAAGCCATCCGACTGAAAGCGGAGGGCAAGCAATGAAAGTCTTATTCTTCATCGCATTGGCCACTTCTGTCATCAACCTGACAGGCTGCGCCCAAGACCGCAGCTTCGCGCCACCGGTGGATAATCAGTACATTACAGTGATTGTCAAAGTGCCCGATGAGTTGGTAGCGGAAACTATGGATACAACGTACCGCTCAAAAGTTTGCAAATTTATTACCCGCGATGCTCGTGGTCAACGGGTAGAACTGGATGGTTATAAAGGCGTCGATATGCTACCTGAGCGTCAAGGTCAGAGTGATCTATATCAGGTAAAGCTGCCTATTGATGGTGGCGGTGCATGTAAGTGGCGTTTGAGTAATGTCACCTTCGGAGTCGCTCACGGCAATCCTGTTCGTTTCGGGAAAAGTGTGGTAGCCGGCGCGGGTAGCGGAGTTATAGTCATATTCGATACTAATGCTTCGCCTCGTGGTGCTGCCAACGTTGAGGTAGAAGGGGATCTGGCTGTTCGGAGAGACTATTATCCTTGGATAAAAGAGAATTTTTTGGACGGATATATTAAAAGGTTGAGCTTGGCAGGTGAGGGTTACAACTATGCGATATACAAAGCGACAACGGCCCGCGAGGTCTATTTCGAGCCACAGTATCACTCAAAATTCGAGCTCCATTCGGTGGGGGTAAAGGTTAAGAAGGAAGGTAATTACCCAGTCCATACCTATCCAGACGGCACTGTATATGCCGATAAACTATGGCACCCCAACTTCGCAAGGCTACAAGCCATCCGCCTGAAAGCGGAGGGCAAGCAATGAATGTCTTGTTCTTCATCGCATGGGTCACCTCTGTCATCAGCCTGACAGGCTGCGCTAAGGATCTTGGTCTTGATCCCCCAGTTGGCGGAGACTCTGTAAAGCTGACTGTGAAGGTGCCCGATCAACTGGTAGCAAGAACTGCACAAGTTATTTATCGATCCACGCTTTGTACTTTTACTGCCCATGACGGTAATGGAAGATCGTACAAGCGCGATGGGTATCAAAATATGGATCTGGAACTTTTACGCTCAGGATATTCCGATCTTTACGAGACAAGACTACCTATAGAAGGTGGTGGTGCATGCAAGTGGCGTTTGAGTAACGCCACATTCGGCGTCACCCACGGTGACCCCACTCGCTTTGGCAAAGGCGTAGTCTCCGGCGCCGGCGGCGGAGTCATAGTGATATTCGATAATAATGCCTCGCCCCGAGGTGGGGCCGATATACAAGTGGAGGGGGATTTGTTTATTCGGAGGGATTACTATCCTTGGATAAATGAAAGCTTTTTAGGTGGATATATAAAGAGAATAAGTATCGCTGGTGAAGGCTATATGTACACAATGTATAAGGCGACAACAGCTCGCGAGGTCTATTTCGAACCGCAGTACCACTCAAAATTCGAGCTTCGTTCAGTAGAGCCGAAAGTTAAGAAGGAAGGTAACTATATTTCGTATACCTATCCAGACGGCACTGTGTATGCCGATAAGCAATGGCACCCCAACTTCGCAAGGCTACAAGCCATCCGCCTGAAAGCGGAGGCCCAAAAATGAAGTCGCTGTTCTTTCAGGCTTCTGCGCGCTAAAACTAAAGCGAAACGCATTGACCATGCTCTCGACGATAAGAAAGTTGACGGTGTGCATTGATGCCCGCATTTAAAACAATGGAGTTTAATTTAATGTCCCAAGGATTCGTACTGCTGGGCGATAAAACAACTCACGGCGGAGCCGTCATCACCGCTTCCGCCACACAGAAAGTCAATGGCAAGCCTATCGCACTGATCGGTGATCTGGTCTGTTGCCCTATTCCTGGACACGGGGTGAACGCGATCATTGAGGGCTGCGCAGAGCATATCGAAGATGGCCGGCAACTGGTGATCAATGGCTGCCGGAGTGTGTGTGGCTGCGTATTGATTTCCAGCATTACCGATCACGTGGTGGGCTGAGCCATGGGTTGGGATCGTCGACCCGCCGCCGTGATGCCTGTACCAGCGCCGCCTAGATTGGGACGTTGGTTGATGGCAGCCGTGGGCGCAGCAGTTGTCGGGTTTCTGCTTATGCGGCTGCATGAATCGGAGCAGGTGCCGCAACTGCAAGACGTGAATGTCTGGGCATTGGCCGGTTGGCCTCTGCTGGCGTGGGCGTTGACGTTCGGCGCTCGTGCGTTTTCATATGGCGGAGCGCTCAACCAGCACCAGTTCACGGATAGAGAAGCGGACGCCGCGCAGCAGGCTTGGGAATCCTGGGCAAATCGTCATCTCGCGGTTTACGCCCACTGTGTGTTGTTGCCAGACGAGGTGTCTGCCGTTGCGCTCACGCAGTCACCCTCCACGTTGCCGCCACGCGCCGGGGAGGCCAGGCGGTTGAGGATGTTGTCAGGGGCAGAAGATCGTACGCAGGCTGCACTGGCCCTCGTGTTGCAGGCGCTCGCCTCCACGCTTCGACAGCTGCCGCCGACGCAAGCGCTGCGCGTCATGCTGCTCAGCGATGCTGGCCCCGAACATCACGAGACGCTGGGCACCGCATGGGCTGAGGCATGGGCGAGTGACCCCGGCCGCCCGCCAGTGGATGCCGTCAACCTGAAAGACAGTCTGTCGTACGGCTGGGTCGACGAGACGTTGAAATCGGCGAGCGCAGCTTTCGAATTGATCGTGGTCCTCCAGCTTCACGGCGATACCGCCTACTCGGATGGCGTGGCGGCAATGCTGCTGTCCCCGGATCGCCTGGGGCAGGCCAGTGCGTTGCCTGTGCTGGGGGCGCTGTGCCGACCCATGCCACTGGATATCGATGATCTGGAGAACGAATTACCGCACTTTTTACGCAATCAGACAGCCGCTGTATCAGCCGCGGGACTGCTGATTGACCGGATTGAGGGACAGGCGCAGCCCGGTGAAGTCATTGCTGCAATCAGCGGCCTGAGCGCAGCGCTTGAAGCGCAGCAGCAATGGGTCGCTGAGACGACATGCGGAAATGCAGGCCCGTTCGGGCACTGGTTGGTCACTGCCCTTGCAGTGGAAGTCGTACGTCATCGGCAGCACTCGCTGCTCGTGCTCGCCAAGGATGAATCCCACTGGATCAGCACAGTCACCACAGGAGCTGGACATGACAATCTCGAATAATGGATGGCGCCTCGTCGGCCGTACGCTGTTGCTGATCGCGTTGGCGACAGCGGTGGGATGGATAATTCATCGTTATGGTGAATCCATCGGGCTGGTCGAGGCGTATAAAAAGCTTGTCGCCTTTCTGCTGATTATCGCCATAGGGTGCATCGCATTTCTGGTGCCACAAGTCCTGACTCAGCTTCGTCACCAAAGCGAGCGTGAGCAGGCGCGCGCCGACAGAGTTTTCCCCGCAGCCGAAGGCGGTCTTGCGCAGCCCGAGCCTGTGGACTCGCGGATCGTAAAAATCCATGAACACCTGCGCCTGCAACACAGCCTCTTCTGGCGCCACAACACCCGCATCCTGCTCATCATCGGCGAACCCACCCAGATCGAAGCCATCGCTCCGGGCCTTGCCGCCAAAAAATGGCTCGTCACCCAAAACGCGCTTCTGCTCTGGGGCGGCAGCCCGCAAACAGACCTCGTCCAACCCTTCAAACAATGGCAAGGCCTGAGCCGCTGGCGAGCACTTGACGGCGTGGTCTGGGCACTGAGCAACACCCAAAGCGCCAACGCGACCGCCATGGCCACCGGCGTGCAGCACCTGCAAAAACTGGCGGGTGAACTGCACTGGCAGTTGCCGTTGCACCTGTGGCAAGTCTGCGACAGCCAGTGGCCGCAACCCGACCGCACCACCGATCCAGTGGGCTGCCTGTTGCCCGGTCGTGTCACACCAGCACAGCTGGAAGAGATGCTTGGCGCGCTGCAAGCTCCGTTGCAGGAACAAGGTCTGGCGCATATGCACACCGCCCCCTTCCATGACTTCCTGTTCCGGCTCTCCCGGGATTTACAGGTCGAAGGCGTCGCGCGCTGGCGTCAGGCGCTGGCACCTTTACTCGGCACGAAAACCCGTGGTGTGCCGTTGCGCGGCCTGTGGTTCAGCTTGCCGCTGCCCCCCGGTCGGGCCAACGACAATAACCTCTGGCCCGCGGAAACCCCTTGGCTCGGCGTGCTCAACGACACACGTCTCAAAGGCCGGCGGATCGGCTGGAATGCCCCGCGCCTGAGCCACGCGCTGATGCTAGGCGCGGCGGCAGTCTGGGGCGCCGGGATATTGATCTCGTTCACCAGCAACCGCACGCAGATCCTGCATGTGCAAAGCACACTGACCACCCTGCAGCAACCGCAGACCGGCGACGCGCAGCTGTTAGCGCTCAACGAATGGGTGCGCGAGCTGGCGCGTCTCGATCACCGCGCCGCCAACGGCACGCCGTGGTTTCAGCGGTTTGGCCTCAACTGGAATGACGCGGTGCTCGACGCTTTGTGGCCGCAATACATCGAGGCCAACAACCGGCTGATGCGCGACCCGGCCGCGGCCAGTCTCGAACGGCAACTGCGCGCCTTCGTGAAGCTGCCGGCGGGCAGCCCCGAGCGTCTGGAGCGGGCAGCACACACTTACGAGCTTCTGAAAACCTACCTGATGATGTGCCTCCCCGAAAAAGCCGATCCCACCTTTCTGGCGCAATCGCTCGCCAAGGCCGAGCCAATGCGCGAGGGGCTGAGCGATGGCGTCTGGCAAGGCCTGTCACCTGCGCTCTGGCAGTTCTACACCGGGCAACTCGCTGCTCATCCCGAATGGCGAATCACCCCGGATGCCGCGCTGGTGGCGCAGACCCGGCAGCTGCTGCTTGGCCAGCTCAGCCAACGCAACGCCGAAGCCACGCAGTACACCAACCTGCTCGACGCAGCTGCCGAGCAATACCCGGCGCTGTATCTGGCGCAAATGACGGGCGATACCGATGCCTTCGCGCTGTTCACCAGCAACGCCAGCGTGCCGGGCGTGTTCACCCGTCAGGCGTGGGAAGGGCAGATCCGGCCGGCCATCGACGACATCGCCCAAGCCCGCCGCGAGGTCATCGACTGGGTCTTGAGCGACTCGCCTCAAACCATCGCCACCGAACTCACCCCGGACCAGCTCAGACAGCGCCTTACCGACCGCTATTTCGAGGACTACAGCAGCGCCTGGCTCAGCTTCCTCAACAGCGTGCGCTGGAGGAAAGCCGACAGCCTCGACGAAGTCATCGACCAACTGACCTTGATGAGCGACACCCGCCAATCGCCGTTGATCAAGCTAATGGACACTTTGGCGTACCAGGGCCGGGCCGAACTCAAAAGCCCCGCGCTCGGTACGCCCCTGATCGATTCCGCGAAACAATTGATCGGCCAGCGCCAGAAAATGCCGGAAATCGACATCAACGGCGCCCCGAACATCAGCCCGCTGGACGCTACTTTCGGCCCGATCCTGGCACTCACCCATCAACAGCCTGACGGCCAGAACGGCGAAAATCGGCTCAGCCTGCAGACTTTTCTGACGCGCATCACACAGGTTCGGCTAAAGCTGCAACAGATCAGCAACGCCGCAGATCCGCAGGGCTCGACCCAGGCCCTGGCGCAAACCGTGTTTCAGGGCAAGAGCCTCGACCTGACCGACACCCGCAATTACGGCAACCTGATCGCCGCCAGCCTGGGTGCCGAATGGGCCGGAATCGGCCAGACGCTGTTCGTGCAGCCGCTGGAACAAGCCTGGCAGCGCGTGCTGCAACCGTCGGCAGCGGGCCTCAACGATCAATGGCAACGGGCAATCGTCAGTCAGTGGAACAACGCGTTCAACACCCGTTACCCCTTTGTCGCCAACGGCAGTGACGCCTCGCTGCCGCTGCTCGGCCAGATGATCCGGGCGGACTCCGGTCGCATTGAGCAATTTCTGCAGAAGGAACTCAGCGGCGTGCTGCGCAAGGAAGGCAATCGTTGGGTGGCTGACAGCGCGCACAGCCAGGGCCTGCGCATCAATCCGAAATTTCTTGTGGCGATCAATCAGCTCAGCCAGTTGGCCGATGTGGTGTACACCGACGGCGGCATGGGCCTGAGCTTCGAATTAAGCGGCAAAGCGGTACGCGACATCGTGCAGACCAGCTTCATCCTCAATGGCCAGCGTCATCACTATTTCAACCAGAAAGAAAGCTGGCAACGCTTTGGCTGGCCGGGCACCAGCGACCATCCCGGCGCCAGCCTGAGCTGGACCAGCGTCAATGCCGGGGAACGGCTGTTCGGTGATTATCAAGGGACCTGGGGCCTGATCCGCTTGCTGGAAACCGCGCAGATCACCCCGCTGGACGACGGCGACAGCCGCTACCGCATAGAGCTGAAAGCCCCGGACGGCCTGAACCTGACTTGGCACCTGCGCACCGAACTGGGCGCCGGCCCGATGGCGTTGTTTGTCTTGCGCGACTTCAAGTTGCCGCAGCAGATCTTCCTCGCGGCTAACCGGGCAACAGGCCCTTACGCCCAGAACGGGAGCTACGAATGAGCCTGCAAACACTGCTCGCCACCTGCCTGGGTGAGCGCGACGCATTGACCCTTGCCCGACAGCAGGCACCAGCCTGGGAGGGCTGGTTGCTGCCGGTCAGTACCCAGTCCCCGGCTGGACAGGATCCGGGGTATGACGACGACTTCCAGCGTATGCGCGAGGAGGTCAACAAGCTCTCCGGCGCGGATGTCGATAGGGTGATTCAGTTGGCGGAGAAGCTGCTCAAGCACACCTGCAAAGACCTGCGCGTGGTCACCTATTACCTATGGGCACGTTTGCAAAAGGACGGTGAAGCGGGGCTTGCCGACGGGCTCAACCTGTTGGCAGCTGTGGTCGAGCAATACGGTGTCGATGTCTTTCCCGCTCGGCCCAATAGCCGAAAAATGGCGCTGGAGTGGCTTGCCAGCAACAAGGTGCTGGACAGTCTGTCGCTCTACCCGGAAGTCGTCACGGCCGATGCCGAGCGAATCGTTGCCGCGCTGGCATGGCTTGCTCGCAGTCTTGACAACTGGCCCCAAGAGCAACGCCCGGAGCTGGGTGCCTTGTACACCGCGTTATCGGCGCGCCTGACGCTACCCGGCGGATCGCACACCCAGGCCCCACCGCACAACGCCAGTCATGAAATAAGCGGGCAGGCCGCTGCGCCTACTGTGGCCTCGGTCAAGTCTGCACGTGATCTGCTGGACAGCGGCCGTGCGCTTGCGAGCTACCTGCGTGAACAACCACAGGGCTGGCTGGCGGCTCATCGACTGATGAAGAGTCTGCGCTGGGACACCGTGCATCGAGCGCCACCGCAGGAGGCGGGTGGTAATACGCGCCTGATGCCACCGCGCGGCGATTACCGGGCGCACCTCAAACGGCTGCTTGTGCAACAAAGCTGGAGCGAATTGCTCGATCAGATCGAGCGCATGTATGCCGAGGGTGTGAACCATTTTTGGCTGGACCTGCAGTGGTATCTGTATCAGGCGCTGAGCAAACAACCGGCTCCGCTGGACCGGTGGGCTGATGTCGTCAAAAGCGATCTGGGCATTTTTCTGGCGCGCTTGCCGGGGCTGGAAGCGTTGTCCTGGAGCGACGGAACGCCGTTTGCGGACGAAACGACACGGGAGTGGATTGCCCAACATTTCAGTGGCAATCGCCTCGAACAGCGTACGCCCGAATCGGCCATGCTCTCGTCGACGGCCGACACAGACGTTGCCGCGCTGGAGGCCGAAGCCATGGTCAAGGCTGAGGGTGAAAGCGTCGAGCAAGCACTTGCCTGGCTGGCTTCACAGCCTGGCGCCGGCCACGGGCGGCAGCGCTGGTGGATTCGACTGCTGATGGCTCGGGTGGCCGAGCATCATGGCCGAAGCGATCTGGCCCTTCATCTGCTGACTGAACTCGACGGCACAGCCCACCAACAGACCCTGGCGCAGTGGGAGCCCGAGTTGAGTTTCGAGGTCAAGGCACGCCTGCTCAAGCTGCTGCGAATGAAATACCCGCGCAGTGACGCGGACAAACCCACGCTGGCGGGGCGGATGGAGACACTTCTGGCTGATCTGGTCGCTATCGATCCAGTGCGCGCGGTCGTGCTTTGCGCGTAACTCTCATTCAAAAGGATTTTGAGCATGGACAATCTGACACTGCGTTATTTCGACGCCGAGATGCGCTATCTGCGCGAGGCGGGCCATGAGTTCGCTCAAGCGTTTCCGGACCGCGCAGCGCAACTCAATCTGGACAAGCCAGGGGCGCAGGACCCCTACGTGGAGCGTCTTTTCGAGGGGTTCGCGTTTCTGATGGGGCGGTTGCGCGAGAAACTCGACGATGATCTGCCCGAACTGACCGAAGGCCTCGTCAGCCTGCTGTGGCCGCATTATCTGCGCACCATTCCCTCGCTTTCGATCGTTGAGCTGGCACCCGAGCCGGGCTCATTGAATAGCTGTCAGGTAATAGAAAAAGGCTTCGGCGTCTTGTCGCAACCGATTGGGCCGCAACACAGCCGCTGTCAGTACACCACCACTCAGGACCTGACGCTGTGGCCCCTGGCGGTGGAGTCCTTGCGCGCCGCTCACGAACCCGACGGTCGTTCGGTCCTGCGCCTGCGCTTCACGTGCAGCGCATTGACGGACTGGAGCGAGCTCGATTTGAGCCAGATCCCGCTTTACCTCAACGCCAACGCCTCGACTGCCAATGCGTTACACCAGGCACTGACGCTCAATGCTCAAGCACTGTACATACGCCTGCCGGGAGGTGCGGGGCGTCAGACGCTAAAAGGGCATTTCTCGCCCAAGGGCTTCGCCGACGAAGATCGCCTTTGGCCCAAAGGCGACAGCGCGTTCAGCGGTTATCAATTGCTGCTGGAGTACTTCACGTTTCGCGAGAAATTCATGTTTGTGACGCTCAACGGTCTGGAGCAAGTCAGCATCCCGGCCGGCAGCGCATGGTTCGAGCTCGAGGTGGTGTTGAGCGAGCCGTGGCCCCATGGTTTCGAACTCAATGCCGAGCACATTCGTCTGCACGCGGTGCCGGTGATCAACCTGTTTCAACTGGAAGCGGACCCGCTGATTCTTCAGCCGTTGCAGACCGACTACCTGCTGCGGCCCATGCGTCTGCAGGACGGCCACACCGAAATCTATTCGGTGGACCGGGTCACGGGCAGCAAAAACGCCGAGCGGTATGACTACGTGCCATTTACCAGCTTCCGGCACAAGGGCGGCATGCTGCGCGATGAAGCGCCCGAGCGTTACTTCCACACGCGTTTGAAGCGTGGTGTCAACGGGCTGCATGAAACATGGTTGATCCTGGGTGGCGAAGGTTTCGATGAAGATCAGTTGCATCGGCAGGAAAGCCTGTCTTTGCGCCTGACCGGGACCAACGGCCAGCTTCCGCGCAAGGCGCTGCAAAGCACTTTGCTGGACACCACCGTGCAAGCCGCGCAAGTGGACGTGCGAGTGCGCAATCTGTGTGCGCCGACGTTGCCGTGTTACCCGCCCAATCGGGATCGTTTTCACTGGCGATTGCTCAGTCACCTGGGCTCGAACTTTCTGCCCATGCTCGACAGCGCTGAAGTGCTCCGGGGCACTCTGGCGCTGTACGACTGGTCAGGCAGCGAGCTCAATCGGCGTCGTCTGGCGGCCATCGTGGAAGTCAGTCATCACCTGATCCAGCGTTTCGAAAAAGGCTTTCTGCTGCGGGGCGTGGACATCGAGGTGACGCTCGATACCAACGGTTTTTCGGGGGAGGGCGACATCAGTCTGTTTGGCGAAATGCTCAATCGCTTCTTCGCGCTGTACGCCGACATCCATCTGTTCAACCAGTTGACACTGGTCCTGCAACCCACCGGGAAGTGCCTGCAATGGAACGAGAACCACAATCAGCGGATTCCCGGTTGAACGCCGAGGCGCTGCTCAAAAGCCTGAAAGGGCGGGTGGCCGAAGCCAATGTGTATCGCTTCTGCCAGTTGCTGGAACAAGCGCTTCCGGGCCATCCGCCACTCGGCAGCACGGAGCGGGTGACCGACGATGCAGTACGTTTCAGGCCCGATCGCGGCATGGGCTTTCCCGCTGGCGAGTTCAAGAGTATTGACCTCGGCGAGGTGCACTCGATGCATCCGCCAACGGTCCGTACCCGGCTGCTGGGGCTATATGGCGTCGATTCGCCTCTGCCTACGGCTTTTCTCGACGACATCGCGCAGCGCAGGGAAGGGCATGAAGCGCTGGAGGCGTTTCTCGATATGTTCAACCATCGGATCTTCACCCAGTTTTACCGGGTGTGGCGCAAGTACAGCTATCCCGCCTCGTTCGAATCGGGCGGCAGCGATGCGACTTCGCAATGCCTGCTAGGGCTGATAGGCCTCGGAATCCCTGGTACTGCCCGACAAATCGCAACACCGATGTCGCGTTTTCTGGCGCTGTTGGGATTGATGCGTCTGCCCACCCGTAATGCTGAAGGCATCACCGCGCTGGTGAGGTTGCTCGCGCCCGATACGGTGGCAAAGGTGACCCCGCACTGGCCACAGAAAGTCACGCTGAAGCACCCGGCCAGTTTGTCTCTGGAGCGTCCGGTCAGCCTGGCCCAGGGAATGCCGCTCGGTCCTGTCGGACGCGACGCCAACAGCCAATTACGCCTTGGGCTGTTCACTGAGAACAGCGAGGAAGGACGCGGTTGGTTGCCGGGCGGTCAGCTGCATCAGGATTTGCTGGTGCTGCTGCGGGTTTATCTGGGATGGCGATGCACCGCCCGACTTCAGCTGTCATTGCCGCTGCGCTGCCTGCCACTGCCCAGGCTGGGCGACGCGTCGGTCTTGCTGGGCATGACCGCCGTGCTGGGGCTGGGCGACGACGCGTGGCACCTCGCAGACCGAGACACCATCACGATCAATCTGGGTCGCTACCAAGGCCTGCAAAACAACCCATGGAACAGGGAGATTCAGCATGTCGCGTATCGTTTTTAACCTATGGACGCTCATTGCACTGGTTGCGTCGCTAACAGGCTGCGGGTTGGTGCAAACCGTCTCCGATGCCACGGCATCCACAACTCAGGCGATTTTCTACAAGCAGATCAAAACCCTGCATCTGGATGTGAGCGCGCGGGCCGCCACCAATATTGAAACCAGCGAAATGCACGGTATGTCGGTGTCCACTCTGGTTCGGGTTTACCAACTGAGCGACAGCAAGCAGATGCAGCGGGCGACCTACGACAGCTTGCTCCACAGCGGCGAAAAAGTGCTCGGTGCCGACTTGCTCGATGAGCAGTCGGTGGTGGTCAAGCCGGGCGAGGGCGCACAAATGAGCGTGCCGCTTAACGAGGGTGCTAAGTTCGTTGCCATTGTCGGTTTGTTTCGTGAACCCGATAACAGCACCCCTAGCTGGCGGCTGATCCTGACGCGCGATGACCTGGACCCGGACCGGCCACGTGTCATCGAGCTCAGTGACAACCAGCTGTCCCTGCGGCCGCTGGTGGAGGGGTAAAGTGATGAGCGAACTGAATCCCTCTCTTTACGAGATGCTGCTGCAAAACTTCGATGGCGAACTGGACTTGCATCGGGTCGATGAGCAGGACCAGCACATCCTGTCGGTGATGGACAATCTGCAGCGCATTCTCAACAGTCGCGCCGGCACGCTCAGCCACTTGCCCGACTATGGCTTGCCGGACATGGGCGTGGTCTTGCAAGGCCTGCCCGCCACCGCCCACAACTTGATCAGTATCATGACCGCGACGTTGCTCAAGTACGAACCGCGACTGGCCGCCGTTAACATCCAGCTGTTACCGCAGACATTGCCCGGCCATCTCGAGTACGCCCTGGATGTGCAACTCAAGGGCGGCAGGTGGTCGACGTTCAACACGACGTTCGGGACCACGCTCGGCCCCGAAGGCAGGGCGCTGGTCCGGCATTTGAAGCGCCAGCATTACCTGTCGCCCGCCTGATGCCCCCGCCCGGAAGCGCTAACGGGAAACCTGGTTATCGTTATATGCAGCGCTGATAGCTGCGTTGCGCACGGCATTGAAACTGGCGTCTTAGCCTTGGGATACATCCACGTGGCGGATCAGAATGCCCTCGTGTTCGTAGATGTCAGCGGTTTTTTGCAGGCCCCGGATGACTGCGAGGCAGCACTTCATGCAGGTTCAGGAAGGGGCGGCGGTCCTGAAGGACCGCAGCGGCGTCAGTGTTTCTGCGCATCCTTGGCCATGGTCAGAAATTGCTTTTCCTGATTCCAGTCGAACGGTTCTTCGTTTTGTTCGGCTTCGTAACGACGCTCTTCAAGCGCCGTGTACAAATCGATTTCGTCATCGGGCATGAAGTGCAGGCAGTCGCCGCCGAAGTACCAGAGCAGGTCGCGTGGCACCAGATGGGCGATTTGCGGGTAGCGCTGAATGACCTGGCACAACAAGTCCTGGCCCAGGTATTGGCTTTCGATAGGTTCCTGCGGCAGAAGCGTCATCAGCTCGTCATAGCGCTCGATGAACAACTCATGACTTTCTTCAGGTACCTGCTCGGCTTCACCCAGCGCGACCAGGATGCCGCGCAGGTGCGTGAGCAGATTGAGAGTGTGGTCGAGATTGGCGTAGGCCATGATGAAGTCCTCAGAGGCAAAAACAGGCGCGAGAGTATAGAGCCCTCATCAGACCACCGATACCCCGGCCGGGACTGGTGGTATTGGTCGACTGCTTTTGCGTGTGATCGACGCTTCGCTCAGCGCACTCTCAGTGCCATAACCCCGACAGGTACATGTGGCCTGCCTCGGTCAGCCGCAAGTTGAAATTGTCGGTGCCGTGCGGCTCGCGGGCGACGAAGCCGACAAGCAGGAGTATTTGCAGGGTGGCGGTCGGTTTGCCGCGCTGGAGGGTTTGACCGGAGGCGATGTCAGTGAGCACGCTGCGATGGGTGATGCGTTGGTCGATCATGGTGCTTCCCCTAACGTGTTTCTTATTGTTGAGGGGAGTGTAGGACAATCTTTGACGTCAGGCTGAACCTCTTCGCCTTTAACGCTTGTGCTCTCGAATCCTTGGCAGCGAATTCATTCGCAAGACGGCTGAATTGTTTCAACGCCTGCCGACGCCTCGCCAACAAGTTTGCTCCTACAGAAGCGCGGACACCTTCTGGCTCTGTAGGCGCGAATTCATTCGCGAGACGTCAGTGCGTCAGGGTATTACGTTAACGCACCTTCTCTGGCGAGAGCGTCAACGCTTCCTTGTCGAAGTCGTCCACATCGATGACCTTGCGCCGCGCGGCTTCCGCGGCACGCAACGTCTGCGCTTCGCCAGGCTGCAACACGCCCGATGTCAGCGCTGCATCAATCAGGTGTTCGCCAGCAGCAGGCTTGACCTGACCGCCTTTGACGGCGTGATGCAATTTTCCGCGCAACGGCTTGCTCGCCACCAGCAAATCACTGGCGTGCTGCAAGGCGCCGACTGCATCGTCCGGTGAAGCAGGGCGGTAACAGCCGTCCAGCAGCGACTCCAGCGCCGGATCGCCTTTGGCGCGACCGAGAATTTCAGCGACCTCGGCATCGAGCACGTCCGAAGGGCCCTTGTGGCGACGGCCGAGCGGGAACACGACCGCACGCAGCAATCCGCCGAGCACCCGGTTTGGGAAATTGCTCAGCAGCTCATCGAGGGCACGCTCGGATTCGCCCAGCGCTTCCTCCATGGACCAGCGAAACAGCGAACTCAGGTGCTCCGGATAGTCCAGGTCGTGATAGCGCTTGAGCGCAGCCGAGGCCAGATACAAATGACTGAGCACGTCACCCAGACGGGCAGACAGACGCTCACGGCGTTTCAGTTCGCCGCCCAACAGCATCATGCTCAGATCAGCCAGCATGGCAAAGGCTGCTGCTTGGCGATTCAATGCTCGGAAATAACCCTGGCTCAGGCGATCCCCCGGCACCGACTCGAAGTGGCCGAACCCCAGATTGAGGATGAATGTGCTCGCCGCGTTGCCCACCGCAAAACCGATGTGCTGCAGCAACAGGGTGTCGAATTCGGCCACTGCCCGATCGTGATCTTCACGACCCACCAGCGCCATTTCCTTCAGCACGAACGGGTGGCAACGGATGGCGCCCTGACCAAAGATCATCAGGTTGCGCGAAAGAATGTTCGCGCCTTCTACCGTGATGAAGATCGGCGCACCTTGCCAGCTTCGGCCCAGGTAATTGTTGGGGCCCATGATGATGCCCTTGCCGCCATGCACGTCCATGGCGTGGGTGATGCACTCACGTCCGCGTTCGGTCAGGTGGTATTTGAGGATCGCTGAGAGCACGGAGGGTTTCTCGCCCAGATCCACCGCGTTTGCCGTGAGGATGCGAGCGCTGTCCATCAACCACGCGTTGCCGCCGATGCGGGCAAGCGATTCCTGAATGCCCTCGAACGCAGCCAGCGGCACGTTGAACTGCTCGCGGATTTGCGTGTACTGACCGGTCACCAGACTGGTGAATTTGGCCGCGCCTGTGCCGACGGCTGGCAACGAAATCGAACGCCCGACCGACAGGCAGTTCATCAGCATCATCCAGCCTTTGCCGAGCATCTCCTGACCACCGATCAAGTACTCCAGCGGGATGAACACATCCTTGCCGCTATTGGGGCCGTTCATGAACGCTGCACCGAGCGGCAGATGACGACGGCCGATCTCCACGCCCGGTGTGTCGGTCGGGATCAGTGCGAGGCTGATGCCCAGATCCTCTTCTTCGCCCAACAAATGCTCAGGGTCGTAAGCCTTGAAGGCCAGTCCCAGCAAGGTGGCGACAGGGCCCAGCGTGATGTAGCGCTTTTCCCAGTTCAGGCGCAGACCGATGACTTCCTGACCCTCCCACTGGCCTTTGCAAATGATGCCGGTGTCGGGCATTGCACCTGCGTCGGACCCAGCGAGCGGGCCCGTCAGTGCAAAACAAGGGATATCTTCGCCACGTGCCAGGCGAGGCAGGTAATGATTGCGTTGCGCATCGGTGCCGTAGTGCAGGAGCAGTTCAGCCGGACCGAGGGAGTTGGGAACCATCACCGTGGACGCCAGATCGCCGCTGCGGGTGGCGAGTTTCATGGCCACTTGCGAGTGGGCGTAGGCTGAGAAGCCTTTGCCGCCGTATTCTTTGGGGATGATCAGGGCGAAGAACCCGTGCTCCTTGATGTGTGCCCAGGCTTCGGGGGGCAAGTCCATGGCCTGACCGATTTCCCAGTCATTGACCATGGCGCACAGCTCTTCAGTCGGGCCATCAATAAAGGCTTGTTCCTCGGCGCTCAACTGACTTTTCGGATAGGCGAGCAACGTGTTCCAGTCAGGCCGCCCGCTGAACAGTTCGCCATCCCACCACACCGTGCCGGCATCAATGGCGTCGCGCTCTGTCTGAGACATCGGTGGCAGGACTTTCCTGAACCACTTGAACATTGGCGCGCTGAAATGGCGTCGACGCAGATCCGGCAGCGCCAAGGGCAGCATGACTGCCAGCCACAGCACCCAGAGAATCGTCATCAGCAGGCCGTGTCCGTGACTGAACATACCCATCGCCAGCAAGTAAACCGCCACTACTCCCAGCGCGGGCAACGGTGCGATACGACGGTGGGCCAGCCAGGCCACGCCGATCACCAAAATCGGAATCCACAACCACAACATAAAAGACGTCCTCCGTGATGACGGTGATATCGGATCACCCTCAGTTGCACAGCCAATGGCTCTGGCCCGCTTATCGATAATGACATCGGGCCATCCCCGTAGTTCGTGGGGTGGCCGATGCAGGCGAAGTTGTGGCTTGAACAGCGTCTTCTCACGCTAGACTGTTGCGCTTAACCGCCAATCTCATTCGGTCGTCCACCTTTTTTATCCAGCCAGGAGAACACTCAATGCTGAAAATCTGGGGTCGCAAGAACTCTTCCAACGTCAGAAAAGTATTGTGGATCGCCGAAGAACTCGGCCTGAGCTATGAATCGTTGAATGCCGGGGGCGCGTTCGGCATCAACGATCAGCCGGAGTACCTTGCGAAGAATCCAAACGGCGTGGTGCCCATGATCGAAGATGGCGACTTCGTGCTGTGGGAGTCCAATTCCATCGTGCGCTACCTCGCAGCGCAACATGCCCCTGATTCTGCCCTTTACCCCAGCGATCCCAAGGTGCGCGCCTCTGCCGAAAAATGGATGGACTGGACGACGTCGACCTTCGCCGGACCTTTCAGATCTGTTTTCTGGGGTGTGTTACGTACACCGGCCGAGCAGCAGGACTGGGTGCAGATCAATGGTGCGATCAAAACCGTGCAGCAGTTGTTGATCGTTGTCGACGACGCGCTGGCAGCGCAGCCTTACCTCTCCGGCGAGCAACTGGGCATGGGCGACATTCCGCTCGGAAGCTTTATTTACGCCTGGTTTGAAATGCCGATTGAACGCCCGGCCATGCATCACCTCCAAGCCTGGTATGAGCGCTTGAAGCAACGGCCTGCGTATCAGAAGACGGTCATGACCGCGCTGACCTGATCAGGGAACGCGTCGGGTTAATACCGACTATCAACGGATGTCGCTGTACTTGCGCGGCATCGGCAAGCAACATTGCCGCCGCGTGCGCCCTCTATCCGCGCGTGCGCCCTCTATCCGCTCGTTTGAAGAAAGGCGGCGTAGCGGCCAGCTTACTGGCCCATGTCCCGGTCGCGTCACTCGCGGCCTGATCTTTCTTTTTGTCCCTTTCCTTTATTTGGTGCTTTTACAGTCATGAGTTCTGCGCTTTCCATCAAGCAGCTAACCAAGACCTACGGCAACGGTTTCCAGGCCCTCAAGGGCATCGATCTGGACGTCGCCGAGGGTGATTTCTTCGCCTTGCTCGGCCCCAACGGTGCCGGCAAATCCACCACCATCGGGATCATCTCGACGCTGGTCAACAAGACCACCGGGACCGTCAACATTTTTGGTCACGATCTGGACCGCAACCCGGCGCAACTCAAGCGCTCGATTGGCGTTGTGCCCCAGGAATTCAATTTCAATCAGTTCGAAAAGACCTTCGACATCGTGGTCACGCAAGCGGGCTATTACGGCATACCGCCAAAGATTGCCAAGGCGCGAGCCGAGCAGTACCTGACCCAGTTGGGGCTTTGGGACAAGCGCGATACGCCGTCACGTTCGCTGTCGGGCGGCATGAAACGAAGGCTGATGATCGCTCGGGCGCTGATTCACGAGCCGCGCCTGTTGATTCTCGATGAGCCAACCGCCGGCGTGGACATCGAGCTGCGTCGCTCGATGTGGACGTTTCTCACCGAGCTGAACGAGAAAGGCATCACCATCATCCTCACTACGCATTATCTGGAGGAGGCTGAGCATCTCTGCCGCAACATCGGCATCATCGACCATGGCATCATCGTCGAAAACACCGGCATGAAGCAGTTGCTCAACACCATGACAGTCGAGACCTTCCTGCTTGATCTGCGGGACTCCATGACCACGCCTCCGCAGTTGACGGGTTACCCGGCAAAACTGGTGGACAGCCACACACTGGAGATCCAGGTCGACAAAACGGTCGGGATCAGCGCGCTGTTCGCTCAGTTGGCGGCGCAAAACATTCAGGTCTTGAGCCTTCGCAACAAAAGCAATCGTCTTGAGGAGTTGTTCGTGTCGCTGGTGGAAAAAAATCTGTCGAAGGTGGCGATATGAGCTCCGAGCTGCGCCCCAACCTGATCGCCCTGAACACCATCGTTTATCGCGAGATCCGGCGTTTCACCCGGATCTGGCCGCAGACGCTGCTTCCCCCGGCGATCACCATGGTTTTGTACTTCGTGATTTTCGGCAACCTGATCGGCCGGCAGATCGGCGACATGGGTGGCTTCACGTACATGCAGTACATCGTGCCGGGTCTGATCATGATGTCGGTGATCACCAACTCCTACGGCAACGTGGTTTCAAGCTTCTTCGGCGCTAAGTTTCAGCGCTCGGTCGAAGAGCTGATGGTGTCACCGGTTTCGCCCCACACCATCCTGATCGGCTACACCTTGGGCGGCGTGCTGCGCGGTCTGATGGTCGGGATCATCGTTACCATGCTGTCGATGTTCTTCACCGATCTGCAGGTGCATCACCTGGGGGTAACCGTTGTTGTGGTGGTGCTGACGGCGACGATCTTCTCGCTGCTGGGCTTCATCAACGCCGTCTTTGCGCGCAACTTCGATGACATCTCGATCATTCCGACGTTTGTACTGACACCCCTGACGTACTTGGGCGGGGTGTTTTACTCGATCAACTTGCTGCCGCCTTTCTGGCAGACCGTGTCGTTGGCCAACCCGGTCCTGCACATGGTCAACGCCTTCCGCTACGGGATTCTTGGCGTGTCAGACATCAAGATAAGCATCGCCCTGGCGTTCATGATCGTTGCGACCATCGTGCTGTATCTGGGCTGCGCGCGCCTCCTGGTGAGCGGCCGCGGTATGCGCCAGTAATGCTGGCCTTGTAGGAGCGCGTTTGCCCGCGATCGCGATGTGCCTGAACCATTTAGGTTGTCTGACACACCGTAATCGCGGGCACGCGCGCTACTACCTCCGATTACGCTTTTCCCGCCTCAATCTCCACTGCCGCCCGACCCACCAGCGCCAGTAGACCATCGTCAGACAATATCCCAGTAACCCAAGCAATACGCCCGCCACCACAGAACCCAGCAAAAACGGTTGCCACAGTGTTGTCAGCTGTCCGCTTATCCACTCCCACGTCAGCTCATCCGGGAAGTGCCTTGGCGGTAGCCCCATGAACAGGGCGCCAATCTTGTACGTGCAATAAAACACTGGAGGCATCGTCAGCGGATTGGTCAGCCACACTAGGCTCACCCCGATCGGCAGGTTGCCGCGCACCCAGATCACCAGCAGGGCGGCCAGCAGCATTTGCAGCGGAATCGGCATCAGGGCGGCGAACAAGCCCATGCCCATCGCGCGCGCAACCGACCGCCGATTGAGGTGCCACAGGTTCGGATCGTGGAGCAGGCGGCCAAAAAAACGTAAGGATTTGTGTTCCCTGATGCTGTTCGGATCGGGCATGTAACGCTTGATCAGGTGGCGTGGCATACAGTCATCCGGGTGGTGGGCAGTTGAGTCGCGGCAAAGTATGCACAGATACTGAACGCTGGAAATTCAGACTTTGTGACAATTAATAAAACCGTCACGCCGCAGTTGCGCTAAGCCGTGAGGAGGATTTTTCGCTAAACAGGGAAGGGACCATGCGCACAGGGATGCTTGCGCTTGCATTGGGGCTGTTGGCCCTGCGTTTTTTACCGACATTGCCGCCCGTCTGGTTATTGCTGTTAATGCCGGTGGTCGCGCTGATGTTGCTCCCGTTTCGTACGTACCCGTTGGCTTTTTTCCTGTTCGGACTTGCGTGGGCCTGCGCCTCGGCGCAGTGGGCGCTCGACGATCGCCTGGCCCCAAGGCTCGACGGGCAGACGCTCTGGTTGCAGGGCCAGATTGTCGGCCTGCCGCACAGTGGCGAAGAGGTTGTACGGTTTGAACTCGAAAACCCCCAGTCCCGTCGCACCCGGCTGCCACAGAAGATTCGTGTCGCCTGGTACGGCGGACCAGCGGTGCGCAGCGGCGAAACGTGGCGTCTGGCAGTCAAGCTCAAGGCCCCCGGCGGTCTGGTCAATCCCGACGCGTTCGATTACGAAGCGTGGCTGCTGGCCCAGCGGATTGGCGCGACGGGTACCGTGCTCGACGGGCAGTTACTGACCTCGGCTTCGCCGTCATGGCGCGATACGCTTCGGGAGCGCTTGCTTGCCGTGGATGCTCAAGGTCGTGAGGGCGGCTTGGCAGCGCTGGTGCTCGGCGACGATTCCGGGCTCAGCACGGCCGACTGGCAGGTGCTGCAAGACACCGGCACGGTTCACTTACTGGTGATTTCCGGCACTCACATCGGCTTGCTCAGCGGTCTGATCTACGGACTGGTCGCCGGACTGGCACGGTGGGGTGTGTGGCCGCGATTCATCCCATGGCTGCCTGCTGCGTGCCTTCTCGCGTTCATGGGTGCGCTGACTTACGGCTTTCTTGCGGGCTTCGAGGTGCCGGTCCGACGCGCCTGCGTGATGATCGGCATGGTGCTGGTGTGGCGACTGCGCTTTCGTCAGCTGGGCGTTAGTTGGCCGATGCTGGTGTCACTGAATCTGGTTCTTGTCTTCGAACCACTGGTCAGCCTTACGCCTGGTTTCTGGCTGTCGTTCAGCGCCGTCGGCGTGCTTATTCTGATGTTCAGCGCACGTTTGGGCGCCTGGCACTGGTTGCGAAGCTGGACGCGGGCGCAGTGGCTCATCGCCGTCGGCCTGCTGCCGATGCTCGTGGCACTCAATCTGCCTGTAAGCCTCAGCGGACCTGCTGCGAACCTGCTTGCGGTACCTTGGATCAGTCTGGTGACGTTGCCTCTTGCGCTGCTGGGTACCGGGCTTATCGCAGTGCCAACCGTGGGTGAGGGGTTATTGTGGCTGGCAGGCGGATCGATGGAGTGGCTATTTGGGCTGCTGGCGTGGGTCGCTCGCTTGATACCCGCCTGGACCGGTCCGTCTGTGCCGTTTTGGGCCTGGGGCGTCAGCATGATGGGGGCGGTCCTGCTGTTATTGCCCAGCGGTGTGCCGATGCGGCTGTTGGGCTGGCCGATGTTGTTGCTCTGTGTTTTCCCGCCGATCAAAAGCGTGCCGGAGGGGCATGTCGAGGTGCTGCAACTGGACGTAGGCCAGGGACTGGCAATTTTGCTGCGCACCCGGGAGCACAGCCTTCTGTATGACGCCGGTCCGCGCTTTGGCGAATTCGATATCGGACAGCGGGTGGTGCTTCCCGCCATCCGCAAAGCCGGGGTGACGGTGTTGGACGTGATGATGCTCAGCCACGCCGACGCCGACCATGCCGGAGGCGCCCCGGCCATTGTGCAGGCGCTGCAGGTGGATCGGGTGTTGGCAGGCGACGTGGCGAGGCTGCCGCCAGAGCTGGGCGCGCAAGCCTGTCGCAATGGAGAATCCTGGCGCTGGAACGAGGTGACGTTTTCGACCTGGATCTGGGACGCCGCCGCTGAAGGCAATCAGGCGTCTTGCGTGCTCAGTGTCGAGGCCAACGGTGAGCGTCTCTTGCTGACCGGGGATATCGACATCAAAGCCGAGCGTGCAATGCTCGATGACGGATTTGAAGTACGTGCCGACTGGCTACAGGCGCCACATCACGGCAGCCGCAGCTCATCGTCCCGGCCTTTCCTGCGCGGGGTGTCGCCACGCGGCGTGCTCATCTCCCGAGGGCGCAACAACAGCTTTGGCCACCCGCATCCGTTGGTGATGTCGCGCTACCGCTGGATGGACATCGACACCTACGACAGCGCAGAGCTTGGGGCCATCACGGTGCAATTGGGTGCCTTTGGCGAGCCTCGGGCCGAGCGAAGAAAGATGCGCTTCTGGCGTGAATGAAACGGCCGGTTATTCATCGCGAGCTTCGGCGCGCCGACGCCCCTATGTTAGAGTGGCGCCACTTTTTTTCTGGGGGTGGTCGCTGTGTGGGAACTGGTCAAATCTGGTGGCTGGATGATGCTACCGATCATTCTGAGTTCCATCGCCGCCGTCGGGATCATCATCGAACGTCTGTGGACCTTGCGTGCCAGCCGTATCACGCCGCCGCATTTGCTCGGTCAGGTGTGGCGCTGGATCAAAGACAAACAGCTCAATGGCGAAAAGCTCAAGGAGCTGCGCGCCGACTCACCGCTGGGTGAGATCCTGGCTGCGGGTCTGGCCAATTCCCGTCATGGTCGCGAAATCATGAAGGAATGCATTGAAGAGGCCGCAGCCCGCGTCATTCATGATCTCGAACGTTATCTGGCGACGCTGGGCACCATCGCTGCCATGGCGCCGTTGTTGGGGTTGTTGGGCACCGTGCTGGGCATGATCGACATTTTCAGTTCGTTTACCAGCTCTGGCATGACCGGAAACGCAGGCATGCTCGCAGGCGGTATCGCCAAGGCGCTGATCTGCACCGCGTCCGGCCTGACAGTCGCTATCCCGGCGATTTTCTTCCATCGCTACCTGCAAAGCCGTGTCGATGAGCTGGTCGTTGGCATGGAGCAGGAGGCGATCAAGCTGGTTGAAGTAGTGCAGGGTGATCGCGATGTGGATCTGGTCGAAGTCAACTTGCCAGACAAGCCCGCCGGCAAGGCCGAGGGCAAGAAGAAGTGAAATTCAGACGCCGCAAACCCCGTGAGACCATCGACATCAACCTGGTGTCGCTGATCGACGTGGTGTTCATTCTGCTTCTGTTCTTCGTGGTGACGACCACGTTCACGCGTGAAACCCAGATGCGCGTGGAGCTGCCCCAGGCGGTGACCGGTGCCTCGGCGGACGATGCGGACAAAAAACATGTCGACATCACGATCAATGCCGATGGCGTGTATTCAGTGAACAACACGCTGCTGCCGGACAGCCATCTGCAAACGCTGATCGATGCGTTGCAGAAGGAGTCAGCCGGCGACACCAGCCTGCCGCTGTCAATCAGCGCCGATGGCAAGACCCCGCATCAGGCCGTCATCACTGCGATGGACGCTGCCGGCAAGCTCGGCTTCGCCCACTTGCGCATGACCACTGTCGAGGCCGCATCGGCTAACTGATGGCCCTGACTGACAGACTGCTCAACGCCTGGTACACCGGCCATCCTGCCCTCGCATTGCTTCGCCCGCTGGAATGCCTGTACCGGCGTGTCGTCGATAAAAAGCGTGCGCGGTTCGTGGCGGGTGAGGGTGATATCTATAAAGCACCGGTCCCGGTGATTGTGGTGGGCAATATCACTGTCGGCGGCACCGGGAAAACACCCCTTATTCTGTGGATGATCGAGCACTGCCGACGCCGTGGCTTGCGCGTGGGCGTTGTCAGTCGCGGCTACGGCGCCCGGCCTGCCAGCTTTCCGTGGCGCGTTACGCCGGATCAGCGCGCCGATGAGGCAGGCGATGAGCCGCTATTGATCGTGCAGCGCACCGGCGTGCCGTTGGTGATTGATCCTGACCGCGCTCAAGCCGTTCGAGCGCTGCTGGAAGCGGGGCCCCTGGACCTGATCCTTTCCGACGACGGCCTGCAGCATTACCGCCTTGCCCGTGATCTGGAGCTGGTACTGATTGACGCCGCCAGAGGCCTGGGCAATCGCCGTTGCCTGCCTGCTGGTCCTTTGCGTGAACCGGTCGAGCGGCTGCAAAGCGTTGATGCGCTGCTGTACAACGGCGCGCCTGCTGACCGGGAAGACGGCTACGGCTTCCAGCTCCAGCCTTCGGCGCTGGTCAATCTGCTGACCGGCGAGCGCCGGTCCGTCGAACATTTTGCATCGGGACAAGCCGTGCATGCGGTCGCTGGCATCGGCAACCCGCAACGTTTCTTCAGCACCCTCGAAGGACTACACTGGCGGCCTGTGCCACACCCGTTTGCCGACCATGCGGTTTACAGCGCGCAAGCCTTGGCGTTCGAACCCCTGCTGCCACTGATCATGACCGAGAAGGACGCCGTGAAATGCCGCGCCTTTGCGGGCGATGACTGGTGGTATCTGGCGGTCGACGCTGTGCCTTCCGCAGCTTTTATTCAGTGGTTCGATTCGCAGCTACTTCGTCTTTTGCCATGACTCGCTCAGGATTACCTATGGACACCAAATTGCTCGACATCCTCGCTTGCCCGATCTGCAAAGGTCCGCTCAAGCTCAGCGCTGACAAAACCGAATTGATCAGTAAAGGCGCCGGTCTGGCTTACCCCATTCGCGACGGCATTCCGGTGATGCTCGAAACCGAAGCCCGCACACTGTCCACTGACGAGCGTCTGGATAAATGACCGCAGCCTTTACCGTCGTGATCCCGGCGCGTTACGGCTCCAGCCGGTTCCCTGGCAAGCCACTCAAAACCATCGCCGGAAAACCGATGATCCAGCACGTCTGGGAGCAGGCTCGCAAGAGCAGTGCCCAGCGCGTGGTGGTCGCTACCGACGACGCGCGTATCGTCGAAGCCTGCCATGCGTTCGGCGCCGAAGTGCTGCTAACCCGTGACGACCACAACTCCGGTACTGATCGTCTGGCGGAAGTGGCCCTGCAATTGGAGCTGACTGACGACGCCATTGTGGTCAACGTACAAGGTGATGAGCCCATGATCCCGCCGTCGGTGATCGATCAGGTCGCCGATAACCTGGCAGCGCACCCCGAGGCGCGAATGTCGACGTTGGCAGAGCCCATCGACGATGTGGCGGCGTTGTTCAATCCCAACGTGGTCAAGGTGGTATCGGATATCAACGGTCTGGCGCTGACGTTCAGCCGCGCGCCGTTGCCTTGGGCGCGTGATGCGCTGGCCAAGGATCGCGATCAGTTACCTGAGGGCGTGCCGTATCGCCGTCATATCGGGATTTATGCGTACCGTGCCGGTTTCCTGCATGACTTTGTCAGCTGGGGGCCATGCGGACTGGAAAACACTGAAAACCTGGAGCAGCTGCGTGCCTTGTGGCATGGCGTGCGGATCCACGTGGCTGATGCCCTTGAAGCGCCGCCTGCCGGTGTCGACACGGCCGAGGACCTGGAGCGCGTGCGGCGTTTGCTGGAGGTTTGATGTTGATTCGTAGCTTTCGCCTGCCCTCAACGATGCAGGCTCGCCCATGACGTTGCAGGTTCGAAACGACGTCTCCCTCAAGCCCTTCAACAGCTTTGGGGTGGATGTGCGGGCGCGGCTGTTTGCGCAAGCTCACAGCGATGACGATGTGCGTGAGGCGCTGGCCTACGCGCAACAGCATGACGTGCAGTTGTTGATCATCGGCGGGGGCAGCAACCTGCTGTTGACCGGCGATATCGACGCGCTGGTCGTGCGCATGTCGACCCTCGGCATTCGCATCCTCCATGAAGACTGCACGCATGCTTTAGTCGAGGCCGAAGCTGGGGAGCCTTGGCACCCGTTCGTGCAGGACATGCTGGCGCGCGGGATTGCCGGGCTTGAAAACCTCAGCCTGATTCCGGGGACCGTTGGCGCCGCGCCCATGCAAAACATCGGCGCTTACGGGGTCGAGATCAAGGACGTCTTCCACAGCCTGACCGCGATGGATCGCGAAACCGGGCAGTTGCGCGAGTTCTCGCTGGAAGACTGCGCGTTCGGCTACCGTGACAGCGTGTTCAAGCACGATGCAGGTCGCTGGCTGATCCTGAGAGTGCGGTTTCGCTTGAGCTACAGTGCTAACCTGAAACTCGACTACGGCCCGGTCCGGCAGCGTCTGGATGAGTTGGGTATCAAACAGCCAACGCCAATGGATGTCAGCCGCGCGATCTGCGCCATCCGTAGCGAAAAACTTCCGGACCCGGCCAAGCTGGGCAATGCTGGCAGTTTCTTCAAGAACCCGTTGGTATCGGCCGAGCGGGCGGCAAGCCTGAAAATCACCCATCCGTCTCTGGTCAGTTATCCACAGGCCGACGGCCGCGCGAAACTGGCCGCAGGATGGCTGATCGAGCAGGCCGGCTGGAAGGGCTTTCGCGACGGCGATGCAGGCGTTCATCGCTTGCAGTCACTGGTGCTGGTGAACTACGGCGCAGCCAGTGGTGCTGACTTACTCAAACTGGCCCGTGCCATTCAGGCTGACATCGTCGAGAAATTCGGGGTTGAACTTGAAATGGAACCCAATCTCTACTGAGTGAGCCGGATGGGCTTACCTGGGCTGTACCCCTCAAGACCCCATCTTCCCGCATAGGCCAAAAGAGAGGTCCCAGATGCCTGAAACCCTGTGCGCCATTGTCCTTGCCGCAGGTCGGGGCAGTCGCTATCGGCTGCTAGCGGGTGCCCATCGTAATAAGCTCCTGGCACAGTGCACCGGCCGCGACGGTATTGAGCGGTGCGTGCTCGAGCATGTATTGACCCGCGTCCGGGCGGTTGTGGATAAGTGCATTGTCATCACCCGGCCTGACTCTCCCGGCGTTGCCGAGTTGGGCCTGCTGTATGGCTGCGAAGTCGTGATCCTGGAATCCCCCGGCATGGGCGACAGCATCGCCGCCGCTGTTGCTGCGCAACCTGATCACCGTGGCTGGTTGATCATGTTGGGCGATATGCCGTTCATCCATCCTGATACGTTGAAACAGGTCGTCCAGTCCATGGATGCCGATACGATCACGGTGCCTGTCTACAAAGGGGAATATGGCCATCCCGTGGCGTTCGGTCGACAGTTTGGGCCTGATTTGATGACGCTGGCAGGAGAGAAGGGTGCCAAGCGATTGTTTCAGGGAGTACGAGTCAGTGACGTAGCCGTTGATGATCCCGGTGTTTTATGGGATGTCGACGTACCTGCTGCCCTCGAATTCAAACCCACCTGAGGCCAATCTACAGACGTAAAAAAGCCCCGCCTGCTCACACAGGTGGGGCTTTTTTATTCAGCGGGGATCAAGCGAGCGGTTTAGGCTCTTTGCTGTCTTCCAACTGGGTTGCCGGGTGATGCACAACTTCGTCAGCCGATTGCACGTTCTCGTCGATAGACGGTGCCGGCGCTGATTCTGCTGCTGGTGCCGCTTCTGCTTTATGGGCAGCGCTAGCGGTCACAGGGGCGGCGTTTTCAGCCTCCTTCTGCAGACGCTCGGCTTCCAGGCGACGACGACGCACTTCACGTGGGTCGTTCGGTGCACGACCGCTGCTGCTTACCGCAGGCGCTTCTTCAACAACCGCAACCGGCTCGATCACTGCCGGTTCGGCGATGACTGGAGTGGCAACGATTTCAGGCGCCGCCAAAGTGGCCGGAGCTTCGAAGGCAGGCTCGCTGATAGCTGTTTGCGCTTTGGCGGGTTCGGCGGCAGCAGGCTCGACAGGTGCTGACTCGGCAACGACCGGCTCAACCACTGGCGTTGCAGCAACGGCAGGCTGAGTAACAGTCGCAGGTGCCTCAACTGCAGGCGCCTCAACGACTGGGGTCTCGACCTTTTTCGGCGCTTCAGCCACCACTGGCGTTTCTACTGGCGCTGGCGCTGGCGTCGGAGCCGTGTCGAACAGTTCTGCCTGAGCAGCGGCCTTAACCTGACGTTCGAACGGAGCAAGTGTCGCGTCGAAAGGCTCGACCTCAACTTCCGGTGCAATCGAAGGCCTTGCAGCCATCGCAGCAACTGGCGCTTCGACCGCAGGGACTTCCACAGCTTCGGAGGCTTTGGCAGCAGGCGCCTGGACTGACGGTTCGGCCGATGGATCGATTGCAGCAGTGGCGCGCTCGGCTTCACGATGAGCCTGCGCTTCAGCGGGTGCGCTGATCACGCTGCCTGAAGCGGCTGCGGTAACCGCCAGGCCTGCATCGACGTCTGTAGAAGCGTTTTCCTGGCCCTCTTCGGCGCCTTCGGAACCCTCGATCACATCACCGTTGGCATCACGCTGACGCTCGCGACGGTTACTGCGGCGACGCTGACCACGGGACCGACGGCGAGGACGATCGCCTTCGGCGTGCTCCTGGTTGTCATCCTGTTGCTCTTCGTTCAACAGCACTTCTTCTTCGACTTCAGCAGCGACTGGCTGCTCGGCACGAGGTTGACGCTCTTCGCGCGGTGCACGCGGCTGACGCTCTTCACGTGGCGCGCGCTCAGGGCGCTCTTCATGCAGGACGTTTACGGCAACAGCGGTCGTAACGGCAGCAGCAGCCGGAGCAGCGTCCAGTGGTTCACGCAGTTCACGGACCGGACGATCTTCGCGGGACTTGCGGTCTTCACGCGGTGCGCGCGAGTTGCGCTCTTCGCGTGGGGCACGAGCCGGGCGCTCCTCACGAGCTGTAGTAGTAACGGTTTCTTCGCGGGCTTCACGAGGCTCGCGTGCAGGACGCTCTTCACGTGGGGCACGTTCCTCACGCGGTGCACGCTCTTCGCGGGCCTCACGAGGTGCGCGTTCTTCGCGTGGTTTGCGTTCTTCATCACGACGGCCGTTACGGCTGCGGCTCTGTTGACGGCCATTGCGACGCTCTTCGTTACGCGCGGGGCGCTCAACGACTGGTTTCTCGACGACGACCGGTGCAACCGGCTCTTCCTTGGTGGCGAACAGGCTCACCAGGGATTTCACCAGACCCTTGAACAGGCTTGGCTCGTGGGCAACCGGAGCAGCAACTGGAACCGGTGCAGCAACTTCGGCTGGAACCGGAGCATTGGCGCGGGCAGGGGCTGTCTTGACGGCAGCTTCCTGACGAACCAGCGTACGAGTGGCTGCGGCTGGCGGTGCAACTTCTTCGACTTCAGCAGCGGCTGCCGCGATTTCGTAGCTGGTTTGCAGGGTGTGCGCTTCCGGGCTGTCATCACGCAGGCGCTGCACTTCGAAGTGCGGCGTCTCGAGGTGATCGTTCGGCAGAATCACGATACGGGCGCGGGTACGCAGTTCGATCTTGGTGATCGAGTTACGTTTTTCGTTGAGCAGGAATGCCGCCACCGGGATCGGCACTTGAGCGCGAACTTCGGCGGTACGGTCTTTCAGGGCTTCTTCTTCGATCAGGCGCAGGATGGCCAGCGACAGCGATTCAACGTCACGGATGATGCCGGTGCCGTTGCAACGTGGGCAGACGATGCCGCTGCTTTCGCCCAGCGATGGACGCAGACGTTGGCGGGACATTTCCAGCAGGCCGAAACGCGAGATGCGACCCACTTGAACACGGGCGCGGTCGGCTTCCAGGCTTTCGCGGACTTTCTCTTCAACGGCGCGCTGGTTTTTGGCAGGCGTCATGTCGATGAAGTCGATGACGATCAGGCCACCGATGTCGCGCAGACGTAATTGACGGGCGATTTCTTCAGCCGCCTCAAGGTTGGTCTGCAGTGCGGTTTCTTCGATGTCGCTGCCTTTTGTGGCACGCGCCGAGTTGATGTCGATGGACACCAGTGCTTCGGTCGGATCTATCACGATCGAGCCGCCGGAAGGCAGTTCAACCACACGCTGGAAGGCGGTTTCGATTTGGCTTTCGATCTGGAAACGGTTGAACAGCGGGACGCTGTCTTCGTAAAGCTTGATCTTGCTGGCGTACTGCGGCATCACCTGACGAATGAAGGTGAGTGCCTCTTCCTGTGCTTCGACGCTGTCTATCAGCACTTCGCCGATATCCTGGCGCAGGTAGTCACGGATGGCGCGGATGATGACGTTGCTTTCCTGATAGATCAGGAACGGCGCGGAGCGATCCAGCGAAGCTTCTTTAATGGCGGTCCAGAGTTGCAGGAGGTAGTCGAGATCCCACTGCATTTCTTCGCTGCTGCGGCCAAGGCCGGCGGTGCGCACGATCAGGCCCATATCCGCCGGAGCGACCAGGCCGTTCAGTGCTTCACGCAGTTCGTTGCGCTCTTCGCCTTCGATGCGACGCGAGATACCACCCGCACGCGGGTTGTTCGGCATCAGTACCAGGTAACGCCCGGCCAGGCTGATAAACGTGGTCAGGGCTGCGCCCTTGTTGCCGCGTTCTTCTTTTTCGACCTGAACGATGACTTCCTGGCCTTCGCTCAGGACGTCCTTGATGTTGACGCGGCCTTCGGTGGCTTTCTTGAAGTATTCGCGGGAAATTTCTTTCAGCGGCAGGAAGCCGTGGCGCTCAGAGCCGAAATCGACGAAAGCAGCCTCAAGGCTTGGCTCGATACGAGTGATCCGGCCTTTGTAGATGTTGGCCTTTTTCTGCTCGCGGGCCCCGGACTCGATGTCCAGGTCATATAAGCGCTGGCCGTCTACCAGCGCAACACGCAACTCTTCGGGTTGAGTTGCGTTAATCAGCATTCTTTTCATGTAGTACCGTCGGTTTCCGGGCTGCCGGAAACGGCGTTCGGCACACACGACTTCTCACGGTCGGTGTCAGGGCACGTCAAGAGTGGTTGGACACTCCAGTGTCTAGCGAGCTTCAGCCAAAGGGGCCTGACTTGCGACGACGTTTCCTGCTTGCTGTGGTGACAAATGACACCCTGTCAGCAAAAGCTTTGTCAGGAGGAGGAATCAACGATTGGCTGCGGACGATATGAAGCGTCTTGGATAAAGCCTTGCTACGCAGTCCAACGGTTGTGCGTCTCCACCCCACACGTATCCCTGATAATTCGGGTGCTGCCGCGCGCTGAATCCGCAGCGGGTTTGCATTTACCGCGATCTTCGATGGGAAGTTCGCGCGTCATGGCTCAAATAAGGCATGGTTTCCGAAACATTCGCCCGGAGGTGTCTGTAAACGACTGCACTTTGTGAACTGGCCTTGAACATGGGCCTCGATGGCGAGTGATTCACTCTGCGATCGGGCTTGTTTCAGGCCTCATGTCACCTGCGCTTGTTACGCTCACAAACTTCCGTTGTCACCGAAAGCCTCGTAGGACGGCCTCGCGCCCTCGTGAATTGCGTTGGTCACGGCCGGCTGTCATACCGTTTATCCGCTGCCCAGGCCGCTTTTGGCGGCGTTCGCGACTATAGCAGCAATCATTAAGTGCTTCAAATCCATAAAAAATTGTTATGATTTGCGCCATGACGAATATTACCCCTCCAACCCCCAGCGTCCAGCTGGTTGAGGTTGCGCCGGAGCTTGCCGGTCAACGCATCGATAATTTCCTGATCACGTACCTCAAGGGCGTTCCCAAGACCTTGATTTACCGCATATTGCGCAAGGGCGAAGTGCGGGTAAACAAAGGCCGGATCAAGCCCGAATACAAGCTTCAGGCGGGTGACATCGTGCGTGTGCCGCCTGTGCGCGTACCTGAGCGCGACGAACCGGTGCCGGTCGCTCAAGGGTTGTTGCAGCGCCTTGAAGCCGCCATCGTTTATGAAGACAAAGCGCTGATTGTGCTCAATAAGCCCGCAGGCATAGCCGTGCACGGCGGCAGCGGTCTGAGCTTTGGTGTCATCGAGGCCTTTCGTCAACTGCGCCCGGATGCCAAGGAGCTTGAACTGGTTCACCGGCTCGATCGAGACACCTCCGGCCTGCTGATGATCGCGAAGAAACGCAGCATGCTCCGCCATTTGCACGAGCAGTTGCGCGGTGATGGCGTCGACAAGCGTTACATGGCGCTGGTCCGCGGTCACTGGGCAACTGCGGTCAAGCAAGTGCGTGCGCCGCTCATGAAAAGCAATTTGCGGTCTGGCGAGCGAATGGTTGAAGTCAACGAAGAGGGTAAAGAGGCGTTGACGTTGTTCAAAGTGCTCCGTCGCTTCGGCGAGTTCGCCACCCTGGTGGAGGCGCGCCCCATCACCGGCCGAACTCACCAGATCCGCGTGCATGCGCTGCACGCAGGTCATGAGATCGCCGGCGACACAAAATATGGCGATGAGGGCTTCAGCAAAGAGATTCGTGATCTCGGCGGCAAGCGTCTTTTTCTGCACGCCTATGCGCTGACTGTCCCGATGCAGGACGGCACAGCCCTGAAAGTTGAAGCGCCTGTCGACGAGATGTGGGCCAAGGCCGTGGAGCGATTGAGTGCCTCCTGATTATGAACTGCTGATTTTTGACTGGGACGGCACGCTGGCTGATTCCATTAGCCGCATCGTCGAGGCGATGCGCGACGCTACCCTAAAGTCGAACATGCCGATGCGAGATGATCTGGCGATCAAGGGCATCATTGGCTTGGGCTTGCCTGAGGCGATTCGGACCTTGTACCCCGACATTTCTGAGTCTGATCTGGTCAGTTTCCGTCAGCGATACGCGGATGCCTACATGGCGATGGACGTCGAGCCGTCGCAGCTGTTTGAGGATGTTCGTCTGTCGCTTGAGCATTTCCGTGCCCAGGGTTATCGGATGGCTGTGGCCACGGGCAAGGCGCGTCGAGGGCTGGATCGGGTGTTGAAAGCGCATGGTTTGCAAGACTACTTCGACATTACCCGTGCCGCCGACGAGACTGCGAGCAAGCCTGATCCGTTGATGCTGCAGGAAATTCTCGCGCATTGCGGGGTTGTACCTGAAAAAGCCTTGATGATCGGCGACTCTTCGTTTGATCTATTGATGGCACGCAATGCGGGTATGGATTCGGTTGCCGTCGGCTACGGGGCGCAATCGGTGGATTCGTTGCGGGCGTTCGAGCCTCGGCTGGCGATCCATCATTTTTCTGAGTTGCGTGCCTGGCTGGGTGCGCGCAGTCCTGAATCTTCGTTGTTGGAGTGATTGGTTTATGTCGGACGAATGGAAAGCAACCACCGCGCAAGGCAATGATGAGGTGGTTGAGAGCAAGGCTGAGGCGAAAAGCTGGAAGCTGCTGGAAACAACACTGCTGGCCGGTGTTCAGGAGCAGCGCCGGTCACGTCGGTGGGGCATCTTCTTCAAATCGCTGACCTTCCTTTATCTCTTCGCAGCGCTGTTGATTTTTTCGCCGTTGATGGACTTTGGGAAAGGGGCATCACGCAAAACCAGTCACACCGCCTTGATCGATGTCCAGGGCATGATCGCCGACAAGGAGGCCGCCAGTGCCGACAATATCGTCACCGCGTTGCGCGCAGCGTTCGATGACGAGAAAACCAAAGGCGTCATTCTGCGCATCAACAGTCCTGGGGGCAGCCCGGTTCAGTCCGGCTATATCTATGATGAAATTCGCCGTCTGCGTGCGCTCAAGCCGGATATCAAAGTGTATGCGGTCATTAGTGATCTGGGTGCTTCAGGTGCTTACTACATTGCCAGTGCTGCGGACCAGATCTATGCGGACAAGGCCAGTCTGGTGGGTTCGATTGGCGTGACTGCTGCAGGTTTCGGCTTTGTCGGCACCATGGAGAAGTTGGGTGTTGATCGTCGTACGTACACCTCGGGCGAACACAAGGCGTTTCTTGATCCGTTCCAGCCGCCCAAAGCCGATGAGACTGCCTTCTGGCAGGGTGTGCTCGACACCACTCACAACCAGTTCATTGCCAGCGTCAAGGCGGGTCGTGGCGACCGCTTGAAGGATAAAGAGCATCCGGAGCTATTTTCTGGTCTGGTCTGGACTGGAGAGCAAGCTGTTGCGCTGGGTCTGGTTGACGGGCTTGGCAGTTCCAGTTCGGTTGCGCGCGACGTGATCGGCGAGAAAGATATCGTTGATTACACTGTGCAGGAGTCCCCGTTTGACCGCTTCTCGAAAAAGCTTGGGGCCAGCATGGCCGAGCGGATTGCAATGTGGGCCGGCTTTGGCGGGCCGACCTTGCGTTGATCCTGTGTTGATCGGTATCCAGCCCGGCCATTGGTCGGGTTTGTTTCTTTGAAGGGGTCAGGGCAGGTCGATGCCTTCGTCCATCAGCATGTCCACCAGCCTTATTAACGGCAGGCCGATGAGGCTGGTAGCGTCCGGGCCTTCAGTGGCGCGGAACAGGCTCACTCCCAGTCCTTCGGCCTTGAAGCTGCCAGCGCAGTCGAGCGGCTGCTCTGCTTGCAGGTAGCGCTCGATGCGTTCAACGGTGAGTTCACGCATGTGAACCGTGAAACGAACACAGTCCACCTGGCAGTGATTGGTGTCAGTGTTGAGAAGTGCCAGCCCGGTAAGGAATGACACGCTTTTGCCGCTGCTCGCCAGCAGTTGCTGTCGTGCGCTCTCGAACGTGTGGGGCTTGCCAAGTATTTGCTGGTCAAGAACGGCGACCTGGTCGGAACCGATGATCAAATGGCCAGGGAAGCGGGCTGCGAGAGCTTGAGCTTTTTCTCGGGCGAGTCGCTGGACAAGATTTGTAGCTGTCTCTGAAGGTTGCGGGCTTTCGTCGATGTCAGGTGAGGCGCAGACGAACGGCAGTCGCAGGCGTTCAAGCAGTTCGCGGCGGTAAGGCGAGCTGGAGGCAAGGAGCAAAGGCAGCATGAAGTTCTCCATAACATGAAAGTCGAGTGTAATCAGTGCCTCGCGCTACGAACAGACAGGAATTTCCTTTGACACTTACAAGGCTCGTCCCTAGAATGCTGCGCCTATGTTGAATGACCCGATTCCACCTCACCTTGACCCGCGCAAATTAGCTGATCGTGGCACTACTCTTAAGGGAGAAATGCTGCTGGCTGATTTGGAGAGACTCTGCGACCCGCTTGCTGACAATCTCGGTACAGTGCAGGCGAAATTCGTTTTTGAACGAGACGAACGTCGGACTGTGGTTATCCACAGCGCCATCGACGTCGAAGTCAAAATGGTTTGCCAGCGTTGTCTTGAGCTGGTCACCCTGCCGATCCACAGCGAATGCAGTTACATCGTGGTGAAGGAGGGTGCAAACACCCAGTCGTTGCCGAAAGGCTATGACGTGCTGGAACTCGGCGAAGATCCATTGGATCTGTTGGCACTGATCGAGGAGGAGCTTCTGCTCGCCTTGCCCATTGTGCCGCTGCATGATCCGAAAGAATGCCAGCAGCCGGCGGGCCTTGATGAGCCCGAGCCGAGCGAGGACGAGGTAACGCGGTCCAACCCGTTCAGTGTATTGGCGCAGTTAAAGCGTGACCCAAACGTTTAGGAGTTAATCAATTATGGCTGTTCAGCAGAACAAAAAATCCCGCTCTGCCCGTGATATGCGTCGTTCGCACGACGCTCTTGAGGCAAGCACCTTGTCCGTGGAAAAGACCACTGGTGAAATTCACCTGCGTCACCACGTATCGCCAGAAGGCGTATACCGTGGTCGTAAAGTGATCGACAAGGGCGCTGACGAGTAATTTCTTGTCCGCTCCGGTCATCGCGATCGACGCAATGGGCGGGGACTTCGGTCCCCGCAGCATTGTCGAGGCCAGCCTTGCCTGTCTTCTTGCAAAACCCTCGCTCCACCTGACCCTCGTCGGTCAAGCCCCCCTTATTGAACAATTGATCGCCAGCAAGCCTGACGCGGATCGTTCGCGCCTGTCCGTCGTGAATGCTGAAGAGGTCATTACCATGGATGATCGTCCGGCGCTGGCCTTGCGGGGCAAGCCGGACTCGTCGATGCGCGTTGCTCTTCAGTTGGTAAAAAGTGGTCAGGCGCAGGCTTGCGTCAGTGCGGGTAATACCGGTGCGCTGATGGCTTTGTCTCGTTTTGTTCTCAAGACGCTGCCAGGCATTGATCGTCCTGCGATGGTCGCTGCCATGCCGACGCAGCGTGGCTATTGTCACTTGCTGGACCTGGGCGCGAATGTCGATTGCAGTGCGCAGCATCTGTATCAGTTCGCGGTGATGGGATCAGTGGCCGCAGAGGCGCTGGGCGTAGTTCGGCCCCGGGTTGCACTCCTCAATGTGGGTACTGAGGACATCAAGGGCAATCAGCAGGTGAAGCTCGCCGCCGCTTTGTTGCAGACTGCGCCGGGCCTCAACTATGTGGGGTTCATTGAGGGCGATGGGCTGTACCGGGGTGAGGCGGACGTGGTGGTATGTGACGGTTTTGTCGGCAATATCCTTCTCAAATCCAGTGAAGGCCTGGCAACGATGATTGGTGAGCGCATCGAAACCCTGTTTAGCGCAAATTTTCTGTCCAGAGCTGTTGGGGCATTGGCGATGCCGATGCTTAGGCGCTTGAAGGACGACCTTGCGCCAGCCAGGCACAATGGCGCGAGCTTTCTCGGGTTGCAGGGCATCGTGGTCAAGAGCCATGGTTCTGCAGGTGTGCAAGGCTTTCAAAGCGCAATCGCACGGGCGCTCATCGAGATTCAGGAGAACCTGCCAGAGCGCCTCAGCGGACGTCTGGAGAAGCTTCTGTAGGCCGGGAGGCCTGGCCTGGTCAGGGCTTGCGCTAAAATGTGACGCCAGTGACTGGCTGGTCATCCAAATGACCAACTGTTTCGCATAGACTTTCTCGCGCGCGGCGAAGCCGGGCGTTTATTTCGACGACACTCATCAGGGGCTTGTTTAATGTCTGCATCCCTCGCATTCGTCTTTCCCGGTCAGGGCTCGCAGTCACTCGGCATGCTGGCCGAGCTTGGCGCTCAGTACCCATTGATCCAGGAGACGTTCCAAGAAGCCTCCGATGCCTTGGGTTACGACCTCTGGGCGCTGACCCAGCAGGGGCCCGAAGCTCTGCTCAACGAAACGGATAAAACCCAGCCGGCAATCCTCACCGCATCCGTCGCGCTCTGGCGGGTATGGCTGGCCGAAGGCGGTGCGCTGCCTGCCTTCGTTGCGGGTCACAGTCTTGGCGAGTACAGCGCTTTGGTCGCCGCTGGCAGTTTGTCGCTGGCCGACGCAGTAAAGCTGGTGGAGCGTCGTGGTCAGTTGATGCAAGAAGCAGTGCCAGCAGGGCAGGGCGGTATGGCTGCCATTCTCGGGCTGGAAGATGCCGATGTCATCGCAGCCTGTGCCGAAGCAGCTCAGGGCGCCGTTGTCAGTGCGGTTAACTTCAACTCGCCCGGCCAGGTCGTCATTGCGGGTGCAAAGGCAGCGGTTGATCGCGCCATCGAGCTGTGCAAGGCCAAAGGCGCCAAGCGCGCGTTGCCGTTGCCGGTGAGCGTGCCCTCGCATTGCGAGCTCATGCGTCCGGCAGCCGAACGCTTCGCCGACTCGGTCGCCGCTATCGATTGGCAAGCTCCGAAAATTGCCTTGGTTCAGAACGTCAGCGCAAGCGTGGTTGCCGATCTCGACACGCTCAAGACTGATTTGCTGCAACAACTCTACAAACCTGTGCGCTGGGTTGAATCGATCCAGGCGCTGGCGGCCAACGGTGCGTTGCAACTGGTCGAATGCGGGCCGGGCAAAGTACTGGCCGGCCTTAACAAGCGCTGCGCCGATGGCGTGACGACTTACAACCTCAATACCCCCGACGCCTTCGCCGCCACCCGCGCGGCATTGGCCTGATAAGGAGACGCTTGCATGAGCCTGCAAGGTAAAGTTGCGCTGGTTACCGGCGCGAGTCGTGGCATCGGCCAAGCCATTGCGCTGGAATTGGGCCGTAATGGCGCTACAGTTGTTGGTACCGCGACGTCCGAAGCGGGTGCCGAGCGCATCACCGCAAGCTTCAAGGAACACGGTATCGAAGGCTTCGGTCTGGCGTTGGACGTTTGCAGCGATGAGTCGGTCAGCGCCACCCTTGCGCTGATTCAGGAGCGTGTCGGCGTACCATTGATCCTGGTCAATAATGCCGGTATTACTCGTGACAACCTGATGATGCGCATGAAAGATGACGAATGGCATGATGTCATCGACACCAACCTGACCAGCCTGTATCGCCTGTCCAAAGGCGTTTTGCGGGGCATGACCAAGGCTCGTTGGGGACGAATCATCAGTATTGGTTCGGTTGTAGGTGCCATGGGCAACGCAGGACAAGTAAACTATGCCGCCGCGAAAGCGGGGCTTGAAGGTTTTAGCCGCGCTCTGGCGCGTGAAGTGGGCTCACGGTCGGTTACTGTGAACTCGGTGACACCAGGTTTTATCGACACTGATATGACCCGTGAGCTGCCTCAGGCACAACGTGATTCCCTGACGAGCCAGATTCCTCTGGGTCGACTGGGGCAAGCAGAAGAGATCGCGCACGTGGTCGCTTTTCTTGCTTCGGAAGGTGCAGGCTACGTTACCGGGGCTACAATCCCCGTGAACGGCGGCATGTACATGTGATCTGTCGCTTCAAAAAAATGTAATACGATCTGTCTAAAATCCGTTATAAAGCTGAAATCTTTTAATGGGCAGGAGGCGATGGGCGTAGCGGGAATTGCGTTTAGCTTGAAATACGCAAAACCTCTTCTATACACTTACCCATCGGCCAGCTGCCTGAATTTGTCCACTAGGAGTTAACACACGGTATGAGCACCATCGAAGAACGCGTCAAGAAAATCGTTGCCGAACAACTTGGCGTCAAGGAAGAGGAAGTTGTAAACACTGCTTCCTTCGTTGAAGACTTGGGTGCCGACTCCCTTGACACCGTTGAGCTGGTAATGGCTCTGGAAGAGGAATTCGAGACCGAAATCCCTGACGAAGAAGCCGAGAAGATCACCACTGTTCAAGCTGCTATCGATTACGTTACCAAGCATCAGGCGTAACAGTTTGTAATCGTCGCTTGCTGTTGTGGAAAAACCGCACTGCCTTCCGGCGTGCGGTTTTTTCTTTAAGAAACGCTGCAGCGTGTCGTCATTTGAAAAAAGGAGAGTCCTGTGTCGCGTAGACGCGTCGTGGTCACCGGTATGGGTATGCTGACGCCATTGGGCACCGATGTGCCGAGCACCTGGCAAGGCATTCTGGCTGGTCACAGTGGCATTGGCCTAATCGAACACACGGATCTTTCGGCCTACAGCACTCGCTTCGGCGGCTCTGTCAAAGGCTTTGATGTCGAGCAATATCTCTCGCTCAAGGAAGCCCGCAAGCTTGACCTGTTCATTCAATACGGCCTGGCAGCCGGGTTTCAGGCTGTACGTAACGCCGGGCTTGAAGTCAACGATAGCAACCGCGAGCGCATCGGCGTGGCCATGGGTTCCGGGATTGGTGGTCTGACCAACATCGAGGACACCAGTCGTACCTTGCATCAGTCTGGCCCGCGGCGTATTTCACCGTTCTTCGTGCCGGGCTCGATCATCAACATGATTTCCGGTTTCCTGTCGATCCATCTAGGCGCACAGGGCCCCAATTACGCCATTGCTACGGCGTGTACCACTGGTACGCACTGCATCGGTATGGCTGCGCGCAACATTGCTTACGATGAAGCAGACGTGATGATTGCAGGCGGCGCCGAGATGGCAGCGTGTGGTCTGGGCATGGGTGGCTTCGGGGCGTCGCGTGCGTTGTCTACGCGCAACGATGATCCTGCCCGGGCGAGCCGTCCATGGGACAAGGGGCGCGATGGTTTCGTGCTGTCCGACGGTGCGGGTGCGCTGGTTCTCGAGGAACTGGAGCATGCCAAGGCGCGCGGTGCGACCATCTACGCCGAGCTTCTGGGCTTCGGCATGAGTGGCGATGCGTTTCACATGACCTCGCCGCCAGACGATGGGGCGGGCGCTGCACGCTGCATCACCAATGCGCTGCGTGACGCCAGGGTCAACGTCGAGCAAGTTCAATACATCAACGCACACGGCACCTCAACGCCCGCTGGCGATCTGGCTGAAGCCAACGCCATCAAGTCGGTGTTCGGCGATCACGCCTATAACTTGGCAGTGAGCTCAACCAAGTCCATGACCGGGCATTTGCTTGGCGCTGCGGGTGCTGTCGAAGCGATTTTCAGTGTCCTGGCGATCAACGCCCAGGCGGCGCCGCCAACCATTAACCTGGATGAGCCCGGTGAAGGCTGTGACCTGGACTTCGTTGCGCATGAGGCGCGCAATATGCCGATCGACGTGGTGCTGTCCAACTCGTTCGGCTTTGGCGGTACAAACGGCTCTCTGGTGTTTCGCCGGTTCGCGGAATGACATTGTGCTGGGTCGACGGCAGGCCCACCGAGGTTCTGGGGGTCAAGGATCGGGGGCTTGCCTACGGCGACGGCCTGTTCGAGACCGTGCTGGTCAAGTCAGGCCAGCCAACGCTGCTGGACCGTCACCTGCAACGTCTCGCGAGCGGCGGAAGTCGCCTTGCGATAAATCTTGATCTGAAGCTGTTGCGGGATGAGTGCAATGCCTTTGCCGCTCAAATGGGCGAAGGCGTACTCAAGCTGATCGTCACGCGCGGTGACGGTCAACGCGGTTATGCACCCGCACCCGATGCGACACCTCGCCGGATTCTTCAGAGCAGCGCGCTGCCGGTTTATCCCGCCGCTCATGCGGAGCAGGGGATCAGGCTTTTCCCCTGCCAGACACGCCTCGCCGAGCAACCTTTACTCGCTGGCCTCAAGCATCTGAACCGACTGGAACAAGTCATCGCGCGCGGTGAGTGGCGCGACGCCCTTCATGCTGAGGGGCTGATGCGTGACACATCCGGTCGTATTGTCGAGGGCGTGCACAGCAATCTGTTTTTGGTCGCGCAAGACGTGCTTTTTACCGCCGACCTGAGCCGCTGCGGTGTGGCCGGTGTTATGCGCGCCGAGTTGCTGGATCAGGCTCGTTCAACGGGTATTACCGTTCAGATAGCTGATCTTCAGATGACGCATCTGGCTCAGGCAGATGAAGTGTTTGTCTGCAACAGCGTTTACGGCATTTGGCCTGTCACGGGCTTCGAACGGCAGCACTGGTCGGTTGGGCCGCTCACCCGTAAACTGCAAAATCTTGCCTGCAGGCTTCTGGATATCTGATTCGTGATCCGAAAATTATTAGTCTTGCTGGAGACGGGTGTTGTTCTGGCGGGGTTGTCACTGGGGCTGGCTTTCTGGCAGCAGCACACTGCGCTGCAGCAACCGTTGAAGCTGACCCAGGAACAACTGGTGGACGTCCCGGCAGGTTCATCGCCCACCGGTGTGCTCAATCGTCTTCAGGCCGACGGCGTAATAAAGGGCGCTTTCTGGCTGCGTCTTTACTGGCGTTTCAATCTGGCTGAACAGTCGTTGCACAGCGGCGAATACCGCATGACGCCCGGCATGGATGCAAGATCGCTGCTGACCCAGTGGCAAAAGGGCGATGTCGTGCAGTACAGCCTGACGCTGGTTGAAGGCTGGAATTTTCGTCAGGTCCGCGCTGCGCTCGGCAAACAACCCAAGCTTGAGCAGACCCTTGCCAACCTCAGTGACAGCCAGTTAATGGCGCGGCTGGGGCATCCGGATGTCTTCCCGGAAGGGCGCTTCTTTCCCGACACCTACCGCTACGTGCGTGGCATGACTGACCTTGAGTTGCTCAAACAGGCCTACAACCGTCTGGATGAGGTACTTGAGGAAGAATGGGACAAGCGTGCGCCAGAAGCCCCCTATGCCGATCCCTATCAAGCGCTGATCATGGCGTCCCTTGTCGAGAAAGAGACCGGCGTGCCGCAAGAGCGCGGGCAGATCGCTGGCGTATTTGTCCGGCGATTGAAACTGGGGATGCTGTTGCAGACCGACCCGACCGTTATTTACGGTCTGGGCGAACGTTACACCGGCAAACTCACACGCGCTTTTCTCAAGGAAGCTACGCCTTACAACACGTACGTGATTTCAGGGATGCCGCCCACGCCGATTTCGATGGTGGGGCGTGAGGCGATTCATGCGGCGATGAACCCGGTGGCCGGCAACAGTCTGTATTTCGTCGCTCGGGGCGACGGCAGCCACGTATTCTCCGCCGATTTGGATGCGCACAATGCGGCCGTGAAAGAGTTCCAGTTAAAGCGCCGTTCAGACTACCGTTCCAGCCCGGCACCGGTTTTGATTCCGGCGCCCGCTGCCGATCCCGCAGCGCCTGCAGTGCTTGTGCCTGAAAAGGCCGCCGAGCCGTCTGCAAATGACAAGGCCGTCGACAAATCGACAGCGCCGGGCGAGTCGGCTGACACACCTGAAAAAAGCGGTGAGACGCCGCAATGAATCCATTTAAGGACCGCCTGTGACTGGTTTGTTTATTACCCTGGAAGGGCCGGAAGGCGCGGGCAAAAGCACCAATCGTGAATACCTCGCCGAGTGCCTGCGCAGTCATGGCGTCGATGTTGTGCTGACGCGTGAGCCGGGCGGAACGCCCTTGGCCGAGCGGATTCGCGAGTTGCTGCTTACCCCGAGCGACGAGTCTATGAACGCGGATACTGAGTTGCTGCTGGTGTTCGCGGCGCGTGCCCAGCATTTGGCTGAGGTGATTCGCCCGGCGCTGGCGCGTGGCGCGGTGGTGCTGTGCGACCGTTTTACCGATGCGACTTATGCTTACCAAGGCGCAGGCCGCGGCCTGTCCATCGAGCGCATCGCCACCCTTGAGGCCTTTGTCCAGGGCGCATTGCGTCCGGACATCACGCTGGTCTTTGACCTGCCAGTGGAAATCGGTTTGGCGCGGGCCACGGCGCGCGGCCGACTTGACCGCTTCGAGCAGGAGGGGCGAGCGTTTTTCGAGGCCGTCCGCAGTACGTATCTGAAGCGCGCAAGTGCTGCCCCCGAGCGCTATCGGCTGGTCAACGCTGCGCTGTCGTTGTCTGAAGTCCAGTCCTCTCTGAGCATCCTGATTCCTGAACTGCTGAGCCTGCTCGCGGACCGTCGACATGCCTGAAGCCTATCCCTGGCAGGACAGTCTCTGGCAGCAAATGGCTGGCCGTGCGCAGCATGCACACGCTTATCTGCTGCACGGCCCGGCGGGCATCGGCAAGCGCGCGTTGGCCGAGCGCCTGATGCACCGGCTGTTGTGCCAGCGACCTTTGGGGCTCGATGCATGCGGTGAGTGCAAATCCTGTGTGCTGCTCGCGGCTGGCAGCCATCCCGACAATTACGTGCTTGAACCCGAGGAAGCCGACAAGGCGATCAAGGTTGATCAAGTACGTGATCTGGTCAGCTTCGTGGTTCAGACCGCGCAGATGGGCGGTCGAAAAGTGGTGTTGATCGAGCCTGTCGAGTCGATGAACGTCAACGCCGCCAACGCCCTGCTAAAAAGTCTTGAAGAGCCCTCCGGCAATACCGTGTTGCTGTTGGTCAGCCACCAGCCCAGCCGTTTGCTGCCAACCGTCAAAAGTCGTTGCGTGCAGCAGGCGTGTCCGCTACCAGGCGAGGCCATGAGCCTGGCGTGGCTGGCACAGGCGTTGCCGGGCTCAAGCGAAGATGAGCGGGTCGAACTGCTGACGCTGGCGGCGGGTTCGCCACTGGCGGCGGTCAGCCTTCAGGCCCAAGGCGTTCGCGAGAAGCGCGCGCTTGTGGTCGAAGGCGTCAAGAAGCTGCTCAAGCAACAGGCGTCACCCACGCAATTGGCAGAAGGCTGGAAAGATGTGCCGTTGTTGTTGCTGTTTGACTGGTTCTGCGACTGGTCGCATTTGATCCTGCGCTATCAACTGACCGGGGATGAAGACGGGCTCGGGCTGGCAGACATGCGCAAAGTGATTCAGTATCTGGCGCAAAAAACCGCTAAAGGCAAAGTGCTGTCGATACAGGACTGGGTGCTGGCGCAGCGTCAGAAAGTCATGGCGAAAGCGAACTTGAACCGGGTGTTGCTGCTCGAAGCTTTATTGGTGCAGTGGGCAGAGCTGACCGGTCGAGGGTAGACTGGCCCGCGCTGCGCAAGAAATCAGAATCATCACCGGGGAGTCACGATGAGTTTGCCACTGAGTCCAGGTCCGCGTAACGGCATTCTGTCCCTGACCATCAAGGACAAGTCTGTCCTCTACGCGGCGTATATGCCATTCATCAAGAACGGCGGCTTGTTCATCCCGACCAGCAAAAGCTACAAGCTGGGAGACGAGGTGTTCATGCTGCTGAACCTGATGGACGAACCGGAGAAAATCCCGGTTGCCGGTAAAGTCACCTGGATCACACCCAAGGGTGCGCAGGGCAACCGGGCTGCCGGCGTCGGTGTGCAGTTCAATGATGGCGATAACACCGCACGCAACATGATCGAAAATTACCTGGCCGGTGCTCTCAAATCCGACCGTCCTACCCATACGATGTAAGTTGTCACGCCCCCATGCTCGTAGATTCTCATTGTCACCTTGACCGTCTTGACCTCACCGAACACGCAGGCTCCCTCGATGCAGCCCTCGACGCGGCGCGCAATCGGGGTGTCGGGCATTTTTTGTGCATCGGCGTCAGTGCTGATAACGCAGGTGCCGTGAAGGCCCTCGCAGGTCGGTACGATGACGTGGATTGCTCGGTCGGCATTCATCCGCTGGATCTCAAGCCTGGAGAAGAGCCTGCGCTTGAATGGCTGTTGAAAGAGCTCGATCACCCGCGAGTGGTTGCCATTGGCGAAACCGGACTGGATTACCACTACGAACCCGAAGCCGCCGAGTTACAGCAAGCATCCTTTCGCTTGCACCTTCAGGCCGCCAATATCACCGCAAAACCCGTGATCGTGCATACCCGAGGCGCACGTGCCGACACGTTGGCGCTGCTGCGTGAAGCGGCTTTGCCTCAAGGCGGCGTGTTGCACTGCTTCACCGAGGATTGGGAAATGGCCAAGGCCGCGCTCGATATCGGTTTCTATATTTCATTGTCGGGGATTGTCACGTTCCGCAACGCAGAGGCGCTGCGCGATGTGGCCAGCAAGGTGCCTGCAGACAGATTACTGGTTGAGACCGACTCGCCGTATCTGGCGCCGATCCCATACCGGGGCAAGCCCAACCTGCCGCAGTACGTGCGTGAAGTCGCTGAGTTTCTTGCCATGCTTCGTGGGGAAACCTACGAGCGATTCGCCGAGCAAACCACGGACAACTTTCGTCGTTTGTTCCCGCTGGCCCATGTCGGCTAGTTCGCCTTGAACGCCTGCCAGGAAAATCCCGGGTAAAAAAAACCCGGGTTCTGGGGGGGAATCCGGGTTAAGACCATTAGGAGTAAACAAAGACACTCGGTCCGTCGGTGCCTTTACTGACGCTGCAATTGGGGGAGATGCCTCGTCAGTGAATATAAGTATTGGTCAGAATCGGCAGGCGTCCAGCGGGGGGTTGTACATTTTTTAAACAGTTTTGGAATACTTGAGCGCTTACTGATACCTCAAAGCGCAGCAATCCTTGCCACTGCCTGCAAACTTTCCTCGATCACCTGTGAATGCGTATAGAAATGCGGGGAAAACCTGATCCCTGGGCCTCTTGGCAAACACACCACCTGTTGTTGCATCAGCAATGGCCACGCTTGCGTCGCAGGCATTGAGTCAATGCTGAACGACAAAATGCCCGCTCTGCGTTGCGGATCTCGAGCAGTGTGCAACCGCACTCCAGCAATCGTGCTCAGGCCTTCTTCCAGCCACAGCACGCGTTCAGCCAGCGCTTCGCCCACGCGCTGCATGCCCACTTCCTCCAGCAAAGACAGACTCGCATCCAGCGCCATGGCGCCCAAGGTATTCGGGCTGCCGCACTCAAAACGCCGCGCGCTGCTTGCCGGTTGCCATTCGCGGCGACTGTAATCACCCATGTGCTCAAGCATGTGCCAGCCGAACTCGCTGAGTTTGAGCTGCGGGCGCAACGCCGCGCGGCAATAGAACACGCCAAGTCCCTCGGGACCGCACATCCATTTGTGGCCGTCCGCCATGGCGAAGTCGCACTGGCTGGCCTGAACATCGAAGGGTAGGGCGCCCAACTGCTGAATGGCGTCGACGCAGAACAACACGCCGCGCTGTTTGCAGCCATGTCCCAGCCGGTCGAGGTCCAGCCGTATGCCAGTTGCGAATTGCACGGCGCTGATGGATAGCAACCGTGTACGCGGGCCGCAGGCCTGCAGCAACGCTTGCTCAGGGTCTTCGCTGGCCATGCTCACTTGAATGACCTCCACGCCCTGAGGTTTCAACGCTTCCCACACCACTCGGTTCGAGGGGAACTCTTCATCGCTGATGACGATTTGGTCACCCTCCCTCCAGTCGAGGCCAAAAGCGACAAATGAAAGGGCTTCAGAGGTGTTTTTGACCAAAGCAATGTCATCGGTCGACGGCGCATTCAGCAATCGCATCAGGCGTTCACGCAGGCGCTGCTCCACCTTCATCCATTCCGGGTAATCGCGTGCGCCGAGCAAAACGTTCTCTTGGGCAAAACTTGCGACCGCATCGGCAGCGCGTTTTGGCCAGGGACCGACTGCGGCATGGTTTAAATAGCGCAAGCCAGGCGCTTGGGCGAATTCGTCAAGTAACGTGAACATGGTCGGATGATCCGTGCAATTTGGCGCGAGTTAGGCATAATGTGCGGCTTCGATTTTGATCCCACAGCCCCTTCCTATGCACAAAGAACCTCGTAAGGTCCGTGAGTTTCGGCGCCGTGAACAAGAAATTCTCGACATCGCGCTCAAGCTGTTTCTCGAACAGGGTGAAGACAGCGTCACCGTCGAGATGATTGCTGATGCCGTGGGTATCGGCAAAGGTACTATCTACAAGCATTTCAAGTCCAAAGCGGAGATCTATCTGCGCTTGATGCTCGACTACGAGCGCGACTTGAACGAGCTCCTGCACTCTGCCGATGTCGACAAAGACAAAGAAGCCCTTTCCCGCGCCTATTTCGAGTTTCGCATGCGCGACCCTCAGAGGTACCGGTTGTTCGATCGGCTGGAAGAGAAGGTGGTCAAGGGCAATCAAGTCCCTGAGATGGTCGAGGAGCTGCATGCCATCCGCGCCTCCAATTTCGAGCACCTCACGCTGCTGATCAAGGGGCGCATTTCAGAAGGCAAACTTGAGGATGTCCCGCCTTATTTCCACTATTGCGCGGCATGGGCCTTGGTGCATGGGGCGGTTGCGCTGTATCACTCGCCGTTCTGGAGCAATGTGCTTGAGGATCAGGAAGGCTTTTTCCAGTTTCTGATGGACATCGGCGTACGCATGGGCAACAAACGCAAGCGCGACACCGATCCTGCTCACGATCCGAAGCCAGAAATCCCGGGCGCCTGACCGAAGTGGCGCAAAAGCTGCATTAGACGACCATTCGCCGGTTTTCCGTCGTCGGCCTTTGGAGAGAATAATGCGTAGCCTGGTGCTAATACTGGCGCTGTTGAGTTTGAGCGGGTGCATGCACGTCAGTGATTTGGCGCAAGGCGCGCATGACGAGCTCAGCGACGCTGGGCTGCTTGATCACAGCTCTACACGCCGCATCAACAATTTCCGTGTGCAACCCGATTCCTTCATCTATATCGCCCAAGGCGCATTCGTGCCGCCGGGCGGCGCTTATCCGCGGCCTAACGTAGTCGCTGAAGAGGCGTTCAAAGGTTTTGTCGAATACTTCCCGATGGTCCGCCGGGCGCGGGCTGCTGAAGGGCTGGACGAGGCGATGAACGAGGCGCGTGCCGCAGGCGCACACTATTTGCTGTACACCCGGTTCGCCCGCGCTGACGACCGCATTGGCACGTTCGATGATTGGTCAGACCAAGAGGCGCTGGACCGGTTGGGCGTCGACAGCGGGGTCATTCAGCTTATGCTGATCGAAACCAACACCCGCTATCTGATCGATTCTGCGCGGATTCACATTCGTGGTGGATTGCTGACGCTTTACGACACCAAGCCTGAAGATTTGCTTGGGCGGCCGATGGAAGACTACGCTCGTAGCTTGATTGGTGCAGAGCGTCGCTAAGGAGCAAGCATGAGTGGGCCGGGTAAAGCCAATGATTTACTGGCGCAGATCCCCAGTTTCGACAAAAGCGCGGGCAAGGGTTTGCCGCCGGTGCATCTATGGAATCCAGCGTTCTGTGGCGATATCGACATGCGTATCGCCCGCGATGGAACCTGGTATTACCTGGGCACGCCGATTGGCCGCAAGCCTATGGTTCGACTGTTTTCGACCATCATTCGCCGAGAAGGCGATGCCTACTTTCTGATCACTCCGGTGGAGAAGGTGGGCATCACTGTCGATGACGCGCCCTTTGTGGCCGTGTTGCTGGAAGTCGAGGGGGAGGGCGAGACGCAGGTGCTGCGTTTTACCACCAACGTCGATGACGTGGTTGAGGCCAGTACGGTGCATAGGCTTCGCGTCAGCGTCGATCCCGTCACGCAGACACCCGCGCCTTATTTGCATGTGCGCAGCAATCTCGAAGCACTGATCCACCGCAACGTGTTTTATCAATTGGTGGATCTGGCTGTCACTCGTGACATCGACGGCCAGCGTTGGCTGGGTGTGTGGAGCGGCGGTGAGTTCTTCACAATCGGCCTTGAGCCGTAGGCGCTCAAGCTGCTGCGTCACCGCTTCAATTGCCTGTCGTGTATTGGGCAGTTAAAGTGCCGCTCCCCGATTTTCCTGAGGTTTTTGCATGAGTCAGTCCTTTGATATCGCCGTTGTTGGCGCCACCGGTACTGTCGGCGAAACCATCGTCCAGATTCTAGAAGAATGCGACTTTCCCGTTGGGGCGCTTAATTTACTGGCGAGTGCCGAATCCGCCGGCCATTCAGTGCCGTTTCGCGGCAAGAATATGCGCGTGCGAGAAGTTGATGCGTTCGATTTTTCCAAGGCGCAGTTGGTCTTTTTCGCGGCAGGGCCTGCCATCACCCGCAGCTACTCGCCACGCGCCACCGCTGCCGGTTGCGCGGTGATCGATTTGTCTGCAGGCCTGCCAGTCGAGCAGGCACCCAACCTCATTCCTGAGATCAACGCTGAGCTGCTTGCCAGCCTGCCCAAGCCCTTCCAGGTCGCTTGCCCCAGCCCGAGCGCTGCGGCACTTGCGCTTGTTATCGCTCCGCTGCGCGCGGTGCTGGATATCAAGCGCGTCACCGTCACGGCGTGCCTTGCCGTGTCGAGCCAAGGCCGGGAGGGTGTTACCGAACTGGCTCGGCAAACCACTGAACTGCTAAACATTCGGCCGCTGGAGCCGAAAGTGTTTGATCGGCAAATGGCGTTCAACGTCCTGGCGCAAGTCGGTACTCCGGATGCAGAAGGCCATGTTGCATTGGAAAAACGTTTGGTCGCCGAGTTGCGCGAGTTGCTGGCACTGCCTTTACTGAACGTCTCGGCGACCTGCATTCAAGTGCCGGTGTTTTTTGGCGACAGTTTCAGCGTGTCGATACAAACCGCAGGGCCTGTGGATCTAAAAGCCGTCGGTAAGTTGCTGGACGATGCCGCGGGTATCGAGCTGGTCGATGCAGGCGATTACCCGACAGCGGTTGGCGATGCAGTGGGTCAGGATGCTGTTTATGTAGGGCGTTTGCGTCAGGGTATCGACGATACCGCTGAACTCAATTTGTGGGTGACTTCTGATAATGTGCGCAAAGGCGCGGCGCTCAATGCTGTGCAGGTCGCGCAGTTGTTGATAAAAGACGTTGTGTAAAAGATACTTGCCGACAATTCGAAGAATCATTCTAGCTGCGGCGTGACGACGCGCCCCAAGCCCTAACAGGCTTAATCTTCTCGGTTGCCGGGGAATTTATAAACAAGGGATGGGCTATGGTTCAGGTTCGTAAACTGGTATTAGCAATCGCTGCGGCTTCGGCGCTGTCATCGGGTATGGCAAATGCGCTCGGGCTTGGAGGTCTGACCGTCAAGTCGACGCTCAATCAGCCGCTGCTTGCCGAGATCGAGCTGACGCAAGTGCAGGACCTGAACGCTGCGCAAGTGGTGCCCAGCCTGGCAACCTCTGCGGAATTCGCTCAGGCTGGCGTAGGAAGGATGGCGATTCTTGACGATTTGACGTTCACGCCAATCATCAATGCCAGCGGTAAGAGCGTTCTGCGCATCACGTCGACCAAGCCTGTGCGTGATCCGTACGTGAAGTTCCTGGTACAGGTGCTTTGGCCGAACGGTCGTGCGTTGCGCGAATACAGCCTGTTGCTCGATCCGCCCAAATCCACGCCTGAGGCAGCACCGGCCGCTGCTCAATTACCTTCCACCGCACCGGCAACGGCGCCAGCACAGGCTCAGCCTGCGGGTCAGACACCGGCGCCCGCGCCCGCTGAGCCTGCCGCGCCCAAGTTCACCCAATACACCACCGCCAACAACGACACGCTCTGGGAGATCGCCGCGCGCGCGCGTAATGGCGGGACCGTGCAGCAAACCATGCTGGCAATTCAGGCCTTGAACCCTGATGCGTTCATTGCAGGCAATATCAACCGGCTGAAAAAAGGCCAGGTCTTGCGCCTGCCGAGTCCGGCAGAATCCACGGCAATGCCGCAGCCGCGCGCTATCGCTGAGGTCGCTGCACAGAACCAGGCGTGGCGTCAGGGTCGCCGGTTGCCAAGCGGCACGCGGCAGGTCGACGCCACCCGTCGGGATCGCGCAGGCGCTGCACCGTCGCAGATCGAAGCCCAGGACAACCTCAGCCTGGTGTCTGCCAACACCAGAGCCGGCGCTAATGGCGCTGCGGGTGATGCTGCGCTGTCCAATAAACTGGCAACTGCTCAGGAAAGTCTGGACAGCACACGCCGCGATAACGAAGAGCTCAAAAGCCGGATGGGCGACCTGCAAAGTCAGGTCGACAAGCTGCAGCGCCTGATCCAGCTGAAGAATGACCAGTTGGCGAAGATGCAGGCTGCTGGCGCCGTAGTTCCTCCACCCGTCAACGACCCCAACAGCACTGTCAGCCCCAACAGTGTGACCAATCCTAACAATGCGGCTAACCCTGCAGCCCCGGGTACTTCGGCGATGCCGGCCACCGTTGTGGCCAACCCTGCGGCGCCCAATGCCGCAGTGCCTGATACATCGGGCAAGGCGCTAAATGAAATCGCGCCAGAAGATGCGTTGCCCGTTGACGGCGCCGCAGTGACTGCAGCGACGCCGGATCAGCCGTTGGCTGTAACGCCCCCTGCCGACACCGCGACCGCTGAGTCGAACAATCCGTTTAACAACCTGCTGGGTAACCCGCTGTTGTTAGGTTTGATTGGCGGCGGTGCATTACTGATCCTGCTGTTGCTGCTGCTACTGCTGGCCCGTCGGCGCAACGCACTGGCCGAGGCCGAAAAGCACCGGAAAATGGCCAGGGCACTCGCCGAAGAGTCCGAGTTTGACTCCGACATGGATTTGTCCGACAACAGTTTCGAAGGCCTGGAGGTGCCCCCTCCTGTGGGAAAGACGCCGCCGGCGCAGACCGCAGTCGCAGAGCCGGTCCGCGAACATCCGGCTGATCCTCTCGTTCAGGCAGAAATCCATATCGCTTACGGCCGCACCCATCAGGCGGTTGCACTGCTGGAAGAAGCAATCAGCGAAGAACCTCAGCGCAGCGATCTGCGCCTCAAGCTGATGGAGCTTCACGCCCAGCAGGATAACCAGACAGGTTTCATCGCCCAGGAGCGCAAGCTGGCTGCCACCGGGAAGAACCACGCTGAAGTCGAAGAGCTGAAAAGTCGCTACCCGGCCATGGCGGCTGCGGCGGCCCTGGCCGCGGCAGCTGCAACGACAGCCATTCTGGCTTCCAGAAGCGACGAGAAATATGTCGAAGACCTGCTCAACGATCAATCCGTTGCCGATCCGGTAACGCCTGTTGCTCCGGCACCTTTGGCGCAAACCCCGGTTCAGGAACGGGACGATTTCGACGCTGCATTCGACCTGAGTCTGGACGAGCTGGAAGCGGCATCGCCCACCCATGTCGAGGATCGCACCGCAGGTTCGGACCTGAACGATCTGGACCTCGACGCGCCGCTGCCGGGCGCTACCCGAGACGATCTGGACTTTGATGCGATCCTGCGCGAGCAAACCGGCGCCGTCTCGGCCAAGCCTGATGAGCTTTCGGATTTCGATCTGGACCTCTCGGACGATCAGCCTGCCTTGAAGGCCGAGGATGATTATCTTCTGGGTCTGGAAGATGAGCTACGTGAGTTGCCAGCGTTTGAGGCTGAGCCAGAGCTGGGAGAGACCCGCTTGGGAGAAACCAAGCCTGCGTCCTTGGCTCAAGATGATCTGGACCTGCCAGCGGACTTTGATCTATCGCTGGCCGACGAAATCGAGACCGAGCAGGCGTCAGCGGCGTTTGCTTCAGAAATCGATGATGTCAACGCCGAACTTGAGCGCCTTTCGCAACGTCTGGAGCAGCCGCCGGTCGCCACGCCGTTCGACGGTGGACCGACCTTCACTGAAGACGATGCGCTGCTTGCCGATGACGAGCCCGAGTTCGACTTTCTGTCGGGCACCGATGAAGCTGCGACCAAGCTTGACCTGGCACGCGCCTACATTGAGATGGGCGATGCCGACGGCGCTCGCGACATCCTCGACGAGGTGGTGGCCGAGGGTGATGACGTGCAGATTACCGAAGCGCGGGAGATGCTTTCGCGCCTCGTCTGATCTGCTGGTTGTCTGAACTGTAAAACGACCGCTTCGGCGGTCGTTTGCTTTTGTGGACAAGCGCATGGCGTCTTTTTTTTGCAGCCGTATAATGGCCGCCCTTGCGCGCACCCACAGGCTTTAAGTACTTGGCAACCATAGACACCGAGGCACAGACCGCAGCCGCCGAGATGGCTGCACAAGGGTATTCCCGAATCGCACTGGGCGTTGAATACAAAGGGTCGCGCTACAGCGGCTGGCAGCGACAGGCGAGCGGCGTCACGACCGTGCAGGAAACCCTGGAAAACGCGCTGTCCAAAGTGGCTAATTCTCCGGTCAGCCTGATGTGCGCCGGTCGTACCGATGCGGGAGTCCACGCGTGCGGTCAGGTGGTGCATTTCGATACGCAAGCCGAACGCACGATGAAAGCCTGGACCATGGGTGCCAACATCAATTTGCCCCACGACATCAGCGTCACCTGGGCCAAAGTGATGCCAGCGCATTTCCATGCGCGCTTCAAAGCCATCGCCCGGCGTTACCGCTACGTCATCTATAACGATCAGATTCGCCCTGCGCATCTCAATCAGGAAATCACCTGGAACCACCGGCCACTGGACGTCGAACGCATGGCGCTGGCAGCCTCGTATCTGGTAGGTACGCACGACTTCAGCGCCTTTCGCGCCGGTCAGTGCCAGGCCAAGTCGCCGATCAAGCAGTTGCATCACCTGCGCGTCACCCGTCACGGCAAAATGATCGTGATCGACATCCGCGCCAACGCCTTTCTGCACCACATGGTGCGCAACATTGCGGGCGTGTTGATGACCATCGGGGCAGGTGAGCGGCCGGTGGAATGGGCCAGCGAAGTACTTGAAAGCCGGGTGCGGCGCACCGGTGGCGTGACGGCGCATCCATTCGGTCTGTATCTGGTTCAGGTTGAGTACCGCGACGAGTTTGCGCTGCCGGACCGCTTCATCGGCCCACACTTTCTGACGGGGTTCGCTGAACTTGGCGGCTGACGCCCGGAAAAGCATTTGTTAACATCCGGCACTTCACGAGAGACCTGAGGTTTTCACGATATGTCAGCCGTTCGCAGCAAGATCTGCGGGATTACCCGCATAGAAGATGCGCTGGCAGCCGTTGAAGCGGGCGCTGATGCCATTGGTTTCGTGTTTTATGCCAAAAGTCCTCGTGGGGTGACTGCTCAGCAAGCGAAGGCGATCATCGCCGCATTGCCGCCCTTCATTTCCACCGTCGGGTTATTCGTCAATGCCAGTGCTTGCGAGCTGAACGAGACACTCGACGCAGTACCGCTGGATCTGTTGCAGTTTCACGGCGATGAAACCCCCGAGCAGTGCGATGGCTATCATCGCCCCTTCATCAAGGCGCTTCGGGTCAAGGCAGGTGACGACATTGCGGCCGCTTGCAGGCAATACGCCAACGCCAGCGGCATCCTGTTGGATACTTATGTGGAAGGCGTGCCAGGCGGGACGGGCGAAACCTTCGACTGGGCGCTGATTCCAAAAGGGCTCAGCAAGCCGATCATCCTTGCAGGCGGACTGACCTCTGCAAACGTGTCCCAGGCCATCGCGCAGGTTCACCCTTATGCGGTCGATGTCAGCGGCGGGGTGGAGCAAGCCCGAGGCATCAAGGATCACGATAAGATTCGCGCGTTCATGAGCGCGGTGCACGGCGCTTCAGACCTGCGCAATTAATCGGTTTGGCTCCGGATGTGACGACGGTTACATGTTTGCCGTCCACTAGCCTGCTGCCGCAGTTTGCGGGCAGGTCAGATTTAACAACGTGAAGACGTCTTGCGTCTTGCGGCAAGAAACAGAGCGGGGCGAGGGGTAGCTGTCAGTGCGGCAGGTCAGGCATAAGGCCGATCGCTGCGGGGGCGTGCGATTTTCGCTTCACATGAATTAGCTTAAGGGCAGCGCATGGCACACAACGCCACTGCGTTCGAGCCATCGGTACTGGAGAAAGAAAGCATGAGCAACTGGTTGGTAGACAAACTGATCCCTTCGATCATGCGTTCCGAGGTCAAGAAGAGCTCGGTGCCTGAAGGCCTGTGGCACAAGTGCCCATCGTGCGAGGCGGTGCTGTATCGACCAGAGCTGGAAAAGACCCTGGACGTCTGCCCCAAGTGCAACCACCACATGCGTATCAATGCGCGCTCGCGCTTGAACATCTTCCTGGACACTGAAGGTCGCGACGAAATCGGTGCCGATCTGGAGCCGGTCGATCGGCTGAAGTTTCGGGACAGCAAAAAGTACAAAGACCGTCTGACCGCTGCGCAAAAGCAGACCGGCGAAAAAGACGCGCTGGTTTCCATGAGCGGTACATTGCTGGGCATGCCAGTGGTGGCGGTGGCCTTTGAGTTCTCTTTCATGGGCGGCTCGATGGGCGCTATCGTCGGTGAGCGCTTTGTCCAGGCTGCGAATTACGCGCTGGAAAAACGCTGCCCGATGATCTGCTTTGCGGCATCAGGTGGTGCGCGGATGCAGGAAGCGCTGATCTCGCTGATGCAAATGGCCAAGACCTCTGCGGTGCTGGCGCGTTTGCGTGAAGAAGGTCTGCCATTCATTTCCGTATTGACCGATCCGGTCTACGGCGGCGTTTCGGCGAGTCTGGCCATGTTGGGCGACGTGATCGTCGCCGAGCCAAAGGCGCTCATCGGCTTTGCAGGTCCTCGCGTCATCGAGCAGACCGTTCGGGAAAAGCTGCCCGAAGGCTTTCAGCGCAGTGAATTCCTGCTTGATCATGGCGCAATCGACATGATCATCCATCGCCAGGAACTGCGTCAGCGCCTGGGCAATGTACTTGCTCAAATGATGGGCCTGCCGACGCCCAAATTCATCGCACCCAAAATCGAACCTGTCATCGTTCCTCCGATTCCGGCCAACATATGACCCAACGCTCTCTGGCCGACTGGCTCGCGTACCTCGAGCAACTGCACCCTTCGGCCATTGACATGGGGCTGGAGCGCTCACGGCAAGTGGCGCTTCAGCTGGGTCTCGGTCGGCCTGCGCCGCGTGTGATCACGGTCACCGGCACCAACGGCAAAGGGTCCACCTGTGCCTTCGTCGCCCGGTTGCTGCAAGCCCAAGGTCTCAAAGTCGGCGTTTACAGCTCGCCGCATTTGCTGCACTACAACGAGCGCGTTCAACTGCAGGGCGTCGAAGCCAGCGACGCGCAGCTGTGTGAAGCCTTCGCTGCAGTGGAAGCGGCCCGCGCCGATATTTCCCTGACCTATTTTGAAATGGGCACGCTTGCAGCGTTTTGGCTGTTCGAGCAAGCGTCGCTTGATGCTGTGGTGCTTGAAGTTGGTCTGGGTGGGCGGCTTGATGCCGTGAACCTGATCGACGCCGATGTTGCACTGGTCACCAGCATTGGCGTCGATCACGCCGATTGGCTGGGCGATACGCGTGAATCGGTGGCGTTCGAAAAGGCCGGGATCTTTCGTCAAGGCCGACCGGCGTTGTGCGGTGATCCTGAGCCGCCTGCACCGCTGCTTGAACGTGCCGAAGCGCTCGACTGCCCGCTGTCGTTGCGCGGGCGCGATTTCGATCTGACTATCAGCGGCAATGACTGGAACTGGTTTGGCACCGACATCGATGGACAGCGTGTCGAACTATTGAACCTGCCGTTGCTCGACCTTCCGATGCAGAACGCAGCATTGGCGCTCCAGGCGTATCTGCTGCTGGGGATGCCGTGGGACGCCTCGCTGATCCGCAATGCTTTGCTGAACACCCGGGTGACCGGACGTCTGGATCGCCGTGCGTTGCAGTGGCAGGGTAAGGCGCTCACGGTGTTGATGGACGTTGGTCACAACCCCCATGCAGCAACCTTTCTGGCTGAGCGTCTGGCGCAACGGCCTGTCGCGGGTCAACGGCTGGCGGTGTTCGGTCTACTCAACGACAAAGACCTCGATGGCGTTCTCGCTCCGCTGATGACCAGCATCGCATCCTGGGCGGTGGCACCGTTGCCGACTGTCCGCAGCCGCAGTGCCGATGAGGTTGCAGGCGCCTTGCAGAACCTTGGCGCCCGCGTGACGTCCTATCCGAGTGTCGCTCTGGCGCTGCAAGCACAATGCGAACAGGCGACTGCCGACGACGAAATCGTGCTGTTCGGATCTTTTTATTGCGTTGCCGAAGGTCTTGAATGGCTGAGTCGGCACGCCACGGAGGAAGTGGCAAATGGCTTTGCTGGATAAGGCTTACAAACAGCGAATGGTCGGCGCATTGGTGCTGGTCGCTGTGGCAGTGATTTTTCTGCCCATGCTGTTCTCGCGTCAGGACGAGGCGCGTCATGTGCAAGTCGAAGCGCCCGCAGCGCCGCAAGCGTCAGCCATGTCTCAGGTCAAAGTTGATCCGGTCAGTGTCCCCGAGCAGCAGCCTTTGCCGCAGGAACCCGTGCCGACGGATGAGGATCTGACCCGCAGCTCGCAGCCGCCTTCCACCCCGATAGCGCCAGCACCGAGCAGGCCTGTCACGCAACAAACCGCGGCGGTCGCGAAGGCAGCACCTGCACCAGCAGCACCAGCTTCCACTCAGCCTGTAAAAAGTGCTCCTGCGACCCCTTCAGTGCCTGCTGCGGAAAGCCGAGTGGACGCCAATGGTCTTTCGGTCAGTTGGTCGGTCCAATTGGCGAGCATGTCCAATCGGGCGAATGCCGATAACCTCCAGAAAACCCTGCGCACTCAGGGGTACAACGCCTACATCCGCACCTCGGATGGCGTGAACCGGGTGTTTGTCGGTCCGCTGATCGAGCGCGCAGAAGCCGACCGTCTGCGTGACCAACTGGACAAGCAGCAGAAGCTCAAGGGCATCGTGGTGCGCTTCCAGCCTGAACGCCGATAAGTCTGCGCAATCCTGTAGGAGCGAATTTATTCGCGAGGCTTTATGCCCGCTGATGACTATTTTTCAGGGCAACACCGCTCGCGAATAAATTCGCGCCTACAGCTCCAGCGTCGTCTGACTGCCCAACGATTGATTGAGTTAATCAAACCCCACTGAAATCCCCGCTTACAGGCGGGCGAGCGCTCTGTTAAAATCCGCCGCCTTATCCGTCTGTAGGCGTGAACGTGTCATTTACCCCGGTTGACTGGGCGATCCTCGCGATTGTCGCCATCTCCGCTTTGATCAGTCTCAAGCGCGGCTTCGTAAAGGAAGCATTGTCCTTGTTGACCTGGATCATCGCCGGCGCGGTTGCCTGGATGTTTGGCGGGTCGCTTTCGCAGTATCTGGTCAATTACATCGAGACACCTTCGGCGCGCGTCATTGCGGGCTGTACCATTCTTTTTGTCGCCACCTTGCTGGTCGGCGCCATGGTCAACTTTCTTATTGGGGAACTGATACGCGTCACCGGGCTGTCCGGGACCGATCGTTTTCTGGGTATGGTCTTCGGCGCGGCGCGCGGAGGCCTGCTGGTTGTAGTGGCAGTCGGGCTATTAAGCCTGGGGCCGGTGCAGCAGGATCAATGGTGGCAGCAATCGAAGCTGTTGCCGCAATTTGTCATGGTTGCTGACTGGTCGAAAAACCTGATTCTCGGGATGTCCAGCAAGTGGCTAGCCAGCGGAATCAGCGTACCTGTTGATATTCCGTTCAAGGATCATCTTCTGCCGCCTATAACGCCGCAGGAAGTGCTCGGTAAATCCAGTTCCACTAAGTAGGGGTTGTGTCGCATGTGTGGCATCGTCGGTATCGTCGGCAAGTCGAACGTCAATCAGGCGCTGTATGACGCGCTCACCGTCCTCCAGCACCGCGGCCAGGACGCTGCCGGTATCGTGACCAGCCACGACGGCCGGTTGTTTCTGCGCAAGGATAACGGCCTGGTCCGTGACGTGTTTCATCAGCGCCATATGCAGCGTCTGGTCGGCCACATGGGTATCGGCCACGTGCGCTACCCCACCGCAGGCAGCTCGACGTCCGCTGAAGCCCAGCCGTTTTACGTCAACTCGCCGTATGGCATCACCCTGGCGCACAACGGCAACTTGACCAACGTTGAACAGTTGGCCAAGGAGATTTACGAATCCGATCTGCGCCACGTCAACACCAATTCCGACTCGGAAGTGCTGCTCAACGTGTTCGCTCATGAGCTGGCGGTACGTGGCAAGTTGCAACCGACCGAAGAAGACATCTTCGCCGCCGTGACCGACGTGCATAAACGCTGCCGCGGTGGCTATGCGGTCGTGGCAATGATCACCGGTTATGGCATTGTCGGCTTCCGCGATCCGGACGCCATTCGCCCTATCGTGTTCGGCCAGCGTCACACCGACGAAGGCGTCGAATACATGATCGCCTCCGAAAGCGTTGCTCTCGACGTGCTCGGTTTCTCGCTGATCCGTGACCTTGCACCCGGCGAAGCGGTTTACATCACTGAAGACGGCAAGCTGCACACCCGACAGTGCGCACCGAATCCAAAATACGCGCCGTGCATTTTCGAACATGTTTATCTGGCCCGTCCGGATTCGATCATCGACGGCATCTCGGTCTACAAGGCGCGTCTGCGCATGGGCGAGAAGCTGGGTGACAAGATCCTGCGCGAGCGTCCGGATCACGACATCGACGTGGTCATTCCGATTCCGGACACCAGCCGTACCGCCGCCCTCGAGCTGGCCAATCACCTGGGCGTCAAGTTTCGCGAAGGCTTCGTGAAAAACCGCTACATCGGCCGCACGTTCATCATGCCGGGGCAGGCAGCACGGAAAAAATCCGTACGTCAGAAGCTCAACGCCATTGAACTGGAATTCCGCGGCAAGAACGTGATGCTGGTGGACGACTCCATCGTGCGCGGTACCACGTGCAAGCAGATCATTCAGATGGCCCGCGAAGCTGGCGCCAAGAATGTCTACTTCTGTTCTGCGGCCCCGGCCGTACGCTTCCCTAACGTCTACGGCATCGACATGCCGAGTGCCCACGAGCTGATCGCTCACAACCGCACCACCCAGGACGTGGCCGACCTCATCGGTGCCGACTGGTTGATCTATCAGGACCTCAACGACCTGATCGAGGCTGTAAGCGGCAGCAAAAAGATCAAGATCGACAACTTCGATTGCTCGGTCTTTGACGGCAAGTACGTGACCGGTGATATCGACGAGCATTATCTGAACAAGATCGAGCAGGCGCGTAACGACGCCTCCAAAGTCAAAACCCAGGCTGTGAGCGCGATCATCGATCTGTACAACAACTAATTCAGACTAGGAGTAGACCGCATGACTCAGGAATGGGATGCCGGTCGACTGGACAGCGACCTTGAAGGCGTGGGTTTTGACACCCTCGCTGTTCGCGCTGGTCAGCACCGCACGCCGGAAGCCGAGCACAGCGATCCGTTGTTCTTCACTTCCAGCTACGTGTTTCGCACAGCGGCGGACGCGGCAGCCACGTTTGCCGGCGACAAGCCGGGCAACGTCTATTCGCGCTACACCAACCCGACTGTGCACTCGTTCGAAGAGCGCATGGCCGCTTTGGAAGGTGGCGAGCAGGCGGTCGGAACATCGACCGGGATGTCCGCCATTCTCGCCACGGTCATGGCCCTATGCAGTGCTGGCGATCACGTGCTGGTCTCCAAGAGCGTGTTCGGTTCGACCATCAGCCTGTTCGAGAAGTACTTCAAGCGCTTCGGCGTGGAAGTCGACTATGTGCCGCTGACCGAGTTGTCGGGCTGGGACGCGGCGATCAAGTCGAACACCAAGCTGCTGTTCGTCGAGTCGCCGTCCAATCCGCTGGCCGAACTGGTCGACATCGCCGCACTGGCCGAAGTCGCTCACGCCAAGGGCGCGCTGCTGGTGGTGGACAATTGCTTCTGCACCCCGGCGTTACAACGTCCGTTGCTGATGGGCGCAGACGTGGTTACACATTCGGCGACCAAATTCATCGACGGCCAGGGCCGGGCGATGGGCGGTGTGGTAGTGGGGCGTGCCGAGTTGATGAAGGAAGTGGTCGGTTTCCTGCGCACCGCAGGGCCGAGCCTGAGTCCTTTCAACGCCTGGCTATTCCTCAAGGGCCTCGAAACACTGACTATCCGCATGCGTGCCCATTGCCAGAGCGCGCTGGAGCTGGCGCAGTGGCTTGAGCAACAGGACGGTATCGAGAAAGTGCATTACGCCGGTCTCGAGAGCCATCCCCAGCACGAACTGGCCAAGCGTCAGCAAAAGGCTTTTGGGGCGGTCGTGAGTTTTGAAGTCAAAGGCGGTAAAGACGGCGCCTGGCGTTTCATTGATGCCACGCGGTTGATTTCCATTACGGCCAACCTGGGCGACACCAAGACCACCATCACTCATCCGAGCACGACCTCCCACGGTCGTTTATCGCCGCAGGAGCGCGAAGCGGCGGGGATCCTGGACAGCCTGATTCGCGTGGCTGTTGGTCTGGAAGACGTGGCCGACCTTAAAGCCGATCTGGCGCGTGGTCTGGCGGCGTTGTGAATGCTGATGGCGGATGTTTGCGGTGAGTGACTATGTGATGGAGGCGGCCTCGGTCCATAACGGTCGTGTCGCGCTGGTTACGGGCGCTGCACGCGGCATTGGTCTGGGCATCGCTGCATGGCTGCTCACCGAAGGTTGGCAAGTGGTGCTCGCGGATATTGATCGTCAGCGCGGGCTGCTCGTTGCCGAGGTGCTCGGTGAGAACGCCTCGTTCGTAGTTATGGACGTCGCCAGCGAAGACCAGGTGGCGGCCGGTGTGGCGCATGTGCTTGGGCTGTTTGGTCGTCTTGATGCGCTAGTGTGCAATGCGGCGGTTGCTGATCCGCATAACACCGTGCTTGAAAGCCTTGATCTGACCGAATGGAACCGCGTGCTGGCGGTAAACCTCGGCGGGCCCATGCTTCTGGCCAAGCACTGCGCGCCGTACTTGCGCGCGCACTGCGGCAGCATCGTCAACATCAGCTCAGCGCGCGCGCATCAGTCAGAGGCGGACACAGAAGCCTATGCCGCCAGCAAAGGTGGTGTGCTGGCCTTGACCCATGCGCTCGCGATCAGCTTGGGGCCCGAAGTGAGGGTTAACGCGGTCAGTCCGGGCTGGATCGACGCGCGTGATCCTTATGTGCGTCGTACCGAGCCTTTGTCGGATGCCGATCATGCTCAGCATCCGGCCGGCAGGGTAGGGACGGTGGAAGATGTCGCCTCGTTGGTGGCCTGGTTGCTGTCACGCAATGCCGGGTTCGTTACCGGGCAAGAGTTTGTGGTGGACGGCGGCATGAGTCGCAAGATGGTCTATTCGTAGAAGCAGCTGCAAGCTAGAAGTTTCAAGCTGCAAGTCAGATCAAAAGCGAGTCCGTGCGGCTCGTTTTTTTGCTTTTGGCTTGCAGCTTGAAACGTGCCGCTTGCAGCTGATGTAAAAAAAACTTCAAGCGGGCTATTGACTTAGCTTCGTCACCTGCGTAAATTTCGCGGCCTCAACGAAGCAAAGGGTGATTAGCTCAGCTGGGAGAGCAGCTGCCTTACAAGCAGCGGGTCGGCGGTTCGATCCCGTCATCACCCACCATCGTTGAGAGATACAGGTTGAAGCTTTCGGGTTTCAGCAGGACGAAAGTCCACCGACGCGCAGCGGTAGTTCAGTCGGTTAGAATACCGGCCTGTCACGCCGGGGGTCGCGGGTTCGAGTCCCGTCCGCTGCGCCATATTGTCAAGATCGGGTTTTCCGGGTCTTCGATTGAAAGCTTCAGGCTTTCGATCAGGGTTACAAGAAACAGGCGCTCGAAGCCGGTTTCAACGATTCAAACGGACGCAAGTCCGAGCGATACGCAGCGGTAGTTCAGTCGGTTAGAATACCGGCCTGTCACGCCGGGGGTCGCGGGTTCGAGTCCCGTCCGCTGCGCCATATACTGCTTCACGGCCTTGAACTCCTTGAAGCGACAAAGAAAGCGACCTTCTGGTCGCTTTTTTTGTGCCTGTAGTTTGGGGTGCCGGCGTGTGCAGCCGATGCAATGCTGCAGATCCTCTCAAGAAGTGACATTATTGCCGGCTTCTTATTAGCGGCTCGGCACGCTGCCTGATTTTCGTTTTTTGGAGAGCTGGACAATGGGCATGAACCAAACCATCACTGTTATTCCTCCAGGCGTACCCTTGACCGGGCATGTGTCGCCCCCAGGCTCGAAATCGATCACCAACCGCGCGCTGCTGCTGGCCGCGCTGGCAAAGGGCACCAGCCATCTTCGTGGTGCGCTGAAAAGCGATGACACCCGGCACATGTCCAACGCCCTGCGGCAGATGGGTGTGACCATTGATGAGCCGGACGACACCAGCTTTGTGGTCACCAGCACCGGTCAATTGCAGGTACCTGAAGGCCCTCTGTTTCTTGGCAATGCTGGCACTGCTGTGCGTTTTCTCACGGCGGCGGTCTGCACTGTCAACGGCAGCGTCACGCTGGACGGCGACCATTACATGCAGAAGCGTCCGATCGGTCCGCTGCTGGAGGCTCTGCTCAAGGGCGGTCTGGATGCACAAAGTGCCACTGGTTGCCCGCCCGTGGTTGTCCAGGGCGCTGGCTCGATCAAGGCCACGCGTTTCGAAATCGACGGCGGACTGTCCAGCCAGTACGTATCTGCGTTGTTGATGGTCGCAGCCTGTGGTGATGCGCCGATCGAAGTGGCGCTCACCGGCAAGGAAATCGGCGCCCGTGGCTACATTGATCTGACCCTCGCGTGCATGCGCGCTTTTGGTGCCGAAATCGAGTGCGTGGATGACGCGTTGTGGCGCGTATTGCCAACCGGTTACACCGCCTGCGATTACCACATCGAACCTGACGCCTCCGCCGCGACTTACCTCTGGGCTGCCGAAGCCTTGACCGGCGGCAAGATTGATCTGGGCGTAGCGGCAGACGCCTTCACTCAGCCCGACGCCAAAGCCATGGAAGTCATTGCTCAGTTCCCGCGTATGCCCGCCGTGATTAACGGCTCACAGATGCAGGACGCCATTCCTACGCTCGCGGTGCTGGCTGCTTTCAACGAAACGCCGGTGCGCTTCGTTGATCTTGCCAACCTGCGGGTCAAGGAGTGCGACCGGGTTCAGGCACTGCACGATGGCCTCAATCAGATACGTTCCGGTCTTGCCAGCGTTGAAGGCGATGACCTGCTCGTGGCGGCGGATCCTGGGCTGGCTGGCACTAATAGCCATGCGCTGATCAACACCCACTCCGATCACCGTATCGCCATGTGCTTTGCGTTGGCAGGTCTGAAAGTGTCTGGCATCAGGATTCAAGACCCTGATTGCGTGGGCAAGACCTACCCCGGTTACTGGCGAGCGCTTGAGTTTCTTGGTGTGCGGATGGAGCATGGCAATATTTGACCGATCAGAGGTCTGACTCCCAACGCAGGTCAGCGTCACCGCTGAACTGCCGCCCATGTTGTATCCGGATGGTTGCAAACTGTGCGTTGATCCTTCGCCATCGATGTTGCAGACTTACCCGCGTTTCCTATGTTCGGCAGTTCTGCCGACCGTTTCCTCCCAGGATGTTCGATGTCTAAATTACTGAGCTTTCGTACCGCATGCTGGGCGATTGCCTTGCTGGCCGCCGCAGGCTGCTCGTCCAAGAAGCCGACCGTTTACGAGCATGAAAATTTTGACGATGCCGGGACATTCTCGCGCAAATACCCAGTTGCCGACTCGGCCACCTGCGAGGCCGCCCGCCGTGCGCTGCTAAGTCAGGGTTACATCATCACCAGCAGCGATCCCAAGATCATCAGCGGCCATAAAAGCTTCCAGCAAACCGGCGAAACCCACATGGAGATCAGCTTTAACGTGGTGTGCGCAGCCGACGGCAACGAAAACAGTGCCACGATGTTCGCCAACGCCTTGCAGGACCGTTACGCACTGAAGAAGGTCAACAACTCGGCCAGTCTGGGCGTGGGCGTGCTGGGTTCGGTGTCGATGCCGATCGGTTCGACGGATGATTCAATGGTCAAGGTCGCGAGCGAAACCGTAGCGTCCCCCAAGTTTTATGACCGCTTCTTCGCGTTGGTGGAGAACTTCCTGCCACCCGAAGTGAAGAAAGCCGCGCACATCGAAGAGAAGCCCAAGACTGATCTGGGCATGCCCGAAGCGCCTGTTCAGGCACCAAAGCCTGCTGCGTTGACCGAGCAAAAGCCAGCAGCGGCGGCGCCTGCGACAACTGAGCCTGCGCCCGCGGCCCAGCCAGCGAGCAACGCTTCAACGCAGGCACCTGCTGCTACCGAGCCAACCCCGCCAGCCACTCCAGCGCCATTGGCTACGCCTGCCACTGAGACATCGCCTGACGCTTATAAGGGCAGCGAACCATTGCCTGCTCCGAGCGAGTCAGAAGCGTTCAAGGCGGAGGCGGCGCAAATGGAGGCAACGCCTGCTTCCGGGCCCGCAACTGCTCCGGCGACTGATACGCAAGCAACGCCCGCTCAGTAGATACGCTGCTGCATTCGCCGCGACGTTCGCGGCGAATGCTCAGGCGCGAGTTCATTAGCGCGGCATTGGGTCCTACCGGGCCTCAATTTGTAGGAGCTGAAGAGTTTACGAAGGCTGCGATGCGGTCAACCTGACGCACACCAATCGCGGCCTCGCTACGGCTCGTCAACGCCTACAGGTTTTGCATCAGCCCAAAAACAGCTTGTACGCAGGGTTATGGGTTTCATCCCAATACGGATACCCAATCTCCGCCAGCGCCGCCGGCACCAGATGCCGCTCATCCTCTGGCACCACCAACCCGGCCACTACCCGCCCATCTGCCGCGCCATGGTTGCGGTAGTGGAACATCGAAATATTCCACTGACCGCCCAGCTTGTTAAGAAAGTTGAACAGCGCGCCGGGCCGCTCCGGGAACTCGAAGCGGAACCACCTCATCGCTGACCCGCTCCGAATGCCCGCCGACCATGTGCCGCAAATGCAGCTTGGCCAGTTCGTTGTCGGTCAGGTCCAGCACCGGAAAGCCCTGCTCGGTGAGGCTTGAGATCAGCGCTTTGCGCGGGTCGGTCTCGGGATGGGTCTGCACGCCAACGAAGATGTGCGCCTCGCGGTCGGTGTGGTAGCGGTAGTTGAACTCAGTGATCTGGCGTTTGCCGATGGCTTCGCAAAACGCTTTGAAGCTGCCCGGTTTCTCGGGGATGGTCACGGCGATCACTGCTTCGCGGCCTTCGCCCAGTTCGGCACGCTCGGCCACATGGCGCAAGCGGTCGAAGTTGACGTTGGCACCGGAATCAATCGCCACGAACGTCTGCCCGGTCACGCCGTATTGTTCGGTGTACTTTTTGATCCCGGCCACACCCAGCGCGCCGGAAGGCTCGGTGATCGAGCGGGTATCGTCGTAGATGTCCTTGATTGCGGCGCAGATTTCATCGGTGCTGACGGTGATTACTTCATCGACGTAATGCTGGCAGATGTCGAACGTGTGCTTGCCGATCTGCGCCACCGCGACGCCGTCCGCGAACAACCCGACTTGCTGCAACACCACGCGCTCGCCATAGGCCATGGCTTGTTGCAGGCAATTGGAATCGTCCGGCTCGACGCCGATGACTTTGATTTCAGGGCGCAGGTATTTGACGTACGCCGCGATGCCGGCGATCAAACCGCCGCCTCCGACAGGTACGAAGATCGCATCCAGTGGCCCCGGGTGCTGACGCAATATTTCCATCGCCACCGTGCCTTGCCCGGCGATGGTGTCCGGGTCGTCGTACGGGTGAACGTAGACGTAGCCTTTTTCCTCAACCAGCTTCAGGGAATACGCCAGCGCCTCGGGGAAAGAGTCGCCGTGGAGCACGACAATGCCGCCTCGGGAGCGTACGCCCTCGACCTTGATCTCCGGGGTGGTCTTGGGCATGACGATGGTGGCTTTGACGCCAAGGGTCTTGGCGGCGAGCGCCAGGCCTTGCGCGTGATTGCCTGCCGAGGCCGTGACCACGCCGCACGCGAGATCTTCCGGGCTCAGTTGCGCGAGCTTGTTGTACGCGCCGCGAATCTTGAACGAGAACACCGGCTGCAAGTCTTCGCGCTTGAGCAGCACCTGATTGCCAAGGCGCTCGGACAACCGGCGCGCGCCGTGCAGCGGGGTTTCCACGGCGACGTCATACACGCGGGAGGTGAGGATCTTCTTGACGTAGCGGTTGAGCAGGTCGCCATCGACCAGAGGGTTAGCCAGCCGTTGGTTCATGGTGTCGGACTCGTCAGCAGGTTCTGGACGATGCGTATGGAGGAGGTGGCAACAAGGAAAAGGCGGATAAAGATCATGTCTGGCTCCTGATTTCAGCTATTTGGCCCAGGAGACAGAAAGAAAAAACCCGCCTCTAGGGCGGGTTGTGTGCAAACGTCGGCTAACCCGCCATGACTGGAATGGCGGTAATAATTATCTGGCCGAGGAAATGCTTGGTTACGTTCATGGCAAGAAGACTATGGCGGGCAGGTCCGCGCCGTCAAGTGGCATGAATGGGTGTCACCTGCCTGATACGACATCACTACCGCCGCGTGAATGAGTTCGGGGCTACGGGGCAAGTCGGCTTTAAGGATGAATGGTCACTTCCCACAGATTTGTGACTGGCGGTGTCAGATGATTCCTGATCACTTGCGCGAACTTTCTTCATCGGCTAGATATTCGTTTAACTGACTACGCCAGAAACCTTCATTTTTTCGTCATGACGGCACTTTAAGGTGAGGGCCGTGGTCAGTGATTCACTCGCTGAAAACAGCAGTGCACGACAACCGAAACGAAGAAACCAGCCACGAGGGCATGCGTTATGGACGACTATCAAGAAGAGCTTCTGGAATACAAAGCGTACGAACTAGACCCTGTAGAACCCGCTGACGACGCAACCGAGCTGTAGGACGTTGCGTTATGCGGTATGACGTTGGCTACGGCGGAACTCCCCGGGAGTCTGACCGTTCCAGCGTTTGAAGGCGCGTTGAAAGGCTTCGGCCGACGCGAAACCCAGTAGATAAGCGATCTCGCCAAAGGCCAGTTCCGTGTCACGGATGTAAGTCATTGCCAGATCGCGGCGCGTGTCATTGAGGATCGACCTGAAACGTGTGCCTTCGTCGGCCAGTTTGCGGCGCAGGGTCCAGGTCGGCAGCTTCAATCGCGACGCCACTTCTTCCAGATCGGGCTCTCGCCCACCATTCAATAACGGTCCAAGCAACTGAGTGATTTTTTCACCCAGGCTGCGGGTCCGTGTCAGCTGCTCCAGCTCCCGTTCACACAACGTCAGTAAATGCTGCCAGGTGCTGGGGCAGTGATCCGGGTTGCGCAGCCCGAGACTGTGCTGGCTGAGGCGCAACTGGTTGACGCCAGCGTCAAACAGCGGCGGATGCTCGCTTAAATCTGCATACCGAGCGGCGTAGGGCGGCGCGTCGAACTCGATCTCCAGCTTTTCTGCGCGCAACGTCGTGCCCGCCAAAATCGACAATTGATGCAGCCAGCCGCTGAGAATCGAGTCCACCACAAATCGGTTGTAGGCGTTGTAGGGGCTGATCGAATAAAAGCGCAGCCACGCACCGCTGGCGTCCTCATGAAAGCTCGACTGCCCGCGATAATTGGAGCCGTACAGCGCTTCAAAACGAATCAGTGTCCGCGCAGCTTCCCGAACGGTTGGCGCTTGCGCCGCAGTCACGCCGGCCATTCCGGACTGGCTGAGCCGACTCAACTGCCCCATGCGCAAACCCAGCCACGGCGCGTTACACAGTTCAATCGCCGAATGCCCCAGACGCATATAGCGCGCAATCGATAGTCGCGCGCCGGCTTCGCCCAGCCTTGCTGCGTCCAGACCATACTGCTCAAACAGCGGCGCGGGGTCATGACCGACACTGCGCACCGCGTCCGCGAGGCTGTGAACAAATCCCACGGATAAATCACCGAGCCGTACACGAGGTGTCGGCATGTTCATAGCCACAGGTTAATCAGGCGCGCGCCATGTCCAGGCTTCATGCCTTTGGGCGTTACGCCGGGAGGCGGTTCAGGGATATGTTGACCGCTTCGGCTGGCGAAACTGTCCCCCGCGCTGCCTTGATCCCAGAACTGCCCTCGCATGAATACGCTGATGCCTGCGCGGGCGGAGCGGGTGGGGGCCAGTGTCAGGCGTTTCCAGGCCTCGCCTTCGGTGAGGGGGCCGGGCTCGACGTGCAGTTCGTCAGGCAGTTTTTCTGCGCGCCATGGCCGTGACCAGGCGCCATTGCCAGCGACAAACGCCGGAACCGCAATCAGCTCAGCACCTTTTTCATCCAGGCGCGCGTAATTGCGCGGGTACCAGCTGTCGCTGCCGATCAACGTGCCGAGGCGACCTGCCGGCGTATCAATGACATTGAGCGGCGCATCCTTGCCCGCACGGATATAGCTGCTCAGGTACCAGGCCGGGAACAGTTGCCGTTGCGGTTGCCCCATCGGCCGGCCGTCCCGACCGAACACCACACTGCAGTTGTAGAGCGCGCCGTTGCCCGCCTGCAGTTGACCGTCTTCTACAGACGGCCCCGGCAGCACGATCGAGCCTGCCACCAGCGTGACCCCGAATTCTTTTGCCAACCCACCAAACACCGTTTGATAGTCACGGGCCATGCTGCTGGCTTTCATACGGATGTGGGCATCATCGACGCGACTTTCTCCCTTGGCGCGAAGCATGGCATTGGCAAATTGCATCGGGTTGCTCACCGCAAGCCAGTTCATGGCCTCTTCGATGGTGGTGGCTTGGTAGAACTGGGACTTTTCGTTTACCGCAAACAACCAGGTGCCGATATGTTCGGGCAGCACGACGATGGTTTTGTCGTTGATAAACCCTTGGTCGCGGGCCTGTTGAAGGTAGGCGGCGAGCTTGCGGTGCAGGCGCTCCGGGCTGGAATAATCGGCGGGGAACAGTTCCGGCTGAATGCCCAGAAGATTGCCACGCCCCCCCGGTTTGCCGTCGTTGAGCACAACCTGGATGCGCAAGTCGCTTAGGTAGTGACCGGCGTGCCGTTTGCTCGTCCACAGGCTGTAGCTGACGAAGATGATCACCAGCAGCAACGCGGTGGAGAGGCCAAGAATTTTGCGCATGAAGAGATGGACACTGCCGTCGAGGTGACTGATCGCACAAGGGTAGGGCGCCGCTGATGACTTGCCAACCCTCGTTGCGCATTTGGATCAATAAGTTGTCACTTTCAGTCATTGAGGGTGACCGAAGCGCTGTTTACTGTTTGCGGCATGAACAGCGGGCTATCGTCAGTGTCGATGGTCACGCCGCTTACTTTGACGAGTGCCTTAAGAGTGCTCGCACCACGTGATGATGCTTGATGGAGTTTCCAATGACCGCCGCCCACTACCCGCACCTGCTGGCCCCGTTGGACCTGGGTTTCACGACGCTGCGCAATCGGGCGTTGATGGGTTCGATGCACACCGGGCTCGAAGAAAAGCCCGGAGGGTTCGAGCGTATGGCGGCGTACTTTGCCGAGCGTGCCCGCGGCGGTGTCGGCCTGATGGTCACGGGCGGTATCGCGCCCAATGTCGAGGGCGGCGTGTATTCCGGCGCGGCCAAACTCACCACCCCGCAAGAAGCCGAACACCATCGCATCGTCACCAAAGCCGTGCATGAGGCGGGCGGCAAGATCTGTATGCAGATTCTGCACGCCGGTCGTTATGCCTATAGCCCGAAACAGGTCGCACCCAGCGCCATCCAGGCGCCCATCAATCCGTTCAAGCCTAAAGAGCTGGACGAAGAAGGCATCGAAAAACAGATTCAGGACTTCGTGACCTGTTCTTTGCTGGCCCAGACTGCCGACTATGACGGCGTCGAAATCATGGGCTCGGAAGGGTATTTCATTAACCAGTTCCTGGCCGCTCACACCAACCACCGCACGGACCGCTGGGGCGGCAGCTATGAAAACCGCATGCGCTTGCCGGTGGAGATCGTACGCCGGGTGCGCGAGGCCGTCGGCGCGCAATTCATCATCATTTACCGGCTGTCGATGCTCGACCTGATCGAGGGCGGCAGCACGTGGGAGGAGGCGGTCATCCTGGCGCAGGCGATTGAAAAAGCCGGTGCCACGCTGATTAATACCGGTATCGGCTGGCATGAAGCGCGCATTCCGACCATCGCCACCAAAGTGCCGCGCGCAGCATTCGCCAAAGTAACGGCCAAGATGCGCGGTTCAGTGTCGATTCCGCTGATCACCACCAATCGCATCAACACGCCGGAAATCGCTGAGCAGATCCTGGCCGAAGGGGATGCCGACATGGTGTCCATGGCGCGGCCGTTTCTGGCTGACCCGGACTTCGTCAACAAGGCGGCTGCCGGTCGCGGTGATGAAATCAATACCTGCATCGGCTGTAATCAGGCCTGCCTGGACCACACGTTTGGCGGCAAGCTCACCAGTTGCCTGGTCAACCCGCGTGCCTGTCACGAAACCGAACTCAACTACTTGCCGGTCACTCAGCTGAAGAAGATCGCCGTGGTGGGCGCCGGACCTGCGGGTCTGGCGGCTGCCACTGTTGCGGCCCAGCGCGGGCATCACGTCACGCTATTTGACTCGGCCAGTGAGATTGGTGGTCAGTTCAATATCGCCAAGCGCGTTCCGGGCAAGGAAGAGTTCTTTGAAACGCTGCGTTATTTCGGCCGCAAGCTGCAAACAACCGGCGTCGATGTGCGCCTGAATACGCGTGTGTCTGTGGACGAGTTGAAAGGCGCCGGTTACGACGAAATCATCCTGGCGACCGGCGTTGAGCCGCGCACGCCGGCGATTCCGGGCATCGACAACGCCATGGTGCTGAGTTATCTGGACGTGATTCTGGAGCGCAAGCCGGTGGGCAAGCGCGTGGCGGTGATCGGCGCCGGCGGTATCGGTTTCGATGTGTCCGAGTTTCTGGTGCATCAAGGTGTGTCGACCAGCCTCGACCGCGCGGCCTTCTGGGACGAGTGGGGCATTGATGAGACGCTTGAGGCTCGCGGCGGTGTGGCCGGCATTACTGCGCACCCACACGCTCCGGCGCGTCAGGTGTTTCTGTTGCAGCGCAAGGCCACCAAAGTCGGCGACGGCCTGGGCAAAACCACTGGCTGGATTCACCGCACAGGCTTGAAGAACAAACAGGTGCAGATGCTCAACAGCGTTGATTACCTGAAGATCGACGACGCCGGTTTACACATTCGCATCGGTGACGGCGAAGAGAAACTGCTCGCAGTGGACAACGTGGTGATATGCGCCGGGCAGGATCCGCTGCGAGAACTCTACGATGATCTGAAGGACGCAGGTCAAAGCGTGCACCTGATCGGCGGCGCCGACGTCGCGGCAGAGCTGGACGCCAAGCGTGCAATCGATCAGGGCTCGCGGTTGGCGGCTGAGTTGTAAGCCCCTTCATGAAAACCCCCTCGATTCCCGGTGTTGGAACAGTTGTCCTCGAGACCCACACCGCTTCAGCGGCCTACGAGGAACCCGTTGGCGCAAGGCTTGCCCGCGAAGCTTTCTGACGCGCATTACCGCCGGGCATGATCCCGTGGGAGGGCGCTTACTCGCGATGACTTTCGCCCAAGCACCGAACAAGGCCAATGCTAAACTGCGGCCTTCTTCGCTTGCCGATCACCTCCATGCTCCCCGCAGACCAAACCTTGCCGTCCGCCCCCCTGCAACGTCTCGATCTGCCTTGGCTGATCGAGGCGGGCGTTGAGGTCGCCATCCTGCGTCTGGACCTCATCGATCCGCTGATCAGCGGCAACAAGTGGTTCAAGCTCATTTATCACCTGAAGGCGGCCCAAACGGCCGGTGCCGCAGGGTTGATCACTCTTGGCGGGGCGCATTCCAATCACCTTCACGCACTGGCTGCTGCCGGTAAGCGCTTTGGTTTCCAGACGGTTGGGCTATTGCGCGGGCATCCGCAGCAGACGCCTACCATCGAAGACTTGCAGGCATTTGGCATGCAGCTGCATTGGCTGGGTTACGCCGGTTATCGGGCGCGGCACGAAGCGGATTTCTGGCTGCCGTGGCGCGAGCTATACCCGCATCTTCATGGCGTGCCTGAGGGCGGCGGGGGGCTGGAAGGCGCGCTGGGCTGTGCTGAAATCGTGCGTCAGGGGCGTTCGCAGCTAGACGCGGTGGGTTGGACCGACTATGACGGATGGTGGCTGGCATCCGGAACGGGCACAACCCTCGCCGGGCTGGCGCTGTTCGAAGAGGGGGTTCGCACGATCCATGGCGCCATGGCGGTGCCACAAGGGCACGGCGTGCCTGAGAATGTGGCGGCGATTATTCACAAACACTGTAGAAGCGCGCTTGCCCGCGAAAGCGGCGTGTCAGGCGACGACAAAGCTGCAGACCAAAACCCATCGCGGGCAAGCGCGCTCCTAAGACGCTGTCATGTGTTGGACGCCAGTCGTGGCGGGTTTGCTAAAACCGATCCGCATCTGCTCGCCTTTATCGATAACTGCGAACTGCAGACCGGTATCCCTCTGGAACCGCTGTACACCGGCAAAGCGCTGCTGGCGTTGCACGACGAAGTGCGGGCGGGACGCTTGCCCGGCGGTACGCGGCTGATCTTCGTGCATACCGGCGGTTTGCAGGGCAAGCGGGCGATCTAGGCGCGCGCTCCTATCGCTGGCATGAATCATGCGGCCCAGACGTATCGATGCGTCGGTTCTGGGTACGTAAACGGCACTTCTGGAGTCAACCGTTCGCGCCTGTGTCCTGATAATCGTCCCATCCCATATGCGCCGAGGTTTTCATGACTACTGCAGCCATAGAGCAGGTCCACCCTGCCACTTTGAGAAAAGTCATCGTCGCAGCGGCTATCGGTAATTTTGTCGAATGGTTCGACTTCGCCGTGTATGGCTTTCTCGCCACCACCATCGCTCAGCAGTTTTTCCCCAGCGGTGATGCCAGTGCGGCACTGCTCAAGACCTTTGCGGTGTTCGCCGTGGCCTTCGCCTTTCGGCCGCTGGGCGGGATCTTCTTCGGGATGCTGGGCGACCGCATCGGCCGCAAACGCACGTTGGCATTCACCATTCTGCTGATGGCAGGTGCGACCACGATCATCGGATTGCTGCCGACGTACGCGGCGATTGGCGTCATGGCGCCGATTCTGTTGACGCTCATTCGCTGCGCACAAGGCTTCTCGGCCGGGGGCGAATACGCTGGGGCGTGTGCCTACTTGATGGAACACGCGCCGCGCAATCAGCGCGCCTGGTATGGCAGCTACGTTCCGGTGTCGACGTTCTCGGCGTTTGCGGCAGCGGCGATGATCGCTTATGGGCTTGAGTCCTCGCTGTCCGCAGAAGCAATGGGCAGTTGGGGCTGGCGCTTGCCGTTTCTGATCGCCGCGCCACTGGGTCTGGTGGGTTTGTATCTGCGCTGGAAACTGGATGAAACCCCGGCGTTCCAGGCTGTGACGCAGGAGCACGCCGTTGCCCATTCGCCGCTCAAGGAAACCCTTCGCCATCATGGCGCCGCGATTTGCTGCCTGGGTGCGTTCGTTTCCCTCACGGCGCTGTCGTTCTATATGTTCACCACCTATTTTGCGACCTACCTGCAAGTGGCAGGCGGTTTGACCCGCGCTAACTCGCTGCTGATTTCGTTGATCGCGCTGGTATTCGCCGCTGCAATCTGCCCGCTGGCAGGCGCATTTTCCGATCGTGTCGGGCGGCGGATGACGGTCCTCACGGCCGGTGTCCTGCTGATCGTGGTGGTCTATCCCTCGTTCCTGATGGCCAGTTCCGGGTCGTTCGTGGCCTCGATCATCGGCGTCATGCTGCTGGCCGTCGGTGCCGTGCTGTGCGGCGTGGTCACGGCAGCGTTGCTCTCAGAGACGTTTCCTACACGCACGCGTTACACCGCTTCGGCGATCACCTACAACATGGCTTACACCATTTTCGGCGGGACGGCGCCGCTGATGGCGACCTGGCTGATCGGCATGACCGGCAGCAATTTGTCACCGGCGTTCTACCTGATGGCGATTGCCTTGTTGGCGCTTGCGGGTGGGTTGGCGTTGCCGGAGACGTCGAAGGTGTCGCTGCACGAAGTGGAAGGCTCGCTGACCCAGCGCTCTGCGGTGGGATCTATCGCCTGACGCAGAACCGTTGTAGGGGCGCGCTTGCCCGCGATAGGGTCGTGTCAGACACAAGAATGGCGCAGACATCATCCCATCGCGGGCAAGCGCGCTCCTACACGGATCTTCATCATGTCTTGGCAACAAAACGTGGCACTCACGCCCCAATAAATGGCACATTGGCGCCGCCCGCGCCGATGAAACATTTAGCAACCTCCCAATGGCGCTCATCACTCACGTTTTGATGGATGCCCTTCATGGCTGTCAGCAGTACGCCTTCGAGTGCGGTTTCGCCCGCCGCCGTTCCGCAATCAAGCCCGCTGGTTATGCGGATCATCGGCGCGGTGGCGCTGGCGCACTTACTCAACGACCTGATCCAGGCGATCCTGCCGTCGATCTACCCGATGCTCAAAGCCAACTATGACCTGAGCTTCACGCAGGTCGGCCTGATCACCCTGACATTCCAGATTACTGCGTCGCTGCTTCAGCCCTGGGTCGGTTACTACACCGACCGCCACCCTAATCCGTTGGTCCTGCCGTTGGGCTCGCTGTGCATCCTTGCGGGTGTGCTGATGCTGTCCACGGCGGGCAGTTTTGAACTCATTCTGTTAGCGGCAGGCTTGATCGGTGTGGGTTCGTCGACCTTCCATCCCGAGGCCTCACGCATCGCTCGCCTGGCCTCGGGCGGGCGCTTCGGGTTGGCGCAATCGACGTTCCAGGTGGGTGGCAACACCGGGCAAGCCTTCGGTCCGTTATTGGCGGCCGCGATAATCATTCCGTTCGGGCAGGGCAATATCGCCTGGTTCGGGCTGGTCGCGTTGTTCTCGGTCGGCTTGCTGTACGCCATCAGCCGCTGGTACAAAACCCACCTGAGCCTGTTCAAGCTCAAACGAGGCGGCGTTGCCACTCACGGCCTGTCGAAAGGGCGCGTGAGGGGAGCGCTGGTGGTGCTGGCGCTGCTGGTGTTCTCCAAATACTTCTACATGGCCAGTTTCACCAGCTACTTCACCTTTTTCCTGATCGAAAAATTCGACGTCTCGGTGGCCAGCTCGCAGCTGCACCTGTTCATGTTCCTGGCAGCAGTGGCGGCGGGGACGTTCTTTGGCGGGCCGATAGGCGACAAGATCGGCCGCAAGGCGGTGATCTGGTTCTCGATCCTGGGCGTTGCGCCGTTCACCGTCGCGCTGCCTTACGCTGACCTTTTCTGGACCAGCGTGCTCAGTGTGATCATCGGTTTCATCCTCGCCTCGGCGTTCTCGGCCATCGTGGTGTACGCGCAGGAACTGGTGCCGGGCAACGTCGGCATGATCGCCGGTATCTTCTTCGGCCTGATGTTCGGTTTTGGTGGGATTGCCGCTGCCTTGCTCGGGCATCTCGCGGACCTTCACGGCATCGTTTATGTCTACACGATCTGCTCGTTCCTGCCCCTGCTGGGCATCCTTGCGATCCTGTTGCCGAGAACCAAACGCTGATGCTGACCGCCGCGCTGATTTTCCTGTTCACCATCACCCTGGTCATCTGGCAACCCAAAGGCCTTGGCGTCGGCTGGAGTGCCACACTGGGCGCCGTGCTGGCGCTGCTGTCGGGAGTGGTGCATCTGTCTGACATCCCACAGGTGTGGCACATCATCTGGAACGCCACCGGGACTTTCATTGCGCTGATCATCATCAGCCTGTTGCTGGACGAGGCCGGATTCTTCGCCTGGGCCGCGCTGCACGTCGCGCGTTGGGGCAAGGGCCGCGGACGGCTGTTGTTCGCCCTGATCGTGTTGCTTGGGGCGCTGGTCTCGGCGCTGTTTGCCAACGACGGCGCGGCGCTGATTCTCACGCCGATCGTGATGTCGATGCTGCTGGCGTTGCGCTTTTCTCCGGCGACCACGCTGGCATTCGTCATGGCGGCAGGCTTCATCGCGGACACCGCGAGCCTGCCGCTGGTGGTATCGAATCTGGTCAACATCGTGTCGGCGGACTACTTCGGCATTAGCTTTAACCGCTACGCCTCGGTGATGGTGCCGGTGAACTTCGTCAGTGTGGCGGCAACCCTGCTGATGTTGCTGCTGTTCTTTCGCAGGGACATCCCCAAGACGTTCGACGGCTCGAAACTGAATGATCCAGCCACGGCCATCAAGGACCGCGCCACGTTTATCGCCGGCTGGTGGGTGTTGTTGATTCTGCTGGTGGGGTGTTTCGCGCTGGAGCCGTTGGGTATTCCCATCAGCGCGATTTCCGCCGTCTGCGCGGCGATCCTGCTGGGCATCGCTGCCAAAGGGCACAAGATACGCACCGTCAAGGTGATGAAAGAAGCCCCGTGGCAGATCGTGATTTTCTCGCTGGGCATGTACCTGGTGGTCTACGGATTGCGCAACGAAGGGCTGACCACCTGGCTGGCGACGTTGCTTGACCGCTTTGCCGAACACGGCTTGTGGGGCGCGGCGATGGGCACTGGCGTGCTGACGGCGCTGCTGTCGTCGGTGATGAACAACCTGCCGACGGTGCTGATCGGGCTGTTGTCCATCGATGCCAGCCAGGCTACCGGCCCGCTGCAAGAGGCGATGATTTACGCCAACGTCATCGGCAGCGACCTGGGTCCGAAAATCACCCCGATCGGCAGCCTCGCGACCTTATTGTGGTTGCACGTGCTGGCGAAGAAAGGCGTGACCATCGGCTGGGGGTATTACTTCCGGGTCGGCATTGTGCTGACGGTGCCGGTGTTGCTGGTCACGCTGGCGGCGCTGGTGGTGCGTTTGAGCTGGTAGTTTTTTTACCAGGTTCGCGGGCGTCTGGCAGATGGGGCCATGGGTCCGGCACCAGAAATACCCGCTCGGCCTCATGCCATGCGCCATCGGCAGATTGCGTCAGCCGAACCAGCAACTGAGCCGGGGCCAGTGGTTCAAGTTCACTGATCCAGCCGCTCAGTTGTTGCTCGGTCCACGGGTCGTCATAACAGGCCGGTGCAAGCCAGGCGTGGCGGGGCAGCGGCTGCCAGTGCCCCACTGGACATTGCGCGATGTAGGCGGGCCAGTCGCGCTGGTGCAACCATCTCCCCCTTAGATGATCAGGGTGCACGCCGGCCGGTGAACGGCTGGTCCCAGGCCAGGGATAGAACAGATAACCGCCCATCCACAACTCGGCGCTCAGTGCATCGACCCCCAACGCAGCCAGTGCCTGGCGGCTCTGCGTGCGTGTCGAAATCGGCAGTTGATGTTCGCTCATGTGGTCGAGCTTGAGGCTCAGCCGGTCATGGCAACCCGGCCCGAGCCACTGAGCTGGATCAGCGCCGTCACCGTGTTTAGGCCCCAGGTAGAGCTTTATGGCCAATTCCACATGGTGAACGCCTTCGCGATCACGCAGCAGCAAGTCCAGCTCGCCCAGCGTCTGGCCGTTGTCGCGAATCGGCAGATTGGCGGCGATGATCTCAACGCCGGGCGCATGCTCGATCGCGAATTGCCAGAGACGCTCGTAGTAACGGCCCAGGCGTCGGTTGACGGGCGCCGATAGCCACTCGGTCAATGCACGGCTTTCAGCGTCGAGGGCGAGCAGAAAGTCAGCCAGCGATTGTGGATCTGCCGCCCAATCGCTGACCCTGAGCGGATGGCGCTGCGGCCAGGGGTTTTCAGCGAGCATCGGTGGCGAAAGAATCGCCCATGCCAGATCGCGCACCTGAGGATGGCGAAGGTGGCGGGGCAGGTCGGTGAGGGTGGTGAATAGTGTCATGGGCAGAGAATAGCAGCCTCACTCGCCGACCCAACGCGGAACCCGTGTAGGTTTCGCGGCGAATCGGCCGATTAAGCACGGTGAGGAACCTGTAGGAGGGAGCTTGCTAGCGACTCGGTTGTTTGCTCGCGGAAAGTCGTTTGGATGCACCGGACTCGTCGCGAGCAAGCTCCCTCCCACCCGTTTTTCATGCGCGCTATGCCATCGCTTATTTGCCGCCGCTTGAGCCTTTCGCCCATAATCACTTTCTTTGCACGCGCCCGACCCGCAGGAGCCCCATGGAGCAGTTTCGTAATATCGGCATCATCGGTCGCCTCGGCAGCTCTCAGGTGGTCGATACCGTTCGCCGACTCAAGAAATTCCTGATGTCGCGGCACTTGCACGTGATCCTCGAAGACACCATCGCCGAAGTCCTCCCAGGGCACGGCATGCAGACCTCTTCGCGGAAAATGCTCGGCGAAGTCTGTGACATGGTCATCGTGGTCGGCGGCGATGGCAGTCTGCTCGGCGCCGCTCGCGCGCTGGCCAAACACAACGTCCCGGTGCTCGGGATCAACCGGGGCAGCCTGGGCTTTCTGACCGACATCCGCCCCGACGAACTTGAAGTGAAAGTCGCCGAAGTCCTCGACGGCCACTATCTGGTGGAAAACCGCTTCCTGTTGCAGGCCGAAGTCCGCCGTCATGGCGAGGCCATTGGCCAGGGCGATGCGCTCAACGACGTGGTGCTGCACCCCGGCAAGTCCACGCGGATGATCGAGTTCGAAATCTACATTGATGGTCAGTTCGTCTGCAGCCAGAAGGCCGACGGACTCATCGTCGCCACGCCGACAGGTTCTACGGCCTACGCGCTCTCGGCGGGCGGTCCGATCATGCACCCCAAGCTCGACGCCATCGTCATCGTGCCGATGTACCCGCACACCTTGTCCGGACGACCAATTGTGGTGGACGGCAACAGTGAGCTGAAAATCGTTGTCTCAAAAGACATGACCATCTATCCGCAAGTCTCCTGCGACGGGCAAAATCACTTCACCTGCGCACCGGGCGACACGGTTACCGTGAAGAAAAAGCCGCAGAAACTGCGCCTGATCCACCCACTGGACCACAACTACTACGAGGTCTGCCGCACCAAGCTGGGTTGGGGCAGTCGGCTCGGCGGTGGAGGCGACTGATGCTCGATCCCGCGCGTGGCTACGATCTGATCGGTGACGTGCATGGTTGTGCCCAGACCCTTGAGCACTTGCTCGACACCCTCGGTTACCGTTTTCAGGCTGGCGTCTGGCGCCACCCCGAACGCATGGCGTTGTTTCTGGGCGACATCATCGACCGCGGCCCGCGCATACGCGAGGCGCTGCATATCGTGCGTGACATGGTCGAAGCCGGTCAGGCGTTCTGCATCATGGGCAATCACGAGTTCAACGCGCTGGGCTGGATCACCCCTGCGCCAGCGGAGACCGGTCAGCAGTTCGTGCGCGAACACACGCCGCGTCACTCCCGCTTGCTGGGCGAAACCCTGGCGCAGTTCGAGCAGCACCCCGGCGACTGGCATGATTTCACTCAGTGGTTTTACCAACTGCCGCTGTTCATTGACGCCGAGCGTTTCCGTCTGGTGCATGCCTGCTGGGACACCAGCCTGATCGAACCGCTGCGAAGCGTGCATGGCGACGGCCGCATCGATCAGCGTTTTGTGCAGGACTCGGCCGTCCCAGGCAGCTTTGCAGCAGCGGTGTTCGACCGCCTGCTGCGCGGCACCGACATGCGTTTGCCCCATGGCATGACCCTGACCGGTGGCGATGGCCTGACCCGAGGGTCGTTTCGCACCAAGTTCTGGGAAGACGACCCGCAAACCTACGGCGACGTGGTGTTTCAACCTGATGCCCTGCCGGAACCGGTCGCCAAGCGTCCGTTGTCCGACACCGAAAAGAACGCGTTGCTGCGCTATGGGAGCGACGAGCCATTGCTGTTCGTCGGCCACTACTGGCGCAGCGGCATTCCCGCAGCCATTCGGCCAAACCTGGCGTGTCTGGATTACAGCGCGGTGCTGTACGGCAAACTGGTTGCCTACCGGCTCGATCAGGAAACACAGATCGATCCGGCTAAATTTGTCTGGGTCGACGTCAAGCGACCCGAGAGTGCTGCATGAGCCCTGTCGCTGTTTTACGTTTGCCGCTGACCACTGACCTGAGCGGTTTTGTCGATCTGCTCACCCGCCTGAACGTACCGCATCGGGTCAGCGAGGAAGCTGGCGAGCAGGTGCTTTGGGTGCCTGGCGCAACGCAATTGGCCGAGGATGTGCGGAACCTGTATCAGCGCTACCCCGAAGGTGATCCGACCGCTCAGTTGCAGCCCGGCCAGCAAGTTTCTACGCTCAAGCGTCCGAGCGCATTGGCCAATACGTTGCAGCAGTTGCGCAGCAGTCCCGTTACCGCGCTGATTCTGTTGCTGTCGGCGATCGTCGCTGGCCTGACATTACTGGGTGACAACCTCGACACCCTGAGCTGGTTCACCTTCAACGACTTCCGCATCAGCGGCGATTACGCGCTGTTCACACCGTTGCAGGACACGCTGGCGGCAGGGCAGTGGTGGCGTATCGTCTCGCCGATGCTGATTCACTTCGGCCTGCTGCACCTGGCGATGAACGCCATGTGGTACTGGGAACTGGGCAAACGCATCGAGCTGCGCCAGTGCGGCTGGATGTTGCTGGGCCTGACGCTGTTGTTCAGCGCCGTGTCCAACTACGTTCAATATCTGTGGAGCGGCCCGAGCCTGTTCGGCGGCCTGTCCGGCGTGCTGTATGGTTTGCTCGGCCATTGCTGGATTTTCCAATTGCTGGCGCCCAACCCCATGTACCGTTTACCGCGCGGCGTTTTGATCATGATGCTGGTCTGGCTCGCGGTGTGCCTGACCGGCGTGGTCAGCCTGCTGGGCTTCGGCGAAATCGCTAACGGCGCGCATGTCGGCGGTCTGATCATCGGTTGTGTTACAGGTCTGTTGGGCGGTGCATTGGCACGCCGTAAACATTAAAATCGCCGGCTAAATTCTGGGAGAAGCCCATGTCCACGTTCAACGAAATGATCGAAAACATCACCCCGGACGTCTACGAGAGCCTGAAACTGGCCGTGGAAATCGGTAAATGGTCGGACGGCCGCAAGCTGACGCAAGAGCAGCGCGAGTTGTCGCTGCAGGCGCTGATCGCCTGGGAAGTGCGCAACGTGCCCGAAGACCAGCGCATCGGTTACATGGGCCCTCAGGAATGCGCGTCCAAGTCCGCGCCGGTGCCCAACATCCTGTTCAAGTCGGATGCCATCCATTGATCGAGATTGGCCGTGGTGCAGTCAACAAAATGTCGGCGCGTATCGAAGCGTCGCGTGTTGAGTACAATTTCCGCCTGGGCGATGTCGAGATCCCGGTCAATCCGTTGATCGGCAAGACCGTCCGCCTGGAATACCTGGGCGCCATTCATTGCAGTCATTGCGGGCGCCGGACCAAAACCAGTTTCAGCCAGGGTTATTGCTACCCGTGCATGCAGAAACTCGCACAGTGCGACATCTGCATCATGAGCCCGGAAAAATGTCACCACGAGCACGGCACCTGTCGTGATCCTGCGTGGGGCCAGCAGTTTTGCATGACCGACCACGTGGTTTACCTCGCCAACTCCTCAGGCGTGAAAGTCGGCATCACCCGCGCCACGCAACTGCCAACCCGCTGGCTGGATCAGGGCGCGAGCCAGGCGCTGCCGATTTTGCGGGTCGCCACGCGCCAGCAGTCTGGCTTTGTCGAAGATTTGCTGCGCAGTCAGGTGGCCGACCGTACCAATTGGCGTGCCCTGCTCAAGGGCGACGCGCCAGCTGTGGATCTGAAGGCCATTCGGCAGCAACTGTTCGAGTCCTGCGCGGAAGGCCTGTCTGCTTTGCAAGAGCGTTTCGGCCTGCAAGCCATCCAAATGCTTCACGACGTCGAGCCGCTCGAGATGATTTACCCGGTCGAGGCGTACCCGACCAAGATCGTCAGTTTCAACCTGGACAAGGACCCGATCGCCGAAGGCACGTTGATGGGGATCAAGGGCCAGTACCTGATCTTCGACACCGGCGTGATCAACATTCGCAAGTACACGGCGTATCAACTCGCCGTGCATCAGTAATAAGGAATCATCATGCGCACCGACCAGCCGAAAATGATCTACCTGAAGGATTATCAGGCGCCTGAGTACCTCATTGACGAGACGCACCTGACGTTCGAACTGTTCGATGACCACTCGCTGGTCCATGCGCAGTTGGTGATGCGCCGCAATCCCGAGCGGGGCGCGGGCTTGCCTCCGCTGGTACTGGACGGTCAATTGCTCGAATTGCAGTCGATCAAGCTGGCCGATGTCGACCTCACCGAAGCCGACTACCTGCTGACCGAAGACAGCCTGACCGTGCACCCCAAGAGCGACAGCTTCACGCTCGACACCACGGTCAAGATTCATCCGGAAACCAACACCGCGCTGGAAGGCCTGTACAAGTCCAGCGGCATGTTCTGCACCCAGTGCGAGGCCGAGGGCTTTCGCAAGATCACCTATTACCTCGACCGCCCGGACGTGATGAGCAAGTTCACCACCACGGTCAGCGCGGGCAAGCATGACTTCCCGGTGCTGCTGTCAAACGGCAACCTGGTGGCCCAAGGGCCTGGCGATGACGGCCGGCACTGGGCGACCTGGGAAGACCCGTTCAAAAAGCCGGCGTACCTGTTCGCGCTGGTGGCCGGCGACCTGTGGTGCATCGAAGACACCTTCATCACCATGACCGACCGCAAGGTCACGCTGCGCATCTTCGTCGAGCCGGAAAACGTCGATAAATGCCAGCACGCCATGGACAGCCTGAAAAAGTCCATGCGCTGGGACGAAGAAGCCTATGGCCGTGAATACGATCTGGACATCTTCATGATCGTGGCGGTCAACGACTTCAACATGGGCGCCATGGAGAACAAAGGCCTCAACATCTTCAACTCCAGCGCCGTGCTGGCCCGCGCTGAAACCGCCACCGACGCCGCTCACCAGCGCGTCGAGGCCATCGTCGCCCACGAATACTTCCACAACTGGTCGGGCAACCGCGTGACCTGCCGCGACTGGTTCCAGTTGTCGCTGAAAGAAGGCTTCACGGTGTACCGCGATTCCGGGTTCTCGGCAGACATGAACTCGGCCACGGTCAAGCGCATCCAGGACGTCGCGTTCCTGCGCACCCACCAGTTCGCGGAAGACGCAGGCCCGATGGCGCATGCGGTGCGCCCGGACAGCTTCATCGAGATTTCCAACTTCTACACCCTGACTGTGTACGAAAAGGGCTCGGAAGTCGTCGGCATGATCCACACCTTGCTGGGCGCCGACGGTTTCCGCAAAGGCAGCGATCTGTATTTTGAACGCCACGACGGTCAGGCCGTGACCTGCGATGACTTCATCAAGGCCATGGAAGATAGCAACGGCGTGGATCTGACCCAGTTCAAGCGCTGGTATTCACAGGCCGGGACGCCACGTCTGGCGGTGACCGATGCTTATGACGCCGCCGCCAAGACTTACAGCCTGACATTCCGTCAAACCGCGCCGACCACCCCCGGCCAGCCAGGCAACGAGAAAAAGCCGTTCGTGATCCCGGTGTCGCTTGGGTTGCTGGATCCCGAGGGCACTGAGTTGCCGTTGCGTTTGCAGGGCGAAGAAGCGGCGGTCAATACCTCCCGCGTGCTGTCGGTGATCGATGCCGAGCAGACGTTCACGTTTGTCGACATCGCTGAAAAGCCTTTGCCTTCGCTGCTGCGCGGGTTCTCGGCGCCGGTGAAACTGAGTTTTCCGTACAATCGCGATCAGCTGATGTTTCTGATGCAGCACGACACCGACGGCTTCAATCGTTGGGATGCCGGTCAGCAGTTGTCGGTGCAGGTGCTGCAAGATTTGATCAAGCAGCATCAGGCGGGTGAACCGCTGCAGATGGATGAGCGTCTGGTGACGGCGCTAAACACGCTGCTGAACGATGAAAGCCTCGATCAGGCGATGGTCGCGGAAATGCTCTCACTGCCGGGTGAGGCGTATCTGACCGAGATCAGCGAAGTGGCTGACGTCGATGCGATCCACGCTGCCCGTGAGTTTGCCCGCATGCAGCTGGCTGAAAAACTCGCGGATGGCCTGTTGAAGCGCTATCAGGCCAACCGCGCCTTGTCCAAGGCCACGCCTTATGTGGCCGAGGCCGAGCACTTTGCACGCCGTGCGCTGCAGAACATTGCGTTGTCTTACCTGATGCTGGTCGGCAAGCCAGAGGTGCTGGCAGCGACCAACGAACAATTCGAAACCGCGGACAACATGACTGAGCGCCTGACGGCGTTGGCGGTCTTGGTCAACTCCCCGTTTACCGAAGACAAAGACAAGGCATTGTCAGAATTCGCCGAGAGCTTCAAGGACAACCCGTTGGTCATGGACCAGTGGTTCAGCGTGCAGGCGGGCAGCCCGTTACCAGGTGGTCTGGAGCGGGTGAAGGCATTGATGCAGCACCCAGCGTTCACGATGAAGAATCCGAACAAGGTGCGTGCGCTGATCGGTGCGTTTGCCGGGCAGAACCTGATCAACTTCCATGCGGCAGACGGTTCGGGGTATCGCTTCCTGGCCGAACTGGTGATCGAGCTGAACGGCTTCAATCCGCAGATCGCCTCCCGCCAACTGGCGCCGTTGACCCGCTGGCGCAAATACGACGACAAACGTCAGGCCTTGATGAAAGGCGAGCTGGAACGCATTCGTGCGTCCGGTCAGTTGTCCAGCGACGTGTACGAAGTGGTGAGCAAAAGCCTGGCTGAGTGATCGACCGGCTTCATCCAGAAACGCCATCCCGTTAATCACGGGATGGCGTTTTTTTGTGGCCTCGCAGTACCGTGCGTGGCTTGAGCTGTAGGCGCGAATTCATTCGCGCGGCGGCAATTCTGATCAACTCGCAGGGCCCTCAACGACTTTGCTGCCGGTGCCCGCAGATCGTCCGAGTGCGGCCCGGAGACAAGCCACGCTCCTACGCCCCTCGGACAAGCACCAGTTATCACCAGACAGCCCATCCCAAGCGCTAAAGTCTCCATCAGCCCCAGTGATAACACGCCAATCACCGGCCGTTTGCTTAACAAAAGATAACGTCATGTCGATTGTCAGACGTTTCCAAAGCTGGATAGGATGGGGTCGCTCCGCAAGGCACCTCGGTACGCAGGCTAGAGCGTCTGCTGACTGACGCGGCACCTCGCGCAGAACCTAATAAAAATAAAGGAAGGGGAAGCTTCATGCGTGAGCCAGTCAATCGGCGCACTCGGTCCGTTGTGCTTGCGGGTGATCGCAGCCCTCGGGCGTTTCAGCCGGGCAAGCCCCTTAATGCACTGTTGTCTTTGATCATCTCGCTGACGCTGTCCGGCGCGGCGATACCCGCACTCGCAGCCGAATCATCCCCTGCAGATGCACCCGCCAGCGCGGGCGATTCAGCTGTCTACGCCATCGAATCGAACAAGGCGTCCCGTGGTTTGCTGCTGGACGTGACCCATGCCGGGAAACGCATGGTGGTGGTCGGTGATCGCGGCCATATCCTTTATTCCGATGACCAGGGCAAGACCTGGACCCAGGCAAAAGTGCCCTCCCGGCAACTGCTCACCTCCGTGTACTTCGTCGACGATCAACACGGCTGGGCGGTGGGCCACGACGCCCAGATCCTCGCCAGCAGCGACGGCGGCGTGACGTGGGTCAAGCAATTTGAAGACCTCAAGCGCGAGGCGCCGCTGCTGGACGTCTGGTTCAAGGACACGCAAACCGGTATTGCCGTGGGTGCCTACGGCGCATTGCTGGAAACCACCGACGGCGGCCAGCACTGGGAGGACATCAGCGAACGCATCGACAACGAAGACCAGTACCACCTCAACGGCATCGCCCAGGTGAAAGACGCCGGGCTGTTCATCGTCGGCGAAATGGGCAGCATGTTCCGCTCCTCCGATGACGGCCAGACCTGGGAAAAACTCGAAGGTCCTTATCAGGGCTCGCTGTTTGGCGTGGTCGGCACGGCGCAAGCCAACACGCTCCTGGCCTACGGGCTGCGCGGCAATCTGTTTCGCTCTACGGATTTCGGCACAACCTGGGAACCCATCGCGCTCCAAGGGGAGCGCGGGCCGCTGGAGTTCAGCCTGTCGAACGCGTCATTACTGGCAGACGGCTCGTTGGTGCTGGTCGGCAACGGCGGCAGTGTCATGCGCAGCACCGACGACGGCCTGACGTTCGACGTGTCCAACCGCGCCGACCGCATCTCGCTAAGCGGCGTAACCGGGGACGATAAGGGCGATTTGATTCTGGTAGGACAGGGTGGCGTTCACGTCGCCTCGCCAACGGGCGCCGATGCAGCCCAACAATAAGAACTGAAGGCGAGGACGTTTTCCCATGACAAATCTTCAACAGCCCCCTGAAAAGTCGACATTTCTTGAGCGATTGATCTTCAACAACCGCCCGGTGGTGATTGGCATCTGTCTGGTGGTCAGCATTTTCCTCTTCTGGCAGGCGACGTTGGTTCGTCCTTCCACCAGCTTCGAAAAAATGATCCCGCTGGGCCATCCGTTCATTCAAAAGATGATGGAACACCGCAACGACCTGGCGAACCTGGGCAACACGGTGCGAATTTCCGTTGAGGCCAAGCAAGGCGACATCTTTTCCAAGGCGTACATGGAAACCCTGCGGCAGATCAACGACGAGGTGTTTTACATCTCTGGTGTTGATCGTTCCGGCCTCAAATCGCTCTGGAGCCCGAGCGTTCGCTGGACGGAGGTAACGGAGGAGGGTTTTGCCGGCGGCGAAGTCATCCCGCAGAGCTACGACGGCTCACAGGACAGTCTGGATAAGCTGCGCAACAACGTGCTCAAGTCCGGGCAGGTGGGGCGATTGGTGGCCAACAACTTCAAATCCAGCATCGTCGATGTGCCCTTGCAGGAGTTCTACCCGGACCCTGCAGACCAGAGCAAACTGCTGCCGCTGGACTACCGCCAGTTTTCCCACCAGCTCGAAGAAAAGATTCGCGACAAATACGAAGTGCAGAACCCCAACGTCGAGATTCACATCGTCGGGTTCGCCAAGAAAGTCGGCGACCTCATAGACGGCCTGATCATGGTAGTGCTGTTCTTCGGTGTCGCCTTTTTGATCACGCTGGTGCTGCTGATCTGGTTCACGCGGTGCATCCGCAGCACGGTCGCTGTGTTGAGCACCACATTGATCGCAGTGATCTGGCAGCTGGGGCTGATGCATGTAGTGGGTTTTGGGCTTGATCCTTACTCGATGCTGGTGCCGTTTCTGATCTTCGCCATCGGGATTTCCCACGGCGTGCAGAAAATCAACGGCATCGCCCTGCAATCCAGTGACGCCGATAGCGCGTTGCTCGCCGCCAAGCGCACGTTTCGTCAATTATTCCTGCCGGGGATGATCGCGATTCTGGCCGATGCCGTGGGCTTCATCACGCTATTGATCATCGACATCGGGGTGATTCGCGAGCTGGCGATCGGTGCCTCCATTGGTGTTGCCGTCATTGTGTTCACCAACCTGATTCTGTTGCCGGTGGCGATCTCCTACGTCGGCATCAGCAAAAAGGCTGTGGTGCGAAGTAAACAGGATGCCGTGCGCGAGCATCCGTTCTGGCGCCTGCTGTCGAACTTTGCCAGCGCCAAAGTCGCCCCGGTGTCCATCGTGCTGGCGATCCTGGCCATGGGCGGCGGGCTTTGGTACGGCCAGCACCTGAAGATCGGCGACCTGGACCAAGGCGCGCCTGAACTGCGTCCGGACTCGCGCTACAACCAGGACAACAAATTCATCATCAACAACTATTCCACCAGCTCGGATGTGCTGGTGGTGATGGTCAAGACGCCGCCCGAGGGCTGCTCGGCGTATCAGACATTGTCGGCGATCAACGAACTGTCCTGGAAGATGGAGAACACGCCCGGCGTGCAGTCGGCGATCTCGCTGGTGACCGTGTCCAAGCAGGTGATCAAGGGCATGAACGAGGGCAACCTGAAATGGGAATCCCTGTCGCGCAACAAGGACGTGCTCAACAGCTCCATCGCCCGGGCAGACGGCTTGTACAACAACACCTGCTCGCTGGCGCCGCTGTTGATCTTCCTCAACGACCACAAGGCCGAAACCCTGGATCGGGCTGTGCATGTGGTGCAGACATTCGCCGACGAGAACAACAAGGACGGGCTGGAGTTTCTGCTCGCGGCGGGTAATGCGGGGATCGAGGCGGCGACCAACGAGGTGATCAAGTCGGCCGAGCTTACTATTCTGGCGCTGGTGTATCTGTGCGTGGCGGTGATGTGCATGATCACTTTCCGCTCGTGGGCGGCCACCTTGTGCATTGTGCTGCCGCTGGTGCTGACCTCGGTGCTGGGCAACGCGCTGATGGCGTTCATGGGCATCGGCGTAAAAGTCGCGACCTTGCCGGTTGTGGCGTTGGGCGTGGGTATCGGTGTCGATTACGGGATTTACATCTATAGCCGTCTGGAGAGCTTCTTGCGTGCCGGATTGCCACTCCAGGAAGCGTATTACGAGACGTTGAAGTCCACCGGCAAGGCGGTGCTGTTCACCGGGCTGTGCCTGGCGATTGGTGTGTGCACGTGGATTTTCTCGGCGATCAAGTTCCAGGCTGACATGGGCCTGATGCTGACCTTCATGCTGCTGTGGAACATGTTCGGCGCGCTGTGGCTGTTACCGGCGCTGGCGCGGTTCTTGATCAAGCCCGAGAAGATGGCGGGGAAGGTGGGGAATTCATTGTTTTCGCATTGACCGGGTGTACGCGGACCCTTTTAGCTGACGAGCCCGAGCGAGGCTGCGAAGCGGTGTGTCAGGCAAATATGTAGAGCCTGATCCACCGCAATCGCAGCCTCGCTCGGGCTCGTCAGCTCCTAAAGTTCCTGCGGTGTTTTTAGGATTTCGGGTGTAGTGGTCTTTACTGGCACGGGTTGGACAAGCATCGAGAGAAATTAACGATGCTTGCGTGGAAATACGCATGTGATGAGGTATTGGCGCAGATGAAGAAGGCTATCTAGCTTGTGGTATCGGCGTCGCATCCGATGGACGGGCTGAAGCTGCGCAGTATGCAGACGACACACTGATACAACTAAGAGGTGTCCAATGATTCTGCGCAAACTCAATCTCGCCCCGCGATCCGCGGTTAGCTTCGGTTTTTTCTGCTTGATGATCATCGGGCTGGGGCTGGTTGCTCTCAACCAGGCATCGAGTTTAAACGAGGCAGAGAAGTTTGTAGAAAACAACGTGGTGCCCAGCATTTCTCTGCTTGGCAAAATGGACCGCGAGTTTCTAAGCATCAGAAATAATAATTCGAGACTCCGCAACCCCATTGAGCCTGCCGAGCGCAGAGCTCAAGCGCTGACAGAGGTCCAAAAATCGCGAGGGAATTTTCAGGACACAGTCGGGAAGCTCCAGCCTTTAATTGTGACACCTAAGGGCAAAGAGCTTTTGGGGGAACTGACCAAAGCCTATGGCATTTATGAGGTCGCCCAGGATCAGTACCTAACCTTTATAAGCGCCGGAAAATTCGAAGATGCGGTCAAGCATTACCGTCCCGGTAAATCGGTCACTAGCAATCGCTGAGCGGATTGCAAAAAATGACCTCAGCGAAGTGATTGATGTACAAGGCACTGATGAAGTGGCGCGACTCATGCGTGCTCTGAAATCCATGCAGGGTAGCTTGCGAACCACACTCGTATCGATATCTGATTCGTCCAACCAACTGGCGTCCACCTCCGAGGAAATGCATGCCGTAACCGAAAATGCTAATACAGGCATGCAGCAACAGAGCCACGAAGTAGAGATGGCTGCTACGGCTGTCAACGAGATGAGCGCTGCAGTTGAAGAAGTCGCTCGGAATGCCTCTGCAGCGTCTGAGGCGGCTACGCGGTCCAATTCAGCAGCTATAGCAGGTCGTGCACGTGTTGAAGAAACCGTCGAAGCGATCAGGCTGATGGTTTCAAGCGTCGGTACCGCTTCAAACGAGGTTCAAGGGCTTGCCGTGATGGCAACCGACATCAGCAAGGTGCTGGACGTCATCAGGGCCATCGCTGAACAGACTAATTTGCTGGCGCTCAACGCTGCAATCGAGGCTGCCCGGGCAGGAGAAGCAGGTCGCGGCTTTGCTGTGGTTGCCGATGAGGTCAGAGCTCTGGCGCACAGGACACAGACCTCGACGAGCGAGATTGAACAAATGATCACCTCCATCCAAAAAGGCACCAGTGCCGCCGTTTCTGCAATGACTAATACCAACACACAAGCGCAAAAAACACTTGATACAGCTCGAGGTGCTGGGTCGGCGTTGGTCGAAATTACCGAATCCATTGACGACATCACGGAACGGAATGTCCTGATTGCGACAGCGTCTGAGGAGCAAGCTCAGGTAGCTCGAGAAGTGGACCGAAGCTTGGTTAGTATCCGGGATTTGTCGAGCCAGGCGTCTGGCGGATCTAACCAGACGGCTGTAGCCACCTCGGAGCTTTCAAAGTTGGCGGTGGAGCTGAACCTTATGGTTAATCAGTTCCGCCTATAGCCAACCGCAGCTTGAAGAAGCCCTGCTACTTAGTCGGCTGCTCACATTATGGTGAATGTAAAGAGCGATGGGCACGTGCGGAGAACCGCAAGCGGCTCATCAAGCAAGCTTGCCGGGTCTTAATATCATAAACCGCGTTGTTGGCAAGGGTTGCCCATGCATTACTGCCACGTTAATGCATGGGCACGGCCATAGAGCAGGTTACATGCATTCGGTATGAACGACTCTAGGAGAGGTAGCTCATATAAAAATGAATGAGCATAATGCGCGGCCGGCGGATACTCCCCTAGTCCTAGTTGTTGAAGACGACTGGGTCATCAATGGATTGCTCCACGACATCCTGGAATTTGAAGGCTTTCAGGTGGTTGCGGTCGAAACTGCAGATGAAGCCTGGCGAATTTTGGTTGAAGGCACCTGTAAGGTCGATCTCATTTTCGCCGATATTCATTTACCGGGTCCGCTAAACGGAATTGACCTTGCGAACTTGGCTCACAAACGGTGGCCTCGTCTACCCATCATCCTATCCTCAGGAAGTCTTGGTCAGCAGCCGCTGGAACCTGGCTGCACTCCGATATTTGTAGCCAAACCATGGCACTCGCTGGACATAGGCGCCGTGTGCCGACGTGCATTGGCGACTGGAATACTTGAGTGCAGTGAGAAGGACGTGGGTATACGGAAGCAGTAGATCTTCCGCTCGAATCACTCGGCACCCTATGTGCTATGAAACACATGCTCAAGCGTGCCACACAGCTTCGCGGGCAAGCCTTGCTCCAACAGGATATTTATCAGCCCGCACTGGCGAGGCGTCACAGCTTCAGGCTTTTGCCCAGCACTACGCTCAGTGCGTTGCGGGCATCGTCCAGTTGCACCAGCGTTGCGTGGTGGGCGCCGAGTGCGTCGCGGTTTTCGATAGCCGTAAGGATGGCCTTGTGGCGTGGTAGCGCGAGTTCATGGAGGTTGGGACGCTGGTTGGAGTGCTTCAACGCTTCACGCAGCGCCAGCGAGAGCATGTTGCAGAGGTGGGCGAGCAGGTCGTTGTGGGTGGCGTCGGCGATCCGGCTATGAAAATCCAGATCCGGTTGCAGCACATCGTCAACCGTCTTCGCGCCTTCCATGCGGGTGTAGGCCTCGTTGATCGAGGCAATGTCTTCGGCGCTCGCGTGTTGCGCCGCGAGGGCGGCAGCGGCCGGTTCGATGATGGCGCGCACGCTCGTCAGCAGGGTGAAAAACTCATTCTGCGGCGAGCTTTGCATCAACCAGTGCAGCACATCGGGATCAAGGATATGCCATTCGCGGCGCGGCTTGACTACGGTGCCCACGCGCGGACGCGAATACACCAGACCCTTTGCTACCAGCACCCGGGTTGCCTCACGCAGGACCGGCCGGCTGACCGCGTACTCTTCACACAACAGCGCCTCTGGCGGCAACTTGTCGTCGGGCTTGAAACGGCCAGAGACAATCTGCATGCCGATTTCCTGGACAATGCGCGAGTGCATGCTTTTGCGTTCGGACGGCTTACGGTAATCCATGGGGCGCGGGGTGATCCTGAGCAATGAATGCGGCGCATCATAGCATTGGGGCGATGTGTCTGGACCAACGCAGTCCGTTGCAGGAGCGCGCTTGCCCGCGAAAGCGTTGGGTCAGAAACCGGAATGGGGTCTGACACACCGCACATCGCGGGCAAGCGCGCTCCTACAGGGTTTGCCGCCAATCAATGCGAATGCCGAGGCACTTCCGAGCCGCGCATGCCGACCAGGAAGTCGAAATCGCAACCCTGATCCGCTTGCATCACATGGTCGATATAGAGCTGACGATAGCCGCCCACCAACAGCTGCGGCGGCGCTTGCCAGTCGGCCAGACGCGCTGCCAGTTCCGCCTCCGGAATGTCCAGGTGCAAACGGCCGGTCGCGCAATCGAGCTCGATGAAGTCACCTTCCTGCACCACCGCCAACGGCCCACCGGCGGCCGCTTCCGGTGCCACGTGCAAGACCACCGTGCCGTACGCCGTGCCACTCATGCGCGCATCGGAAATTCGCACCATGTCGGTCACGCCCTGGGCCAGCAACTTGGCAGGCAGCCCCATGTTGCCCACTTCAGCCATGCCCGGATAACCTTTCGGTCCGCAGTTTTTCATCACCAGAATGCTGTTGGCGTCGACGTCCAGCTCCGGGTCATTGATCCGCGCCTTATACATGTCGAAGTTCTCGAACACCACGGCGCGCCCACGGTGCTGCATCAATGCAGGCGTCGCGGCCGAGGGCTTGAGGACCGCACCCAGTGGCGCCAGATTGCCGCGCAGTACGCAAATGCCGCCGTCTGCGCGGATCGGATTGTCCAGCGCGCGGATCACTTCATCTTCGCCATAGATCGGCGAGTTCTTCACGTTTTCACGCAGGCTCTTGCCGTTGGCGGTCAACGCATTCGGGTGCGGCAGCAGATTGGCCTCGTCCATCCGGCGCAGCACCGCTGGCAGGCCGCCCGCGTAGTAAAACTCTTCCATCAGGAAACGCCCGGACGGTTGCAGGTCGACAATGGTCGGCATGCCGCGACCCATGCGCGTCCAGTCATCAAGCTCCAGATCGACACCGATTCGACCGGCGATGGCCTTCAAATGGATCACCGCATTGGTCGAGCCGCCGATGGCGGCGTTGACGCGAATGGCGTTTTCGAACGCTTCCTTGGTCAGGATTTTCGACAGGCGCAGATCCTGTTTGACCATCTCCACGGCGCGCATGCCCGACATATGCGCCAGCACATAACGGCGCGAATCCACTGCCGGAATGGCGGCGTTGTGTGGCAGCGAAGTGCCCAGTGCTTCAGCCATGCAGGCCATGGTCGAGGCTGTGCCCATGGTGTTGCAGGTGCCTGCCGAACGAGACATGCCGGCTTCTGCCGAGAGAAATTCATCCAGGCTGATCTGGCCGGCTTTATAGGATTCGTGCATTTGCCAGACGATCGTCCCGGCGCCGATGTCCTTGCCTTTGTGTTTGCCGTTGAGCATCGGCCCGCCGGTTACGACGATGGCCGGGATGTCGCAACTGGCCGCGCCCATCAGCAGGGCAGGGGTGGTTTTGTCGCAACCGGTGAGCAACACGACGCCGTCGATGGGGTTGCCACGAATCGCTTCCTCAACGTCCATGCTCGCCAGATTGCGGGTCAGCATGGCGGTAGGGCGCAGGTTGGATTCGCCGTTGGAAAAGACAGGGAATTCGACCGGAAAACCACCGGCTTCGATCACGCCTCGTTTGACGTGGTCGGCGATGGTGCGGAAGTGAGCATTGCAAGGGGTCAACTCAGACCAGGTGTTGCAGATGCCGATAATGGGTTTGCCGAACTGGTGGTCGGCGATGCCTTGGTTCTTCATCCAGCTGCGGTACATAAAGCCGTTTTTGTCGGCAGTGCCGAACCATTGGGCAGAACGCAGGTTAAGTTTTTTCTCGGAATCAGACATAAATCAGCACTCTTATTGTAAGACTAAAGGCTTTGTGTACTGACTAAAATAGGCTGAAATTCACTGAAGTGGAAGAGTTGTCACGTCAAATAGTAATACTATATAGTCGATCCCACTGAGGGACGACCCTGCTAGTCGGCAACGACATTCACACGCGCAGCAGAGGCGATCCCCGTAGCGTCCATAACAAAAACAAACATGGAGAACGCACACATGAGCCAGGAACTCAGGCTTATTCGACGCATTACCCTGAAACTTATTCCCTTTCTGATCCTGCTCTATCTCATCGCTTACGTGGACCGTTCGGCCGTCGGTTTCGCCAAACTGCACATGGGCGCCGACGTCGGCATCGGCGACGCTGCATACGGTCTGGGTGCGGGTCTGTTCTTCATTGGTTACTTCCTCCTTGAAATCCCCAGCAACCTGATGCTCGAACGCTTCGGCGCTCGACGCTGGTTTGCGCGAATCATGCTCACCTGGGGCGCGATCACCATGGGCATGGCCTTCATTTCCGGGCCGACCAGCTTCTACGTGATGCGCTTTTTGCTGGGCGCCGCCGAGGCGGGCTTCTTTCCCGGTGTTCTGTACTACATCACCCAGTGGTTTCCGGTGCGCCATCGCGGCAAGATCCTGGGGCTGTTCATCCTTTCGCAACCCATCGCCATGATGATCACCGGGCCGATTTCCGGTGGCCTGCTGGGCATGGAAGGGGTTGGTGGTCTGCATGGCTGGCAGTGGTTGTTCCTGTGCATCGGCGCCCCGGCGATTCTGCTGACCTGGCCGGTGCTGCGCTGGCTGCCGGACGGCCCCAAAAACGTCAAGTGGATGGACCCGGTAGAAAAGGAGTGGCTGGCTGGCGAGCTTAAAAAAGACCTCGAAGCCTACGGCCAGACCCGTCATGGCAACCCGCTGCACGCCTTGAAAGACAAACGCGTGTTGCTGCTCGCGCTCTTTTACCTGCCTGTGACGCTGAGCATTTACGGGTTGGGCCTGTGGTTGCCGACGCTGATCAAACAGTTCGGCGGTACGGATCTGGTGACAGGCTTCGTATCTTCGGTGCCGTACATTTTCGGGATCATCGGTTTGCTGATTGTGCCGCGCAGCTCTGATCGCCTGAACGACCGTTATGGGCATCTGGCGGTGCTGTATGTGATCGGCGCCATAGGTCTGTTTTTCAGTGCCTATTTGACGATGCCGGTGCTGCAACTGGGTGCTTTGTGCCTGGTGGCGTTTTCGCTGTTTTCCTGCACAGCTATTTTCTGGACCTTGCCGGGCCGCTTCTTTGCAGGCGCCAGTGCGGCGGCCGGCATTGCGTTGATCAACTCGGTGGGCAATCTGGGCGGTTACATCGGCCCGTTTGTAATCGGCTGGCTGAAAGAAATCACCGGCAATCTGGCAAGCGGCCTGTATTTCCTCTCATGCGTGATGGTGTTCGGACTGGTCCTGACCGGGATCGTGTACCGGGTGCTTGAGCGCAAGCATGTGTTGCCCGAGTCACAATTTGCCGCGAGTGCGCGTTCTCGCTGAAGAGCCTGCGTCGTTTTCCTGTAGGAGCGCGCTTGCCCGCGAAGGCGGTGCGTCAGACATGAAGAGGATTTAGATAGATCGTTATCGCGGGCAAGCGCGCTCCTACAAGGGGCGTGGATATTTTGGACATTGATGCAAAACCTGTAGGCGCGAATTCATTCGCGAAGCGTGCGCAATGACACTGCGCGATTTGCTGGCCAACAACTTGGCTCCTGCAGAGTCGTGGAAAATTTCAAAAAGGAGAACCCCATGCATTTAGTACAGTTCGAATTGAGCAGTGGTGAACGTCGCGTCGGTCTGGTGGACGGCGCGCTGGTGCGTGAGATACAGGGCGCAACCAGCACCCGTGAGCTGGCACTGGCAGCCATCGATAAAAAAATCTCCCTGGCCGAACAGGTCGACAGCCTCGGACTGGGCGACGATCACGACTACTCGCGACTGCGCGCAAACCTGCAGATTCTGCCACCGCTGGACCATCCCGACCCTGCCCATGTGTTGGTAAGCGGCACCGGTTTGACCCACCTCGGCAGCGCGTCGGCCCGCGACAAGATGCACCAGCACGCAGGTGACGAAGCGGGGATGACCGACACCATGCGCATCTTCAAATGGGGCCTTGAAGGCGGCAAGCCAGCGGCTGGTCACGCGGGCGTGCAGCCGGAGTGGTTCTATAAAGGTGACGGCAGCATCGTCATCCGCCCGGGAGAGTCCTTCCCGCAGCCGCCGTTTTCCGAAGACGCTGGCGAAGAGCCCGAGCTGAGCGGCCTGTACGTGATCGGCCATGACGGCAAGCCTTATCGACTGGGTTACGCCATCGGCAACGAGTTCTCTGACCACGTCATGGAGCGCAAGAATTACCTGTACCTGGCGCATTCAAAATTGCGCGCCTGCAGCTTTGGTCCGGAACTGCGCGTCGGCGATCTGCCGCAGCATCTGGCGGGCACCAGCCGCATCCTGCGCGACGGCGAAGTGCTGTGGGAAAAGGAATTCCTGAGCGGTGAGGGCAACATGTGCCACAGCCTGGAAAACCTCGAATATCACCACTTCAAGTACGCCCAGTTTCTGCGCGCAGGGGACGTGCATGTGCATTTCTTCGGCACCGCGACGCTGTCATTTGCTGATGGCATCAAAACTCAACCGGGCGATCGCTTCGAAATCAGTCAGGCCGAGTTTGGTGCGCCGCTGGTGAACGGTATTGCTGCGACCGAAGCCGTGTTCCAGCCAGGCGGGATCACCCAGCTTTAAGTCCCGGGTTTGTAGGAGCGCGCTTGCCCGCGATTGCGGTCTCCCTGTGACACTTTTCGCCCGGAACATTGATCGCGGGCAAGCTCCTACAGGTTCAGTGCAGTTCTGATTCACCAGACACCCCATAAAAACAAACGAGGTGCGCCCATGACCACCACTGCCATCCCGATCGGACACGTCGATGCCGACGCGGTAGAAGCAGCCATTTATCGCAAGGTCAGTTGGCGCATCGTGCCGCTGTTTATCGCCTGCTTCCTGTTCGCCTACCTGGACCGCGTCAATATCAGCTTCGCCAAACTGCAAATGGCGAGCGACCTGGGGTTCAGCGAAACGGTCTACGGCCTGGGTGCGAGCCTGTTCTTTGTGGGTTACTTCCTCTTTGAAGTGCCCAGCAACATCCTCCTGCACAAGATCGGCGCGCGCATCTGGATAGCACGGATCATGGTGTCCTGGGGCATTGCATCGGCCTGCATGATGTTCGTGCAGACCGAGTTCTGGTTCTACACGCTGCGGTTTTTGATTGGTGTGATGGAGGCCGGCTTCGTCCCTGGCGTGCTGTACTTCTTCACCCAGTGGTACCCGAGCACACGACGTGCGCGGGTCAACTCCTATTTCAAGAGTTCGATCTGCCTGTGCGGCATCGTCGGCGGGCCGATTGCCGGCCTGATCCTCGGTCATTTCGACGGTGTGATGGGCATGGCCGGCTGGCGTTGGTTGTTTCTGCTGGAAGGCGTCCCTTCGGTGTTGTTGGGCGGCGTGGTGTTCTGGCTGGTCAAAGACCGCATTCAGGATGCAACCTGGCTCAGCACCCAGGAAAAACAAGTGGTGCTGGACCGCATGGCCAAGGAGTCCAGCCCCGAGACCCCGCAAACCTTCAAAGACGTCTGGAAGGAACCGACCACCTACGTGATGTCCGGCATTTACCTGTGCCTGGTGATGGCCCTGACAGGTTTACTGTTCTGGATGCCGCAACTGATCAAAAGCGCAGGGGTGGCCGACACGCTGGACATTGGTCTGTTGACCGTTATTCCGTACGTCGGCGCGGTGATCGGCAACCTGCTGATTGGCGCCAGCTCCGACCGTCACGGCGAGCGGCGCTGGCACATGGCAAGTTGCGCCACGCTGACAGCGGCGGGGTATCTGGTGTGTGCGCTGTTTCCGGGGCAGTTGCTGCCGTTGATGATCGGCATGACCATGATCATGACCGGGATCATCGCCTGGATGCCGATCTTCTGGACCATCCCGCCGCGCTTTCTGACAGGTCTTGCGGCAGCGGCGGGCATCGCCCTGATCAACTCGCTGGGCCAGCTCGGCGGCATCATTGCGCCGTTCATGGTGGGCCGCATCAAAGACCTCACCGGGACTGCAACGCCTGCGCTGTTTGCGCTGTGCGCCGTGAGCGTGCTGGCGGTTGCGCTGATCGTCTGGGGCATTCCCAAGCGTTTTTACGTGCGCGAAACCACCCACGACTGATCGTCCGAAACCTGCACGACCGACGCCTGCGGCCACATGCAGGCGTCTTTTCGCCTATCATTCGCTCTTTCACTTACTCGAATGACTGCCATGACCACAACGCCTGAAAATCTGCTCGCTGCGCTGCAAACGTCCGACATGCTGGAAATCGACGGCCTGCACGCCTTCGAGTTCACCCTGACAGAGGAGCAGTTGAACATCGAAAGCATGGACGGCCGCGAACGCAAGGTCTGGCGCTTTACCCAGGCGCAAATCGGCGCATCCCGCTTCGATGAGGCCCTGCAAAGCTGGGTCATCAACGACGGTAATGCCGATCACCGGATTGTCACCATGAGCGCGTTCGCGGCCCGTGATGAGGATGATGAAGAGCAGGATTGAGTAGCTCTCATTGTAGGAGCGCGCTTGCCTGCGATGGCGCCGTGTCGGAACCAGCCATGTCGTTTGACACACTGAGATTCGCGGGCAAGCGCGCTCCTGTAACGTACCGAAACACCTCAGGCAACTCCGGGCCGCTATAGGCTGTCATACCCAAGATCTCCGTGTTCAGCGATGAAGTTCAGCGATGAATCAACGGCAAACAATCGACAAAGAGAACTGCCCATGACTCGTAAAATTCTGCCTTGGCTGCTGATGGCCAGCAGCATCAGCGCATTTCCTCTTCAGGCCAAAACGATGACCGAATACGACCTGTTGGTGGGGTCTTACACGGCGGGTGCCAGCGAAGGCATTTATCGTTTCGGCTTCGACGCTACTA